>CAWDAV010000010.1:0-48218 GCA_963800365.1 Candidatus Bathyarchaeota archaeon | reverse complement strand
GATTCCAACAGTTTTTTCTCAAAACTTGGCGACCTCATCTGCACAGGATCAACAGAAACCAACGTTAACGATGTATGTGTGATTATTGCTATGAAAGATTAAATTTAGCTTTAGGGCCTCGGTAACTTTCAACGTTTTCTTTAAGATTTTTAATATTTTTTGAAAATATATGATTTTAAAATATCAATTGTTAGCGAATGCTATTTTAGAATGCATGCATAATGCAGGTGGAACAAATATGAACAAAGAAGATTCCGCCTTATCTTTGGATGCCCAAGTATACTTACATGACATAGAAAAAGCCGATATCTTGGTGGGAATTCCGTCTTTCAATAATGTGCTAACAGCAAGTAACGTTATCTCTCAAGTGACCAAGGGTCTAGACGCTTACTTCCCAAATTTGAAGTCAGTAGTTTTTGTCGCAGATGGAAACTCAAAGGACCAGACATTGTATTCGGCGAAGAAGGTTTACTTGCCTTCCGAAGTAAAGTTAATTCCAGCAATCTACATGGGATTATCAGGAAAAGGAAGAGCGGTTAGAGCTATCTTTGAGGCAGCTATTTATCTCAAAGTTAAAAGTGTAGCGCTTGTGGATTCAGATTTACGCAGCATTACTCCAGAATGGATGCAACTGTTAATTGCCCCCACAATGACAGGAACAGGTTTTGTAGCACCCTACTACAACCGGTACAAATACGACGGAACAATAACCAACTTCTTATGTTATCCTTTAACTGCGACCCTTTTCGGTAAAGATATCAGGCAACCGATAGGAGGAGATTTCGGATTTTCCATCGAACTGGTGGAAGACATTTTGGATTCCCCTCTGTGGGAGTTTCCAGATGTTAACCGTTTTGGCATCGATATTTTTGAAACTCTAACTGCTTTGGCCAAAGGATATAATGTTAAGCAAGCACTTTTGGGAGTGAAGAATCATGACGCTAAAGATCCTTCCAGCCAGCTAGCATCCATGTTCCGTCAAGTAATGAACACAATGTTCACATGCATCGAACAATACGAGTCAGTCTGGAAGAAAATAAATAGCATTTCCAAAACGCCAATGTCTGGCGAAGCTAAATATAAGGATACGAGTGAGTCAATTGAAGTTTCCTTACCAGCAACTATAGAGGCATTCAAAAACAAATATCCTTCTTACTTTGATATATATAGTTCAATTTTGGAGGAGGATATCCAACGTAAATTCTCGGAGCTTCAGTTTTTAGAAAACTCCAATATCGAATTTCCCTCCGAAATATGGGCGAAAACAGTTTACTCTTTTATCGCCGAATTCCATAAAACACCAACATTCTACAGAGAGAGATTAATAGATGCATTAAGGGTGCTTTGGATTGGAAGAGTAGCTGTTTTTCTAAAAGAAACTTGGGAAAAAAGTCGAGAAGAATGTGAAGAAAAAATCGTTGAAGAAGTAAAAACCTTTGAAAAACTCAAACCCTATTTGATTGGCAAATATTAATTATTCGAGGTTTCTATTGGGCTCGTGCAATTGACTCGATTTCTTTCCAAACGCCTTTTTTATCAGCTGTTTTATTTACAAAAAAAGACTTATCAACAATTTTCAGCATAGTTAAATCATTATCACTATCCCCAACACCAATACTGAAGATTCTTTTAAACTGCTGCAAATAGAGGTTTTTTAAAATTGACGTTGCTTTTCCCTTATCACAATTTCCCAGAGCATGAAGATATCTTCCACCCCTGGTAAAACAAAGGCCCTCATCGCTAATTGCGTCTAAAACCTCTTTCTCTTTTCCACCCAGAATTTTGAATGGTTCACTATATTCTCTTTTTTTAGCAAGTTGCGCCAAAGAAAGGGGCAACCCGCTGTCTTTTGCAACTTCTTCCGCAGTTATATTTCCAAACCCCACAATATTAGCGCCTGTGCGTTTTCTCACAATTTCTAGTTTTTCACGGATATCACGGTATTTTGTACCTAATTCAATTATGTTGTATCCTTTCTCCCGCCTTGTATATTCATAATATATTCCGAAATAATTCTCAGGTATCATGATTGCTGAACCGTTTTCTATAATGAATGGATCAGTTATCTGTAATTTGTCTCTGTAAAAATTAATTTCGTTTCTTGTTTTACTGCTGGCAAAAACAATGGAGACGTTTAACACTAGAAGCCGGTGAATTATTGGTTCTATTTGATCATATTCGTACTTATCGTTTAAGAGACTTCCATCAAGATCTGCGAAAACAATAATCTTTTTACTTTCGGGTTTCAATGGCTTGTTCCCTGAGCCTTTCTCGGATATCGGGCATAGCTGCCATTGTTCTTAGCCAATCGGGCAATTGGGCTTTTACTGGGTTAGCTAAATATTTTTTTCCGCCTGAGATTATGACTGAGGATAATGCGTCAACAGTTGCCTCTTCTTCGTGCCTGTCAAAATCAAGATTATTGCATGTAGCATCCGCATGATACTGCCTTATTTTATCTTGAGCCAACCGCCTGTAAGCCACATAAAGACTGGTGAGAAAAGGTTCAGAGACGTCTATGTTTTCGGTTTCAGTCAAAGTTCGCAATAAAGTTACGAAACTGTCTTCAGCGGTTTTCATTAATTCGTTGGCTTCAATTTGCTTATGTCTGTGATCATAGAATCCAAGGTCGATTTGGCAGATGCGCCCGAAAGAAGAATTTCTATAAATCTCAGATAGCAATCCGAGTTCAAGCCCCCAATCACTTGGAACTCTAAGATGCGTAGCTAAGTCGCTGTATAGTGCCATTTCACCTGCAAGCGGATAACTAAAAGACTGCAAATATATTAGAAATTTTGAATAACGAAGTTTCTCCTGGAGAACCTCGAGTAGAGGATTAATAAATAATCTATGAATTCGACCATACAACTTCTTTTTAGTTTCGTCAATACGAGCGTAATATCCTTTGGAAAAGAAAAAGTCAAGCTTAGGTTCTATAATGGGGTACAACAATTTCGTGGGAAGCATCTTAGTGTAGGATACAATATCGGCATCATGTACTGCAAAAGCAAAAAGATCAAGTGAGGCTATACCCATTGCTATCCACACATCTTTGCCTTTCCCAGATAATTGAGTAACGTCAAGACCTTTTCTTTTGAGTTCTTCCAAAACCGTTATCACGTCGGGCTTGTTGCACCAAATCACTTCGCAGGGAACCTTGAATGAACGACTTAACCTCAAAGCTTCTTCATAATCACTGGGCCCTGTGGATGAAAGAGCAACAAAAACCTTACTCAAATAATCGCATTGATTTATTTCATTAACAATCTTCTTCAGCCCTGGACTTTCAATATCACTTCCAAGGATGGGTATAATTAAGCCTGAAGGAAACTTTTCTTTAAGACTCCTAAGTCGATCTGACATGAAATTAAAGTCCAAATAGAAGTCTTGTATGGTGGCAATCTTTTTCTGATCAATATTCATTCTTATCATCTAGGTAATAGCACATATAATATAAATTATTATTCTCAAACAAAAATTTTTTTTAATCTTTAAAAAATTAGAACGGAGTAGTTGCCTCAAGGTAGTATTATGTTGCGTGGACGGCATTTTTCGAAATTGGCTGTTTAAAAAAATTTATCCTTAGCTTTTTGTTTTCGAAAATTGTTCTTTAGAGGTTTGGTTGAGCGCAGTTGGGGGTTATTGACTAATGGGTTATGTGGAGTGCCCGGCTGCATTGTACTGCGCGTGCTTTTCCGCCTATACGAAAGTGGCGCTAAGATTTTCAGAGCGCTTAAAAGAGTTACATTTATTTTCTGGGTTTCTGGATTTTTTCCACTGTGTTGCTGGTTCCGATGTAAGCGATATCAGTTAACCCTATGAAGAATCCTGATTCCACAACGCCTGGAACCATCTTCACTTTCACGGCAAGCTCAGCAGGGTTCACTATTTCTCCAAAGTATGCATCTATGACTGCGTTACCATTGTCGGTGATTGTGGGACCCAATTTGCCTTTGCCTTCGCGCACCACGGGTTTTCCGCCCATGGCAACGATTGTTTCTTTAACAATCGGAAGAGCAAAGGGCAACACTTCAACTGGGCACAAACTGGTTGTTTTCGCCCAGCAATTGGACTTTTTTGTTTTGGTCGGCGATGATGACGTTGAGTTTTGTGGCTGAGGCAACGATTTTTTCGCGTGCAAGCGCTGCTCCTCCACCTTTAATCAAGCAGAGTTCAGGGGTTAATTGGTCTGCTCCATCGATTGTTACGTCGATAACTGGGTGCTCATCGAGGGTTGTTATGGGGATTTTGCAGTCAACCGCTAGCAGAAATGCTTGGTAAGAAGTTGGGATACCCAGGATGTGCAGGTTTTCAGTTTTGATTCGATCGCCCAATGCTTCGACGGCAAATGCTGCTGTGCTTCCGCTTCCTAACCCAACGATAAAACCGTCTTTGACGTGTTTAACGGCTTCTATGGCGGCGTTTTGTTTTTGCAACTGAATCGGATCCAAATTAGACTTCACTTTCCATATCCCCGAGCTTATCTAAAATCTTTTGAACTTCGCCGGTTATTGTTTCGATGCGTCTTTCAGATTCATTCTTTGGGCCTGTTTTTTCTTCTGGCGGCTTGCGTTTCTTCTTGACTTTTTCTTCGCTGCTTGCAGGCGCTTCGGCTTCTTCTTCCTCTTCTTCGCCATCTCCAATGTCGATGTCTATGGGGGTTTTCGGCATCTTTATGGGGACTTCACGGATGGGTTTCACGTCGATTCTTGTTCGCAGTTCCTCGACTTTGCTGGTTAATTCTCCGAAGCGTTCACTGAAGAGTTTCATGAGGTCTTCCTGCATGCCCTCAAGCTCATGGAGCGCGACGATGCCCTCGTCTTTGGTGATCGAGTTTTTAATCAAATTCATTCGTTCTTTGTAAGTGCTGGCTAATTTATCCCGTTCAGCCTCAGTAATTTTGCCTTCGCCGTGTGCTTCGTATAAGCGTCTTATGGCGTCGCCAAGAATTTCCCTTTCCAAATCCAGCATGCGCAACTCGTTTTTTGCGTCGGATGCCATCGTTGTTTGAACGCTTTTAGAAATCTTAAACGGCACATTGGCGTATTCGGGAGCTGGGTCTAAGGATGTGTTTTGTTTCTGCGGCTGTTTTTTGGGTGCTGAATGTTTGCCGCCGTATCTTCTCATGGCAAAAACAACTGTTCCCACGGCGATGATTACCACTAACGCTACCAGAGTAACTATTATGGGGTCATCATACCAAACCAAGCCATGCCATCCTCGATATCTTCATTGTGCACCTTGCATATATTAATTGATATAATGGCTATGTTTGGTTTTCCAAGTTTAAATAAATATTGCAAGATTCGACCGTTTAGAGTGGCACAACTTTTGTTTGCAATTTGTATTGAGGACTAAGTTTAAATCTGGAATCACTACACCACTCATAATTATGAAAGCAATAACGATTCTTGGCGCCATTGCTGTGGCGATTCTGTTCTTTTTTGCAGTTATCTTTGCGCTTGCCGCTTCCTATTCTGCTGAAGTTGCAACAAGTAGACTCCTAACCAGTGGCATCCTCTTCATTATTGGCTTAGCCATAATAGGCGGCATCTATTACACGACCCGCAAACCCAAGACTGTTATCCAACAACTGGAAGTTTCAGGGCAAATGAAAGCCGCCCAAATCAAATGTCCAAACTGCGGCGGTTCAATTAACGCTGATCAAATCAAAATTGTTTCAGGCGTACCCTATGTTAAATGCCCCTACTGCGGCACTACCTTTGAAGTTACTGAGGAACCAAAATGGTAAAGAAAAGTCCATTGCTTTTCGCCTTAATGCTGATTTTAACGGTTGCAGTTTCAGCTGCAAGCAGCGTCAACGCACAAAACTTAACGTACACCGTGGACCATGAGTGGGCTCAAATCTTCATCAACCAAGACGGCACCATTGACTTAACCTACAACATAACCCTAACCGTTACTTCGGGCACTCTGCATGGGTTCTATGTGGGGCAACCCAAAGCTGACTTTACCCCGGGCCAAGCAGTTGATGACAATGGCAACTCGCTTACAAGTTGCAGATGCGAGCAGCGGCGGCGACTACCGCGTCGACGTCACCATGGCTCAACCCTTGACAGCTGGGCAATCGGTCTGGTTCCAAGTTACAACCAACGTGGCAGGTATGATAAGCAACGACACCCAGAACCCTGGCAATTACGGGATGCAATTCATTCCTCAATGGGATACGCAAGTGTCAATCAGCGATGTGCGGGTACAGATTGTTCTGCCTCCCGGCGTTACTACCAGCGATGTAAAAACTACCTCGAACTTCTACAATGGCACCTCAACCGTTAATGGGCAATTGGCAGTTTACTGGGAAAAACCCCTCATACAACCCAACGAACAGTTTTTGGTGGGTGTTTCTTTTCCATCCAGTTTCTTGCCTAACTATGTTCCGAGTTCGGGAGGGGGAGGATTCAGCCTTGGCTCGTATGGGGTTGTTATAGGTGTTGTTGGGGTTTTATTTGCAATTGTCATTTTGGTCTTAATAATTAGAGCACTCAGCAAAAGCTCCTATGCCTCGCCGAAAGTCGGCATGGAGAGCTTAGGCGTTAAACGTGGCTTAACAGCGGTTGAGGCATCTTACCTTCTCGACATGAAACCGCCCCAGATTGTTACGGAAATTCTCTACAGCCTTCTGCAGAAGAGAGCTGTTTGGGCGCAGGAAACCAAACCCTCCCTCAAACTAAAAGTACTACCGCCATTTGACAACAAAACAGGTCCCAAAGACAATCCCTTGCGATATTACGAGATTGATTTCCTAAATTCGCTTAAAGCCGACGGCTCACTCGACGAGGAAAAACTCGCCCACACCATCATGTTCCTACGTGATACGGTAGAGCAAAAGCTGCAGGGTTATAGCAGAAAAGACACCGTGGATTACTACCGAAAAATCGCGGCTACAGCTTGGACTCAGGTAGAACAAGCGGGCACCGTGGATTTGGCTGCGAACGCTTACGATGAGCAACTTTTGTGGCTTATGCTTGACCCCAACCAGCGAACACGCACAGAAACCGTGTTCAGGACCGGCTACATTCAGCCAAATCCTTTGTGGTTCTGGTGGTGGTACGGCTACACAACATACCATCCAAACCCAACATACTCGCCAAATGTCAACGTACCAGCACAGTCGGGTCCGGCGCCAAAGATTCCAGGCGCAGACTTCGCCAACAACATCGCCACGTCCGTGGAAAAAACTTCAAACAACATAGTTGTCAGCATGGAAAAATTCGCTAATGCCATCGTTCCAGCGCCGCCAAAAGCGTCCCATGACCCAGCACATCCAAAAGCGGGATGTGTCTGTGCGTGTGCAGCATGTGCCTGTGCCTGCGCTTGCGTTTCATGCGCTTGTGCCTGTGCAGGCGGAGGAGGACACTAAATGAGTTTTCTAAGGAAAAAGAAAATCCCAATTGGACGATTCAGCTACCGTGGAACTGACAAGTTCGCAGGTATGTCTTTGCAGTTACGTGTTGAAGCAAATGGACAGGGCGTCATGGTGATTAACGGCGACAAAATTCTGCACCTTAACCATTCGGCAACTGCGTTGGCTTACTTTTTAATGCAGGGCTTACCCGAAAAAGATGTGGTAAAAAAAATCCGAGGTATGTACCGGGTTAGTGCTGAAACTGCCAAAGCCGATTACGAAAAACTTGTTTACACAGTAAGCACTCTCGCCCAGACCGCAAAGATTGATCCGGTGAGTTTTCTTGAAATCGAAAAAATGGAGCCCTTTAGCTACCAGTATTCAGCGCCGCTACGCATGGATTTAGCTTTGACGTTTAGGTGCCAAAACGACTGTGTCCACTGTTACGCTGGCGGACCACACGAAACCCCCGAATTAACGACTGCTCAATGGAAGAGTGTGATCGATAAGCTCAGCGAAATCGGGGTATTCATTTTGACTTTTACGGGCGGTGAACCTACTTTGCGGGAGGATTTGCCTGAACTGTTATTGTACGCCCAGAACAAGGGGATTGTTACAGGGTTAATTAGTAATGGGCGACGACTCAAGGACAAAGCCTTCGTGGCTACGCTTGAGAAGTCAGGCTTAGACTTTGTACAGATAACACTTGAATCACATAAACCCCAAGTCCACGACGCCATGACCAAAGAGAAGGGCAGCTGGAAAGAAACCATCGCAGGAATCCAAAACACTGTGCAATCGAAGATTTACGTTTCCACCAACACCACGCTAAGCAAGCACAACGCCGCTGACTTCCTAACAACCATTGATTATATCAAAGGGCTCGGTGTGAATGCGTTTGGCTGCAACAGCCTCATCTACTCGGGCAAAGCACCCTCTGCAAGCGAAGAATTCGCCTTGCCCTTAGCTGACCTGAACATTCTTTTGCCCCAAATCCGAGACAAAGCACACCTCATCGGCTTAAAGTTCCTCTGGTACACGCCAACTCAGTACTGCCAATTCGACCCCGTACAGTTAGGTTTGGGAGTCAAAAGCTGCACTGCCGCCATGATAAACGCATGCGTTGGACCAAATGGCGACGTTTACCCATGTCAAAGCTACTTTGAAAGTCTCGGAAACATCTTAACCGAACCCTGGGAGAAAATTTGGCACCATCCCCTCGCAGAAAAACTCCGCAAAAGAGAATACGTCGAAGAAAAATGCAAAGACTGCGGACAACTACAGGTTTGCGGCGGAGGATGCCCCTTAGAGCTGCAAAACAAAGAGCACCAATGTGCACAGACAGGATAATTTTATCTTTAGCTGCCGCCAACTCTTTAAGCAAACAGCGCTAAATCGTGAGTTAAGATAAAAATGGCTCAAACGGAAAAGCCCAGGCTTGTCGTTTTCGACGTTGAAGGAGTGCTCATCCCAAAAAACCGTTTCATTTTTGAAGTGGGCAAAACCTTAGGAGTAACTACGCTTGTCAAGATGCTTTTCTTGGGTTTTCTCTATGAAGCCGGCATTTTGAAGCTGGAATCAGCGTTGAGGCGTATTTTTAGTAATTTGAAAGGTGTTGAACTTGAAACTCTTGAGTGCATCTTTGACAAGATTCCCGCTACGCCGACTCTACGAAGCATTTTTTGTCAACTAAAAGAAAGAAAATGCAAGACTGCCCTGATCAGTTCAGGGTTGCCAACGGTTATCGTTAAAAAATTAGCAGATTGTTTGGGTGCAGAATACGCCTTTGGCATCGACGTTGAAACCCAAGATGGGAAGTTGACGGGTCGAAATAGATGGGGAAGCCATTAAACCCGAGGGGAAAATGAAAATTCTATCTAAAATTATGAGTGCCGAAAACCTGGAGTTGAAAGATTGTGTGGTTGTGGCCGACGATCGAAATAACCGTTGCATATTCGCTCCCGAAGTATTAAAAATTGGTTACAATCCTGATTTCGTCATAAGAGTAAAGGCTGATAGAGTAGTCAACAGTAAACTTTCTGGAATCTTGCCGATTATCGATGGAAAAACGCATAAGCATTCTTTTCCCTCAACCAATGATTTAGTCAGGGAAGACATTCATGCTTCGGGTTTCTTTATGCCTGTGATTGCAGGATTTATCTCGATTCCTGTGGTTGCTTCGATAATCATTCTCATCGCCATAGTCTACACGGTTTCTGAACTTCGGCGATTGGAGGGACGCGAATTACGCTTCGTTTCCGCGATTACCCGTCACGCCGCATCCCAATCTGAACTTTACGGGTTTCGCGGCAGCTCCACTCTACTTTGCCATAGGAATATTTGCTGACCCTTCTTCTTTTTCCGCCTCAGCCCACGGTAATCCAGGTGGCGCAGCCATTGCCATGTTCTGCCTAGGCGACAGCACCGCTTCCCTTTTCGGAGGATTAATTTCCACCTCGCTACCCTTTAACAAAGGGTAAAACTTGGGAGGGTTCAGTAGCTGGGTTTTTCTTCGCGTTTTTAGCAGGAAGCTTTTTCGTTTCGCCATGGTTAGCTCTGGCAGGCGCTGCAATTGCCATGACCATTGAGGTTTTGCCTCTGCCAGTAAACGACAACGTACTAATCCCGGTGATTACGGGTGCCGCTTTAACACTGTTGATCTAACTCAAAAATCAGTTTCTTTTATCTTAGATTTATTTTTTGGTCTTGGAGCTTATGAGATTTCTTTTTTGTTGATGACTTAATTTCTTTATTGCCCGTTCTCGCTTCATTGCACTACTTCGGGTCCCAAAAACTTCTACGTACTCCAATTTTTGGGGTTTGTGAGTTTTTGTGTATTTTGCCCCTTTTCCGTTTTCATGTTGCTTCATTCGCTCGTCGACATCCTTGGTGTAGCCGGTATAGAAGCTACCGTCCATGCAGAGTAGGATGTAAACGTAGAACGACATAGCGGGCGTTATAGCTCCTGTGTGATGTAATCGGGAACTATTCCTTTTTGCATAGCTCTCTTTAAGTATGCTTCTGGATCGATTGCCTGAACCATCGTTCGGTCCACGTCTATGATATAGATTTCTTGGATTCGGGCGTTTCGGATTTCCTCAACTGTTACAGGTGGTTTTTGATAGTAGGTGTCGCAGAGGTTTTTTATTTGCTCTAACTCCTGTTCTGTGCGGTTTCGGGGGGGCTTAGCCAAGGTGCGTGGGAAAGGTAACACGTAGTGGGATGGAACGCCCAACGCAAATTTGCCCGCAAAAGTGCTATAACGAATAATCTTGCTGGCTAAACGCGCCGTTGTATAAGTTAACGGTGCTAAAGCGTTTTCTGGCGGAATAAACCCAGTTTCTATTTCGACAACTAGGTTTCCTAAGCCTTTTATCCCGTATAAGTCGCAGGTTAAGAGTTCGTTTAGTGGATATTCAATTTGGACTTCGTAGCCTTTTTGGATGAGATATTTGGCGCATACTAGTTCCATAACGGAGTGGTTGATTTTTACGACGTTTTCTTTCTGGAGCTTAATTAGCCAATCTTTCAGCATGTTGAGTTTGTTTTCAACTTCTGGTCCAGTATCGACTGTCAACCTTGAAAGTAGAACAGTGAGGTCGCGGTCAAATTTTTCTCTGTTACTCATCTTATTCTCCGCCGATGCCGACTACAAAGCTGTCGTTATCTTAACTAAGCGAATTTAATATATAAAGCCAAAAACTGACTACAACCATAGGCAAACTAACTCAGGCTTTCTGTTCACCCATGTGGTGTCTTCCATCCTCAGCTTTGAGCTATCTTACTGGGCAGAGAGTACAAGCCGAGTGTTGGGAACGTCGATTTCAACGATTTTATAGCCTTTAAACTGCTTTTCTTGCCCCATAATGTTCTTGACGACGATGATATCACCATCAACCTTGCTGTAGATTACATCTTTGAATTCTATTTTTCCATCAACAATAACATTGAATTCACACATAACTGATCACAAATAACAAAAAATGGTTTCTTAGTTATAAATTCTCACCCAACAATTACATGTTTACGCCAACTCAGGCAAATTTTTCCAAAGACCAGCCATCAATAACAAGTAAACTGAAAGCTGTCTTACTAGAGATAAGCCATATTAGGCTAAACAATAATTTGTCAAAGGGTGTTCGGATGTACGAGATTTACATCTATGTTCTGATAACTATAGTTTTTGAAAGCGCCGGAGGCATGCTCTATGGCGTCGCCGTTGGATTCGACCCCAAACTGGTTTTCGTATCCACGCTTATTATAAATATTCTAACGGTCTTCGCAGCTACAAAAATAATCGATAGGCTGCTAGAATGGAAAAAGGGTCTAAGAGCCTGGATTGACAGAAGAACAGCTAGAGGTCAAAGACTCATCCACAAGTACGCTTGGATCGGCATTATTGCTGGAGTTTTTGTTCTCTCACCAATACAGACGGCAGTTGTTGGCCGGTTACTGGGAATTAAACCAAACAAATTTTATCCTCCTTTGATTGTTGGAACTGTTCTTGGAGCCATAGTGTCCATGGGGATAGCGCTTGGAATATTCAAAGTAATTTTAGGCTGGTAGAAGATGGGGTAAGGTGAGGGGTTAGTCCCTCTCTCTTTATTCTGAATATGAATTAGCCTTTTTTGCCTATAAAGGATATTTCGATTTTTGTAATATATCTAATGTGGAGATTTCAACAGTTGTTCTGCCTGCAGTTTAGTCATGCCAGAAACAAAAAGTTGCTTCTGCTTAGAGGTTAAACCAGCAGCAAATTCAACCTTAGTGTGCAAGACTTTAGCGAATTCTTTTATTATTTCTTTGTTTACTTTGCCCTTCACTGGCTCCTCAGTGGAGTGGACAACGATTTCGTTTCCATCAAACTCAACTTTAAACTTGGCAGAGTTGGGTTTAACAAAAATGGTAAGGATTACGCCGTCTTTTATTTCGGCGATGCTCATGGAGTTATGCACTCAGCGTCACAGGATATTTGTGCTTTGCCCGATTGTAGTGCCCAACTGAACTTGTTGCGCAGTGTTTGAGGGTAGAATTTTTCGATATCGAACTTGACTTTCTTTGCCCATTTAACATATGCAGTCGGGTCAATGTACGATTTCAATGATGTCCCCAAGTTATATTCTCTTGTCAGCTTAGTTAATTGCATATCCAGTTTAGCTCGTTCAATTCTGGTTTCCAATGACTCGGTTTTTTTGCCTTCAGCTTTTTTCGCTTTCAGTAACGACTCGAGGTTTTTTAGGTTAGCTTCCTTGTCCAGTACTCGTTGGTCAAAAGTTGGTGGAATTTTGCGTTTGTGGTTTGCGACTTCTGCCACTTTGAAGTTGGCCATTTTTGCAGCGAAATTTTTCTTGTAGTCGGGGTCTTCTTTGGTTACGCCACTTTTTTCAAGTTCTTCCTTGACGGTCTTTGTGCATCGCCATGTTCTGAAGACTTTGGCTGTGAGTTTAGGCATTTTTTCGGAGAGGAAACGGCTGACGTGTTTGCTGTCGATGCCTTCGAAGAGGTATTCTTTGCTTGTTTTGCTGAAGTACTCGATGTTCTTGATGACTTCGGGCGGCGCCTTGTATTCTTTTACCCATCGTACGCTGTCTTTGCCTAAGAAGTCAAAGTGAAGGGTGTCACCGACGATTTTGATGTGTTCTTTGCGCAGGGTGATTGCACCTACGGTGTCGGCTTCATCGGGGTCTTTTTCGTCGCCAACTCTCATGTTGGGTACCAGAATTAGCCATGCCACGGTCGCAACCTTGCGTCTGTTGATGTCTTTAACGTCAAGGTTCCTGAGGATATGGGCTTCGATTTGCTTGATTTGTTTTCCTAAAGTTTCAGCTTTTTGGAATTTCTCTTTCTCACGGTTCTGCTTCAGAAAAGCGGTATCGCTGAACCAGACGTACTTAATTTTACCTGTAAGTTTGTCTTCCCACTTGGCAACGTACATCTTGTTGGGTTCCCAGACGATGCCCTTCCAGTTTCCTGCTGGTTTTGGCACGTCAGGGGGCAAATTGAGAGTGATGTCTTGTTCACTGGGACCTTCTTTCCATTTACCACGTTGTGGGTGGTCGCCTCGTCCCGCAAAAAGGCAGGATGGTTCAGCAGTCCAGTTGGCGATTTCCAACTTTTGGCCATCAACTTCAGCGTAACCGTATTTTTCTTTGAATTCTAAACGTTTAACTTTGCGTTCTTCTGCTTGCTTCTTTTTCTCTTCTTTGCTCAGGGCTTCTTTTTTGGCTTTCTCGTCAAGGATGAAGCGTTTAACTTGGCTGAAGTCAATTTCGTTAACTTGTTCGCCGCTATTATCGATGCTATGCAAGTATTTGGGTATAAAACTGCTCAAGAAGGCGGCCTGAGGGTTTTCTTTCTTTAGCTGATCGAGGAATTCCTTCATGAAGTTCTTGATGAATACCTTGTCGGGGGGCGGTATGGTGGTTGATAGAACTCGGCGGCTCCATGCCATCGCCATGGGCTCGGTTTTCTGTGTAAGTTTTATCTGCTGACCCTGGATTCTAACCGAGAACCCTTTAAGGTCGTAAGGGGGAACGTATATGCCGTTGTGCTTTAGACTTTTCATAACATGCTTTCCCATGAAGTAACACCGTTTTTCGGCAAAGTTTTCTTTCCTTGCCACCTAATAGTTCAGATATGCTTTTTTTAGGTTTCGTTGCTAAAACAGCAACTTTCCATAAACTAAATTCACTGTTAAAAAGTTTAACAAAAAATAGCTAAATTTTCAGGGAAAAAGCGTTCTTTGCCGTCTTGCAACCCTATCATTCTGCAACTTTCTATAAACCAACTCTACATCTTTCCGTTCAACAAAGCCTTTGTGTGGACGAAAACCGCCCGAGAAACCACCGGGAATATGCATGAGTTCATGGATTAAAGTCCTCTCCTTATCTTCAGGGGACATCCTGTCAAAAATCTCTGAGATAACTTCAATGGTGTAGGATGGCGGAAGGTTCAACACACCCTGCCAAATTTTTCCCAACCCGTGGATTCGAGCGATTGTGCGGCGTGCTTTGGAGCCTTTACTTCGCACGCAGAAAACGAATTGGGGGACCACGTGGTAGAATTCGCATTCTTCCGCTAGCTGGTCGACTTGTTTTTTGATTTCTGGAGCCTCAAAATACTTAATCGGCACCGATGTATCCCTCTTCCGTTACCCTCATATGTTGTCTGAGTTTAAAAGCTAGGCGCTTTTATGCAGAATTTTTGCTAACTCCATCCAGAAGGTAGCTACAAACGACACCACAATTACCAAGGGCCAATCCCCAAGATGTAAGCCTGTAACCTGTAGCGCCGACTGTATTGGCGGCAGTGCGGTGCCTAAAATTAAGGTAACAAACACCAGCAGAGCCCACAGCAACATGACTTTGTTTGAAAGCAACCCTTCTTTTATCAGGGGTTCATTTTCTGATCGGAAGTTTAAGGCGAGGAAAATATGACCAAACATCCAAGTTGCAAATGCTATGGTTCGAGCATAAGTTACGTCAGAGGTTGTGTACCATGTGAACAAGAAAGTTGTCGTAACAGCAATGAAGAGGCTTAAGGCACCTAAGAAGAGCCGTCTCAGCATTGGTTTGTTGAGGAATTTCTCTTTTGGATCGAACGGCGGTTTCTGCATGGCGTCTGCTTCTCCGGGTTCAGCAACGAAGGTGGCTGAGGCAGCTAAATCCATGAAGAGCTCGAGCACAATAATTTGGATCGGAGCAAAAGGCAACGGAATTCCCAGTATGATTGGAACGATGAATATTGATACCAACGCTACCTTGCAAGCCAAATAGTAACGTACACCTTTGCGCAGGTTGCCGAATAGCTTGCGTCCTTCTTTCACAGCGGTCTCGATAGTTGCAAAATTGTCGTCGGTTATTATCATGCTGGCGGCTTCTTTGGCGACGTCTGTTCCTCGGGTACCCATGGCGATGCCGATGTGAGCTTCTTTGAGTGCGGGGGCATCGTTTATACCGTCGCCCGTGACAGCAACAACCTCGCCGTTCTCCTTTAGCAACCTGACCAATCGCAGTTTATCTTCAGGCGTCGCTCGTGCAAAAACAAACGTACTCTTCAATACGTCTTTCAAGTCTTCATCAGACATCTTGGCGATTTCGCCGCCTGTTAAGACTCTACTGCTGTTTATGCCGACTTGGCTGGCGATTGTTTTCGCGGTTTCGGGGTGGTCGCCTGTAATCATGATTACTTTGATGCCTGCTTCTTGGCAGGTTTTGATGGCGCCTCTGACTTCTTTTCGTGGTGGGTCCATGAAGCCTAAAATTCCAACGAAGATGATGTCGCTTTCAAGATTTTCTTTAGTGAAATCAGCTGATAAGCGGTGGTACCCAAACGCCAAAAGCCGCTCGCCAGCGTGAGCCATCTGCGCAATCGTGCTTAAAACTTCAATTCGCTTGGTATCAGTGAGCTCGGCTTCTTCACCCATTAGCAGTATTCGGTTAGAGTTTTCTAAAAGTTTCTCTGGTGCACCGCTGGATAAGATTACTTGGGAGTTGCCGTATTGGTAAATGTAAGAGGCGAGTTTGCGTTTAACGTCAAAGCTCAATTCGTCTTTAAGTACCCAATCCTTCGAGACAGCTTGTGCATTGACACCGTCCTGTTTTAAGCGCTCTTCGATTGCTTGCGCCATAGGATTGCCCAATGTGGCGAAAGGTGCATTGGATTGGATCGCGTCGCTTGCCAAAAGCGCCGTTCTTAACGATGCTTTCTCGTTTTCTTTAAATTCATATGTGGGGGTTATTTTGCCGTCAAAGTAGAGGTGTTCGACCCGCATCTTGTTCTCAGTGATAGTGCCTGTCTTGTCGGTAGCGATGACGGTTACGGCACCTAGCGTCTCGGCTGCACGCAAGCGCTTCACAATGGCTCCCTTGCGTGATAGGGCATAGCTGCCTACGCCTAAAACCATCATAATTATGATGGGAAGCTCCTCTGGGATTACCACAAACGCCAAGGATAATCCATAGAGCACGGCTTCTGCGGGGTTTGGCTGCAAGCCTCTGATGTAGCTTAAAACAGGTATTAGAATGGCGAAGAAGAGAGCAACCCAAACCAGCGTTTTGGAAAGCTGCTTCATTGCCAACTGTAGCTGTGTTTTTGGTTCTTTGGCAGCTTTGGTGATGCCAGCGACTCTTCCGAGCTCTGAGTTAACACCCGTCGCTGTTACGATTGCTTTTGCTCTTCCCCGGATAATTACTGTTCCAGTGAAGAGCATGTTTGTTTGGTCAGTAATTTTTATTTCATCGGGCAACACGACGCTGGCATCTTTGGCTGCGGGGAACGATTCGCCAGTTAACGATGACTCATCAACTTCTAAACCATAAGCGTCTAAGAGTCTGGCGTCAGCTGGAACACGTTGTCCAACTTTCAAAAGCAAGATGTCGCCTGGAACCAAAAACGCTGTTTGAACCTCTATTGGCTGACCGTTCCTAAGCACAATGGCGGTCGGCGGAGCCAGTTGTCGGAGAGCCGAAATTGAGCGTTTTGCTCTGTACTCGTTCCAGACTTCGGCGAAGACAAGGATAATGATTATTACAATGATAGTTAAGGCGTCAGTTAAGCTGCCCAGAATGCTATAGAGAACTCCAACCGCTATTAACAGGAGAATCATTGGTTCAGTAATTTCTTCTCGCAGAATCCCCAAAAAACGGATTTCCCCTTCTTTCACAAGCGTGTTTTTGCCGACTTGGTTTAGACGCTCTGCTGCCTCTTGGTCATTTAAGCCCTTCGCGGGATTAACGCCTAAAGACTGAACCGTTTCCTCTGGTTTTTCTGAATATGGTCGGCTCAAGACAGCACCTAAACCCAGCTTAAGCAGGGATAATTTCTAAAGGTTGCGAAAGCAACTATGCCCTAAAAAGGTTACGCAAGTAATGAATGGAATTTCCAGTTCCAAGCAACCCTCTTTTTGGTCTTTATGTCACTCGCAAAAGCTTAAGATCCATAATTCATTGTGTAGAATAAATCTAAGACGATTTATGTTTGTTAACTCCTCAAAAGCTTGCAATAGTGCATTGTAGTTAATCGTTAAACATCAATTTTGTTTTTGAAAACCAATTATAGCTTATTATGCAAAACTTTATAACAGCGCCGAACGTTTTGTGTCTAAAAAGGTAGAAGAAAGATGAAATTCGGCACATACATGTTTGAAGCAAAAAAAGTTCCAGGCTTCGACTATGACCTTTTCCGAGTAAAACCAGAAGTAGGCAGACGAATGCCGCCCAAAGCTGATATGCACAGCAACATCGCTATCTTCGGAGACAACGTAACCGCCCGCATTCATCCAGACTGGATCAGCCAATCCGACTTAGGTCCAGCATGGAGAACCAACGACAACTTTAACGTCCGCTGGGAAGTCCTCTGCGCAACTCAACCAGAACACAGAGCAGAACAACTCGACTACATCGAAGATGTTGCACGCAAAAGCCAAGGAATCTGGTTAAACAGCATCCATTTCGCAGAACACGGCCACTGCACATGCCCACGCTGCAAAGACCTATGGAAGAAAAGCGGATTAAGCTGGTACGAATGGAGACGAAAAGAAATCACCGAATACATGGCACAAGTAAGCGACCGAGTACGCAACAGAGCAAAGAAAAAATTCGTCATCGGTGTCCTTCCAGACCCCGTTACAAACTATGAACGCTTCGGCGTATGGTTCGACGATCTCGCACCCCTAACCGATGAATTCCTCGTCGTCATGTTCAACAAAAACTACGCAACCCCATGGTACAACGAAATGCTTACACGCAACTTCAAGAAACTCTTCAAAGACGTCAAACTTAACATAGCACTCTACGTAATTGGGCCCGGAGACGATCCAAAAGAAACACCAACCCCAGCCGAACTCTTAACAGTCTCAGTACGCATGGCACGCGCAGGAGTAGACGGACTACTATACCTCACAGACAAAGCAGCACAAATGCAAGAATTCCAGAAAGCAGCAATCGCCCAAAAAGACGTTCGCGAACGCCTAGTAAGCTACGGCGGAAAACAAGGTCAAGAAGTTCTCGACTTAGTCACAAGTTGGGAAAAGCTGTTCTAAAATAAACCAAACCGTTGCAGGCAGAAACAACCTATAGTGGTGAAAAACCACCAAGGCTGCCCTTTTTATTTAACCTATTTTTATTGTATGTACCCCAAGTTTTTGTTCTGGGTTTCGCTTATTTCCTTCATCGACTCGTAATGCGCTTCGATTAAGATTTTGAGGGCGTCGATATTCTTCGTAATATCTTCAACCTCGCCACTCTTCTGCAAAACCCCCGACTTTACAAGTTGCTCGTTTATCTTGCTGACAGAAACTTCAATTACCTTAACTTTGAACGCAAAAATCTGCAGCGTATAGAGCAGACTTAGCTGAGAAGTTAACCGTTCTAAACGATCTAACTCAAGTGTTTTTCCAATGAACGCTCTTAATTTTTGTTCTTGAGATGCAAGCGGTGAAATAAGAAGCCCCTCGTAAATGGCCGTTTGTTTTGCGGTTGCTTCCTTGGTTTCATCCACGACTTTCTGAACGCGCTTTGCGGTTTTATCGAGCATTTCTAAGACTTCATCCATCCAATATCCCCAAATCAATGTTAATTTTACTTTTATGAGACTGTATGACCCATTATATATAGCTTAAAGCGCTTGTTTAGGACGTTTTTGATAGGTAAGCTTTTAGGTACTTTCACACATAATAGCTAAGTCAGAATTAACAAGAGGAATATTATGCCTTCACTTGCAAAAAAGAACGCAGCAAAAAAGAAGAAACACGAAGAAAAAACCGGAAAGAAATAGATTCTTTCGGTTTTTTAATTATTCTATCCCCCAAAGCTAAATGTATTTTTTCTCTTTCATGTCTTTAGCACCGCGTTTTTTAGAAACAGTTTTTGTTTTAATCTTGCTTTTTTTGCTTATCCTGCTCTGCCGTGTCTTTCGGTTGTTTTGTTCGGGAAAATTTGTGTGGCCACCAATTGAGTTTCTGCGCAAGCCCCATCAGTGAAGGCACAAAGAAGAGGATAACTACGCTTACGTCTATGAGGATAGCTGCGGCGACGGCGAGGCTAATTTCTTGAAGAATCGCGATGCCAGTTATTAGAAGCGAACCAAAAACGGTAGCAAGGACAAGTCCTAGGCAGAGGATTGTTACCCAGACTTTCTCGATGGCGGTTGTTATGGCTTCGTTGTCGGTTTTGCCGTTGAGGGCTTCTTCTCGGATGCGGGTTACAAAGAATATGTCATAGTCTATTCCCACGCCAAGCATGGTTACAACTACGAACAAGGGTGCAAAGTCCAAGATGGGCAAGTTGAGCCCGACGTAGAAGATGAGTGAAATTATAGCTAAAGCGAAGACTACACTGCATAGAATAGTGACTATGAGGCGGACAGGCGTGAACGCTGAGCGGAGTTGGAAGAACAAAATCAAGTAGACCGCAACTGAGAGAATAACTACAACTTGTGGAATCAGATTTGACATGAACGCTTGGCTATCGTAAGTCGATTGGGTTTGTCCTCCAAAATAAACTGTTACACCACTTAAGAGGGGCACATCACTAATGTTCTTCTCCATTCCACGTAAAGAGTCGATGGCAGCTTGACTGGCGGCAGAACCAGAAAAACCTACCTTTATGACCGCGGTTTTGTTGTCTATACCTATCGCAGAAAGCATCTGACCCTCATATTGTGAACGGAGCGTTTCAGACATGCCTTCGACGCCCGAATAGTTAAAAGCGTTTCCGAAGGGTCTAGTTGGACCTGAGACAGCGCTGACGCCGTTGGAGTTTGCAGCGGCATCTGTGATTTGCTCAAGTTGGTCTAGCAGGGTTTGGTTAAAGTGGTTGTTTCCAAAGGCTATCTGTGTCTGCATGGTTACAACGATAGAAGTTGGCGCTGTTGCAATGCTTCCGAAACTGTTTGATAGCACAGTGAGCCCTTGGTTGCTTTGGAAGTTAGGTATGAGTTTTAAGAAGTCATCACCAAGAGGGGTGTTGACTGTTACAAATAGGGCGCTCAGCGATAATGCGCTGATAATTATTATGATGGGTATTTTTCGTTTAAGTGTCCCCTTTGCCACCCGCGCCAACAGGTTTTTGTTTGAACTCGATTTTGTTCTGTTGCTCTTCTTTAAGCCTGGCCAAAAAATCTTGTCGCCCAATGCAATTTCAAGGGCAGGAAGAAGCGTCAGTGAAGCTGCAAGCAAAATCGAAACTCCCAAAGCTATAGCGATTCCTACGTCGCTGAAGATAGGAACATTAGCGGCCGCCATGACAACGTAAGCCACAATTACGGTTACACCCGCCGTCAAAACGGCTTGGCCAGCCCACTTAATAGATATTCCAACGCTTTCCTCGGTGGATTTTCCCTGTTGTCTTTCTTCTCTTGTGCGTTTCAGCTGGAGAACTGCGTAGTCCACGGCGAGTCCCAGCATTAATAGTATGGTTAAAGTTGGAGTGAGGAAGGTTATGTTTCCATGCCCAACTTCTACTATGGCAACGTAAATGGATGAAAGGGCGACTGAAACTGAAACGCCGCCTATTAGAACAGGAATTAAAGCAGCAACTGGAGCCAAGAACAGCAGTCCAACCAGTAACAGTGAAATTGCTATGCCGGGTCCAACGGTAACTTCAAGGGCAGGAAGAAATGCTTTCTCAATATCCTTAGTTAAAACTGGACCACCAGTCACATAGACTTTCCCGAAGTCAGATAAACCCGAATTCTGCACTGTGGATTCCACTTGAACTATCGTGCTAGAATCAATATTGGATGAGAACCCCAGAACAATCAGCATTGTATCGTTGTTTGAATTCACAAAGTTACTTGTTAACGCACTAGAGGGCAGGTATGGGTAACTCAAATAGGATTTTGTGGAAATCATATTTTCGATGGCGTGGGCAATGTCTGAGCGTGTTGAGTTTGACGAAATGCTTGAGAGAAGAGTGCTCAATGCAGTACCATTTACCGTGAAGAGCGGCGAATCTACAAATGTGCTTTGAGTAGCGTTTGAAATTAGGTCACAGGCTAACTTCCACGTCTGCGTAGTATTGGGTGATGCACCAAGATGATAGGTGAGTTGCATCAAGTCAGAGACTGAAAATCCAACATCCGCTGAAGTGATGTTGCTGTAACCTGCTTCCAGCAGTGAGATTGCATAGTTCGCGAGCGTTGCGTTTGAAGGCGAGGAACCAAAGCTATACAGTTGGTTCACAACGCTAATGGGTGAAGCCCCAAGAGCAGATGCAAGTTCCGCAGGGATATTTGACACCATGGTTGAGGTTGTCAGGTTATTAATGGCGCTTTCTTGGTTCCAATTGTTAACGTTCAAGCCTTTGGCAACAAGACCAAAAGTCTGGCTTGTCTGGGAATCAAGCTGACCGCTGCTTAGAAGAGCCGTAACTGACTGTCCAATTGCAAAGGCTTCCCGGTCAAGCACTGCAGTGCTGTTTGGAAGAGTTTGGAAACTATTGGTCCAAGCGCCAAAGAAAGCGGAGTAGTACACTATGGCTTGGGGGTCGCCTCGGAAGTTAGAAGTAACGCTGTAAGTTGTATCGTTGGCTAAAGAGTTCGCGAGATATGGGTCTGTTACGCCTTGGGCTGTGATTCCCTGCCAAACACCGACAAACGCTGTTGGAACACCGTAGATTAGTTGCGCCGTTTGGTTGATGCCGAATTTAAGTTGGAACAGGTTCTCACTTAAAACCGACAGGTTACCCTGCAGGGTGTATAGTCCAGAGTTGATTGTACCGATTTCCGATTGGAGACTTGCTGTTTGATTCAAGATGTCTGGCAGAGATGAGTTAAGCAAGCTTGCCTCCAATGAGTACATGCTTGACTGACCTGTGTAATTGACAATATTTGGGTTCTCAGTTAAAGTGCCGTTCAAGGCAAGAATTGTCTGCTTTAACGAATCCGAATAAACCGAAGCATTCCCAAGAACTATTAGAATACTACTGTCGCTGCTGTTGGATGAAGAAGGAAATTGTGCTTTAATTATGTTTGATGCTTTTTCAGACTCAGCATTGGGTTGCCCACCAAACCCTCCTGTCAGGTCATAGGAAACAGCTGAAAAGAAACTGGGAATAAGCACAAGCGAAAACAGAACTGCAACTACCCATGCCACGATGACCAAGCGGTAACGTTTCCTAATGAAGACGTTTAGTGAATCAAAAAAAGACCTCGGCAACAGACATCAAACTCCAAACAAATCTTGTGCATTTACCAATTTTTCATAGCCTTTGCCAATTTGCAAAGCATGGTTTAAGGATTTCCCACAATCTAACCAAAACAATCCAACTCAGAACCTACAATCTACTGTATTTCTTAAAACGTAGGGAGAAAAAGAAAAAAGTCCACTTTTCTTTTTGCGATAATTAAAATTCCTAAATATACCTTTTCTCTTTACAAATTGTTGCTAGAGGTTGCCATCAACTTACAAATTTGAGAACTTTTGAAATGTCCTTTTTAAGAAGCTTTTGCTGGTTTTCTTTGTACTGGGAAAGTTCCAAATTAGCTAGACCTTGCTTTATCTCAGCGTTAAATTTGTCTGTTGCACCCAAGATAGCCGCTAGCCCTTGAATGGATTGTCTTGCAGTTATGAATTTTTCGTCATTGCAGCAACGCATGTATTTGGTTAATGTTTTTTTAAACTTGCCCTCTTTATCCCATCTTACATTCTCAGCGATTAGCATAACGCCTAGGCTTCTCTGATACGAGTTGTCGCTGTCCAACTTTTTCTCCAATTCACCCCAATATTCGTAAACAGATGGAAGGATGCGGGAAACTGACTGCAACAGCAGGAACGCATTATACCGTAACTTGTCGTCTTTTTCGTTAAGCTTTTCAACGAGTAAATGGACGTCGGCGACGTTGAGGTTTTTTGATATGGCGGACACAGCGGTTTTCTCCATCTTTATTAATTCATCATCGTTCATGATTTCACAGATTCAATCTGCTCGTTTTATGGCTATAAATATTTGGCATCCCGAAGCTTTTTGGTTTCGCCAAAGAGGTTGCTCTGTGCAGGTGGAAATCCTTCGCGTTTGTCTCAGGTAACAGCAATAACTATACTGATGTGAAAATCACCGACATATTAAAATAAAAACACCTCGGAAGCTAAAAAGAAACTTCCGATAATAATAAAAGCCAAGCTTCCCTTAGGCTAAGTTAGTGTTTTTCAATAGCTAAAAAGTTTTGAGAGGTGATTTTCAATGAAGAAATTTATGATTTTATACATGGCACCAGTTTCTGCTGAGTCGCAGATGAATGTGAGTCCTGAAGAAATGAAGAAGGGTATGGAACCGTGGAATGCTTGGTACAAGAAATGTGGAAAAGCAATCGTTGACATGGGCACGCCCCTTGGAATGGGTGCATGTGTTGACAAAAAGGGAGCAACTAAAAGCCAAAGCCAAGTAACAGGCTACTCAATAGTCCAAGCAAAAGACTTAGACGCCGCAAAAGCAATGCTCACTGACCATCCTCACTTAATGATGCCTAAAGCAAGCATCGAAGTCTTTGAAATGATGACAATGAATATGTAGATTCACAACTCTCTTACAAAATTTTTTTCACTCAGAATTTTTTTCTGAGTCCTAGGGAAATTTAAGCCTTCATTAAAAAATCTCAAGTGACATATTACAATTTTTGGAATATTTGATACACGAAATAACCCAGTTATATATTCTTGTAGAATGAACTTCTTGGTTCAAAAATGACGGAGAAAAACTTAGATATCCACCAGTTCATCGTACGAGAAGCATACGCTAGAATCAAAGCAAAGCATAGCTTTAACACCACAGAATGTGCACTTGAAGATATATTTGGACCCAATTTTAAATAGACTTTTTTTATCAGAACTAAAAATATTCTCAAAAATGATTTCAACGTTTTAACAGAATTGTTCTTTCTAAGGACTCCAGTCAAGACAGAGAACACTACTAAACACAAAAGCAACACAATATTGAAATGGCAAATGCAGCAGATCACAAGATCCCTGGATATTACTGTTACCGAAACTTTCAGGCACCTGCAACGACTAACTGAAGCTAAACTTGTAGAAAAAAAAGTTGACAGCACTTATGCAATAACCTCACAGGGCAAACTGGCGACTGGTTTTCTGTCTGGTTTCAATTTTGTTTTAAAGAAGGTAATTACTTTTTAGACCATGATGTTTTGTGTCTTTCCTTACGAGTTCATTAACAGGCTTGGGAAGTTGTCCCGATGCGGAATTTTGCATGGAATCTATGACTGGTTTTAATCGAGTTAGAAAAATTGTGCTTGACGCTGAAAAATACATCTGGAGTATGGCTGAGCAGGTAGATTCAAGTCATATTCAACCAACAACGGAGAAAAAGTCCAAAGGACTTGACTTCAAGTTTATCATGCAGAAAGATCTTGCAAAGGCACTTGCAAACGCCAAAGACTCTGAGGTCTTAGTGGGAAGCAAGTATATGGAGAGAATCCCCGTCACTCTTGTGATTACTGAGAATTATTCTACGGTGGTTTTTCGCCGACACAATGGTGTGATGGATTACATGGGGCTTTTTGGATTTGACGAAAAATTTTGCAAATGGTGCAAAGACCTCTTCATGTACTATTGAGAAAGGGCTGAACATTGGCATCCAATAGGCATCCAAATAAAATTCTGAAAAATTGCCCGTAAAAAGATTCTGACTTCGAGACACAAGAAGTGGCCATGCCAACACCTAACTGTGCTTTTCGCTCAGATCTCTTTTTTACAAGTTTTTGCGACCATTTGAGATAGAAAATCGTTGGTTGCTCGTTGTGACTTGGCGGAATCAGAGGTATTCTCTTTCTCTATTGCTGTCCATGCCCTGTTGAAATAAGAATTGGCCAGATGCAAAAGGTTGGAGTTGTTCGACCACAAACTTGGAAGAACCCGAATACCATCTACTGATAAAGTAAGTTGTTTGCCATCAAAAATGTGCATCCCAAAAGAAATCGGCCCATCTAAATAATGCACCGTAAAGAAATTCTTGTTCAAAAGTGGCGCCCAAAACACGAAAGATGAATCCTCCTTGCTCTCAGGTTTATGGGTAATTAGCCGCGTTGGGATTTTTTTCTGATCCAAGAGGTCTCTTACATAGTTCCATTCTTCCCCGATCTTGCTGGGTATACCCCGAAGGGGCACAATAATGTCTAGAGTATTTTGGCAATGCCGCGTAAGTTTTTCGTGGAGGTTGATGAGGGCAGACATTTCGGAGATAATCACGAATTGAGTGTCTTCTTCAGAGGGCGAGATTTTTTCGCTAACAGTTGATAGATTATCGATGAGAGAATCTGTTCGATTGATTAAACTGTCATATTCTTGTTTTTTTCTTTCGAGTAAAATTGAAGCGCCATCCTGAAGCGGCGTAGCCATATACATCGTTGGTATGCCTATTATTTTTTGTACAAGCCCAAGCCTCTGCAACGCAGGCATAATGCGGTAAATATCCTGCCTGGCAACGTTTGATAATTTTGCAATCGTTTTAGCATCGGATTTTTTCAGTTTAACCAGCGTCAGGTACACGGATGCTTGGACTATGCTCAATCCAAACCTCATTAATGTTTGTATATTTTCGTCGTTTATCATTAATTCTCAACGTTGACTTGTATGATATTTAATCATCGATTATAAGCTTAGTTTGCTAACAAAAAATCCTTGATTTCACATAATTCGCCCTGTATCCAATCACTTGCTTGAAGTTAGCTGGACAAAATGTATTAGTTTTGATTTGCGTTGTCGGTGCTACCCCACGTAGCATTGAAGTAATTTATGGCCAACTGGACAATGTTAGGATTGTTGGACCATAAACTTGGAAGAATAGCTTGTACACCAACCGATAGGGTGAATTGTTTATCGTCAAATATGTGCATAAAGTGACAAATTGCCTCTTCTACATATTTGATTTGGAACAGCGGATTTTTTAGCAAAGGTTCCCAAAACATAATGTAAACTTCTTGATCCTTTGGTTTTTCGGTAATTATCCTGATTTTTACGTTGTTTTTTTGCCTAAACACTTGGTTAACCCGGCTCCATTGCGCATCGGCATTTTCAGTGTATTTTCTCAAAGGCATCATTATGTCAAGTGTCGTTTGGCATTGTAATGTCAGTTTTTCATGAAGATTAAGAAGGAGTGATAACTCGGAAATAATTACAAACTGGGTATCTTCATAGCTGGGTGAAATATCGTCTGGAGTTTGTGGGAAACTTTCCATCATCGAATTAGTTTTAGCTATTAAGCCTTCATATTCAAGTTTTTTTTGCTCCAAAAGAACTGCAGTTGCACTCTTTATCGGCGTTGCCCGATACATCGTGGGTAACCCAATTATTTTCTCCACAAGCCCTAGTTTCTGCAGCATAGGCATGATACGATAAATATCCTGTCGGGCGATGTTTGACACCCGTGCAATCGTTTTTACATCGGCTTTTTTGAGTTTTACAAGTGTCATGTAAGTTAAGGATTGTACGTAGCTTAAGCCAAAATCCATTAGTGTCTGGATGTCTTGCTCGCTAGTCATCAGCTTGTCACCTATTGTTTGTTGACTTTGTTCTTAAGAGTTGCTAAAGCTCCGAAGAGAAATATTAAGGAAGGAAAATAAACGTCAAGGTTCTCAGGTTTTTCTTTAGATCGTCTCAGCAGAGCTTTCTAAGCTCTTTTTGTCATTCAGAAAGAAAATAAAAAGGGGTGTTTGGTTTAAGGTTTTTTTCTTAGTAGCAAAAGTGCTAATGCTACGCCCACTATTGCAATAACAACGATGATGCCTGCGATGGCTGGGACGAAGTATGTGTCAGCGATGGATTGGGGTTGTGCGGGTGCTGGGGTTGGTGTTGCTGCTGGTTCTTCAACGGTAAAAGCTGTTTCTGAGTGCGATGGCCAATACGATTCTGAGCCTGCGAATGTAGCGTACACTGTAAATTTGCCAGAGATGTCGGGTAGCCATTCATAGCTGAAGAATCCGTTTGCGTCTGTGGTGGTTTCTCCGATGGGACGATAGTTGCCGTTTGCGTCTTTGACCTCAAGAGTTACTGTTACACCAGAAGCGTTTGAGGGTCGTTCGCCTTGCTGGTAGATGTATTGCATCCAGTCGCTCATGCTGTCGTCGGAGACTGCTGGGACACCGTCTGGGAAGCGCATTGCTTGTTCGTTTTCATTTGTGCCTGCTGAAATATCTGTCACTGTACCTTTGATGAGGATGCTTGAGGTTCTTGGAACTGAAACGTCTGGTGCTGAGACTGAAACTTTGGTTGGGCCTTTGCCGAAGCAGTAAATGAAGTTGTCATAGTGGCTGAATGAAACTAGTGAGCCGTCAGCGATGGCTGGTGCTGCAAACCAACCGTTTGCGCGCCAGATTTCGTCGCCTGTTGTTGCGTTGACACAAACGATTTTTGCTCCGCGTTCGTAGTGGGTGGCTTGGACTGTGTTCGCCTGTTGCGGCATAGATTTTTCCGTCTGCGGCGACGTGCATGCCTGCTGCAAGGGGCCAAGTGCCATAGGGTGTTTCGTAGCCTGAGTTGCCAATGTAATAGTTCCAGTCATTGTGTCCAGTAGTCATGTCATAGCAGTGAATCATGCCGTCGTATGCCACTGAGTATAGTTTGCCGTAAGCAACCACTGGGCTTGAAGCACCTAGACCGTTTACACTGGTGGTGTACATACCCCAAGCGCTACTGTAAGGTTCTGAGGGTCCCCAAAGCTTCTTACCAGTTTGAGCATCAAAGCCATACCATTGCATTGTTTCTTGTTGGAACCATGCGAATTTGTTGTCGACTTCTCCTGAAAAGAAGTAGTTTGAAAATGCTGAAGCTTCACTTGTTTGGTTGAAGTTGAAGAGTAGGTGTCCATCTTCTGCACTGTAACCTGTAACAGCGATAGAGCCGTTTACAACCATGTTACCGCAAATTATTGCGTGTTTACCCAGTTGGGCGATGCTTGGTGATCCAGGTACGTCTGTGGTGGTTGTGTTCCATTCAAGGCCATTATACCAGTTGATTCTTGCGCCTGTGCCAGGTCTCCATTGCCAACCATAGGGGTTGCCGGGATTAGCTGCGACTATGCATTTGGTTGAGTTCCAAAGGGCTACCCAATTGTTTGCACCATTAACTATGTAACCTAGAACGTTGCCGTTTTCATCGATTGTGAATCTTGGGGATCCGCCTGTTGCGTTAATAATTTGTAAAATTTCAACGCCGGTATTTGCGTCGTACATGCGGTAGGTTGCATTGGATCCGCTTCCGATTGACCAAAGGTATGGGAAAGCGCCGTGCTGGTTAGGGCAGTCAAAGTTTAAGACTTGCCCGAAGCTGATGGTTGTTCCGTTTTGGAACCAGAGTTTTTCGCCGGTAGCCATGTCAACACAGGACAGTCCTAGGTTTCCCGATCCGCCTAGACGGTCGTTGTAGTATAGTTTGCCATTGATGACAACGGGTGGTGTCCATTTGTTTTCATAAGAAGCGCCGCTGTAATAGCCTATGTCGCCTAATTCTCCGCTGGCGAGACCACCGATTTGTAACTCTCTTGTCCATATTATGTGTGCGCTGTTCGGTGCGGATCCGGTTTCTACCCAGTTAGTTAAACCATTCACTGAGCCGCCATAGAGAGCGGTTATGCCATACCAGTTATTAGCAATGCTCGCCCATGCACGGTTTGTTGCTTGGATGGGTCTAGTCCAGTATTCGCTTGGCAGAGGTGCATTCGGCCAGTCAGGTATTGATTGATCTTGGACTGTTAAGGTGAAGGTGGGTGACGTAGCGGGTAGCATAGTCAGGCTGCCAATTGTTTCCCCCGGATATTTGAAAACCATAGTGTAGTTGCCTGTTTGTTTAGGTGTCCAGCTTATGTAGTTTGATGCGACGGGGTCAGAATTTTCTTTGAATGTTTCAACATTACCATCGGGTCCAGTGATGGTTAAGGTGTAGTCTTTCCAAACTTTGGTAGGATCGCCTGGATATGCAGTTGTCGGGACTAAGTCGAGCCACATGACGATTAATACGGTTTGGCCGACTCCAACGGGATCTGGTTCGGCAGATAGGAATGCGTGGGGTTGGCGTTCTGCAGCGCTCGCGTAGGGAATTATGGTGGCCATTATTGATAGCAGTAGGAGGGTTGTGATCGTGATTGCAAATAGTTTTTGTGTATTTAGATTTTTCAAATCTTTTTTCTCCTCTTCCTAATTTTTACAGCCAACTTACTTGTCTATGATCCATTTAAGCGCTTGTAACAAGTAGTCCTTTAGACAGACATATTTTACAAGGATAGGTCATGAAAAATTCGCTCTCAATCGCTGAATGACAAGAAACTGTACACCAACTCATAATCTTCAATGACGATGAATTTACAGAAAGTGTTGCACGCACAGAAGAGGAAGTCTGCAAACTCGTAGAAGCTGGATTTTCCTTTGTATGCGACTTCGGCTCTAACAAGATTTTCAAAAAACGCAAGTAATTCCCAAGAGGACCGGGAATCAGTAAAAAGTATGTTGAAGTGGACTGGGGGGGATTTGAACCCCCGACCTCTTGAGTGCAAGTCAAGCGTTCATACCAGCTGAACTACCAGCCCGAGCACTTTCCCGAATCAGATACGTTTCCTTGATATTTAGGTTTTGCCAACTAAAATGATTATGTGTATTTCTTAAAACGTTATATCTCCAAAAACAGTAACAGTTTATTGAGGGTTGAAGTTGGAGTTAAAAACAGTAAAAATTGAACCGCCCAAAGACAGCAACACCATCCTTGGAATGGCACACTTCATAAAAACCGCTGAAGACCTCTACGAAGCGTTAGTAAACTCAGTGCCCAATATCCAATTTGGCTTAGGCTTCTGCGAAAGCTCAGGTCCCTGCCTTGTACGTCATGAAGGAAACGACCCTGAACTGCGACAGCTGGCTGCACAAAAAGCGTTTGAAATCGGCTGTGGACACAGCTTTTTGATTTTCATAAAGAATGCTTACCCGCTTAACGTTCTTGATAAAATAAAGAAGGCACCCGAGGTATGCACCGTTTACGCAGCAACCGCTAACCCTCTGGAAGTCTTAGTCGCCGAAACGAGTCAGGGCAGAAGCATCATCGGCGTAGTCGACGGGTCGAAAAGCAAGGGGATAGAAACCGAAAAAGACATTGCCGAGCGGAGGCAATTCCTGCGGAAAATAGGTTACAAACTTTAGTAAACGCTACCATAAACTATTTTAGCTCACTTTCCAATCAAACCTTAACGGACTTAGCGATGTGTTTTTATGGCTTATGAGAGGAACATGGCTCAAATTGAAGCTTACCGAAAAGAGGAATCTGAACAACAGCAGAACCTAAAAGACAAGATGGACAAAATTAAACATAAAATCGCCGTCATAAGCGGTAAAGGCGGCGTGGGAAAGAGCACTGTAACTGTGAACCTTGCCTCAGCTTTTGCATTGCAGGGTAACCATATTGGAGTTTTAGATGCTGACATTCATGGACCCAGTGTTCCAAGGTTGCTTGGGTTGGAAGGGCAAAAAGTTAAGACTTCAACTTCAGGTATTTTTCCTGTAGACGGTCCATTGGGTATGAAGGTTATGTCGATTGACTTCTTCTTGCCCGGGGAAGCACCCACGATTTGGCGTGGACCGCTAAAGATGCGTGCTATCCGCCAGTTCCTCAGCGATGTGGATTGGGGCGAACTTGATTTCCTCTTCATCGATTTGCCACCTGGCACAGGAGACGAACCCTTAAGCATAGCTCAACTTCTTCCGGACATCGACGGTGTTGTCATAGTAACCATGCCCTCGGAGCTTTCAAGCGAAATAGTAAAGAAAGCCATTACCTTCGCCGAAAGGCTACACATGCCGATCATCGGCGTGGTCGAGAACATGAGCGGATTTATCTGTCCACATTGCGGAACAAAAACAGAGATTTTCCAGTCTGGAGGCGGCAAAAAAATGGCGAAAGAAATGGAAGTATCATTTCTCGGGAGCATACCAATCGACCCGACAGTTGGCGTTGATTCTGATAAGGGAACACCCTTTGTGGTTTCACATAAGGATTCGGCGGCGGCTAAGGCGTTTATGGACATAGTGTTGAAAGTCCAAGAACGGTTAAACCAAAAAAAGAGTTAATCTCCTTTTTTGCTCGATAAGGTTGTTGAAAACTCAATTAACTTGGGGATAATTGCTATCGCCCCTTCTTTGGCTTAGCCTTTCAAATAAGCGAGTTTTGTGGAAAAGTCTGTTTGCCCCATAGCCTATAAGGAAAATTGATGTAACCAAAGGCAAGTAACATCCTGCCACAATTGGCAGAAAAACTTGCACTTCAAACAGAGTTAAAATTGCTGCAACGACAATTGACCCGTCATAGTTTAATATGAAAAAGATTTCCATAACAGCCACCAACAGAATTGTTTTTTTTTGGTTTCAAATACTCAAGGTATACTCCGACCAGAACTGCTTGAATGGTCCAGCCTGAAAGTGGAATGTAAACAAAAGATGAAGCCGACTGCAAGAAGTACCGTGCCGATGCTCAAGAAGATATAAAAAAAAGAGATTTTGGCGAGCCCGTTACATTATGATTTAATATTGTCTACTAGAAAGTATGCGGCTTTCACGAAAAACAAAAAATAGTTGAATAACGTAAAAGAAACAAAAGTAAAAAGGGTTGGAGAGATTAAAACTCCAGTTTCAAGTTTTGTCCGCAGAACTACTCTTTTGTAAGAGTAATTTCTATGGTTGAAACCATCCTGGACCTATTCTCGCCTTCGCGTGGGGGCATCTCGGCAGTTCCGATTGCAATCTTTGTCACTTTGAGGTCTTTTATGAATCGGCTTCTTGTGATTTCTGCAACGTCAACTGCGGTGGTGATTGCTTGTCCTCGGGCTTTTAGGGTAATTTCTTTACCTGCACCTGAAGAGAACGCGGTTATAATAGCGAGTACATAGCTCATTGGTGGTTTATTTCCGACGAATATAACGTCACTAGCTTTTTCTGTCATTTCATATCACTCCTTTTTTTAGTTTTTCTTTCCGGTGTAAGCTCATAGTAACTCAAAACTTCCTAATAAACCAAATTCAGCATACGATATACAAGCAAGTGCTGTGTAAAAAAGAAGCGGAAAAATTAACGATAAAAACAGCTGACTTCAACCGTAAATTCTGATATTTGGATCTCGTTAATACGCAAAAACGTTATAGTTTTATACCTCTAACTTGAAGGGAAGGTACAAGCAGAGAGGAACAGTTTCATGTCTGTGTCGCCTGGTTTAAGAGAAGTTTTAGCTAGAAGAATTGCTGGAGAAATAATTCTTTCAAGCAAACCAGGCTCAACCATGAAGAAGTGGCGTGAACTCTTCGGAGTTTCCCAAATCAGCTTATCCGAAGCCATGGGGCTCTCATCTTCAGTCATAAGTGATTATGAAAGCGGTAGAAGAAAAAGCCCGGGCGCCAAATTCATCCGGAGATTCGTGCTCTCACTTCTGCATATTGACGAGGGGAAAGGCAGCCGCTTCATTCGAGAATTCGCCAAATTAACTAGTTCCCCGAGCATGGCGGTCGTTGACCTCCGAGAGTTTCCAATACCAGTCAGGGTCGAATATCTGTGCAAAGCCATCGGCGGCGAAGTAGTGGCTTGCAAAGAAAAATTCGTTAAAGAAGTCACCGGCTACACCGTTATCGATAGCAAAAAAGCTGTTGAAGCATACTCGGGTTCGGAGTACGCGCAGCTCTTTGGCGCCTCAACCGAGCGGGCATTAATTTTTACTAACATTGAAACTGGTTGTTTGCCTATGATGATTGTACGTGTAAGCAGTCTTAAACCGCGGATTATAGTTTTCCATAAAACAGTGCCTGACGAAGAAGCTATACGTATAGCGGAGTACGAGCAGATACCGATAATTTACTCAACCGCGCCGACCCTTGAGCAACTGGTGAAGTCACTACGTAAACTGTACCGAATCGCGTTGCGGGTGAAACTGGGTAGGCGAAGGGTACGTCCTCCGCCAAAAATAAGTGCTTGAGAAGCTCAAAGTCTACTTTGCTTGGGATCATTAATGCCTCCTGACTTCTTAGGTGCTATTCAAGGGGTTGGGTATTAGCCTCTAAAAAGATCGTTTTGAAGCCTATATGAGGTAGGCTTCCGTGATGTATCTGCGCATTACCCACTGCGTTTGGAAGTAATAGGCTATTTTAGCAATCGAGTTTTTCATAAGAGTAATCCAAGCGTCTTTTTGGTTACAGAAAGTTGGAATTATTAGGTATTCTAGTTTGCTATAGAGGTCTTGCAGTTCTGCTTCTCTTCTTTCGTTTTCAGTCAGCAGTTCTCGTGGATGTGGACCTATTGCCCAGCCTGTTACGCCTTCGATGCAGCCTTCCATCCACCAACCGTCGAGCACACTGAAGTTTACAACCCCGTTGTGCGCAGCTTTCATGCCGCTGGTTCCAGATGCTTCCATAGGCGGCAACGGCGTATTGAGCCACACATCAACGCCCGAGGTCAATTTAGCGGCAATCTCCATATTGTAGTTCTCCAAGTAAACTATGCTGATTTGGTCCTTCAATATCCGCGCGTAATCGTGGATTTGCCTGATGAGTTTCTTGCCTTCAATATCGTTAGGATGAGCTTTTCCAGCGAATATCATCTGGATTTTTTCTCTTCGGTTGACTTCGTTTAATCTATGTAAATCTGAGAAAATCAAGGTTGCACGTTTATAACCTGTTGCTCTTCTAGCAAAACCCAACGTCAATGCTTGCGGGTCAAGTTTTACGCCGTTGCTTTTTTCCACGAAAGTCAACAAGTCATTTTTCGCTTTAGTGTGAGCGTCCCAGACTTCTCTGTTGGGAATTTCGCTGGCTTTTGCCAAGAGGATGGGTTCGTTTGTCCAGCCGGGAATGTACTTGTCGAAGAGTTGTCTAAAATACAGGTTTGTCCATGTAAACGAGTGGACGCCGTTTGTGACTGCACGGATGTAGCGTCCTGGGAAAAGTTTTCTGGAGAAATCCACATGTGCCAATGAGACGCCGTTTACGTATTTGCTTAGGTTCAAGGCGAGATAAGCCATGTTTAGGTTTTCGTCGCCCGCATACTGCTTCATATCGCTCAACAAATATTCTTTGCCAAGTACTTGATCAATGAGTTCATATGAAAATTGGTCGAACGCCGCTTCAACGGGGCTGTGAGTCGTGAAAACGCATAGGTTTTGAACTTTCTCTGAATCCATGTTGTTTGCTCGGAGCAGTTCAAGGGTTAAAAGGCTTGAGTGTCCTTCGTTCATGTGGTACTTTCTGATTTTGAAAGGAAGATTTTTAAGCATTCGTGTGCCAGCGATGCCGAGAATGATTTCTTGTTTTAAGCGGTAACGTTTGTCGCCGCCATAGAGGGAATCGGTGATTCTTCGGTCTTCAGGAGCGTTCTCTTCGTTGTCGGTGTCCAAAAAAAGAATTGGCACCATGCCGCCTGTGATGCTTTGGTACTCATATAGCCAAGCTTGCACTTTGACTGTTCGCCCCTCAATCTTTACGTCGACTGTGCTAGGCATGAGGGTTAAGGTTTTAGCTGGGTCCCACTCGTCGGGAAATTCCAGTTGATCTCCTTGCTCAGTTATTTTTTGTCTGAAGTAACCTTTTCTGCTGGCAAGTGTAATGGCGATCATCTGGAGACGCAAGTCTGCGCTGGACTTTACGATGTCGCCTGCTAAGACGCCTAAGCCCCCGCTGTAAGTTGGCATACTATGTGAGATTCCTATTTCCATTGAGAAATAGGCAATTCTGGGATCTTCTTGGAAGTGCCGTCGGCAGTTTTCGCTGCAGAAACAGTATTTTTTACCTCCAAAGCTGTCGCATGCCACTTCAATTCTTGTTTGTGGATTCTCTATATCGATTTGTATTCCGCAGACTGGGCATTTTAAAGGTCTTGGGTTACTCAAACGTGGCACCACTTAAGGAAACGGCTGTCCCCCACTTGATATAGGTATTGATGGGAAGCTCCGAACTTTGGAGCGTAGTATCAGGTTTTGTTACTCTACTTGTGAGGTTCCTGGCTGGGTAAAGGGTTCAGTCATACCGACGAGGAGTTTGCCAAATAAGTTGATGTGGGTTTCTTCTTCAGCGAGAATTTCTTCGAGCATTCGCCTTGTGGTATAGTCGCCCTCTTCTGCAGCCACCTGAATTGCTTGTTTGTACAGTGTTATGGCTTTTTCTTCGTCTTGTTCATTTTGTTTGAGCATTTCAATGAGGCTGCCGCGTACGAAGATTGGGTCTGGCTTAGTTGTGGCTACTCCGTTGAGGTAGTCGAGGCGTTCGGCTAAGCGTTCGGCATGTTTCATTTCAGCGATGGCGGTCTTGCGGAAAACACCTTCCACTATGGCGCCGTCTGTGCCTGTAACTTGGATGTGCTGCCACATGTACTGGATACTGACTTGGAGTTCACGGGCTATGCCCTTGTTTAGAAAATCTAAAAGTTTTTGAGAGGCCAAAATAATCCCTAACAAAACCAGAGTCAGTCAGCATATAAATTGATTTCTGACCCAGCAGGGATTCCATCCAAAAGGAATAATAACTTAAAGCCGCCCAAAACTCAACTGCAGTGGCAGTAATGAAAACCTTGATTATCTGTTTTTCATATCATCATAAGAACACCGAGAAAATCGCTTCAGTCTTCGAAAAGTCACTCGAAGCAGAAGTTAAAGCACCCGCACAGGTTGACTCAAATGGCCTTGGAGATTACGACCTTTTAGGGTTTGGCTCAGGAATTTCCTTTGGAAAACACTACAAAGATCTTCTGGATTTAGCGGGTAAGCTTCCTCAGGTAGCTAACAAGAAAGCATTCATTTTCTCCACCAGCGGTCAAACTGGGAAGACCACTAAATTCCATCAGAACCTCCGAGAAGTGCTTGTGTCTAAAGGTTTCATTATCCTTGGAGAGTTTAATTGCGCTGGGTTTGACACTTATGGAGCTCTTAAAATTTTTGGCGGTATACAAAAGGGGCATCCTGATGAAGAGGACTTAAAGCAAGCTGAAGCGTTCGCCTTAAGCCTCAAGCAATCAACAAAGACTTAATGCCAACCTTTCAATCAAAATGGCTAAATAATAAAATCTTTTTCTTGCGTGGTCTCAACTTTTGTTTCTTGTTCCGTTTTGCCTTTTTTGCCCCTGATTATTGGAATGATGAATTCAAGAACGATAAGCAACAGTATCAAACCAACGATAACCGGTAAGCCCCATGAATTACCCCTTAAGAACAAGGTTATCCACCCGAAGTAAGGTATGCGCATAACAACTCGCCCTATAACGAGATCCTGGGGGACGCCTTGTCCAGTTTGCCAGAGCGTGTTTGAATCGTATTCACCTACGCCAGGTGTTTTTGGCCATTTGTCTAAGCTGTTCCCATCACCTTTTGTTTGGAAATAGAGTGTGCCGTTGATATTGTCTACCTTGACTACACGGTGAACTATGGGTGTGGAGGTTGGGTCTGTTGGGTTTTCGTAGACTATTATGTCGCTGTTTGGGTAGTTTGCGTTTAAGTCGGCTGGATTAATTTTTTGGATGACAATTATGTCGCCAATGTGAAGAGTGTGAGTAAAAGGATGACTCCAGCCGTCACAGGCACCGTCGAAGGGAACACACATGCTACCGCTTTCCACAACTCGAACTGGAACCGACGTGCCTAGTGCTAACTGTAAACCAAAGAAGAAACCCAGAACTATCGCGATGATTACGCCGATCACGAGTGCTGATTTGACGTATTCGTTTCGTTTGATTTTTGTAATAATGCTCAAGGTCTTGCCTTCAACAATTAACCTGAAAGGAAATGAAAACACCATTAATAAACCGCGTTCTTTTCTTGGCACAGGAAACAAGAAATAGTTCATTCCTAAAGTTTTCTTTTGGATTAGGCATGCTTAGGACTAAATGGGCGCAGAAAGCCTTCTTTGCAGTAATATGCGTGATGGGGTTGTTTGCAATCCTAAGCTCAACAATGTCCAAGAGCCCCGTTTTAAAACCGTTTGCAACAAGCCTTGGAACACCCGACGACTTATTGGGGATAGTGGCTTCAGCCTCAACAATCCCTGGAATATTAATAAGTCTCCCAGCCGCCTCGCTCTCCGACGTCTTTAGTAGACGCAAAGTGTTGCTGTTTTCCGCTTTCGTTTTTGCTTCTGCTCCTTTCTTGTATTTGGGAGTGAGTTCATGGTGGATGCTATCGTTAGTGCGGTTTTACCATGGGTTCGCTACCGCCATCTTCATGCCTGTGGCGGAAGCCTCAATCGCCACCCTGTTTCCGTCTAAGCGTGGAGAACGCATCTCACTCTTCAACTCCGCCACTGCAGTGGGAAGAGCGTTAGCGCCGTTCTTGGGCGGCTACATACTTTTTGCAACTAACGAAAGCTTCTTCACCCTCTATGTCGCCGTGGGCATAGCGGGTGTCACGGCTTTCATCATTGCATTGTTGTTCTTGGCTGAAAAACGAACCCTTGCAAACGAACCTGCAAAAGTGGACAGAGTTCCTCGAAAAATGTTCAGCAGCTGGCTAACCATAATCAAAAACACCAATGTCTTAGGAGTCAGCTTCGTGCAAGCTATCCAATACTTTGTTTTTGGTTCAGTCGATTTCTTCTTGGTTGGATACTTAACGGACGTTGTTAAGATGAATCTTTTATCAGTGGGAATCATCACCGGCAGCGAGATAGTCGCATTGGTTGTTGTTCGACCATTAATTGGCAGAATCTCAGATAGGATAGGTAGAACTAAACCGATTGTTTCAGGCATCGTTGCAGGCTGCTTTATTATTGCAGCGATACCCTTCACAACCCAGTTCCCATTGCTGCTGTTTTTGGCAATAGCCTATGGAGCCTCTTTTGCATCGGTGCTCTCCTCAACCTCGCCCTTGGTCTGCGATTTAGTTCCAGCCACTTTAGTCGGTGCATCAATGGGATTCCTATCAACCACTATGGACATCGGACAAACGCTTGGACCCATAGTCAGCGGCGTAATCTTCGCAACCAATCTACGCTATACAGGCATGTTTCTTACGCTTAGCATCTTAATGGTTGTCTCAGTTGCAGTTTTCTTGCTGTCAAAGAGGCATTCCTCAAAAACTTAGCTTGATAGAACTTTAAAGAACCAGCCGAATGCGCCCTTCAAAACGCCAACTAAGAAAGAACCTATCAAGCTCAACACCATCAAAACAAGAGCAATGTAGGTAAGCGCTGGAGAAAACCCATTCGCCGCTCCTGAAAAAACGTTAAAGGGATAGTAAGTTACGGAGTCAACGCCGAAAGCAACAAAACCAACCCACTTGGTAAGAAAAGCGGTGCTTTCAAGCAGCGAAGCCAACAGCAACAAAAGCCCAGCAGCAACGAGCAAAGGCTTGACATAATGAACTTTCTTTTTCCAATTCACCGACCCAAGCAACAAGCCACTTTTCGCAGCTATGGATGCTGCAAGCAAACAATAAAACGGCAATGCCAAATAATCGTACTTAAAAACGCTGACGTAAGGCACTGTTAGATGAAGACCGAACACAAACAACAAATTCAGTCCCGCAATAACAGCTATAGTTCCAACACAAACAGCATCCAACCACAAGATTTTCGCAAAAATTTTTCTGTAGAAAACCGACAGCACCAAAGAAAAAAGTCCCGCGGCAAACAGAAACCATCCAGCACTCTTAACAAGTATTATGGGCAAAAACAGCAACGAAGGATTAGCCACCAGCACCGGGTGGGTTATGTCGCTGGCTAAGTAGACTCCGAAAAAGTTCTGGTTAGCAAACCCGCCAAACCAAATCGCCTGCAAAACAAACGTCGGCACCAGAAAAATCAGTACATTACGCAAGTTGATTTTGAACTTGAGATGTTTTCTTTCAAAGAAAATAATCAGCAAAAGCGGAACAAGCATGAACACTGCGAAAAGTTTAGTCATGAATGCTATAGCGAAAAAGACTCCGGCAACTGCAAGGAGCTTTTGAGAATTTTTGCGGACCGCCAAAACCCCTACTGCCAAAAAGAGTAGGCTGAAGAAGAGGTTTTGGTTGTCGATGAGAAAGATTTTTGACATGTAAACGTGCCATGGAACGATGCCGAAGAGTGCGGCAGCCACTAAACCCGTCTTCTTGCCATACAGCATAGTTCCCAAAGCGTAGACCAGAACGACGGCGCCTAACGCGAACGCTGCAGTCAACCCAATCCCATTCGCATACGATAAGCCGAACACGTGGAAAACTGGTGCATCCATATAGAAACCGAGTGGCGGCTGATTAATCATAAGCCCATTCGTGACAAACGGAAAACCTCGGGTTACTACGCTTGTGGCGGCTTCAAACTCGAGCTGGGCATCCCAATTTATGTAGGTGCCAGTTGAGAGGGCAACTAGAAAAGCACCTATTAAGACTCCGCTTAGTTGGTAGTGCTCTTTTAGGAGGGCGAGAAAACTTTTCCAGTTCACTTCAACGTTCCCCAGCAGTAGCATACTCTGATGCTCTCCATTTTAAAATTTCCCCATCCACCCCAAATTGGACCGGTTGCGTTTGTTTCCGTTCTTTGAAACCGTAAATCATAAAAACTAAACTCCAAAATAGAAGCCCTTGAGGAAAACCTTTGGGTCGAACAGAAACCAAAAGATCGCCCGTAATCTTTGCAATCGTTGTTTGGATGGTATTTAGCATAGTTGTTGTTTCGATTTCCTTACTTGTAGGTGACACGGGGGATCTAAACAACTGGATAGAAATCGTGCTATGGATAACATCCATCGCTGGCGTGTTGTCTATGAGGAAGTGGGGTATGGCCTTCGCCATTTTCACTTTGAGTTATACGTTGAGTACCAGCATGGGCATAGTAATCTACTATCAAATCTGGATAAACGCCATTAGAGTCGTCGTCAACATACCAATCATCATCTACCTCTTCAGAGAACTCTTCACGGGCAAATTCAAGTAGCAACCGCTGCTGAAGTGTATTTTTAACTTTGTGAACTTGGCGAGAGTGGTAAGTTTTAAAAAGCGTTCAAGGGTTTAGTAAGACATATTATTTGAGGCGAATATGTTGCAGCAGAATTTGGCTGGAGGGTTTATGTTTGAGGGGTAAGCCATGGTCAATTGAAGAAGAGCGGCTTTTACGTCAACTCGTCGAAGAAAGAAAGGGTATCGATACAATTTCGCAAGTTATGGGTAAGACCCGAACTTCCATCAAGGGCAAACTTAACAATTTAGGATTAAATCTGAAAGTTGTTGCAACCGGTCTGCAGAATGCAGTTGCAACAACAACAACAACTTCTCTGGGTCCAATCGTCGATTCTGCGGAGGTTCTTGATCCAGCTTCAGTGGCCAATCCTGATTTAGTCGAGGAGGTTGAAGCTGACTTGAAGATAAAAAGACCATTACCCAGCATCGAGGAGAAGCTGCGGGAATTGGATGATGCTTCAAAAGCGTTGCATCACAAAGGTCTTAGCCCAACGGAGATCAAACGATTAGGTAAGATCATCGACGCTGCGAGAGTATACAACCAACTTTTTGAAAAGTACGTACACTATCGTGACTTAGAAAATGAGCTTGTAGAGTTGAGGCGCCAGCTTGCATCCGAAAAAACTAGGAATTAAAGGTAAAAGTCCTCGATGCTTCAATGCCGATGAGCTTCAAGCGCAATGGAAGGGTCTTCGAGAAGACTACAAAATCTACTTGGCATCCAAGGTTGCGCAGATCGATGCAGTTAAAGGGGACACGGCAAAATTCTTCAACGAAGTTTGTCACCTAAAACCCTTCGCATATCAGCTTGATCTCGCAGAGTTGTATCGGAAAAACCAGTTTTTGGCTGTTAGGTGGCCAAGACAGACAGGCAAAAGCACATCCATAGGAGGATTGCTTCTGCAGGACGCCTCCGAGACTCCTGACCTAAACATCGGGTTCATCGGACCCAGCTATCGCCAAACCAAACTAAACCTCCGCCGCGTAGCAGGGTTTTGCCGCAACCTCCCAGCTGGAACCTGCCACATCCAAAGAACCCGCATCAGCTTCAAAAACGGCTCAGTCATCGAAGCCTTCCCAAACAACCCCGACACAATCCGAGGCAACACCTTCCATAGGATTTGGTGGGATGAAACGAACTTCACCGCAGGCGACGACGACCTCTACGACGCCATCCTATTCACGTTGGGAACCACAAACGGCAAACTCATCGCTAGCAGCACACCGTTTAACACCGATTCTCTGTTTTGGAGAATGTGCAACCACAAGGATTACGTGGATTTTGTGAGACACCATTTCAGTTGGGAGAAGGCTCTGGCGCCGGCGGGTCCTTTGAGTCCGGAGATGGTTGAGAGGATTCGGCGGCAGTTCGGGGATGACCCAACAAGGTGGCGGCGGGAGATGGAGGCGGAGTGGGCAGAAGACGAGGACACATGGTTATCCCAGAGCCTAATTGTTTCTTGTATAGGCACTGCAAAGAATTGTGGAGAAGACCTCGAATTGTTTGACGTGGAAAAAAGCTACACAGGAGAATTCTACCTTGGTTTGGACATTGGTCAAATAAAGGATTATACCGCCTTGATCGTTGTTGAACGAGTCGACGACATCATCTTTTTGAGGCATCTAAAACTGTTTCCGCACCCTACTACCCATGCTCATGTCCTTGGGTATATTAAGCGGTTGCAGGATCTGTGGGGCGGCTTTGAGAGAATCCGTGTAGATTTCACCCGTGAAGGACCAAGCTTAATCAAAGACATGGAAAACGCGGGCATAGAAAATGCCGAAGGCGTAATCTTCAGCGTTCCCCGCAAAAGCGAAATAGCAAATGTCCTAAAGCAACGTATGATGAACCATCAGTTTTTCTTCCCACTGCTAACCTGGGAAAAGCCATACCGAAGCGACATATGCACCGAACTTAACGTCGAAAAATACCAACTACGCAATGACGGCAACATAGGATACAGCCACCCGAACGGAACCCACGACGACGTATTCTGGAGTATAGCAATAGCCATCTATGGAACTGTTGAAATGGTACCCGAGCAATTCGTTATTGCCGTACCTCGGTGAAGGCTAACTAAACTAGGCAAGCCTCTTCCTGAAAACTTTTTTATGTATGACTATATCTTAGTATAACTATGCAAAAGTTATCCCACGTTAGAGTTAAACGGAAAGGGCAAGTCACTATCCCGGTAGAACTACGGTCAAAGCTTGGCATCGAGGAGGGTGCCCTTTTAGAGATTAAAGAAGAAGAAGGCACAATCACTCTGAAACCCACGCCCAGATTGAAAGCGGGCAAGGCAGTAGGAGAACAAGAATACAAAAAAATCATCAGTGAACTCGACGAAGGCCGGAGAAACTGGCGTTGACAAGCATTGCTGATACACGTCTGCTACTTACTTTAGAGTTTCCGCCAACCGAAGCTCTTGGTGCAAAGGTTGAGAGTTTTGTTGAAAAAGAAATCCAAAGACAACTAGTTGCACCCTCAATTGTTTTAACTGAATTTATCAAATATGCCGGAGCAAGAATTGGTGAAGACGCTGCCAAGACAAGGATAATGGTCCTGAAAGAGAAGGGATTAAAAATAATACCGTTAAGTGAAAAAGACGCCTTGATCGCAGGAAGCCTTCTTCTCGCAAACCGAAACGTGCCCATTGCTGACGCCTTAATCGCTTCCTTTGTAAAAAACGGAACAGCAGAATACGTAGTTACAGATGACTTGCATTTTAAGGCATTGGGTGTCAAAACTAAATGGATATAATACGGTAAACTGCCAAAGGGTGAATAAATACGGTCGCTGGGTTGCATACCCAAACGGGATCTATGTCGAGTGGATTTCCATTAAAATCCGAGTGACTCTAATCAGCTTACCTTTTAGTCTCCACCTTTAGTTTTTTCGCGCGTCTCCGTACGTGTCCGCAGTTTTTAAGCACATCCTATTGTTTGAAGTTTTATAACAATAAACTACCCTCATAATGATCAGCGTTTTGTGGCCGTCGAACAGTAAAACTGCAATTAAGATAAGGTTCATGAAAAATTTTCACCAACCAATCACTTATGCACATGTACTGGACTTCAACAAGCTGGTTCAATACCGCTTTCGCAGTTTTGAAAAAATCCGCGTCGACTACCCTTCGAAGGACTAAGCATAATCGCCGACATTACAAACTCTGGCATAGAAAACGCCGAAGGCGTAAACTTTAGCGTTCCCCTCAAAAGCGAAATAGCAAGTTTACTAAAGCAGCTAATGTCCAACGGCAAGTTTTTCTATCCACTTCTAAATTGGGAACGACGACCTTACCGAGGAGACATATGCACCGAACTAAACATTGAACGCTACGCCTTACCCAAAGACGGCACCATAGCTACTCACACCCCAACGGAACACACGACGACTTATTCTGGAACACAGGACTATCCATCTATGCAACCGTTGAAATGGAACCCGAACCATTCTTCGCTGTTGTTCCTCGATAATTGAAAATCAGAATATGACCATAAGCAATGTCAGGAATTAGAAACCGAGTTCAATACCACAGCTTTTTCCCTCTAAAAAGTAAGGAGACTAAACCAAAAAAAGAAAGAAAGGGATATTGTTGTTTGAGAGCTTTATGCTCGCTTCCTAATCATCAGCAAGGCCAGTACGATGAAACCTGCGATGACTAAGACGAATAAGCCTGCGATTGCCGGAATAAAGTAGGTGTCGGCGACAGATGCGGGAATAGCTGTTGGAGCTATAGTTGGTGCTGCTTTGTCGTCTACTGTGAAAGCGGTTTCTGCATGTGAAGCCCAATATGATTCTGAGCCATCAAAGCTTGCGATTACAGTGTATGTGCCTGCAATGTCAGGTGTGTATCGATAGTTAAAGCAGCCGTTTGCGTCGCTTGTTGTTTGTCCGATTTGGCGGTAGTTATTGTTGGTGTCTATTGCGTATAGTGTCACTGGTACACCAGTAGTATTGGTTGGTCGAGTCTTCTGCATGTACACGTAGTCCATCCAGTCGCTCATGCTTGCGTCTGAAACTGCCGGTACACCGTTTGGAAAGCGTCCAGCTTGCTCAGTCTGTTGAGTGCCTGCAGCTATGTCTGTTACGGTGCCTTCGATGATTACGCTGCTGCCTTGAACTGAAACTTTGGGTGAAGCAGTGACTGTAGTCTGGCTTGGGCCTTTACCGACAGTGTATATCTGCATATCGTACAAGTTTAGATATGTAAAGTAGCCATCTGCAATAGCAAAGCCGTTATTAGAGCCGTATCCATCGATTGTCCATATTTCAGCTCCGGTAGTTGCGTTTATCCAACGGAATTGAACGCCTTTGAGGTGCGGTGAGTTGGCAGAGTGTTCAGTGGTGTACAAGAAGACTTTTCCATCAGTGATTGCGCCTATGCCTAGTGGGAACCCTGGGTAGCCTGCGTCTAAGCCAGCTGGTGCTGTGTAGTTCCAGAGTTGTTGTCCGGTGTTGAGATCGTAACAGTAGAGTACTCCTGCATAGCCTGATGAGTAGAGTTTGCCGTTTGCAACAGCATATCTCGTTAGACCAACGTCAGCGTAGTAGTTGAAGTCAACTTCTGATGGAGTTTGCCATAGTTTTGTGCCGTTATCAACGCTGAAACCAGCCCACTGTATCTCTTCTTTATCATACATTGTAAAGACACGTGTGGTTGGATCAATAAAGAGGCTCATGAATACTGGCGCAAAGCTTAGAGTTATGTTGCCGGATGGAGCATCATAGTTTTTCATCCACAACAGGTTGCCGCGACTTTCTGGTTTGAGACTTACTGCCCAAACTGTGTATGGATTCCAGCTGCTGCCTGGTGCAGGTAGAGTGCCGTTGCTGCCAATTAATACGTCGTTGTAGATGAACCCTTGTATGGTTCCTCCAGCCATCAGTGGTACTGATACGTTCCATGAGTATGCTGTGCTAGCGTCGACTGATTTGCCTACAGGTCTCCATTGGTTGTAGTTTGTGGTTGTGTAATCATTGGGGTCTGTTGAGGCTGTTAATCCGTGTGCGGCTGTGTTGTTCCATAATGCGAGCCATTTGCCATTTGAGCCTAGCACGTATCTGAGTATTTCGCCGTTTGGACCGTAAGATGCGGTTCCTGTTGGGACGTTAGTTTCGTTGAATAGCCAGTTTCCGGTTAAAGGGTCATATGCAATCAATGTTGTGCCTTGAGCTGCCCATAAGTAGCCGTTTCGGATCATTCCGTGTTGGTTGATTGATTCGTAATCGTAGAGTTGACCAAATGTTGGAGTGACTGATGTCCAATTTTGCCACCAGATCTGTTTGCCAGTCATTAAGTCAACACAGACATATCCTGAGCCTTTAGCCGCATCGCTTAGAGTTAGTGGATAGTAGAGTCTTCCTTGCATGATTAGTGGTGCGCCAAATACGCCTTCGTAAGCGGTTCCATCGTAGTATGTAATGTCTTGGATTTGGGATGCACCTCCACCTACAACGCCTCCAAATGCGTATGGTTGTGTCCACATTACGTGTGCGCTGTTAGGTGCTGAACCACCTTGCTGAACTTTTCCCCATATCTGGGGGGATGCAAGCCAGTTAGATGCGATACTATACCATTGTGTGTTTTGTCCTTCTATGGGGCGTGTCCAGTATTCGGTTGGAAGCGGATAGTTGGGTACTGGTGGGATTGCATCTTGTTGGACAGTAATTGTTGCAGTTGCACTGTTGGCAGCGTAAGTATCGTTGATACCAATGTTATAGTTGTAGTTGCCTGTTCCATTGCTTCCTGTTATGACTTGTGGTCCGAAACGAGAAGTAAATGTGTATGTTCCGGTCATATCAGGGGTGAATAAGTAGTAGCTGCCTCCGACGGGGTCGGAAGTGAATGGGCCTTGTGTTGTGGTTGTGTTGTCAGGTGCTTTGATATCCAGGAAGAAGAACCATCTGTCTCCGGCTGTGCCGGCTGCGGTAGGCGGGATTTTGTCAACCCAAAATACTATGGTTGCAGTTTGACTTACTCCGATTGGGTTAGGTGAAGCCGTGATGTAGGCATAAGTCGGATATGTCCAAGCAGGATAATGTGCATTAACACTCGGTAGAGCAAAAAACGGTACAGCAATAGTTAACATTAACAACATTGCAAATAACGTAGCATTTTTTTTGGATATTTTCAAGTTTTTTTATTCTCCTTTAAAGTTTATGCGTCCACTTACGTGTTAGTGTTAATAAGCCTGACTCACTTATCGTGAGGAAAAAAAGCTGACTCAAGATACTGCAAACCGTCAATATAGAACAGTCAATTTGCGAAGCCTTAACAGATAGTTTCACAGTTACATTGAAGGACGAGTATTTTTTTGTGCTAAGAATATCACTTATTTTAACGCTATTCTTAAATCAAAATTCCAGTTAGTCTCGAGGAATAATATCTTTTTTTATCTTTCCTACCTGCAAACACTGGTAATTCTAATTTCACAGAAGTGCATAGCTCAACTTTAATGATTGAATGACTAAGACAACCTTTGATAAAAAGCATACTTTGCCTCAAAGGCTGAGAAGCGCGTTGGGTAGTTACTCAAGGAGAGAAAATCAAATATACACAAACTGCATCCTAATTCGCTAAATAGGAGGCATCCGTAAATCTCAGAACAGGTTTTCCTAGTCGCAGAAGAAACTTTTTCTTCACTCATCTGTTTCATTCTCGTATGGTTCTTAATAAAGCCATATCAGGTAACTAGAGAAAGTCGATATTTGGGTCTCCCCCTTGGATTTGGGTTTCTTGCCGCCTCCTATGCGTTTTCAGCTTTTGCACATTCGTATCCTACTTTTTCGATTAATCCTTTGGCATGGTTCCAACTCCTCTCACGTCCATTTGCTTTTGCATTTCTAGCGTTCACATATTATTTTGCCAAGAAAACTTCAACAAACACTCGACTAATCTGGGATGCAACATTAAGTGGTATGATCGTTGTTTTGACATCCCTCTTTATTCTGTTTCTTGTCGCGCCAAAACTCGCTCTTGATAATTATCGCCTCTTAAGCATTTATGCCCGGGTTTTTGACATAGTCTGCCTGATCTACATCACTACCCATACAATCAGAAGTCACTTAGTAAGTCAAGATTCAAAAACAATATTGACACCATTCGGATACATGCTTCTTGGAATAGGCCAATACTCATTGTTAATTTGGAATATAGGGGATATGAACAATAAATTTCCATTTTATGGAGGCTTGGCACTTCGTTGGATAGGATTGGTTCTTTTCCTCATAATTGCATACCGAACCTTTTATGGGTCACAAAAAAGGATGTCTGAATGAAGAAAAAAGCCAGAAGAAACAAAATGAAAATCTACGGAGACCTTTTGTCTATTATTAAGGCTGAAAAAAAGAGCGCAGACAGGATAGTTTTGACACGCATTCAGGCGAAAATGAATGTTCCCTTCGACCGTTTAAAAAACTACATTTCTGACTTAGAAGACCTCAAATTAATCGAAGACCAGCTTTCACTCAACCTCACTCAAAAAGGCAAACAATATCTAGATGAATATCAGAAAATCCTTGATTTCATGGAACGTATGGGCATAGCCAACCGATAAAAACAATCGATAGTCTTGCATTGAAAGAATAATCACCGCCTTTGCTATTGAAAAAGAGGGGCTGCCGAATCATTTCTCCGACTGAAGTGGATTAATTATCCCCTATGGTGCTGTGATAATCTCAATAAAAATTGACCAAAATTGCTGGTTATTGAGGAAGATGGAAAAGGAAGATGATTTTATAGCGCTAGAATAAGTTAGTCAATACGTGATTTTTTTTTGGAGGCAGTTTCATAGTTCGATTTCAGGAAAAAGGGTTCGTTTTTTAAGATGACGCTATTTTTTAATTCACGTTATTCTTGAATTATAATTAAAGCGGGAAATTTGACAACTTCATTTTATACATTCTGATGGCAGACAATTTGAATTTTAAACCAAAAAATAACGTCAGTGAAATTTTTCAAA
>CAWDAV010000009.1:0-173941 GCA_963800365.1 Candidatus Bathyarchaeota archaeon | reverse complement strand
CTAGCTTGACATCGTCGTTTAAACCGTCGTTACAACATTTTCTAAAAAACATGGGCAGGTCGTACCGCTATATTTGATATCTATAACTTCAATCTCCTATTCCAAATCAGGATTTTTATATAACTTAAAAGTAATTAGCTTGTGTGAAAATGAAAGCGATTGTATGCACAAAATATGGATCTCCAGATGTTCTTCAACTTAAACACATAGAAAAACCAACTCCAAAAGACAATGAATTACTAATAAAAGTATATGCGGCATCCCTAAATGTAGAAGACTTGGATTTTCTGAGAGGAAGGGCATGGGTTGCTCGTTTCCTTGGTCCTCTAAAACCAAAATATAAGGTACTCGGATTTGATATAGCTGGTCGGGTTGAAGCGGTTGGTACAAACGTAGAGCAATTCCGTCCGGGTGATGAGGTATTTGGGGACTTATTCAATTATGGTTTTGGTGCTTTTGCTGAGTTTGTATGCGCCCCTGAAGAAGCTTTGGCATTGAAACCAGTTAGTTTGTCTTTCGAAGAAGCAGCAACAATACCCTCAAGAGCAACCATTGCCCTCCAGGGTCTTCGCAATAAGAGACGGATTCAGTCAGGACAAAAGGTTTTGATTAATGGTGCTGGTGGTGGTGTAGGTCCATTTGCAGTCCAAATTGCGAAGTACTTTGGAGCTGAAGTAACTGTTGTGGACAATTCAAAAAAATTGGATATGCTGCGTTCGATTGGTGCAAACCATGTTATCGATTATACTCAGGAAGATTTCACAAAAAATGGGCAACATTATGACCTGATTCTTGATATTGCAGGATATCATTCGATTTTCGATTATAGGCGTGCATTAAGTTCCAATGGAATTTTTTCTTTAGTTGGAGGCTCCAGATTTACAATTTTCCAAACTTTGTTTCTAGGTCCATTAATTTCATTGGCGGGTAGTAAGAAAATGAGTCTGATGGCTTGGAAACCGAATAATAAAGAAGATTTGGATTTTATAAAAGAGCTTATTGAATCCGGCAAATTAGTTCCTGTCATAGATAGATGTTACCCGTTAAATGAGGTTGCTGAAGCTTTCCGGTATTTTGAAGAAGGACACCCACAAGGAAAAATTGTAATAACTATGGAACATAATGACAAAACCTAATAAAGCGTTCCAGCTAAAGGTCAAATCTTAGCAAACCTACTCAAACGAAGACAATAATTATTAAATGTCAAAAAAGAAGGAGAAGGCTAACCTTCCTGTTTAGGCCACTTCCATGCATACCAGATAATTAGTGCAATACACAGAATTTCTATAGTTGCAAAAAAATAATAATGAAGATATGCACTGTAACCAGCTATAATATACGGAATAGTTATTGCACTTGCGATGATATTTGCCAAGCGATTTGTTTTATCCTTCAATACCCAAGACAGAAAAATCATAGCAATCGGAATCTCTAGGATTATTGCCATTACCAACATCATTTCTTGAGTGACTGGAAACTCTGTAAGAAACATAAATGAAAAAATATCCGCAAAAATCATGTTAACCGATACAACTATCCATAATAAAATAATCTTTGTTTTCATATTTTCCAAAAGGTTTGTCATTTCAATTCCTCGCAGTATAATACACGATTTTTTGATTTAAGCTGCTTAGCGCTAATAAGTTTTTCTCAAGTCTGGCAATCGCAAGACAGATGAGCCTGACAGATCCGCCTTCTTCCAAGGTTTTAAGATGCTTCTCTGTTGAAAATCTCCGTACATATTAAAACCCGTTTTCCTTCGCTTCAGCTTCGAACAAAGAAAGTGATAAGGACTTAAGTCCTAAATTGACCAGCATTTATTCCTTTTGCAGTATTGTAAGCATCGTAGATATTATAAGCCCACAAAATTAGGTAAAAAGGAATACCAATCAAAATAGGAAATAACATAAGTATAATGACAACGCCAAGTGCGATGAAGGCTATGCCTTTACCTATTTCCCCATTGTAAATTTGCCCTAGCCCTACGATCAAAAATGACAGAACTGCTGCTAATCCTTCACTTTTTCTTTCAACATTGACATTAGGTTGTGGTGCATAACCATAAGGTTGCTGAAGCATCGCTGGAGGTGTTGGAGCAACTCTAACACCACACTTAGGACAAATCTCAGCTCTTGCATCAATTTCAGATCCGCAATTAACACAAAACTTTGTTCTTTTTTCGTATGGAGACCCATTTTGCGTCATATCATCAAATCCTCTATCTCTAATCTTACAAGAAAAAAGATAAAAAAGGGAAATGGTATTTTTCTATTTTGTTTACTTTGAATTCTTTGTTTGCCGTCGACTAACAAATATGGCCAGACTAGCGATTGCTGCAACGCCAGCTACAAGCACTATAATGCATGTTAGGTCGTCAGATTGTACTTGAGCTGTAACAAGATTCTGGTTATTTGATTCACTATTTGCAGAATCATACAAGTTTGAATCATCGGCGGAAGCTGTACTGTTGTCTTGGGATCTATCTAAAATTGAATTGTCGTCTGTTGCTGCGGTACTGTTGTCTTGAGCAGTATACAAAGTTGGATTTTCACCGATTGATTCACTGTTGCCGTCGGTTGGGGTTTGATCTGGGGTTCGAGTTGGGTCAACTTGTGCACTTACACTTGAGATTGCCGTTGCAGATAACAAGAATAAAGCCAATACTGTAACGGTTAAGAATTTTTTTCTCTTGATTTGTAATTTATTTTCCATTTTCAACCACTTCTGCATCTACATGATAGAACTTTGAATTTAGCACCATGCATTAGAACAAAACACATAATTTTTGAAACAGGATGTTCCAGGTAATAGAACAGACACTTAGCTCATTAACCCCAGATTTAGACTCGAAAATGGACATTTGTCAACAAAAGTGAAAAATATTAAATACTCACTCACAAAATAAAGAGGTCCGGGAGAAGTATTCAAAATGGATTATTACAGAAAGCTCGCAATAATTGCGGGAGTATTATTTATCATTTATACAAGTGGAGATATCCTAAGCTTCTTATTTACGGGACCTGTGTCGGCTCCGGATTATCTTGTTAGTGTTTCTGCAAATAGAGGTCTAGTAGGAACAGGAGCCCTTCTCTTGTTCAACGGTGGTCTTTGCGCTTCTGGTATTGCAATTGCGCTGTATCCAGTGCTAAAGAAATTCAATGCAGGGTTAGCTCTTGGAGCTGTTGGTTTCAGGATTTCTGAGGGAGTGCTACGTTTTGTTTCTGTGTCTGCCCTGCTATTACTAATAACCTTAAGCCAGCAATTTGTACAAGCTGGAGCTCCGGATTCATCGTATTTCCAAACCTTAGGCGTAATGGTAGTAGCAGGTTTTGATGGCGGTTTTGGGTCGATACTGGCTTTTTCCATAGGTGCTCTGCTATATTATATCATATTTTATCGAACAAAACTAGTTCCTCGATGGATATCGGTTTGGGGTCTTGCTGCTGCCATATTGACCATATTATCATTCGTGTTAGCCACGGTCGGCCTCATCGCTCCTGGTAGTACGGAAGAAACCGTTTTGGCTCTTCCAATGCTCCCGCAAGAAATGGTTCTTGCGGTATGGCTGATAGCTAAAGGATTCAATCCATCCGTAATTGCTTCCAAGTCTCCTCAAGTGGAATAGTTGAATAACCATGGAAACCCCAGCGTACCAGGAGTCATCTTGTTTTTATGATGAGGGGCGCACGCGCTCGGAGACAAGTGTTAAATAAAGGAAAAAGACATAAAGGCAAGTCATGGGCGCCAATACTTCAAAGCCAAATTATGCTAGCTTAATTACCAAAATTCTGATAGTTCTGGTCATACTCAACATTGCTGGGGACGTTTTAGCTGCGGCGTTTTTTCTGTGGGACCCTTCCTTAGGAGAGTTGTCAGTATACGGCGGTTTGATTGCAAGTTTTGCGGGAAAAAATGGCGCCGTTATGATAACAAGCGCCATTCTTTTAGGCTACGCGGTGGTTTACGCTGTTTCTGTCTTTGGGTTGTTAAGTAAATTAAAGTGGGCACCGCCTCTGGTTATTGCCGTTTCGGTAGTGAATCGCGTGCTTGCTTTGGGGGTTATTTTTGAGCCAAACGTTGCTTGGCTAATCTGGTCAGCATGGAAACTTGTCATAATAGCTTTAGCTGGGTATCTTTGGCGCAAAACATAAATCAGCTCTTGGATTCCCTATCGTGCGATAGGTGCTTAGATGGTTAAAATGGACCGAAAACCGAAAGAAACGCCTATCTTAGTAAATAATCTAGAATATAGGAAACTTGGACTCTATCTGCCTTCAGCCGTTAGCGTTTTGAGGCTGATTATCTTTCCCTTTCTTATCTTCTGGGTCAGCAACGGGCAAGTATTTTTTGGTGACTTACTATTTGTTTTTGCGATTTGTTCAGATTTGGCTGATGGTTACTTAGCAAGAAAAATGGGGGTTTCCTCAAAGTTTGGTGCTAGTTTTGATGTGGCAGTTGATTTCATTTTCATCAGTGGAATGTTCCTGTTCTTTGTAGTTGAGGGTATATACCCCGTGTGGGTTCTTTTGATGATAGTTTTCATGTTTGCACAGTTCAAGGTTACAGGTTTACTGACAAAAGTAATCTACGACCCCATTGGCAGATACTACGGAAGCCTGCTTTACGGCGCAATTGGATTAACACTGCTTTTTACAAGTAATCTTGCTCAATCCATAATAATAATTTCATTAGTTGGAGTCTCAATAACGTCGCTGGTGAGCCGACTAATCTACCTTGTTAAAAAACGTGGCAAACATTAATTCCGATTTAACCTCTAAATTCTTACCAAGCGTATTCCCATTTGCTGTTTGTTTGTTTAAACTGCATTTGACGAATGCAAAAAAGACAAACAAAAAAGGGACAAGACCAACCCTTGTCTATATCTATGGAATTATTAGATTTTCCCGCAGGAAACTCATTGTTTCATTGTGTATTGCATCAAGACGTCCAACTAAAAGGTGGCCACCACTTTCGAAAGGAACAAATTGTGCATTTGGTATGTGTTGGGCCGTGTATTGACCATATTCGAAGTCAACTAAGCCGTCTTCTTTTGAGTGAAAGACTATTGTTGGAATGGTTATTTTTTCTAGTGGCAGGTTGATTTCATTTTGACCACGGATGCGATCGTTGTAGAGTCCTGCTTGACGTGCACTTGCAGGCTGCATAACTCGAAGTATTTGGTCGACGTATTGTTTATCTGCGTTTGTCATGTGATCTTGGACCTGTGAGGAAACCCCCAGGACGTTGAGCAATTGGGGTTGGTAACTGGTAGAGAGAAGCCAGATGCCCAGGTCTGAACGGAAAATACCTTGGAACATAATTTGGCCCATAGCATCGAGGGTTGGAGCGTTGTGACTAACCGCCATTGACATTACTAGTGCTGAGCTTCTGTCAGGGTGGCGAAGGACGAATTGCAGTGCAGCTGGTCCACCAAATGAAAAGCCCATTACGATAACTTTTGAAACGTTTAAGGCATATAGCAAGTCGTTAAAGGCGTCGGCTTGAGTGGCAACGGAAGCATCGGGCGGCATTGGCGTGCGGAGATATCCGAAGCGTGAAGGAACAATTAATCGGAAACTCTCATTGCCAAGCATTTGTCTAACACTTTCAACCATGTCGTACCCCATTGCGCCGCCATGTGAAACCAAAACAGGGTAGCCTTCACCTATATCTGTGTACTCAAGTAAGCCGTGAGATGTATTGATTAGTTTGCTGCCAGACAGGGCTTGTTGCCGGATATTGGCTATGGATAATTGGTAGCTGAGTTCGGTTGGCATCACAACAAGAATTGCAATGACTACGACAGCTAGAAAGACCATTGCTCGGTTTTTTCTTGTTAATTTCATTAGTCGATTATTTATTGGATGAATCAGGCGCATGTTTGAGTTCCAAGTTAACGCCAGAACACCGCCAACGACGCCAAGTGCAAAGCCAGCTAGGAAACCGCCGCCTGCTACTAAACTTATTAATGCCAATATGCCAATGGCGAATCCGAGGACTCTGTTGTGTGGATGTTGGCGAAGAAGCAAAACAGCGCAAAGTGTTAGCATTACACCTGAACCAAAGTGAAAGAGCAGGTCAATAGCATCGAACCTTGCGGCAAACAATGCCTGAGTGTAAACCCAAAAAAGACCTTCCGTAATCACCAAAACTGCTGCTAAGGCTGTTAGGAGGAAAGCTGAAAGGGGGATATCTCTTCTAAAATAGTTAAAGAGTTTTTTCGTTGTCATTGCTTTTTCGCCTCCTTGATTTCGTGTATGGCTAGATTTATTCTAAAGGTGCCCTTGGTGCCAACAACTTCCAAGATTACGTCCTCTGCAAATGTTGCTTGAACGAGTTCTCCTAAGGTACCCTCTATCAGGGCGCTGTTTGATGAGCCGTTGGTCAAGGTGACGTTTTTTAGGTGAGCTTTTGAGTTGAGCTCTACCGAAAAGAAACGTTCGCTTTCGATTTTGTTTTCCATTTCTTATTTCTCCTGAGAATCCTTTGGGCTGCGATGGAGATTACTTTTATTTGCTTGCAGTGTGCAATTGTACACAGCGTTAGGAACACGTTCCAAGAGTGAATGCTAATTGGAAGACGAAGAAGGAATCGAAAGGCTGTTCTTTGAGCTTGCGAGCGAAAGCAGACTAAGCATCTTATGTGAAATAAACAGGCAGAAAGGTAAAATGCGCGAGATCGCACGCAAACTGGATTTGAGCACCACCGATACTTTTAGGCAGTTGCAGCGGCTCAACGATGCCTTACTTGTTCAGAAACAAAATGATGGAAGTTACGGTATAACACAGTACGGTATTTTCGTCTTGAGGTTCTCCGGCATTCTGGAGTTGCTTTTCAAAAACAGGAAATTTTTTTCCTCGCATGATTTCACGAGATTGCCCAGTCCGTTCTTGGATCGAATAGGAGAGCTATCCAAAGCGGAGGTCAGCTCAGACACAATGGCGAGCATCAATGTCGTTCAACGAATTATTAGAGAAGCTGACCAGTATGTGTGGGCTGGAGCTGCAGAGCAACCTTTGAGCATTCGCCCTATACTATTGGAGAGTATTCCTCGAGGCGTTAAGTACAAGTTCCTTTTCCCCAAACGGTTCATCACTGCTGCCTTAACTTTCCCAGGAATGGAACGTGCGGTGGAATGGCGAGCCATCGAAGACATTCCGGTAAACGTGGTAATAAGCGAAAAAGAGGCAGGCATAAGCTTCTATCTACCCGATGGAAAAACGGATTATGCAGGATTCTTCGGCAAGGACCCGACATTCATGAACTGGGTTAAAGATGTGTTTCAGTATTACTGGGCTAAAGGAATAAAAGTCTAAAGCAATTGTTTGGTTTATAGGGGATTATAGCCCCAATTTAACAGTATAAAGATGCTAAGGACGAGCGGTACCAGACTCAGCCACCTTTTCAAGACATTATGCTTTTGGCTTGCCTTCTAAGTATTATCTCATTACCCTCCTTACAGAGCACACATAATGTTGTAATTTGTGCCCAATATTGCAAAATAACCTCAAATTAAGGTTATTTGGTGCCGAGGGCAGGGTTTGAACATGCGACGACTCGGTCTTCAGCCGAGCGCTCTCCCAGGCTGAGCTACCTCGGCACATATCCTGGGATACCACATCAAACATGAAGTGAAGTGTTTTAAAGTTTTCTGATGCGCTACTTCGGTTAGATGCCCAGTAACGCAAAGTGGTTCATTATAATGTACCCGACTAATGCACTGCTTAAGAAACATGCAAAAACCAAAAAGCCATCATGCTTGTGCTCTTCAAATTGATCGTGTTCACGCATTTAAGATTCCTTTAATTATTGTTTAATCGTCTGTTAAGTAAAGGTTTTATGAAGGAAACCTATGTATTCACAATCCCTAGATAGGGGCCGTTAGTCTAGCTGGCTAGGACGTCGCCCTCACGCGGCGAAGATCACCGGTTCAAATCCGGTACGGCCCACCAGTCAACCTTTAAATCCTTATTAGGCGCGGAAGAGAAATATTTTTAGTGAACTTTTATGCATCGTAAAGCAATATTTGCATTAGCAGGCGTTTTTTTAATTGTGGCGTTAGTTGTTCCTCCAGTCCTTTTAATAATGGAATCTGACCATGACTTAGACAACTACATCAATTCCCAGCAGAACCCCAACGGGTTACAAACAAACGGCAACATTACGATTACGGATGAAAGAAACGAAAATTTCCAAACATATTCATATGCAGCAATCATCGAAGTTGTTTTCGTTGTCCTATTTGCGATTACATTGTTCTACGGAATAAATCATCTTCATCCTAAACATTAGCGCCAGCAAAACAGCCATTTCAGCTTTTTTCAACAAATAGCATAGTTGCCAAGCATGCGCTAATTTGATGTAGTGCAAACACAGTCACAAATTTATAAAAGCACTCAACTCGCAGATGCATCTAGAGTAGTAACCTTTTGTTTAGGAGGTGCAATTTATGCCTGAAACATCCATTAACATAACCGAGAAGCTACAGCAGATTGAAAAAACCGCTCAAGACTACAAAGACGCAATCGTTAACCAATTCAAAGACCTGGAAGTCGACGTTAAAGATTGGAACTTCTCAGTCGGAAAAGCCGAAAAAGAATACGTCGTTGAAGTAAACCTTAAGCTTGGCATCCGCTCAAAAAAAGCTTAAAATAGCGTCAGGTTAAACCTGAACCCCTTTTCTTTCAAAATTTCTAAATTAATTGATTGTTTGGTTCCAATAGTAAATTTTACCGTAATTTCCCGCAGCAACCGGAAACGCTGGATCGTCGTACACTATATCCAATTTTAAACCGTATCTACTGAGAAGTATCTGGGTGGCATTCCAAATTATTGGCGATTTGTTGTCTGGACCCCAAAAACCCCAAATCCTGTCGTCAACCCTGCGTAAGCCAAAGCCGTAATCTTTCGGCAAAACAAATGCTGCCTCAGCATGTATGGAGTTCGGTGAGGTTTTGGTGACCACTTGGTTCCAGAAGTTCTGGAGCGCTTGAAAATGTGCATCAGTCATTGCTCCTCCATATGAATCAATTTTGGTTACGTTGGAGTAATTGAAGAGTATGATGTATTTTGCTCCAGTATTGTACGATGTTACCATTTGGTTGTAGATGTTGCTTGGTGTATCAAGGTACGGTGGCAGCGAATATTTCCAAGTGATGATTGTACCCCATGTTTTGTTCTGCAAAGTTGCTGCTCCACGAACTTGGGATATTTGCTGCTCGACACTGCTGTTCCAGCCTAACTGCGCCAAAATAGTTTGATACTCGCCAACGTAGTCGTACCAGTAAAGTGCATAATCTGAAGTTAAATAGGTTAGGTTATACTGTTTTAGGCTGGTGACACCGCGGTTTTGAGTGAGCATAAAATTGAACCAGGTTGCTTCAAGAGTGTAATTGTCTGGGGTGATACCAGTTTGCTGAGCATCCTGTATTTTCTGATAAATATATTTTGTGTAAATCGAAGAATTCCAATGTAGATTGTTATTGTTCAAATTAGTTTCCTGAAAGTATCGGGTCCAGTTATAATCTAATTCGATTCCCGCTGGTTCGTCATCGTAGTAAACACTCAAAAACTTGTTGCCATACCTATACCGTGATTCGTTTAAAAACTGAACTTTTCCAGTCCACTGTTGCGGTGTCCAAGTGCCCAAATTTATGATGAGATACAAACCTGCGTTAACTGCGTAATCGCTGATTTCTCTTGCCAGAGTCAGATTATCGCTGATTGGACTTATTCCGCAATCCAAAACAAAAACGTTGGTATAACTTTTTACCCTGTCAATCAGCGCATAAGCTTGGGTTGTTGTATTGCCGCAGAAAGCAACGCCGACGTAAACTTGGTCTTTTCCAGTGTTACCGCTGCTTTGTATATAGGAAAAAACCAGTGACACCGTTGCCGTTACGATGATTATGATTAGGATAAGCGAGAGGATATGGATTCTTTTCAATCGCTTATTTCTCCGTAGAGTTAAGCATGTTTAGCGTAACTTTCCTTCCGTAATTATGCATCTTTATTGGATATAAAAGTTGCAATAAAATGGAATTATATTGCTATACAACTTCAGCACCAAAACAGATAAAAACGTGGCTTTGCATCATCACAGCGAACTAACCAAGAAGGATAAAACCATGCCATCTGAAATTACTGATGTTGAAAAATTCGTGGCCATGAGCGCCAAAGCAAAACAATGCCAAGTCAAAAGGCTCAAGGACACCGTAAAATTGAAGCTTCGAACACCCGGCCAACTCTATACTTTAAAGATTGAGCCGCTGAGAGCCGACGAAATCATAAAGAGGCTGCAGTGCGAAATTAAAGAAGAAGAAAAAGAATAATCAATTTTTTTACTATTTTGTTCTTTGTTCCTTATTTTAAGCTTACAATTTTCTTTTGAGCTTGTTCGCTATATCCCTTTGTTTCCGAACTTGTTGTAATAAGCAAAATCTTCAATGTCGCGACGTACCCTCAGATACTTGGATGCCCCAGTAGGATAACCTAAACGGCAGCAATAGGCAATTTTTAGTCGTTCAGGTATGCCTAAAATCTTTTTGAGCTCTTTTTCCACCGGCGGTGCTGCGAAAGAACTCAGAATCTGAAAACTAATTCCCAGTGATTGAGCCATAAGCCACATGTTTTCCATCACACAGCCCAAACTCATGAATCCCAAAATGTCACCTTCAGAAGCAGGTGCTCTCTTTTGAGGGTCATAAACCACAATTAGGAGACATGGACTACCCCTTATGGATTGAGTCAAGGGCATTGGTTCGCTTTTGCGGGCAGCTTCGGACATTTTTGACGGATCCACCCATGCTGGCGGAAACATCGCGCCCAAAATTCCAGTCTTCTTCTTGAGCAGTTCTTCCTTGGAGAACGAAAGCTGCTCATAGTTCTCCCTGAGAAACACTTCTGAAATGCGGGATTTTACGTTTCCAATGATTTCTAATACCTCTTTGTCTTCTACTACAATTACATCGAAGTTTTGCATGTTATGCGCTGTTGGTGCCCATCGTCCAGCATCCAAGATTTGCCGCAAATCATCTTTAGTGACTTTTTGATTCGGATCAAAGGGAACTCGGGCTGATTGTCTTTCTTGAATTATTCGTTGGACTTCATTCATTTTTTAAATCGTCTCCCATTTTTAATACTGCCCTAAAGTGAACCTTCGCCGTCATCATCCGATCAAACGCAACTGAAGCTTGTTCAAGAGGGAAAACCTCAACCATCGGAATAACATGTGTGAGAACGCTAAAGTTCAGTGTATCAGCAGTGTTACCGCCCACCCAACCGCTAACGGACCGAACCGCACGCATCAGTTGTGTTGGAGAAATCTGCATAGGCTCATTAACGAAGGTAACAATGATTAGTTGTCCATTGCGGGCAAGGCCTTCAACGAGGTCTGCGATGGCTTTACTGTTGGGCGCAGTACAGAATATGGCTTTGGCGCCGCCAAGTTTCATCAGTTCCTCGCTAGGTTTGGAGGTCTCCGCGTCGATGTAAAAGTTGGCGCCGAGTTTACGTGCTAATTCTTCTTTTTCTTTGCCGCGGGAAACGACAGCGGTCTTCATGCCCATTCTAACAGCGAACTGCAAAGCTAAATGTCCTAGGCCTCCGAGTCCTTGAATAGCGACTAAGTCGCCGGCCTTTGCTGCACTGCTTTTTATTGCACCCAAAGTGGTTGCGCCAGCACACAGCAAAGGGGCGGCTTCTACAGAAGATAATTCGTCAGGAATAGGTGTTAAGACATCCATGCGTGCAACCATATACTCGGCGTATCCACCGTCCGTTGAAATGCCCGTTGCCAAGGGGCTCTCACAAGACCAGTAATCACCCTTTAAGCACGACCTGCATTTCTTGCAGTGTCCTCCACGCCAGCCAACACCGACTCGTTCCCCAACTTTCCAATAATGCGATTCTGAACCCAGCTTGGCAATTGTGCCAACAACTTCATGTCCTGGCGTTCGCGGATACTGAAGTCCGGGGAAACCTCCGTACTTAACGATGGCGTCGCCGTGGCATATTCCGCAGGCTTCAACTTTTAGCAGAACCTCATGTTCTTGTGGCTCTGGGACATCTTTTTGTACCAGAACAAATTCGCCGCCTGGATGATTAACCTGGATTGCTTTCATTAATGTCATAAAATTACCTATTCAGCCTAACCGATTCTGAATATTTAAACATGCTTTTCCATTAAACCATCTGTTTTGTATACAAAAGCATCTCCCAACACACTTTTTTGCCCAACCTTGCGTCGCCTCTTAAAAAATCAAAGATTGCTAAAAAAATTGCGAAAAATTCGAAATCGAGCGAACCTTATATAATCATACATTTCATTTGGAACCGTGAAGCAGCGCAAAATTCGATTTTCCTAAAGTCGCAGGGCAACATTAAAAAAAACCCGTCAATCCACTTGAAATATTAGACTAAGCTCGCATTAGTGAGTCAACGGATCGGACCATTAAGGCTCTCAGGTAGAAAAAACAGTACCAAACAGCTCTCAAATTATGTTTTTATTTATGTGCTTTGAGCGAACCGCAGGTTTAGACCTCCTTTGACGCCATGATCATTCAATCGGCATCTTTGAGGTACCTTGAACTGCTCACTGCACAACGTTTAGACCTTCTTTTTAGTCACAGATATGCCGATTAATTGAGCTACTGCATCTAGCTAAGCCAAAGTCTTGCTCTTCAGGCAGGTGAGCGCGTTTTGCGATGCGAAAAATAATCGAATGTACAATTTTTACATTAAAAAGTTAAAAAAGCACTCATTTGATTGGATGAAGTTCATCATAACTGTCTATTTATACATGACCACCTGTTCTTTTGGGATAATTTTACCGAAGATTAACGAAATTTTACAGATCTAACCGAAAACTGAAAAAAATGGGGAAGACTATTTCAGAAAGACCAAACTATAGATTTTAAACCGAAGTCAAAAAAAGGTGCTGAAGATGTTTGGGGGAAAGTGCAGAAGCTTGCAGGGAGTTTCAAAAGTGTGTTTTGGTGATGCTTTTGTATACCATTTCCACATAGCGCCCATGCTCACGATCAACCTCAATCTTCAATCCACTAATTTTTGCGTTCTTTGCTTCAACTTTTTGGAGAACAACTTGTGAGTGTTGAGAGAAACCTGTTAATTTCAATCTTAAAATTGACCAAAGAGGGATCAGTTTTAATTGAAAATATCAATAAAGAGGCGAGGATACCTTCTACCACTACGTTGGAGTTGCTGGAAAAACTTCAAAACGAAGACCTACTTTATCTTAACAACGGCATTATAGAACTGGAGAGTGGTAGCAGAATCAAATTAGCAGTTAGGGCAGTATCCCTAGGCGCAGTCATCGAACACATAAGCGACCTACTGGGCTGGAAAGAGTTTGAAGAAATCGCCGCCATAGCACTCCAAAACAACGGGTACTCAGTGAAAAATAATGTCAGGTTCAAACATGGAGCTAAACGTTGGGAAATTGACGTAGTCGGCTGCAAAAAACCATTGGTTATCTGCATTGACTGTAAGCATTGGCAGCGTGCGATTTCACCTTCGGCGTTAAAGCGGATGGTTGATTTGCAATCGCAGAGAACCCATGCGTTGGCGGATTCATTGCCACAGATTAACCTGAAACTTGAATGCACAAAATGGGACAAAGCAAAGTTTATACCAACTATGCTCTCGCTCATCCCCAGCGCTTACAAATTCTACGACAACGTGCCCGTGGTACCGGTTCTTCAGCTTCAAGATTTCATATGCCAATTGCCAGCCTATATTGGAGAATTAAAATTTTTTTCTAAAACCTTTAAAACACTCAAGCCATGACTTTTAAGATCGAAGTTTTGGCTAACCTAAATGCTGGATAAAGGCTTAAGATGAACATTATAATTAAGGCTGCAAGTAACCACGAGGCTATTTCCGCCACAATGAGGATAGTAACAAGAGGATTAGTCATTAAAATCATCAAAGTTGTAATCACGCCGAACGAAATTCCGACTGCAAAACTGGAAAAGAGCACAATTGCCTCCTGAATCGCTGAAATATTGATAATTATTCTTGGTTTGGCTCCGACAGCTCTTAAAATGCCGAATTCTTGGCGTTGCTCGTCCAGCGCAAGCATCATATAACCCACAGCACACAATGCAGCTGAAGCTAAGGTAAAAAGTGGCAAAAGCATGATCGTTTGCCAAGTTGAACCCATAAAAGCCAAGTTTTGATTCACTACTCCGCTAAGATCAAAGACGTCTAGGTCTGGATTTAACTCTTGAACCACGCTTTTTATTTCGCTTATTACCATTTTGCGGTCAGCTGAATGGTTCAGCTTAATTAACAGCAAGTTAGGATTGGAAATTTTTGTTGCATTTTCCAAATTATCCAGTGGCACATATGTGACAAAGCCGTTATTGAGTGGGTCTACGCAAACTCCAACGATGTTGAAGGTGGAGTTTTGAAATTTTATGGCTTCCAATAAGGGATCCGCCAATACTACATACCGGCTTGGGTGAGGCGAATACATAGATTGGGAGATGGAGTCGCCTATGACTGCGTTAAAACTGTCATTTCCGCTTAAAAATCTGCCTTTAGTTGACCATTGGCTGGCAAGGTTTTGGGGGTTAACTCCAACTATTATCGATTCGCCTTTTCGGTTGTCTCCAACTGGGAACGTAGCCAACGTGGAAGGATCAATGGTGAAGTTTGCAACTTCATCAACATGTTGCTTTGTTACTAAACGTGAATCGACGATACTTACCCCTTGCAAAGTACTTAATTGCTCAATAACAGCATTGGAAATGCCGAGATTTGGGTCTGAAAAGTTAAAATCTCCTGTATCCTTGGTTCCTGAAAATTTTGAGAGCAGAAGTTTATATTCGTTGCCCATGCTGTTGTGAGCTACAGCAAGCATGTTCTTATCAACGGTTTGTTGTAGCCATGAAGAGGTTGTTTCTTTGGCGATGATTCCTCCCGCAACCGAAACTGTCAACAAAACGAAAACTATCGAAAGCAAAAAAACGATGCGTAGGGTTGCTGATTGTCGCCTATACATGCTTCTGGTAGCTAACCGCCACGTTAAAGCTGACCGCGACAAAGGCCTATTCTTGGATCCAACTGTTAAACCAAAGTAGTTGGCGGCTGAAAGTGCCTTTACCGCCGAGACTCTTGAGGCTTTGAGGAGAGGTTGCAACCCAAAAAAGAATGAAAGAACAAAGAAAACCACGAAAACTAAGGGCGCAAACCAAAAATTAGGCGCCGTATAACCAGAGAAAATAATGTTTGACACGACAAAATCCATTAAAAAACCGAAAACTATGCCCAAAACACAGCCAACAAAGGTAACTATTAACAGTTCAGTCAAAAAATATCCTGCGACAAGGCTGTTTGGGCACCCTGCAGCTTTTATCAAACCGAAATCGCGTGTTCTCTGCGCCATCATCAAAAAAACAATAAAGGATGTAAGTACAGCTCCGATAACAAAAATAAGTATGCTGATGAAAAGTATGAATTGACTGAAGATAGCTGTTAAACCGATGGTTAAGGAACCTGTAGATGATGGCAAACCTAATCCTAAGCGATTGCTAAACAACAAAAGAAACAGCGTAGATGAAAAACTCAAGGTCAATGTTCCGATGGTTAAGCTTGTTTGCAGTTTCCTGCGCAGCAAATCGTTAATTGGAAATCCAGCATTACTCATTTTGACCGACCAATTTGCCCTCTTCTAGGCAGAAAACCTGGTCTGCTAATGTTTGAATTTGCAGGTCATGAGTTGAAACGATTACAGTCTTGCCTTGAGACTTCAAAAATTGAAGTACTTGGATAATTTTTTGAGCGTTTTTAACGTCCAAATTGCCCGTTGGTTCATCTGCAAGAATCAACTCCGGGTCATTTGCTAACGCTCTAGCGAAAGCTACGCGTTGCTGCTCGCCACCGCTAAGTTGTGAAGGAAAATGGTTTGCACGTTGATCTAAACCCACGGTTTTCAATAATTCCTCAACTCGCTTCTCGACCTCTTGCTCGGGCTTCCGCGTCCACTCCATTGGAAAAGCAACGTTTTCCGCTACGGTCAAAGTAGACACCAAGTTGTAACCTTGAAAAACAAAACCCACATGATTACAGCGAAAATCAGCAAGGAAATCCTCATCTTTATTTGTTAAATCTTGCTCGGAAACGATTACTTTTCCTTTTGTAGGTCTGTCAACTCCACTTATAATGTTGAGTAGGGTAGTTTTTCCGGACCCTGAAGGACCACATATAACGACGAATCTTGCCTTTGGAATCTCTAGGTTTATGTCTTTTAGAATAGTAATTTTGATTTTGCCCAATTCGTAAGTCTTTTCTAAGGCCTGTGTAGAAATCATTAATCCGCTATCTTGACTCATTGAAACTTACCTGCATTCTCTGATTAAGCGTCAGTTGTCTTGCGGTAATAAGTTTGTGGTACTTCACTTGTCTAGCTTCTGCTCCTGATAACTTGTATCTATATTGAGGTTTCCTCTGTCCCGCTTTAATATTCTGACTTTGTCTGGGAGCTTGTTTTTTTCCCAGTCCGTCCAGCTGATTTCTTTGAACAGCCACCGTTTGCCTAGATGCGCTGCGACTACAGCGTGTTTGTTTTCGTTGCCTGCTGGTATGAATTGGTCGAGGAAACGGAAGAGTTTGTCGATTTGCATTCTTGGGAAATATGCATAGTAGGTGGCGTTTTTTACTTCGAACGCGTACATATGTTTGCCTTTGCGAGCCATAACATCTGGCAGAGGGTTGAGGCTTGGGTTGCTTACGGGGACGCGAACTGCGTTGTAGCCTTTTTTCTGCAGGAGTTTAACTAGAACGGTTTCGCTGTAGAATCCTCTTTTACGCCAACGCCTAAGTTTGATACGGTCAATTTCAGTGGTCAACGACTGTCCCCTTTCTTACATGTACTTATTGGAGCTATTGAGATAAAAAAATTGTTCCCTAAGATAGCAAAAAAATGTGTTTGGGCGATGCTTTTGTATCCTGCAAGGTTCGAAGGTGAGATCGGAGGGCGCTGGTTAACATAAATATCCTATATATTACTAATACAACCATAATCACCAATAATGTATTTGACAACATCCACGCCTCAAAAATAACGGCTGTTTAGACTACAGTAAGCACTTGAAAAGCCAGCGTTGACTTCAAAACGAAACGCAAAACAATCCGGCTTTAGAAACCAAAAACACGAATAAAACGACTCAACCAAAAAACAAGAACAAGAAAGCCCTGCTGAAAAAAAGAAACGCCACAAGCAGCAAAAATCAGTCGCAGAAAAAAAAACAAAAACTAACTCAAACCCAAACTGGAACCAGGCCTGAAAAAAAATTTCTTCAAAGTTGGTTAAAAGCAAAAATGAAACAAAAAAGATATGATTGCGCCAATAGACTTTTTATCACGAATTAGCAAAGTTTTCATTTCTAGTAAAAAACGTCGTTTTTCCTCGAAGGCAAGGCGAAAAAATAGGCTTTGGCTTCGCATGGAGATTTTCGGAGGTACTTATATGAGGCTCCGGTAATGTCCATGCCAGTTGTTTTGGGCCTAAGTGATTAAGCCCTAATTGAAGGTATTTCATTATTTTGGGCTTAAATAGAGCGTTTAAATTATGGTTTCCATAGAAAAAAATCACAGCTTTTTACATTAACTGCATTTCGGAGCAAAACAACTATTATAACATAGGTTTAATCCAAAAAAAGCCCAAATATGAGTTATTTAAAGAAAAAGCGCTTGACGGCAGCCCGAAAATTTGGTAGCAAAATATTTTTCTGATTTTTGTCAAAATTTGATTTTTTCTTCTTAATTTTCCAACTTACCACAGTTAGGAGACTTAGCCTCTGTCTTGCTAACTGAATGCAATAGAACAACAAAGGTCAATTGCTTAATGATGCTGTTTTACCAACCTAATGGGCTGCTTAGAAGAAAAATCTTAGACGCTTCAGCTGTTTTTTTATTGGCTACGTCCCGAATTTCCCGTTTTGCTTAGTGACATATTCAGCCCGCATTGAAATTACTTAAAAGAAAATCAATCTCACCAACTCTCACTTGAGATTTATAAATGGCTTTTTCTAATCATTTTTTTGAGGACTGAAAATCATTTTTTGGGGCAGTTTTTGTGTTATAGAAGCTGCCTAAGTTAATAGAATTCTCTTTGACAAAAAATCTTTGCCGGAGTTAAGTGACAGTTAAGCCCAGGGAAGTGTTTGATTTTTTTTAAAGGACAAGTTGAGTGTCCGCCAGGTCTGTGGCCGATGATTTTTAACTTATGTTTGAGAAGACTGCTTGTGTTAGACCGGTCCAATCTGATCAATTTTGTAGTGGTTGCTTGATTAAAAAACAACCATCAGTGTTATCCATGAAAGCTTTATTGTGACAAAAACATCCATCGCTAAGCACAACCGAAGTGTAACAATGAGTCTAAGATCAACCAAACTATCCAACTTAAAGGAAAAAGAGTCAACTTCATTTGAGAGCCTCTTAAGAAAAACTAAGAAATTCGGAAATCGATGATTCCAAAAATCATCAGTTGAAGTAAATGTTTTGATTTACGGGAACCGAAAAACTTGGGAACTCAAAGTTTCTGTATACAAAAGCATCACCAAAACACAGTTTTTACATTGAGTTCTAGAAAACTTTTTCAGAAATAAACCGATACAAACCATGAGGATATAGCTGCAATGTCAAATTTCAAAATGGTAAACAAAACAATCAAGTTCACCACGCAAGGAGAAATAGACTTTATAGATTTATCAGACAAGGTCCAAAAAGAAGTCTCCGATTCAGGAATCAGAAACGGAATCGTTCACGTTTTTTCTCCTCACGCAACCGGCATTTTGGTTCTGACAGAAAACGACGATACCCTTCTCGAAGACATCAAGGTTTTTCTAGAAGAATTGGCGCCAAAACATGGACGATATCAGCATCCGTCAAATGCTCACTCACATTTACGATCGATGCTTCTTCCTCCTGACAAGACGCTGCCGATACTTGAGGGGAAGGTTGAGTTTGGAACTTGGCAGTCACTTCTCTTTGTTGAAACCGACGTTTACCCAAGGGAAAGAACAGTTATTATCCAAGTCATCGGCGAGAAATAAAAATTCATTTCGCCCCTGCAATTTCCCATCAACAATTGTTAAGAATTTTAGATTTCGTTCTTCGTATAAACAAAATGTCTAATGAAACATGAAAGTTTAACAATTTAACGCCAAATACCCAGGGCTAAACAGGCTATTTTTACTATTTATTGTAAAAAGCGATTGATCGAAATGAATTCGCGACTGAAACCAGAAAATAAAGTAACAACAAAGTGCCAACATCAGCCTTGAAGCCTAAAAACCAAAAATAAAGTCTCATAAAATCCAGCAAAACGAGTGAAAACGCTAAACTTATAAACTAAAATCGGCGTATTGCAAACAATTTATCGAAATTCAAACCCCAAGTGCCCTCGCGCACACTGCTGTCAACTTCTTTAAGGCAATTCAATTCAATTTTTTGCCCAGAATTCATCTTGCGAAGCAAAAAAGTGTGAGAGGAGAGTGGATGCTCACTTTTCAGTTTCTCCTTCAACTTCCCAACTGCATGACTATATAAGGTTCGGTGAAATTCGGAAAAACTTAGCCTTTCCGCTCCGTCCGAATTCGCTTTGATGATCCTTTAGGCCGCATGCGCGCTTTCTTCTTAACTTCAGCTCTTTGCGAAGGCTTCTCCTCCAACGCATCCGGCTGCATTTCCTCTATAGGTAAAACATCAACAGCCTCGGAAAAATCTTCAACAGTTGCTTGTAGCGCCCCATTTTGTTGCATCGTTTCTATAGCTCTATCGACATCACCTGGTTCAACATTAATGCCTAAGGTTGCATCCATGAGGACGACCACTTCAAAACCAAGTTTGCGAGCATCAACAACAGTATTCACTACGCAGTAATCCGTTGCAAATCCACCCACAAAAAGCCGTTTAACGCCTAGGGTTTGAAGGTCGTGTTCGAGACTTGTGCTGTCAAAAGCTGAGTAAGCTTCTCGTTCAGGGTTTGTACCTTTGGAAATAATGATTGTGTGGGATGGCAGTTTGAGGTCAGGACTAAATTTTGCTCCAGCCGTTTCTTGCACACAATGTGGTGGCCATGGACCACCCTGTGCTTCAAAAGAAATATGGTTTTGTGGGTGCCAATCTCTTGAGGCTAAAACATGCCCATTTGCTTCTACAAAACGTCGAATGTAATCGTTCAGGACTGGGAGAATTTTGTCGCCATCGTCGATGGGTAAGGCACCGCCCGGCAAAAAATCTTTTTGGATATCGGTGATTAAAAGGGCATCGGAGTTTTTAATAACATAGTTTTTACTCAAACAAGTCACCATTTTTAAAATCGCTAAAACTAACTTAGTTAACGTAAAGGTATGGATAAACTTTTTTGCCATTTGTTTTTGCCGGCATGGAAAGGTAATTAAAGCTTCATGAGACTATTTTTGTGGTGAAAGAATTGGCAATTTTAGCGTATGTTCTCTTCAAAGTGGCTTCAGGAACCGAAAGAGAGGTTGCCCAAAAACTAACCGAATTCAAGGAAGTTAAGGAAGCAGACATTGTTTTCGGTGAATACGATGTAATTGCAAGCCTTACAATCGATAGCTTGGAAAAGCTGGAAGAGTTTGTTTCAGAAAGCATTAGAAACGTTCCCAATGTGCTCGTTACTTCGACGATGATTATTTCAAGAGAGTACAAGGGCAAGAATATCAAACCAAAAATCAAGTAGTTTTTTTTAATTTTAATTTTTAGTTCTTCAATGCCAATTTCTAGCGATAATTTTTTTCGCTTAGAGACAACTCCCTTCGTTAGTCTGGTGGCTTCACAATAAACTCTTCTATGGTAAATTATAGCTAATTCAGTTATTTTTATCACATACTACCCGATAGTTTTAACTCTTCAGTGTAAAAAATTGACGTTCGATAGCTTTTCGCTTAACAACAAAGGGCCCACTCAACCCAAAAAAGTAAACTCGTTAACCCGGTTGAGCGAACAACCTAATTCAAAAAACAAAACGCACTTCTTTAGAAAAAATAATGTTTTAAAAGAAATTTTTGACAACTGAAAAACGAAAAATCCTACAAATAACAGATCTTACCTTACTTTTCTGCCTTCGTTAATATCTCAAAATAAATTTTGCAACCAATTTCTCAGAAAAACTACATTTCAACGAGCCAAAATGAAGATTTCTTTTCTGTTTACAGATTATTTTTGGAGCTTAAATCAAAAAATTTAATACTTGCTCTTTCAAACAACCGTGAGCTTCTTTTTCTTTGCTTGGTACAAGCTATGAATATATAAAGTTCGGTGAAATTCGAGCCTTTTATAATTTTTAGACGACCAGAACGAGTTTTAACTTTTTTCTTTGTTTTGGTGATGCTTTTGTATACAGCCAAGGATATGCTTATCTTTAAACCAAGCAATAACAGTAATCAGGCGTCAGTATGCAAGCAAAAAACAAAACCCCCAGCATTACAAGCCGCGAAATGCGCGCCTTGGAAGTCAATGCACAATACTTCGGCGTCAGCCTTCCTCAGTTGATGGAGAACGCTGGCCGCAGCGTAGCGCAGGAAACCATCACACGTTTTCAAAAAAACAAGAAAGCTGTTGTGTTTTGTGGTTTAGGTGGAAATGGCGGTGACGGATTCGTTGCAGCGAGGCATCTTTTGGCTGAGGATTTTGAGGTTACTGTGGTTTTAGTTGGAAGAAGTCGAGATATTAGCCATGAAGCTGCGCTTAGCAATTGGGGTATTCTTGAGTCTCTGCGGGATAAAGTAACTTTGATAGAAGTTTCTGATAGTTCACTTATTCCCAAGGTGAACGCAGGGATAATCATTGACGCTTTGCTTGGAACAGGTACAAAAGGAAAGCTGAAACCGCCAATAGCCCAAGTAGTCGATTACATCAATTCGTTGAATGGCTTCAAGATTGCTATTGACGTACCCACAGGTATTGATTCAGACACCGGCGAAGCGTTAGGCATCGCTGTGAAAGCCGATTTAACCATAACCTTCCACAAGTCAAAGCCTGGGCTGGATAAAGCCAAAAAATATGTTGGCGAACTCGAAGTGGTCGACATTGGTTTACCATTTGAGTTGGAGCGATTTGCTGGTCCAGGCGACGTGTCGCTTGTCACTAAATCGCGCAATCCATCAGCTCACAAAGGTGACTTTGGGCGTTTACTAGTTATTGGCGGAAGCGAAGTTTACTCTGGCGCGCCTACATTGGTTTCTTTAGGTGCTATGCGTACTGGAGTCGACATTGTTTATCTAGCTGCTCCTACCAAAACGGCTGTCGCAATTTCTTCCATGTCCCCAGATTTGATAACAATAAAGCTTGAAGGAGTCAACCTCAATTTAGAAAACATTGGAGCAATCAAACCTTACTTAGGCATGGTTGACGCTGTTGCCATGGGACCAGGGATAGGCTTGAATCCAGAAGCCGTAAAGTTTGTCAAAGCATGTGTAGAAGAGGTCGAAAAAGCAAAGAAACCGCTGCTTTTGGACGCCGACGGTTTGAAAGCATTTGCGAAATTCAAGCGGCCACTAAAGGTTCCGCTGGTTTTGACGCCACATGCAGGCGAATATGCGATCCTTACGGGTGAAGGGCTGCCTGAGAATCAGGAAGAACGTATCTTGGCTATACAGAAAACTGCTAAAAAACTAACAGCCACCATCCTTGTTAAAGGCAAAGTTGACATTATTTGCGATACCAACCGTGCAAAATTGAATTTTACAGGTAATCCAGGGATGACTGTTGGAGGAACAGGAGATGTTCTCACGGGAATTGTTGGTGGTTTGTTGGCTCAAAATGTTGATCCCTTTGAGGCTGCTGTCGCCGGTGCCTTCGTAAATGGTGCTGCAGGTGACTTTGTTGCAGATGAAATTGGCTTTCACATGCTTGCAACTGATATTATCGATTGGATACCTCACGTTTTTGAGGATCCAATGAGTCATTTGAAGGTGCGAAACAAAAATGGAAGTTGACTCGGAACTACCAAAGTCAGACTTACCTGTTAGAATAACCATTTACCACGCTGCACAAGATGACCCAAAAAAAAACACTGCATTACGGTTGAAACGCCGCGGATTTGCCCGTATAGTTACAAGTGCACGGTTCTTGCCTAAGCGAGCCATCGTGCTAAACCCTTTTGGCGAAATTGCGTTTTCTCCAGCGGACAAGGAGAGGATTGAGCAGTTTGGGGTAGCAGCTTTAGATTGCAGTTGGGAACATGCTCAGAAAGTTATGGGAAAACAAGTTAAAGGAACCAGCCGATGCTTACCCATCCTCATTGCGGGCAACCCCGTGAATTATGGGAAGTTAACCAAACTGACAACTGTCGAAGCAATTGCAGCAGCCCTATACATTGCGGGTTTCAAGAATGAGGCAGAGGATATTTTATTAATTTTTCCTTGGGGACATACATTTTTCGAGTTAAACCAAAAATTACTTGACAATTATGTAACTGCAAAAGATAGCGCTGACATTGTAGAAATGCAAACGAGGCTTCTGAAACCCCAAAAACGTGAACCAAGCAAGAATGTGTTTGAGTGATGCGTTGGACTAAGTAACTTTCAGAAACATATTTGTATCTAAGGACAGGAAAAAAGCCAAGGAGGATACGTCATTATTGGTGTTCTTTCGTTTCAAACGGCAAAAGTGGGTGTGAAGCCTTATTGCCGACCATGCAAAAATATTTGGAAAAAGGCATGGGAGACTTGAAGCTTGGAGTTTATCACTGACTTCTACGTATTCTTAGCCTCAGTCCTGCTAATTTCGCTTTCAGGAGTACTTATGCCTGGACCTCTATTTGCAGTCACAATAAAGAAGGCAGCAAAAAGTAAAACAGCCGGCGCATTGATAGCGGTTGGCCACGGAATCGTAGAGTTTCCTTTAATGTTTCTTATTTTCTTTGTGTTAAGCCAATTTAACATTCCAACCTTTGTGCAAGTTGCAGTGGGTTTGGTTGGAGGCTTCTTCATGGTTTTCATGGGAGTCCAAGCATTTCGAAACAGGCACAAACAAAACGAAGTAACAATAGATTTAAAACGAGATTCTGTGCTTGCGGGGGTATGGACGACAGCTGCTAACGCAGGCTTTATCCTATGGTGGTTAACCATTGGTACCACCCTTATTTTGAACGCTAAACTGTTTGGATTCATAGGATTCTCCGTGTTTGCGGGGGTTCATTGGCTCACTGATTTCGTTTGGTACACTGTGGTTGCAGTGTTGATTTTTAAGTCGCAGCGGTTCTGGACTGAACGTGTGCACAACGGTATTGCTCTTTTCTGTGTAGCTGTATTCATCGGTTTTGGAGCTTACTTTATGGGTTCAGCGCTATGGTCTTTGCTTGCATAGTTAAATAGCCAAGTGAGGTAAATTGTGTGTATGGAATTTAAAGTTGGAAACGCCACACTTGAACTAGTCAAAGGCGACATAACAGACATAGAAGCTGATGCAATCGTGAATGCGGCTAACTCAACGTTGCTTGGAGGCGGCGGAGTAGATGGAGCCATTCACTATAAGGGCGGACCAAAAATCCTTGAAGAATGCAAACTCATAAGAGAAACTGAATGGCCCGATGGATTACCCACGGGCAAAGCAGTAATTACTTCAGGTGGCAACCTAAAAGCCAAACACGTAATCCACACCGTTGGGCCCGTTTGGCTGGGAGGTTTTCATGTTGAAGCTGAACTTTTGAAGCAGGCATACCGCAACACCCTAAAACTCGCGGCTTCTAAGGGACTTAGAACTATTGCATTTCCTTCTATTAGCACAGGAGCATATGGTTACCCCGTTGAAGAAGCTAGTCGCGTTGCATTATCCACGGTTAAATCATTTTTGGAAAACGAAGACAAGCTCGAAAGAGTCACCTTTGTGCTATTTTCAGACAAAGTGTATGAGGTTTACCTAAAAACAGCCGAATCCATTTTTCTGTAGCTACCGCTATCTTCAATTTAATAGAAAAAAAATTGCTGTGCAAGCAGCCTTACGGAATGACTGAGACTTTCTCCGCTTCTGTAATTGATGCAACAGGAATGTCTAGTTGCTCTTGAACAACATGAAGTATGGCGTCTTCGCTGGGTCCATCGAATATGAAGGATACTCTGCTTTCTGTTACGCAGCAGTAGCAAGCCGTCAATTCGACGCCTCTGATTTTTCCTTTCGCAAACATCTTAACTGCTCCTTCTGCACATGCTTTGGGGTCTTTTCCAGATTTTAAAATGGCTGAATTAACTAAATAGCTAGGCAAAAATTCACGTCCTTACTACTAAGTTATCTAAGGGATTTTATAAAGTATTCTGGATTTAAATTACCTGCAAGAAAAATTAGTTTTTGAAGATAAGCAATCACATATTCATATATATGAAACTACAGAGTAACAGGTAAGGTGATAATTTTTGACTCAACCATTATTCAGTTGCCCCTTTTGTGATGCGGCTGATTTTCGAACTCGCTACATGCTATGGAAGCATTGGCACGAATGCATGAAGAAAAACCTTGAGAATAAATCAAGAAGTGGTGTCAAAATGGAAGAATCAGCTGTTGTCAAAATTGCTAACAGACAGTTGCGGAGTTAAGAACCAAAAAACACAATTTCTTATTCTGAAAATTGTTTTATCTGCAACAGTTTTTATTTAAAAATAAAAAATGATTTTTATCTTGACCAGACAGTTCTACAGAAAAACGATACTTGTTTAGACTATGGTAAGAGTTAACGTCGATTTGATGCTGCTCAGGTTTCTTATCTGCTTGAGCTCTATCTCTCTAAGATGATCAAAAGATTCACCGCTTACTTTAGCAACAAGATCATAAGCACCGTGAGCAAGATAAACCTCTTCTACTTCCCTAATTTTCCTTAAATCTTCAAGCGCCATGTTACTGGCATCAGATTCGGTTGTTATAAAAACAAAAGCGCTCCTTTTGGGCGTCTTAGAAATATTTTCTTCTGAATATTCACTGCCAACCTCTTCGCCCATATCAACAAAAATACTCTCCAAAAACTGCACCTCAAAAATTCCTTCGAATAAACTCTCACAAGATAAGTATTAAAGGTGCGTTACTGTGATGCCACTACAACAAAAAATAGAAAAAAATTGATTGAGCGGCTTAGCCGTTTGTAGTTTTCAAGTTTATCAGTGAGAAGATTTCATGTTTGTCGCCGAGGTATTTTCTGCCGTCTAAGTAGCCCAGTTCGATGAGGAAGCCCAAACCAACGACTTTGCCACCTAGCTTTTCAACCAATTCAACGTTAGCTTTTACTGTTCCGCCAGTTGCAAGCAAATCGTCGATGATCAAGACATTCTGTCCTTTTTTGATGGCATCCTCATGCATCTCGATTGTGTCGCATTCGTACTCTTTCTTGTAGGTTAATTCCACACAATTGTAGGGAAGTTTGCCTTTTTTGCGGACTGGAACAAACCCTACGCCCAATTCATAAGCTAAGGGAGCGCCAATCATGAATCCTCTGGCTTCGTTGGATACAATGACGTCGATTTTTTTGCCTCGGTAATGGTCGGCTAATTGTTTAATGCATTCGCGGAAGCACACTTTGTCTTTGAGGAGGGGCGTTATGTCCCAGAAGACAACGCCTTTGAACTCGGGAATTCTTCGAATTTTAGCTTTTATGTCAGGGGTTTTGTCGGTTTTGTTCATTTTCGTCGCTCTCCTAAACGAATGCTCCTTTCAACGCTTGATTGCATCCGCAACTACATTCGCTGGGGGTTTTCGCAACGGTTTCCACAATTATGCGTTTAACTATCTCGATGTTGCTCTTCATCGTGGCAAGGATGTCATCGACAGAGACAACGTGGTCCTTCCAAACATCATAATCAGTCACGGTCGAAATGGACGAATAACAAATTTCTGCTTCCCGCGCTAACACACACTCCGGAACCAAGGTCATACCCACAACATCCGCACCCCATTGACGATACATCTTAGATTCTGCTTTAGTTGAGAAACGAGGCCCTTCGATGCAAACGTATGTGCCTGTTTGGTGCATCTTAACGCCCAAACCTTGGGCAATCCCGATAAGGGTTTTGCGGAGTTCAAGACACATGGGTTCTGCAACGGAAATGTGGCAAACCCTGTCTTGGGTGTAGAATGATTGTTCTCGCCGTGTGGTGCGATCGATAAATTGATCCACGAAAACGATTTCCCCGGGACGATACTCCTCACGCAATGAACCAACAGTTGAGGGCGCCAAAATCCGTTTTACGCCTAACTTTTTGAGGGCGAATATGTTTGCGCGGACGTTGATGTCGGTTGGGCGAATAGTATGTTTTTTGCCGTGTCTGGGCAGAAATGCCACATTTTTCCCACCGAGTTCGCCAACTGTTATAGCGTCAGAAGGTTTTCCATAGGGCGTGTCAACATTAACTTCATCTACATTCTTGAGCAATTTAGGGTCGTATAGACCAGTTCCACCGATAACTCCAAATTCAGCTTGCATAAAAACCTAATTCAAGCGCTGAGCTTATAAAAATAGCGACGCTTCCAGTGCTTAGCTATGATTTTTTCTGCAGCCCTTATATAAGGCAGATTCCAGTGAAAAGTAATGAAGCAATACCAGTATTATGGAATAATTTCCAATTACAGATCTACCCATTTATAGATATTTCAATGCGTTTCTAATATGAATTAAATTGTCATTGACTAAGCTTTTCCGATTGTAACCTGCACGGTTTGCTGTTGTCCGTTTCTTATTACTGTAAAATTTATGGTTTGTCCGGGTAGGGTGTGTTGTTCTAAGTAGCTGAGGAGGTCGTCAATGTTGGTTATTCGTTGGTTGTTGATGGCGGTTATGATGTCGCCGCCCAAGGTGATTGATGAGCCTAAGATTGTTTTTTGAGTGTTGCCGCCTTGCAATCCGTTTTGTGTGGAGACGCTTTCGACGAGGAATCCATAGGTTGTGGTAGTTCCCATAGCCTGGGCGATTTGGTAGTTCATGTCGGTCCCATCTGCGTTTATTGAGGGATGCTGATTATATGATCCTGAAGTGACAAGCGAACTGATTTCACGTATGATTGTGCCTGAGGGAATAGCAAAGCCCAGCCCTTGCGAGTTACTGATACCGGCGGTGGTTATGCCGACGACGTCGCCAGTGTAGGTCAATAGTGGTCCGCCTGAGTTGCCGGGGTTTATGGCGGTGCTTGTTTGGATGATGTCAGCGATAGTTTGGCCGTTTTGGTTTGTGCTTGAATCTTCAGTGATTGTTCGCCCAGTTGCGCTGATAACGCCTGTTGTTAATGTTCCTGATAATCCGTATGGTGAGCCGACGGCAACGACTGGGTCGCCGACTTGCAAGGTGTCGGAGCTGGCAAGCGTGAGTGGGGTTAAGCCGCTGGGCATGGGCGATATGGAGAGAACAGCTAAGTCCGCTTTGGGGTCTGAACCCAGTACGGTGGCTGGGTAACTTTGTCCATTTGAAAAAGTTACGGTTTCATTGAGTGCATCTTGAATCACATGGTTGTTGGTGACTATGACCAGTTGGTTATTCACTGATGTGATGAATCCTGAACCCTGCTGTTGACTGTAGCCTGCCAAATTCCCGAAGAAACTGTATTGCGGCACGAGGTCTTGGATTACAACCACCGATGACTTAATTTGCTGGTAGAGGTTGGAGAGCGAAATGGTGCCATTGATTAGGTAGGTTTGTTGGGTGCCGTTGGTGCCTGAGCCTTGATAGAGGCCAATTTGAGATTGCAAATTAGAAAGTTTTGTGTTGAAGTCTGAGTAGGTTACAGTGTACGCGATTAAACCGCCTGCAACTAAACCTACTAGCAGAAAAGCAATGATAAGCAGTACGGTGAAACGCCTGTGTTTTTGGGGTGGAGGCGGAAGGGAAGAGGAAATAAGAGGCAATGTTTTAATAGTGAAATCCTCAAGCTGAAATATTATTTACTTTTTTTATTTTACGATGAGAAAGGTTCATCTGTTATGGTTAGAGATTTTTGGCAGATTGGGCATATATTGTCAGTGAGTTTTATGTTGGCTCCGCAGTTGGGGCACTTGTTGTTCTTCCTTGCAAGGTGGAGACCTTCTTTTTCCTTGATTATTTTGCCGTCTTTAAGAAGCAGCATCCGCTCGGTGTGATTGGCGGCTTGGCTGTCGTGGGTAACCATGATGATGGTGGTGCCTTGCGTTAGGTTGAGGTTTGCAAGGAGTTTAATTATTTCCTGTTTGTTTTGGCTGTCGAGGTTGCCTGTGGGCTCATCTGCGAGGATAAATGCGGGGTTATTGGCTAATGAACGTGCGATGGCAACGCGTTGCTGCTCACCAGCGCTTAGTCGTTGTGGCCTGTGGTTTTCTCTTCCTGACAATCCAACCATGGCTAAGAGCTCGCTTGCGCGTTTTTTGCGATCGGCTTTGGATTTGATTTTGCCTTCCATGGGTAACTCGACGTTTTCGCGGGCGTTTAGGTAGGGGAGTAGGTTGAATGTTTGGAAGACGAAGCCCATTTTGTCGCGTCGGATTTTGTAGAGTTCGTTTTCAGGCATTTTGCTGACGTCGATGCCATCTAGGAGGACTTGGCCGTCGGTGGCTTTGTCGATGCAGCCGATTACGTTGAGCAACGTTGTTTTGCCGGAGCCTGATGGTCCCATGATTGCTATGAATTCGCCCTGGTTAACTTGAAGGTTCAGATTGGTTAGGGCTTGGACTGGGCGTTTGCCAAGCATGTAGGTTTTGTTAAGGTTCGATATTTGCAGTACAGGTTTACTCATACTTCATCGCCTCTGCTGGTCGAATTTTTGCGGCTCTCCATGCGGGATATAAACTGCCTAAAGCGCCAAGTAGAACTGATGCACCGAACAATATCAGTATAAGTTCAGGATTCAAAGTTGCGACTGATAATCCTCCGATTCTTGATGTCCCCGAAACGACTACGGCACCTGGACCGGCTCCGCCACCTAGGCCTACGCTTGGAAGCAAAAGGGATGAAATCGTGGGTGCTGCTATGCTGCCTATTGCGATGCCAACAACACCAGCAATTATGCTTAACAAGATACCCTCAAGCATAAACTGGCTCATAACAACAGAGTTGCTGAAACCAATCGCTTTAAGCGTGCCAATCTCTTTGGTTCTCTCCTTGACCGTGTACAGCATAACAAATAGTACTATCAAGCTTGTCGCTACAACAACTATGGCAATTTCTTCCACGGCGGTTGAATATGTTTGGCTGTTAGATGCTTGGGCAGTTGCCAGTTCACTATTATAAGTTGTTTGTAAGTTTTGAAGTTGATTTAGTCGGGTTTGGTCAGTAGTAACTGTAAGTTCAGGGTGTAATGTGCTTATGGCGCTAGCTACTTGTGTAACAGCGTCGCTGTTTGTAGCAAACGCTTTGAGGCTTGTTATGTATCCTGTGTTGTTAGTTATTGTTTGAGCGTCAGATAGATTCATGAATAATGTTTGTGTTTGCGAAACGGAAGCTGGGCTATAGATGCCTACAACAGTAAATGGTTGGTTTAAAATGGTAATTGTGTCGCCCACTCCAGCATTGAAGTATGCTGAGTTGTTTTCGCTAAGCAACACTTTCCCGCTATCGCCAGCCTGTAAGTTGCTTCCATTAGTTATGTTTGTCGGCAATACAGGATAGTTATCTACCAAATCAGAAGTCAGTGGGATGCCTTCAATTGTGTACTGGACATCAAGAGTCGTGATGGTTCGTGAGTATCCGTTAAAAGATAGGTCTCGGGTCACGTTTTGCCCTTCAGAAGCTTGTAGAATAGGCTCAACTGCCGCTACGCCAGAAATTGCAGTGTTAATATCATTGTATAAGCTCTCGTTCATAGGATTTGATTGACCACCATTAAAGGCACCGCCACCAAATCGGCCGCCTATTGTTCCGCCGCCGAATTGACCAGGTGTAAAACCGCCACCGCCAGATGCACCAGCACTACCACGAGAAGGAAAACCTGATCCAGAACCGCTATCGCCAGAGTTGGCGCCAAAACCGCTGAAACCGAAACCCGAAAAACTTGGCGCAAGGTTACAGTCTATTTGAGTTGAGGTTTGATTAATTGCGGCGCTGGTTTGAGTGATGATGTTGCTTAAATTTGTGGCTGCCGTGCTTGCTGTCTGCTGATTAGCCAATACGCCTGCAGGAATTGAAACCAAAATTGCCATTGAAAAACCTAAAGCAATAATTACTAGTAGTGCTCGGATTTTTCTTCTTGAAATATTTCGTATAGCTCTATTAATTATTCCCATGAAACATCTTTCCTCTGTTATTGTGAAGAACAACCAAGAAGAGAAATGAAAGGGGTATTCGATTGGGCAGTTATCAGGGCTATGGCCTTGATTGATTCAAATCTCTTCTTGGCTGCTTATTCCCACTGTGACCGCGAAGTGTTATTAAATAATTTTTCAAAATCTTACCCAAATCTCACCCCAATTACAATCGCTAATACGCTATAAACAAAAAAAGGGGAAACTATCTTTAAAAAAAATATTTAAAGAAAAAAATGTTGGCTTACTTGTCGATTTCAGTCACCGTTAATGTCACGATCTTTGTTACTTTGGCTTGGGAGAGGTCAACGACCACGAATGATCTGCTGCCATTGTTACCAACTAAGAGTACGTTTGCTGTTGAGGCTTTAGTTATTATATTGCCGTTGCCGTCTATTGATGTGGTGATTACTGGGCGAATTGAAGTTATGTTGAAGCCTTGGCTAAGCAAGTTCTGCACGTCGCTATCGCTCTTAGCTATATTTGTCACGTTGGCTGTAAAGTCAGCGCTTACCTGAATTGCTTGAGGGCCAAATCCGCCTCCGAAGCCTCTATCCATTCGGTGCCCCATGCCAGGTCTGGGTTCCATACCCATAGCCATTGGTCCGTTTCCGAATCCGCCAAAATTAATTGGGCTATTGTCTGTGGCGTTTATAGAAGATGAGGGGGTTGTTTCAGGGTCGGTCGCAACAGACGTAGTTGTGTCTGCTTTAACGAGTGATTGGGTAACAAAAATTAGTGATCCAGCAACTAACGCGACTGCGATGATTGAAAGTAGAAGTAAGGCTTTAGTTTTTGAGTTCATATACTATTTTTCACCTCCTGTTTTTTAAAAAAAAGTTGGGCGTTTTGTTATTAAGGGATTTTTCAAGATTGCACCCAAATTAAGTCCCAATTCCCATATCTTCCCACGTTTGAAAGCACACATTTATTACCCAAGTCCGATTAAATCTGAAGAAGAATTCCCAACGCACGGAGAACTAAAAAATGTCGGCAAATGCACGTTCCTTGAAATACCTGCTAGGATGGCTGATTGCAGGTACCCGAGGCGGACCGACCCGTGCAAAAATAATTTTAGCTCTAAAAGAATCTCCGCAGAACGCAAACCAGCTTGCAACCCAGCTAAAGATGGATTATAAGACCATGCGGCATCATCTGGAAGTCTTAGAGAAGAACAAAATCATAACTTCTGTTGGAGACAGGTATGGAGCAACATACTTTCTTTCTCAAATGATGGAAGATAACTATATCCTGTTTGAGGAGATTGTGAAGAAAATCGGGAAAAAGTAGAAAAAGGAGAAACACACGTTGGAGAAACAAATGAGCAATAGATTTCAAAATCGGATTAATTCTCACCGTCTTAATAGCGGTTGCAGTCGTGGCGGCTCTTTGGGCGTTAGTAGCTTTGCATGAGCCGCCTCTTCAATTAAGACGACCTCCGCCGCCAGGCTCCTTTATTCCAGGTGACTTTGAATACTTCTATGTGGCTTTCACTATTGTTTCAACAATAAACATTACCTTGCTTGTCATTGTACTCGTATCATACATAAACATCTACAATAAAACCCGCTCTCCTTTCACGATTGGATTGATAATTTTTGCGTTAGCATTCCTGCTAAAAGACATAGCGTCACACCCATTTGTAACTGGACTATTCAGCTTCAGAGCATACGGTCTTGGACCTTTCGCTTTTCTCCCTGGACTCTTTGAACTTGTTGCACTGTCGGTGTTGCTTTACCTAAGCGTAAGGTACTAAACCCAGCAGTCTAAGTCTGCTTTTCCCTTTCTGAGAGGTATTGGGCTTAATCTGGAAAAAATCTTTTATACGCAAGATGTCTAAGGGGTTAGAAAACAGATGAAAGCTTATGAACCAAGAAAATACTGTTCAAAAGAAAGGTAACTCGAAAGTCTTAGTCTTCGCATTAATCGCTATCTGCGTAATTCTGGCGGGCAGTTTAGTGGGTGTTATAGCCATTTATCAACCGCTCGATTCACAGATAACTACGAAAGATAACACAATTAACGATTTGAATGCAAGGATTTCTCAACTAGAAGGTAGTCAAGCAAATAATTCAACGACTGTTTCTGGAACAACTCAAGCGTACATGGATCAAATAAGACAGTTAAACTTGGAGTTGTCAGACCTCAATGACTCTTATGTAGCAGCCAATAGTATTGCTCAGCTTCAAGAGTCAGGATTACTCTATGATTCAAGTGAAAGTGGTACAAGTATCGTTCAAAACGCTAACAGTACTACAAACCTCTGGAACGACCAGTTAGATTACGCAGGCTATGTGGTTGTTCAGGCAACAGCCACCGCAAACACAACCTACGCTGATGCAATATACAGTTTTTCAGGCGTCAACTTTGACCTCAATCAAACGATAGGTACATCAGGAACCGCTATATTTCCAGTTTTGCCAGGACCAGTTCAAATCAACATTGGCAACATAAACCAGAGTGATACAAACACAATAACCGTAACCGCCACATACTACTACTAAAATCCTTTTCTTTTTTTTGTTAACAGCTAAATAGCTTCTAAGCGCATTGTAGAGTTAGGAGACTGCTTTTCAATGCAAAACGCTTCGGAAACACAGAGAAAACCGAATCGGTTAATAATAGAAAAAAGCCCCTACCTGCTTCAGCATGCATACAACCCTGTCGATTGGTACCCATGGAGCCAAGAGGCATTTGATAAAGCTAAAGCTGAGAATAAACCAGTCTTTGTTTCAATCGGCTACTCCACATGCCACTGGTGCCACGTTATGGAGAAAGAATGCTTTGAAGACGACCAAGTAGCACAACTCATGAACCAAACCTTTGTCTCCATTAAAGTTGACCGTGAAGAACGGCCCGACCTCGACGCAGCTTACATGGCAGTTTGCCAATCGATGGGACGAAACTGTGGGTGGCCCCTAAATGTGATAATGTCCCCTGACAAGAACCCGTTTTTCGTCGCCAGCTACATTCCAAAAGACAATCGGTACGGCGCAGTTGGCATGTTAAGTCTATTGCCCCAGATTGGTGAAATTTGGCGAACAAGAAAAGCAGAAATGGAAACAATTGGAAAAGAACTCAAAGAGCAGATCGCCGCCCAAGTTAAAACTGAAACAGAAAGTCAACTCGATAAGAGCACGCTTGATGACGCTTACGAACAGTTGTTCCTGCGTTTTGACCAAGAAAACGGTGGATTCGGAAGAGCGCCCAAATTTCCTTCCCCGCACAACCTTTTGTTCCTGTTAAGGTACGCGAACCGAACAAAAGTAAAACCTGCATCGACGATGGTAGAGAAAACCTTGCGTGCTATGAGGTTAGGCGGCATTTTTGACCAAGTTGGATTGGGCTTTCACCGTTACTCCACAGATGCGCAGTGGCTGGTTCCGCATTTTGAGAAGATGCTCTACGACCAAGCTCTATTAACTTTAGCTTACCTTGAAGCTTACCAAGCGTTAGGCGCCCCAAAATTCATGATAACTGCCAAAGAGACGTTAGAGTATGTTCTAAGGGACCTGGCTTCGCCCGAAGGCGGATTTTTTTCTGCTGAGGATGCTGACAGCGAAGGGGAAGAAGGCAAATTTTACCTCTGGACCCTCGACAATCTCAAGCAAGCCACTGGGGAAGATGCGGATTTATCAATCAAGCTTTTCGGCGTGAAGGCTGAAGGCAACTATTTTGAACCGCCAAATGGCAAAACCGGAAAAAATATTCTCCACCTTAATATGCCGCTGGAACAAGTTGCCGCCGAATCTAACCTAACAATGGATCAATTGATAGGTAAACTTGCTAAAATAACCGACAAACTTTTTCAAGCTCGAGAAGAAAGAGTGCACCCAGCAAAAGATGATAAAATTCTGGTTGATTGGAATGGATTAATGATTGCTGCTTTAGCTCGGGCAAGCCAGGTTTTAGGTAACCCCACTTACCTGCAAGCAGCTACAAGGACAGCGGAGTTTATCCTCAAAGAAATGAAAACATCCGAGGGTAAACTCTACCATCGATACGCCAAAGGCGAAAAAGCAATCATTGGTTTTTTGGATGACTATGCTTACCTTGTGTTTGGTCTTTTGGAACTCTACGAGGCAAACTTTGATAATAGATACTTGCTTGAAGCTGCAGAATTAACGAAAACTATGATTGTTGAGTTTTGGGACGAGAAAAATGGCGGTTTCTTTTTCACTGCCAAGAATGAAGACGATTCTGTGCCCAGACTTAAACAGACTTACGATGGGGCTGTGCCCTCGGGAAACGCAGTTGCTCTCCTAAACTTGTTGCGTTTAGCACGTTTAAACGGGGAACCAAGCTTTGAGAAATATGCAAACAAGTTGCTTAAGACATTCGCAGAAGAAATCAAGATGCAACCGCTTGGACACACATTTATGCTTGTAGGAATGGAGTTTGCTCTTGGACCAACCTTCAACGTTGTTTTGGTAGGCAACCCATCTGAAAAAGGCACAGTTGAGTTGCTTGCGCCCTTAAGAAAAAATTACTTACCCAACTTAACAGTGACTTTATGGTCACCTCAAAAAAGCTTGGCTGTTTCTCGCGTTGTTTACGAGAAAATCGATGGCAAACCCACAGCTTATATTTGTCGAGACCAGACCTGCATGCCACCAACAAATGTTGTTGAAAAAATGTTAGATTACTTGAAACCTGAAAGATAAAAGTGAATACCGCGATAAGCGTCTCAAAAGGATGAGAGATTTATTTCTAGTTAGCAGAACTTGTTCGTTAAAAAAAGAAAAGAAGGGATGTAAATTACTTTTTGACTTTGTTGCGATACATTACGGCCAGCACAAGCCCAATTATGGCAATTATGACTAAGACAGCAATTATTGCATAGAAATACAAGTTTGTTATGCTACCGTTGGATGTGCTGGTGCCTGCAGGTGCAAACATTGCCTGATATGAGTAAGTGTAGCCATATCCACAGTTTATGTTGGTTGGGTTGTCGCTGATTGTCGTTGGGTGTCCATCTGTTCCTACGGCAACCCAGTACTGGAAACTGTATCCTGAGTTAGCTGCAGCTTGAAGGCTAATATTCGTGCCATTCGCATAGTGATAAGTTCCTGACAGTGGGTTGGTTGTTCCGCCGATGGAGTCAAGGACCGTTACGATAGCATCGCTTGTTGGAGCTGCAGTAGTTGTTGGGACAAAGACAGGCTGATATACGTAGGTGTAGCCGTACCCACAAATAATTTGCAACGGGTTAGTTGAGGTTATTAAGCTATTTTCAGTTATGGTTGCAGGGGATGGAAAAGATGGCGCAAAGTTGGGGTCTGCTGCTGCGTTATCAGGGTAGAGTATTGGAGGTTGGTTGTGTCCTGGAGTATATGCTCCACTAATGGTCCAGTACCCAAATTTGTAGCCTGTGCTTGCTGTAGCTTGCAGCTTGATTGTAGCACCGTAATTGTAAACGTACGTTCCGGGTGTAGGGTCAGTCGTTCCACCAGCAGAGGCAGCTACCACGACGTTGGCGACTTCAGCGGTTGCCGGTGGACTAGGTGTAGTATACGGATTTGGGACAGGGGGATACTGGTCAGGGGGAATCGTCTCTATAGGTTGGTCTTGGGCGGCGACAAGTGTAAAAGAAAACATTGCGAAAACCAGAAGCATCAAAAGAAAGATTGTTGAAAAGTTTATTTTATTCATATTTAATCTCCATAAAAGCTGAGACGAATTTGTCTCATTAGTCATATTTAGCGCTAAGTATATTTAAGATTATCCATAAACTGTAAAAGGGTTATGGAATGTTACGGGATATTGTTACAGCAAACGGAGTTTAGACCAGCGATTTTAATGGCCTCATATCAACTATTATACTAGTAGCATATTTTAGTATTAGAGAAACATTGAATCTGTTCAAGAAAACTTTTACGTTTTTTGTTATCATTATTTTAGTTTGCGCCATCTTCTCATCAAGTGTCAACGGTGCGTCATCAAGTAGATATCCGATTTATTGGGGTGCATGGGTCGGAAGCAGCCATATTGGTAACTATAATTTACTTGCAACTTTTGAAGGGCAAGTCGGTAAAGGCGTGTCAATCTGGAATTGGATACAACTTTGGAACAGACCGCAAGACAGCGAAAATATCCCCAATTTTGATGCTGCTTTAATGGATCAATGCAGAAACCATGGAGCAATACCTATGGTTAGCTGGTCACCTGAAGCTGGAAATGGAGGCATGTTTTCAAGTCTTCAAGATATAATTGATGGTAAATGTGATGCTTATTTAACTGCATGGGGTCAAGCTTCTGCAAAATGGGGTCATCCATATTTTGTTCGTCTAATGTGGGAATTTACTGGAAGCTGGACAGACTACACAACTAATAATGGTTATGGAATTTATCCGTGGGATAGCGGAATAGGTAATACACCAGCAAAGTTTGTTCAAGCATGGCAACATATAGTAAATGTTGTTAGGAATGCAGGTGGAAATCAAATAAGTTGGGTTTGGTGCCCAGGTGATGTTGGAGATTCAGTTAGCACATTGCAGTCTGTTTATCCAGGCGGCAAGTATGTTGACTGGGTTGGAACAGACATCTATGGCGACCTAGTCCACTCAGGTGACGTTGAACTTGCAAATATTCATGCAATGGCAGATAAGCCTGTAATGATTCCAGAAATAGGGTGGTCTGGCACGGATAAAGGAGAATATTGGAACACCTTACTAACTAATACGCTGCCAAATCAGTACCCTTACATTAAAGCGGTTGTTATATGGGACATGCCTTCTACTGGTTTAACCGTAGTAGACTCACCAACGCTATCGTCTTTTAAAGATGGCATTGGAACAAATTATTACCTCTCAAATAACTATTTTTCTTTGAACGTTTCTCCTCTTAACGCATTAAGTCTAACAAACCCTATCCCGGATTCACCGACACAATCCCCAACAATAACGGCCGCATCATCAAGTAGCAATAATTTACCTATTATCACCGCAATCACTGTTTCAATAACAGTTGCTGGAGTTATACTAATTGCATTAATGAAAGCACAAATAAAACCTCATAAAAAAAATAAAACTTCCTAAATTGCCACCATCGATTTTCGTCCAAGATGGTGATTTGGAGTAAGTTGAAGATTTTTTATTAAAAAAGTTTAGGTTTAGGTTTGTTCAAGCTTCAGATCAGCACCATGTAAGTATAATCCATCTTCCCCTAACATATTATTTGGTGGAATTTAGGTTGAGAGATATCAAAGGATAAATAACCCTGAAATATTTTTTAGAAACCAGAAAATTTTGCCTGAACTTCAGCTGAGTTATATACATTGAATAAAGTGAGAAACTCCATTGTTTTCATAGCTTAAATCGAACATCTGAAGGTTGGTACATAAAAAGCAACTTCTCTTCGTACTCAAATTTACTCTAAAATGAAGTTTTTGGAACAAACCAGATTCTATCTACCTACAGAATAATAGTTAGAAGTATTTTTTCAATAGAGCGCGCTAGCAAGACTTTTGTCTATTAATCAAATAATCAATAGCTTCAAAATCTATTTAATAATTTAGTGTTCGTGCACGAAGCCTCTAAGAAGAGAGGCTTGATTAATATTAGTAATTCACAAACCAAATTATATACCTTAATATAATGTCAGTTCAGATGGACAAAAATAGAATTCGAGGAATTTGGATTGTTAATTAATATACTAGTTGTTGACGATGACCAAGAAATAAGAAAAACACTCGCTTCAATTTTGGAAGATGAGAATTATTTGGTGGAAACAGTAGAAAATGGAAAGAAAGCTATCCATATGTGCGAAAAGACCCCTTTTGATGTTGCTCTTATCGATATCCAACTACCGGACATGACGGGTACTGAACTTCTTCATATACTAAAAGAAATGCAACCTAAAATGGTTAGAATAATTATAACTGGACATCCATCTGTTGAAAATGCAGCAAAATCAGTAAATGAAAGAGCTGATGCATATATAATGAAGCCTTTTGTTATTCCAGAGTTATTAGGAATGATAAAGAAGCTCATTGAAGAAAAGAAAAATGCCTACCTTGAAATGTTTGCTGAGGTGGAGCAAGCGAAGAAAAGTACGCCTGTTTTCAGATATCAACACCCAACTAGATGGTAGTTAGCGAGAATACCTCTCTATTTTTTGGTCGAAAGGTGCAAGTACCCTAAATACACAAACGAAATGATTACAAAGAAGATTCTTGAAAATAATTTTTGAGGACAATATGCGACCGGATTATTTTTAATAAGCAACGTCATTGAATGATGATTTCGCGGTATTGTCAAAGATTATTCACTCCAGACAGGTAAGCGCCCTATCTTGCTTACTGACATTTGAATACTTCACTGACATGCTTTCGAACTATGATCTTAAAGAAGATTTGAAAAACTACGAAAATAAATTCAGGTTGACCTATGAATGGACTAAAACAAGGATAAAAAATGCCTCTGGACCTACAGGATGGTATGCTGAAAAAGAAAGTATCCACATCCATGAATCATTGGTTTCTGCAAAGGTTCTATTGTTTTTGAATGAGTATCTCGATTTTGTAATCTATTATTATTCATAATAAAGTTCAATACCTGGGCTGAAAATCAACAAGTAAAAGGTTACGACTATTAGCCGATCATTAACAAAAGTCTCACCAGCCCTCGTGCGAGTTAATACAGGCTTTTTTCTTTCACAAATTACAAAGATCCCAAAAAGTAGTCTAAATAAAAACAGAATCAAACAAGCAATAATTAATGAACTTGCTGTAATATGGAGAAAACTGTCAGATGCTAAGAAACAGTGGTCCAGTTTTAGTATTGATAATCTTTCCGTTATTGCGATTTACAATTCTTTGAAAGTTGAAATCGAATTATTGCAAGGCACAGAGCATTAGAAGGAAAAGGATCAATGTTACAAATAGTTGTAACGACGTTATAGAATTCTGTAACGTTCAGCAAAATAAACAGAATCAAAGTGGAAATTAGAAAAGAGCGCCGAGGATGGGATTCGAACCCATGCGGACTCGAGAGTCCACGGGCTCTCAAGGCCCGCGCGTTAACCACTCTGCCACCTCGGCACTATGAGTCAACAGTTCTAGTTCACTGTGTCTTAAATGTTTGTCGAAACTCAGACAAACGGTTCATGGGGAAAAAGTACTTAACCCACAAGCATAACCCTTGATTGCATGACAGCGGACCTAACCGTACATATTCCAAGCAACATTTTAGACGCCGTCTACGCAGGCGCCAAAGAACTCTATCCACGCGAAAGCTTTCTGCTCTTGCGAGGTAAAAAGAAGAAAGGCGTCATCAGCATCACCGACTTGGTTTTAGCGCCGTTTGCTGCTCACGAAGAAGACGCTGTCCACTTTAACCCTTACATGTTTGCAGGAGACTACTCCATAGTTGGAACAATCCATTCTCATCCATCAGGCAACATTTCGCCAAGCCATGTCGACTTGAACTATTTCTTCGGTCGAGTCCTGATTATTGTGGGTCCTCCCTTCAAGGGGAAAGGTTGTATTGCAGCGTATGATTCAAACGGAGATAGAGTAACAATAGAAATAACAGATCCAATAGAATGCAAAGATGAAGATTTTTACTAAAAAAACCTTATGATTTTATTGCGAATAGTTGGTATTCAGCTATGAAGTCTAAGGCGAATTTATCGGCGCCTACCTCAGTGCCTTTGTGAATTCTGTCAACGGACTTGCTTCGTAAGTGGTGATAGAATTCGTGGAGAATTACAAAGGGGTTAAGCAACACATCACTGTTTAACACCGAGATAGTCTGGTTTTTTGATGTATAACAACCAAACGCCGTTATTTTGTGTCCTTTTGGTAAACCGACTTTGAGGGCAGGAACCTTAACTTTGTAGTTTTTAGCCAGCAAATCAAGGGCTTCTTCAGGCTTCCCACTGATGATGAGCCAAACCACAAGCGGTTTGAAGTTATCCTGCGCCATACCAAATCACACCTACAAGGGTTTGCCACTTAATTAAATGGTTTATTGGCCGTAGGTTCCTCGCCTAATCTTCTCCGCTAGCAGATGAACGAATTCAATCGGCCAAACGTCATCGCAAACGTCGTCAGTTAAAATTTTTCGTTGGTGATACATGGGTATAAAATCGTTTTTCAACAGAAGAATAAGCAGGAATTTATGCCCATATGTTCGTTTGAAGAGCGCATATTTGCGCGCCTGTTTTTTTGTCATTTCAAAATGGGGTTCAAGAACAATCTTCCGCCCATTAACAGTCTTTTCTAAGATAAAGTCAGGCGTATAGACCTCATCAGGCAAAGGAAAACTAATAGTTTCATACCCATAAGGAATGTGCAATCTTAGAAGGGTCAGGGCAGTTTTTTTCTCCCATCCACTCTTATAACGACTCATTTTTTGATAGTACGCTTGAGATTGACCCGTGATTTTTTGCATGCGGTCCAGAAAGTCGAGGGCGGTTTTGAGGGTGTAACGGTTGAGCATTTTTTGTTTAAGCCAACGCCCCAACAAAAAAAATGGGTAATCAACCTTCGCTGGATCCTTTGGAAATAGGCGTTTAGCAAAATCAGTTACTTTCTGACGGGCTTCTGCAGCTGTTTGTTCATCGCGCCAAAGGGATGGTAACGCCGAATTTATCACTCCAAGACTGGCTGCGACATTAGCATTCTCTTTTGTTAGGGGCACGTAAAGGTCTTCGGGAAGGAGGTGGTCGTAGATTTGCAGGTCAGGCTGGGGGCGCACCATCCACCGCAAATAAATCCAAGCCCGGTCCTTGTGCGGTCCACTAAGCGCAGTTACGTTTTTTGCCATGTCTTCGATGAAGTCTTTGGGTTTAGTGAATTTTTGAGCGTATTTCAGCATGTTCCTTTCTGCTTTTTCTCTAACGAATAAGTTGATTTGAGCTAAAATTTCTGAAGCAGCCTTTTTGTTGGGTCCAAGGTCATGGTAGAAGTCGGCTTTTACGATTTCTTCTTCAAATAAATGTGCTTTCTTTATTTCGAAGAAATTGCTTCCAAAAGCTTCATGCAGGTACACCATAAGCATCCGGGCGTTTTCAGGGTAACCAACAACGGTGTCATCAAGAATTGAGGCAGCAAGTAAAAAATAGTGGGCTACGATTTTTCTATCTTCATATTTTTCTGAGTAGGGGTTGAAGAGTAAGCGGGGGCTCATGCGGCGGTCCCATTGAACGTCAACGACGTTGGAGTTTTTGTTTATGAATTCGACTAGTAAAGAGAGCACTTCGTCGTTGTTAGCCATAGCCTCTTACCCAATCAGACATAATATGTGTGTGGTGCCTTAAAACTGCTGTCATCGCAAACAATCCTTGAGAAATAGTTTAATATAGGCTGGAAAATCAAGTATTGCAACGCATCCAAGACGAAGCGCCTATATATGAAGGGTGCATAGGAAAAGATGCAAACGTGTGGACCGGTCGTCTAGCCTGGTTAGGACATCTGCTTGACGTGCAGAAGGTCGCCGGTCCGAATCCGGCCCGGTCCACCACAACTTCCATTATGTAACGTTATACCTCTCGGTAGATTGGTTTATTGGTAGCTGAGAAATCAATTGTTTTAGAGAAAACTTGAAGACGCAGGACAAAACTTGAAACTAACTAATTTGAAATGCCCGTTTTCAAAATTAATGTACTTGTTGAACAAATTTTCGATTTTGCTTTAGGGACCCAAAATTGTTTGAGGAAACCATTTTTCTTCCATATGCTATTCCTCTCTTTAACAAACTTAGAGCTTCAGCATCAGTAATTCCAAAAGGAAGAAAATCCCTGTGAAAGCGATCAAAGTGTGATCTTACCTTAATTATTGCATCTTTTTCGTCATCGAAAATACCAAAACTATAACCGCAAGGGCATTGTCCACTTAATTTCTTTTTCAAACAGGTTCCCTTTTCCAAGATGGTTAAATCTATAATTGTTAAATTAACATATTAACTTCAGTGACTGGAACCACACAGTCACAACTTGAAGTTTTTAATGGCTTATATAGAGATTTTACATATTTTACAAATCTTCTTTCAGCCTTAATGTAATTAAGATAAATGGAGAACTCTGATGACCTGAAAAAACGCTTGGTTCTTTTTTCATAAAAATGGTGTTGAGCAGGCGCAACAAACATTAAGGTCGGAAGGGTAAATATTCGAAGAGGCAAAGCAACAATTTAAAGCCTCAACCAGAAACTACCTCAATTCAGTTCGTCGTTGAAACTCCCAGTCGCTTTAATCTTGAAAAATCTTTAACTCTCCCAATTGCTAAAGAGGGAATTTTTGGGCGATTTAACATTAGAAAAAGTGAGCTTATTTAAGATGGTTCAAAAACTCGTTTTCGATAGTAGCGCAAAGCGCATTGGGTATTTTAGCACTTACCCTCCAAGAGAATGCGGTATTGCAAACTTCACAAAAGACTTGATTGATTCTATAGGCGACTTAGGCGGCTTTAAGCCTTCTATAATTGCTATAAACGAAAAAGGCGCGCTTTACGATTATGATAGACGAGTCAAATGGAACATTGATCGAGACAATGCAGGAGACTACGTGAAGGCAGCCGAATACGTTAACTCTTCAAATATCCAGCTATTAATTGTTCAACATGAGTTCGGCCTCTATGGAGGCGATTATGGTGAGCACATTAAACTCTTCTTAGAGAAAGTCAAAAAACCGGTAATCACAACCCTTCACACCGTGCAGCCGAATTTTGACAAAAAAGCGATTGAAGTCTTAAAATATATAGTTGAAAAAAGCGAAGCAATTATAGTAATCGCACATGCCGCAATCGATATGCTAAAACACCAAGGAATACCTTACAAAAAATGCGTTGTTATTCCGCATGGTTGCCCGAACATTGACTGCACAAACCTAAAATCAATCAAGGAATCACTTGGTCTAGAGGATCGTTTGGTTGCTTCCACTTTTGGTCTAATAAGCAGTGGCAAAGGAATTGAATACGCTATTCGCGCTCTCCCAGAGGTTATTAAAAAAGAACCGCGAATAATTTATCTTATCATCGGAGAAACTCACCCAGAAGTTAGAAAGCACGAGGGCGAAAAATACCGAAATGAATTAACGAGGCTTGTTAGTGACCTTGGATTAGAAGAACACGTCAGATTCACGAACAGATTCATTACAAAACGTGAATTAATCAAGTTTCTTCAAGCAACCGACATTTACATAACTCCTTATATTTCCCCCAACCAAATCAGCAGTGGCACTCTTATCTATGCACTTGGTGCTGGAAAAGCAGTTGTGTCTACTCCATATTACCACGCCATAGAGGTCTTGTCCAACGATAGAGGGATACTGTGCAAATTTGAGGATTCAGCATCGGTTGCTGAAGGCATAAACAGACTTTTAGACGAGAACTTCCGCAGCGAGGTTCAAAGAAGAGCGTACAAATATAGTCGACGCTTCCTCTGGAAAAACGTAGCGAAAAAATACCTAAATCTCATTAATACAATTACTGAAAAGAACGAGTGAGCTCAAGTTGCCAACTTTTCCAATAAACCTAGATTTTGTAAGAACAATGACTGACGATGTAGGAATGCTCCAGCATTCGAAATATGCAACACCTAACAAAAAAGAAGGATACGCAACAGATGACAACGCAAGAGCTCTTATTGCAGCTACAAATTATTCCATGTTGTTTAACGATCTAAGTATTAAAAAACTGATTAACACTTACCTGAGCCTTATTGCTCTACATGCAGAGATCTGACGGCAAAATGCACAACTTCCTCAGTTATGATCGTCAGCTTTTAGATGAAATAGGATCTGAGGATTGTATGGGCCGAACACTTTGGGCATGTGGATACTGCTTGAATTCAAAATTGCCTGAAGAAACAAAATATCTCTCCAAAGAGGTTTTTGACAAACTTTTTTGCTGGGCTTCTAGCTTCACATCGCCAAGAGCAAAAGCATATTCAATTATGGGATTGTTTCATTACCAGAAGGCTCATCCAGAGGACCAAAATATCAAATCTAAACATCATATCACTCGCCGATCAATTAAATGGGCGATTTAGGCTAGGATCTTCACAGGGATGGGATTGGTTTGAATCCATTCTTACCTACTCCAATGCGCGATTACCACATTCGCTTTTCTTAGCCTATGAAGCCACGGGAGAAGATAGGTTCCTACAAGTAGGCTCAAAATCCATGAAATTTCTAATAAATACCCAAACAATAAACGGAGTGTTCGTTCCTATAGGAAATCGCGGTTGGTATAAAAAAGGATCTGAGCGAGCAATCTACGACCAACAATCTGTTGAAGCAGCATGCACAACAGAAGCAGCAATTGCTGCTTTTAGAAACACCAACGAAAAAGGCTACCTCACAGCAGCTCACGAAGCCTTTGAATGGTTCTTCGGCAGGAACTTGCAAGGTCTAACTTTGTACAATCAAGAAGACGGGAGCTGCTGCGATGGCATAACACCTGAAGGATTAAATCAAAACAAAGGTGCCGAAGCAACCATATCTTATCTTCAAGCTAGACTAAATTTGGAAGAGTTAAAACAAAAGGAGAATCTATTAAGAGCATCATAATAGATCCAAGAGTTTGGTTGACAATTCTTCAAGACTGCGCATAATTCTTATTTCATTTATTAGCTCGGAAACCTTTCTTAAAGAAGGAGAACAAACTAAATGATGACCCGCGATTTAATGTTAAAAGATGTAGTTACTGCAAACGGAACCGTTCCTGCTAAAGAGGCAATTGAGCTCCTTTTCAAAAGGCACGTTGGGTCAGTAGTTATTATCAACGATGCGGATCAATGTATAGGCATTTTCACTGAACGAGACGCTATTAGGGTCGTGGCGCAAAATGTGCCTTTGGATGCACCTGTAGAAAAAATCATGACTAAAAACCCTTTTACTGTCAATGAAGATACCATTTTTCAAGAAGCAAAGAGCATCATCAAAGCCGCTAAAATTCGGCATCTTCCGGTGATTGACACAAATGGAAAACTAGTTGGGCTGATATCAGTTAGACATATATTAGATGAGATGAGTGGACTCTAACTTCAAAACAAGGGCACAACTGGAGAAACACACAAATGAAACGGTACTCGCATAATCCTATACTTGAACCTATAGGCGCACATGCTTGGGAATCAAACTTAGTTTTCAATGCTGCAATCTTTGCCGCAAACAACCGTGTTCACATTCTCTACAGAGCAATGGGCACTGATAATATTTCACGCATAGGATTAGCATCTTCTTCGGATGGCTATAACATAGATGAACGGTTACCCCTTCCTGTTTTTAGTCCATCCAATGACACAGAAAATCAAGGTTGCGAGGATCCAAGGCTAAGTCTATTTGGCAATTCCTTAATTATGGCTTACACCGCATTTGGAAACCATTTTCAACATCAAGTCTACCAAATTGCCTTAACATCAATAAACACTGAAGATTTTCTCGCAAGAAGGTGGCAATGGGGCGAAAGGATTTTGACGTTCCCAGGAATCCACAATAAAGATGCCGTGCTGTTCCCCCAGAAGTTCGACGGTGACTATGTAATGTTTCACAGATTCGAACCTGACCTTTGCATCGCACGCTCTAATGACTTGCGCCGTTGGTATGGGTTAAAATACATCTTAGGTCCACGTGAGAAAAGTTGGGATTCCTGGAAAGTGGGTGCTGCAGGACCTCCCATGCTAGTAAATGAGGGCTGGCTTCTAATCTATCATGGAGTGAGTGTCGACAGGGTTTACTCCCTAGGAGTTGCACTACTGGATAAGAATGACCCCGAGCAAGTTCTCTATCGATCCGAAGAGCCAATACTGACGCCGACTGAAGATTATGAACGCTATGGAAAAGTTCCTAACGTAGTCTTCAGCTGTGGACAAGTTATGATGGACGGCCAACTTCTAATTTACTATGGTGGCGCCGACAGTGCATTATGCGTAGCTACTGTTGAGCTATCTGAACTTTTGCCAAAAAAGTAGTGAATAATGATCTGTGATTTCACAAACTGAAAGATACAAAATATGAATCTATTGATGAATGAATCTTTACTTAAGCCTGCCTCCCCACTCAACAGGGAATTGAAAAGATAACACATATATTTAGAACAAATCAACATAAATATAGGTGAAATATACGATAAATTTTGAAGAAATTATGGGTTTACAGGTAGTAACTTCAGGCGCACATATTATTGGAGAAGTAAAAGGAGCAAAAATTGACACCGCTGACTTGGTCGATAAAGTTCTTGAATGTGAAACTTACTGGTGATGCTGCCGAGAGTCTCGGAATGAAGAAGAGGTTCAGAAGTTCCAAAATATGCATTCCAGTTGACATGGTTCAAGCAGTCGCACATGTGGTAACGATTTCCAGGTCAATGGAAGAGTTGGAAAACTCTCAAGAGATTACAGAGTGCAAATAACAAAAGATTACAAAGCTCAAAGGCAGGTTCTATCAAGCACACCTGCCAGCCTTTGATCTCTAAATCCACTTTTCCAATCTTAGCAGAAGCAATTTATTTAAAATAGGTTTTAGAGACCCGATTTTAAATTATGCCTAAAGCAGTAAGAACATGAAAAATTATCACCAAGAAAAATACCATAACTAAACTTGCATGAATAAACTGGTTAGTTTTATGGTTTATTTGCCTTATTAATGGAAATCTTTCAGCGAAACCCGATGTTACTTTAAAGTTAAGGCAATGTAAATAGCTAAGCCCGTTCCCAAAGTTGGATAGAATGCCACTGGTCTGCCCAGTTGCGCTGCAAAATGAATTGAGATTAGCATGAAGAATAGAAGGTTTCCGAATATGTGGTACCTTAGAAGCCCCTTAAACCTTTCAGGATAAAAGCGTTTTAAGATCACAAATGCTGGGGTGTCGATTGCGATGTAGGTTGTTCCAATTATGGCAAGCCAATGACTAAAACGGAGAGGACCAACAATGAGACTTACATTAATCCAATGCAGGTAAGCAGCAACCATAAACAAGCCTGCAACTATGACAATTGATAGCGCTAGCAAGAACTCAGAGTCTTTGAACTTCACCAAAAATCCTCTTATTTAATTCTTGGATAACGGATATAAAGTTTCTTAAGGGTCATTGAAGGCGCCAATTCTTAAAGTTTGGATTTAAATTTTAATCTTGATTCTCAACTTTGAAGTATTTACCAAAAAAAATTCAGAAGTAATTGGAGTCTAAATATCTGAGAAGCCAAATAATGATGTACGCTTGATTGTGAAAAAAAAGAGCAGTACGCTTCACATTTCGAAAGCTTTTTCGATTTATTGAAAATTGTTTTTGGCTAATCATAGAGGCGTTGCAAAACGGAGTGTTTTGTTAGAGTTTTCTTTTGGCTTTGCCGACGTCTTCCTGGATTTTTCCTTTAACCTTTTCAGCTTCGCCCTTAATTATTTGACCAGTATTACCAGTAACTTTGCCAGCCGCTACCCGCATTTTGCCTTCTTCCTTTTTGAGTTTACCTTTAACTTCATCTTTACTCATAAAATTTCACTAAAGACGGTGCCTCCGCCACTCTATTAAACATATGTGACTGCAACTAGGCACTAACAAACTACAAGCCATTTACTCCGCAAGGGGCCTATAGAGTATACGAACTGAAACACTTGTTTGTCGAGAACTGTTAGGATCTTTGTAACTGTCGAAACCCTACAACAAACGGCTATACCGTAGTCTCGCGAAGGTTTAATGTACAAAGGCGAATAGAAATGAGTAAAAATCCTACAAATCAAGAAGCGTCAAATATTTTATCCAATGTACCCACGGAGAAGGCTTTCTTTTTTTGCACCGCAGAAGGAGTTTACACAAAAGTCTCAGCAATCAGCCTCCAAGATTTTGCAGACAAATTGGAAGGCATAGACGAATAGCTCAATTTTGTTTCATTATCCACGAGGCGATTTCCAAGCGTGGATAAGAGACACAGTAAAAGACAATGTGTTAGCCGGCAGAATGTGTTTTATAGAACGGGGCATTTCGGGAGAGAAGCTAAGGCAAGAACTGTTAAAAATGGTTCAAACGAGAATAAGCGAACTCAAAGATACAAAACAAGAAGTATTCCCACCCAGCCTATGTAATAAGGATGGCTTATGCCTATCTTAAAAATAAACAATCATTCCAACGGGTAAGCTGCCATTTTCCTAGAAAATGTACCTAAAAATATTTTTAGGTTTTCCAAAATTTAGCTTGCACTTATACTAATTGTCTCAAAACGCAGCAGATGGCTTAAGTCTACATAGATAAATGCGATTTCTTTGTTTAAAAAAAGTTGGGAAGCAGCTTCTGGCGCTGCTTATACTCTTTGGTTGCTGTTATACTCTACGTCCTGTAAGTAGTCGGAAAAGTATTATGATGACAGCTACAACTAGCAGTAGCCATATGATGGCACCAAGGTTGAAGATAAAAAAGCCCAAAAGCCACAGTATGACAAGAATCGCAGCAACAACGAAAAGAAAATCAAGTACTCCCATTTCAAAAAACCTTACTTACCTTTAACTTGCCAGTCTATTTTAAGATGTGTGACTGTCAATAAACAACAACAGCTACCTCAACTTTTTATTTCAATTATCGGCATGTAGCGACAGCCTCACAGTCACACACACTTAAACCAGCCATTAACCTGTTATAAGGTAACTCACGTTTGTGGGTGTGAAAATAAGGATAGTTTAGTTTTATGAAAAGTAAAGATTTTATGGATAAAGATGTTTTTGCGTTAGATGAAAAAATCGGCAAAATAAAAGAAATTGAAGTAGACGCTAATGAGTGGAAAGTTACTCATCTTGAGGTTGAATTGGACAAAGCTGTAGCTGAATCTGTGCTTGGAGCTAAGAAGGGCGGAGTGCATAACATGCTTAACCTTTCAGCTTTAGAGAAAGGAACTGGCATGTGGATGGACAATGGTTTGCACTTGAAAGTTGCAAAAGACAAACTGCATATGTACCTAAGACCAGTGGTTAAAACTTAGGCCTGAGCATTTTTTTAGCGTATTTTAGGAGGTGCAATAAATTATGTCAGAACAAAAAATAGACGTCAAGGAACAAATACAGGAAATGAGCAAAAAATGGAGTGAATTCCAGAAAACTTGGGTTTCGCACTTCAAAGATATGGAAGTGGAAGTCTTAGAATGGAACTTTGGTGTTGGAAAAACCGGCGAAGACACTATCTTTGAAATGAAAGCTAAGGTCGCCGTAAGACAAAAGAAATAAGTACTCCTTAACGGCACCTGGGGTGAACAGACACCCTATTTCATTAAGATTAGAACTCATTTTTTTGATGTTTTTGGCTTACCCCTCTTTTATGGGATCAGTTAGATTCTCAATAGCTAAAATCACTGTGTTGGGTATATATTGGTAACTAAAGATATGAAAATAAAAAAAACAAATGATGAAATTGACAAAATCGCCCAGAGGATTTTGCTTGAGCTTGAATCCGCAAGTTCCACGGATTTATCCGATGCCCGTTATGCAAAAATGATGCTACGTTTATCAGACGCCCATTATGCAAAAGGGGTGCTCCAAAAGATGACCGATGATAAATCTGGAGCTGAAAATGAGGTAGAGAAAAGAGCAGTGATAAAAGTTCTGTTGTTTTCTACGTGGCTGCAGCGGCTTTATTTTATAATAAGATCTTTTCTCATGGGGCTTGTAAGTGCTGCGGTTACGTATCTTATCATAGGGTATCTTGGTTCAATAAATGTCATTGGAAGCATAATAATAGGCACTTTTGTGTTCGTATTTTCATTGGCTGTGACTAGATTATTTGATACTCAAATAACGCAAGCTACAAAAAAAATAGTTGAACTAATGACAAGTCACAGAAGCATTAGGGATTTCATCATGAAACACTTCTAATTCAAAAGTGTTATTGCCAAATCACGTTATCGCCATCTTGTTGCTGCATGTTAACAGTCACACATGTTTAATTCCCATACTAACCATAATTAAAGCTAATTTGCTTGATAAGCTTGAATACAGGGATCGTTGTGAACACTATATGGACCATTGTTACGCGCTGGAAGGAAAGTTTGGAAAGAACCCCAATTCCCTTCTTTATGTTTTATCAAATCAAAAGAAAGTTAGATTAGAAAATGTATTGAGAAGGAATTAAAATGACAGTTTTAAAAAGTTTGGAATCATCAGTAGACTTTGTAGACAGGAGTAGGGATTTGAAGTTTCAATATCCGACTTACGAAAAACACAATTCGCTGTTTAGCTCAACTCATGTAATCGTCGCAGCTTTAAATGAAGAGGCCGGAATTGGACTTACAATAGCAGAGCTTAAAGATAATCTTGATTCGTCTCACATATTAGTTGTTGATGGCCATAGTAGCGACAGGACTGTGGAGATTGCGAAAAATCTTGGAGCGGATATTGCCTTCCAAGACGGAGTTGGTAAAGGAGATGCTATCGTGAAAGCGCTAAAACTTACAGACGCCAATGCAAATTATGTCGTACTCACTGACGCTGATTTCACTTACCCTGCTAAACATGTTCCTGAAATGATTAAAATTCTTGAAGAGAACCCCGATGTGGGTATGGTTTGTGGTAACCGATTTAACTCTCAACTAGATAACAAAGCATTGATCAACCGATTCTATTTGGGAAACAAGCTCCTTGCGTTCAGCCATAATATTCTAAATGGCGTAGCCCTTCAAGACCCGTTAACGGGTTTGCGTGTTATTCGAGCAGAAATACTTAGGAACTTGAAGTTGAAATCAAGTGGATTTGACATCGAAGTAGAACTAAATAGCATAGTTCAGAAGAGAGGCTACAAAACAATTGAAGTGCCTATACAGTACCGCCAGAGGCTAGGTGAGAAAAAACTTAAAATGAAGCATGGCGCAACGATATTAAAAAGGATAATGACTGAGATGGTATTCTAATTTCAAAAATCTATATAACAGTTTGATGAATTGATTTGTAGTCAAATATTTAGGTATATCTTGTTTTGGTTTTCTTAAATTGAAGATTCTATTTTGAGCTTGAGGATAAAATGGGTATTTGACGAGTATTTGACTGGTTGGTTGTGGTCACAAGGGTGGCTTGTTTTTTGCTTTTTCTCTTTTTTGTAGAACTATATTTTTTGTTAGGTTTCCGCAGATAATACACACACGATATAATCTCAAACCTCCTTTACGCCGATTATCAGTAGCTTTCCTACAGAGGGGAATGTTTTGCTTATGATAATATGAAGCCGATGACAAAACCGACGATGAGTCCTAACCCGAGCGGTAGAATACCCATGAGAAGTACCCCATATTGAATTGCAATAGGCCCGTATGTGTCTGCAATGTTTTTCAAGGCTCCAAGACTTAAACCGAAGAACCCAAAGTAAGCAACCACGACTAGTATGATGGCAGCTATGATAGCGATCTTTAACATTTTGTGAACTAGGTAGCCCACGATAAGTCCGATGACAAATGGAATAATCATCAAAACTAATGGTGGAATACCGCCGATGCTTCCAGAGGTGATAAAATTAATTACTTGATCTATCGCGCCCAAAAATTAACAACTCCAAACAAGTAAGGGATGACTACGGCGACTATTAAACGCACGTTGTTGCAGCCATGCAGTCACAATCTTAAAATAGATACTAAGCTAAAATAAATATAAGAATCCTGAAACACTTTTACTCAGCTATCGTGTGTGAATAACACGATTTTTTAGTGTTAGGTAGATTTGTTTTTTGGAAGAGGCGTAATTGTTAGATGTCAGAAAAGATTTCATTAAGGGAAATTATTGGAGCAATTCTAAGTGAGATAAAAGCCATCCTCAAAGAATACATGAATGAAACAGAGGCGGCTGTAAAGAAACGCCTCAAAAAACTTATAATCATAAGCATAATTGGCAGTGTTTTGATGGCTCTGGGAATTTCATTTATCGGTTCAGCCTCCTTGTTCATACTTATCGGGTCGTTCAAGTACCTCAGCACTTCAATGCCAGCGTGGGAGGCATTGTACATCATGGGCATCACTTCAGGCATTATAGCCGGTGTTTTCTTTTTCTCGCTTTTCATCATCATACGAAATCAATTGCGATCTCCCGAAAAACCTGATAAGCAAAATTAATCACTGCACTTTTTCATACAAATGTGTTGGATGAAGTCTCCAATTTGAAGCTGGGTTCAAATCCAAGTTGAATGTACAAAAAAATATATGTTAACTCGAAATGCCCAATGCAATGTACGCACCAATGTCTTTTGAAAGCACCAAAGCATAGCTTGTAGTTCTATACGATAAGTGGCTCTTTCTTGCTATCTACAGAAAAACCTCTTGTAGAAAATCTCAGAACCCCCCACGAGACTAAAACAACAACGACTATTCCAACAGCAACGTATGGCAATATGCTTAGTGTATTGGATACAGCAATTGGATTCATTACCCCCCCAAGAACTATTGCAAAAATAATAATTCCAATTGATAAGACAAAAGAAAATTTGTAGGGTCTATCTGTCTTGGTCTTAACTAGTTTCTTTCTGTCAAGTTCACCGACAAGAAAATTCAAGAAAATCCCAATTGCCACTATTAGCAATGGAAGCATAAGTGAAAGTGTAATGTTTTGTAGGCTCAAATCGATGAAGTGTCGCAAGCCAAGAACAGAAAAAAGTAGCAAAAGGAAAAAAAGAGCTATGGATCCGTAAAATATGCTTTTGTCAAGAAACTTTCCTGAGAGAGCTGGACCATACGTTCGTCTATTGGGCACGGGTGTTTGGCCTGGTTTAATATCTTTTGTAGTTCTTTGTGTCAAACCAGGTAAATCATTTGATAGAAAATAGATTTTATGTTTAGGATCAAGCGCTAATTTCTTGCCGTCTGAATCATATACTGCTTTGGATACCATTCTTGAAAAGGGGTATAGCCATTCGACGCCTCTATCCCTTGTTGTTGTGAAGGAATCTAGAAATGAATGCAGAAAAGATCCGATGCCAAAAAACGGATTTATCAAATACACTATACCGATAAACAAGAAATTGTGAAATAATGCACGGTGTATTTGTCGACGTCGAAAGGACTCTTTGCTAAAGAAACCGTATTCGCGGTCAAGATCATTAATTGCGGCGCCGATTCCAACCATTAGCGCAATTTCTGGTTTGCCAAACAATAAGGCTCCAACTATTATGCCAAACACTATGTGAGTAGATAGATTCATGAGAACAACCGTTGACTTCTGAGTGACCAATTATTACTGCGTAATTTTAAGAATATAAAGTTAATTGGCTTTAGAACCTCACTTTTCCCAGCCAATTCAGGCCAACTCGACAAGGCGCACTAACATTAAACACAGAATTAGATTAATTTTGAACTATGACGATAACAATTATAATAATTCCAATTGTTGCTCTTATCGCTCTAATTAGTTGTTCAGGAAAACTCTGTTTAGAATATTTAATTATGCTCAAAACGCCATCTATGATTAAGCCAAAAACCTAAACCAACCAGAACTATAGAGAGAGCATTCAATAACCTTCACCTTCTCAAAGGACAACAATGCCAAAATATCATATTCTCAACTAAATTAATTCTTTCGGACTCTCCAAGAATTAGTCGAAACATCAGCTGGCCATTGACGGGCTAAATATTTAGCTGGCATAAACTGGTTTCTAATTTTACTTAGGGCTAACCTTTTTATTTGCGGTCAGCTAAAGAGTAATTATAGAATTTTTGTTTGCAGCATAAACTAAGTCCTGATTGTATAACAGAATTCAGTTCTTGTCAAAATAACTGAAAACTATACTATACAACTGGTATGCTGCTTTCAAACAGTTCTAAACCCCTTATTTATTGGATAAAGGAGGTGAATTTGTATATGGCAGAAATGTCAGTTTCTCGAATAGCTTACATCTTAGCGCTTATAGGTGGAATACTGCTAGTAATCTTTGGATTGATATCACTCATCGGATCTCCTTTTGGGCCATCGTTCCTTTATTGGGGTCTGGGGCTTTGCTAGCTTCGCCTTCGGCGGTATCATCAGCATCATTTGCGGTGTCATTGCAATCATTGGTGCAAGAAGCGCAAGTACTCTCGTCTGGGCAATCGTACTCATAATAGTTGGAATCATCGGCGGAGGACTAGGCGGACTACTAGTTGTTTTGGGAGGATTACTTGGAATCATTGTAGTGATAACCAAAAAAGCATAGATGCGATTTGAATTTGACCTTCTAAATTGATGGGCTTATTTTTAGAAGCCTCACGTTTTTTTTCAATTAACCAAGTAATTTTAAATTGAAATATTGCAAAACCTACATATAACTGTTGCTGGGGGTCCTTCGGTCACACGCAGACAAAGGGAAATCGAGATGTAAAATTGAGTTTTAATAAAACAACCAACCCTAACAAATCTTGAGAAAGCTAGAGGAAAAGACATGGTGGAAATAGAACAATCTACAACGAGAGAAGAAAAACAAACAATAATAGATGAAAAAAAGCAGGTGCGGTTAGCAGAAGAAATTAAGCAGGCGAAAAGAGATTCTAAAGTCCTTTATCTGAGTTTGAGTGTTGGCTGGGGACAGACAAGACATTGGATAAAACAATGGGAGAAACGAAACGGAAAAAAGATTGATGAAGCCGCTGATTGGCACGATTCTGGATACATATGTCCTTATTGCGCAGAAATAATTGCGGAATTTGATTTGCCTCCTCCGATTTCGACTACAATTTACAAATGTTGCAACAATCATAGATTTTCTCACAAAATGATGACAGTTAAAGAAAAACAAATGCTGAAGGATGAAGAAAAACAAGATATACTAAATGAAGCCCGCGCTGCAAAAAAAGCTGAGCAAGAACAGGTAGGCAAAAAGTTTGTTGAAAATGTCAAGTACGCTTTCCGGATGGTTAGAAGGACACCCTACATAGACGCTACTATCATAAAACGTGAATATCAGGAGCATCGAGAGTTTTATCACCAAAAAATGAACAGCGCATTCAAAAGCAGAACAAACAACATTTCGATTGGAGCTTTCGATAGCCTATTTAGTGCAGTTGACTTCAGCGATACATCAACTCTTTGGGAAAGAAAAGCAGGACTTGCCAAGAGTATAAATGATAATAAGATTGATGTTATGGGAGCATTAATTAGGGCAATGTCAGCGTATATAGGTTCTCTTGGGGTACTTTTTCCAATTATACTCTTAGTTATTACTGAAGGCTTTGCAGCTTTTGGCAATTATCTTGTGTATGGGTTCTTTGCAATCATGTTCTTCGGATTTTACGAAGGCTACTTTAACCAAAACAGACTCAAAAGATTAGTTAAAGAACATAAAGACTACACCAGCGAATTTGATGAAATCACAGACTTGATTGAAAGAAAAAAGGATTTACGAATCCGATAATTTTTCTTATTCTTACATTCAACGCCCATATGTTAACTAAAGGTTCTATTTGCTCACTTGCGCTTGGCCAAAACCGATAAACCTTGACCAGTATTTCATTGGTATTCATTTAACAAATTGTTTTAGAATTTTACTCGCTTGTAGAAAATTCCTTTGACTACTTCCCCCGCTAATATGTAAAATATGACGATTATTGCCATCAAAACAAGAACCAAAAGCGACGGCTGAACAAAACCAAATAGTCTACCAAGAGGAGTGAACGGTAAGATAATTGTGGCACCGACAATCACTATGGTGGTAAACAGCAAATATTTCCCTGGAGAACTTTTGAAGAATGGTCTTCGGCTCCGAATAACTAGCACAATTAAACTTGCAGAAAGAACAGATTCTATAAACCATCCAGTCCTAAACAGGTCCGTACCACTGTGCAAAACAAAAAGAAGTATGCCAAATGCAATATAATCAAAAACTGAACTCAGTATTCCGAAAACTATCATGAAATTGCGGATGAAGGCGACGTTCCAGCGCCGGGGTAGTTCAACCATTTCGCTATCCACATTATCCGTACCGATGGTTGTCTCTGGGAAATCCGTCATCAGATTTGTAAGCAAAATCTGCCCAGGCAGAAGGGGTAAAAATGACAAAAAGAGGGATGCACCTGCCATACTGAACATGTTTCCGAAATTTGCGCTTGTTGCCATAAACACATATTTTAGAGTGTTAGCGAAGGTTCTTCTTCCTTCTTTCACACCGTTTGCAAGCACACCCAAGTCCTTTTCAAGCAAGACAATATCTGCGGCTTCTTTGGCAACATCCACGGCGCTGTCAACTGATAGACCGACATCAGCGGCGTGAAGAGCGGAAGCATCATTGATTCCATCGCCCATGTAGCCAACTACGTTTCCAGCTTTCTTGAGGGCAAGAATAATGCGTTCTTTCTGGTTTGGTTCTACCTCTGCGAAAACATTTACTTCATTCACTTGCCGAAGCAGTGCTTCATCGCTCAAGGTGCGGAGATCTGGGCCTGCAAGGATTTTTGGATTTGGAAACCCGACTTGTTGACCGATACTTGCAGCAACCAATCGATTATCTCCCGTTACAATTTTTAGGGAAATCCCAAGATGCTTCAAATCTTTTATAGTCTCGGCGATGTTGGGTTTTGCAGGATCAAAGAGAACAAGGAATCCCAAAAAAGTCATGCCGGCTTCACTGTTTTTGGTTATGAGTTTGTCAGGCCCAATGTCTTTGTAAGCAATCCCTAAGACTCTAAATCCTTTGCTGCTTAGCTCCTCAAAATGTTGACTGATCTGATTTTGTACTCCAGAGATCGAAACAACCGTGGCTTCGGAAGTTTCTACCGATACACATGCTTCAAGCACGTTTTGCAGGGCACCTTTGGTAACCATCAAATTCTTGTTGTCTTTTGACACTAAGATGCTTAGTCGCTTGCGAATAAAATCATACGGTACTTCATCAAGCTTTGTATATCCAGATGTATCGACTTGAGAGCTGCAGATGGCATCATCGATCGGATTAGTAAAACCTGTCTGGTAAGACGCGTTGAGGTATGCGTAGAGTTGTGCTTTTGGACTTGGGTTACCGTTAAAGTCGAGGACAGATTGTATTTTGATTATGCCTTCCGTCAAGGTTCCTGTTTTGTCGGAGCAGAGTACGTTCATGCTGCCGAAGTTCTCGATTGATGCGAGTCTTTTAACAATCACTTTCTGGGTTGCCATGATTTTGGCGCCATGAGCTAAATTGATGCTGATAATGGCGGGCAGCAGTTGAGGGGTGAGTCCAACTGCTAGGGCTAAGGAAAAGAGAAGAGAATCGAGAACAGAGCGGGCAAAATACACGTTTATGGCTAAGGTGACGACCACCAGTACCAAAGTTACTTCCATAAGGAGATAACCGAAATGCCGGACTCCATGTTCAAACTCTGTTTCAGGCGGTCTTAGTTTTAAGCGTTCGGAGACTTTGCCGAACTCTGTTTGCACCCCAGTTCCAACAACAACGGCTTGCGCGCTGCCACTGACTACGTTGGTTCCCAAGAAAAGACTGTTTGTACGCTGGCTAATTGAAGTTGCTTTAGGGAGGATGCCAGCATTTTTTTCAGCCGGAAAAGTCTCTCCTGTCAATGAGGCTTCGTTTACGAAAAGGTCCTTCGATTCCAGAATTATTGCGTCGCCAGGTATCAGGTCTCCAGCGTTAAGGCTTATGACGTCTCCTGGCACAATTTCCTCAACAGGTATTTCCTTTTGTTTTCCATCACGAAAAACAGTCGCTTTTGTCTGAACTATAGCCAGCAGCTTTTCAACCGCGTGTGCTGCGCCCCTTTCCTGCCAGAATCCAAGGAGGCTACTTATGAGGATGATCGTTATGATAATTATTGCATTAGTAGGCAAGACACCCGAAGAAACGTCAAGATATAATGACAGGGCGCCTGCAAAGATGAGGATGAGAATAAGTGGACTTTTAAATTGAGTTAACAGGAGTGTTAGCGTGTCTGATCTTTTCTTTGGCTTAAGAAGATTAGAACCATATTTTGTGAGCCTTTTTTGAGCTTCATCTTGAGTCAAGCCTTTTTGCGTCGTTTGCAGTTGCTGAAGAAGTTCAGAAGTTTGAACGGACCAGAATAATTGTTGATTTTGGCTATCTTGATTACTCAGAGAAAACGCCTGGCAGTTAACTGTTATGCCTAAAATTATTATTTGAAAGCTAGTCTATAAACCGTTTTATTGAAGGCTCAGCGCTGGGCATCTACCTTGGTTGTAACTTATTTTCAAACGTAATTTGCACTTTACGAAAATTAACACGAAAGGATCCAATGAAAACTAAATCTCCATCGGAATTTTCCGCAACAGATATATTATTAAGAACCCGAGTTAAATTAGGTGTTTTTTCAAAATATATTGAAATTACTATTGTCGGGAAAATTTGATCAGTGATAATCCATTAATTCAGTCAATATCTTTTGATAACCCATATTATTAGGACCGTGATACTTTGGAAAAACGTGTTTTAGATATCGTGGATTCGTTAAGATTAAGAATCATGCGATTGACTGGGCATAGAGCACGAGAAATTAACATTGATGTGTTTGCTAATCCCGAGAAGTACTTGTTACGGTTGCCAATAGAAAGAATCGTCGCCGACACGAAAGTTGATCCGGAAGCCATAGAAATGTACAAGAAGAAGATTAAAAACGGGGAGAAAATTGCACCCTTAATCGTTGTTAAGCACCCAAAATTTGATGTATACGCAGTTTTGGATGGTCATCATAGGTATTACGCTCTTTTAGAATCAGGAAAGAAAGAAGTTGACTGCGCCTTGGCTGGAGATTTCTCTAGCCTAATGTTTTATATGACTGAACAAGGTTATTTTCAACCAAAACCGCAAACCAAAGAAGAAAACCAAAAAAAGATTATCCATTTACACGAAAATGTTCAAGATTTTCTTCAGAATTTTCTGAAAGACCCAAACAAATTACCAAAGCCGAATAGAGAAAACCAACCAATCTAATGGTTAGGTCAAAATTTTGATTCCCTAAAAAATGTTACTTTGGAAGCAAGCGGAAAAAAATTGTAATGACAACTATAAGAGTGCTGAGGAAAGAATCATATGGGGATAAACAAAAGGAAATATGGAGAAATGACTTTTGGTTGAACAAGGTGTAGAGAAAGTCGAGAACAGGGTTCCGACAAAGAATGCTCCGACCAAAGTCAAAAATGAAAGGCATTCACGCCCCACTCTTCTATCCAATTTTATTCTTGGAAGTCAGGATGGTCTAGTAAATGTTTTGGGTATTCTCCTGGGCTTGACGGCGGCAACCACTGATGTCCGAATTTTCTTCGTAGCCGCTCTCGCCGCTCTGGGAGCCGAATCTATATCGATGGGAGCTGTTGCTTACACGTCGACTTCGGCGAGGCGGCGAGTCTATCTAAAAGAAGCCAATAGAGAAACTCAAGAGATGAAAGATGTTCCAGAAGTTGAAAGAGAAGAAGTAAGAGAGATCTTTAGACGTTGGGGTTATGAGGGGAACGAACTTGAAGATTTGACAGAGCATATTGTCAAAAATCCGAAAGCCATGCTTGATTTGATGATGTCCTACGAACTAGATCTTGCACCGGTTGAAAAGTCTGAGGCTCGTCGAAGCGCCTTCGTTGTCGGCTCTTCCACCATATTTGGGTCTTTCATCCCTCTGGTTCCATATCTTTTCGTTGGAAAAAATATTCTTTTAGGAACCGAAGCTTCAGTGATTTTCAGCGGTGTTGCTCTGTTCTGCATCGGGATCTACGAAGCGAAGACTACAGTTGGCTCTCTCTGGAGGAGTGGTTTGCAAATGGCAACAATCGGTTTGACTGCCGGTCTTGCAGGATTCTTGATCGGCCACTTCATAGGTGCTTTGCCTCTGTAAATACAGAGAAATGGCTCCTTCCATCTTAAACTCTAAAGATGACTTCTGACTGGACTTCTTCAAACCTCAATCCTCTTTATTTCGTGCTTTCTTCAAAGGCACCTTGGTTTTTTCTGGCAACTCCAGTGTTATTTTTTTTCATTTGTTCGGGGCGTTAAAAATATTTGGAAGAGAGAGAGAAACCGAAGGCCCATCGCGGATGTGTTAACTCACATTCCCAAATTAGAGTTTCTTTCTGCCCCTCTCTGTTTCATCTTATGGTTTAGTTTGAATAAAAGTGTGTGACTGGTACGATGCAATAACAAAAGTTTATGGGGTTTGACGGGATTGGTAGGAAGGCGAGAAATGTCATGAGTCAAGTTTCAAAAACAGTTGATACCTCAAGGGTTCTGCGAACAGTGCCATTTGAAAACAGCTTTCAGTTTTGCACCAACATTGGAGTTTACACAAACGTCGCTGCTACAAGCTTGATGGATTTTGCAGCAAAATTAGATGTCGTTGATGTTGTTTCAGTTGAGTTTCATTATCCACGAGGTGACTTCCAGTTTTGGATAACTAAAACTCTTGGAGATGAAGAACTCGGCAACAAAATGTGCTTGATAAAGAAAGGTTTGCATTGGGAACAACTTAGAGAGGAACTATTAAGGCTTGTTAATGCAGCGAATAAACGAACTTACCGGCTCAATTGAGAATGAGAAATAGAGAGTCATGTTTTAAAATTAATGTACCCTTGCAGGATAGGGCTTTTTTTCCCAGAATAAGTATTCCTCCATTCAACTATTACTAAATTCGAAAAAAGTTTTCTGTTGGCTCTAACTTCCCGCGATTTAGTTCAAAAAGTTTTTAGCAAAATCGGCAGCTTAGATTGGACAACTGTTTTGAGGTTAAGCTGTTTCAAGCGCTTTCTAATTTCTGTTTTGATTTCTGAATCACTTTCTTTAGCTAAGGCTTTAGTCAAAAGTTTCTTAGCCAAAGGAATAGTATCATCACCGAATAGTTTTCTAAAGGCTGAATGACCACTATATAATCTCTGGGACAACGGAAGTACACAAATGAAATTCAACGGATAAGTCTTTGATATATGCGAATCAACAACTACAAAAAGTACCTCTATTTTCGGGTTTTCAAGATTTCTTCCAACTTCTCTCTTAAGCAAATACAAATGCGGATTCATTAAAACCAGATCCCATAAAGAAAAACAACAACTACACATCCACTCTACTTTTAACTTATTTGCCTATCGACACAAAATGTGTCAACCAACAAATCCTCATAGCCGAGATTTTACAATAAAATGTCAACAATTATCGGAATCGGTATCGTAAAGACATAGAAATTTGTTGATTTATTACAATTTCTTTTTTAATTAACCGGCCTGTCGATAACTCTCGGTTGATGGCAAGCAAGATTTTTTGTGAAAACTAAAAGAAGGAGGAAATTTGGCGCGCCTACTACTCCGTAGTCTTACCATCGTATTCTTCCGGCGACGCTTCGGCCTCTATTTTAGTGTGGCGTACAACCTGGTCTTGATGTTCCGGTGGTGAATAGATTGTATAGAGTTTGAGCTCAAGGTTTTTGGAGGTGTTAATAACATTATGTTGCGCTCCCGCAGGCACTATGATTGCGTCGCCGTCCTTGACTGCGTGCTCGATTCCGTCAATGAAAACTTTGCCTTCGCCTTCCTCAAACCTGAAGAATTGGTCTTTGTCTGTGTGGGTTTCCAAGCCTATTCCTTCCAAGGGTTTGAGGTTCATCAAAACAAGCTGGCTATATTTACCTGTGTAAAGCACTCTTCTAAAATCAGAGTTTTTTCTCGTCTCTTCCTCGATTGATGTTGAATATCCCTTCACGTTTAATCACATTCACTTACAACAATTCTACATTGCAGAATTATAACCTTTTTAAACCTATTTGGATGCAAGTTTTTTGTGAGACTCACGCTAATTCTTTTGTTACATTCAGCCTCATCTTTCTGGATTATTCACAGCATTCTGTATTTTTTTTCGACAAAAACCGTTGCACACACTGTTTCGGGCTTGCCCACTAAGTGCTTAGCTCGTTTGAGATTCAAACCAATTCAGCATCGAGCATGAAGCTTGCTAGATTATTATCTTTGTAAAAACCAGAACAAGAAGAAAACCAAACATAAAGAAGAGACCAGTGAGTATTGGGCGGTTCATTCTATAGGCATCAGGTAGTAAAGTTCCACCACCTATGTAAAAGAAGCTACCGACCAAAAATGAAAGAGAATAAATCAAAAAGGATTCCTGAATTACAACAAAAAGAGTGACTGTTGCACCTATAACTGGTGCGATAGCATCCACGAATAACAATCTAAGAGAAGATTTTAATGAATTACCAGAATTTAACATAAGCGTTAATGTACTTATGCCATCGCAAAAATCATGCGAAACTACTGCAAACGTTACAATTATTCCTAGACCTAACTGAAGCTGAAAGCTCAAACCTATGGCAAGCCCTTCAAGAAATCCATGCGAACAAAACTCCAATGTTGCCAGCAATCCAATTCTCGGCTGAAGGCTCATTTTTGTCATTGTGTGCTTTTTAAGGTGAAACAAAGAAAAAACACGTTCAAGGACAAAGAGAAAAACAAATCCGAAAGACCCTGTTAAAAGAAGCGCTTCTAAAGATATTTGGGCTTCGGGTGCAAGTGTCAATATTTCTGGCAAAAGGTCGAATAATGCAAGTGCAATAAAAAAACCAGCTGATAATGCACAAACAATTCCAATATTGATTCTTAAATTTTTTTATGAATATACCTGCAGATAACGTTGCAGCAAACGCTATACTAGCGGACAGTATGATTGGCAGAATATTCATTTTGTTGATCCTTAATAATTTGATTCAAGAATCTAGAAGTATTCTATGCTGCAGGCAAATGGACGTGTTTCTGGTTTTCTAACTTCTTTACTCTCAAGTAAGTCATCTAAAGCGTTTCGTAAATCACTTGTTGTTACTTTAGAAGGATCACGAGAATCATCCACTCTTCCCCTATATCGCAGTTTCCTCTGATTATCGAGAACAAACGCATGCAAGGTAACGAGGGCGCCATAGTTTTTTGCTAATGATTGGTCCCCATCTTTTAAGTAGGGAAAATTAAATCGTCTTTCCTCAGCGATGCCAATCATTTGCGATAATGCTTCGGTTGAAAAAAAGTATTGGTTATCTGAGTTTATGCCGACAAGCTGGACACTTTTTGATCCATATTCATTTTGGATCGCCTCTAGCCGGTCTGTGTAAACCCTTGCTGTTGGGCATCGATTGGCCATGAAGAGCAGAATTACTATTTGTTTATCGTCGAAATTGGAGAGTGAATATTTTTTTCCATCGACACCTAGCAAGTCTGTAAAGGATGGTGCTTTTTGCCCAATTTCGAATGGGTAAGTTATAGAAAAAAGGGCCAAACTGTAATCTCACTGCTTCTTTAGAACTTGTTTGGAAACTGTTTGATTACGCCTTCGGAGAGTGTATCTGCTATGAGCATGCCTTCGGTAAAGTAGTCGTCGAGTTTTTTGATGTCTTCGGTGTAGTTTTTGGCTAGTCTTGCTGTTGCGAATTCTTTTATCAATTGCAAATGTAGGTGCAATAGATCTGCTGCATCTTTCTTTGGCCAATTTGGATTAGCTGAAGCTCAAAAATGCGGCTATGTCATCGGCGTTTGCTACCCATTTCTTGTCGGCTTCGCCGAATTTCTTTTGGTCACCAGACTTTGCTGCTGCTACTACTTCGGTGGCAATCATTATGTGCTGTTTTAGAAGGTCTGTTAGCTTGTTTCCTGCATCTTTTCCGTAATATGGGACTATGGCGTTTCCAATGTCCTCCTGGTTTCTAAGTAATCTGCCTGCAACGGTTTGAGCGTCTGGGAGATCGGCGAACGCTGAAGTGATGTATAATCGTGTGTATACAGTATGGTCCATCCATAACCTGCGCATTGCTTGTTTGAGGGATTGACTTGCTGACATAAAATCACACGATTGCAGAGTAAAGAACACGTATTTAAGAGGTTGTGGCTGTACACATACAACATCAAAAGGTAGTTTTTTGTTTATTTGTCCAAAATGCTCTTGGCATCTGACATGTACTTTTCAGGGTTCTCATCAAACTCCAACTTGCACATGGGACCGCAGAAATAGAACGTTTTGCCTTTATACTCTGATTTCCATTTTGAGGTTTTCTCATCGATTTCCATTCCACAAACGACGTCGATTACCATGGAGATCATCAATTCAAATAATAATTGCTACATTATGTCTTTTTCTATAAATCTAACTTTTCGCAAAACATAAACAGGTTTTCTCTTGATTGTACTCAAAATACTCAATTAAATGAGTTATTTTTTTGGTGACAATGTTGATAGGTGGCAAAGCTTTTATGCTGTTCAAAATAAAATAGATTCCAGAGGTTATTGAATGTCGTTAGAGTCAGGAAAAAATTTAGCAGGCATTGGATCAATTTTTCTAATAATTCCGGTTCCATTTCTGAGCATTGTAGGCATAATAATGGTCCTTATTGGAATGAAAAACTTGTCGCAGGCGTACAATGACGAAAGCATCTGGAAGAACACGCTCTACGCAGTAATCTTTGGAATCATAGGAATAGTCGCATCTGGATTAACACTTGTATCGTTGTTTTTCGGCGGGATTTTTTCTGCAGCAACTTTCGGAGTAACTGATGCCACAGGCTTAGTAGGATTCTTTGCAGGACTCATAATATTTCTCTTCATAGCATTCGTATTTTACATACTCGAAGCCATCTATATCAGGAGAGCATTTGATTCTCTAGCGAACAAATCGGGTGTCGGGCTGTTTAGAACTGGAGGATTACTGCTGCTCATCGGTGCGATCCTAACAATAGTCGTAGTCGGCTTGTTCTTGATCTTCATCGCTTGGATACTGATACTTGTAGCGTTCTTCCAAATTCCATCTTCACAGCAATCTCAGATGCCACCGCCGCCACCACCAATGAACCAATGACCTAACCCCTTTTTTCTTTTTTTGTTAGCCATTCTTGCAGTTAACTAACTTCTGATTTTCATTTTTCGATAAATTTAATAGCTCTACCCTACGTAACCCCATATATGCCAAAAAACATTAAAGCGCTCATTATTACAGCCGACAAATTTGAGGATATGGAATTGTTTTTCCCATACTTCCGTTTACTCGAAGAGGGTATAGAGGTCGATGTAGCTGCCCCAAAAAAGGGACAAATCGAAGGCGAACATGGCTATGGATTCGAAATCAAAAAAACCTTTGACGACGTGAACCCCGAACTTTATGACCTTTTGTTGATTCCTGGCGGTTCACCAACTGGAGCCCCTGCAGTGGTTAGAAAAGACATACGCGCTCAGGTGATTGCTAAATCTTTTTTCAATTCCAATAAACCTGTCTGTTCAATTTGTCATGGTCCTTGGCTTTTAGCTTCATCCGACGTAGTAAAAGGAAGACACTTGACTGGTTTTTGGTATGATGGCGTTCCAGAAGACATCAAAAAAGCAGGCGGCATATACGAGGATAAAGAAGTAGTTGTTGACGGGAACCTTGTTACGTCGCGTTATCCGGGGGATTTGCCTGCTTTTATGCGAGAAACAATGCAGTTGGTTCGCAGCATCAAAAAGTAGTTTTTAACAGTTATATCAAAATTGAGTTAATGTGTACTAAATTTTAATTTTTTTGTTTTGTGTGGGTGTGGGGCGTTAAAATTGCACACTACATTTGGGGGTTTGGGTTTGTTTGGTTTTTTGGTTTGGGTTGTTTTTCTTTTGTGTTTTGTGTGTGGGGAGTTGAGTTGGTCTGCACGGTTATGTTGGTTTCTATGTTGGGGTGTGTGGGTGTTGTGTGGGGGTATGTTGGGTGTGTTTGTTTGTGGATCATCGGAGGCGTAAGGTTTTAATGGTTTTTGGGCTTGTGGGGGGTTGGTTTTGGTGTTGGTGACCATTAACTTTATATGAATAAGTATTCATATGAATAATTGTTCATGCGAAGATGGAAACTAATGAAAAAAGGACTTACAAAAATCTGCCACCACTTCTTCACCAACCTAGCAAACCCCACTAGGCTCGCCGCTATCGAACAACTGATGGAAAAACCCCAAAGCGTTAACGAACTCGCCACAACACTCGGACAAGAACAAAGCATGATATCCCACAACCTCAAACCCCTCCTCGAATGCAACCTCATCACCATCCAAAAACAAGGCAAAAAACACATCTACACCGCCAACCAAGAAACCCTTCAACCCATCTTTGAAGCCATCCAAACTCACGCCCAAAAATTCTGCCCTACAGGCGGAAAATGTCTAAAAGAGGAAAATTAACATGAAAAGAAAAATAGTAAACATAAACGAAGCTCTCTGCAACGGATGCGGCAGTTGCATCCCAAAATGTGTAGAAGGCGCCCTCCAAATCGTTAACGGAAAAGCCAAAATCATCAAGGAAACCTACTGCGACGGACTCGGTGCTTGTTTGGGTCAGTGTCCGCAGGGTGCAATTACAATCACGGAGCGAGAAGCTCCTGCTTTTAGCGAAACAGAAGTCCACGAATACCTCAAGACTAAAACTGCAACGAAGCCAGCTGCAAACATCCCTACAACGGCTCCTCAAAAGCCCCAGTGGCCCATAAAACTGGACCTTGTCCCGCCAAAAGCACCTTTCTTCGAAAACGCTGACCTTCTCTTCGTCGCTGACTGCGCACCTGTAGCTTTAAAAAACTTCCACGACTTAATGGTTGGAAAACGAGTCATCATTGGCTGCCCTAAATTCAACGATGCTCGTGCATACGCCCAAAAACTAACCGAGATTTTCCAACAAAACAACATCGCTTCCGTGACCGTTGTCCATATGGAAGTGCCATGCTGCACAGGCTTGAAATGGGCAGTAAACAAGGCGCTCGAAGGCTCAGGCAAACAAATTCCCACTAAAGAGTTTGAGGTTAAGATTGGAGGTGAAATAGTTGAGCTCTAAAGACAAACCCATACAGAAAAACCCTGAAACCTGCCCAGGACTCCGCGACTTAATCCAGCCCAAACCAGCATACATTAAATGTCACGTTTGCGGAGGCGACCTTGAAATCTGGACTGATGAAGACAAAACCACATGCCCCAGTTGCGGAGCAGAATGGAAACGCCCAGCCAGCAACGCTGCATGCCTTGAATACTGCCAGTACGCCGACAAATGCCGAGGAATCATAGAATCCAGAAAACATTAAGCTGTTAACTAATTTTTTCTTCTTTTTTAAAAATTTAATTTGTGTTAGGCGCATTTGTTTTTTGTTAAAAATAGTGTATTAGAGCTCGTACCTGCCCAAATCATCTTGTGCCTGCGAACCACAGCGCGGAGTAACAAAATAAAAAACCTCCCCGCACTTCGAGCAGCGACACTCCTGATTCCTCGTCCGCAAAACTGAAGACGAACCACATTTTGGACAGCGAATTTCAACGTTAGGCACTTCTATCTCTCTCATTTACCCGTAAACAGGGTTCGCTATTAAATATTGTGACAAATCATGTTTGGAAGAGTCCTTGATTATCATTTTCTGAAAAATCGAAATATATGCCGCTAGTTACCTTGGATAAGACAAACTTTTAAAACAATACAGCTGATCAAATGATTGGAGAGATTGCCTATGGACGAAGTTAAGAAATGTCCAAAATGCGGAGAGAAAATGAATTTAGGCCAAACTGGAGCTCAAGGAGAAATGCGTGTTCGAAAACCGGGCGATTACATTGGAGATGTGGTTGTCCCGTATTTCTGTCCAAACTGCGGCTTTGTTGAATGGTACATTGAGAAAAAACTGGCAAACCAAAAATGAAGTAAACTACACCTAATTAAATGCCGTATTTAACTTGTAAATCAGGGAATATGCTGAAAGCAGGTTGTTTAGGAAATTTGGCAAAATCTTTTGGGGCAACGTTTTTGAGTGCCGACGTTTTCTATTGCTTGCTAAGGTTGAAAATTTTGTCTAGAAAAGCAAAGAAAGCCGAAGGTTTAGAACAACACAAAAAAATAGTGCGCGAAAAAGAACAAAAACGAAAAGAAAGAAAACAAGTTGCTCTTCCAGCTAAACATCAGGGCAAAGGCAAAAAATAGCCTTGCCATCACACACAATTTATCTTAATCCATTTTTTACGCCCGATTCAAACAATCTTATTTTTATTCATTGATTTTTTGCCCTGACTCTTGAAATAGAACACCGAGACCGATTCCAGCTAAACCAGCAAATATGATACCAGTCCAAAGCCACCATTGCATCCAAAGCGGCTGTCCTATTGGTTGAGCGGTGTTGCTGACTTGGAGTTGGTCGATTTCAGTCATTGAATCGTGTCCGATGTAGATGTCAGTTGGTTTCAGAATTGACCCAGTGGGGTTGACGGTTCCAGCAGCAACTGTAACGGCTTGCTCTTCCCCGTTAACGTAAAGATGCATTCCCGTTGTTGTGCTCCGGACAAAAACTACGTGAACCCATGTGTTAATGGAAGTGCATTGTTTGGTATCTATCTCGTTTAGTCCGCTGGAAGTTGCCACGTATGCGCGGAGAGCGCCCACTGGTGGAGAGCTTGCATTGCCGGGGGCTTCACCGTTAATTGCGACTCCGAGAGTTCTTACTGGATAAACAGTCGTTGGAGTTCGAACAGCTTCTATTAGGATGTTGTTGTAGGATACGTTTTTGATTTCTGGCACGTTTATCCAGACGTCAATAGTTATGTCGTTTGGAGTTTCAAGAGTTGGTGAAGTGTTCACCGCGGCGAAGGTGTTTCCGTCGAAGCGAAACGCATTGCCAAATTTGCCAGGAACCACTGCAGGAGTGTAGTTGTAAACTTTTGTCATTGACCCCAAAACGGCTGGGTTGTTACCTGTTTGGTCTGGAGTTGCGAGACCTGTGTCAACGCTGTCAAATGACCATGAAGCAACGATGCTGTTGGGTTTTGGGCTTGGAGTGGTAACGGTTGGCAGGTCGCCTGGGTTTGAGGTGTTAAACGGCTGGGTTAAAGGGTAATTGTCCTGGTTGCTATCATTAATCAGGTAAGGTGAGGTTTGGTAGTCACTCCAAAAGTTTCCGCCGCCAACAGAGCCGTTATCCCAAACCTCGATTAAACCTGAAGAATTATCAAACGCGTTACAATAATTTTGGGTAAAGTTGTTGTGGAATATTCTGTTTCCCATTGGACCCGTCAACTGCAGCGTGACGTAGACGCCGTATTTGTTGCCTGCAAAGTTGTTTTCTGCGATTGCGTTTTGGGAGCCGGAAAGGAAGATCCCTGATTCCTGGTTGGATTTGATGTTGTTGCCGAATAATATCGAGTACGAGGCGCCTAAACCTATTCCTCGGAAGTTATTTGTGATGGAATTGTTTGTGATTGTATTTTGGTAGCCGTTGATTGCGATGCCTGACACGGCGTTACCTGTAATGTTGTTATCGGAAATGGTGTTTTGGGAACTGCCGTAGAAGCGAATTCCGTCTTTGATGTTTCGCGTTATCGTGTTTTGGGTGATTGTTGTTGAAGTTGGGGTTGAGCCCCAGAGGCCAATGTAAGTGTTTTGGATAGTGTTGTTGGATATGGTGCAGTTGTCTCCTTCAACCCAAATACCGTAAGCGTACTGAGATGTGTTTGAGTAGCTTTGGCTCGTAATCGTGAATCCCGAAACTTTCACGTCGTCGGCTGCCAACGTAAGAACCGCATGAGGGGTTGAGCCACCAGTTCCCACAATCACCGTATCCGCTTGATTCTGTCCCTGCAGCGTTAACGGCTTGTCTATCTGGACATTTTCGTTGTAAACACCGCTTTGCACAAGGATGGTGTCGCCTGCCGACGCATGACTGATTGCATCGCTGATAGTTGGATAATCTTGCGGAACCACAATTGTTTCTGATGCATGGCTAGACGGGTACGCTTAACATCCAGACTGCGGAAAACAAGATTACCGTTAAGGTTAGGATTTTTAGGATATCTCTTTTTTTCGAAGCTGGCATCCATTTGGATTGAACTTTCATTTCTTAAATTCCCCGTGAGGGTAATGATGCCACTTAGATATTACTCTCCCCAAAGAACACCCTGTTCTCCCAGCGGAACAGATAGCGCAGTTGGATCTAAATGGAAAATATGGGATTACTAAAAAGAATAGAAAGTTTGGGAGCCTAGCGAATTATCGCCGTATTGCTGCTCGCATTAGCAAGGTGTAGTTTGTGTTGTCTGTTTGCAGTTTAGCGCCGATGCGAACTGCATAGAGGTTTCCGCCCATCCAGAAGTAGCGGCCCTCTAGCTTGAAGGTCATGGTTTGTCCGTCAGGGCTTGTTCCCTGCGCCTTCAAAAGGATAGCGTGTCTTCCCGTTAATACGCCACCGTTTCCGCTTGTAACTGTGTAAGTGACGCCGTTTACCACAACTGATCCACCTGTTACGTCGAATAGTTTTGCTGAACCGTTGGTGCCTGTTGGGACCAATGTGAGGGTGAAGTTTGCGGGGTATTTTTTGATGGTTGAGCTGTCTATAGCTTGGTATGCGTATCCTTGGGCTTTGAAGGTTTTAGTGTTGGCGATTGGGTTAGCGGAGGTTTGAGCACTTACATAAGGAACTGTGATGGCAAGAACAATGGCGATTGTGACTATTGATGTGATTAGGATTTTGTTTTTTCTGCTTAGTTTGTTCATTTTTTCACCTCGGCTTATCTTTCATCTATGGTTTCTTTGTCGTGCTCTTTAAAAAGAGAGCCGCACTTTTGATGTGCACCACAAGTGAACACTAAGCAGCCTTGGCAGGTTTGGTCTCGTCTAGTTTTTCCGTTAACATTTGCTCTTCCATATGCAAAAGCAAGCCCACTCGCCGTTCCCACTTGTTAAAGAAGCGGTATTGAGAGTACATGGCGTATATGCTATACGCTAAAAATACGCCAGCGAAAATTAGCAGAACAAAATCTAACAAGCCTAAACCTAAATGCCTTATGCGAAGTATCAGCCAAACAACGAGTAGAAACAGGAATCCAGAAGAAACAAGGCTTATTAGAGTGCCGTTTCTAAATTTTGTCCATTCCTTGTCGAGTTCAAATAGAAAGTCATGTAGAGATTTGACTGGGTACTGTTTGTCTTCATGGGATTCTTGAGTCATTGGTCTTCCTCATTTATTGGGATTGTTTTTGGTTTTATACCTGATGCACCACAAGTGAACTTTACCCGCTTAAAGTATTGAGGGCAGGGACTTGCGAAGTTCAATGTACAACGCTCTTCCCTGCTCAGTTAACATACAGTAGCCTTCAGAGGTTTCTTTGATGAGCTGCTTTTCCTCCAAAAACGCCAGATGCTTAAGAAAGTCATCATAGGAGACGTTTGTGGATTTGCGCCAAATCACTGTTCTTAACTGGTTTTTTGAGTTAAAGAACAGGTACTCCAAGATTTCAAACCTTATTTGAACGGCGCTTTTACGGATTTTCCCCATTCCAACGATGCACCAGTATATGTGGTATTATGTGATAGTGAAGACCCTTATAATAAGGCACTTTTCGCCGAGTCCTTTGGTCAAAAAGTGATTTTTGTAATCTTAGCAAAAAAGTGACAAGTGGGGTCTGTCAAATTTCGTTCTTCATCTTTCCCAATCAGACTGGGACGGCGACATCATTCCCCAACGAATCAGCATCGTCCCCATGCTTTAGGGTTTTGGTGAAAAGGAAAGATGAAGAATGAACAAAAAACTAATAGAGCAACTGTTAAAAGAAATCCAGACAAACCAAGACCCCCAAGACATCGGAAAACTATACATTCCAAACGTTATGCTTTGGATGAGGAAAAGCGCTTATGAATCCACAACAATACAAAGGGTAGCTAAAGAGCTAAGGCACCTTGAACGCTCATGTAACACAAGCAAACCCGATGAAGTAAAGTTATTCATATCTAACAAAAAATGCTCCAACGCAAGAAAAGAAAACTTGGTAGAATCCTATTCCATAGCCATAAAATCTTTGGGCTTAACGTGGAATCAACCCTTCTATCAAAGATATGATAAAAAACGCAAAGCACCAAAAGAAGAATTAATCGACTTTATTATCCAACACGTCAAATTTCCTCTAAATCTAAAGCTATCAATGTCTAAGGACTTAGGGCAACGACCAATCGAATTAACATGGCTAAAAGTAGAAGACATTGACTTAACAACAGGCATAACGAACATAACAGGCGCAAAGCACACTGTTGGAAGAGAAGGAAAACTAAAACCTTACACGTTAGAACTTCTAAAACGGTTAATCAAGCGAGACAACTTAAACGCCAAACGCATTATTTTTCCTACCACATCAGACAATCTAAGCGAAGAATACCGTCACGCAAGAAATCTTTTGGCGAAAAAGTACAATATGCCAGAATTGAAAACAATATGTCTGTATGACTTTAGACGATTCAAAGCCAGTAAAGAGTACAAGCTATCAAGGCACAACTTTTTACACGTTAAAAATCTACTTGGACATAAAGACAGCCGAAGCACCGAGAAATACATAAGCCTATTTGACGAAAAAAACATAACTTGGATACCCGTATTATGCAACAATCAAGCAGAAATTGAGAAAGCCATCAAAGACGACTGCGAATTAGTATGTCAAGCAGACGGAATAACATACTTCAAAAAACCAGCATAAAGGATAGACTGAGAATGGATATTAGAAACGATATTTACCCAAATCCAGAAGCCCAAAAATATCTCCAAGCATTAGCCTACAGGACACAAGAAGCTTTCCCCAGTATCTTCCCTACAGTTGACAATGTTATTCAATACGTAAACAATTTCAAGAAACCAAAAATCGCAGGGTTATTTCTAAATGTCGGTGATTATTATCACTCCGCTAAGTTCTATTCATGCCCTAAATGCTTTCCACCCAAACGAATTGAAACTTGTCCACATTGCAACAGCAAGTTTGAGATGCCCGCGTTTATTGTACTAATCATGATTATTTCAGTCATGGAAAAACTGGCTTCCTTGAATTCCAGTGGTGTGAAGAGTTGGGTGGACTTCTATAATTGGGTAAGCAGAAAAGATGTAAACCAAGAGTATAAAGAAGCTTTTGAAAATGGTCAACGTAAAGATTTCAAAGAACTTATGGATAAGTTGAAAGCACAGTATAGCGCAGAGTTTGGCAGTTACACTAAAGTCACCAGTTTCCTGAGCACTGTCATGAGCGCAGAGGAAAAGCTAACGCTTATCAAATCGATTAAGTACATGCAAAAAGTTCCAGATTTACCGCCTCATAAAATTCCTGACCCGAAACCGAACACAAGTTTTGAAGATATTAAAAAAAGTGTCGAGCAAGCTATACAAGAAGACCAAAAAATTACTTTTAAAAGCGAAATGGACGTTGAGAAGTATGTTAAACAAAACGGCTCCAAAACGGTTTGGGAAGCCTTACCTGTTTGTTATGAAAATAAGCACTATTTGAAATGCTACGCTATTGAGTATGATGGACATGGTAACGGATATTGTCGTTTCAAGTATGACTGCGCTTTATTATCTGACAAACAAAAACTTGATGAAAGCTTCAAGGTTACCGTTAAGACAATATATGAATGGCGAAGCAAATTTGTTCATGATGTACAATTACCTCCAGTAAGTGAGACTGCCATTTACGGCGCGCACCTCAAAGGCAAATATGTTATTGTAGAACTGACAACCACTGACTTAAAACCAGTTTTTGAACGCTTGGTAAAAAAATTCTTCGATAAATTCCAAATCGACAACTCAAAGAAATTGTGAAAATGTATTGGCGCTTCTCCATTCGCTGCGCTCCCGCTTTGCGGGTCGCTCCGCTTAGCCCTTGCCGAATGTTCCGCAAGAGCCAAACGATGCGCTTTCTATTCATCGATTTCTTCGTTCTCGCCTAAATCGTCAAAGGGAATAAAGCCCAACTGCAACGAGTCCAATATTTTCAGGTAACCGCCTACAAACAAGCATGTGGTAGCGAATTCGCCATGACCCTTATCATTCTTGTGGAAATCAAATAGACCAACATTGAGAACCCAAACCAATTCATGGGATACTTTGACCGCATGATATTTCAATGAATAACAAAATTTACGATACCATTATTGCATCGATAAAGAGGAGGGGCATTGCCCTATACGCAGAGAGAAAAGTTGGAAGCGAGCAACCACAAGGGTTGCCGCCGACTTAAATGGGGTACTGTATTGAGGGGGTAATTTACTCTAATTTATAAACGCAAGATTTTAAGCAGTTAAATTATTGAATAAATTTAAATAAACTTTATAAACAATTTAACTTATGCCTAAAGATTTAAAGAAGCTTCTTCTTTACCCCATTTTAATTTACGTCATAATTTCTTTAGAGGTTGCAGCCATAGTATTGCTTGGCTTCGACTCTAACGTTTGGTGGGTTTGGGTTGTAACAACAGTATTTGTGACTGCACTTGTTTTTGTGTTCGCATTTATAGCTAAACCTCTTAGTTTTAGGAAGGGATTAACTATAGGCGCAGCTTGGGCAGGTTTTTTTATTCTGCTTGACGTCTGCTTTGTTGCAGTACCCTTCACAGGCTTTAGCTACTTCTCAGATGTTAGAACGTGGATTCCGTATTTTATAGGCATCATCGCGCCAACCATCATTGGTTTAATGCTTGAGAAAAAAGCTGTTGAGCCAAAAACAAAAACCTAAAATGCCCTTTTCTTTGCCATGGGACCACCAGAACAACATCTTGATAGTAAAGCGCCCGATGAACGATTCTTATCGGTAACTTCATTTTAATTTAATGGTCTATCCTAATTTTAATACCCTGTTAATAGATATACTGAAAATGACAGTAATAACTTTCAGCAAAAACACCTCAGGTAGCGATTACACCTCCCTAAAGGGCACCCTCTCGCACCTAAGGACTCTGTTTTTGCATAAACGAAAAGCAATTTTGAGTTTGTTATCGCATTAATTAGGAGTCTTTTTTTTCTTTTCGTCAGTGCATTATGGTATTAGATAAGTCAAACATAATATCACGCTTTTGAGTTGTAATCTCAATAACCTCACTTTTTCTTCTGAATGCCGGACAAGCGATACCAGGTCTATGAGCCCTACTACAGATTGAAATGCCAAGTATGTCTTCATAATGAGCACAGTCTACACAAAATTTATTGTTGACGTTATTTACATCAATTTCCCTATTACGCGGTTCAAATTCTTAGACAGCAAACTGACGAGGGTCCATGAAGCATTGCGCAGAATGCCACTTTATCTATGCACCTACGGTCCTCAAAATTGACGCAATCCCTACAACTTTCGTTCATTCAATAACACCTTATATTCGGGTTTGTCATCAAATAGTTATTTGTTTAAACCAAATGATAAGTATTTCTGCCATTATAATGAACAAACGTCTAAATCTAAAGTTTATGATCAATGAACAATTGAGCCTATAAGGTGAACTAAAAAAGCTTATAACTAGACAGCAACAATAACAACACAGGATTAAAAAATGAGTGAAGAAACCAGCAATAAAAAATCACTTTGCCCTAAGGCTGGGACGGCGACATCATCCCCCGCTGATAGAACAGCTTCTCAGTATGACCCTAAGACCACTATTTGATAATCTCTTTTTCAAAAAGATCGGCTGTCGATTCTTTCAAAATATAGGAACAAATGTTGTTTTTTTCACAAATTAATTCTGCAACACTTTTGTCAGTATTGGATTTCTGTATACAGAGGCGATAATAGAGCGGATCGGGTCCATCGAAGATGTGTAGAAACACCTTGTACTCCCAGTTATCTCCAATAGGAAACCTGACTTCTGGAAATTTATTATCGAGTGCTGCATCCTTTAGATATAGAAGTGCTCTTTCTATTGTGGTGGACAATCCCTTCAGATCTCGGATTATTACTTCCTTTACTTGCTTAGTTACATTTTCTTGTGTATTCCAGTAAATCACGCAATCTGTAATTGAGAATTTGCCCATTTTTATCAAGTTTAGTCTTTTAGTTTTGCTTATAAATTTTGGCAGAATAAACGTTTAAGCGGGCGCAAAAGCACGTCAGGTAGCGAGTATACCTTCCTAAAGACCTCTCTTAGCACCTAAAGACTCTATTTTTGCACAGTTCAATCGTATTTTGATAGGAAAGTTTCAATCTCTTCTATGAATTTTATGGTTTTCCTTTCTATTTGTTCTGTTAAACCAGTTAAATCCTTGAAATCTGGGGTTTCAACCAAAATATGCTCTATAATGGAATCAATGCCAGATATTGTGGATGGGACATAGTAGCTACTCCAATTGTTTTCTCTAAGCAAATTCCAATATTTCCTTTGAACATTTTTATTTGCCCCTGCTAACCACACCTCAAACCTAAATTTTTCATAGGAAAAAACTATCGCAATTTTCAAATTTCGAGCTTTCAGGAATTTTGGGATTAGCGAAAAATACGTCATATCCATATATCCGAAATAAATGTTCCCAGAAGCTAAATAGCCGGGATATTTATTAGCAAAATAAGACCTCACGCTCATTATGTATTCCATCAACCCTTTGTGCGCTCTTTGAATAGCGCCCTTAGCGAGCTGTTTTTTATATTCGTCTATGTATTGATAGAATGCGTCCATATTCCTGTCTCTCATGCATTCTCTTACTTCAATTTCTTTATCAGGTTATCGGACCAAGGGAGTTAAATTCAAATCAACAAGGCTTGCAGCTTGCTTTCTTATTGACCAGCTTTATTAGTTCTACCAATCTGTCTTTGTCAATATCGTCTATTGTTCGAATTTTTATGTGCCTCATAGTCTTTCCATTCCCCTCAAACAAACCTACCTCATCAGTGCTTAATCCGCTAATTGCAAAACCAACGTGAACACGGTCGTTAATGGCTCCTAAGTAAAATTTTCCGCCAGCATAAGTAATTACTCCCCAAGCTTTCTTTTCCTTGAGGATTGGCAGCGTTTCTTGGAAGATTTCTCTAACTTTAAGTATTATCTCTTTTTGGGGCGACTTTTGTTTTTGGATATATGTCTCAATCTGAGACTCCATGCTGCTTACTCCAACTTAGGCCGGTTTGCCTTTAGTTACTTTAAAGCGATGTTGCTTAAAAAAAGTGGTGATATGCTCGCTTGATGTTTATGTAATCAAGACTTCTTACTTTAATTTTGACAATAGCACCCTTCTCATGCCTAGGACTCTGTTTTTGCATTATGTAACAAGGGAGTACTCCATAGGATAAACAGTTTATAAAAGGATGAAAGCAGCGCTTTCTAAAATCAGGGTTAGAGCTGAAGACTACCAAGCTCCTTCTGTTCCCAAAATTTCAAAGTAGCCCGTTCCCGAGAAAGGGGGGTTATATTCGAATGTCTTTTGCAGCGAGTTGTGGGTGCCATTGTTCGTGAGGATATAGCTGTCGGGATTTTGCAGGTAATATTTCCAGATAAGCGAGATGTTTCCCCAAAGCAGGTCGGTTGGAATGGTAATGTTGTAGGAGATGGTTTTTTTGCTTCCCCCAAGGAAGTAAAGCTCTATAGCATGCGGAATATTAGATGAATTGATTAGGGAGACTGTTGGCGCACGCTCTGCATTCCAGTTGGTTTCCAAGGTCACAATGTAGGTTTTCTCTTTAACTGAAAGGGGATAAGTGAACAAGTTGGTTTCTCTTTCTTGAACTACTTCTAAACCCGCCAATAATATTCCAGTTAACAGGGAAATAATAACAAGCGAGATTGCAGCAGCTACTATGATTTTTCTCTTCACAGCCATCAGAAAATTACTGGTTGAGCTGGCATATAATTCTTCTCAATTACTGAGCTATTTGATTATAGATAAATTAGAACCAGGAAGTGACATCGCTCCCGACTCCACCTTCTTCGACTTGGCGTAGAATTCACTACACCGCCTCTAAAAAATCGCTGAATTAGCGACAGGCTCCCCCTTTGACCTCTAAATCCCATCTTCCACTGTCGTAGAAAAAGGGGACTTAAGATTGATCCGTTAAAAGACCTCTCAGCAAGTATAACTCCTTTTAGGGCACCCCCTCGCACCTAAGGACTCTGTTTTTGCACAAATAAACTAAAAAAACGAGGAAATGAAAGGATATTACTATCTCAATAGTGTATTTTCTGAATAGTGGCGATTAAAAAAAATGGGTTTTTCTAATAAAGCTTAATAATAAATCAGTTGATACAGATTTGAGAGTTGATACTGATTTGACGATTCTCACTAAAGAAGATAACTCAATCAGTAGTATTATTGAAAGTAATGTTAAAGAAGTTGATGATAGACCAAGATACCCCGATTTGTATGAAGAATTTGATGAAGCATTCATTGCATTTGATTGGGATTTAACCATAATTCATTGGAACAAGGCTGCCGAGAGAGTAACAACCGTCAAAGCCAAAGATGCTCTTGGAAAGAAGATCAACGATGTCTTGCCTGAAATGATGACTGTTGACTTTACTCCTTACATGGCTTTGCTTCAACAAAGAAAGCGAGCCCGTTTTATGATGAATACAATCAGTAGAGAAACTCAAAAGCCATCGATATTTGAGATTTCACTGTATCCGTCTGAACAAGGAGTTATAGTTGTCGTCGAGGACAAAACTGAAGAGGAGAAAACAAAAAGGCTGTCTGCTATTGGTGCAACCGCAGGTATGGTTGGTCATGACATACGTAACCCACTTCAAGCTATTGTCGGAGACATTTACTTACTTAAAGAATATCTCAAATCAATGCCAGAATCCGAAACCCAAAAAGAAGTTGCTGAGAGCTTAGACAGCATAGAGACGAATGTTAACTACATCAACAAAATTGTGTCTGACTTGCAGGACTATTCTCGCTCACTAAATCCAGAATATTCAGACTTTAACTTAAAAGATATGATTGAGACCATTTTACAGTCTGTTAGCCGCCAAAATGATTTGGATATTTCAGTAAACATCGATCCTTCATTTACAGTCACTTCAGATCGTTCAATAATTAGACGTATCTTAACCAACCTGATTGTTAACGCAATTCAAGCAATGCCAACTGGAGGTAAAATAAGCCTAAACAGTTTCAGAGAAGAAGGCAATTTACTGATTATAGTGGAAGACACTGGTGTTGGGATTCCTGATGATATTAAGCCTAAGTTATTCTCACCTATGTTTACCACTAAGGCGAAAGGTCAAGGACTAGGTTTAGCGGTCGTTAAACGTTTAGTTGAAGCATTGAATGGAACCATAAGTTTTGAAAGTCAGGAAGGAAAAGGAACAAAATTCGTTATTGCATTGCCTTTCAGTAAGTAATCACTTTTTTAGTGAGTGAACACACACCGATTTTAGATAATCTTTGCCAAAAAAATATCAGCCTCCCTGAAGGGAAACCTCCTCTCACCCAAGGACTCTGTTTTTGCACATATTTTTTGAAAAATCATGGCTGAATCCTAATAAATGTTTGGAAATCAATATTTGATTGTAACAATTCTTTTATCATTATAAATTATTTTTTTAATAAATGCGAATACGCTGGAAAACCCTGCTCATAATTTCTTCAATTATTTTAGTGCTAACTTTGTCATTTTATTTTATTTTTGAAACCGCACTCCTTCAAAGGGTATCAGAAGATGAAAAAAGAATTGCTGAAGAAGACCTCATCAGGCTTAAAATGGCGATGTCTTCTGAAACAGAAAATTTAGCTTCCAAAGCTGCCGATTGGTCTAACTGGGATGACTCATACCAGTTTGTGGAAGACAACAATACAAAATTTATTGAGACAAACCTTGTTCCCCAAGCATTCTCAGACCTAAAAGTTAACCTTATGGTTTTCATTAATAATTCTGGTTCGATTGTTTTTGGTAAAGCTTACTATCTCGATAACATGACTGAAATGCCTATTGATCAGACAGCCTTTCAGTCAATGATTTTGAAAGCTTTAATCAAAATACTAATGTTAAACAATTGAATGGATTTGTAAAAATCAATAAAGGTACAATGCTTGTAGTTGCCCGTCCAATTCTTAAAAGCAACTATGAGGGTCCAGCAAGAGGTATACTTATTTTTGGAATTCTGTTTGATGAATCTAAAATTGCAGAATTATCAAATGTAGTTGGTTTACCTATTAAGTGGTGTCCAACTGATGAAGCTAAAATGACGGCTGATTTTCTCAAAGCAAACTCCACATTAGCAACAAGAAATAGTCCTTTTTGCACATCGGTAACTGAAACTGAAATATCAGGATACATGCCAATTCAAGATATTAATTCCAACAATATTGCTTTGGCAAGTATCGTTGATTCAAGGCAAGGCTACATTGAAACCAAATCAGAGATTTTCTCTGTAAGCATCGCGATTGCAGTAATGGGGCTAATCTTTTTGGCAGTATTCTATTTTTCTTTAGATAGGTTTGTTCTATCAAGACTTAGCAATTTAAACGATAATGTCAAGAAAATTTATGAAAACGGCAATTTAAAAGAACGAACCCAAACAAGAGGAAATGATGAGGTTTCAGACCTCTCCAAAAGAATTAATGATATGTTGGACCAAATCAACCTTTCCCAAGCCAAACTAAGTGATTATGCTCTTACTCTTGAGAAAAAATTGAAGAGAAAAAAGATGAGCTTGAGGAAGCCAATAATAGGCTTCTTAAGGCCGAAAGGATGGCCGCGATTGGTGAACTTGCAGGGATGGTGGGTCATGATTTACGGAATCCTCTATCAGGGATAAAGAACGCAGTTTATCTTCTCAAAAAGAAGACAAGGCGATCTATTAGGTGATAGTGGCAATGAAACTTTATTAATAATGGATAAAGCGATTGACCATGCCAATAAAATAATTAATGATTTACTGGACTATAGCCGAGAATTACACTTGGATTATGAGGAATGCTCGCCTAAGTCTTTGGTTAGCTACAGCCTTCTTGCAATCACAGTTCCAAGTGAAATAAAATTTTGGAACATGTTGAAGACTCACCTACAATATGGGTAGATGCGAATAAAATGCAAAGAGTGTTTACCAATTTGGTAAAGAATTCTATTGATGCAATGCCAAATGGTGGCTCACTTGAAATAAGCAGGTAGACGCTTTAGTTAAAGCTTGCTATTGTAAATAGCCACATCAGTCTAAGTTTGAGATAAGCCTGTACTCTTTACTTAGTCACCAAAAAGAAAGGAGCAATAAAAATTAATAGCTCAATGGCTATGGCGAAGATAGTAGTCTTCTGCGCATTGGTCTCAACAAATGCTCGAAAAAATTAACTATGTATTTTCTGCCTACCCAAAAGAGCCCTGATAACAGCACCAGAAAACCCATAAACTGAACGGTGAAAAAGGCATTGTTTTGATTGATTGGGGAGTCTACGTGGAAGGCGTACCCGAAATCTATGTTGGGTTGGACTCGGAAAATCAGGTATGATGCGGTTGCAAGCTTTTGCGCTGTGGCCATGTTGGCAAGCAGCGCCGACACAACTAGGAATAACCCCACAAAGCCAACTGCCACTAAGAGGGCTCTCTTTACATTCGTTGAATGTTTAGCAGATTTCAAAAGCAAAATCGCTTTGGTTGCCAGTGAACCTGCGGCTAAGCTGAAGAAGGGCAAGGATTGATAGATGTACTTAACGGCGCTGTTGTAGGGTGCTTTAAGGTTCAGATTAACAGCTAAATACGCCACTAAACCCAACGTAAAAAGGATGGTTGCGATGCAGATTAAATCGGCGATAGCAGTTTGTTTTGAGAGGCGCCTCCAAAATACTAACCCAACAGCAAAAGAAAAGACGACGGCAACAACAAAAAAGACGCCCAACCCGTCGTTTACTAGAAAATTTGGGATGAACATGTAGGAGACGGGTATGTTTGGGAGGTTTAGGTCTTGGAAGTCGTTGTGTTGAATCAGGTAGAACAAGCCTTTACCCATTATAACTTGGTACCAAAGCAGACTGGAAAATAATGCAGGCAAACTGAACATGCCAAGTTGTCCAACGATTTGTCTTTTAGTTTTGGGTCGATGCATGATGAACAGGAGCAGGAGGGGAACAAGCATGAAAACCGAAAACAACTTTGTCAGTAACGCTGCGGCAAAGAATACGCCTGCGACCCCCGCCAGCTTAACCGAGTCTCTACGAATAGCCGATATACCAAAGTAGAGGTAAATGAGGCTGAAGAGCAGGCATTGGACGTCTATGAGAAAACTGCGGCTTAGGATGAGTTCCCAGGGGGCCAAGGCAAAGAAGGCCGCGGCAAACAAGCCTGTGGTTTCGTTGTAAAGTTCCTTGCCGACCAGGTATAACTGCGACGGTACAAGCTAACCCAAACAGTGTAATCAACGCCACTCCATTCGCCACTGAGAAACCGAAAACGTGGAAGACTGCGGCCTCCGTGTAGAATCCCAAAGGTGGCTCGTTGAAGAGGTTGCCCCATGCGTTGATGTAGGGGTAGCCCCATCTGAGAACGCCTTGGGCAGTGGAGAATTCTAGGTCAGTGTCAAGGGTTAGATAGGGACCCATTGCTATGGAGATAAGTGTGACTCCGATTAAGATGGCTAAGAGGGGATAATATTTTTTCAGCAGGTTCCTTAGGCTATGCTTGCCCAACATGTGTCTTATTTGATTTTGGAGTTTAACGGTCTCCATAGCGAGTTAGCTTTCCCGATTCCTAAAGAGCGGGCGATTGAAAAATAAAACTTTCCTATTTACGCTAATTTATCCGAATACGCTGAATATTAGTTGACCAAGGAAATGGCTGATAACAATTACGGGGATGGCGATGCCAAGGTGGATGATTATTTCTCTCAAGGTGCTAGTTCTACGTTGAACTCCGATTAGATAGCTTAAAAAAACAAGTATTGCTAATCCTATTACCGTGCAAGCGACTACGGCGTAATTTAGGGGCAACGCCGCAAACAGGGCAACAAAAGTTAAGGTGATTCCAAAGCGGGTGATGAAGTTGCTGATGGTGAACATTCGGGTGTTCTCTTTCTTTGTGGCTGTTGATTCTCTGTAGATGTGGATGCCTAAAGAATCGGCGATGTTATCTGCGACGGCTATCACCAACAAAGAGCCTATCACGCTGGCTTGAGGGTTGCCTGAGGTTAGTAGACCAAAAATTATTCCAAGGCTCGTAACGGTTGAGGAAGTGGCGCCGAAACTAAATTTGCTCGGATCTTTAGGTAACTTCATAAAAATAATCTTCCTTCTAAATAATAAGGTGTACTATTTATCCAGTTGCTTATAAAAAAAGAAAAAAATAGATTAAAAATTTTTTGCTTTTAGACGGTTGTTGGTTGGAGAGGAGGTGCAGTGGATTGCATCGGTTGTTCCGGAGGTTTTAGGGTGAAAAAGGCAATTGCAAGAATCAATGCAGATATCCACATTAATAATAGTCCCAAGATTGGGATTATTGCGCCTATGAGAAGGATTAATCCAGCGGTTCCGAATAAGCCCATGCTTGTTTTGTTTGAAACTTGTTTTAGCGAACGCCAAACGAAGAATGCAGCGATTATAGCGAAAATCCAAACGATGACTAAAACCACCAGTATCCCTGATATGAACGGGAAGATAGCCGTTGGGTCTATGTTGCTTGTGTTTGGGGTCATGCCTTGAAGGCTTGCCCAATTACCGTTCCAGCCAGGATAGACTTGGGTTATGAAATCCTTCAAGTTCGTTAAGACAACTGCAAAAGCAAGAATTGCCGCAACGATTCCGCCGACTATGGCAATCGCTACTCCGTACATTGCGTTGCTGAAGATGCCGCTTTCTTTGTAAACATTTGCGAAGTTATGCAAAGCAACCAGCACTAGAATTACGCCTACTAACCCGATTACCCACAAGTACTGTAGGAAGGGGAGTACACCGATGAATAGCAGTATTGCACCAATGCCGCCTAAGGTTTTGCTTGATTCTAAAGTCATTTATTTTTCCTCTATGTTTCTGTCTGAGGACTAAAGATAAAAGCTTTTTTATGCACCACCATGGTGATGAAAACTGTCCTCATGAAAAATATGTACCAGAAAATGTTGGTCTATGTACCCGCCAGTTGCCCCTGTAGGATGCTGTAATATGTTTGAAGGTAGATTTTGCCGTTTTCCGTTACGGTGTACACTTTTCTGGCGCGTCCGTCTTTTTGCTGTTTTTTGCTTTCTACAAAGCCTTTGTGTTCTAACTCGTTTAGCGTGGGGTAGAGTGCGCCGTGGCGTAGTTTGATGTTAAAGTCGGTTTCTACCTGTTTTTTTATCTTGTATCCCCATGTTGGCTCGGCTTGGATTATGCGTAATAGCTGGATGTCTAGTAGGTTTCTGACTATGTGTTGTACAATTTCTTTTTTGTAGGTTTCGGACATTGGTTTGCCTTGTTGGGGGTTGTTTGGTGTATGGGTGGATGTTTGGATTTATTTAGGTTATGTTAATTTTTTTGGTTGTCATATGCAGGGTTATGTTTTGGTATGCTTTGGTTATGTCTGAGGCTTTATATCGGGGTTTAGAATAACTATGTAATCAAGATATGTCCGAATAAGGACATATTGTATACACGTATAACAGAAAAACTGTTCCACAAAAATACACAAAGTCGGGGAGAATAGAAAAATGTTTAAACCAAACTCACAAAAAGAGGTTTCAACCAAACTAACGAAAGGATTGCTAGATCTAATAATCCTGCAATTCCTCAGCACCGAGCCCATGCACGGCTACCAAATCATCACAAAAATACGCAAAACCTTCGGCGTCTACTTCGGACCCAGCACCATCTACCCACTGCTAGGCACACTGGAAAAGAAAGGATTTGTAGACAGCGTTTGGAACACGGATTTTGAGCGACCTAGAAAGGTTTACAAGCTAACAGCAGATGGACAGAGCATGCTTAACTACACCGAAGACTCATTGAATTTGATATGCAGAAAAATAAACACTACCACCAACTCTGAAATGATGCAGCCAACCGTCGGCATGATAGCCACCAAGAACAGAAAAACCTTAACTTTAGAAGTACCTTAAAACTGGCAAGTAATCTCAAGCTTGCCAGCAATTTTATCTATGAACTGAATTTCTAAAACACCAGACTCAGTTCTCTTTCCAAAAACTTGTTTTAAATACATCTACATGTAATTGCTATGTACGCTTAGGGTGAACAGTTGAAGCAAACAGAAAGCGAAGCCTTCGAGTTAATCAACCAAACTCTTGATTTCTGTAGACATATCGCTGGTTCATCCAAAATCACGTCTATAGCCATTGTAGATAATTATTCAATGAAAAATCCAAGCGAACGCCCAATCCACGAAGTAATGCTCATTATCCACAATTTTCAGCCTCGAATGATGCGTTACTTCAAAACAATCAATAACAAAACCATTTTTGTCTTTGCTGTTGACCAATGGATCTTTGAGAGAGACGTTGACAGGGGGTTTCTAGGTGAAGCTATTGCGAGTAAACTTATTTTTCCTTATTCAAGCATTCAAGGCGAGGGGTATTTGCATGAAAAAGAGGTTGAGCTTAAGAAACGCTTGATTGTAGAGTTGCTGGAGAATCTGGTTGTGAATTTTCCTGAGCTTGCCCAGAGCATACAGATCAAACCCCAATACTTCATGTATGAAATATTTTCTAATCGAACCAGAGTTTTCCCATTAATAGCTTATGACCTTGCAAAATTAACTAGTTGCCTTCTGCAAGATGAAGAGGAAGCGCTCAAAGGATATAACCAAGCATTAAAACAGCTTGAAGCAGAAGAGAAAATCGTCAGCGTAAACGGCTTACATAACTATCTCAAAGAAATTCATCAATCAATGCCAAGACCCAAGAATAAAAATAATCAACCTCTCCAAGAATATGCCGCGCACACTCTTCACATCTATCTTCGGCGTCCTCCCTCAACTCATGAACGTGGTTTCAGAAAACACTGAGGCTTTTCTCAGGACACAAAAAATCAATTGGAAGCGCCAACCTGATTCAAGCTGTTCGTATATTGATCCGCAAAAATACGTTTTCTTCCCAACCTCAGAAGGGCTTGTTTCACTCTCTGATAAGATTGACATCAAAGGCTTTGCCGAAAAGATGCTCCTTAACGGAGAGAACGCAAATATTGAGGTTGAACCTGTCGGCGGCATGTTAAACGACGTTTACTTAATCAAAACCCAGGAGAAAGGCAGTGAAACCAAAGTCTTAGCGAAGCGTTTTAAAGATTGGTCGGGTCTAAAATGGTTCCCCTTAACACTGTGGTCTTTTGGAGCCCGATCGTTTGCTGTTGCAGGACAAGCTCGTTTGGCGAAGGAATATGCGATAAGTGAGTTTTTGCACAGCGAAGGATTTAATGTCCCAAAAATTTTGCATGTAAGCAATGCAGAACGCATTATTTTCATGGAGTACATTGATGGGGAAAACCTTAGTGAAGCCATTAAACGGTTGGCAACGTCAAAAGACCCGGCAACAACTGCTGATGTTTGCGATACAGTTGGCAGAGTAGGCGAGATATTTGCCCGCGTTCATTCCCACAACGTTGCCTTAGGCGACACCAAACCAGATAATGTACTCATTAAAAAAGATGGCACTATTTTCCTGATTGATTTTGAGCAAGCGACAAAAGATGGCGACCAAGCATGGGATGTAGCAGTTTTCCTCTATTACAGCGGGCACTATCTGCAACCATTCTACAGCAACGCTAAAGCTGAAGCCGTCGCCAAAGCATTCATAGCCGGCTACCTGAAAGGCGGCGGAAACATAATAAACGTTAAAAAAGCGGGGTCGCCCAAGTACACGCGGGTTTTCAGCATCTTCACACCGCCTCCAACAATGCGCGCTATTTCAGATATCTGCAAAAAAACAGAAAAAAAAGAAGAAAAAATACTTGGTCAGCAACCAAATTGAACTGACCTTCTAAAACTGATACAACTATCATCGTGGAAACAAAAAACTTCTCCAACTAAGGAACCAAGGTTTTTCTTGGATTTTGCCCAATCCTCAATTTGGTTTAAATTCTTCACAAATAGCCGAAAAGGTCAAGGAAATTAAGCCAAACCCACTTGGTGCACACTGAAAATCAGATACTATTCAAAAAATACTGCAACAACGTGCCACCGAGTAATGAGGCAAAAGAGTATTTCTTGGCTTAATTAACAATCAACTAACCGGCATCACGGATAGCGGCGTCACACTGCGAAAGCGCAGGCCGCTCAGCTGTTGACGTTTCAGCACTTCTTCAAAGCCGCAAAGAAGATCAAGCTGTTTCTTGCTCTTCACATGAACAAGATTTTGGATTGTACTTCATAGCAAACTACTGCAATATGAGAGCTCGACAATGTTGGCTGTTGATTGTTCGATGCTCGAAGAAGCCTGACATTATGTAGTGAAGACAACTTGCTTGAATTTTTAATGGTGGAAAACATGTTTTCGGCGTCTTCGAAGTTTCGAAGCAACTCGGAAACACGAGTGTCTCCATGACTTTGAGGAAAACTAAGAATACATCCAACTTCCGCTCGGAAGAGTTATTTACCTAAATTAGAATTATTTACTTGAGGATTTTTCATGAGTCAATTCTACTATAAGGGCTTGTACAGAGTTAAGGTTGTAACGGAAAGTGAAGGCTACTGGATTGTTGAAGCGTTAGAAGACTTTAAGGATTGTATTGAAGGCGAAAAGGTCCCTGTTAAAGCAGGCGAAACACGTATCGTGCAGCCAAACGATGTAGTTAAGAAAGATGATTTGACCCCAATGGTGGCTGAACATGCTTATGAGCTACAGTTGGAAAAGAAAGTAAAACGCATGGTTACGGAATACGAAAAAGAAAAGAAAAACGAAACCCAAGTTTAGCTTTGGCGATTTTGTGGAATGGGAAATCTGAGGGTGAATTTTACGCCCTTTCCTTTCTCGCTCTCGAAACCTACGGTTCCACCCATCGCTTCAGTCAATTTTTTAACTACAGGTAAACCGAAGCCTTGACCCTTTGCCTTTGTAGTGAAGAGGGGCGTGAAAATTTTGGTTTTAGCTTCATCAGACATGCCATCCCCAGTATCCTCAACGCTGATTAACGCTTTATCTGCATGGCATGCGGCAGAGACAATTAATTTTCCTCCTTTTGGCATAGCTTGAATTGCATTGGAAATCAGGTTGGTTAGAATTCGTTTTAAGTAGGAAGAGTCTAGTTTAAGATTTGGATAATCTTTCTGAATGGTAAAGGAACACGTAATATCTGAGGTTAGAGGAATGAGGTTCAATACTTCTTTAATAGTTTTTTCAACATCGACTTCTGCAATTTGCGGGGCAGTCGTTCTTGCGATGTCTTGAAGATCGGCCACTATCTTGTTTATATAAAATAGCTGTTCCTCAATGAATGAAATACTTTCTGTAAGGTTTTTCTTTGAGTCATTATCAGTCAACTCTTCTACTTCGGCTTTTGCCAAGTAGAGCTCGCCGACGATTGATTGAAGCGGGTTTCTGATGTCGTGACCAACCATGCCTGCAGTTTTGCCGATGGTAGCTAAGGTTTCAGATTGCACTATTTTTTGTGCTTGCTCCTTAACTTGCGTCTCCAAGTCTTCAGTGTGGAGCTTCTTCTCTGCTTCCCATTTTTTCATCTCAGTGATGTCCGAAAAGGATAGGACGGCTCCAAAGATTTTCTTATCGCCAGTTATGTAGGGTCGGATGCGCATTTGGTACCAGTGGTTTCTGTCGCTAATTTCATGTCTAACTGTACTTAGCTTGCGAATCGATGTCTGGAGTAGCTTTTCCAAGTCTTCCACGTGAATTGCCAAGCGCACATCAGTGATTGGATGCTCTGCATCTGATGGCATAATCCGCAGGAGTTCTTGAGCTGAAGCGGTAAACCGTTTTATTTTAAGGTCAGTATCTACGATGACTACAGCGGTATCAACGTTGTCCATGAGGTTAGCAAGGTCATCGTTTAAGTGAGAAAGGGTTTGGTTTCTGTTCTTGAGTTCATCGTTTAATGTTGTTAATTCTTCGTTAGCGGACTGCAACTCTTCTTTGGATGTTTCTAATTCTTCGTTTGTGCTCATAAGCTCTTCATTGCTTGACTGAACTTCCTCGCTTGCTGAGCGTAACTCTTCCTTTGAGGCTTCCTGTTGTTCAATAACGGTTTGCAACGTTTGTTTAGTTGAGTCTAAATCTTCGATAAGCTCTTTTATTTGTTGATTCTTAGCCAACTCCGATTGGGTGTTAGCGTGTTTTGGCGACTTTTGAAGTTCTATTGGCCTTTTTTCCTCAAACAAAACGAGAAAGAAAGGTTCTTCTTGTTTTGCTATTTTAAAAGGCTTAACTTGAACGGTAACTATTTTTGTCTGTCCATCCTGTTCATATCGCACCGTTTCGCAAATGTCTTTTTTTGATTTTTTTGCTCTGTAGATTGTGGTTTGAACAGTAGGTCTCAGTTCTTTTCGAACTATGTTAGTTATGTTAAAACTTGCGTTTCCAGGTTCAATCGAGATATAAGGATTAACTTGCCCGCGAAAAACAAGGATGTCTGAATTGCTGTTAACTAGCAGCGTAGCTGGAACATACGCTTTCATTAACAACTGGTCAACTTCCTCTTTTAACTTAGTTACTACATCAGTTGTTTTGGGCAAAATAAATGGAGTTTTTTCTGTGGAATAACCGAATGGAAGTTGCAATGGTAATTCGGCTGGTGGTTGACCACTTTTTTTATTAAAGATTACGCCTCTTTTCATAATTGAATCAAACAAGCTTGAAAATTTACCTACTGTCTCAGATTCGCCTAAAACAAGGTATCCGTTGGGTTTTAACGCGTAATTGAATACCGATATTATTCTTTCCTGAAGCGGGGATTCCAAGTATATTAACAAATTGCGGCAGACAATTAAATCGATATTTGAGAACGGAGGATCCTGTGTAAGGTCGTGTTTTGCGAAAACGCACATATCTCGAATCTGCTTGATTACTTGGCAGTTTCCATTAAAGCTTGTGAAGAATCGTTTTATTCTGGTTTCGGAAACATTGTCTTGTATGTTATTGAGATAGATTCCTCGCCGGGCTTTCTCGATGTTCTTTCCGTTAACGTCGGTGCCGAAAATTTGGGTTGGAACATTTAGGAAGTTTTTTTCTTCAAGGAATTCTGTAAGTGCAATAGCCATAGAGTAAACTTCTTCGCCTGTTGAGCAGGCTGGAATCCATACTCTTATGGGTTGACGGCTATATTGTCTGTTCTCAACGAGTGCGGGGAACACTTTCTCTTTTAGAACCAAGAAGGTGTTGGGTTCTCTAAAGAAGGTTGTCACGCTTATCAGAAGGTCATCAAATAATGCTTGTTGCTCTTCAGGATGCGCTCGTAGAAACAAAATGTATTTTTTAGTGTTTTCTATCTTATTTAAGATCATTCGGCGGCTAATTCGCCGATTGATTGTGGTTTTCTTGTAGTTAGAGAAATTTACGCCGAATGCTGCTTTTAGTATTGTGAATATTATTTGAGGTTCTTTTTCATCTTCATCTGGAAGTTTTGATTCTTCCATTTTTTGTCGAGTAATCTCAGGATGTCTGGAGATTATGGATAATTCTTCCGCTATTTGTTCTGGATCGAGAACAAAGTATACGGTTTCCGAGGCAATAGCGCTTTTGGGCATGTCAGGATACTGGGCTGATTTTGGATCTTGCGCAAAAGTGATTCCACCTTCGGCTTTTATGGCTTTTAACCCCTCAGTTCCATCAGTTCCAGTGCCCGAGAGTATTATACCGATTGACAGCGTTTTGAGCTCATCAGCTAAAGACTTTAGAAACTCGTCTATGGGTTTGAGGGATGACGTTTTAGGATGAAGCTTGAGGCCGCCATTCTCAATTGTCATTGACGCTCCGGAAGGAATCACATAGACATTGTTTGGCTCGACTTGCATGCCATTCTCAATTTTGTAGACGGGCATTTTGGTTGAGCGTGCAAGTATTTCAGGCAACATGCTTTCTTGATTTGGAGCGAGATGCTGTACAACCACGAAAGCTAAACCAGTGTCCACGGGTAAATTCTGCAGCAAAATTTTAATGGCCTCTAGGCCACCAGCAGACGCACCTATACCGGCAATCGGGAAAGCCTGCATAATCTTATCTCTGTTTTTGCTTTCCGGATTTGATTCGCTGAAAACAATCACCTGTAACGCTATTTTAGCTCCTAAGTAAGTTATAAGGTTTTTTAAGAAATATTTTATCAGTCAGACGAAATTTTAGGCTTAAAAAAAACAAATGTACCTACTAAATTAGGTTTCTCGGGTGTTTGTTTTTATCGTGTGTCAGCCTAAGTTTTTAAAGTCGCCTGTCAAAGTTTTTGTAAATGAAAAATTTTGGTTTTAGGACAGAGTACTTTTTGAAAGACTGCGTTTTTTACCTTTTTCTCCAAATAGTCTAATGGATATAGGGCAGTTCTGTTATCCAAAATATTTCCGCTTGTCTGTCATCTTTTTTATTTTTGTTAGTAATTGTTATATAATTAAATGTGCAGTTTTGCCCTTGTTGGCTGAGTTTGGGAATGGATACGTTCTCGTACATTTCCATAGTTCCATCAATAATCATTGCTCTAGGCTTAACGAGGCTTCTAACAGGTATCGGCAAAATACTTGAACGTCGCGACCAAGTCCAAAATTACTGGGTTCACATCATGTGGGTGCTCAACCTGTTTTTGTACATGGTTTTGAATTGGTGGGTGCTGTATAGATGGAACATTCAATCAACATGGAGTTTTCCGCTTCTCATATTCCTCCTCTTAACCCCAATAGTTACATTCCTTCAATCCGTGATTCTGTTCCCAGACCACATTGAAGAAAAAATTGATTTCAAGAAACATTTCTACGAAGACAACCGCTGGTTCTTCACCCTCGCCGCCCTACTTCCGCCGCTGGACTTCTTAGATACCTTACTAAAAGGCGTCCCACACCTAATAGCCCAAGGCCCAATCTATATAGTAACTATCGTTTTAATAACCGTCTTAAGCATCGTCGCCATCCTTACCAAAAACCAAACATACCACAAATTCTTCGCCGTCTTCTTCCTCGTTTACATATCAGTCTTTATCAGCATAAACCTCAATACTCTAGTTTAAATTGGTATGTTAACGAGCGGTTGCAAATTCTGATTAAGTCAGACCAAAAAGTAACAGAAAGACCTAAATTCTATTTCAACTCTGTGAACCCAAAACGTAATCATTCAAACCCCAAGAAACGGTCTATAAATGGGGAAATAGTATAAATTACAGTCTTAAGCATTGTTATAAAGCGTTAATAAAAAATCAATTTAACGGTAAGGCTGCATGGCTGAAAAACGAGATTACTACGAGGTTCTTGGGGTTCAAAAAGGGGCATCTAAAGATGAAATCAAGGATGCTTACCGAAAACTAGCTATGCAATTCCATCCTGACCGCAATAAAGATGCAGGCGCTGAAGAGCGGTTCAAGGAAATCAGCGAAGCATACGCCGTTCTCAGCGATGACCAAAAACGGCAAACATACGATAACCTTGGGCACCAAGGCTTTGATCAACGCTACACCAGCGAGGATATTTTCCGTGGAGCGGACTTCGACTCAGTTTTTCGTGACATGGGTTTCGGTGATATATTCCGCACTTTCTTTGGAGGCGGAGGATTTCAGGGGTTTGAAGAGCGCAATCGTGGACAAGACCTGGCTTACAATTTGGAAATAACTCTTGAAGAAGCGGCCAGGGGCACGGAAAAAGAAATCGAAATCCCAAGAACTGAACGCTGCGAAGTCTGCGGCGGCTCAGGTGCAAACCCAGGAACGTCCGCTAAAATCTGTCCCAGATGCGGCGGCGCAGGCAAAATCCAGAACATACGCAAAGCTGGCTTCGCTACCTACATGCAGGTTTCTGTTTGCCCCGTCTGCAAAGGCAAAGGCAAAATCATAGATTCTCCCTGCACAAACTGCCGTGGCGCGGGATTGGTGAGGAAGCGGCGTAAAATCACGGTTAAAGTGCCAATGGGCATCGACGAAGGCTATCAGCTTCGGTTGACGGGGCGAAGGCGAGATGGCTGATCCCGACGGCGAACCAGGAGACCTCTACGTTGTCGTCCACGTTAGGCAGAACCCACAGTTTATTCGGGAAGGCGATGATCTATGGCACGTGGCAATGGTTACTTATCCGCAAGCGGCATTGGGCGCAGACATTATGGTTCCCACCCTTGAGGGACCAACAATCGTTAAAGTTCATCCTGGAACGCAAGTTGGCGAAACCATCACACTTCGTGGCAAAGGTATGCCAAGGTTCCGTGGATATGGAAGAGGTGACTTGCAAATACGCATCGGTATTTCAGTTCCTGAGAAACTTACGGCACCGCAAAAAGCACTTTTGGAGCAATTGGCTAAAGAGTTCGGTTCAGATGTGGCTTCTAAAGGTCGCAAATTCCATCTCTGACCCAAATGGTTAGCGGCAACATTGATTAAAAATCAATCAAACCCAAAACCCTTTGATGCATAGCTTTAAGGTAAAACTTAATTTATGGTTTCCTTTATAGGATTAGTTAGTTGAGAGGTGAATTTTTGGATTTTTTCGGTCACAAACCACAACCTAAAGTCATGTTAAGTTATGATGTGATAACAAAGTGTCAATGCGTTACTTGCCCAGTTCAAACCAACAGCATCTGCGCCAAACCCAAAATAACCGCAAGAGCTGAGATGATTAATAATATCAATTCTGGAAACGTGCAAGGCCTTGTAGGTTCTGGAATGATGAAGAACGCAGAGATGATGCGGAACATGACTGCTCAACAGATGATGCACATGTCTAAAGAGCAGATGCAAAGTCTAAGCGATGAAATGACAAAGAATACATCACAAGATCCATCAAAAATGCCTAAACTCGAGGATATGCCAGGACCCTACTGCGCCAACGGCGTGGCAGTCTGCAAAGACTTGGATTTTAGCAAGTCATGCATTTGCCCCGGATGCCAAGTTTTCAAGGATTTCAATTTAATGAAAGCTAAACCTACAAGCTACTTCTGCAAAGACGGCAAAGTCACACAGTAAAATAACATATTGGAAATCTCTTTCTTTCTTTTTGTTCTAACATATTTTTAATCACTCTAAACTGAGTCCTTCTGAGGTGTTAAGAGAGTTGCTAAGAATAGCAAAGCCTAATTCACAACAAGCAAAGCGTTCTTTGCAGATTTAGCAAACAAGCATTCTCAAAAAACATTATTTCCTTTCAACTCTAACATGCATCCATGAACAACCACAAAACACCCCTCGAAAACAAAACCTACTATGGCGGAATCTACATCTACCTCATGCACCAAAAGCTCGCAGCCATAAAGAAAAACAAGGAAACTTGAAGCAAATAAGGGTATTATTCACTGACCCCTCTACTACTAAAGAATGTCTTTTCATCTTTGGGTTTAAATGAAGTTTAGTCCACAAAGTCGTCTATGGTTGATTTGTCTCGTGCTTGTGATGCTTGCGGTGGGATGATTGGGGGCGGATTCAAGTGTTGCTCAAAATGCAAAATCTACCTCTGCTGCCTATGCAGTTACCACCTGATGTGCATGCAACATAAAACTCCGATTGTTTGTCCTATGTGCGGAGCAAAAATGGAAGGTCCCTACTAGCGAGTGGGAAAGGAATCTGCAATTATAAGATTTTCGAGTTAGCCACCAATGGAATCACAAGTTTTATTTCACCCCGTATGTTTCGCTGGGTAGATAGCCGCGGCTGTTATTGTTGCAACGGCGATTTTGTTAGCCATCTAAAAAACTAAAAATTAAATCGAAAAATCATGAGTCCAGATTGCAATTACATTAAAAAGAGATCACAAAAAATAAAAGAAAAAGAAAAGAAAGGTTGTTTATTTTTTTAAGCTTTTTTGTCGAGTTGTTTGCGTAGTTCTGCGTAGGTTGCTTTGATGTCTTCGATGCTGCCTTCGTCTTCGATAGTGCTGGTGTCGCCGAGTGGTGCTCCAGTTAGGACTGCTTTGAGGAGTCTGCGCATGATTTTGCCGCTGCGGGTCTTGGGAAGTTTAGCTACGATTATGACGGCGTCGGGGGTTGCGATTGGACCAATGGTTGTTCGGACGTGTTTTGACGAGTTCAGCGCGGAGTTCGTCTGAGGGTTGGAATCCTCTGCGTAGCACGACGAATGCTACTGGGACTTCGCCTTTGACCGCATCTTCTTTGCCCATGACTGCTGCTTCGCGACTGCTGGGTGGCTGACGAGTGCGCTTTCGAGTTCGACGGTGCCGATTCTGTGTCCTGCTACTTTAAGGACTTCGTCTGCTCTTCCCAGTAACCAGAAGTATCCATCTGGGTCACGGATTGCGTAGTCGCCCACATAATAGATTCCTGGCCATTTGCCGAAATATGTTTGTTTGAAGCGGTCGGGGTCTTTCCAAACGGTCTGCAGCATTCCAGGCCAAGGAGATTTTATCACTAGATAGCCTTTGTTTCCTTGTGCCACTGACTGTCCTTTTTCGTCGACGATATCAGCGTTAACGCCTGGCAACGGAAGGGTAGCTGAGCCTGGTTTTAGCGGTGTCATTTCTATGCCTGAGGCTGGTGCAATCATGAAGCCGCCGGTTTCTGTTTGCCACCAAGTGTCGATGATTGGTAAGCGTTCTTTGCCGATGACGCGGTAATACCATTTCCATGCTTCGGGGTTGATGGCTTCACCGACTGAACCGAGTTCACGTAACGTGGACAGGTCGTGTTTGTTAACCCATTCTTCACCGAATTTCATGAACATACGAACTGCGGTTGGGGTCCCGTAGAGTATTGTGATGCCGTGGTTTTCAATCATGCTCCACCAGCGGTCTTGTGCTGGGAAGTCTGGTGTACCTTCGAAGAGGAACGCGGTTATGCCGTGGCTAAGTGGCGCATAAACGTTGTATGTATGACCGGTGATCCAGCCGATGTCTGCAACGCACCAGTAGATGTCTTCGTCGTTGGGGTTAAATGCCCATTTCAGGGTCCAGTAAGCCCAAACGAGGTAGCCACCAGTGCCGTGTTGGACGCCTTTTGGTTTGCCGGTTGTTCCTGAAGTGTAGAGGATGAACAGTGGGTCGGTTGATTTCATGCTTTCTGGTTCAACGTAAGCATTTGCGCCTGCTGCTGTGAGCGCGTCGTGATACCAAACGTCTCGTCCTTCTTTCATTTGGACGGTTTGGCCTGTGCGTTTGACAACGAGGACTTTCTCGATGTTTGGCATCAAGGGTGCTGCGCGGTCTGCGTTGTCTTTGATTCCAACTGGTTTGCCTCTGCGGAAGCTGCCGTCTGCGGTTATGAGGATTTTTGCTCCACAGTCGTTAACGCGGTCTGCAAGTGCTTCAGCGCTAAAGCCTGAGAAGACAACTGTGTGAACTCCTCCGAGTCTTGTGATTGCAAGCAAGCTGATTGGCAACTCTGGAATGACAGGTAAGAAGACTGCGACGCGGTCGCCTTTTTTGACGCCTAGGTCTTTTAGTGCTTTTGCAACTTTGTTTACTTCACGGTATAGTTGGTAGTAAGTGTAAGTTTTTACTTCACCCATCTCGCCTTCCCAAATGTAGGCAAGCTTGTTTTTGCGTGCGGTTTTAACGTGACGATCGATTGCGTTGTAGCATATGTTGAGTTCTCCGTCGGGGAACCATTTAAAGAACGGCGGGTTCGAGTCATCCAACACTTTGGTTGGTGCTTTGAACCAGTCGATGGCTTTTGCTTTTTCTGCCCAGAACTCAGTCGGGTTCTTAATGGATTCTTCCCATACTTTTTTGCGTATTTCTCCAGAAGAAACCTTTGCAATACTTGGACTGTATCTTATCATTGAAAGGTAAACTATCTGACATGTCTATCATTCCTATAGATGCTGGGAAGAATTGGGCTTAGAGAATATAAGTTTTTTCAGTGGTTTTTTGTAAAATAAAAAATAAAAGACCATATTTGACATATTTATGTTAAAAAATAAACTCCTTTAAGCAAGCATGCAACCGAGAAATTTTAACGATTTAAAAATAAAAAAGGGTAAGTTGGAAATTTATTTATTTGACTGGCAGGATTGGCAGAACTGTTTTGTTGTGCGCTTCGTTTAAGACTTCTGCAAGACCAAGGTAGACTGCGCTTGCGCCGCATATGACGCCTTCGATTCCTACGAACGTGTTGAATGTTATGGAGCCGGATAGAACTGGGTTGTTAGTTAACTCTCTTATCGCCAACATAAAGAACAATATGAAGAGACTGCCGAATACGAATTGTAGTGCGCGGTTAGCTTTCAGTGTGCCAAAGAACATGCCGAAGGTAAAGATACCCCACATTAGGAAGTATGCTGCTAACGAAGATGTAGATGGACCAGCAAAGCCTGTGAGTTTAGGTAGAAGCAGAAGCATGACAAGACTCCACCAGAATAAGCCGTAAGATAAGAAAGCGACTGTGCCGAATGTGTTGCCTTTTTTGAATTCCATGATGCCAACGATAATCTGTGCTATGCCACCGTAAGCTATGCCCATCGCCAAAACCACGGTGTCCAGTGGAAAGACGCCGGCGTTGACAAGGTTCAAGAGTACTGTTGTTAATCCGAAGCCTAAGAGTCCGAGAGGAGCAGGATTAGCTAATTTTTCTGTTATACTCATTATTGTTTCCCCGATTTGATTTTTAACTGAATTCAACATTCTTTTTTATAAAGCTTTGGAAATTGAGCGTTTGCTCTTCGGGAAGACTACAAATTTGCCGATTTCAACGAATGCAAAAACTGCTCCTGCGAATAAGGCAGCAACCGCCCAATCGACAAGTTCAGGCATATGGACGTCAAAGAGTGATTGCAGACCTGGCGTATAGAGAATCACCAGTTGTAATGCAAAAGAGGAGAGAACTGCATACCATAGGAACTTGTTCTTAAAAATACCTACCTTGAAAACGGGGTACCTTAGGGAGCGGCAGGTTATGGCTACAGTTAACTCCATAACTACCATTGCAGTGAGCAGTTGGGTTCTGTGCTTCCATGAGCCTGAAGTTGCTTAGCCAAGGCATATGGGAATAGAACGCCACTAACAACAGACACCGTCATCAAGATGGGTACTGTGCTTAGGTAGACTTTGACGTCTTTGCTAAAGATACTCTCGTTAGGTTTTCGAGGTTTACGCTGCATCAAGTCAGGGTCACCGGGGTCAACGCCTAAAGCGATTGCGGGTAAACCGTCTGTAACAAGGTTGACCCAGAGAATCTGTACTGCAGTTAAAGCAATAGCTGCACTATTTACCAGTTCTACATCTGAACCAGGCGACAAAAACCGTGCAATGTAGGGCACGCTGACTATGGCAAAGAACATGACGAGGATTTCCATGATGTTGCATTGGAGCAGGAAGGTAAGGTATTTTTTGATATTATCAAAGATTTCTCTGCCCTCCCTGACGGCTTTGACGATGCTAGCGAAGTTGTCATCAGCTAAAACCATGTCGGCGGCTTCTTTGGTTACTTCGGTCCCGCTTATACCCATGGCGATGCCGATATCGCTCATTTTCAGGGCAGGCGCATCGTTGACACCGTCTCCTGTCATAGCGACGACTTCGTCTTTTGCCTTCCAAGCCCGAACGATCCGAGTCTTGTGTTCAGGAGACACACGAGCGTAAACAACCACTTTCTCCACCACTTGAGCAAGCTGCTCATCCGACATCTGCTCTAGCTCCTGACCCGTCAAAACTTGGCAGTCATCACAAATCAAGTTAAGTTCCCGGGCAATAGCTGTGGCTGTAAGCTTGTGGTCTCCCGTAATCATAACGACACGTATTCCAGCAGATTTGCAAATGCCAATTGCATCTTTTACTTCTGGACGCGGTGGGTCAATCATCCCAATTATTCCCACAAAAATAAAATCGTGTTCCGATTCTTCGGAGAATTGTTCCAAGTTTCCAGACAATTCTTTGTAAGCGAAGCTGAGGTTTCGAAGGGCTTGCAAAGCCATTGTTTCGGTAACTCTGTGAAGCTTTTCTCGAATTTCCTGGGTTAATGGTTGAACTTTTCCGTGCAAAAAGATGCTATTGCACCGCCCCAAAATAACTTCAGGGGCACCTTTCATGTAAGCTGTTTGCTTGCCGTAGGAGGAGTGTATGGTGGTCATGCGTTTGCGTTCAGAAGAAAACGGAACTTCTGCAACCCGAGGCTCATGCTTTTCTAAATCTTCCTTGCTCACACCTCCTTTGCAGGCTGCAACCACCAGGGCGCCTTCTGTGGGGTCCCCTTTCACAATCCACTTCCCAGACTTTGGTTCTTTATCTAGGCTTGAATCATTGCACAATGAAGCGATTTTTAATAGCAAATCGCAAGCTCTCGTCAGGTGCTATTGTTTTATCTTCAAGTTGGAATTCGCCCTCAGGTGCATAACCGATTCCTGTAACTTTGATAGCTTGGTCGTTAACGTAGAGGCGTTGGACGGTCATTTCACCTTTGGTCATAGTTCCTGTTTTGTCGCTGCAGATGACGCTGGTGCTTCCAAGCGTCTCCACTGCGGGTAACCGTTTGACTATGGTGTTGACTTTTGCCATGCGGTACATGCCGATGGCAAGCGCTCCTGTAATGATGGCTGGTAAGGCTTCAGGAACAGCTGCCACAGCAAGGCTAATCGCCCAAAGAAGCATGTCGACCACGGCGCGGTGCTCAACAAATATCCCAACCACACCAACGCTTGAAGCGACGACCACGCATAGGATTCCTATCCATTTGCCAACGCCGCTTATCCGTTTCTCCAAGGGCGTCTGTTCCTGCGGTGCTGCTTGAACCAACTCAGCGATTTTCCCAAACTCCGTATTCATACCTGTTGAAGTAACTACTGCTTTACCTCGTCCGTAAACGACAACTGTCCCACTAAAAACCAAGTTTCGCCTATCATTAAGCAGGGTTTGTTCAGGCAACGGCAACGTGAATTTGTTGACAGGTGAGGATTCCCCAGTTAATGGGGCTTCATCTGTTTTCATCGTAAAGACTTCGAGAAGTCTTGCGTCAGCGGGAACTTTGTCGCCTGTGTAGAGAAAGATTATGTCACCTGGAACCAGCTGATTAGCAGGGATTTTTGCTTCTTTGCCATCTCGGAGAACGTTTGCGGTTGGTGCCGTCATTCTTTTAAGCGCTTCAACGGCTTTTTCGCTACGGTATTCTTGGGTAAAACCTAATGTTGCACTGGCTATGACGATGGCGATTATTATGATAGCATCGGTTACTTCTCCAACAGCAATTGAAAGCCCTGTTGCGATGAGAAGGATAATCATGAGGATGTCAGTGAATTGGCTAAGTAAAAGTTTGAGGGGGGAGGTTCGTTTTTCTTTTTTAATTTCGTTAGGGCCGTATTCTTTGAGTCGTTGTTGTGCGTCTTGAGTTGGTAACCCTTTTGGGGTAACGCGTAATTCGCTTAGTGCCTCTTCGGCGGTTTTGCTATGCCATTGATTCGGCATCCTGTGCTTCCTCTCCTAAGTGTTTTTTATGGTAAATTACACTGTGCTTGTATAGGGAAATTACACCGATAAACAAAACTGCCAAACTTAAAAGCCAAATAACCCAGGCAAAAACTGCTCCATTAAGAATTATCTGTTTTTGCCATTGCCATGGAAAATCAACGACGTTCTCAAGAGGCCACGCACCAATAACCTGATAAGTAAACCCAAAAGCTGTCAACAATATTGCAACGTACTGCTTATCAGCAGGGGCTTGCGGGCTTATTCCACGAAGGCTGTAATTGGAAAGCATTATTGCACCGATGATTAACGCTGAGAAACTCGTCACGAAAAAAATTGGGTCAATGAAACTTCGGGGCAAAACCGTGTTGATTGCTGAAGGTGGGTAACCCGTGATGTCTTTTCCCCAATCAAAAATTGTCCAACGGCTAAGAAGAACCGAAGTCAGATAGAATACACCATAAGATGCTAAAAATAAGCCAAGAGACACTTTGTGGTTTGTCACATAATTAGAAAACTTGTTCAGATGGATTTGCTTTTGGCTGTTGCTGCTCATTGATGGTCCTGACTTGAATTATTTTTAGCGACTTTATGATATATTAGTTTTTGAATTTCTTTAAAAGAAAATATGCCCCTCTAATCTTCAACATGAAGAGAAGTTGTTGCTGCTGTTGCTGCTGCAACTGAATTCTGCACACCGGCTGCAGCAACAATCAAAGATAAACCCAAATTGCCAAGTTTACCCTTAACTAAAACACAAATCAGAACCATAGAAGATGATGACAAACCAATTTGCACACAACAGTATCATCAATCAACCAATCCTTAACTAACCCAGATCAGAACGTCTAACCCCAACTACAATGTTAGTTCAAAGCTTAAATGGAACAAAATCGTTTCTCTTCCAAAAGAGGCAAAATCTGTGGCTAATGAAATAATCCAAGATGGCGACTACGTTCTAATCTACTTGGACGCTCGCAGAACTTACATGATAAAGATGCAGGCAGGACAAACCTTCCACACCCACAAAGGCTACCTGAAACTCGATGAACTCATCGGCAAAGCATACGGGGAACCCATCAAGAGCAGCATGGGCATCTACTTCACCACCCTAAAACCCATCTTAACCGATTACATCATGAAATCCAGCCGCAACACACAGATTATTTACCCCAAAGACGCTGCCTTAATCGTTATGTTCAGCGGTATTGGACCAGGCAGTCGCGTAGTCGAATCAGGCACAGGAACAGGTTCCTTAACTACTGCTCTTGCGCAATATGTTGGTGATACAGGAAAAGTTTACACTTACGAGTTGCGCCCCGAGTTTCAGAAGAACGCGAAAAAGAATCTTGAACGCTCAAAACTCATCAATCGCGTAGACATGAAAAGCGGTGATGTAACAGTTACCGGATACGAAGAACGCGATGTTGACGCCGCAATTTTGGATCTTGCAGTCCCATGGCTTGTAGTTCCGCACGCTTATACAGCCCTCAAACCCTCAGGAGTCCTAATCTCGTTTAGCCCCACAATCGACCAAGTTGTAAAAACCACCGAGGCACTCCGAGAAAACGGCTTCGTCTTCATCGAAACCATCGAGTGCTTAATGCGAACCATGCAAGTTGAACGAGGCAAAACCCGACCCAACACAATGATGACGGGTCACACAGGCTACATTACTCACGCAAGAAAAATCCTCAAGCCACCAGCCCAAGAAACCCAACATGCCCAGGAGATTTTACAGGAAGCTATGCCGGAAGTAACTGTAGAAGAACCTACAGTTGAAGAAATAGAAAATAATGAAGAATTGGCAGAAGAAGAAACTGCTTAAACCCTATCTTTCATTTTGCGTTTAGCTGACTCAGGCATAGGCATACTGAGTTGCCAAACGGCTTGTTTTAGTTGTTCGCTCTTTTCGCCTCGGGTTAAGCCATAGTAGGTGCCGAGGATCTTGCCGAAGTATGGGATTATGAAGCTGTCGAAGGTTTTGTAGAGTAGCGGGTTGGGTATGCGGTTTTCTAGGAAGGTTGGTTTCCAGATTTTGATGTTGTATTCCCAGCATTTGATGAAGAAGTCCCAGCGTGCTTTGCTAAGCGAATCCATTTCGGCGCCTTTCTTGTTCATCAGAACGCAGTTTTCAAGTGGCACAAAGAAGAGCGGCACATAGAATGCGTTGTAGCCTTTGAGTTTATCCATCAACTCCAATGTCTGAAACATATCTTCTTCTTTTTCTTCAGGCAACCCAATGATGAGTGTTGCCAGGGGTACCAGTCGTTATCGTTTAGAATGCCAAAGGCGTTTGTTACAACGTCTTGCCATTGTTCAGGCTTAAACGGCAACATCTTACCCGCCATGTACTTCTTCATGAGACGTGGACTACCCGTTTCAACACCTGTTTCCGCAGTGATTATTGGTTTTTTGCCAAAGCTATACCAGCTTTTCTCAATGAGAATTTCAGCAAGCTGCTTAATCATCAATGGGTCATGCCAAACAGGAGCCAACGACATATGCGACGCCTGAATGCTCTTGACACCAGGGTGATCCGCGACGCTTTTAACAAGTTTCACAACGGCTTCACGGTTGGGAATGAATGTTTTTCCTGTCGCACCATAGATAAACAAGTCTTCTGTAATTAGTGTGACGTGGTCGCTGCCTTGGGCGGTGCTGAGGGCAACTTCCTGCATAATTTTTTCCAATGGCACATCAACTTTATTCTGCATTGTTGGTGTGCAAAATTGGCAGTTTCTACCACAGCCCTTGCTAATTTCCACGGCTCCGTGTATAGCGACGTTATTGGTTAAGGGCATTTCGACATTGTAGTTCCAGTTGTTTAAGGACTCATCAGCTTTAGCGATACGTGGAAGGGGTTCGCCGTTTAATGCTTTCTTGAATAGCTCCACGATTGGTCCGGGTCTGCCGCCGATTAAAACGCAGTCAATACCATAATTGTTTGAGATGTGTTGGCGTTCCAGCTGCCATGAACCGAAGCCTCCTACAATGATTTTTGGCTTGTACTTTTTTAGGGAGGGGTGCATGACGAGTTTACGGAATTCTATGGCGTTCATGGGTTCGCCGCCGCCAACAATGGATGAATAGGTTTTGCTGACATATCCCATGCCCGTTGGGTCCATGCTGGATATGCCGACGACTTTGGTTTCTGGACCGATAAAGTTCTGCAGATCATCTGGGTGAGCGACTGCGATGTCTTTTGGAGAAAAACCGCCTTGTAAAAGAATGGATTCTACTTTTCGCAGCCCGTATGGTGCGAACTTTGCCTGCCCGTCGGGTTTGCGGCCTGTGTGAGGATAAAGCGTTTTTCGCACATATGATAACGGGATTGGGCCTTTGCCGAAGCCTCCAACGAACGCAATAAATGGATTATTAAAGAAATCGCTCATTTCTGTAGCGGATGCGGTTAGAACGATTTTCCTGCCCAATGCTGCTGATGCCAAACCTTTGTCTTCCTCACGAATAAACTAAATGATTAGTCCATAGCCCATTTAAGAATTACTATAGCTAACATGTTGAGCCTAAGAAATTTGATGAAAAATCCAGTTACCGCTAATTGAATTGCAGAAATTCCGTCCATTCAACACTTGAAAAGAAACAACTTCGTATTCGGCAATCTTTAATTTAGTAATTAGCTTTTATCTTAGAGGGGTGCCAGCAGTCACTTCTAAAAGGTTTCAGCCCAGAGCTCAACTAGCAACAATCGCTTTGCTATCATTCATTTTCTCTTTCATAGCTGCAAGAGCATTCACCACATTCTTTCCTTCCACTGTCTTGATCACTAGCGGTATCCACATTCACCATTTCTGGTTCGGCATCGCCTTGGTCGCTGTCGGCGGTTGGTTGGGAATCAGCTACGACGACAAAGAAACCAGCAGAGTTGCCTCTATCCTCTATGGTGCGGGCGGGGGATTAATCGTTGATGAAGTAGGATTGCTGCTTACTTTCGGAGATTACTGGACGAGTTTAACGTATTCTTTCCTTGTAGTTTTCCTATCTTTCATTGCGGTTATCCTGTTCTTTTACAGGTATAGAACGTTAATAGAGGAAGAACTTTCAGAGTTTGCACGAAGTAAATTAAGTTTGTATCTGGGAATTTTCCTTGCCGCCCTTTCTGCTGCGTTCATCATTCAAACAGATAATTTCTTGGTCACCGTAATAGCCGGTGCGGTAGCAGTCCTAGCCACAATCCTCATCGTTGTTTTTCTGGTTCGACAGCTCACAAGCTCAAAAAAATGACGAAACCACATTTTTTACGACGAAAGAATAAGCCAGCACACTCGAAAAATAAATTGCATATATACTAAATTTTCGTATTCTCCCTGCTTCCATCCAAGACTCTATGGAACATAAATTTTTGTCTCCCAAAAAATTTAGAACGAAAGTTAAAAACCAGCATTTTTAAACCCCACATTTTAGCTTATAAGTTCAAACAATTTTTTATATCCTCATCCCCCACTGAAATCAGATTACAATTAGGAGAAATAATCTTGGTTAATCGTTTCACCAGTAAATGGACAAAAAAAGAAAATGAGGAACCGTCGCTTACCTCAAAAATAATGAATGTTGGGAAACCTCAGGTAGATTTGAAGGAACAAATAAGCGTAGTTACGCAACGTTTAGATACACAAACTAGAGCGTTGGATGCCGCCGTTCACCGTTTTGAACTTCGGGATGCAGAAATTTTCCAGCGAGTCGTCAAAGCTATGACACAGAGAGACACCGCCCGCGCAAACATCCTTGCCACGGAACTTGGCGAAATACGTAAAGTCGAAAAGATGCTGTCCCATGCCTCCCTTGCCCTACAAAGCGTGTCCATGCGGCTGAGTACAGTTTCAGAAATGGGCGACGTAGTTGCTATGTTGAGCCCCGCAAAAAGCATGCTAAACAGTGTTCGCACAGAGATGTGTGGTATTCTTCCTGAAGCAAGCCAAGAACTTGGAAACATCGGCTGCCTCCTCTCAGACATCGTTTCAACTACAAACCAAAGCAGCGACATTCCCGAGAACCCGATAATGGCAAGCGCAGATGCAATGTCAATCCTCCAAGAAGCAGAGATAGCTGCAGAGAAGAAACTTGGCGAAAAATTCCCCGAAGTAACCGCTGGAGCAATAATGAATAAACGAACAAGCATCGAAGTTTAACCCCCGCTCGAACGAATAACCTGCGGAAACAGGTTATCATATTTTTTCTTTAACTCTGCCTTAATTTTTGCTATAACGATTTATGGGTTCAGTTCGCCAATGGCTTCGTTGATGCATTTTCTATAATTAACTCAGCAGGAAGACCCATAAATCTACCATACCCCATCGCTGCTTTCCTGAGACTTTCTTGCTTGGAATTATCCAATTTTATAAAAGGTTTGACAAAAACAATGGCTTTGCTTTTTTGTAGTGTACGTTTCCAAGTACCTGCAATTCGCCCATCCATTACAATCGTATGCTGGAAGAGCGGATTGTGGCGAGCATCCAATCCCGATGCATAGGATACATCAAATATGGCGCTTCTGTCTGAATAGCCTATGATGTATTCATCGAAGTTTGGAAGCAAGTAAGATGCGGCAATTGAAAACTGATTGATATCTTCAGGAGCAAAAAACCAGAAGTCTTGTTCACCTATTTTTTCACGGCGTAGCTCCGACCCGACCATTTCAATGCCGTGCTTTGCTTCAGCAACAGGTAAACTTGACCACCAAGTGTAATCCTTGACGGTTGCCGGACCATGGCTCCTAAAATACCGCTCGGTGAGCTCAACCAATGCTTCATCATGTGTCAGCAACTTAGTTTGGGGGGCACGTTCATCGAGAAGAGCGTAAGTATGTTCCTTGCCTTGCAACGCTCCGCTGCAAATGATTCCCTCCAGCTCAGCATGCAGCATTATAAAAGTTAGACGCAGATTGTTCAAACCGACATTTATTCCTGAGTTTTTTAGTGGCTCGGCAAGGTTCGAACGCGTTAGCTGCTTACCGCACTTTAGAGCCTCAGTTAATAATGCATCTGTTTTAGTGAACACTTCATCAGTTAACCCTAAGCTTCGGTACCAATGGATGGCCTGCGCACGAATGTGAGGAGCGGTAAGCTGAAGCATCCAATGGATATCAGCTGGCGTAATAAAATGCCAAGTCGGTCTCAGAACGTGAGTGCGTAGAATTTTTCCTTCTCCAAAAGATTGATCCAGCGAACTATTACTGAGATTTTTGGAGCGCAAAGACACTGCCCATTTCGCGGCAGAGTAATCCTGAGCCTGCATCGCGCCAAACCATGAAACGACTTCGTCAGGATGCTTAAATGAGCTTTCGTACAGGTGCTGGTTTCGCATTCTTAGACGAGTGACATCTTCAAGATTCATAATGTCCTCTTCCCCGCGCGCCTGATGCGATTTCTGCAATTTCTCATTGGTGCAGTTACTAAAAGATAAACAATGAACGTATCAACTTTCTCCTCAGCATTCACTTTGCTTTGCAAGAACTGACGTTGGTTCAGGGACAAAAAACATGCGCTAAACCAAAAACTTGTCAATTTGCTCATATTTCGCCTGGGAAACCTATATTTCTTCGATATATAGGATTTCCCAGACTTTGCCGTCTGGGTAACTCTGAGCTATCATCCGATTGTCTAGCTAATGCCTTCTCATCATTCGGCAAAAAACAATAGCGCCGCTGAAAGATAAAAGCATTGATATATCTAAAGCTGGATTGCAGGGAACACTTTTATTTTCGAAAACAAATAATCTGGGGTAGGAGTCGAAATTATGGATTTTGTAGGAAGTCAAACAGAAAAGAACCTTTTAGCCGCGTTTGCAGGCGAATCCCAAGCACGCAACCGCTACACATTCTTTGCCAGCGTAGCCAAAAAAGCAGGTTACGAGCAAATCGGCGCGATTTTTGAGGAAACCGCAGGCAACGAAAAGGAACATGCAGAGTTGTTCTTTAAGCATCTCAAGGGCGGAATGGTTGAAATCAAAGCCTCATACCCTGCAGGCGTAATCGCTTCAACGGCTGACCATCTTAAAGCAGCTGCAGAAGGCGAGAAGTTTGAGTGGGGAACACTGTACCCGAACTTCGGCGATGTAGCAGAGCAAGAAGGTTTTCCAGAAGTTGCTCGAACATTCCGTATGGTTGCAAACGTAGAAATTTACCACGAGCGCAGATACAACAAACTTCTTGAAAGCCTGCAGCAAGGCAAAGTGTTCAAGAAGGATGCCCCAGTTAAATGGAAATGCAGAAATTGCGGCTTAGTAATCGAAGGACCCAATGCACCAGATATGTGCCCAACATGCAATCATCCCAAAGCGTACTTTGAAGTCTATGTAGAAAACTACTAAACCACACTTTTTTTCCATATTTTTAGCTCTATTCTCGAAAAATGCCAATAGATTCTAGATTTAACAGAACCGTCAGTATTACTGTTTCAACTTAGAACCACTAAATTCTAAACAGACGCACCAACAAATATTCAAATAGAAATCGCGGAATGGCGAGACAAAAATTTTTTCTTAACTTTTGAAAACATAAAAATTAAAAGTTGGGTAGAAGGGACTACTTTACTTTGTAGTCCTCTGAGTCAACAACGTGTTCGCCTTCGGGTCCTGCTTCTGGTCCGCCGCTTGGTGGTGGTTCTTGGCCCATGTCTGGTTGTGGACCGCCTTGTTGTGGTCCAGCTTGAGCTTGTTGCTTCGCTGCCTCGGCTGCTGCCTGCTGATAAACTTTAGTTCCGACTTCTTGCAGAACCTTCTGAAGTGCATCGGTTTTGGCTTTGACTTGCACCATGTCGTTGCTTGCTAACGCATTTTTAAGTTCTGTTACGGCTGCGTCGATTTTACCTGTTTCCTCTGCAGAAAGTTTTCCTGCAAGATCAGTTTTTGTTCGTTCAGCGGTGTAAACAAGGCTGTCTGCATTGTTTCGGGTTTCTGCGTCTTCCTTAGTTTTGCGATCTTGGTCAGCGAATTGTTCTGCGTCTTTGATGAGCCGTTCCTTCTCTTCTTTGGAAAGCTTTGTGGATGCTGATATGGTGATTTTCGACTGTTTGCCCGTGGCGCGGTCTTTGGCGGTTACGTTTAGGATACCGTTCGCGTCTATGTCAAAGGTTACTTCGATTTGCGGAACTCCGCGTGGTGCTGGTGGTAAGTCGACGAGGTTGAATTCGCCCAATGAGACGTTATTGGCTGCCATTGGTCGTTCACCTTGCAAGACATGGATGGTGACTGCGGTTTGGAAGTCAGCGGCTGTTGTGAAGACTTGGCTGCGTTTGGTGGGAATAGTTGTGTTTTTCTCCATGACTTTGGTGAATACTCCACCCATAGTTTCGAGGCCAAGGGTTAATGGTGTAACGTCTAAGAGCAGCAGGTCGGTGACTTCACCTGAAACAACTCCGCCTTGAATAGCTGCGCCGATGGCGACGCTTTCCATTGGGTCAATTCCGCGTTCAGGTGCTTTGCCCAGGATTTGCTCGACGAAGCGTTGTACGAGGGGCATTCGGGTCATGCCTCCGATGAGGATGATTTTGTCGATTCCCTGAGGAGTTAACTTGGCATCTTCGAGGGCTTTGAGGAGTGTGGGTCTTGTGCGTTCGACAATGGGTTGAGCGAGAGATTCAAGCTTTGTCCGCGTCAACGTTAATCGAAGATGTTTTGGTCCTGACGAATCTGCAGTTAAAAATGGTAGATCAATGTCGGTACTCATGAGTGTTGACAACTCGATTTTGGCTTTTTCCGCGGCTTCTTTTAACCGTGCCATAGCCATCCGATCACCTGAAATATCCATCCCGTTTTGCCGTTTGAATTCTCCAAGGATGTAGTCTACGACTGCTTTGTCAACGTCTGTTCCGCCCAGCTGTGTGTCTCCGCTTGTGCTGAGTACTTGGAAGACTCCTTTGCCGAAGTCCATGAGGGTTACATCGTGGGTTCCGCCGCCGAAGCTGAACACGAGAATTTTCATTTCATGCTGAAGTTTATCAATGCCGTATGCGAGACATGCTGCGGTGGGTTCGTTTATGATTCGCATTACTTGGAACCCTGCGATTTCGCCTGCGTCTTTAGTAGCCTGTCGCTGGTTGTCGTTGAAGTGAGCTGGAACAGTGATGACTGCTTTGCTGATTGTGCCGCCAAGGTAGGTTTCTGCGTCCTTCTTTATCTTCTGCAAGATGAAGGCTGAGATCTGTTGGGGGGTGTATTCTTTGCCGTAGATGTTGACTTTGTAGTCCGTGCCCATCTTACGTTTGATTTCGAAGACTGTGCCTTCTGCGTTGGTGGTTGCTTGACGTTTTGCCGATTCACCTACCAAGAGTTGACCGTCTTTTGTGAAGGCAACCACTGACGGAAACATCTTGCCCGCCATGGTGGGTCCTTCTGCGCTTGGAATAACCGTTGCATGTCCGCCTTCATATATGGCTGCTGCTGAATTGGTTGTTCCCAAATCGATACCTAACACTTTTTCATTTGTTTTTGGATTACTCATTTATTTTTTTTCCTCCGAATTTTGGTTACTTTGATTTTCTTTTTTTGTTGACTTTACGGCTACTTTGACGATAGTTGGCCGTATAACTTTGCCACGCATCATGTAGCCTTTCCTGATTTCTTCTAGAACCGTGCACTCGGGCACGTCTTCTTTTTCTTCGGTGACGACGGCGTTGTGGCGGGCTGGGTCGAAAATTTTGCCTTCTGGGCTCTCTATTGGTGTAACGCCTTCTTGCTCAAGAACCTTTCTGAGCTTCTTCAACGTCAATTCAACTCCCTCGATTAGAGATTCGGGAGAGATGGAAATTTCTCCGTTCTTCACCGCCAACTCTAACTCATCCACCACATCCAACAGTGAAACGATTATGCGTTCGTTGCAATAGTTTTTGATTTGCTCCGTTTCTCTATCGAAACGTTTCTTTTGGTTCTCGAAATCTGCTTGCAAATATCTTAGCCTAGTCAGGTAATCTTCGGAACGCTTCTTTTCAGAGTCCAGCAATTCCTCAAAATTAACTGGCTGAGGCTCTTGCTCATCAACCATTAGCTTGTCCTCCTCTTGCTAGACGAAGACGACCTAATAAACGCAGTCAACCGATGCAATTTGTAACAAGTCGTTATTACGGGAAAGTATCCTGACATTGGAGCATTTGTTTGAAGGGACAATGGCTTTTTCTCCTTAACTGATATATTTTGGTTTTTTAGTTTTTGCTGTGTCTGTTTCTTGGGGCGGTAGAGCAGGGGTTTGGCTTTGGTTAATTTGCCCGCCTTGAGCTAGGCCAGCTTGTTCAACTAGTTTTTTGAAGATGATTTCGGCGACTTGGTCTCCGACTGATTCTTCTTTGAGTTCGTTGCTGAAAGCATGTTTTTTGAAGGATTCAACTATTTCATTTTTATCTATGCATACTGTGGTTTTTGCGCTTTCATTCCAGGCTGTGGTCATTAGTTTGTGGCCTAATTCAATAAATATGTTGACCATAGTGGTGTAATCTATGTCTAGAGGTGCATCTCCTGTTAAGAAGCGCCCTTTAGTGAGTAGGATTTTTTTGTCGTTTTCCGGCGTTACTGTTAAGCTTCTCCGCATTTATTCACCAGCGTTTGGTGCCTTTTGCACCGCTTCACCTTAAGCACACCTGTGCATGGCTGCTTATAAATTTTCTGCAAAAAATAACAAAATCCAAGAAAGAAAGTTCAAAAAGCGGTTAAGCACACATTTCAATACGTTAGGCTTTCAACATCTATGAATATCTCTAAAGCCGAGTTATGGGCTACTTTCAGGCACAAGTTGAACTCTATTAATCAGCAACATGTTATGGGCATAGTCGACTTGGCAATCAAAAAGATAGGTTTGTTTAACCAAGATGCTGCCATACAAGGTTGCGTTGTTGGCAATGTAGAACGTCCGACCGTTAGCAAGATTAACCGCATAGTGAACGGAGGGTTTATCGTTAACTGCAACTTTTGAAATTACCACGCCCCCTTGAGGATTAACACTTTGGATTAGTAACATATGATCGTTAAAGTTGATGCGACAATCAAAAAGGTACGTTTGGTTTTCTATAATGCTGTTATAAAGCACCGTATCGTTTTGAATGTAGAGTGTTCGTCCATCCGAGAGGCTAACCCCGTAATTTACTTTGGGCTTATCTGTTATTGGCGATTTTGACGTCACCAGCCCCCTCTCCTCGTCAGGAGCAGCCGAGTTGATTATGGCATCTTGAGTGACTAAGACAATGACTCCTAAAGCAACCATCGAAACCATTAAAGCGCCAAGCACAGTTAATTTGAAAGCATCCATGCCATGACCCCCTCAGACTGCTTGAATATGGAACGGGTACCTAATAAAAAAATCGATAACTGATCGAAAAAAACGAAAGAGAATAGGATTCAGCGTTATTGCTTTAGCTGCTTTTTGACTGCTTCCTCAGCCGCCTGCACCGCATCCGACAGCTTTTCAGGTTTTGTGCCGCCGCCCTGCGCAAAGTTTGGTCTTCCACCGCCTCCGCCGCCAAAAATCGGCGCCGCCTCTTTCACGATAGCTCCAGCGTGGATACCTTTCTGCACGGCGATTTCACCAGCCATAACCATGAGCCTGCAAGTTTTGCCATCTGAGCCATAGTAGAGAATGACAGTTGCTTCGTTACGTTTTATGATTTCGCTTCCCGTCCGTAGCATTCGATCGGAATCGATTACTTCGCCAAAGTCTCGTTTAACGATGGTTACACCATTGATCTCGGTAGCTGCTTCGCAACTTTGTGTTTGGCCAACTGTACTTTCTTTAGCTGCGAGTTCTTTGATTAATTTGCGTTTTTCAGCAGTTACTTCTTTGAGTTCTTTTACAACTTTTTCTGCGGTTTTGTCTAGTTTATCTATGGGTGATGTTAGGGCTTCAGAGACTTTCCATAGTAAACTCTCTTGGTCCTGAACTGCCTTTAATGCTTTGAGCCCAACGGCGTAGCCTAATCGTTCAACTCCGTCTTGAACGCGTTCTGTGTAGACGATTTTTACAAAGCCCACTTCGCCGGTGTGCCCAAGGTGTGTGCCTGCACATGCTTCAACATCCCAATCGCCCGTCCTGACGACGCGAATGTCCTTGCCTGGAACCGCTCCGCCCTGGTACAATCTGAAACCATAGCGAGATTCTGCTTCATTGCGTGGCAGCCAAGTGGTTTCTACGTTCATGTTTGCGCTGATGGCTTGGTTTGCCAGGGTTTCGATTTGGTGGATTTCTTCTTGGGTTAGTCTGCGGTAGTGTGAGATATCGAGGCGAGAGGTTTCTAAGCCTTTTTGGGTGCCCGATTGCCATACGTGCTCGCCCAGAACGCGCCTTGCAGCTCCGTTGATGAGGTGAGTTACGGTGTGGGCTTTCATTAGAGAATAGCGTCTATCCCAATCAACCATGCCGTGGACGATGCTGCCTTCATTGAATGCAGCTGGCTCTTTGAGTTTGTGAACGATAACTTTGCCGATTTTCTGAACATCAACTACATCAAACTTGGTGTTGCCGCTTGTTAGCCAGCCTTGGTCGGTCGGTTGGCCGCCTCCTTCAGGGTACAAACATGTCTTATCCAGAACAACGTAGGTGCCATCGATTATTTTGAGGACTTTAGCATCAAATTCTTTCTGGTAAACGTCTGAATAGTAAAGTTGCTCAGTTGCGGGCAGTTGCTCCGCCACCTTTTGAAGCGTCTGCTCGGCTTGTGCCTCTTCCTCCTCCACGGGTTTTGGAGCCTGCATATGGCGGTTGGCGATTAATGCATAAAAGTTCTCGGGAACCTCAACTTCGACGCCTTCTTTTTCAGCGGCTTGCTTAACGATTTCTGGGGGAAGCCCATGTGAATCGTACAGTTCTGTGAGGGTATCCATGGGAAGTTTGCCAGTGCCCTTGGTTTTGAGATCAGCAGCGATGCGTTTAACCATGCCTTCGCCGCGTTTGAGGGTTTCCACAAATTTGTCTTCTTCGACTTTGAGCATTTCTATGATTTCATTTTGCATTTGTTTAACGCGTGGGAAGTCTTGGCCCCAGTAATTCGCCTGCATGTCGATTATGTCGTAGAGATTGGCGGGTTCCATGTTTAAAGAACGCATTAGGCGGTAGACTCGGCGGAAAAGCAGCCTTGCCAGGTAGCCTTCTTGGATGTTGGATGGCACGACGCCTTCTGAGAGCATGAAGCTTAGGGTTTTTGTGTGGTCGGTGACTGCCCAAGCGTTCTCGATTGGAACAAGAACTTTCTCCAGCGTCGGCAAGTCAATGCCTGTCAGTTCGGAAACACGTTTTCTAGCGACCATTCGGTTTGCGCGTTTGTCAACGCTAACTAAACCTGAATATTTGGCGACTCGCATCAGGAATTCGTTGTCGATGTTGGTTATTCCCGCCATAGACATGACTTTATCATGTAAGTTGCCGTATATGGCTTGGAAGAGGCTTGGAACACCCTGACTTATCCATGTAAAACGGTCAATGCCATACCCTGTGTCTACGGTGCGAATGGGTAATTCAACAAAGTCGTCGCCGACAACCTTGTACTGCATGAAGACCAATGTGCCAACTTCGAGACCGCGACAGATGCATTCAACGTCTGGACCAGCGTTTCCTCCACCAACCCAAACACCCTCCTTGTAGATAACTTCTTCAGATTTAATGCCAAGGCATTCAGTAGCGAAGCGATGATGGAAACGGACGGTGTCATCTTTCCAGTAGATTTCTTTGTCTGGATAGTTGAAAGCATGAGCTCCGCCCATTTCAAAAATGGTCAGGTGCCTGCCGAAGGTTGGTCCGGTGTTTGAAATGTCGGTTAATCTGATGCAGGGTTGAGAAATAACCAGTGGGTTTGCAGGTGGCGGTGCAATACCTTCTGTCACGTAGGGCTGGAAATCGATGATGCTTGCATGAGTTAAGTAAATGTCTTTTCTCCAACGCGCTACAACAGGATATGGCTTTATTCTTGTGTGGCCGTTCTTCTCGAAGAACGACAGGAATGCTTCCCGCATCTCAGAGAGAGTGAACTCTTTGGTTGTTGCGGGGTTGCCAAGGAAAGTATAGCATCCACACTCGTCAGAGCCAGATTCACCGCAGGTTTCTTGGTCGGCTTTTTGTGTCCAGAAGTATTCGCCGCATTTTGGACAATGTTTTCTGATAAAGCCTTCCTGTTTAAAAAACGGAAGTTCATACGCGCTCGCTGGGAAGGTTTTTTCAACCACTAATATGCCTCTTTTTGACTGTTGTAAGAGGGGTTTATGGGTTTCACGGATTTAAATCATTAGCTAATGCTTAGATACTTCTATAGGGAGAAGTCCTTTGCCAAAAAATGATATTACTTTTCTATGAGGCCCTCACAGTTCAAAAGAAAATTGGAGATGCATTCGGCAAATGCTTTTCCATTTGTCTTATGCTTGACACACAATAACGTGTCGGGGTTTCATAGTTAATGAGGTTTTGTCGGTTGTGGCTAACTCGTACACGGTTGAGTTGCGGATGGCTTTTTTGGGGCAACTGTCTGCACATTGGTAGCAGAAGAGGCATTTGTCTAGTCTGAATTGGGGACGTTTTTTTCCGTTATAAAAATCAACCATTTCTATGGCTTTTCCAGGGCAATCTCTGCTGCAAAGTCCGCATCCAATGCAAAGGTTGCAGTCAAGTTGCATTTGGCCTCGAAAATTATCTTGTAAGTGTGGTTGTGTGAAAGGGTATCCAGCTGTTGCTGGTTTGGTAAAAACAAATGAAATTACTTTTTTAAATATTGGAGAGATTTTCGCCATTTTTTCCAACTCCATTTTTTGACTGTTTAGGCAAAAGCAAGAAAAAATCGAAGCGTCTCTTTGCTCGCTGAGTTACCGTGGCAAATAGAAGTTTCTTTTCCGCCCATCCCGGCGACGATGTTCCACTTGACTCAATGAGAGACTTTGATGGCGAGGTTAGTTGTTGTTTGTTTGCTTTTGCCCAATATAACAATGTTATGAGCACCTTTTATTGTTTTTGTATTTCATCAAAAACAAACCCCAATTCGGGCTCCTTTCAACTTTAAGCCCAAACTTTATCAATAACTCTGCTAAGGACAATGCCACTCACCAATCATAGCGCAGCTTGAAACACCACACTTTTCCTGTCCATAACGACGAAATGGCTTGGTAAGGTGCCTCTGAGACCTAGTTGAAGTCACGTACAACCCAAGTTTAAGTTTCCGCGGAGTTACGGTTTCCTTCTTTTTTAAATCAACATATTTGCCGCCGCATTTTTCGCATCGAAAACCCTGGTTTTTGCCCATGGATTTCAGTCGTTTTCCGCAAACGGGGCAATGCTGATTTTCAAGTGTAACTTGGGGCACAAGCTTTAGAATGTTAATTTTTTCCAAGTTAATTGTTAAAGGTTTGCTTGCAGTTGCCTTGTGTACGGCGCCATATGCTTCGATGCAGTCGCCGACAATTAGCTCCCTAGCGATTTTTCGCAGGTCACCCGTGGGTTCGTAAGCGGCACAATCCACTTCTCCCGAATCATCCTTGATTGAGAAGATGACATGGCGCAGGGGAATAATCCGGGGGTTTTGTGAAACGGTTCCTTTGGCGATGACTGAACTGTAAGGGTTAAGGTCGCTTAGGGCTTTAGCTGCTCTTAGGTGGGCATCTGTGCCTTGGTTGCTGCGGAAAATAACCCAACGTTCGACGGGTTCGAGGGGTTTGACCAAGCTGAATGCTTTTTTGACTATTTCCGCGGATTCGCCTCGGATCCCAAACAAGATGGGGTCTGGACCACGAGGCGTAATTATTACTCGGCCTTTCTCAATGTCAATGTTATTGAAAGTGTATGGTTGCGTTAACTTGTCCATTTCAAAAATCGAGGCTTCATCGACACTCCTTTTAGTGCCCAAGTTCTCGGGCGTGCGGTAAGCAATCAACTCGTAAGTATAGTCTGCTTCGAGGGTTTCGCCGATGGCTGCTAACGCACCGATGATGCCACGGCAAGAGTTAAACCCGACCGCTTCTGCGCCCAACTTCTTAATTAATTCGGTTGCTTCTTTGAGAGTTACGATGGTAGTTTCGGTTTTTTTTGCGTAATCTTTCAATTCCTCAGGAATTTTGTTGCTTTTATAGAAGACGATTCCCGGGTCAGTGCCCTTCTCTTGTGTAGCTGAGTGTTTTTCCCATAGGTCCAGGGCAGTTTGTTTTATTTGGTCTTCAAATTCTTCTAAGTATGTGAAACGTAAACAGAGGGCACCGTTGCCCCTGGTTTTCCAAGGAACGTTAGGGTTGAGCCTTATTAAGCCGGGGTAATCGATAAACTGGATGTTAAATTTTTCGAGTTCCTCGATTAAAACCGCCGTTAAATATGTAGTGCAGCCCCCCTTTGTCGAATCTGTGTCATCTAACCCAACATGCATAGTCTCTGTCGTCAACGGCGGCTGCTCTCCAAGATAAAATAAAAAGATGTATTGGAAGGTAAAAAATATTGTTAGCCTAGACAGGGTTAAGGCTGGTTTTATATGATTAGGGGCTTTTCGAAAAGAACTTGTTCTTGGAATAAAGTTGAGGGCTTTTCAGATGTTATTATAGTTAATTTTGAATTTATTTTGCCTATTTTTTCGATCTTCTGAGTGATTATCTGTTTGAGTTCATCCAGGCTGTCAGCTTTGACATTTGCTATTAAGTCATAAACGCCCCATAGGTTGTGGACTTCTTCGACGCCCTCAACTTTTTTTAAAGCGCTTAGAACTTGTTTTTCAGATCCAATTTCAGTGTTTACGAGGACGTATGCTGTGGGCATTTTTGTTCGCTCCATGAATTTTGGGGGTGGGTGGTTGGTTTCAGAGGTCCGGTTGCTCTTTATTGTTTGGGGGAAACACAAAAAGGGTCATTGTGGACCAAACCTCTTCATCCAACCGATTAAAAACTTGGTGCATCTGCGGGTAGCGAGAACTCCGACGGTTTTGTTCTCTTGCAGTTTAATTTTTTTCTGCGGGCTTTTTTCCATTTTGTCTCTACCTTCAATGCACAGGAGTGATACATCGGTCGAAAATAATTTAAAATTATGTGGCTGTATCGTGCTAGTCACAAAAGTAACAAAACAACTGAAGAAAGCCATTACTTTCTTAAAAGAAGAAAAATTGATGAGTCTACTTGTCTTCTACAACAATCATTGTTAGAGTAGAACGCACTTTGTCTAACCGGCGGATTCGCCAAGTTACAATTTCTTTTAGTTTATCCATAGTGTCTGCTTTAACTCTTGCAACTATGTCGTAGACTCCGTAAACGGCTGAGGCTTCTTCGACGCCCTCAACTTTTTTTAGCTCTTTTAAAACATCCGATTCAGAGCCTATCTCAGTATTTATTAATACAAACGCTGTAGGCATAACAATCCTCAACCAATAACTTAGGCATAGTTTGAATTAAAATGTTTCCTTGCTTACATTAAGGGATTGTCTAATTATTTTTATTCCAGCCCACTGCAACGCAAAATACGATACAATTAGTCGGAACCACAGGTTTACCACACGTGCCAACAATGTCACCGAGAGTGCTAGTGAAGCAGGAATCAATAGAGCATTAAACGAAACAGTCATAATCAATTCGGGGAACCCAAAAAATGTCACGCCAACAGTTTGTAACGTTCCCGTTAAAGTAAAAACAATCAAGACTTTATCGATTGGAACAGGATAACCTAACGCAATAAAAGATAAAGAAATGACGGAGATTTCACAGATAAAACTTAGAATAGCGCAAATTGCAGGTTTAACTAATGCCTCAGGATGCTCAGTTATCTGCTTGATTCCCGCATGAAATTTATCAAGCCCATCTTGTGCTTTCAGCTTGAAATCAAAAGGGCTCCAACGTTTTCTGAAAAAAACTACAATTTTTATTGCCCAATTAAGCAAAGTTCTGGTGGCTACCGGCTTAATGCTGACATAGTAAACAATGGCTAACGCCACAATCGAGAGTGTGAGTACAGTAGCCATTAAAAGAGTTGTTGCAAGCGGCAGAGAATAGTTAACAAGCACTAAACCCAAACCTGTGCTTAACGCAGCAATTGTAATTGTCATGGTAAAAATTTTTTGTCCAACGACCGATGCCCCGATTTTTCCTGCATCAACATCTGAGTTTTTAGCATAGCAAGTATGTTTTAGATATTTCTCCCGACCAACCCAACTGCGGCACGGTTGCTTCAAAAAACAATCCAACCCACGTTAACAGTAAAGTTTTGCGTTTGCTAACTTTTACTGATAAGCAGTTAAGCAAACCTTGCCAGACAAGCGAAGAGAAAAACGCAAACATAAAATAGGAAATAAATGCTCCCGAGTAGACTGCAAGATTGGTTTTTGAGAGAATACTGAGGACTTGTGCTGGGTTGATATAGAGATAAACGTAGATTATGAATGCGACCAAACCCAAAATCAACACTAAAACAATGGGGTTTAAGCGCAGGGGTTTTGTCGCCGTTTTCATTGTGGGTTTCCAGCCTTTGTTAGACTTCGCAATAAAACATTTAAGGCTTAATCGAAACCTATGTTCAATATTTCCAATTATTGTGAGATGCTTACTTGCTGCCCAACATGATTAGAGTAAAAATGAAAAAGAGCTTGTTTCTTTATGGTTAAAAAATAAGTGTGGACGTTTCTTCTGAAAGCATCTTATTCTTCCATCATAATCAACGTCAGAGTCGAGCGTACACGGCTGAGGGCTCTTATTTTATGAGTAACCATGTCCTTGAGCTTCTCCATCGAGTCAGCTTTAACCTTAGCAATAATATCGTAAACGCCATACGAGTAGTATGCTTCTTCTACACCCTCAATCTTCTTGAGGTCTTTAACGATATCTTCTTCTGCTCCCGATTCAACATTTATCAACACAAAGGCTTGCGGCATATAAGGTCTCCAACTGTACTATTGCATCATCTTGTAATTAATATCTTATGCAGTAAAACTGTTATTTTTCACTTGATTTCAAAAATTATTCGGGTTCAAGGGAGATGTCAATAAATGTTGAGGGTTACGAGTTGGTTGTTGGTCAAAATTAGATGCGCTGATTTTAATCTGCCAATTGCTGCTGTTAGGAGGGTTAAGACACAACCGCAGATACAGGGAACCGCCACCCCCATAGTTTATTCACCTGTTCAGAATTTGAATGCCTGATTGCACGTTTTTACAGCTGGTCACACAAAAGAGTTATATTAAATCGCCATGAAAGGTAGTGATTATTGCGGGGAAAAGCATGGTTAAGTACATTTTCGTAACTGGCGGAGTACTGAGTTCGGTAGGCAAGGGCATCTTAACTTCCTCCATCGGCAAAATGCTGCAAGCAAGGGGATTAAAGCCAACAGTAGTTAAAATCGATCCTTACGTTAACATTGATGCGGGAACAATGAACCCGTACATGCACGGCGAAGTCTTCGTCACCGACGACGGCGGCGAAACCGACCTGGACCTCGGCTGGTACGAACGATTCTTGGATTTAAGCCTAAAACAAGAAAACAACTTGACCACTGGAACAATCTACCGATCAGTAATCGAGAAGGAACGCCACGGCGACTTTTTGGGTCGATGCGTCCAGATTGTTCCTCACATAACTAATGAAATAAAAAACCGAATTCGAAACGCTGCAAAAATGGTGAACGCTGAAATTGTTCTCACAGAGGTCGGGGGCACAGTTGGCGACATCGAAGGATTACCCTTCTTAGAAGCCATACGACAGATGCGTGTGGAAGAAGGCTACGAAAACACTCTCTATGTCCATGTTGCCTTGGTACCAATTTTAGATGTCACAGGAGAAATGAAGACTAAACCGCTCCAGCACAGCGTCAACGAACTTCGCCGCATCGGTATCCAGCCTGATACCATCGTCGCTCGAAGCCCGCAAATGATTGATGCTGAAGCCCTTAGAAAAATTGCACTGTTTGGCACCATACCTGAGAGTGCAGTTTTCTGCAGTTACAACGCTGAAACCGTCTATCAAGTTCCTCTTATTCTCGACAAGCAGGGTATGGGCGACTTTATTTGTCAACGTTTAGGTCTCAAATGTGAAGGCAAAGATTTTAGCCAATGGCAAGTCTTCGTTGATGGTATGGTTCATCCTGAACATGAAGTAAAAATTGCGTTGGTCGGTAAATACGCTGGGTTATCTGACAGCTACGTTAGCATGACTGAAGCGCTAAGGCATGGCGGTGCAGCATGTAAAACCAAAGTCTGCATCTCATATTTGGAAGCAGAAAAATTCGAGCGCGAACCCCAATGCATCAAAGACCTCTCAAACTATGATGGCGTCTTTGTTCCATACGGGTTTGGTCCACGTGGTACCGAAGGCAAAATAGCTGCAGCAAAGTATGCCCGGGAAAACGACATACCATTCCTTGGAATATGCTATGGTTTCCAGTTGGCAGTCATTGAGTTTGCCCGAAACGTCTGCGGCTTAAAAGACGCCAACAGCACAGAAATCAACCCTGACACGCCTTATCCAGTTATTGATTTGATGCCTGAGCAACGTGGCATAGAAATCAAAGGTGCAACCATGCGTTTAGGTGCCCACAAAGTCGTACTGCAAAAAGGTTCTCTCGCGTATGATATGTTTGGACAAGAAGACATCCATGAGCGCCACCGTCACCGCTTCGAAGTAAACCTCGATTACATTGAAGCGCTAAAAAACAACGGGTTATGCTTCACTGGAAAGAGCAGCGACGGCAGAAGAATGGAGACCCTTGAGTTGCCGAACAAGTACTTCTATTTTGCCAGCCAGTTCCACGGCGAATTCAAGAGCCGACCAGGAAGACCTTCACCGGAATACGCTGGGTTCATCCAAGCATGTGTTAATAAAAAGCTTGGGAAACCAAAAACCCCCATTTCTTAAAAAACCAGCTTTACTAGAAAAGGCTATAATGAGCCATTGATACTTCTGCTTAAAGGACCGATATAAAATGGAACCTACTGGAAAAAGAGATTCAGACGCTTATAGCAAAAAAATGTCCGAAGCCAAAGATGAATTAACCCTTCTACAAGAAGAACTCAACAACGTCATCGTAAGGTTTGTTCTCCGTGCACTGCGCGTTTACCAATCAACAAGACCCGAACCTTTGCGTGTTAACGAAATTGCGCTTCTTGTCCGAAATGAAATCAAAAATGTTTTGACTGACTTAAACGATCAAGCAAACACTGACAACCTTGCCAAGTTGGCCAAGGAAGCTTGGGCTAAAGAAGCTAAACAATAATTTTTCTTTCTTTTTCTTGTCTTATCTGCGCAGGATATTCTGCTTGGTTTTTTTATATTTGGAAAAATGTTTGGTAAATAAAAAACTAAAGGTTGGAAGAAATTATTTTCGGCGGCAGAATTCTTCCATTATCGACATCAATTTTGGAACCGCGTAGACGATTGCTCTATCATCGAGCAAGCCAACGAGTGCTCCAGCTTTGTCGACAACTGGTAAGTGTTTAATGTTCCAGTGCTTCATTAGTTTGGCTGCTTCTTCAACCGTTGCGTTTTCATCGATGACGACGAGTGGGTTTGTGTAGACCATTCTTGCTATGACTGTTTTGAGTGGAACGTTTGCTTCAACTGCCCTGATCAAAACGTCTTTGACGGTGATGATACCGGTTGGTTTTCCGCTTTGAACAACGAGGATTGCGTCTTTGTCATACTTGTTCATGATTGCAACTACTTCTTGCATCACTGTGTTGTTGTTTACGACTTTAACGTCTTTTTGCATGATGTCTTTAACCACGACATTACTTGCCATTTCAAATTTCACCTATAACGCTATGACAGAAGCAGACCTTATTTATCAATTTTTTGTTTATTCCGATGTTCTACGAATTCTCTGTTTGTGCGATCACCTGTTTTTCCAGTAGAAGTTGCTGTGAGTGCTTGCTATACACAACAACTGCCAAGACCTAGCTATGTTTTTTCTCTACCCCGCCCCTTATATATACCCTCAACAGACACTCAAAACAGGGACTGAGAAACAGACAAGCGCATAACCGAAAACATGCCTGCACCGCGTTTGCAGACGTTTCAGTGTATCTTTTTGGCACTTGCACCTAAGCGAGCAATAAAGGGTCCGCTGCAGCCAAAAATTTTTTGCGCCAAAAACAGGTTTAACACAAAGCACTTAAGCAAACCAAGTTCTCAATAGCATACAGGGATTTGATGCCAAAGAAACTGTTGGCAACATCAATCATCTTAGTGGCGGTGTTGCCAGCCCTAATCCCGCTTGTTTACGCGAACTTTTTTCCAATTCAAATCAACAATAACATCACTATCCTCTCCCCAGAGATTTTAGCTAACTCTGCCTTTCATTACAATTGTTACAACAGCACTGTAAACCTTAGAATTTCGGTAACTTATGTGAAAGAGGGATCAACTGACCCCCCAAAAGTCAGCTTCATATCTTACACCTTAGATAACGAACCCTTAACATACCTAAGAAACCTCTCAAAATCAAACTACAACTACGGCCAATACAACCAAAACGTCACAACCTACGTTACAACGACGACCTTAACGAATCTATCAGAAGGCAATCACACAATTCAGGCATTTGCAAACGATATGTCAACGTCACGAACTTTTACTGTAGATTCCCATTATGTGGTTCCAACCATGCAAATTCTTTCCCCCGCCAATCAAACCTACGGTGGCAATGTACCTTTACAGTTTACAGTGAACACGAACTGTAGCGATTTTAGTTATTTAATGTGGCCAAAAACAATGGATACCCACTTTATAGACCACGTCAACGGAAACTCTACGCTACCGAATCTCTCAAACGGCAACTATGTAATAGAAGTAATGGCAGTCACCAACAAAGGAGACCACCTCTTAGAAACAGCACATTTCTCTGTTAATGCCAATCCCTCAGATAAAACCACTTCACCAGATCCAAACACGAACACTCTTCTTTTGACAACCGCCATCGCGATTCCGCTAATCATTATCGCTGCAGCTTCCATTACAGTTGTTTACTTCAAGAGGAGAAAGAAAGCATGAGAAAGACAACAGATATTTTCGCATTATTTTTAGTAGCCGCAATGTTGGTGGGAGCATTGCCTTTTGAGGTTGCCAGCGCTAACCCTTACCCGCCTGCCGCATCCAAATTTCTGGTTACTTCGCCCCAACCCTACACCAGTTTCATCTATCAAAACACCTCTGTTTCACTTACAGTAGAACTAGATCTTTTGGTAGATGATGCAACAGGCGCTGCTCCACAGATAACGCAGGTAACCTACAGTTTAGACGGCAAAGCGAACGTAACCAGTTCAGCAGCCATTCCAAAGTCAGGCAGAGAATATACGGAGCCTCTGGATCTTTTTGGACGCTCCTTTGCCCGCTACGTTGCAATAATAGTTAATTTGGGGACTCTTGGCAACCTCACTGATGGAAGACACACCGTGTACGTTTACGCATTTGATTCTAAAGGCGGCTTCATGTCAACTGGCGGCATATTTGAGGTTTTAACAACCTACAAAATACCTGAAATAGAAATCCTCTCTCCCAAAGGTCAAGTGAACACTAACGAAGTCCCTTTGACATACGCAATAAAAGGTGGCTATACCCAGCTCTACTACGCCATAGATTACCTACGCACAGGCTACAACATAACCATCCAAGGAAACACTACCATAAACATATGGGGCTTACGCAACGGGGAGCATGAACTACGGGTTTACGCCACCAACCCCGGAAACTACGGCGGTTCAGATGTAGTCTTCTTCACGAAGAACTGCAGCGCAACCGACCCCACAACAAACCCAACCAGCCCCCCTTCACCCACACAAACTCCCGCATCCTCAGATCCAACGCCAACCTTCACCCCAACGCCCATAGAGCAAGCCCCAACGTCGGAGCCAGCCCAAACAGCATCCAATTTCCTCACAAGCAACACAACCATAGCCGCAATAGCGATTGCAATTGCAATACTAGCAGTGGCTTCTACTTTCATAGTTTACTTTAGAAGAAGAAGGAGGAAACCATGAAGAGAAGCTATAAACTGTTTGCAACAGTTTTTATGATTTCATTATTGATGGGGATACAAGCGTCTGAGATAGTAGATGCTAACCCTATTCCGTATCCAGCTACGCCAAGCCAAGAAAAACCAACCATCACAATCAAAAACCTACAGAACTATTCCACTTACTGTATAGGCAGTTTTGCTCTTGATTTCTCGGTAGTGCAGCCAGAAGCTTGGAGTCGTATCTACGACTTTTTTTTCCATATTGGATACGTTAATAATGTAACCGTAGCTTTGGATGGAAAATCCTTGGGAACTTTCTCGTATAATTCCTCCGAGTACACGCTTGTCATAAACCAAACAGCAGTAGGTATGCACAAAATAGAGGTAACGGCATTTTCCTGCGCTTACTACCTAACGCCAGTTGAGGGGATCGACAATACGCCAAGCAAGTATTTGGTTTATGATGGGATTCACCCGTATGAGTACTGGACAGCGGTGTCTGACACAATTTACTTCACAGCAAGCTCATCAGCTACAGACTTGCCAACGCATATTCCTGCAACCCCAACATCGACTCCGACAGCAACGCTTAGTTCTGTGCCAACTAACTCTCCCACAAACAATCCCAATCCAACCAGCAATTCCAATCAAACCCCCTCACCCGCACAAACAACCTCTCCTACCCCAAGCCCAACCCAAAACCAAAGCATGCCCACCATAAACACAGGACCCAAACTGCCAGCTGAGTCCAATCCCTCAATAGCCTACATCGCACTGACTATTGTGATTGTAATACTAGCCGCTGTTTCTATCTTGGTTTACTTTAAGACAAGAAAGGGAAAACGATGAAGCGACAAGCTGCTCTGTTTAGTGTGGTCTTTGTTGCGTCATTGTTGTTTGGGATACAAACAGTTGAGGTAGCTAAGGCTAATCCCATATACCTTGGAGAAATGCAACCCGATGCCGCCACTGACCCCCCAAGCATAACTATACTCAGTCCAGAAAACGACTGCTGTTACAACATAACCCAAATCGCTCTAAGTTTGGTAGTGAATGTGGGGGAATCTCAGAGCGCCGATTATACCAAAATCGAAGAGATCACTTACATGGCAGATTGGAAAAACGGTATTTTCATAATTTACACCACCGAAATGTTTGAGGAACAACTCAGCAACCTGTCACACAATCCAATCAGTAATTTCTCGGAGGCATTCAACATTACAGACGTACCAGCAGGGAACCACCGGATCACAATCTACGTAATAGAAAGTGGCACCTACAGCGACCCATCCCAACAATTAGCTCATCCCTATGAATCTCTTTCGCCATACCACAGTTTCACCATCAGGAACACTGCATCCGCCGCTTTTTCGATTAATACACCCGTTACCCCAAATCCCACGCTTGAACCAACCCAATCGTCTCAAGCAAATGAAGGGGTTGACGGCTACCAAGCAATCACAGTGGCAGCTACGTCCATATTGGCTGTTGCTTTGGTCTTGCTGGTTTACTTTAAGAAGGGTAAACCAAAAGAAATCTAGCTGTTCTCTTAGAGGAACGAGCTGTTCTTTGGGAGAGCTAAAAGACACATTACATAACTTCTTTGTTGTAGACTTATGAAGAAAAAACATGTCTGCCTGATTCTGCTGTTAGCCCTTCTCTTTGTTGCGTTGAGATGTCAAGTCTTCACTGAGGTCGATGCCAGTACTTACCTTTCGTCAGGGATTAACATCGTATCTCCAACCAACAGTACTCACAGTCCACACGCGCTAACGCTAAAAGCCCTTGTTACTGGTTTAAGCGGAGGCAACATCGTTTACTCGATGGCTTACAGCATAGATGGAAAAGACAATGTTACAGTTCCCCTGGTAACTCAGACGCATGAGAGGTCTTTTCAATTAACAATCTCAGGGTCAGCAACTGTTCCAACATTACCTGAAGGCACGCATAACATAACTATTTACGAAAAAATCGAAATTAACACTTCGCCCCCAAGCACTCTTTGGGACAATAGCACAATATTCTTTACTGTGGATGATGGGATTTCCCCTGTTGCCGCCGTTCTATCCCCTTGAGAACAAAACTTACAGCCAAACAGATTTACCGCTGATATTCACGGAGGATCAACCTTGCTCTTGGAAGGGTTACTGTTTGGATGCAGCTGGAAATGTTACGGTTGCTGGAAATACGACGCTGACAAACTTAGCGATCACTCAGCACAATGTTACGATTTATGTGCGGGACCTTGCTGGAAACACTGGGTCGTCTGGAACAATATTTTTCAGCGTTTCCCAACCCTGAAAAGCAGCCTTATGTTTTTCAGACACCGACAATAGCCGTTGGCTTGGGCGCTATCATTGTAATTGTTGGTTTGATTGTTTACTTTAAGAGGCACAAGCCTAAAACTGCTAATGTGCAGAAACCTTGACAACCTCAGCCAAGAAAAGACACAAGCTACTTAGCTTAAACCTTCTGACATTTCTATTGGGCGATGAAGTTGAGTGTTGTGTTAGCAGTGCTGACCTTTGTCCAGGATATTTTTCCATATATCGTTATACTGTGCTCACCTGCGGTAAGTTGCGACATATCCAAGTAACCGGAGAAACTTACTGCATAACCCATCATGGCAGGAATCGGCTTTATGACGCATGGAATCGTGTGTAATTCTGCTCCATCTAAGCTATAGGTTGCTTCAAGGCTGCAATCTGGGTTCCAAAGAGCCTGACCATTAATGGTCAAAGTTTTGTTTGCATAATAAGTTATTTCATAGTTGCTAGAGGGAATGTCGAAGGTAGCGGTTGCTGTTTTATTGAAGGTTTTTGGTTCTGGACTAGGTGTAGTGGTGCACAGTGTTGGGGATGGCGTCGATTCTATCTTTTGGTTAAATATAGATGAACCTCCTTGCCAAAAAACGGCTACTAGTACAAGAACTAAGACCAGAGCGATCACGCCATAGGTGACCCGTTTATTCATGCATGAACACCCTACTAAGGTCCTGATTATCTGTTATAAAATTACCGCAGAAAATCCATCCGCAAACAACCCAGAGGCATTTGCAGGTAAGCAATATTGGCCGCGAGCCTTGATGACGTTGGTTAGAGCTTTTTTATCACTTCTTACCGAATAGCCATAAAATGACAAAAAATACAAAATCTTATAACGCCTTAGATTCAACGTGACGTTGTGAACAGAATGTTTAGGGGTAACGTGGTTGCGTGCTTAGTTCTTGTGGCGGTTCTTTTTATCTCGCAGTTTGTTTCTTTAGGTTTTGGCGGTTGTAGTTTGGGTGTATCTGCAGCATCAGCTAACTCTGCAGGTGCGTCGGCTCTTTGGAGTTTCTCTGCTCCCAACGTCACTGGCTACACAGCTGCACCCTATTGGAGCGTACGCACATTTCAGGAAAGAGTCTATGCTACCGTTAGCGAGCACTACAAAATACCAGGCGAAGACCACCCCCTCATTCCATACGGGCGCACAGAATGCATCCTCTACGCGTTAACTAACAACGGGGTAAGCCTATGGAACTTCACCGAAACCCAACTAAGCACCCCAAAGGTAGTTGACAAAACCCTCTACATTGCAGGCCGAAACATGCCCTCAGGCGGACTAAACGAAATCTTCGCTTTAGACGCTGACAGCGGTGCCCAAAAATGGCTGTTCTACGCTATAGGCGACCTTGAATGGTATAGGGTTGAGGGCAATGTTATGTATGTCGGTGTAGCCCACATACCTACGGGTGAAGGTTACTACTTCTATGCATTAAACGCTTCAACCGGCAGAGAACTTTGGAGACAAACCTTTGCTTGGGGCGACGACTACCCAGAAGAAGTCATCGTGAATGACGGCGTAATTTATTTTGGTCACTCGCACATTCCGGGACCTGACGGCGCCGTAGGGGAAGATGAATACTACGCTTTGAACGGCGCAGACGGAAGCACCATTTGGAAGGCTCATCTGGACGGAGGAACCACTGGACCTTCTTTCCTAATTTCAGGGTTAATCTGTTTTAGCTCACACAACGCAGTCTACGCCTTAAACGCCACCAATGGCGCAGTCGTCTGGAGCCAACCTCCTGAGCAAGGCTACTTCTTTAGCCCCACCTTTGGCTCCAACGGGAACATCGTCTACGCGGTTGGGTATCGAACGTATGAAAACCCATCTGACGCGTACCAGTATCCCCCAAAAATCTATGCTATAAGCGCTGTAGACGGCAGCAATCTTTGGAGTTACTCGACCAGCGGCGCGCAAATCTCAGCCATTGCAGGTCTCTACCATTTAGATATTATCGATGGTACATTCTACAATATCATGGATGTTAGCTCTATCTGCGCTTTGAACTCGGTGACTGGGCAGAAGTTGTGGAATTACAGTCGCATTGCTAGGCCATACGCTATAGACAGCGGAGTCGTCTACTGTTATGACGACTATAATAGTTTGCAAGCTTTCGACGCTTCAAACGGCAGAAACCTCTGGAACTGCACATCTCAGGCGCAGTTTATCACTGCAGCAAACAGAATAGAGTACCTTCAATCAGGATGGACACTATACGCACTAAACATTAACGCGGATTCCATCTTTACCCCTTCGTCTTCACAAAATCCCAGCACAGCCACCGCCACCCCATCTGCAACGTCGCCAACTCCCACGCCAACTACTCCCGAGTTTACAGGAATAGCAATCCTGCCTTTGCTTCTTTCTGTGCTCTTGGCAGCTGTTGTTCTTAGGCATCGAAAACAGCTAAAACGTGAATAAGTAAAAACACAGGCTGTTTTGGTTAATCCTTAAAGGCTGGTTTCTTTTATTGTCCCTTAGGGACTGTTTTGAGCAACCATAACCCCCAACCAGCTGAAAACTTCAATACCAAACTTGATAAAGCCAAAGATTATAGTGAAGTCTGGAAAATCGTGAAGGAAACCACTGAGTATGCCGTTGGCAAACGCAGGGATAGTATGATGTTGTTCTTGGATGATTTGCCCCTGCAACTTGGAGCTTACTACCCCGTTGGAACAAACAACATCGTCCTCAACCGAGCTCTCGTAGAAATCGTTGAAGCCGCAATGAAAGATAAACCTACCGTCAACGCATTAATCTACAATCTGCTGCTTCATGAGTATCTTCATGCACTTGGCGAACTGTCGGAAACGGGAGTGAGGCGGGAAGTGGTTGAAGTTGCAAAGCAAAGTTTTGGAGAAAACCATATAGCAACTGTGGTTGCATGCAAGTCGCCTTGGGTTTTACTTAAAGATATTCCCCTTGGACCGTACAATGCGCCTAAGCGTGTTATGGAGATTGTTCGCGATTTCGAGAAATCAGACAAATACATAGTTTAGTGGTTTGTTGGGTTTTAGGGTTGGGTGTTTTCGTTGAGTGGGGGATTTGCGAAGGTATGTATTGTTGATTCGTGAATCCATGCGTCGGGGTTTTGGTATTTAACTAAGGGAGTGATTTTTCTGTGTATTTCTGTTTCCTTTAGTTCAAGAGAGTACATGATGTCCACGAGGGTTCCTCGGTGCTTTATTTTTTCCTCAATGAAGGTTTCAAATATTTTCTTAAAAATTACAAGGTTGATCGTAGCTGACTTGGATAATTCTTCTGCTAACATTTTTGGGGCGTTTGTTTGTAAGTAGTTTTTGTAAGCCTGACCCATTGTGTCTTCCAAGGTGATTAGTTGTTTTAGAACTTCGCAGGAAATTAAGTAATCTAGATTGTTTATTTTGGAGACGTTTTTAAATAGCATTGTGGTTTCTGTAGCCAATTCTGTTAGGTTTTTCTTGGTGTTTTTGTTTTCTATTTCTTCAGGATCAAAATAGTCTAGCACTGCTTGAATAATTTTTGAATTTTTCATACTGTCGTAGGCGAGACCTAAAACGTAACTGCTTTCGGGTTGGTTGATTTTTCTTGAAAGAGTTTCGTAAAGTTTAGAACTTTCGTTTTCAACGATGCTGCATTGTTTTAGATATTGGACGCTTTCCTGAACTTTATCGTTCATTGTTCATCAAAGACTTAGCGTATCTCAAATATTAATAAACATTATTCTTTCGTCATTAAACAAAACAATTGTCCAACAATTAACAACAAATTCAAGAAGAACACCCCAAAGAGATTTCAAAAGAAAAAATAAATGATGATCAAACTAAATATTAGGAAAAGGAGTTTTAAACACCAATCCTTCTAAAAATCTGTTTTTTTCTCACTCATTTTTGTGGAATACGCACCGTAAATTTAGTTCCATTGCCCTCTTCGCTGTCAAAACTGACGCTGCCTCTTAACGCTTCCGCCATACGTTTAATCACAGCTAAACCAAAGCCCTGCCCCTTCGACTTGGTGGTGAACATCGGAGTAAACAATTTGTCTTTGACAGCGTCAGGTATCCCCACGCCTGTATCAGCGACGGTTATGACGGCTTCATTGGTTTCTTTGTCTTTGAATGCATGTATGGCTAGTTTTCCGCCTTTGGGCATTGCTTGAACAGCGTTAGTGACTAAATTGTACATGATGCGGTTTATGTAAGCAGAATCAGCCAACACAATTCTTGCTTTAGAGTCGACCTTAATGTTTACAATAATGTTCGCGGGTAACCTGTTCTTTTCCAGTAAATCGCTGATTATCTGTTTTAGGTTTGCTTCTTCCACGTGTGGTTTTAGTGGTCTAGCAAAGTCTTGAAGGTCTGCGACGATTTTGTTGATGTAATCGATGTTCTTTTCGATTTCTTGGAGACTTTCAAGTGTATTTTGTTTCGCTGAACTCTCTGGAATCGCAGCTAATTCTGTTTTTGCAAGGTAAACATCACCTGTGATGGCTTGCAAGGGGTTTCGGATGTCATGTCCCACCATACCGGCGGTTGCACCAATAGCCGCAAGCCGCTCTGAATCTTTCAGCTGTTTAGTTCGTTCTTCCACAAGTCTCTCCAAATTTTTGTTGTTTTCCTCGAGTGTTTTTTCCGCAGTTATCTTTGACGTGTAATCTTCAACGAATGAAAATACTGAAGCCACTTTCCCGTTTGTATCAAGCAAAACAGAATTATACCATGTGCAGTAAATTACTCGTCCATCTTTGGTTATGTTGCGGTTTGACGAGACAACCTTGGTCTCACCACTGGTAAGCTTGCCTATAGTTTTTTCCACTATAGGAATATCCGGCTCGTAAATCATATGAAGATCCATGATTGGTTTGCCAATTGTCTCGGAAGAACTCCACCCGAACATTTTTTCAGCCTCTCCAGCCCAGCGAGTAACTAGAAAGTTGCGGTCCCACTCAACCACTGCGAGGGGAATGTTTTCAGCATGGAACTTCAAACGTTGCTCGCTCTCTCTAAATGCTTCTTCAGCTTTTTTCCGCTCTGTAATGTCTCGGAATATCAGGACGACCCCTGTTGTTTTGCCGTTTTTGTCTTTGATTGGTGCTCCGCTATCGTCGATTGGAACTTCCGTGCCGTCTTTTCTAATTAAGACGGTGTGGTTAGCTAATCCAACAATCAAGCCTTTCTCAAGCACTTTGCTTATCGGGTTTTCAACTTCACTGCGGGTTTGCTCGTTAACGATGTTAAAAATTTCATTAACAGGTTTCTGCGATGCCTCATTCATAGTCCATCTTGTCAATTCTTCAGCTACGCCATTCATGAATGTAATTTTGCCCGCCAAATCAGTAGCGATGACACCGTCACCGATGCTTGCCAATGTTGTAGACCAACGTTGTTCACTTGCTAGCAGAGCGGATTGCGCTTGTTCTAAGTCAGTTTTGGATGCAGTTACTGTTTTTAGGTTAGCTGTCATCTGGTTGAAGGCACTTGATAGTTCAGTTATTTCGTTTTGGCCTTTGGTTTGTATTGTGTAATTGAGGTTTCCAGCTCCGATTGTGTTTATTCCGTTTTGGAGTTCTCCTACTGATTTTAATGTTCTGCGAAAAACAATAAGATAGATTGATGCTAAGAAAGCGCCGAATGTGGCGATAAGTGAAATAATGAGTACGATATTTGTATCATTTACTTGGTGGGCTTGAGTATCTAATGAATGCGATAATTGGTAAGCGTCCGAGGTCAAAGCCAAACTCTGATTTGCCATATTGCCCCATTTAATTTGAAATACTGGGTCTATTCTGACGCTTACGCTTCGAGAAGCGCTTTGTAAGTAGGTAACTACGTCATCGAATTGGGCATTAAGACTTTGGAGGTCTTGGCTAACGTTGTTTGCGAGATTTTGTTGTTGCTGGTTGTTGGGATTCAGTTTTGCCAAGTCGCTAAAGAGGGAAGTAATGTTGGCTTGCCATTGAGAACGCAATGTGTCGTTTTGGTATAAGAAGTAATCGATAGATACGCTGTTTAGGCTGCTTGCTCCTCGTTCGATGTTGCTGGAGAGTGCCTCCTGGGAGTTAAGTTGAGTTACTTGCTGCTCGGTGGTTGCAACTGAGGCAGCGATTATAATAAGTATCAAACTGAAGACGACGATGCAAATCAAAAACTGGGATTTTATTTTCATTTTATCACGCTTAAACGTATAATGTCCATAGATTCGGGTTTACCATCAATAAGCCCTCCGCGTATATATAATCTAAGGAAATTTTGGAAAAATGGGCAAATTCTTTACCGAACAATTATGGATTGCTTGGAGTAAGGCAGCCTAAGATTTGGGTAAAGTATATAATTGCTGTTTAGTACTCTCCGTTAAAAGCAGGTGAAAAAGCCTATTGGAAACACCCACTAAACCAGCGATAACTTGGAAGACAGCGGTTTTTCCGATACTTGGTTTAGGTGGCTTTTTCATATACATCTACCTTTACAAGGTGGATATTTTAGGCATCCTTGCAACGGCACAAAACCTTGATCCCCTAGTTTACGGAGTAGCAATTGTGTTCGGTTTGCTAGAAGTGTTGTTCTTCACTGGATCATGGAAAGTTTTGACAAACTATTTACAAATCAAAATGACCACTGTTAGAGCTTACCTCTACGTTTGGTATGGAATATATGTTGATACCATAGTTCCAGCGCAATCAATAAGCGGGGAATTAACTCGAACCTACCTATGTACAAGAGACAAATGCGGTCCTTTCGGAAAAGTCGTAGCCTCACTTTTCACTCATAGACTTTTGGGTATGGCATTAAATGTAATTGCCCTAATCGCTGGAATAGTTCTGTTAACCATCGGTGGAGAAGTCAACCCATTAGTCTTCAACGCACTTATTTTTGTAGCTGCAATAATTGTGGGAATCATCGGTTTAATGTTCGTTCTATCTTTCAAGCAAAAATGGACCTTAAAAATCATTGATTTTGCAACGCACGCCGTCCACAAAATCACTTTTGGAAGAGTAAACTTAACAAAAATTACAGGCCAAGCTGTCGAAGCCACTCAACATTTTCATGAAGCAATGCAAGAGTTCAGGCATGCTCCAAAAGCCATAGCTGGCTCAGTGTTTTTCTTAGTTGTCTCATGGTTTTTTAGTTTAAGCATTCCGTTCCTTGTTTTCCAATCGCTGGGGCATCCTGTTACATGGAGCATTATAATTGTTACATCAGCCATTTTCTTAGCTGTTAAAGCAATTCCAATTGGAGTACCTTTTGAGGTAGGGCTTCCCGAAGCCGTAATGACTACCCTGTATATTTCGATGGGAGTATATGGACCATTAGCCGCGACAGCTACAATTTTGGTGCGCGTTATAACCTTATGGTTCCGTTTCTTCATCGGTTTCGGCGCTCAGCAATACCTCGAATTTACACCTGCAAAATCTAAATCGCCAGATACAGAAAAAACTAAAATCTCTCCTCGACTCTAATTATTTTAAGACCAATAAAATGGACGTAAAAATCGAAACTGCAACGATAAAACTTCTCGATAAGCTCTACGAACTCGAAGAGAAATGCTTTGACCAAGAGGCCTTCAGCAAACGTCAAATAGCCTACTTACTAACAGATTATAACACCATCGCTTTAGTCGCTAAAGTGGACGACGCAATTGCAGGATTTATTATTGCTCAAGTAGAAGTTGAAGAAAACACCGAGTTTGGACATATAATAACCATCAATGTTGCACCCAAAATTCGACGTCAGAAAATAGCGACAAACCTTCTAAAAGAAATAGAAACAATCCTAAAACAGAAAGGAATAACGGAGTGTCGACTTGAAGTCCGCGAAGACAACCACGATGCCATAAAACTATACAAAACATTAGACTACCTAACAGTGGGTAAACTAGAAAAATACTATGGCGCAAAACATGGGTTATACTTAAAAAAAACCCTTTAGAGGATTAATCGTTGCTTAAGAACCTTCCTTTTGCATGGAACAAAAGTTTAAATGAAATGCTGTGGTTTGAAAGGTTGGTTGGGAGAGAAGAGATGGGAGAAACCCGTGGAAGAAAATCAAACGAGCAGACCCTTGTCCAAACTATAGTTGTTTTGGCACGGAACACAACTTGGCGATGCGGAAAACTTGAAAAATCCATCGTTAAACATCTCTACAAACGCTACGAAAACTTTGGCAAGCCTGGCGTATCTGTTAAGGACATAATGCTCAACTTAAACATAACCGGCGAGAAAAAAGACGAATGCCTCGATGCCCTGCGAAGGCTCGAGAAAAGAAACATTGTGAAGATAATGCCGATTTAACTTCCCTTCTTTTGTATCAATTTTTAGCAGAAACATCTCAAGCATTTTTGAAATGATTCTCAAACAAAGGAATTACTTTAATAGTTCACTTTCGCTTGGCGGCTGCTTAATCAAACCATGCTTCATAAGCAACTCAGTAGATTCCCTGGCGTTACTAATTATGGCTGATGCGCGGTCAAACAACTCTTGCCTGCTGGGCTTAACACGTGCAACACCCTGCTCAATAGATTTCAATGCACATGCAACAGCTTCTCTGGGAAAGACTTCCCACTCATCCATCCTTGGCAAAATGTCTTTTTCACTCATACCTCGCTCTTCCGCAAAATTTGCCAGTTCCGTCGCAGCAGCAATGCACATGTCATCGGTAATAGTTTTGGCTTTGACGTCTAGTACACCGCGGAAAATCCCTGGAAACCCAAGACTGTTGTTGACTTGGTTTGGGAAGTCACTTCTGCCTGTCGCAACGATTCGTGCGCCTGCGTCTTCAGCATCCCAAGGCCAAATTTCCGGGATTGGGTTGGCACAGGCAAAGATGATGGCGTCAGTTGCCATGGTTTTTACCCATTCTTTTTTTATGGTGTTTGGACCAGGCTTTGAAGCGGCAACCACTGCATCCACGCCCTTGAATGCATCAGCAAGGTCGCCTGTTCTACCTTCGCCGTTAGTTTTTTGGGTAACATCATATTTCCAGGGGTCTTCAGCTTCTGTGATGTCTGCTCTGCCCTTGTAGATTACGCCCTTGCTGTCCGCAAGAATAATGTTTCCCGGTTTAACGCCCCACTTCATCAATACATAAGCGGTTCTGATGTTGGCGGCGCCTGAACCAACCAGAGTAATTAGGCTTTCCTTGGGTTTTTTACCCACGATTTTAAATGCGTTAATCAGTCCTGCCAAAATAACCGTTGCAGTTCCCTGCTGGTCGTCATGCCAAACAGGCACCTTCATCTGCTCTCGTGCTTTCTCAAGAATATGGAAGCATTTAGGCTTCTCAATGTCTTCAAGATTTATGCCACCAAAAGATGGCTCCAACGCCTTGCAAATCCTGACAATTTCATCCGGGTCTTTTGTTCGCAGGCAAATTGGAAAAGCATCGACGCCGCCTAGGTACTTGAAGATAAGTGCTTTGCCCTCCATAACTGGCAACGCTGCTTCGGGACCGATGTCCCCTAAACCTAAAACACGCGTTCCATCTGTAACTACAGCAACGTAGTTCCAACGGTTAGTTAATTCGAATGATTTGTCGGGGTCGGCTTGGATTTCTCGGCATGGTGCTGCAACGCCTGGAGTGTACCATATTGCAAAATCGTCGACGCTGCGTACAGCGCATTTGGGGATAACCTGCATTTTTCCTTCGTAGAATCGGTGCATCGCTGGAGAGAGCTGCGCTGGTTTTTTGGCTTTTGCAAGCAATTCTTCAACTGTGGGTTTAACATCAGTTTTGGGGGCAACCATCCAAGACACGCTTCTGCTTAACGGTGAAAAACACTGCAGAAGATTTAAAGTTTCCATTAACCAAGCAATTAAGAGTTATGTTAATGCTTACTCGCTTGCAGCTATATACTGTTTATTTGTTAAAAAAAATGTCTTAGTCAAAAAATAAAAAAAGGAAATGATGGTTGGTTGACTGTGTTTTATGCTCGTTTTCTGAGTATCAACAAAGCTAGCACGATTGCAACGACGATGATAGTAACTATTATGCCAACTGCAGAGTAAGCGATGTATGTGTCAGTCATCGATGCCGGAGCTGCAGGTGTTGGTGTTGCTGTAGGAGCTGCTGCGCTTACTTCAATGTGGGTTTCTGTGTTAGAATCAAAGTAAGAATTCGTGCCGCCGAATGCTGCTGTAATGGTGTATGCTCCGGGAACTGGAGGCGTCCATGCGATGCTGTAGCTGCCCATGGCGTCGCTTGTTATGTTGCCAATTAAGTCGATGTTGCCGTTTGGATCAAGGGCTGTTAAGGTAACTGGAACTCCAGTTGCGTTTGTTGGCTTTGGTTTTTGCATGTAGGTGTAATCCATCCATGAGCCCATGTTTTCGTCAGATATTGCTGGTGTGCCTAAGCTGTCTGGTGAGATTGCTTTGGTCTGTGTTGTTACTCCTGGAGATTGGTCCGTTACGGTGCCTTGAATCATGATGCGCGATCCTTGTTGGAGTATTTCTGGTGTTGCGCTAATTGTGGTTGCCGTTTGCCCTTTACCTATGCAGTAGAGTTGTCCGTCGTAACCGTTAAGGTAAACTAAGTATCCGTCCGCGACTGCAAAACTTCCGCCTATGCCGCCTGATCCTCCGCCGCCTTGTCCATCCATAGTCCATAATTCTTGTCCTGTGTTTGCGTCGATTGCGCGGATAAGCATGCCTGGATAGAGTGGGTTGTTGAAGGAGTGTTCAGATGAGAAGAGGTATATTTTGCCGTCTGCTATGGCGCCGATGCCTAATGTGTAGTGTCCATAAGCTGTTGCGAGGCCGCTGTTTGTGCTGTTGCCTGCTCCGCCGTTGCCGTAGGTCCATTTTAGTTTTCCTGTTGCACTATCGTAGCAGAAGACTGTCCCTTGGTAACCTGTGGAGTAGAAGTTTCCGTATGCGGTTTGGTAGGTGATTAATCCGCCGTACTGTGTTGTATCGCTGTAATATGCCCATGGTCCTTCAGATGCGGTTGGTCCCCAGAGTTGTGTTCCGTTGGTTAAACTGTAGCCAATCCATTGACCTGTCTCTTTGAGGTTCATGATGAAGACGCCTGCGACGGGGTCGATTGGTCCTTGGGTTTGAGTTTCGTTGTTTGCTGGGGCATTGTAGCTTTGTTGCCATAGTAATGTGCCGAAGTTGCTTGCCTTTAGGCCGATTGCCCACATGGTGAATGGAGCTGATGAACCTATGCCAGGTAGTGTTCCGCTACGTCCAAGAACTAAGTCAGGTGTAACCCCAACTACAGTGGACCCTGAAGGCAAAGTAGGTATTGAGATGTTCCACGAATAAGCTGTACTCATGCTTACAACTTTGCCGACTGGTCTCCACTCTAAGGCACCAGCGCTTGTAGTATCAGTTGGTCCTGTTGAAGCCGTTAATGCCAAGGCTGCCGTGTTGTTCCACATTTGGAGGTATTGTCCTGTGGTTCCAACGTAGTATTTGTCAATGTCGCCGTTTGGTCCGATTGCTATGGTGCCGCCTGAAGGAACGTTGGTTTCGTTGAATAACCAAGCGCCAGTCATTGGGTCATATGCAGACCAGGTTGTGCCAGATGTTGCCCATAAGTAGCCGTTGTTGATGATTCCGTGTTGGTTGAGGGATTCATAGTCGAAGAGTTGACCAAAAGCGATTGTGATGTTTTGCCACCAGATTTGTTGTCCAGTTTGCAAGTCGAGACAGACTTCACCGCCCCCTGTCGGATTATTGCTGAGCGGTAATGCCTCGTAGAGGAAGCCGTTGATTATAATGGGTGTAGCTGCCTTCAGTTCATAGTATGAGCCTGTGTAGTAGGTCATAGCAGGGTCTATTGCGTTAGGGCTTCCGACTAATCCACCGAACTGGATTGGTTTAGTCCAAACGACGTGGGGACTATTGGGTGCTATGCCAGATGGTTGGAAATGGTTGCTTACCAAGGATCCAACTAACCAGTTTGATGCAATCGTGTACCAATTGGAGTTTTGTCCTTCAATGGGTCGTTGCCAATAGTCAGTTGGAAGCGGATAGACTGGTGGAGAAGCGATTGATTCTGTTTGAACGTTGAGGGTTACGGCGTTGCTAATGCTTGGTTCATAATAGTCGCCGACGTATAGACTGGAGGAGCCGTTAAGACCTGTTGGACCTGCAAGGGTTGCAATTTGTCCGGGGAAGCTAAATTGGAAAGTGTAGTTCCCTGTTGTTGTTGGAGTGAATGATATGTAGCCGCTGCTAATCGGGTCAGCTGTGATCGGTCCTTGGGTAGTGTTTGTTCCATCTGGTGCGGTGATGGTGACAGTGTAATTTTGGAATCTCATTCCAGCGATGCCTGCCGCTGTTGGGGCAATTTGGTTTAGCCAGAAAACAACGATTACTGGTTGTCCGACGCCCACTGGGTTTGGTGCAACGTTAAGGTATGCATAAGTTGGGATGTCCCATTGAGGGGTATGTGCACTTGTGGTCGGTACTAGTGTAACTGCAGTTGTCATTGAAACTATAAATAATATTGTCACGAAAATTGCTGCTAATTTATTTTTACAGTTTTTCATATTTTTTCCTTCTTTAACTGAAGCGCTTAAGAAATAACTAACGATATTAGAAAAAGCGCTCCAATCTATCCCAATGACGGCTAGGTTTTATTTAATCATATACCCAAATTGATAAAAAAGAAAATTTGACGCAGGTTTGATGAAAAATAGAAGTGACTCCGCCGAAAGATTTGCGTAAGACACGTAGAAAAACCACTACTTTTCTTGCTGTTTAGGCTCAGACATCTCTCCTAAGTATTTGCTTTAGTTGTTGAGTAATAATTGAGAGTTGACGATTCTGTTTTTGTTAATTAGTCTCAGTAATGTTTCCCCGCATTAAGGCATCTTATGGGATCTCTATTTTTGATAGTTTTCGCTTTGTACGCAGACTTTCGACAAATCATCTTCAGTCAAATACAGTACTGCCCTGGCTGGAATAACAAAGAGATTTTGCCCAACCAAATTTGCAATCAACACAGGCAAAGCAATAGGTCCCAATACAAGTTCACCAATCACAATTGCTAACGTAGAATTCTTATGACTACTAACAACACTCAACGCAATAGCACTTGAACGACCATAGCGTCTACCAGAAAAGTACGCTACAGCAAAAGTAGTGCTAAGAACTAACAAAATAAAACTCAAAAGCAACAAAAATTGAATTGGGTTTTTCTCAACAAAAACTGCCCCAGGCGCAACGGCGCCCCAAATAAGAAATAACACAAGTGCCTGCTGAATTGGGGGACTGCGAATAACGATTTTTTGAGTTTTTTCTGAAAGAAGTCTTCTTAAAGCCTGGGCGGCGACCAAAGGCACCACTAAAATGAAAACCAAATTCGCAAAAATTAAGGTTGAGTCAATTTGAGCTATAGTCTGCGTCACGAGTAAAATCGTGACTGGAATTGTTACAAGAGCCAAAATATTTGTCACAATACTTATGATGAGAGCTAAAGGCGTATGACCAAGGAAAACATCACACCAAAAAACAGAGGAAATTGCAGCAGGTGAAGCGAATGCAATTACTAACGCGGCATACTCTACTGGCTTGAAAAATGGAATTCCAATAACTGAAAATATCGGAGGCACCAAAAAGACCAAACCTAATGCAAGAACAATAATCCTATAATTTCTTAGTGAGTTTACAAATTCTCGTGGCTTAATATTGAGTGCAACAAAAAACATAATCAACGCGAGAAATATAGAAGTGTAGGGATGCCAGAGTAATCCTATTCTAGGTAATAGCACCCCTAAACTTACAGCAATTAGAGCCACAATTATGGAAGAGAATTCTCTGATGAAACTTTTGTAATCCAATTTTTATTGCCGAGTATAAGCTCTCTTTTTATCTTAAAAAAGGTAAGTGCGCATATTATACTTAATTCCATAGCCTCAGCAAACTCAACAATATTCAGTATAACAAGTAATGATAACACAAGAAGGGAGCATAGAGCAACAGTCTCGTCTCATATCCACAATTGCTATTGGTTGCTGTTGCCTTATGAATTTTACCTCTCTTGACTAAGCAGTTTAGACTTGCGCCTCTTAAAGTAAACCGCAGTAGCTGAGATTATAGCGATTGCTGTACAAACAACCGCAATTATACTTACCTGATTTGAGGTAGGTTGTCCCTGGAGTGTTTGCGCTGAATCACTTGAAGGTAGAGAGTCTCCTACAGAAAAGAGCACAGAGTCAGTTAACACTCCCTTGTGAGTGTAGACTGTAATCAAAAGCTTATGTTGCCCATTAGTCAAGTCATTGAGTGTAGTATTGTCACGTATTAGCTTTCGCCATTGCATTTGGTTATCAAGTACTATACTTGCTCCATCAAATTCATCGGCATAGATTGTTAGAGGTAATTCCGAGGTCAGGGCTGGATAGGACCTGTTTTGTGGTGATGCAATCGTTACTTGTGGCGGGTCGTCATATTTGTTATAGGCAAATGTGGTGGTTGCGGTCAATTGGTTGCCAGCATCATCGACGCTGTAAACTCGCAGCTGGTGGGTTCCATCTTTGAGAGGCGGCAATAATGCGCTTGCTAAATATCGTGTGCATTCACCGCTGAACCATGACTGTTTTGATTGGGTTATATTGGTTATTTCAAAGGGTTGTTGGTCGTCACAAACATAGTAAACACTTGTAATTTCGTGATAGTGTTGTGGCGCACTAAGCGGTTCTCTTATTTCCGCACTAATCCATACAGGTGTGTTTTGGTATAGCTTGAGGTAGAATTTCATTGGCGATAGGATTTGTATCTGGGCTTCGGTTGGGATAAAATTAGCTGATACTATCGAGGACGATAAAATACAAAGTAAAACCAGAACAGCGGCGAGAGCTTTGAGGATATTCTTGGGCATCAGCACCCTCATTGGAGTGTAACAGCTAGCCCCTTATGAAGTTTTACATCTCTTGCCTAAGCGGTTTTGGATTTACGCCTCTTAAAGAAAACCAATGAGACAGATCCCACGACAAGTAGCGATATGACAGCTGCTAAAGTTAGTTCTGGGGTTGTTGGTGTTGGGCTTAGAGAAGTAGAAGCCGTCAGAACGGTTCATCTGGGCAATGGTTGTCTTGATAATCGCACTTATCGGTTAGGGTCAATCGAAATTGCACTCATCCTGGTCACAGGCGACCTCGACGAGGCGACCCTGTTTGTGATATGCGGCATTGCCGGTGCCTTGGCCAGTCTGTTTTTGGAGGCAAAACCGTAGATGCTAGGTCAAGAACAACGAATCATATTTTTCAGCGTTGATTTGGAGGCTCTTGATTGAAAGGAAAGCCATGGTCGGTGGAGGATGAGAAGAAGCTCAAGGATTGGGTTACCCTCAGGCATCAGCGTTGAAGCGCTTGTTTTCAGCTTTGATGGGCAATACACTAAGGGTGCTATTTACAAGAAAACTGAGCGGTTAGGTTTAGAAGTAGTCGACGAAGAGAAACAAAACGTTTTGTCGACTACTTCTCTTGAGTTGCCCAAGGAGTTGCCCAGTATTGAAGAAACACTAACGAAGTTATCGGCTGCTTTGGCTGTCTTGGAGAGGCTGGGTCTGGAAAAAAGCGATATTTTGCGATTGCGAGGCATCATTTCAGGTTGCAAGGTCTACAAGGAACTGTTAGTGGACTATCTTAATTATCGAGGGCTTAAAACGGAATGATTGAACTTAGGGAGAAATATGCGGAACTTTCCAAAAAACCAAAGGCGTTCCGTCCCAACAAGCTCTTCAAGGAGCGTGCTTTGCTCCGTGAACAGGCATTGGCAATAGAGTCTGAACGATTAAGCAAAGGTGAGCCCCTAAAGACTGATCCGCTCGAGTCTTAGCCATAAACGCTAAAATCCCATTTGATTGATCGAGCCAAAATAAGCGGAAATGCTCGGCTAAGAATAAACTTGAGTTTTGATAGAACTAACAGGTATTCCCCTGGCATTTGAGGTTCTAACTGCTCAGCCGCCCCGGTTTGAAGTTCTCAGTGATTTGCTCGATTGGCATAATTCGTATAACGCGATATGGACACGCGAGCAAGCAAAAGAGAATACAAGAATAAACAATGAGATTAGAAAAGCCTTAGCGGAAACAGAATAACCATTTCAATGAGGTATGCGGATAGCATTAGTCTAAGAAAAAAGAAAAGGGAAATTATTTTTTCAAATGAATGGAAGCCCTAAACCTATTACCGCGATGCCTATCAAAGCCAGTATGAAAACTATCACTATGAAAACTATCACTGCTATTACTGCTATCGCAAACGCCATTAGCCAGCCACAGTCAAAGAAGTGCTTAATCAATGCGAGCCAAACTACAAACATTATTAGAGCCGCGATTAAGCCGCCGATTAAGGCTCCAACAATTGCGCCGATGACGACTCCAAGAACAACTATCCAGATGGCATCGGTGAACTTTGCTTTCTGTTTGCCCACGAGTGCTCTTCCAACAAGCCAGAGTACGGGTGCAACGATGATTATGCTTACGACTATGCTTATCAATAGTCCAATTAAATCCGTAGAACTCACTTCCAATAGGTTTTATGGAAGCGTTTACTAATAAATTAAGCGGTTTTTTGGTTAATGCTAAGCCTAAATAGATAAAAATGCTAAAAAGTTCTTTGCCCAGAAACTAATTGTTGATTGTGCATTCGTTAGGTTTCTTTTCTATTCTCATGCGTTTAAACATAGTCACTCTTAAACTGTTGACTCTAGTTACTGATTAGATGCCATCCGACAAATTAATAATGGCTAAACCAAAGTTACCTTGCCTTCAATCTTGATCTTGTGGGAAAAATCAAATAAAGATACAAGTATCTCTTGACTAAGACCAGACGAAACATTACAAATATAAACAAATTCCTTTTATTCATCGTAGAACCCGACCAGAAGAGAACCAAAAGTTGAAGCTTGGCTCACTCACCTTGGGGTAGCCAAAGATACCAGACTCACATTACCGCAACGGTTTTATTTTTAACACGGAGGCGCCCCTTGCACCCTGCTCGTAAACAATGAACTTTCTTTACAAAAACGCCCTCCAACCCATTGGCAACCACAACCCTTGTAGTTATAACAAGTTTTCTATCATAATATGTTCGCGCTTCAAGATTTTTTAGTAAAAGAGGGTGGCGTGTTTGAGACGACTGCATTATCAAGGTCTTCGCATTTTTTTTATCTAAGCACTTACGTTCTGGCATTCCTCAGCTTTCCACTTTCAACTATCTCTCCATTATGGGTGTTAGTCGTTTCAGCGCCTTGCTTTTTAAGTCATTTCGGAAATAGCATTGTGAGTTTTATGGTTGATCTGTCTAGACCGTGTGACGCTTGTGGAAAAAGGATTGGCGGAGGCTTCTATTGCTGCCCAAAATGCAAGATTTACTTCTGTTTCTACTGCTCAAATCAGTTTTCAGCTACGCAAAAGAAAACAAAGTTAGAATGCCCTATGTGTGGTGGAAAATTTGAGTAGTTGCTTGAAACTGAATGGTACACTTCCAAACAAAAATGCCCTTCTGCATACTAACAAGCAATCCTCAGATTGCGAATGAAAACATGAAGAATTGGCAAATAACTTGTTTTGTCATCCAACAAAGTGAGAGAAGATTCACGAATAGCATTGAAATAAGAATCAGCCTAAGCCGGAAAGAATGACCGTTTCTATGAAATATATTTCTTCATATTGTTTTCTAAATTAGTTTGAGCAATTTTTTATGTATATTTTAAGTGATAGTATGCCGATTTCAGAAATTATTCATGCTATTACAAAGAATAGGTGCAATAATTGATTTTTGGTTACATGGAAAGATTTTAAATATAACTTGAGTAGATATTTTGTTTTCGTTGGTGGGCAAGCTAACCAAAGTTTGCCTCCAAACAAATTTTAGGAAAGGAAAAATAAAATGCAAAAAAGCAAAATTTCTATAATGATTGCTTTCTTTCTGATGACAACTATCGCAATAACAACTGTTGCTTTTCCAACCGTTGATGCACATACGCCCCCTTGGAGCAAAGTAACATGGACCTACATCGCCGTAACACCCAGCCCTATAGGCGTCGGTCAATCTGCACTCATCGTTTTCTGGTTAGATACTCTTCCACAAACTGCATCTGGACAATACGGTGACCGATTTACTTTCACAGTGGATGTAATAAAACCTGACGGTACAAATGAAACCTTAGGACCTATCGGATCAGACCCTGTGGGAGGCGGATATTCAAACTATGTGCCGACTCAAGAGGGCAACTACACTTTTGTCGCCAAGTTTCCAGGAATCAAATACGCCGGAGCGAATCCTCCGCCAGGAGGTTTCAACACAGCCTACGCAGCTTACATTAACGATACCTTACAAGCAAGCACAAGCAACCCCGTCACAGTTGTCGTACAACACGATCCAATACCAGAATTTCAAGGAGCTGTTCTTCCAACAGATTATTGGACTCGCCCGATATATGGTGAGAATAGAGAGTGGAATTTAATTGCAGGAAATTGGCTTGGTGGAACTGAGCCAAACCAGAACTTCCAGCGATACTCTACTGCACCCAATACTGCACACATAGTTTGGACAAAACCGATAGAGTTTGGAGGAATAGCCAACGGTGGATCTGACCTAAGCTACTACACTGGAAGTGCATACGAAAGTTTCTGGTCAGCTGGAATAATAATTCAAGGAAGACTTTTCTACAACGAACCTAAAGCACCTAGATATGGATGGTATTGCGTAGATCTTCGTACAGGCGAACAAATTTTCTATAACAATGGCACTGGTCCAATTCAAGTTGGTTCTCAGACTTCTGCACACATTGGAGCAACCAATATACCCTGGCAATATGCTCAGTTATCCTTTGGCCAAATATACGACTACGATTCGCCTAATCAACATGGAGATAGAGCCTATGTATGGTCAACTTATGTTGACACTTTTGGTTCCAATTATAAATACACAATGCAAAATGGCACATCGTATTCATTTAACGCCTCAGCTGGCTCTACTGTATGGCAAATGTATAACGCATTCAATGGAGATTGGATATGCAACATCGCTAACGTACCTTCTGGAACTCGTGTTACTGGACCAACCGGTGAACTCTTAATCTACAATTACAATTCAGCAGGCTATTTGACTCTATGGAATTCAAGTAAAGCTCTTGAATTTCCAAACAACAACCTCGGCGTACCATATTCAGCCTACCAAAGCGCTGAAGCTTTCTACTGGATGTGGAGAGAACCAATCGGACGCACAGTCGATGGCACAAATGGATATTCATGGAACGTAACCGCACCCAAAAACTTAGGAAGTATCAGCAAACCTCTAAGCGACATGATAATCGGTACATCAGGATTTGGAAGCTACGGAATGAACGCATACACTATATGGTCTCTAAGCCTAAAACAAGGAAGCACCGGAACATTGCTATGGAGCCAAAGCTATCAACAGCCACCAGTCGTCAACTCAACACTAACCATGGGTCCCATGGATGAAGAATCAAGAATCTTCACAGTTTGGGTAAAAGAGACTAATCAATGGTACGGCTACAACCTTGATACAGGAGTAAAAGTATGGGGTCCAACAGAAGCAGCCCCAGGCTACGACATGTACGGAGTACTCACCTCAATTGCGTACGGTAAATTGTTTGCAGGCGGATGGGCAGGAATACTCTCAGCCTACGACATTAAAACAGGTGACCGATTATGGCAATCAACTCTTAACACAGGAAAACTCGAAGGTCCCTACCCATACTGGCCAGTAAGAGGTAAACTAATCGTTGCTGACGAAAAAGTCTACGTAACCACTGATGAACACTCTCACACTCAACCCTTGCTAAGAGGATGGGGTCTTTACTGCTTCGATGCTAATTCAGGAAGTAACTTATGGAACATTTCTGGCTTGTATGGCTATGGATCAATTTCAATCGCAGACGGATACTTAGTGGGCCTTGACAACATGAATAATGAATTAACATGCTTTGGACAAGGACAAACAGCGACCACCATCTCAGCATCACCTCAAGTTTCGGTGCATGGAAACAGCGTTATAGTTCAAGGCACAATAACTGACCAATCTCCAGGAGCCAAAGGCACTCCCTGCTATATCTGATGCAAGCATGACAGATTGGATGGAATATCTCTACCATCAGCAATCAATGCCTACAAACGCCAAAGGCGTAGAAGTCAGCATTGACACACTTGATTTCACTCCAACAAAGAAAAAGGATACACAAGAATAAACAACGAAATTCGAAGCAGTCTTAGCCAAAAATGAATAACAGTTTCGCTAAAATATGCTCCTGCAAAGATAAATTAATGAAAACAAATATCAACCATTTCTTAGTAGATTGATTTTCTCATGATTCAGATCTCGCCCTTTTTTCCAGCAGCTTTCGAAATAGTTTTCTGCCATTGCCACAAGAGAAAGGTTGTTTGACCATAAAGCAGGCGAACGAGCAAAATCATCATTGATGTTAATGCCTAAAAGGATTTCTTTGCTGTCGAAGATTCCAATTTTTGCTCTCAAGGCTCCGGAAGCGAACCTGATCGCCAAATTGCAGTATTCGGAATGGCTCTCCATGAATTTAGAAATTGAACTCATATCCGTTGGTACATCTGTAATCCATCGAATTATGACTCCCTTGCTTAAGGCTGTGTCAATTGACTTGGATAAAACAGTAAGCCAGGGCACCAACTCGTCAAAAGGAGTAATATTATTCAAAGATACTTGCAAATTCTCTGTTTCCTCACGCGCTTTGCATGTAATCGCCTCTCTTTCAGAAATCAAAAAGAATTGATCATTTCCAGGCAACCCTATTTGTTCATGAAAAGTGTCTTTAGAATTTCTAACAAATTTATCTGCTTCTTTTTTCAACTTGGAGAAATCGCTAATTTTTCTTTCTAAGAGGATAGAAGCGGTTTCTTCTGGCGGAACGCACCTGAAGGTTGCAGGTCGGGCAAGGGTTTTTTGTACAATACCGATTTGCTGCAATTCATCAAGCAGCCGATAGACTTCTTGTCTTGGCACTTCCGCAAACTTCGCTATCGTTGTTCCTTTGTTGTCTGTCGCCAATTTGACAAGAGCAAGGTAGACTTTTGCTTGTGAAGTAGTTAACCCTAAATGAATTAGAGTTTGAGCATCTTCCTTAAAATTCAATAAGCTCTAACCTCTAGCGACTTCCATTTATGAGGTTAATTTCTATTTATCAATTTCTATTTGTCATCTCACACGATTATGACGGGCTGTTGTCTTGCAACCTTATGGCTCTTTTTTTTATAGTAAAAGCCTCAAACGAGTTATCACAAATAAAGGAGAAAAATACAAATGCAAATTATGAAGAACAAGACAAAAGCTATGACAATTGCTGCGTTTCTAATGTTAACAATGTCTATATCGATATTTGCTTTTCCAACAACTAATGCGCACGACCCAATCTGGAAAGTTCGCACTTGGTGCTACGTGTCTGTTGCGCCAAACGTCGTCGGCGTCGGACAAAATGTTCTCATTGCTTTTTGGAATAACATGGTACCGCCAACAGCAAATGGGGGTTACGGTGACAGATGGAGTTTCACAGTGAACGTCGTTAAGCCTGACGGAAGCAACGAAACCTTAGGACCGATTACGTCAGATCCAGTGGGAGGAGCTTATACCATCTACGTACCAAGCCAAACCGGAAATTATAGTATCCAAGCTATATTTCCTGGAAAGACAATAGATAACACACCTAATGGCATAAATCCTGCATCGCCCACCTCAGGCGCTGCTTACCTCAATGATACTTATTTAGCCAGCTTAAGCGAACCAGTGACACTCATCGTACAGCAAGAACCCATTCCAGCATATCAAGAGACTCCGCTACCTACAGCTTATTGGACTCGTCCAATATACGGCGCTAACCACAATTGGGGTTTGATTGCAGGACAATGGCTTGGCGGGGGCGACAAATCAATCTTAGGTCCAATCAACTTCTACTCAACAGGCCCAACTACCTCTCATATAGATTGGGCAGTTCCATTTTGGTCCGGAGGAATAATGGGAGGCGGCGCAACCGTCAACTATGGCAGCACAGGATACTACTCTGGTCAGCAATACGAAAACTATGGTGGACCATCGATAGTCCTTGATGGAAAAATCTACTACACCGTTCAGCAACCCCCAAGAGAAGGTTATTACTGTATAAGCCTATACACTGGAGAGACTCTATACTTCCGCAATACTACTGGCGCTTCAACTGGAAACAGTGGCCTGGGCGGTTCCTCAGGAAGTATTCCATACGGCGCACCGGCATTTGGCCAATTATATGACTATGAATCGCCCAACCAGCATGGAGGCTTCCCGTATTTGTGGGTCACTAGTACTGGTGTCACAGGCAAATGGGACATGCTAGACGGACACACTGGAAACTACATCTGCAGCATAGCCAACGTGACGCAGTCAACTAGAACTCTCGCTGGAACAACTGTAACCACTGGAGCAACTGGCACATCCAGAAACGACAACACTGGAAGCATATGCTATTACAACCTTGTCAATCTTGGAACCACTGCAACCCCAAGCATGTATTTGCAAATTTGGAACACAAGCCAAACTATCTGGTGGTATAATAACGCATCAGGAAGCAATGTCTATTGGGAATGGAGACCCTACCTCAATGCTACATTTGACGGAAACCACGGATTCACAGTGAACGCATCAATACCCGCTGTGCAGGGCAGCATCCGCCAAGTTGTTACAGATAAGTACATGATTGGTGGAACTACAGGAAATATAACGGACAACGTATCCTTCAGGACGGCGGGCAACCTCTGGGCTTTGAATCTGGACCCTACTAAGGGACCATTGGGTTCGCTATTGTGGAATTTCACCTTCGTACCGCCAGCGGGATTACCCGACGACGCTTATGGGGGAGGAGGATTTGGCCACAACACGGCGTGGGGAGGTTTATCGGCAGCAGATGGCATCTTCTGGTACACTAACAGCATGCTGAGACAAATATACGTCTATAGTCTGGATGAATCCATAACTGGAAAACCGCAAGGAACATTGCTGTGGACAAGTGACCAACTTTCGCAATGGGCCTTCTACGGCGTAGGCATCACTGTCTACAACGGCAGATTATACAACACAAATGGCTACACAGGAATACTAATTGCCTTCAACGCAACGACGGGGAACATTGATTGGACGTGGTCCGCACCATTCGTTGGGGAGGGTGAGACTCCATACACTAACTCGCCACTCTATGTTGCTTCTATTGCTGATAACAAGATGTACATGTTTTCAAGCGAGCACTCAGTGAATTCACCTATACGTCGTGATGCAAAATTATGGTGTGTAGACCTAACCAATGGAAAGATGCTATGGGCAATGACATGTTGGCCTAGCAACGATCCAATAAGCAGCACGCCAGTCATTGCAGACGGCCGATTATTAGTAGCCGACATTCAAGACATGGAGATTTACTGTTTCGCCCCTGGATTAAGCAAAACCACCGTTTCCGCGCCACAGACAGTTCCCGAACTAGGATCTACTGTGACAATTACAGGCACCGTCACCGATGACACTCCTACTGGCAGACACAATGTCAATGGCGAATTAGACTTTTCACTTCAAGGCACTCCCGCCATCTCAGACGCTTCCATGGATGCGTGGATGGAATATATGTACCATCAAAGGCCAAAGCCCACAAACGCAACTGGTGTCCCAGTATCCTTAGACACTTATGATCCAAACGGCAACTACGTCCACATCGGCGACGTCACAAGCGACGCAACGGGCGCTTACGGACTATTATGGAAGCCAGAAATAGCAGGCACATATCAGATCATCGCCACATTCGCTGGATCAGGCGCATACAGCGGCTCATCCGCACAAACCTACATGGGCGTAGTTGAAGCAAATCCAACAGCATCGCCAATCCCAATAGCCGCCCAGCCACCAACAGAAATGTACATTATTGGCGTGGGAGTTGCGATAATTATCGTAATCGCCATCGTCGGTTTTGTACTAGCCCTTATGATCAGAAAACGACCTTAAGCGAAGATAATCTCAATTTCTCTCTTTTTTTTGTTTCGCAAACTTAATCCAATTGCCTGAGTTGGTTTTTGCTGAGAATTAAGTTTTTGAACCAAACTAGAACTTATTATAGACCTATGCTTGCTAAATCTATTTCTAAGCCCATCCGGCATATATTGGATTTTTGAGATCACCTGGATGGTTTTCGAGCGATAGCCTATGCTGTGCGGAGCCCAGATCTTATTGTAGAGTTAGCCCAAAAAGTTGAGGCGCTGGTTCAGACAGTAAATGGTTAGTTACAGTTAACTAGAAGCTAGCTGGTTTACTCACAGAACCTTTAGGTTTAACGGGCGAAAACTGGAACAAAGCCGTCAAGTTTGGAAACGGAGAGAACAGCTATGTCAGCTAAATCTACTCTTAACAATGGGCTAATGGCAGTAAAAAGCTGTCAAAAGCCGTTTTGGCAGCATGCCGAGGGCATGGGAAAAGTCCATGCTTTTTACAAGATGCTTTTCTAAAGTTGGTTGGTCCTGATTACCCATTTATGCAAGGTCTAGCAAAGTGCCCTTGTGAGTCTATAAACATTAAATTTCCCAAAGCCTTCCTGCAGAACATAGTAGGGGACATTAACAGGACATTATGACGACTTAGACGAGTTTGTGCGGGAAGCGTTGCGAGAAAAAATGCTGATGCTGAAAGCATTATGACACTTTTTCTTTTTTTAGCAATATAGACGGTTGAAGGTTTGACTTTTAGAAAAAACTAATTACTTACAATAATTAGAAGAGTTACTGTTCTTGATGTCTCGTAAAATAGAAAAAGTAACCAAGCGCAAGCGAAACGAAGAGGAAATCAAGCATCCATAGAAATCCCTGAATGTGAAGTAAACGATCCAAATGAAGTTTGGTATCCATCCGATTGGTTTCTTGATCAAATCCATGATATTATGATAAAAAGATATGGTGGATACACTGGATACGAGTTAGGACTTGAACCTTATTACCACATCATACAGCAAGTAAGAGAAGCTGAAGGAATATATCGCAAAGGAGCTTTGCTGCTAAGGGAATTGGTCACTACTAGAATCTTCCAAGACGGCCATCATAGAACGGCATACATAGTGGTTAAGACCTTCTTGGAGAAGAATGATGCTGTCTTCAAAGAGAATGATGAGCAGAAGGTCATCAGATTTATAAAAGACATTCGCAGATATACCATTGAAGAAATAGAAGGTTGGTTAGAAAATGGCGAATTGTAAAGACCCGATGGACATTGCTTTGCGAATCATCAAGAGCGATGATAAGATACTCAGAGCTCTCAATAATGGACATGGCAAAGCCAAGAAGAAATAACAGTCAGTATTTGGTTAACTAAAGATATTTTCAGACCGTCAGTGGTTACGGAAGTTACGGTTTAATAATGCGATATACTTGCTTGGAAGCGCCAATAATCAAGCCCGAGTGTTCTTAGGGACTACCGAGTAAAAGGTACAACTTGATAAATTAGGCAGGCGTCGCATGCTGTTGTAACGTGGACGTTGCCTCTTACCGCAAGGCTAATTCCCAAAGTTTAGAAGGCTCAGAAGTAGTCGTCGGCAAAATCTACAGGACTACTACTTCCTATTTGAAAGAGAGATATTCGTTTTGAAGGTGAATAATTAGTTGCTTTATTTGACTACTAGTTAAATGCCTTCGTCGTCAAAAAAGAGGTCTTCTGAGTCTTTATTGTCCCCAGAATCACCGATATCGTCGTCTTTTAAGTGCACCACAGTTCTCGCAGATTGTTGAGCTTTCATCGTTTTCATGTCCGCAATGCTGACAAAGCCACAAGAGTCTGTCTCCTACATTAGTTCGTCGTACATGCTGTCGGATTCTTCTGTTAACTGGTCGTCCCAGCATTCCCAGCACATGTCCTCAAAATCTTCAATATCTTGCTTGCTGATTGCTTTTCCACAAACCTTGCATTTTCTCACATTCTTTTCTTGAGTCACTTCAAGCTTGCTCCTTTTTAATCCAAAAGCCAAGTTACTTCATTTCTTTTATTGTGATTGCTGTCTTGCATTTTTTTAGCAAATCTATGTCCTGGGTGACTAATCTTAGGTTTTCTTTCTCCGCCAGGTAAGCATATGATGCGTCATAGAAAGTGAGATTTCTCTCTATTGCTAAGGCTAAAACATTGGATAGCGAATCTATCGCTATTTTTCTTAGAGGACCAAGTGCTTCAGAAAAAATCGCAGCTATTCTTCTGGGATCCTTTAGTTTTTTTTGTTTGTTCTCCTTCCACAGAACGTTGCCAACCTCATACTCGATTAAGGAACTCACTGCGCATTCCTCAACGTTGAAGGCTACCCCGGAAATTAGCAGTGGGTAGAGTGCAGATGTGTCAATGAGGTACTTACATTTCGTGCCTTGTGGCTTTAACGTCATTTACCCACTCCTCAGCTTTAACATCCATAAGGCTGCTGAGTTCTTTGGCGACATTTTGTGCTTTGGCTTTTTTCTCAGATACAAGTTCCTCAAGAAGCTGCTCTACGGCCACTCTTAAGTCAACTCCAAGCTTCTCAGCTTCGTCTTTCAAGGTTTTTTTAACCCTTACAGATAAAACCTCAGTCACCGTATACACCAATTAATTATTGTATACAGCTACCATTAAAACTTTATCCCGGGTCAAACCAACAAAACATCGTATCAAACGCAACGTAAGAAAAGCTTAGAAGAAGTAGCCTAAGAATTTTTTTTCAAACGACTACTACTTCTAACGTAGTGAATCAAAATCAAGCATCCAGGAAAACACGCAAAAACGCACTTGTTGAATAACTTATAGGTCGCAGAGGCAGGTGTAGTCGCATTGGGTGCATTCCCAGCTTTCTTTAGGCTCAACCACGCCATCTCTGAGGTCCACCCATACGCCCATTTTTCTATCAACTAGTTAAAGATTATTTAGAAAAGAATACTCAACTTGCTTCTGAAAACAGACAGCACCGCAACCACCACAGCTACCGCAGGTATTTTCAAATTTCTAAAAAAATTGTATAACTTAAAAGGTAAAGATGAGGGAGGATAGAAACCTGCGGTAACTGTGGTAAGTGTGGCGAATCCCGATTTTGTGGTAATCATTGTATTTGCAAATTGATAAAAGCAAGTTATTTTGTAAAATGGCATTCGGAACACCCATGATTGCTAAGCAAGCGTTCTGCGGCGGAGTCAACGACTGCATCGGTGCCTTGGGTTAAAAGAACACTACCTAAGCAAATCCACAACAAACGTATTCGTCGATATCAAATCCTTATAGACTCTATTCCCAAAAATCATGCTTTAACTGAAGAATAGAATACGCTTCAGAGAGCTTAGGGTTTTTCTTGGATAACGTGGAATATCTTGGCTAATGTTTCCTCGTTAACTGGGAGTTTGCGCCAGCCAAATGTTCTAAGAATTTCTTCATCTGAAGGTGCAGGAACAACAAAATAGTCAGAGAGATATATTTTTTCCATCTCTTTTTCTTGTGCATTTAGGATTTTTCCGTCAATTACATCTTGCATTATTCTGTATCCAACGTACATTTGGATTATATGCTTAAATTCATCCATGGCTTGTGCGTGTTTAGCCAACAAAATGTTCATTCTTTTCAAATCTTCATTGCTTGTGATGTTGCATTCGGCGTGGTTGATGTTGAGGAAGAAAAGGCGCATTAGTTCTCGCTCATTTAAACCTGGCGTGAGCGAGAACAATCTGGAATCTTGAAGTAATCCATGATAAATTTTTTCTGACTCTGCGAGGTCATGGAATAGTTTAGATTTGGAGAGATCTATTTGAAAAATGTGCTTGGCTGCAACGAAAATGAAGGCTTTTTCAAAGACAATGTAGCCACCGAATGTTGGGATTCCATTTTGCCTATAGAGAACTCGAATTGTTTTGTGCAGCTTGCTTATTTTTGTTATCTCATTCTGGATTACAAGGTATGCAAGCTCTTGGGCAATGTTCTTCTTAAGATCAAGCATTTTTCTATTCTTCCAGTTCTATCTTAACATCTTAAATTTCTCGGGTAAGGCTGCCATGTTCTTTAGCTTTTGAAGCATTTAACATGTCCTTTGTTCTTCTTCGCAAATTGGCTCAAAAGAGGAATAAGCTTTTCCCGAGTTCCCCCTTAATATCGCTTCACTAATCCTTCTCTAAAAACGCCCTGATTAATCGCGGAGGCAGTTGTAGTCGAGTGGTTGCATTCCCAGCCTGCTTTAGGCTCAACCATGCCATCTCTGAGTTCCACCCACACTACCTTTTTTTTATCAAAGTAGCTAAAGATTATTTAGAAAAGAATACTCAATTTGCTTCTGAAAACAGACAGCGCCGCAACTACCACAGGTGTCGCAGGTAATTTCAAGTTTCTAAAAAAATTATTTTGCGTAAGGGGTAAAGACGGGGACAATAGAAACTTGCGACAACTGTGGTAAGTGTGGCGAATCCCGATTTTGTGGTAAACCATTGTATTTGCAATAGGTAAAAACAAGTTATGCTGTAACTGGCATTCGGGATACCCATGACTGCTACAGGGGAATCAACGAAATCGGCGGCAGCAAAGTCATCTTTTATAAAAAAGCCACTTTTCAGGAGCTGCTTCAAAATCAGAACTCAGAGAAATTAATACGAAGAATCAATACTCCACAGAAATCCATTTTTCTTAATTTGATTTGTGAATTTGAATGTCGCATTACTTTTAAGCTTAGAAGGACAATCAAGATAACGTTAAGTGACCCTCATTTAATGTGCCTTAAAAAGTTTAGAGCCTTGCTTAGCGCAATTAGAAGAAACACCGGAAAACAAAGTAACGAGGCAACTGCAGAAGCTCACAAACAGATTATAGATGGAGTTTCTGAAATCGAGAAGCTAATGCATGATATCACTGATAGCCGAACTTACCTACTAATATATCCAAAGAAGGCGATTTTGCTTTCTAAAATAGAGACAGTAAAACTAGGGATAGCAAAAGGGGTTGGGGTCGTGTTCTTACTTCTGATTTTTTGGGTGAAGTGGGAAGGATTCTGAAGTGTTGTTGTGTTGCCACAAAGTTTTAAATTAAGATGTAAGGTATTGTTCTATGAGAGTAAGGCCTATCCGAGGCAATGATGCCCGCAGTTGTGGGATGGGAGTACTAGGATAGGGGTCGCATCTTCATTGTTTCACAAATATTTGAATGTAAATGTTCCAAAAAAGATGAAAGAAAACTTCATAAGCAATAAATTTTAATTAGAAATAGTAAATTGTGAGGAAAAAACATGCCCAAGCAGAAAGACGAATTTGCGTGTTTATTATCTATGCCTGACTTGGGAAAGTTTGTTGGACAATGGATTGTTATAGTAAATAACACCGTTGTTTCTTCTGGAAATGTTGGCAAAGAAGTATTTGCTAAAGCAAAACAAAAATACCCCGACAGCAAACTGTTGCTTCTAAAAGTACCATCCGATAATGTAATGCTTCTCTAGCAAGGTGCATCTCTTAATTGCCCGCTAAAGAAACCATTCATCCACCAGTAAAATGCAGGTACTTGGATTATCGACTACCAAATTCCCGTGTTATTTTTCTTCCAGTCATCCATGTTGAATTAACTTCAGAAACCCAAGAATTTACCGCTATCGGTTTGCTGGATTCGGGCGCTACATCTTCTTTTATTCCTTACGAGATTGCAGAAATACTGGAAATTTTGCCAAAAACCCATCAATCCATCGAGGTTGAAACTGCAGGAGGTACTTGTGGCTTCTTTCCAGTAACCTTAAAAAAACTTTCACTATTAACTGGAGGAAGAAGATATTCAGAGTTTCCTAATATCAATTTATTAGTACCTGAACCAGAAAGAGACCTGCCATATGTTATTCTTGGCAGAGATTATGTTTTCAAGAGGTTTCATGTTACATTTAAGGAAAACATTCAAAAATTTGAGCTCCAACATCACAAATGGGACAAAAAATAGTTTAGCTGTGACCTTCAAGTGTTGACTGACAAATAACTTCCTATGAAGCGCCAAAAAGCAATTGTTCAACAGACGGAAAATTGCCACGTTCATTAATTGAGTTTACCTTTCTTTGAAGGTTCTTTTATCCCTGCAAACTTTGCGCTTAATTCTTCTAATTCAAAACTAAACTCTGATTGATTATTACGTTGTTCTGCCAAATCCACACATCTCCAGATTCTTTTGTAATAATCGCATTTAGTGGCTATAGAAATAAAAGCTGTTTCAACAGGTAAATGTCTAAACCATAAACAGATGAAACACAAAGATTTGGACACCTTTGAGAAGACTATTGTGCCGTTTTTCCCCAACGGCAGCCTCTAAGGTTATGCGCTAAGGAGTTTCCCTTCTTTTCCGCCGGAGGTTTCTCGTCTCCGTCAACCCCACCCCTCGTGGAGTTGGAGGTGAGAAATTGCCCACACTTTTTTCGCTCTTTAAATAGCGGTGTAGAAAATAACAAGTGTTTGAAACACGACAACGCATAGATAGCTTACGAAATCCAAGATATTTAGGCTATTAATGAAAACCAAGAATCTTGCTGAGTTTATCCAAAGCTCTGTCTGATGCTTCTTTATCTGGAAACTCTATGTCTTCTTTCGGTTCGGTGCCTGCAAAAAGGCATAGCGCCTCCATGCCCATCCGCTTTGACATACCAAACACCAGCCCTGAGAAGCCCATGAAGGGTCCTGTGTATCCTATGTCGACACCATATTTTTCTTTCATCTCAGCAACTAATTCTTTACTGGTAGCGGCTCCACATATTTTTTTGTCTTTTGAACCATAACCTGCAACAACTATTATTCGTTTGACGTGGTTTTCAGCTAAAAAATTGAGCACTTTTACTGCAACTTCATATTGGCCTTCAAAATTTGCATGATATCCTTTTGTAATGATTAAAGAAGGAGTGGAACAAGCGTAAAATTGGACTTTAGGAAAGTCTGCTTCGCCTGATTCAACGATGACTCCTCCCGTGCCAGGCAACATTGGATGGGCAGCGTAGGAGGGTTTGGTTTGGTAGATAGACGGCATATGCGTAGAATACAAGTTTGCAATTAGCGTTGCTTGGGTTTTAACTATGAGACTTTCCATAACGAGTTTGCCTATAGACCTTAACCCTGGCGAGCCAACTACAGCTATGGGTTCGATGAGTTCAGCGTCGCCGCGGCGTTCTATCCACGTTTCCTTTTCCATCAATGCATCCTCAGTTTAAGTAACGTAGGCGGGTTTCTTACCTGAACGGGTGATTTCTTCTCGTATTCGATGCTCAATTTCGACCATTTTTGCAATTGCCTCATCCATCTGCACCACCTGCTTTTCCATGGGCTCCATGTCTACTTTCAAATTCAACATTGAAGTCAAAACTTTCAGAGCTGCCTTTGCTGCCCGGGGATCTATAACATCTTCTCCCGTTGAAGTCTGATACCCGCGAGTTTCCGCAAGCAAACACGCGCCTTCCACGTTTTTCTTTTTGGCGAGACCCATTATTACGCCATTTTCGCCACCGATGACGCCGTTATTTAGAAGCTGGGCGCCATGTGCCTTAGCTTCTTCAAGCAAAGCTAACGTTGTCGTAGTGCAGTAGACGTTTGGCGCCTCAAAGGATCTCTCCGTTATGTAGGCTGCAATGGAGTATACTCTTTGTACGCCATTGGTGATTGCCCAGTCCAAAACTGCCTCCGCTATCTCGTATTGGCCCTCAGGTGAGTAAGCCTGTGAGTTTCCGGTGAGAAAAACGATGGTTCGTCCCGATTCGTCTTTGAATTGGTGGAGTTCGTTTCGAAGAAGCTCAACAAGTCCGTCTTCCTTAATAACGGCAAAGGGTGGAAAATATTTTGAGTATATTTCCCCGACCAGTTCAGCTTTGAGTTCCTTTGTGAGGTAGTCAACTGAAAGTTTTCCAATGTAGGCTGTTCCAGGCAATCCGCATACGAGTATTAATTGGCTGGGCGTAAACTCTTTTAGCATTGTGATTTCGACGTTCATAAGCTGCAAACCAACTTCATTCAAGCTAGGTGGTTGACACAAATGAACTTTTTGTTGCCTATCATCTATTTTCCCTAGTTTTTATATTTCTTAATCATCGAAAATTAGATCCTTGGAATCTTTTTTACGCTCCAGAATTCTTAGGATCCTTAGAGACTTCAGCTTGTTCACTATTGATTCCGCGCCATTTAATCCTGTAGCCCAGAATCGTTAACACATTGGCTGAGTCATCTACGCCTTCTTCTTCGATGATTCTTGCTGCTTCCTTAAGCGGCATTTTCCCTGATTTACTAATGGCTACGTTGATTCTATCGCCGATTTGCAGAAGCTTTTCATTGCTAACCAAAATATTCGCCAAAGCAACATAGCCGGAAGGCGGACTAACAGCTAAGAAGGCTCTTGCCGCTTCGGCAGAAACGCCAATCCTATCCGCGAATTCCCTAAAAGCAATTACTGGTTCAGTAAATCTAATAGGCAAACCCTCCAGAAGCTTAATCTCCTTAGATTTGACATCTTCAAATTTTGTTTGCAGATACCTCAGAATCGGAGCTAACGAAATTTTGTCGCGGTAATAAATCAAGTCAAGCTGCGGTCGTTTTTCCAAGGCAGAGAGTTTTTCACATGCCAAAGCCTCATTGACCAAAAGCAGCATCTTCACCTCCACCTGCTTTAGCTTCTCTATCTTTCGCAGCAAGTACTCTTCTGTCCAGAACCCCACAATTTCCAAGTAAATTTTGATGCCTGCTTTTTCAAGAGAGAAATCAGGAATGATCACCTGCTTTCCGGCAGTTATGGGTTCAGGTTCCCTTTTCAATGCCCAGCCAGTGGTTAAGGCTTGAAACTTTGAGGCAAAATCCTCTTCGATAGCGCTATCATAAGACAGAGTCGGCAAACGCTGTTTCTTTAGCAGAGCTGCGTGTTTTTGGCTTTCAAGTTTAAAGTCGCAGATTTCGTTTGTAAACCTCCAAAGAACCTTCGCCCTAACAGTCCATTCAGAGTTAGCTACGATGATAGGCAGTAGCTTGGCTATGCCCACTCCATACCTTCGAGTCAGCTTAAACAGACTGCCTGGGCCATCTATTTTTACCCACAAACCATTATCTTGGTAAACTTCATAGATCAAACCGAACTTCTTTATTGCATGGAAGAGGTCTTGCCAATTGCCAGACGCCGTGAAACTAAGTTCTGTGGCATCAAAGAGCAGCGTTTGAGCTAAACCCAAATTATACTCGCCCAACAGGTCCGATGCTGAAGGCGCCGAAAACTTTTCAAGAACTAATTCGCCATCCAAGTCCGAGTAAAAATCCTCCTCAACATCCTCTACCGCGAGAGCCATCTTAGAAGCTACGATATCCAGGATTTTTCGTCTGTTCTGGGAAGTTGTAGGCAAGCCAAATTGTTCTGTGGCTTGAAATATCTTTCTTCTCAAATCAACCGGGTCAACTTTGCATTGGCAAATAAAGGTGCTTTTTCGATCAAGCAACAAAGACAGAGCCCGAACAAAGCGGTATTCATAGCCTTTGTCTTCCAGCTCAGCCACCAAAGACTTGAGCACTTTCTTCTTTTCTCCAATATGTGACTTGTATGCTTCAATGAGAATATTCGCAGCTTCCTCGTTGTTGCTGGAGGGTTTGGCGTAGCGTGGTTGAATCTCGCCTTTTCGCTTCCACACTGAAAGCAAGTTGCTTGGAAGCACTATGCTGCTCCTCCAGTTTTTTGGTGGCGCCTACGACTCGTACCAACTTCCATGGTTTCTTTGGAAATTATCTCAATTAGACGAGCTAATTTGCCTTCTTTTTTCCTGAGCAAGCGTCCGAGTCTTTGCACGTACTCTCTGTTGCTGCCCGTTCCACCCAGAACTAAGCCAACTGAAGCATCGGGCACATCTACCCCTTCATCCAAAACCTGAGAGGTAACAACCACAGGGTATTTGCCGCTCCCAAAGTTTGATAGTATTTCTCGGCGTTCCTCCCTTGAAGTTTGACACGTTATGGCAGGAATTAGGAAACGCAGACTAATCCTGTAGACCAAATCGTTGTGGAGAGTGAAAATCAGGATTTTCTCTTTTCTGTAAGCTTCAAGCTGCTGTGCCAGTACGGTTAGTTTTGCTTCTGAGTTCACTGCAACTTTCACTGCTTTGTTTCTTGCAAGTAGCGCTTCGCGTGCTCTTGGATCTCTACCGGTGGTCATTACGAATTTTTGGAAGTCAGCGGCGCTTCTCAAAGTAATTTTTCTTTGCCGAAGAAAGCTTCTAAAAATGTTCATTTGAGATTCGTATGTTTGCTGCTCTTGGGGTGTTAGTTCAACTGATATTTTCTCGTATGTGTATGGCGAAAGATGCCCAGCAATTTCTTCGACGCCAACGGAATAGACCGGGTCGCCGACGAGTTGTGAAAGCAAAGAGTGTCTTTGATCGCTTCTTTCGTAGGTGGCTGTTAAGCCCATGCGGTATGGTGCAGTGTACATTTCAGCTATCTGAATGTAGCCTGTGGAGGCTAAATGATGAACTTCGTCAAAGATTATTAGCATGAACTTGTTGCCTAGCTGCTCTGCATGTATGTAGGCTGAATCATAAGTTGTAACAGTTACCATTCGGAGAGTGTTTTCACCACCGCCTACGACACCCGCTTCCAAGTTGAGGCATTCTTTGACGCGTTTTTTCCATTGATCAATTAAGGTCCAAAGTGGGAACCACAATGAGGGTCTGAACCTTCAACTGTTGAATTGCTTTTAGGGCGATGAAAGTTTTTCCCGCTGCAGTGGGCAATACTAGAACTCCCCTGTTGCGGGTTTTGCACCAATTGTTCAAAGCTTCGTTCTGGTAATCTCTTAGCTCAACATTACTTTTGAGTTGTTCAAGTGGCGGCAAATTGGGAACATCGTCTTGAACTTGAAGTTTGCTTTCAGCCAAGTATTCTAATACGTCTCGGTAATGGTATGCTTTGATTCTGTAGCAGCCCACTCTTGGGTCCCATTTTCCGTATGGAGTTCCCGCTTCGCCCTTCAAAAGAAGGGTACCTTTGTCAAACCACAAACGAAGCATAACACTGAATCAATTCCAAAACAATTAAACTTGTCTTTAAAAGAGTCAACACAAAAACACTTTTCGTATAAGACTATCCTTTCTTTCTTCTAGGAACAGAAAAAGCAGAGGATATGTGGCTAAACAAAAGTATACGGAAATCTTTTCAGACCCCTTCTCAGAAAAATGTTATTCTAGAAAGCATTAATAGTATGAAAGTAAACTATTCTTACTGATAGTTATGGCAACCGAAGAGCCTGAAGTTACCACAATCAGCGAGAAAGGGCAAGTAGTTATACCTCAGTCTATACGCAAAGAACTGGGAATAAAGCCGAAAAACAAATTTCTAGTCTACGGACGCGGCGACACTATTATTTTGAAGAAACTTGAGCTCCCAGATTTAAAGAAAGAATGGGACGACATTTTCAAGATGATGGATAAAAAAGATTTGAAAATAACTGAAGAAGAAATATTAAAAGAAATAGCCGCTGTTCGAAAAATAAAATAGTTGATTTGATGCTTCGAGCTGTTCTTGACACTAACGTCCTGGTGAGTGCAATAATTTCTGATGGAAAATCAAGAGAACTCTTGGAAAGGGGCATATCAAACCAGTATTCTATCATTACATCAGACTTAATTCTAAAAGAACTTTTAACCGTCCTTAAGCGCCCAAAATTTAAAACAAGTGAAGATGAAATCCACAGAACCATTCTTGCACTCATCAGAACCGCTGATGTTGTAAACGTAACATCAAAACTAAAAGCAGTCAAAGAAGACCCTAAGGATGATATTATTGTCGAGGCGGCTGTTGATGGAGAAGCTGACATGATTGTGACTGGAGATAGCCACCTTCTGAGACTCAAGAATTTTGAGGGAATTAAGATAATTACTGTGGAGGAAATGCTCGCTTGCCTTTAGGACGTTTCAGACTTTCTTTAGAGTGCAGTCGACTTTTGCATTCACGGTTCATCTTGATTGTTGTTGCAACCGGGTCTTCAGAATGCAGTTGCAGCAGCAACTTCTCGTTTAGAGCTGCGGCCTAATCGCCATTTTTGATAGTATCTTCTTCTTGGCCACAAAGCAACATGCTTCTAAATTAGTTCGTCGTACATGTTTTCGGATTCTTCTGTTAGTTGATCGTCCCAGCATTCCCAACACAAATCCTCAAAATCTTCAATATCTTGCTTGCTGATTGCTTTTCCACAAACCTTGCATTTTCTCACATTCTTTTCTTCAGTCACTTCAATTCTCTCCAATCAAGTTTCTTCATCACAAAGACAAGTGTAATCGCAGTAGGTGCATTCCCAGCTTCCTTTTTTAGGTTCAAACTCGGCTGCCTTGATTTTTGCCGCCATATCTGTAATCTCGGTTCTTATTGCTTCGATGGCTTGGTTTTCAGGTTCAAAAAACACTTTTTCGTTAGATCTTAAAAACCAGTTGCCCACCTTCAATGTGCCAGTGCCATACATGCCTTTAACTGCAAGCGCATAAACCAGCAGCTGCATGTCTTTTTTGAGCTCATTTAGAGACGAAGCCTTCTTACTGGTCTTATAGTCCACAACCGTGTAGCTGGATCCATCTTTGTCGATGCGGTCGATTCGTCCTCGCAGTTTGATATCGCCAATGGAGGTTTCAAACCACCGCTCAATATCCACAATCTCCGATTTGCTCTTAGCTTGCTCTTCGAGGAAAACCTTCAAAATCGCCTTAGCTTCGTCGTAATCTCTTTTTTCATCTATTTTGGATTTGTAGCCTTTTGGATCCCAAAACTTCGCAAGAAGCTCCTCTGCGACAGTCTTCGTTGATGGTTTTGCCGTCTTTCTGCATCCTGGTTAGTTGCTCTGCGATGCTGTGCAGTGAGGAGCCGAAATCAAAGTAGTAGCGGGGCTTTTCTGGAATCTTCATAACATGGCGGTACTGGTAGAGTCTGGGGCATTTTTTGTAGCCGACAAATTGGGAGACGCTAAACACATGGTTTTCGGGAACTGTAACAGGCTTTTCATCAGCTTGCTCCAGTACTGAGTAGTCGGGTTCTTTTATTTTGCCTATTAGTTCGGTTTTGATATCCAGGTTTTTGTTTGTTGATTTAGCGTAAAGGAGCACGTTTTCTATGGCTTCGTTGAATCTTCCGGCTGTTAGGTTTGATATTACTTCTTTCATGAGGCGCGTTTGTGTTTGGTTTTCTTTGGTTGCAGATTCTGGAGAAAGGTCCTGAGGGTTAGCTTCTTGGTAGTCTATGTTTTTGTTTTGTTGGTAATCTATTTCGGTTAGGAATTTTGAGGGTTTGGAGTCTGTTTTGTTTTCCCCATACCGTTTTAGCATAAGTGATGATTAGTTTCTCTTTAGCTCGGGTTATGGCTACATAGAAGAGTCTTCTTTCTTCTTGGATATGCAGCTCTTTTTCGTCAAATTTTGATTGGACTCCCTTGAGCAGCTCTTTGGGGATTGAGAACTTGTCTTTTTGATACTTTGTTGGCAGTCTATGCTCGATTAGCATCTGGAATTATTACCACAGGGTACTGCATTCCTTTAACGCCATGAATTGTTGAGACAACAATAGCTTGTTCGTCGAGGTTTTTTTCTTCAATTTCAAAGTTTGAGGCAAACGACAGATACTCTGTGAAGTCTTCTATGTCATTATCTGGGTAGATGCTGTTGAATTCCTCTGCGAACTCGTAAAACTGGTTTAGGAGCTGTATATTTCGGTTGTTTTGAAGCGCTATTTCGTATTTGTAGAATTCACGTTCAAAAAGCAAGCTGTGAATAAGGTCCAGTGTTCGGAGCCTTTTTTTGGCGCCGATTATGCCCGAGATAATTTGTTTAACCTGCAGGAACTTGAATTTGTCAACATCCAATTCGTTTAAGTGGTCAAATACCTCATAGAGCGAAATATCATTTTCGCTTGCATAACAGTTGAATTTGCATATCTCAATCTGCTTAATGCCATAGTTGTTTCGGTTTAGGATCCTTACGATTTCAGCGTTGTTTTCCAGTGGGTTGCTTATGACTTTGAGGTAAGCTGTAATGTCTTTTATTATGGGTTCTTGGAAGAAGCCTGTCTCGCCAACGAAGTTGAAGTGTATGGCTTGTTTTCTTAATGCTTTGATTATTGGTTCTGCGGTTGCTCTTCGCCTGCAAAGTATCGCTATATCTTGTAGGGGGTATTTCTTGAGTAGCTCTTTGACTGTTTCAAGGATGTAGTTTGCTTGCGAATAGTCGGTTGGAGTTTCGACGACTGCTATATTTTCTCCGTCCGGGTTGTTTGTGAAAAGCTTCTTGATTGTTCTTTCAGGACTGTTTTCTATTAGTTTGTTGGCGACTGCTACGATTTTTTTGGTGCTTCGGTAGTTGTGTTCTAATGCTTTTTCAACGTAGTTAGGGAACATTTTTTTGAATTCTGCTATGTTGGTAAGGTATGCGCCTCGGAATCGGTAGATGCTTTGGTCATCATCTCCTACCACGGTTATGTGGCCGTGTTGGCTCGCTATCAAATAGACTATCTGCAGTTGAATGTAGTTAGTGTCTTGGAATTCATCAACTATGACGTATTGGAATTTTTCCTGATATTTTTTTAAGATTAACGGTTTGTTTTTCAGTAGGTTGTGGACTGTGCAGAGCATGTCTCCGAAATCAAGCATATTATTTTCTAACTTGTAATCTTCGTAAGCCCGATAAATCTTCAAAATATCTTTTAGGCAGTTTAAGTCCTCAAGATCTTCTTCATCAAGAGTTTTCTTTTCCTGTTTTTCAATATATTGCTCAATGTCATCCGGTGAGATTGATTCGTCTTTACACCTTGAAATGAACTTTGCCATTTCTTCCGCTAACGTATAAGGCTCATGATTGAACTCAAGATGCTCAATTCCAAAGCTGTTGATGTTCTTAGTCAAAAAAACTAGTTGAGCGGTATCAGTAATTACCTTAAAGTTAGCATTAAGTTTAGTGTTGAGAATATTATCCTGTATAACTTGGTTACAAAAAGAGTGAAAAGTCGATATACTCAAATCCTCTGAACTTTCCAGCATACCGATAACTCTTTCCTTGAGCTCTTCAGCAGCTTTCTGGTTAAACGCTAACGCCAAAATGTTCTCAGGCTTAACACCCTTTTCGATCAGATAGGCGATTTTGCTTGCCACTGTAAGAGTTTTGCCTGAACCTGCACCTGCTATTATAAGAAGAGGTCTATGTATTTCCAACAGCTTCTTGCTGCTGAGGATTTAAATTATCAAATATACTTACCATTTAGTCCCCTTGAAAGCAAACGTAACACAACAATGCAAATGGTCCTTCCTAATTAGCATTTAAGACTAACTTGTAAATGACTTTTGCCTTTAAGCTTTATTTTTTAAATGCTTACATATCAGTTCAATCGGCCTCTGAAAATTATATATACAAATTGCGATAAACAGCAGTCAGGTTGGAAAGAATGTTTGCTACCGTTAGGAGCCTAATATTTGAAATATGGAATATCATTTCAGAAGTTACAACAAAGATCATATGACCGAATAATAATCCCCGGTCTTGCCCCTACTCAAATCATGTCATTAATCTCACTTGGGATGAGTCGACCAGAATGGCTTAAGTATATTATTTCAACTGTTTATCATCAGAAACAGACCTAAAAGCTCCTCTTGACAGAAATGCTTTAATTTTTAATGAGAATTGGGGTCTATTACTCCAGACTCTTATATGGAAACGAGAAGCTTGGGAAAAAGAAGAAAACTTCACCGGCTATGGAATTGGCTCGCTACAACTACAAAACAGCGGAACACTTGGAGTTTTACGGGAGGGCACTAGCTCAGATACACTTTGCTTCGATATAGTCAATGAAATCATGTCTTCACTAAAAGAAGAAAACGTCAACCAGCTCTCAAAGGATTTAACAACATACTTCAACTATACTCCTGATTCCAAGATTTTGAAAGAACGACTAATTGACCTTGTAAATAAACCGCTTTCTGAGAGAAAAAGAGCGTTATTTAGCCTGTTTGTTTGGATTATCGATAACGCTATTTATCAAAAACACAAAGAGATCAATGATAAAGCAAATGTCTTTTCTGTTGCCAATCAACTCATAAGAATTGTAGAGGAATTAGGCGCTGACAACTATGAAGATATTTCAAATGTGCAGCGATTATTATGTTCTGAGAAATCACCAGACATTGAAAGCGGTCTTAAAAAAATAGAAATTGCTTCATTGATTTATGACCTACTTAGAACTGAACGTACAGCATCCATTCCTATTTCTTTTACATTATATTACCTGATAAAACAAAGTTCTTCGACATTACATACAAGTGATATGGACATAATTTTGAGGGATTCTTATAGACGGCTTCCTTCAGATGACCAGATACAACAGCATATTGACAGACTCTATGGTCGAGTTACAAGCTTGTTATCTCAACATATTCGATCAACAAATCTACTGTCTTATTATGATTTCTCAGCAAAATTGAATCCTGCAAGAGTAAAAAGGGTTGCCGTCCTTTGGGAATACAGTATAATTGCTGGCGAACTGGAAGAACTGCTTCGTATATTCGTCTCAGATCCTTATCAAACTCCGCCTTATAAATTCAAGTTTGAACAGAAATTCAATGAGCTTCTTGGAGAATCAGAAGGTTACTGGCAAGATGTTATAAGTAAATTTGAAGAACTGGCATTTCATGTTTTGAATAATCCAACTTATTTCACTGCTTTTCAGTGGCAAGGAGAAGAATATCTGCTAGACATTCCTAATTGGTTTAGAATTGTCCATGGTGAGTTATCGACTAAGTATTCTTTGAAATCGAAATTTGAGAGCCTACTTATAGCTTCAGGTCAGGTTGGTGAATCGATAAAATTCCAAAGTGGAAAAGTCACGGTTCTTAAAAGTCCAAGTCCGAATCATCCGCTAATTGCTAGAGACTCATTTTACCAATGGCTCAGAACTTTTGAAGGAATTTGGGAGTCATAGCAATGGAATGGAAAACAGCTTTTGAAGAAATTAAACAGTTAAGCGTTGATTCGAGCTTTGGAATTATTTCAACATTCTCAGTTGAAAGAGATCTCATTGAAACAATTCTAAACATGAAAAGGCTGAATAGAAATCTACTGCTTTTTTTGGACGACGGCGAACAATTTGTTCACCCTTATTCTAACGACTATAAAATAATAACTAAGCAGCAGCTTCCTACGCTTGATAGCGATCGGAATTTACACCTAAAGTTGTACTTGTTTGGGAAAAAAGACAGTGATGGATCTTTTCTTTTAAACTGTTTAATAGGTTCATGTAATGTTACAGGCTCCGGAGTTTTAAGGAATATTGAGTTTTGGGGTTCATCTAATGGGCGTTTTAATTTACCAATTACTTCTGACTATGCTAATCTAATTGATTTGTTTGAAGATTCTAAAGTTGATCCTTCGTTAGCAAGTTTAGAAGAAAACTGCACGGAATCTAATGGAGATATGATATTAGCTCCAGCTATTGATCTGCTATGGAGATTAGTAAGAGATAGCAATGGATTAGAATCAGGCATTGAATTCGGCAGGTCTTCTTGCTTATCAGATATATTGGTCAAAAGACCGAAAAATCAGAATGCGATTTTTGTGCACTCTTTTGGAGATAATTCTCTAAAAAATGCCATCCGCAGTATGATTGGTCAATCTCTTAATCAATGTCAAAATCAAGTTATTTTGTATCTTATTTCTCCATATTATAATTGGCCTTGTTTGGATTGGATAATTGGAATATGCGAAGGTGCTTTAGGAAATAATAACGTCAAAGTTGAAATACGGTTACTTACTGATTACCCGCCTGATTATCAAGAAAAATATCTGACTGAAAGTTTCGATTCTTTGGATAACCTTGCCATTAAAGATAAGCGAATAACCTTTACATGGAAATTTTGGACTATCGCAAGCGAAGTTGATGTCGGATCTATTATACTTGATCAAAATATCAGAAAAATCTCTTCTGCCTTTATACATGGCAAAGCACTCGTCATCAATAATGATGAACAGACATTTGAAGCAATAATTGGCTCTCCTAATCTAACTTCCGCTGCCATATCACTCGCCAACGACAAATCTTGAAGGGGCCATCTGGGAAAGAGATAGCTCGCGTGCAAAAAGTATTTTTAACGAATTGACAGTATTTTGGAATGCTGCAACTGAACCAACCGAAGCAATGATGGAACAGCTCAAAATTTGGAAAGAAATTCGAGAAGATATTGTTCTAGATTCAAAGGTTTGGATAGATGCAAAAGAAGCAATCAGGAGATACATTCAAGCAGTAACAACCAAGAATGGAGAACGACTTCAAAGTAGAAATATCTCTACTGAAGAATTAGATGATGTTGTTGTTGCCTTAAAGGTTTCTAGTAATGTCCCTAAGGTTAACTTGCCAAATGTCAAGTGTGTTTGGTTGCCAAATTTAGACAGCAAACTTAGAACAGAAGACGTATTGGGACAAGATTCGTCACGATGTCCAGAGTTTAAGTTAAGCTCTCAACCTATCAGCAAATTATTCTACAAGATTGTAGTTCCAACAAAATTTTTGAGAGAAACCTCGGTCCAGACTAAAGCATCTAAAGATGGAAAAATTCTAATCGACAAAACATTTCTAACTCAAAAAACATACGCCTACGCCATTTCTGGCAAAACATTACATGGCTGGTAGAATTAGACGATTATATCGAGAACAATTCGTCTATAGAATTTAACTCAAAAGATGCGATAGCCAAGTCAGTGGCTCTTAGAGTTTACGATAAGCAAATCGAAAGAGAGTTATCTGTAGGTTGGGACTACGTTACAATAACCAAGAAACGACCCTCTCTATCAATAGATAAAGCCTGTATATGCCCATTAGCGCTTTGCTTTTTGCTAAAGGAAAATAAAGACAATAAGACTGCTGATATACTTCCTGAATCAGTTGAATTAAGCTTTGAACAGATAATTCAGCCCCAATTATCCGACCATTTTACAAATAGCTTATCCGAAAGACCATATGAGTCGTTACATCTTTTAGATCCCTTGCCGAGAATCCATTTTTGCAAACGGATCTTAAAAACAATCAGGTTTCTTTTCCAGTAAACGTGCGATTTTTAGACGAAAACTACCTCCTCCGGCGAAAATCCGATCTCTATACAAATCTTGAACATCAAGCGCTCATTGGGGATCCTAAAGCCTGCAGTTTCAACAATTTAATACTGAAGCTTAACGAATCTTCGTCTAAAATTGTAATTCGACAATTCCCCTTATCAAATAAAGTTGTGGATAACGCTCCAATAACTTTGGAATTAAACACAAATTTCCTTCTCGATAATAATCTTTCAACAAACATCAAATCGATTACAATGCATTGGGAAATGTTGATGTGGGGAAGATCTATCAAGGGCAAACCACTCGAACAAAAAATTGTTTATCCCTCGGTCAAATTGATACTTCTACCTGAAATGCTACCGAAGCTCTTGGATGTGACTCTCAGAACTTTAGCTTTGAGGGACACTAAACGTTGAATTCTTAGCCAAACTAAATTCAGGGTGGTTAATACCGCTAAAGAAGAGGGCAATAACCGTATCCCGATCTGATAAATTTGTAAAGGGTCTCTTCTCACCAGCATCACTTTGGAACACTATCAATACTTACACTATACCAAAGAAGACCCTTTTTGACCAAAATAAATCAACTAGTTTTTTCAGAAGTTAGCAAATATTCCCAAATCAACAGATTTGACTCCTTCCTGAGGAAATTAACATTCGGATTTGAGCTTGAGCCAGGAGCATGTGGAAACAAGGCAATAAATTGCCAAGGTTTTAGCCTGCCAAAATCAAATGCTGAATTCTTAATAGGTCAAATTGCAGAAGTTATTGCAGAGCAATTTAGCGAAAATTATTCCTCAGATACAAGTAATCCTTCTTTGCCCAGAGAGACTCTTGAAGAACAATCAAAAGCAATGATTATCTCAAGCCTAAGAAACAATACCTTGCAAGTAGAAGATGGTATAGCGATGTTTCGCACCCTTATTCTAAGAAACTCGGGTTAGATCCTTGCCTTAAGATAGATATAGCATTCTTGAAAGTTCAGGGATCGAAATATTCCTAATGCAAATCTGAACTAAGTAAATAGGTCTTCTTCTACCTCTTCATGTATTTGTTGACGTAGAACATGTCTGGTTCATGTCTTAGCGATCTTACCTGATTTCAAATTGTGGATTTTGTGCGTTTGTACTGTCAAAGAAAATCAGACCAATACTGAAAGTCATACATAGTGATTCTAGTCTGCTTTTATTTTCTTTCGAGCTTGAGGCGTGTCTTCGAGGTAAATGATCAAGGTTTTCTTGAAACGTCAATCAAACTGATTTCGGCTTCTTAGGAGTTCTTAGAATTCCTGTTTCAAGCATTTTCCGCAAAAGGGGTCTTATTTCATTGTATCACTTTACGACGTCTATGGTCATTGACCGCATTTTTCCTTTGTAAGGGGGAGATAAATTGAACCAAAGAATATCGCCATTTGGAACATTTAGGATTTTGTCTTTTCTTGCTTTTGCTTTTTTTATTTTGCAAGTGAATTTGGTCTGGTTCAACGCCTTCTATTAAACATATAATTATGGAGTAGCATTGCGAACAGAAAAGTTCTTGTGATTTTATGTTTTGATCCTTCGGGTGAAAAATAATACCATGTTCCGTCGTAATAGATTCCGTTTTTGCGTTCAGACTCCATTTCAGTCACCATGTACACACGTGTTACTTATTGTTACGAGTAACACAATATTGTGCGATATACATAAATATTTTGTGCTACCAGTAACACTAAGTGACGACTAATGGCACGACAAAACAAAGCTAGATTCGGATTAACCATGAGCCCTGAACTTCTAAAAAAAATCGATCAGCTACGCGGATTAATCCCAAGGCAACATACATAGAACATTGCCTCAAACAGTTTTTTCAATTAGAAGATTTGAAGAATGAGGAGCTAAAATTCTATAAAGAAATTCAGGACAAGCTGCTCAAGTTAACATCTGAAGAAAAAAGAACAGCAGTTTTGCGAGAAATAAGTTTTACTAACGCAAAAATTGCAGAACGACGAGAAGCATTATTGTCAATGAAATAATTAGGGCTAATTGCGAAATTGCTTTTGTATTGACCTCGTTAGTACCGGTTACTATTAAAAGCGATTTCCCGTTATTTTGATAGCATGCTATTGATCTGTTCTTTTCTTGGTTACGATTGCTCGAGCTGGATCAATTCCCAATTGCTTGAGAGTCTCTTTTCTACATGATCTGTAAGTTCCGCGTCAGACATTGCTCCATCGCTGGCTTTTATTTGTAAGCTAAGCGTTTGATATTTTTGTTGAAGGAAATTCATAAGTCCCATTATTTGCGACACTTGACCCCGAGGAACATTAATTGCAATTAGAACTTCGGGTATTTCACCTGATGAAAAGATCGGAGTAATTGGAGGACCCAAAGGTTAGGAACCCAGAACTCGGTTTCTCAGTTTTTGAAGGCTCTTCTAAAGGCTTTTCTATTTTTTCCTTAATTTCCTTGCAACTATTGTGATCTATAATTACCTCATTATCTTCAAACGTAACCTCCGGCATTAGGTCTCCAGGAAAGAATCGACAATTCACTTCTTCACCAATTATGATTCCTAGCCCAAATAGCCCTTGCTTAATTCCTTCTCTTTATTCCAAAGGCAACTGCTTCTTTGCTACTTGGCCGTTCTTCTCCAGGCGTTCTTAGAAGACAATCATAAATCTGCTTAGTCTTTGCAAAACTTTTTTCGCTTAGATATTTGCTTGCCAAACTGATGATATTTTCTCAGAGATTTCTCCATCAATTCGAAGTTGATCGTAGACAGATTCATCAAGGCTTTTTTTGTCGCCATAAGTGGGAATACCCAGATTAACAGCTTTGAATGATTCTGTTTTGGCAGGAACGTAAACTAAGCGATATAGCATTTTTACTTGGCCCTTTAACGCTTCATCTTCCTTTCTTACTGTCTCTGTGATGTTTTTTCGGTCTTCCACAGACAGGTTTAGTGCGGCGTCTTTGATTATCATGTCATAAGCAAGTCTTCTTCGTGTAATTTGGTCGAAGTTATCTCGTTGGTTTTCTAATGCTGTTAGAAAGAGGATTGTGTTTCTGTAGACACGTGGGGTTTCGCCTTTGTTTTCTATGAATTCTTTCATTTTCACTAGTAGATTGCTTCCTTTAATTGATTGATTGAATATGACGAGTTTTAGATCCTCGCTTTCGGCGATATCTTTTGATTCTTTGGGGTACAATATAGTCTTCAGTTTTTTTCCAGAGATGGCTGTTTTATTAGTATATGTTGTAGTTCGACTATTTGCAGTTCTTTTACATTTTCCATTTTTCTTCGCAGGATTCGGTTTAAATTGGGCTTGTTTGAGAAATAGTATTTTTCATTTTGACTTTGAAGGAAGAAGAGTTGTTTTCTTTGTCTATCTACTGCTTCTGCGACTGCACTTGAAGGATTGTCTAGCGTAGTTGCCAAGCGTTTTATCTCTGTAAGGTAGGTGCCTTTGTCCTGTGAACCTGAGAACGAGTAGAGAAATATTGTTGTTGAGGCTCTTGTGCTTAGTTTAAGTCCTTGGTAG
>CAWDAV010000008.1:0-21536 GCA_963800365.1 Candidatus Bathyarchaeota archaeon | reverse complement strand
TAAATTGGCGCCGGGAGGGGGATTTGAACCCCCGCGGCCCCGAGAGGCCACAAGCTAATTGGTGCCCCTTTAACGGTGCATCTCCAGGCTTGCTCCCTGCCTGGCTAGGATACCCCGGCTAACAAAAACCAACTCTTGATGGGTTGGTTTGCACCTTTTCTCTGACTTTTGCAGAATTTAAAGCTTTATCGAAAAATACCTTAAGTGAAAACTTGCTTTCAACTTTTATATTACAGGGTTTTGATTTTAGGGAAAATGAATGTTGGAATTGCGCAAATCTGGTTGGGGCTTTGACCGAGTAGAATCCTTAATTTTCTCGGTAAGTTTAATGGATAGTGGGATTTTACTTTAGCAGATTAGAGCTTTAACGTACTGCGAGAGCGTAAAATGAATAAGAAGAAATTAATGTTGTTGGCAATTGGTTTAGCCCTTCTCGTTACTCTTTCAGGAGGTGCATCGTTTTTCATGTTGTCAGGAAAGTAAAGATAATTCATCAGATAAGATTCGAGTTGCCTGTGTCGGCGACAGTATTACTGGAGGAACTTATTATCCAGATGACCTGTGGATGCTGCTTGGCTCAAACTATACTGTAGATAATTTCGGTGTTGGCGGAACTGCAGCATCCCTTGATTCGACAAGCCCATACATGCACCAAATCGAATTTCAGAGGGCAAAACAGTTTCAGCCTAACATAGTAATAATTATGCTGGGAACAAACGATGCAAACGCAATAATTACACCGAACAATGGAAGCTTCATTAGCAGTTACATTCAGTTGGTTGAAGAGTTCGAAGCTCTTTCAAGCCACCCTATGATTTGGCTTGTGAAACCGCCCCCAGTTTTCAGTAATGGAACAACTCCAAGCCCTGAGTTTTTAGAGACCAACATTATTCCTGGAGTAGACCAGGTTGCACAACAGACCAATACATCCCGTAATTGACGTGCATTCAGCTCTTTCTAATTGTTCCCAGTTTTTCCCTGACGGAGTTCACCCTGACCCCGACGGATCACAATTAATCGCCAACGAAATATACCGTGCGATAAGCCAACAAAACTCCAGTTAGCTGCTAGGTCAAGAAACGGTGCCTTAATTCTCCAATTTAAGTTAAATCTTATTAGCGTAAAATGCCTTCTGAAGGGTATCAAACAAAGGGTGAAAAGCTGATTCAAGAGAGATTGAACGCTATTTCAGTGGACCTAATTCGTACTATCGCTATTGTAGGGGTTATTTTGCTTCACGCCGCCAACGAGGGAATAGCTCCTCAAGTGATGAATCAAGCTGAAATTTACCGTTGGTGGGCAGTTAACATCTACCAAACCTTAGGGCGAACGGGAGTTCCATTGTTTGTAATGTTGACGGGGGCACTTCTGCTTCAACCATCCAAGACTGAACCGTTGAGCGTTTTCTTCAAGAAACGATGGGCACGCATAGGGCTACCGTTCCTGTTTTGGGGAGCCATCTATTTTGTATGGGACTATTTCGCTGACAACGTAACCCTTACCTCAAGCTTCATCGCCCAAGGCATTCTGTCCGGTCCATACTACCAGTTCTGGTACCTCTACATGCTGGTGGGTCTGTATCTTTTTACACCAATTCTGCGAGTAGTGGTAGCTCATGTGAACCCCGAGACATTCAAGTATTTTCTGGGTGTATGGTTTTTTGGAGCAATCATATCACCTGTCCCTGGATTGTTTGGGGCATTCCATATAGATAGTAACCTTCTAACGATTCCTCTGTGGGTAGGATACTTTTTGCTGGGGGTTTTTCTTTTGTCGGTAAAATTGAAGCGCTCAATTATACTTGGGTTGCTGGCTCTCGGATTGGTTTTGACAGCCGTCGGAACCTACGCGATAGCTGCCACGGTTGGAGGTCCGCAAACTTATTTCTTCCAAGACTACTTTAGCCCAACAACGATTCTATCCGCAGTCATGCTATTTCTGCTCCTAAACACTCTTAAGGTTCCAGCAAACCCTACAGAAGCGCCTTATCCAAAAATTAATTGGCTACTAAGGCAAATCAGCAAAAGCACCTTAGCGATTTTCCTGTTCCACGTAATCGTCCTTGAAACCCTTCAAAGAGGCTATTTGTGGGGCTTCACCATCAGCGGAAATACCCTCAACTCTATCATCGAAGTTCCATTGATTACAGCTGTTACACTCTTCATTTGCGTTGTTATCATTCTTCCCTTACGAAAAGTGCCTATTATAAAAAGACTGGTAGGTTGAACCTTTGAGCCTTGTTCATTCAACCAATGTATTAGAATCCAAATTAGTGGTTCTATCCAACCCAACCGAAAACTATCTAAAATGACTTTCTGGAAGGACTTCGCCATATAAGGGATTCAGACCATACTATGTATGGGCATGCCAGTAGACAGGTAATAATTCGCACTTAGATGTTTTCCTTGGTAACAATAATAGCGTTTTTGTAAATGGTGCAAAAGGTTCTGTCATTTGTTGCTCGACATGTTAGCACTGATAATACAGTGTTTATTCCTGTAACAGTTACAAATTTTACTGTTGATATGCAGTCCATAATTCATTAAACTAATAGCTAAAAAGGAAATTTCAACCAATCTACCCAACATTTCACAATCAGGTAAGTGTGGAATGTTATTGTAAATCTTTTGTTTCTAAATCTATAGAATCAAACTTAACCTTTTATAGGAAAAAAATTAAATATTAAATCTTAATAAACTGAATTGTAGGTTAAAAAAATATTGTTAAAATCCGATTGTACTCAAAAATGTCAGAAACCGACTAAACATAACGTTTACAAAAACTATCCGCGAAACAATTTGAGGTTTATGGAAAATTTGCGGTTCAGACTTATGGTTGGTGGATACGTAACTGTTTGCTAGAGTAATTAAAGAAGCAAAAAAAGTTTTGTTAAGCATCGAGAAAGACAAAGAAACTCCATATAGACAGTTCTATTTAAAAAACGATATTGCTGTCACACGAAACGTCGTGGCTTTCATATCCTTAATCCTTGGACTATTTATGATAAGCGATTTTCTGATCTTCCAGTTTGATTCAATCTTTTTTGTGCTGATTGCAATCCGTATCAGCCTGATTTTCTTCAGTCTTCTTTTAATTAAATATGTTTCACATTTGCATGACTATAAACTGTATGATAGAGCATGCCTTTTCTGGATGACTACGATTAGCTTAGGAATCTTGGCTATTAATGTGTCAAGGCCACAAAACTTTCTTCCTCAAATAGTAATCCTAGATGTCGGGATATTAGTTGCATACCTCATCATACCCACAAGGTTTGTCTATCAAGCAATTCCTGCATCAATATTCTCTATCGGAGAATTAATTCTACTTGTGATTGTTTTTGGTCCAGGGATATTAACTGGAATTGCAACAACAATTTTCAGCATACTTTTTTCAAATATTATCGGTGCTGTTACCTCATGGCAAATCCATTCTTACAGATGGGAAATCTTTCAGAACAACGCAAAGTACAAGGATTCAGAAAGGTTAATAGCAATTGGACAAACCGCAGGAATGGTTGGACATGACATACGTAACCCCCTTCAAGCCATTACAGGCGACTTATATCTGTTAAATGACGATGTCCAAGCAATCCGCGAACAAGAGACTAGACAATCGGCAATTGAAAATATTGAAGCTATAAATGAAAACATTAGTTACATAAACAAAATCGTATCTGATCTCCACGACTATGCCAAAGCACCGCAGCCCCGAACCGAAGTTGTTGATTTAACGACCACAATTAAGAAGATTATCTCTGAGTTAAGCATACCAAGCAATGTCAACATTGATTTTAATCTAGAACCCGATGTCAAGTTAAAAACCGATTCATCATATTTGAAGCGAATAATGACTAATCTAGGGACGAATGCCATACAAGCTATGCCAAAGGGAGGCACTCTGTCAATAGTTATGGATTGCAATCACAATAAAGTTCGCATAATTGTATCAGATACAGGCGAGGGAATCTCTGAAGAAGCTAAAGCGAAAATATTCACGCCTCTTTTCACTACGAAGGCAAAAGGTCAAGGGTTTGGACTAGCCGTTGTAAAAAAGTTGATTGAAGAGTTACACGGTTCAATAAAGTTTGAAAGCCGACAAGGAAATGGAACAAAATTCATAATAGATTTGCCCCTAATTCAGAATTAACAGAAAAGGCATAAAAGATGGCCTCATGCGGGGTTATTTTGGTGAGCCTATTTTCACCAGTCCACCCTGAATCATTAGTACTTCTTTTTGTTTTTGGTCAAAATTATTCAAGTTGACCCAGTTGGCTAATTGTTTTGGGGTGGGTTGAATAATGGTTCTATGCCGAAACCATAGGAGTAGAGCTATTCCCTGAGAGGGCTTTTGTTATGTTAGTTTTTTCAGCAATCATTAGCAAGGTCAAAATATCGCTTTGGAAAGGCGACGTTTATTGTTAAAAGCTAAACGCCAGCCCAGAACAGAGTCTTCTTGCGCATGAAAGCGATGAACTCTTTGAGTAGGTCTTGCTCTTCGCTGGTTAAGTCATCCATGTGTGCTGTTAACAGTTTTTTTGCATCAGCTTCAGGTACCTTAACATACAAAACATCCTTCTCAAACACATGCCGTCCCGCAATGGGCTTGTCCATCGAAATCGCAACCTGCATACCCGCTTTAGCTTCGCTCATTGCTTTGCCCTGATCTTGAATCTGATCCACTTCACCTAACTCTGAACTGTCTTCTGCGCGCATAAGAGAAACTTTTGGTTTTAGTCTACCTGCCAAGATTTCTACACCCACTACTAATGGTTTAGCGCGGCGGAAAATGCAGTTGGGCAGGACTGTGACTTTTCCTGGTTTAACAAGTCTTTCAAATTCCTCTTCGCTTTTTGCCTCTCGCTTATTCTTTGCCCACTCTAAGTAGTTGTCGATTAGGTTATAGATGATTGGGTCCTTGAAGATTTTAACGCCGTTTTCCTCAGCTTCAATTTCAGCATCAGGCAATACTTTTACACCGAATGCTAAGATTGCACCGACTAAAGGTTGACGCGTCTTCACCACGGAAGCTTCGATCACATCACGTTTGCTAATGTCGCCGATGTCGGCAATACGGACTTGAATATTGTTGGTTTTTAAGATTTCCGCCATCGCCTCAAGTGAACCCAAAGTGTCCGCTTTTACAATGACTCCATCGATTTCCTTGGTAATTCTAATTCTACCAATCTCTTCAGTGATAAGGTTGCAGTACTTTGCAACGTCTTCGCCTTCAGGTACGGCAAATAATGGTGCACCAGCCAATGCTCCATCTAGGTCAGGGGCAACAATTTTGACACCAGCACTTGCATAGACACAGTCGACGCTCGTGAATTTATCCCGTGGATCACGCATCTCATCGAGTGGTTTAGGAACCAAAATCGTTCGTACGCGTGCCGAAATTGGCCCGTTTTTGCCGCCGACAACAATCAAATCATCTCGATGAAGAGTACCGTCATAAACAATCGCATTAAGTGTCATTCCCAAACCTGGTTCCTCTTTAACTTCCAGAATGGAGCCTTTTGCGGCGCCATCTGTGGTCTGCAAGCGTTTTTTAAGGAATTGTTGAGTTAATCCAACTAATACCATGACGAGTTCAGATAAGCCCTCACCAGTTTTGGCACTCGTCGGAACTAACGCGATGTTTTGTGTAAAATCTCGAATATGATCAAAGCGGTCAGTTTTAAACCCTAAACGGCTAAAATCACCCATAACTCGGTAGAGACTATTGTTTACTTCGTCTTGAACAAAACTTGACTGGGCGGCAAAAGATTTCATGAAAGGTGCTCCTTGCTGAGGCTTCCAGCCAGGAATGCGGTCGATTTGGTTAACCGCTACGATGAAGGGTGTTTTGCGCGCTTTGAGAATATCTATACATTCGAAGGTTTGTGCTTCAAATCCACGTACAGCATTAACAACTAGGATTGCGATGTCCGCAACGCTTCCGCCTCTGCGCCTAAGGTTAGTGAATGCTTCATGCCCAGGCGTATCTACGATTAGTAACCCTGGGATTTCGATGCCTGTTTTAAAGTTGACCATGTATGGACCAATTAGCTGTTTCAGTGTTTCCACGGGGAAATAGCTCGCGCCGATGTGCTGGGTCATTCCTCCAGCTTCACGTAGCTGCACGTTGGTTTTTCGTAACTCATCTAAAAGTGAGGTTTTGCCTGCATCTACGTGTCCTAAAACACAAACTATTGGTTGGCGCGTGGGCATTTTTCGTTTTTTCTCCTTGTAACAATTGATAGTTGGATGATTGTAATGGTTGTTGATTATTAAAATATTCATTTATCAAAGTATTTATTTGGCTTTAGTTTAATTAAAATCGGTCTATAATGCTATGATTCGAAAGAGAATACTTTAAGCATCCTCAATTTTCCGTTTTTTTAGGAAAGAGAAGGTTTTCAAAGGAATTTGTTTGGTTTTTTGGTTAAATCAAGTATGTACCCTTATTTTGGGAGATTTTTTCCTTTATTTTGATTGTTCCAATTATAGTTTTAATCGTTTCTTCGCAAACTTCTGGTTTCCAAGTGCAAATGCCCTCAATTATTTCATCCAAATAATGCGCTAACTCATCACTTGACACATTTTTAGAACAATCCACTTTGTATCGAATTTCCCCATTTCTTCGACTAATATTTATTGACACCAAATTCTCTTCATTCACCAATTTTTTCAGCCTTGTTCAGTGGTTAGTGTTTTTTGCTTATAAGCCTTATATTTGTTGAGTTTATTAAGGGCATATTAGCTTTTGCAAGCGCTAACTTTGCATTCTTGTATGGCTATAATTCTATTAGATTCTCAAAATCCCCGTCTAAAAAAAGTTTACAGACACGATGCAAAAACAATTTCTTTAATCTACAATTTCCAGTTGATTGGAACTCAATACTTGATGGAGCTGTCAAGAGCAATCCATTTTTCCTAAACCAAATAAGTTGTTAAAACAAATCTTCCTAAAAAGGGCAGAAAAGGTGCTCTTGAGGAATTATTTCATTATTTTACCATGACTTTTCTGACAGCGATTTCAATGTCTTCCTCTTTAATTGTCTTTCTTCCGGCATATGTAGCGTAATCCCATGCTTCTTTTGCAATCTTAATACCGATCTCGTCCAGGACTCTTGCAAGTTCCTTAGCCGCTTCTTCACTCACCCTTTTTGCTCCCGCTTTCTTGCATAATCTAATCATCGGAGCCACAGATATTTCTGATTCAATCATCGTAACTTCATCCACAGTCTCTTTTTCTTTTCAAGTAAGTATTAAGCTTTGTTATCTTTTTTCTCCTCGATTTAGCAAGTTATAAATACCAATAGCTCTCATACATTAAATCCCGAGGTTATTTCAAATGGCAAAAAAACCAGTTAAAAAAGAAGAAAAGAAAGCCCCGGCAAAGAAAAAGTAAACACCTCGGCGTAAAAACATTCATTTCTCTTTTTTCTTTTCTCCGCTTGAAACTAGGTATCCTTTCTGTGATATGCACATGTAACCACATATCTTTTTTTCTTATGTTAAAATTTAGGCTTTCTTTGTACCTTCAGTTTGCCTAGGCGCTATTTCTTGACTTCAAAATCATTTAGAGCGCTGCTTTTGATTTCATTTCTAATTATCACTTCATTAGAAGCATTATTTTGCGCCCTAACGTCCATACAATAATGCTAAAAAATAGGTGACCAAACAAATACCATAGAAATATTCATTTTATTTGCGTTGCGCCACATTGCATAGTTTGTTAGTAGAAAACATTTTATTCTGTTGCTGTCTTTTTTGGTATGGTGATTGTTTGCCGTACTGTGTTAAGTGTGGTGCTCTACTAAAAAACACCGACAAGTTTTGTACGGCTTGTGGGGCTGCTACTCCCAAGTTTACAGAGGAAGAATACACTGTTTCAGGTAAAAACTTGGTTAACCGCGTTGGCGAATTATTGCATGAGGGGAATGTGACTCGTGTAATAGTTAAGGATGAGGCAGGTAAAACTTTGCTTGAAATCCCTGCAACCGTGGGAGTGATTGGAGTTGTTTTGGCTCCGTGGTTGGCGGCTTTAGGTGTAATTGCTGCTTTAGTTGCTAACTGCAAAATTGTTGTTGAAAGAAGAGAATAAAGAAGTTTATTCTGGTGGTTTAACAAGCAGCAGAACAATGCCCACGATTAATAGGATGGCGCTTAATGCACCGAAGAACACGGTAAATCCGCCTAAAACGTTTGAGCTTGTTGCTGTGAAATAAATCATAACTGCACCAATTATTATTAGTGCTAATCCAAAGACTCTTTCAGCTAATGATACCCAGAATGTGTCGCCTTCTTCGCTCATTTGTATTTTCTTCCTTGCGTCTTTTCTTAATGGTTTTCTTTCATATAAACAAGAAGAGTTATTTTAAATTATTCTATGATTAAGCTGTCTCAGATTATAGGCTTGATTTTTTCTGTAGCCCCTCATTATTGGGTCAGTGTTGATTGACGTTTTCTCACAGCTTATGCTCGAAGCCGTCGCCTTACATCATTCCCAATTTAATGTTGACTGTGCGGATTTATCTATTTTGATTGAAGAAAACAGAGAAGTTAAAAAAGAGAGATCAAAGTTGGTGGGCTCTTTAGGTTACCAGTTGATTTACGAAGTCTTGGGCTCGCGTGTTGAGATCTTCTTTCTGCCCGATTTTTACTACTGTCGCATTCGATAAAGTACCATTCGCTGAGAGCGCCGTTACGGAGTTTTTGATCATATCTATATCGCTTTGAGAAGTAGCACCTTGGCCGTTTCCGAACACACCGACCCTGGTAAAACTGTAGGAACCATTACCGGGGCTTGCGTGACCTGCAGGTAGGTTGTTTAGGCAATCTTTCACTGAGCTGGTTAATCCACCTGCATAAACAGGTCCGCCAACAACCACCACTGAGTACTCTGTGGTGTTAGCGGCTGCTGGGCTTTTTACACCTGCCTCAGTTACAGTGTAACTTTTTGCTTGCAGATCTGTGGCGACTCTATCGGCAACGTCTTTTGCAGTTCCTGATAGCCCAGGGTCATAGATTACCAATGCCTTACCAACGGAGGTTCCAGTTGGCGTTAGCGTTTGCGACCCCGTAGCCGTGTAAGCTGCTACATCTAGGAGTACGATTGCTCCGAACGCGACTATTATAATAACTACTATTACGAAGATTGCAAGTATTATTTTGAAAATTTTTCTCATCCAATCGCCTTCTTGAAGCATTCTTGTTGGCGTTTACTTAAATAATTACCTCCGAAAATCCTAAAATTAGTAGGAAAAAAGGTGCAGAAACCATGTTTCTGCCTGTTGCATTGGACGGTTTTAACGTCAGTTGACGAATCTAAACGCTTAAACCCTGCCGAGGGTAGGGTAGCATATACGACTTATTCGTGAGGTGAAAAAACACATGATATTCATAGAGGAAGAAGATGAATGGGAAGAAGGCGAAGATGAAGAATGGGAAGAAGAAGAATGGTAAACTAAAACCATAAACCACAATTTTGTATATTTTTCTTTTAAGTTTGAATTTATCCCGAGTTTTTGAGGTTGTTTCTTGAACCGATGAAAAAAGCCATTTCGCCTTTTTATTTATTTTTCTTTCAGGTTTACATTTATAACTATCTTGTTGGCATCATTAAACGACGCCACCCATGACGCGAATTGCAGTATTAAACGAAGACAAGTGCAAAGTCAAAAAATGCAATTCACTCTGCGTTAGCTTCTGTCCCATGGTACGCAGCAGAGTGGAAGCCATACGTGTTGAAGGGTCCAGAGCAATCATAGCCGAAACGCTTTGCAGCGGTTGTGGTATATGCGTCAAAAAATGCCCCTTCAAAGCAATCAGCATAGTAAACTTACCTGACGAATTGGAGAAGGACTGCAGCCACCGCTTCGGCGAAAACAGCTTCAAACTCTACCGTTTACCCATGCCCTCGCCCGGGACAGTTCTGGGGTTGCTGGGACAAAACGGCATAGGCAAAAGCACTACCCTTAAGGTTTTTTCGGGCGAAATCAAACCTAACCTCGGCAGATTCGATAACCCACCCGAATGGCCCGAGATCATTCAGTATTATCGAGGTTCAAGCCTTCAAGATTATTTCCAGAAACTAAGCGAGAAGAAGCTTAAAGTCAGCAGCAAACCGCAGTACGTAGATAAAATTCCCAAGGCTGTATCGGGCAAAGCTGGTGAACTCTTGGAAAAAGTTGATGAACGCAAACAGCTTGACGCCATCGCCGAGGAGTTAGAGCTAAAAAAGATCTGGGACAGACCCCTCGACGTACTCAGTGGCGGGGAGCTTCAGCGTGTCGCGGTTGCAGCGGCACTCAGTCGTGAAGCAGATGTGTACCTTTTCGATGAGCCCTCCAGCTACTTAGACGTGAAGCAGCGGCTGGTTGTTGCCAGAGCCATTCGCAGCCTCAAAGAGCAACAAAAAACCATAGTTGTAGCTGAGCATGACTTGGCCATCATCGATTACTTATCTGACCAAATCTGCGTCTTTTACGGTGAGCCAAGCGTTTACGGCGTCGTCTCTCACACGCATGGTGTTCGAACAGGCATCAACATTTACTTACAAGGGTACATTCCAGACGAGAACATCATGTTCCGAAAAGAAGCCATAGTGTTCCATGAGAAACCGCCAAATGCAGGCGAAATGGTCGGTGAACCCCTGCTCAAATGGGACAAGATGGAGAAAACTTTCAAGGGCTTCAAACTTGCCATCGAACCAGGCGAGATACGTACTGGCGAAATCATCGGAATTCTTGGACCCAACGGAATCGGAAAAACCACTTTCGTCAAGATGTTAGCTGGCTTAGAAGAAACTGATGATAAACGTCAACTAAGCAAGTTAACTGTCAGTTACAAGCCCCAATATATTGCGCCTGATTATGCAGGTTCAGTGCAAGAACTACTTATGAACGTGGCTAGGGAAAACTTTACTTCAAGCTGGTACAAAACCGAAATCGCCCAGCCCCTCCGTCTACAAGTCCTTATGGACAAAAACGTTATGGAACTAAGTGGCGGGGAACTCCAAAAAGTCGCCATAGCCGCTTGCCTCAGCCGCAAAACAGACCTATTCCTCCTCGACGAGCCAAGCGCATACTTAGACGTTGAAGAACGCTTAAACGTTGCCAAAACGCTGCGGCGAGTCGTCGAAGCCCACAGCATCCCCGCCTTCGTAGTTGAACACGACGTAGTTACCCAAGACTTCATCGCCGACCGCCTTATGGTCTTCAACGGTGAACCAGGAGTATCTGGCTTGGCACATCCTCCAACCAGCCTAAGGCAAGGCATGAACACGTTCCTTAAAGAAATGGACATCACCTTCAGACGGGACTCAGTCACTTATCGACCAAGAGTAAACAAAGAAGACTCGCAGATGGATAAGTTCCAGAAGGGAATCGGCGAATACTACTACACCAAAACCACAAAACCCGAGAAAATGGAAATCAAACCCGAAAAGAAAGAACCCGCTAAAACACCCAAAAAATAGCTGCTTTTTTGAGATACGCTCTCTTTTAAACAAAAGACTCCCAGAGAAGTTGTTGCTGCTGTTGCTGCTGCAACTGAATTCTGCACACCGGCTGCAGCAACAATCAAAGATAAACCCAAATTGCCAAGTTTACCCTTAACTGAAAACACAACTCGGACCCAAAGAAGATAATGATGGTGATAATTATGCAACCCAATTCTAAACACAACAATATCATCAATCAGAACAAAACACAGATTATACAGTTACCTTAACAAAAAATGTGTTTTACCCCCAAATTCTTGAAAGGGTATCCAAACCTTTCCCCTTTTCCGTTATCCAATGTTTGTTTGATGCTGGTTCTTGACGGCGTCGTATATTTTTTGGGGTGTGTAACCTGCAAAACTCAACAGGTTACCTGCTGAAGCATAAAGTAGGAGTAGGTATTTTTTTGTGTCTGGCGTCACGTTTTTCTCGATAAGCTGCAGAGCTTTAACGCGACGTTCGTAGCGTTTGTGTTCTACGTTTGTGAAGACGAATTTTACGCTGTTACCCGCTGGCACTTCTGATCCTTGTTTGCTTAGTTGTTGGGCTGCGATGACTTGGCTGACTTGTTGCCTATAGGTTTTGGGTTCTTTAGACATGTGTTTGGTAACTATCAAATCCGATATGGATACGTCGCCTTTGAGCAGTCGCTGTCTGTAGTTCTTCAAAACTTTTAGTGCTTCAGGAATACGCTGGTAGAGTTCCGTTGTGTTGTTTGCAGGTTTTAGGGCATTTGTCATTTCGGTTTGAGCATCAAAAATGAATCCGGGCGTATCGCTGCGGCGAGTTTCTAAGCCACGAATCTTGACGTTGCCGTTCTCCATTACGCCAAAGTAAGATTTCAAGCGTTAAAGCTCGGGTTTGCCTGCAGTCTTTAAGGGTTATTTCGAGAACTCTCGATTTTTCCATGTCGGTTGCTTGAGCATACTTGTAGGTGAACTTAAGCAACGCGATTTTTCGGTTATCAAAGAGTTGGTTTATGAGACGTTCAAGGTCGTCTTGCTTGCCAGAAACATAGATGCAGGGTTCAAACTTATCCGATAACCTGACTCTCTCGCCCGATTCGGTGATTACCCAAACTGCAACTTTGCCAAATTCAGATGGGTAAACGTCGAATATCCAGCCTCTAACCCGTCGCTGCTCGCTGGGCTGCATCTAACTTCTTCTTTAACTGCATGATCTTTTTCTGCAGGTGAAGCAGAATTGAAAGTATCATGGGTTCAAAGAGTATGGGTTGGGTTGCGTTGCTTCCTGCTGAAGCAAAGTTTCGGCAAGCATCCATCAACTCTTCAAAGGCTTCTCGATCTTCCGTTCTCAGAGCTTTCTCAAAACCGCTCCATCTGCGTATCTCATCTTCTAACGCCATGCGGTAAGACTCAACGGTTTTACCCATAGGATACGTCTCCTGTTAGCGTAGACTTGCTTTTTCTCGTGCGCTTTTCTCCAAATTTTAGGGAGACAGAGAAAGCGTTTCTTGAGTTTTAAAAGTGTCCGTTCAAAAGACCTTGCGGATGACCGGAGGGTTTAGTGTAAGTGAAATTCGCGACTTGCAAGCAATACTATATCAAAATCTTTCAGACTTAACAAACGTCCAAAAAAAGACTGAAAAAACCACAAACAATTAAAGCCGCAAAATCTTATATATTGTTAGGCAAAAGCAAAATTCTAAGCGATCTCCGCACCTTAAGCTCTCATCGAACCTAAGACCAACGGAGCAAGAGTTCAATATTCTCGCCAGCCAAAGACAAACCACCACCAACAAAGTTTAGTGTTTTTGCCATAAGAAAATTAGATGGTGGCGTTAAAAAATTGGCCAAAAAAAATCGTATACCTCAAATGTTTAAGAGTGCTGCCTCATTCTTTTTTACCAAGCCAGCAACAATCAAATACCCCTATGTTAAGCCTCAATTATCAGAAAACTTTCGAGGTCAACCAATATTCGATATTCAGCTTTGTATTGGCTGTGGAATATGCGGGAAAGAGTGCCCCTCAAAAGCGATTGAAATGATAGTGGTTGATGGAAAAAAGCGTCCCCAGTTCATGCTTGACAAATGTATTTTTTGTTTCCAATGCGCGGATACTTGCCCCAAAAAAGCCATAACGAATTCATCGTTCTATGAGTTAGCCACAACCGATAAATCATCATTGATTATGAAGCCGCATTCAATCTCGCAGAAGATTGAAGCATAAAGACAACTTTGAAGACCTGCTTTTAGCTATGGCAAGGTTACTTTTTACCTGTCAATTTCTCCTTCTCTTTTTGGTAGCTTTGAGCGCTTTAAAATAATTTTTTCGATCTTCTTAGGTGCCGACTGACAATTAGCGAATATTTTACATGTTTATAGCAAAATTCCCCATTCAAGCATCCTACAATCTGTTTTCAGAATAAGAGTTTGCTTCCCGGAGTGTAGTTAACTTAAAGAACCAGAAGCAAATATACTAAGCACTCTGCAAACTAAAAACGGGGAAAGTGGTGTAAGCGGCAAGTGGCTCAAGCAACCTTTGAAGAAATCAGCGCGTCAGACTTTTTCTATCGTAACCGAGACATCGCAGGCTTAACAAATCCATCACGTGCCATCTTCGTTGCCATACGAGAAATCGTAGAAAACTCACTCGACGCAGCGGAGAGCCAAAAAATCCCTCCAGATGTTTACGTTCGGTTATCTTACGAGGGAGAAGCCACAAAAGAAACCCAAATCTACAAACTCCGCGTTGAAGACAACGGCAGCGGAATCCCACCAAGATTCATCCCCTCAGCCTTTGGCCAAGTACTCTACGGCAGCAAATACAAACTCAAACAAGCAAGAGGCACCTTCGGCTTGGGGGGTAAAATGGCCGTGCTCTATGGACAAATCACCACGCATCAACCAGTTTTTGTCACCTCAAGCACTGGTCAAGAAAAAATTTACAGCTTCAAATTAATGATTGATATCCAGAGAAATAAACCAATAATTTTAGACCGCAAAGTTCTCATAAACAAAGATCAATGGCGCGGCACCATTGTGGAGTTCACTCTCGAAGGTGACTACCTGCGAGCTATGCCGAAAATCATAGAGTACTTCAAACAAACCGCTATGGTAAACCCATACGCCAACATCACTTTTGTTGACCCTAAAGGTCGGCTCTACAAGTTTACACGGGCAACTAGCGTCATGCCTGAAGCGCCTAAAGAAACCATGCCTCACCCATATGGCGTAGACGTGGAGCTCCTTCAACGCCTCATTCAAATAACAACCTTCACAAACATGTCAGATTTCTTGAAAGGGCATTTCCACCGAGTCGGAGAAATCACTGCTCAAAAATTCCTGGACTTCGCAGGCATCCCACCAAACAAAAACCCAAAAAAGTTAGCGCACGAAGAAATCGTACGTTTAATGCAGAACCTCAAAAAATACAAGGACTTCCTTCCTCCGGACGCCAGTTGCCTCTCACCGCTCGGCGAAGACTTGCTTAAAGCTGGTATCCAAAAAGAACTCAAGCCCGAGTACCTTGTGGTTCATCAACGTAAACCATCAACTTATGCTGGTCACCCATTCATCGTTGAATTAGCTATGGCTTATGGCGGAGATGTTCCAAAACGTGGAACCTTTGTCATTTATCGATTTGCCAACAAAATCCCCCTACTCTATGACGAAGCAAGCGATGTTTCCTATCGTGTAATCGCAGCTATGAACTGGCGCCGATATAAAGTCTCACCCGAAATGCCCATCGCAATAGTGGTGCACATATGTAGCACCAAAGTTCCCTACAAAACCGTAGGCAAAGAATTCATCTCCGACCGCCCCGAAGTACGTAGAGAAGTAGCGAATGCCCTGCGTGAAGTCGCACGTCAACTGCAGCATTTCTTAGCCAAACAAGAGCATGTGCACATGGAAAAGAAACGCCTCGGTATCTTCAGCAAATACTTACCCAAAATCGCTGAGTTCTCAACAACGTTAGCTGGGCTAGAGCGGAAGCCTGACATAGACAAATTACTTAAGAGTGTGCAGAAGTATGGAGCAGAAGAAAGCTAAGATAACTGAAAGAAAACTGGAAGTTCTTGCAGCGCTGAAAACGTTTGGCACCTCGATCTATAATCAATTGGACCAAGGCGTTTTTCCAACCATTAACATGCCAAGCCGCTCCACAGAAAACATCAACTATGATCCAGCACTTCGCCAATACATCCTCGGCGAGAAAAACGTTGGCAGAAGCGCCCGCAACATCCGCCACATCAAACCTTTTACTCAACTCGCATGGTGTGCCATGTTTAGCAATGAATTAACTAGCAAACGCAAAACCTCAACGTTAAGAGATGTTTACTATTCAGCTCAAGCATATGAGATGACTTTTACTGATCAACAAGAATCAAACAATATCATCACCGACCTTGAAACCCTCACAGGCTTTGCACGAGAAGACTTCAGTATATTTCCCGAAGAACGCAGCGCAATTTTCGGCGACTTAGACATCGGCTACACTGTTCCCGGCTATGAAGGTAAAACGGTGAATTTAACCAGCCACCCCGACGGTGTACTCATTGGACCCGCGGTAACCTCTTCAGAGTTCATAAAAACCAGCGCTGATAAAGTCATAGCCATTGAGAAAGGCGCCCTATTCACAAGATTCATTGAAGAAAACGTCCACAATAAACACAAGTCGCTTCTAATTTCCTGCGGTGGTCAAGCGCCAAGACAAACCCGAAGCTTCATACGCCGACTCCACGACGAACTCGGCCTACCAGTATTCATCCTCACCGACGGCGACCCATGGGGAATGCATATTGCCCAAGTTATCATATCCGGCTCAGCCAACGCTGCCCACCTGCGAGACTTAAACACACCCGACGCAGTTTGGAGTGGAGTATGGGCAAGCGACATCGTCGAATACAAACTGCCCACTGACCCGCTAGACGAAGTAGACATCAAACGTCTCTACGAGTTGCAAAAGGACCCAAGATACCAAAACGACCCCGTTTGGCAACGTGAAATCAAAATGTTCCTCAAGATTAAGCGAAAGACGGAACTCGAAGCTTTCAGCCGCTACGGATTAACCTACATCGTCGACGAGTATTTACCTACTAAACTGGAAGCAGCAAAAGGCAAAAAATAGCAGTTCTCGGATTAATGAGGTTTAGTTTGAAGGGTGCACCCTATGGCGCTTACCTGTGGCAAGTAAGCTTGGTAATAAGAGTAAGTATGACGTTAGTAACTCGCACTTTTGTCAAGTTAGGTTTTCTGAAAACCTGATTTGTTTGATTTTTGAGATAAATCTTAAATTTTAAAGTTGAAGAGGCCAATTTGGCTACCGAGGATTTGAATGAATAAACCACTAAAAATGAAATAACGTTACCAGCAATGTTGAAATCTGCAAAGCAACCAAAAAAAATCCTGGCGCTTTGATTTGGTCATCTCATTTGTGAAGACTGTTTAATATTTGCTATATTTTGAAACATATATCTCCAATTGAAGTTCATCCAAAAGAAAAACTTAAAGCCTTTTGCAAGGTATTAAAAATATAACACGTGGTATATCGAAAAAACTGTAAGTGTTTTTGCTTAGACAAAGTTTTTATGCGCGTTTGAAACTTAAAGTTCCCCGTCAAGATAAAGGATGATTCAAGATGACCCTACAAAAAGGAGATTTCATACTAATAGATTATGTAGCCAAAGTTAAGGAAACAAACGAAGTTTTCGACACAACAAAAGATGAAGTGGCAAAAAAAGAGCATCTACACAAAGAAGGACAAATACACGAGCCCGAACTCGTCGTTGTCGGTGAAGGTTGGGTGCTAAAAGCTCTAGATGACGCTCTAACAACCATGGAAATTTGCAAGCCTTGCACCGTAGAAATCTCGCCCGACAAAGGCTTCGGACAAAGAGACCCAGAAAAAATCAAACGTGTTTCAATCAAACAACTTTACGCAAAGGAAATCAACCCAGTCGTCGGCGCACGCATAGAATTTCAAGGAAAAAACGCCACTATCCGCTCCGTCGGCGCAGGTAGAGTCCTTCTCGACTTCAACGCTCCCTTAGCAGGAAGAACCCTCATCTACGACGTTAACATCACCAAAAAACTTGACTTAGCAGAACAAAAAATCGGAGCCATAATCCACCGCAGAGTGCCGGTTGTAGAAGAAAACAAATTCAAACTAACCATAAAAGGCGTAGACTTAACCATAGATATGCCTGAAGAAACTTTCTATGTCGAAGGAATACAAATCGCAAAACGAGGTATCGCAATGGATATTCAGAAATTCCTTCCAGAACTGACTGAAACACGCTTCATTGAAACCTTCAAATCTGAACCTAAACCAACCGTAGCCGCTCCAGCAGCCCCCGTAGCAACAGAACCAGCGCCAATTTCTGCGCCAATGAAAGAAGAAGCACCAGAAGCCAAACCAGCAGCAGAAACAAAAGCTGAGAAACCAGCGAAAACAGAAAAAGCTCCAAAGGCTGCTGCAAAAACAGCTAAGGCTTAGATTGATTCCACAAATTTCTTTTCTTTTTTCAACTTATAATTTTTTATTTTAAAACATACTTATCGTATTTGATCTTTTTCTTTTGGAAAAAAAGAATAAATCCCTCAAGTATCTCATTATGTAGTGTACTTCTGAACGTTTACTGAGTCAAATTGTCCTTGAATGGAGGTGGGGAAAAAAGATGGATCATACACTCATACATTTTGAAATTCCAGCAAACGATGTGGAAAAGCTGAAGCAGTTTTACGAAGAAGTTTTCGGATGGAAAATCGTTCAAGCCTCAGGACCCATCGAATATTGGGTAATCCAAACCGTACCCGTCGACTCAAACGGCATGTTGCTACGTCCAGGAGTCAACGGCGGTATGTACAAAAAACAGGTGCCCGAGAGTAAATCAATAAACTACTTCGCTGTCGAATCCATAAGCGATTTTTTAGCAAAGATCGAAAAGATGGGTGGGAGGATAACTCAGTCAAAACAAGAGGTTCCTGAAATCGGCTGGATCGCCGCAGCCGAAGACCCCGAAGGCAACCTGTTTGCGCTCATTCAGTCTATAAGCGTTTAGTTGATTATTCCAGTGGCTTTTGCTGTTTTCTCGCAGGCTTCCATGTTAAGGTTTAGTTTGTGCAAAATAGTATAGCGTTCAGGTCTAATTTTCGCCGCCATTTCCAGTGCTTTGATGACGTCTGCGTCTTTTACGCCTAATTCTGCGGCTGTTGTGGGTGCGCCCAGTTGTTTGAGCGTTTTTTTGACGCCCTGCCAATTTGCCCTGTAGAGGTAAGTGGTTAAAATGGTGCCGACGCCGCATTGTTCGCCGTGCATCGCATGGTTTGTGTTGATGATGTCTAGTGCGTGGCTGAAAAGGTGTTCGGAGCCGCTGCAGGGACGACTGCTGCCTGCGATGCTCATGGCGACTCCACAGCTGATTAAGGCTTCGAGTAGCACTCGTAAACCTTCGTCCTGCCTGTAAATGATCAACTCTGCGTTTTCCGTGACCAGTTTCGCACTCATCAACGCCAAGCTTGCTGCGTATCCGCCGTAGTATTCGCCATTTTCAAGGTGCGCAAGTTTCCAGTCTTTAACAGCAGTGAATTTGGCGATAATGTCTCCGCAACCGCTGACCACAAAACGCCAAGGTGCTTTAGCGATTATTTCTGTGTCAGCGATTATGGCCAACGGTGCCTGCGCTAAAATCGAGAACGGCTTGTCCGAGCCTTTTATTGAAGCAAGAGGACTGGCTATGCCGTCATGGGAGACGGTCGTTGGGACGCTGATGAAGGGAATTTTTAGGCTGCCAGAACTGACTTTGGCGGAGTCGATTATTGTTCCGCCGCCAACGCCGAACAGAATTTGAGGCTTTAAATCTTTAATTTGGTCTTCAAGCTTCTCCACATCTTTCATCGACATGGTTTTAATGGAAACAAAATCTACTGTTAAACCCGATTCAATCAAAAGTTTTGAGACTGTTTTCCCCGCAAGCTCATTACATTGTGTATCAGAAAGGACGAGAGCTTTTCCTTTAAGGTTTAATCGTTTAGCTACTTCAGGAATGCGGCTGAGGGTACCTTTTCCAACAATAACCTCGCGGGGAAGCTGCATGTAATGGTAGTTTAAACTCAAATGAACCACTGTGAACTTGCATCAACATAGTTCAAATTGGATGCTTTAAAACTTTGGGCAATAAATCACGAATTACCGCGGACGAGGCCTCTATCAGTAAAACCTAAAGAAATACACCTAACTTCAAAAGCCTACCGGGAGTAAGGTTTATCGACTTTTGTAGGTGTATTAGCATGTTGAAAACGGTCGATGTATTTCCATTTTTCTGCGTTTAGTTGATGTTATGCTTAAATATGGATTCTCTGTTTATTGGTTTTTGGAGATACAAAACATGCCCGCTATTGAAGTCGGCAGAATATGCACAAAACAAATCGGCAGAGAAAGTGGCAAAAGATGCGTTATTATCGACGTCATGGACAAAAGCTTCGTCTTAGTTACGGGACCCAAAAAAGTTTCAGGCGTTAGACGGCGTAGAGTCAACATAAACCATGTTATGCCCCTCGCAGATAAAGTAGAAGTTAAACGGGGAGCATCAGATGAGGAAGTTACTCAAGCCCTTGAAGCTGCTGGTCAACTTCCCCAAAAAGCCGCGTAATTTTAAGCTTTAATACTTCTATTTCTTTTTCTTATCGCTGTTTAGGAGAACAAAACCGAGAATGCCCAGAACAACCCCTCCATGGGAAACCAAACGTGAACTGCTAACTAAAGCACAGGATTCTACGGACCCAAAATATGGGTGTAAGCCTTCGGATCGTCCAGCACAAGAATACATCCGCTATGGCACCATCAACTTGGATAAGCCTGCTGGACCCACTAGCCACGAGGTTGCGGCTTGGGTAAAAAGAATTATGCACCTTGAAGCAATTGGGCACGGCGGGACTCTTGATCCCAAAGTCACAGGCATTTTACCAATCACGCTGGAGGATGCGACCAAGATGGTTCAGGCATTGCTCTACAGCGGTAAAGAATACGTCTGTGTTATGAAACTTCACGGCGATGTGGCTGAAGACCAAACAAAAAGGGTTCTAGCGGAATTTGAAGATGAAATTTATCAGCGTCCACCACTGCGCTCTTCAGTTAAAAGGCAACTGCGTACCAGACGGATTTACTATAATGAGTACATGGAGACGGATGGACGCAACGTTCTCTTCAAAGTGGGCTGTGAAGGCGGTACCTACATCCGTAAACTTTGTTTTGACATCGGTGAAATCCTTGGGGTCGGCGCCCATATGCAAGAACTTCGTCGCACCCGCGCAGGTCCCTTCATCGAAACCAGCGCCAAAAAAGTTACCCTCCACGATGTCGCTTATTGGTTTGGTGAATACGAAACCAAAAAAGAACAGGCACTTCTATGCAAATTCATCGAACCCATGGAAGTAGCGCTCATGCAGATTCCCAAAATAATTGTTCGCGACTCAGCTGTTGACGCACTTTGCCACGGAGCCAACTTAACTGAGCCCGGTGTGTTGCAGGTCGACACAGGTATTGTGAAGGGTTCCACAATTGCAATCTTCACGCTCAAGGGCGAGGCGGTGGCGTTGGCAAAGGCTCTTGTTTCAACAGACGAAATCCTCGAACTCAAACATGGCGCTGTTGCTGCTTTGTCGCGTGTGCTAATGCCTAGGGGTACTTACCCGAAGGTTTGGAAGACAGGTGCCGCACATGAGCAAAGACCAAAATAGTGTTGAACACTATTTTTCATCCACTCCCAAATCGCAGGAACGCTTCGGGCTTGTTCGAACGTGTCTTTGCGGGAAATCCTTCGAATTTTTAACCGCATCAAGTGTTTTTTCGAAGCGAAAAGTTGATAGCGGCACTAGATTACTCATCGAATCCATGGTTTTGCCTGAAAAGGGCTGCGTTCTTGACATCGGCTGTGGATACGGGGCGGTCGGCATAGCTGTTGCGTCGTTTAAGCCCAAGTTGCATGTGGTCATGACGGATGTTAATGCGCGGGCGGTGCGTTTAGCCAAGAAAAACGTGGTTCTTAACAGAGTAACAAACGCGGATGTTCGCTACGGATTTTT
>CAWDAV010000007.1:0-117011 GCA_963800365.1 Candidatus Bathyarchaeota archaeon | reverse complement strand
GAGAAATAATCGCTAATTTTACACAACTTCTACAATGGAGGTGATTTTATGCTATATGAAGCTACACATTCTCATCCAGCAGCACAATGCCCGCTCCTAAGTGCTGAAGGAAAAGCCATGCTCAAGCAGCTTTTCTCAGAGCAGAATATAAAAAATGCTGGAATAAACTTGATCGCTGCCTACATGAGTTGCCCCCAAGACACGGCTGTGGACCACAAAGGTTTCTTTACAATAGAAGCCCAAAGCCCTGAAGCAGTCAAAAAATTCTTTGGCCCAATGACAACTGAAGTAAGGCCAGTTAAACCGTTAAGTGAAGTTGCAAAAACTTTGTAGTTAACGATTTTTTTATCCTTTCAGCAACACTACTTTTTTTTTGTATACGTCGAAAGGTAAAAAATGGAACGAGAGATAAGAAAATATTTCCAATTATCCGCAATAACAAAATCAGTTCAATATCCTAAAAATCTGTGCTAAGAATGCCACTAGGAGACATAAATGCAAATAATGTTCACTATTGAAATTAAAGAATGCCTAAAATGTGTATTAGCGCACCGTTGATTATAGATACAACCCAAATGACGAAGATCGGGTCATCCATTTTCTCCATTTTACGCAACCCAATTTTGTCGGTCCTCCACGCAACCATACTGCCACCAATACAATCCCTAACGCTTCAGCGGTTGTGCCTAAAACTATGTGAGACCAAACAGTCACTGAAGCAAACAGAGAAAGCCCTACAAGTTCACTTAAACCATTCGTAAAGGTCGGAACCATGACCAAAAATATCAGAGCAGTATGCAAGATAAGTGCAATAACAGTCGAGTACCCATGCAACATAAAATTCTTCCTATTGCTTGGACCCCTAAAAAACGGCAGACCCAATATTAACAAAAACAAAATCACAATCTGAAGGGATAAACTTATGTTACCAACAGGATCTAACGCTACAAAAGAAAACAACAACTCACACCAACCGTCTTAAATCTATTACTAAATAGGATTAATGCTTAATTTATTTTAGTTTCGGAATTAACTAATATCATAGCCTGAACTTTTAGTAATATTAGAATTGGTTAGTATGGATAATAATCAAAGCCCTGACGACTTCAATGCTCTAACAATAGATGAAACTTTGAGCCGATTGCAGATTAATCCAGCGACAGGTTTAACCAAAACAGAAGTAAAACAAAGAATTGAACGATATGGACCTAACGCAGTAGAAGAAAAGCAGCAGAATCCGGCAATTGCTTTTTTGAAACGTTTTTGGGGTTTGACAGCTTGGATGCTAGAAATAGCGATTATAATATCACTTATTTTAGGTAATTATTTAGACTTATACATAATAACGGCATTACTGGTTGTAAATGCACTTTTAGGATTTTTTCAGGAACAACAAGCAACGAGAGCTGTAAAAGCACTCAAACAGAAGCTGCAACTACAAGCAAGAGTGTTAAGAGATGGATTATGGTCAACAATTCATGCAGAAGAGTTAGTTCCTGGAGACATTATTCGAATAAGGTCGGGAGATCTCGTACCATCAGATCTTAAAATCATTGATGCCGAGATCTCTGCAGATCAATCCGCAATAACTGGAGAATCTATGCTTCTTGAAAAGAAAAAAAGTGACCTTGTCTTTTCTGGTTCTATGATTCGAAAGGGTGAAGCCACTGGTGTTGTGACTTCTACCGGTCCTCACACATATTTTGGCAAAACAACCCAACTAGTTCAGTTAGCAAAACCAAAATTGCACATGGAAAAAGTCATCTCCGGATTAATGAAATGGCTTCTAATTTTAGTTGTTACTTTACTCGCTATCGCCTTTGCAGTGTCGTGGATACGTGGCGTAAACCTGTTGGTTATGTTATCTTTAGCTTTAATTTTGTTGGTGTCAGCAATTCCAGTTGCCCTACCAACAATGTTCACCGCTACAATGGCGCTTGGATCACAAGAACTCGTAAAGAAAGGAGTCTTAGTTACACGCCTTAGCGCATCTGAAGACGCTGCTCTGATGGATGTTCTTTGCGTAGACAAAACAGGAACACTTACCCTGAATATGCTAAAAATAGCTGATGTCGTGGAAATTAATGGCCACACGAAGGAGGATATTGTATTATTTGGCGCTTTAGCATCTCAAAAAGCAAACCAAGACCCTATTGACATGGCCTTTTTGGCAGCAGCCCAAGAAAAAAATCTGCCTCTAAATGATTATACGCAAAAAAAATTTATCCCATTTGATCCAACAACCAGAAGAACAGAGGCAATACTAGAGAAAAATAAACAAGAAATACGCGTCACCAAAGGCGCAGTGGCAGTAATAGCGCCAATATCAGGAATTTCCGGAAAGGAACTTGCGGATTTAGAAACAAAAATTGAGATCTTCGCGAGCAAAGGATACCGAATTATTGCAGTCGCAGTAAGTCAGGAAGCAAAAATGCAACTTGCCGGTTTAGTAGCACTCTACGATCAACCTAGACCTGATTCTGCAAACATTGTAGCAAAACTTCGAGCTCTAGGAATATCCGTTAAAATGCTTACGGGAGATTCTTTACCGATTGCAAAACAGGTGGCTGAAGAGGTACATTTAGGTAACAAAATAGCACGAGCTCCTGAAATCAAAGAAAAAGTAAACAAAGATGCAATAGATGCTGCGGAGATAGTTGAAAAAAGCGATGGCTTTGCTGAAATTTATCCGGAAGGGAAATACCAAATAGTAAAAGCCCTGCAGTCCAGAAAACATGTGGTTGGGATGACGGGAGACGGCATTAATGATGCCCCAGCCCTAAAGCAAGCCGAAGTCGGAATAGCTGTAAGTAATGCAACTGATGTGGCAAAGGGTGCTGCAAGTGTGGTTCTTACATCGCCAGGATTATCAAACATTCTAAGTCTTGTAGTATCTGGAAGAATGATTTATCAAAGAATTCTAACGTGGATATTTAATAAAATTATTAAGACATTCCAAGTAGTTGTTTTTGTTGTTCTGGCATTTCTTTTTACTGGACTATTCGTTGTCAACGCCTTTCAGGTTGTATTATTACTTTTCTTAGTTGATTTTGTAACTATTTCGCTTGCTACTGATAATACAAGAGCTTCAGAAAAACCTGAAACTTGGAATATAGCTTCGCTTCTTAAAGCGTCGATTATCTTAGGCATATTTATTGTTGCTGAATCCTTTGGACTGCTATACTTAGGCTTAACATACTTGAATCTTTCAAATACTGCTCAATTAAACACGTTTGTCTTTGACATTTTGTTATTTGGCGGGTTATTTACAATTTTTGTGGTACGAGAGAGAGATAACTTCTGGAAATCAAAACCAAGTAAGCCGCTTCTTCTTGCGATTATTGTCGATATAATACTCTCCTCGCTAATATCTGCGGTCGGTATCCCGGGACTTACGCCAATACCGCTACTTTACGTTATGATTGTTTTGGGCTGGTTCTTCATTTTTGGGATTTTGGTAAATGATCAAATAAAAAAGCTACTGATGCATTAAGTTGTTTCAGCCTTTCAAGACAACAGTTGCTGCTGGCGTCAAGTATGTTTTACTTCAAAGGAGTAAGTTATCGGTGCAACTTTTTTAAGCATGGCGCCTACAGAACAATATGTTTCCATCGATAGTTCTATTGCCCGTTTTGCCGCCTCTTCAGTAACATTTTCGCCCTTGATAATATAATTCAAGTGGATCTTTGTAAAAATCTTAGGAGGAGGGTCTTCTCTCCTTTCAGCCGTCGCCTCAACTGAGAAGCCGGTGATTATTTGTCGCTTCTTTTTTAAAATTATTAATACATCATAGCTACTGCAAGCTGCTAAACTGGCAAGCACATTTTCCATTGGCGTTAGAGCTGTTTCCTCGCCCCCAAATTCAGGTGAAGCATCGAATCTCACTGATAGACCTTTTTCGTTTTTCGCTATTAACTGAAAATTTTGTTCCCATTCAAGCACCATTTTCTTTGTAGATGTCATAATTTCTAATAAAGTTGCCCGGGATATTAGTATTTTAATTTGTGAAACATACAATCCATAAAGAATTAACTATCACTAGCTACATTTTTAACAGTCTATTTACTTTATAATATTTGAGATGGTTTTATGGCTAATCTGAAAGATAAAATAGCTATTGTTACTGGAGCGGGTCATGGCATAGGAAAAGGAATTGCTATGGCACTGGCTCGCAATGGAGCGGATGTAGTTGTTACAGACCTCTCGGATGAAATTTTTAATGTTGGTAAAGAGCTTGAATCAGTCGGTTCAAAAGCATACCCTATAAAATGTGATGTTACAGACCTTAAAGAAGCACAAACAATAGAGGAAAAAATTGTAGACAAATATAAACGCATAGACATACTAGTAAATAATGCCGGAATTTACCCTCAAAAATCATTTCTTGAAATGACAAATGAAGATTGGAGCAAAGTACTAAACGTAAACTTAAACGGTGTCTTCCATTGCACTAAGGCGGTAGCCCCAAAGATGGTGCAGCAAAAATATGGTAAAATAATAAACATCGCCTCAATCGCTGGAGCCGTTGTAGGATATGTAAATTTGGCTCATTACTCAGCAAGCAAAGCAGCCATCGCAGGTTTCACCAAATCATTAGCTTTGGAAATGGCTCCTTATGGAATTAACGTGAATGCCATTGCACCCGGAGCAATAGATGTAGGCTCTATACCTGCCGGTTCGGAGATGCTCCAACAAGTAATAAAAACTATTCCCATAGGCAGAATGGGACTTCCATCGGACATAGCAAACTTGGCGGTTTTCTTGGCAAGCGATGAATCAAACTACATAACAGGCCAATGCATAGTATGCGACGGTGGATACACAATCCCATAGAATGCTCCAATAAAGAGATACAGTTCTGCTCTGACCTGCGCCTAAATCCAAAAAATTCCATACAAAAACAGGGACTTGCTTTATCTTCAGTGTTATCGTGCATTTACATTGACGAGTTTTTTTATTAATAAGGGTAAGAGTTAAATATCTTTGCAGTAACACTTTTTTTTATAATAGTGTTACTGAAAGGGTTTGTATATGACTTACTTTAATAGTCGAGACATAGCGGCTATAGCGATGTGTGCAGCGCTATGGGGCGTGCTTAATTCGATTTTCTCACCCATGGTTTTCAGCATAACACATCTTCCCATTCTCTGCGATTTAATAGGATTCACAGTTCTAACAGTGGCTGCGTGGTGGATAAGAAAATTCGGTGCTATAACCGCTATCGGATTAATAGCCACCATTATAAACTTCATATTTAACCCTCAAGCCCTTACATTCTTAGGTTTTACAGCGGCTGCCTTCGTATTCGACTTGATATTAGCACTTATTGGATTCAATAATTTTTTTAGTAAAGCATTCAACACAGCAACATTAGCAATAATTATCTCCACTCTTTCAGCAGCCGTAGCAGGATTCATTATAGGCTCTTTTTTCATGGCTGGTCCAGCGCTGTCGCTTTGGGGCGGTGTGTTTGGTTGGGCAGGATTGCACGCTGTGGGCGGTATAATCGGTGGAGCAATGGGGGCCACTCTTGTGGCAACTCTAAATTCCAGAAAAATTATACAAGGTCAAATGATTTATGAACAAAAAAAGAAACTATCAGGTGATTCCGTTAAATGAGTCGCCAAGAATATTTTAATCAACTTGCAGACTCCTGGGACAAACGTTTCCAGACTGAGGCGCTGTCAACTTTCTTAGAGCAACTCGTTCCAACGTTCGGTTTATCGCTTGGACAAAAAGTTTTAGACGCGGGCACTGGAACAGGCGTACTGATTCCCTTCTTGCTTAAAGCCGTTGGACCAACAGGACAAGTTTCAGCCATTGACTACGCAGAGAAAATGGTCAAGATATGCAAGTCAAAATACACACATATACCCAATCTCACCGTTACAGTTCAGCAAATTGAAACACTCGATTTTCCATCACAGACTTTTAACGCTGTTACCTGCTTCGGCTTGTTCCCTCATTTAGAAAACAAAGAAGAAGCACTACGACAGATGAACCGCGTGCTGAAAACAAATGGCAAACTCATAATAGCTCATGCTCTAAGCAGAGCGGAAATAAAGGCGCATCATCATAATGCGTCATCGGTAGTTGCCCATGACGAACTTCCGACGGCAGCAGTAATGGAAAAATTGTTGACACAAGCTGGCTTTGGAAAAATTCACATCATCGACAAACCGGGACAGTTCCTCAATCTGTCAATCAAACTAAATACAGTGATTGGAGCGAAAGAGGAATGACTGATCTCAATCTCTTTTCTGTTTGTGCTATTTACTTTAATATGACTTGGTGGGTATTTCTTGAATAAGATGTCAAAAACAGGGTCTGAAGAAGAAAATCACGATGGATGGCCATACAAAAAATTAGAACATTGGCCTCCGATGACTTACAGAAACCGTTCAATCACCAGTCCTGAAACTAATCATGCCTTTATAGGTCTCCTTGAGATAGAAAACAAATCAAGGCATAACATGGAATTGCAGCCTTGGATTCCATTCTGTGACGGCAGATGCACTTTCTGCTATTTCCCAGTAAGCTGCGACAAGCAAAACGTCGATTTATACATTGAAGCGCTAAAAAAAACTTTGAGTTTTTACGCTAAAAGTCGTTATGTTAAATCGAGCGTCTTCAGCGAGTTTTACATTGGTGGAGGAAGCCCATCAATTCTCTCCAAAAACCAAATAGAAGAAATTCTTCAATTTTGCAGAAAAACATTCAGCTTCACCCCCAACTCTACCACAAAGTTCACCGCCTGCACTAACAATCTTACCGAAGAAAAAATCCGACTGTTTTCTTCAAATGCGGTCGACCAATTGGACATAGGAATCCAAACCTTTGATGAGAGTCTTCGCAAGATTCTCATGCTACGTGATAGTGGCACTAAGGCAAAGCAAAAACTTAAAGAAGTCAAAAAACACGGATTGCATGTTAGTATTGACCTGCTCTACAACCTACCAGGACAATCGATGGAACAATGGAAAAAAGACTTGCGCCAATCGGTTGAATTAAACCTAGAAAGCGTTGATTGCTATCCTTTGGAGTTGTACCCTGACACACCGCTTGCAAACAGAATAGCAGCAGGAGAGCTACCACCTGCTAATGGCGATGGGAAAGAACTTGAAATGTACCTTGAAGCATACCGTTTTTTCAAAGAAAACGGTTACGCGCCCACTTGCCATAATAGGTTTTCAAGGCTCAAAGAAGACTTCGACAAGCCGTCCTCGGAAGTAATTGGTACGGGAGCGGGCTTTTTCATGGGACGTTTAGGAAGCCATCTTTATTCAGACATAGAAAACGTTGAAGAATACATTGCTACTGTTCAAAAGGGCGGTTTACCCATTTCTAAGCTTGCTAAGCTCTCTTTGGAAGATGAAATGAGAACAGCGATGATGCTGATTTATGTTCGTGTTCCTGTAGACCGTGGAGAATTCAAGTCTCAGTTCGGCAAGTTTCCCGAAGAAGCCTTTCCAATAGCTATTGATAAACTCCAACGCATTGGGCTAATAAAGGTAGAAGACAATAAAATACGCCTAACTGAGAAAGGCGACCCGTGGAGATTCAATATCGCGTGGGAGTTCTTTAGGTAAGGATTTGGACGGAAACTCTGGCATAAAAGAAGACTCAGAAAAACTAGAATATTGTGATCGAGAAGGGTACTGTCTACCGTTTAGGGTTAGCAACAATCCATTTTACGTTATCAAACCCATACCTTGCCAGCAGCGGCGCTAAAAAATTTGGTAGAACCTCATCTGCTACCTCGCCCAAAACCACGGTGTCGCCTTCCTGATAGACCAACGCCACAGATGAGAAGTCTTTTTGGTGCTCGTATTTAGATAGGATTTGCCAGTATTCTTCTATACCTTTGCCTTTCTGGATGATCCAGACGCATTTGTCGTTAGATGTCTCTTCTTCAAACGTGTTGAATGCGCGGACGACTTCAGCTACAGTGTTTGGGGTTTGGGCTGTTTTGACGCAGAACCAGATCGTCATATAATCTCTACCGCAAATAAAATTAGCCGAAGCTTCTTATCTATTTTATCTAACAAGCGATAAGAAAAGGCGATGCTTAAGGGTGTTTGCGCACTGTAACCTGAGCCGCTGAGCACCGCTTTTGGATAATGCGCGTGAGTTTATGTTAGGCTGACGGGTTACTTGTTCCAAACAATCTGGCAGAGAAGACTAAATGTAGAACTTATATTGCTCTTTAAGAAGGGTCATCAATATTCTTGGAGTTAGAACACTAATTGCTTTGGTGAAGGCGTAAGAAAAGCAAGACAAGTAGGCATCCAGTGCTAGAAGAGAGTGGAAGCCAAAGCGCGCTTCGTTTCTAATTCCAATTTTTTACACAGTCTGATTTATTTTCAAAACCCCAGAAAAAATCAGCTTAAAAATTCTCTGCCAACAACTATTCAGGTAGCAGGCAGTTTTAATCCTCGGTTAAAGAGAAAAATAGCCTAGTTAGCGACTGTACTAAAGTCAATTAATTTTTAATTTAATTGCTTTTGCGCGACATTTTGTTAAGCAATCGCCGCATCCGCGACAAAATGTCGGATCTACAAAATTAGGGTCGTTACTATCAATGCGAAAAATAGCTTTGAGGGGGCATGCCTTTGCTGCCTGGCACTCAAAACATCGAAGACATTCATTGGGGTCAATAAAGGCCTTATGCATAGCCCTCACTTGGAAGGTTCCACAACGCCTTATTGCGATTTGCGACCCGACTGACAACAGCAAACGCCGAAATTCCTAGTAAGCTAACAAGCAACAAAAGCTTAATCAAGTTAAACTTCCCCGAGGCTCTACTACCTCTTTTGGGTTTTTTGGTTTTCTAGGTCGCCATGTTAAAACACTATAGATCGTAAACACTAAGAGAGGCACAAACACTGCTGCTTTGATGGCCGTGAAATCTACGATGGTTGAGTAAAGTGCGAATGCTGCGGGGAAGCCTCCGATGTATAGCGTGAAAAATATTGCTGTGGGCAGTTTGTAGCTGTATTTGTAGTCTTTGAAGATGCGTCTGCCAAAGTACAAGGCTGCCAAGCGCCCCATGCCATGAGTGCATTTTATGCAATTGTAGCATGGACGTAGACAACCCAGAATGTGAAGCACACCATAAATCAAGATAAGTGTTAGGATAAAAAACACAATACCTGCTATGAAATTATATAGCAGAAAAGCCACGGAATCAAGAACAATCCATAGGAAAAGCGCTAGGTTACCAAAGAGAACTAGGTTTTCTGGGAAGAAAATTGGGCGACCGTTTTTTGGTTCGGTCATAACAGCCTCTTCCAAGTGATTGACATATAACGTTTTTTTAGCTCAACAAATTTGCAGGCATGCAATAAGCTTATCCAGCGGAGAGGGAGGTTGCCGCCATCAAACCGTGATTTTACCGCTTCTATTTTTTCTTCAACACTCGTCATGTGGCTATTCCTCTGTGGCTGCTATCCCAGATACTGTTTGATCATCGCTTCGATATGCGCTTTGGGGTGAGCACCAACTAATCTCTCAACTTCTTTGCCATGATTGAAGATGATTATAGTTGGAATGCTCATTATTCCAAAGCTGCTCGGCACTACTTGATTCTCGTCAACGTTCATTTTTCCAAACGCTGCTTTGCCGGTATATTCAGCTGATAGCGCCTCAATTATGGGTCCTACCATTCGGCATGGACCACACCAAGGAGCCCAAAAGTCTACCACCAGTAATTCATTTGCTTCGACTGATGCGGAAAAGTTGTTGTCAGTTAGAATTATTGGTTGTTTTGCAATCGGTGTTTGGCATTTTTTTGCAGCCTCTAGCATGGATTGAATTTTTCTAAGTTTTATTTGTTCTAATTCATTTTCTTCATACATGCCTTATCTACCTTCATTTTCTTTTTATTTGGGATTTTATGCTTGTTTTTGAGCGTTTTCCCTGGCTACCCAGATCTTGCAGGTTGGAGAGTGGTCACACAGTTCTTCGGGGATACCGCGCGGGCATTCAATTTTTTTCTGCATTACTATACTTCCTATGCTGTAACAATGTAACGCCCACCCAAATATATCTTATGGTTTTGTCAATACCAAACAATACCATTTATATGTAAGATTTGATAAGTAGTCTTTATGGAAAGTATTAACCTACTGACAAAAAAGGGGGCCTCCTGTACCGACTTACTTACATGTCTATACAACCTAAAACCCGCAGATCTTGAAGTCCTCCTTGCGGTGGCAAAAAATGAAAACGCTACGCTCGACCAAATCGCAAAAATAGTGCAGAAGGATCGAAGCTCAGTACACCGCTGTCTTTCTAAGCTTGTAAGCATAAATTTAGTAAACAAGCAATCAAAATCCCTTAAAGGCGGCGGATACTACCACACTTATGCCATGCTTGACCCAGCAACAATTAAGAAACATGCACTCGAGCGGGTAAAAGAAATCACTGAAAGCCTAGAATCACTCGTAGACAGCTTCGAATTAGACCTTCAAAAACACTTAAAATAAGCAAAAAAAAGTTATGGAAAAGAAAATAAGTAGAACATAGAGGCTATATTCGACGCCTAAAAATTCTTTTTGGCAGCCAGTGTTGTGTTGACTATCCTCATAATCCTCTTAATGCTAGTAAGCATTCCTTAGCATGCTTATTGAAATGAAGTTGTGAGACAAATACGTGTTTAACGATGCCGTCCTTATCTATAACGAATGTGGCCCTTCCAGGAACCCCGAGAGTAGGTGAAACGCCGTATAGTTTTCTAACTTTGTTATCGGCGTCGCTCAATAAGATATATGGCAGATTATGGTGGTTTGCAAAGCTCTTATGGGATTCCACACTTTGGGCACTTATGCCAATTACTTCCGTATTCTTTTCTTTGAAGGCTTCATAGTCATCTCTGAACGCCTCAGCTTCCCTACAACAAGTAGGTCCTTCATCCCGGGGATAAAAGAAAAGAACAACATTCTTTTTTCCTAAAAACTGTGACAAACTAATGTTCTCACCAGTGTTTGATTGAAGGGTAAAATCTGGTGCTCTGTCTCCCATTTTGATTTTAACCATACTCTTACCTTCTTGGCGCTTATTGGAAAATTAATCGGTAATAAAAGAATTTGTGAATGTCATTTAACTTACCTTTTAATTAACACTATCCAGACTTAAGAACATAATTTTATTGCTTAAAATATCTGAATTATGATAAATGGCTGAATATTTTTTTTGATTTTGACCTCACTTTTCAGATATGTATTTGGACGATAATTTTGCAATTAACTCATAATGATATGGTCCTACTTCAATTTGTTTAATGACAGAGAAACCATTCTCTGCAAGAACCCGCTTAGCTTCATCTTCCGAGAGGCGTTCTTTAAATGGCGGCCCATGTTCTGTTTGGACCTTTTTCCAGTCTACATCAACAATAAATGCTGTTGATTTGGATATACGTCTGACTTCTTGGAAGAACGCTTTCCTGTCTTCTACCTCATGTAGAACGTTGGCGAAAAGGACAAGGTCGACGGATTCTTCAGGGATCCCTGTATGGCACACATCGCTATTTACTATTTTTATGATATTCGGGTTAACTTCTGACTTGGCAATGTTTTCTTTTAAACCATTTAGCATTGCCGGGCTGCTATCGACGGCATATACGAGGCCTTTTTCTCCTGTCATCTGAGCCATTGGAATAGTGAAGAAACCAGGTCCCGAACCCAAATCTGCTATAATCATTCCTCTCGTAATCCCTGCCTCCTTTAGAATGGTTTCAGGATTATGCCATTGCTTTCTTTCTTCAGACATTAAGAACTTGACACGGTCAATATGATGTTCCATTACTAACTCCTCAACTGCTTAAGCGAAAATCAATCGAGTATTAATGTACAACTATTGAAAAAATTCTTTAGCAAAGGAAATAAACAAGGACTCTTAGCGTTAGATTGGTTTTCAATATGCTGTGTGACCGTTGTGGTTTAGACGTTAAGGAAGGCGAAGGTTATGATCTTAATGGCAAGCACCTATGTGAGGAATGTTATATGTATGAGACTAATCCACCTAAGGCTTGTGACCCCATGGCTGTGTCATCAGCTTTGTCTGTGCGAAAACAATTAGGTCAATTAGGCAGTTCCGGCTTGTCTGAGTTACAGCAACAAATCTACAGCACTATAGAGAAATACGGCAAAATCACAAAAGAAGATTTGATCAAGACCCTAAATGTTAAACCAGAACAGCTAGAGCAAGAGTTTGCTTTCTTTAGGCATTGCGAACTACTCCGTGCTTTTAAAGAAGATGGCAAAATTTATTTTACAAAATGGGAAACAAAAAGCTCTTGAAATTTGAACCCTTAGAAAAGGTTGCCGCATTATCTAGCCAGTGCAATGCCCAAACTGTAATTCCGAAATTCTTTTTTGCACTATGTTCGTCAACTTTTCTCGAAGAATTTCTTCTGAAATATTTTTGTCCAATTTGTCAATTTTCAGGGCGAGTTCCTCATCGCCGACTGTAGTTCTTAACCATTTCTGGAAGTCACCGCGATCAAAGTGGAATTTGATCGACTCTACATCAACGCTTCCCATGTCTCTTAAGAATGAACAAAGGGACAAGGCTGTTTCACCAGAATAATGGCCATCTGGCATGAAAAAATGGAAGCCTTGAGTATAAGGAACTACTTTTAGAATTTTCTGGGCAGCTTCTGCATTGCAACTTTTTTGAGCGTTAACCAAAATGACCACCAACGGAGTTATAGTAGCTTACCTATGCGCCTTGAGTCATCTTTAATGACTTGCAGTTGTTCAGCAGTAGGTTTCCCCCTAATATCACCTAACCTACCTATTGTGCTGTGCTCAATTGAGCCGTGAAATTCGCTAAGAACATACCATTCATCGATAACATTGAAGCCTATATGCTCAAAATATTGTCGTATATCTTTGCCAACCGGTGTTGCCTCATCAATTCCTGTATGGGGTCCAGAGTATGTTACAAAGATGATGGCGTTTTTGCCTGGAATTTTTGGAGCTGAAGGCTTGATTTTACCAATTTGACGGTATTCAGCGAATTTCTTCTTGAGGAAGTTTGTCATCGGTTCTGGAGGATGCCAAGAGTACGACGGGCAACCTACACAAACTAAATCATAATCAAAATAATCAAGTGATTCTGCTTCCTCAGACTTCTTAATAGTTACTTGAATGCTATCTTCTTCTAAGCCTTGTTTGATTGCATTAGCGACTTTTTCGGTGTTGCCGGTCTTAGACCAGTAAATTATTAGCGCAGTCTTCATATGCAGGTCCTTCTGTGTCTATTCCGTTTTTCCTTCAAATTCAACTTTTACGTCAGTTGGTTGTTTGAAGACGAACATAACAGGGCAGTTTGCTTCGGTTCTTCGCCAAGCCGCCTCTAACAGTTCTTTTCTTGCGGTGGAGGAAGCGTTGACTTTCATGATAACGCCGCTTATTATTGGCGAATCTGGAGATTTGTCGGCTTCAACGGTTACTTCGACTTTGTTTAGTTTAATGTTGCTTTTTTTGCAAACGTCAGCAAAGATTGTCACGCCGCAGTCAGCTAACGCCATCAAGCTGAGTTCAAGTGCGGTTGGACCGCAGTCTGTTCCGCCTGCAGCAGTTGAGAGGTCACATTCTACGCTATGGTTTCTTTGATTATCAACCTTTGAACGGACGTTTTCAACCCATGTTGCTTTTGCTTTTACTTTCGGCATATCATTTCACCATTCAGGCTTCTCTTAAGTTGGGATTTAAAATTTGTGGCTAATGCTCGTGGTGGTGCGCGTGTTCACATGCGCCTGCTAAGGCGTTTAGTTTACCGTCTTTGAAGCACTCAACTATTTCCTTTACCGTTGTTCCAGTGGCTTGGAGTACAGTTATGCCCGCGTCTTGCAAGCTGCTTAAGCATCCTGGTCCCATACCATGCACAACGAAAATGTTCGGCTCTAAGGCTAAGAGATGCTCATGCGGATGGCCGGTGCCCCCAACGTGTTCACCTTTGTTAACTTCTGTTTTTACCCCTATATTCCGGTTGTTGTCATCTAAATCTACGATTGTGTAGTATGGTGCTCTTCCGAAATGTTGAGCTAAATGGGCGTCTAAGCCCGATTTTTCTTCAGTTGGAATTACAATTCTTTTAGTCATTGTTTTTTACCTCATTTTTACTTTTAGAAATTTGCTCAAGTAACAGTTTAGGTACTAAACTCTATTAATAGTTTATGTTGAGAAAACAAACAAAAGGAGGTCGAACAGACGAATCGTGAACGACCTCTAGAGTATTGTAGTTCCATAGGAAGTTATTTAGGATTGCCGGGTTTTTAGGTGGAAACTTTTTCGATCCCCATTCTCTTCTTAACTGAGAAATCGAGCGCCTATCCCAAAGATCGGTTTATCTTTCAATTCGATCCTCTTCATGCGTCTCAGTTGGCGTAACCATTTTTTCTAATAAGTTTTGATTCAGGAGGCGAATTGCCTCTCGGATTTCTATAGCTTTTGGAAGAAAATAAATCTGTATGAGGTTATTCCCCAATACGTGGAAAGGACCTTCTCCAAGGCTCCCAACCAGTGCAACAGCAACCTTTTCTTCAACCAAAAGATTGGCAGCTTGTATCCCCTTCTTATGCGACAGTGTTGCACCTTCGTTTTCTCTAACATTGAGACTCACAATTTGCCCTTTTTCCACCTCTATGAAGGCAAAATAAGGTGTGCTTCCAAAATGGAGATTAACTGGCGAATCTAAGCCTCTGTCTTCCAGTATTGGAATAGCAATCCTGGTTTTTTCCCTATGTGCAAGGCCTACATGAACAGTTACTAACTCTAAGTCTTTGAAACGTTGCTTGATTTTATTTTCTACTTCTTCAGATATTACGTGCGCTTTTTCCAAAGAAAGCCCCTCATGCAATTCCAGATGCATCTCACCAAAGAACACAGGACCAGATTTTCGCAACCTAACCTCATGAGTCCCTTCAACTCCGTGAACACTCTCTGCTATTTTCTTCATTTCCTTAATTCTCTGAGGATTTGGCGAAACGTCCATCAAAACCAGAACAGCGTCTTTTCCAAACCATAATCCCCTTGCCAGGACATACGCACCCATCACAAAGCCAATCAGAGCCTCACCGGCTGGAAAACCAAGCACACCTAGAAAAACGCCGACTAAAACCAACACAGAAGTGTAAACATCTATCATAGAATGCAAACCTTCACTGATTAACGCTTGTGAACCAATTTGGCGTCCCACTCGCCCCTTATATTTAGCAAGCAGATAATAGATAATAGCGGAGAACGCTGCCACAAATAGAGCTATGTCCGAAAATGAGATAACATAGACCTCAAAGAACTTCTGAAAAGACTCCAACATGATCAAAATGCTCGATACCACAAGTATCAAAGACACTGTCAATAAGGCAAATGTTTCTGCTTTATAGTATCCATACGGAAATCTCTCGGTGGGTTTTTTCTTTGCGATTTTTAGTCCCGTCCAAACCGCTATTGAAGATAAAACATCTGAGAATGAGTCGATTGTACCTGCCAAAAGGGCTACACTGCCACTTACAACTGCCACAACCCCTTTTAAGATGCCGAGTACTAAAAGAACAATTGTGGAAAGCTTTGCTGCTTTTTCTCCCTTTCTAAACGATATTCTATTTTCATCCATTTCAGATTCCTGCGTTTAGAAGGCTAAATTTTACTAGAAGAAAGCCCCAAGAAGAGAGATAACTTTTTCCACATACACATTATTTCGTCTGTTATAATACTCTCGGGGGCATATTCAACAATAGTCTTTCCGTTAACCATAGCCTTGGTGACTTCCGGGCTGAACAGGATTGTGCCCACTACATCAATTTCTTTTTCTTTACAGAAAGCCAAAATTTTGTAGGTGTTGTCAGCGTTTATGTTGTACATGTTCACACAAACAAAAGGAGTAACATTGAAATGCTTTAGCAGTTGCAAGACTCTCTTAAGGTCATGAATACCTGATAGTGTTGGTTCAGTAACTATCAAGCAAGCATCTACTCCTGAAATAGACGCTATAACAGGGCAACCGATCCCCGGCGAACCATCAATTATAATCAGGTCATTATTTTCTTTTGCAGCTACGAGTTTAGCGTTTTGTCTAACCAAAGTAACAAGTTTTCCTGAGTTAGATTCTCCTGGATGAAGTAGTGCATGGGACATGAAACCATATTTTGTTTTTGAAATGTAAGCGTTCCCTGAGATTCGCTCAACTAAAGTTATAGCGCTTGCCGGGCAAGCCATAACACAGACACCGCATCCTTCACAGGCAATACTGTCGATATTAATGTGCTCGGTTATGGCGCCGAACCCGCATTGTTCTTGGCATAAACCACACTTAGTGCATTTTGTTTTATCGATAGAAGCGACTTTTGAACCCTTGAACTCTTGCATCTCAACAACTTTTGGATGCAAAAGCAGATGAAGGTCAGGTGCATCCACATCGCAGTCAGCAACCACCGCGTTTTTTGCTAAAACAGCGAAGGCTGCAGTTATGGTTGTTTTGCCTGTGCCACCTTTGCCGCTTAAAACTGTTAACTGCTTCATTTACCAACAATCCCTCTTATTTCGTTAAACAGAGTCTGAAACTTTGGTTTCCACTCGGGCATTTCCAAGCTGAAGGGTATGCCTTTTGAGTAAAGCTCCGCTATTTTTCTTTGGTAGGGAATCTCCAACAAGACAGGGATTTCCTTGTCCTTGCAGTATTCATAGAGCTTCATGTCGCCTATACCTGCACGGTTAACGACGACACCGAAAGGAATCCCAATTTTCTTAAGCACCTCTACAGCGATCTTTAGGTCATGCAAACCAAAAGGTGTGGGCTCCGTTACGAGAATACAAAAATCGCTGCCCCTTACGGTCTCAACAAACGGGCAAGAAGTTCCCGGCGGGGAATCAATAATTATATTTCTATTCGGATCAATTTGTTTTTTAACCGCCTTGATAACTGGCACAGCCATGGGTTTGCCAACTTCGAGTTCTCCGTACACGAGGTTCAAATCATCAGTTGAGCTAAAGTTTAGGGTTCCGATTTTGTGTTTTTCTTCGGTGATAGCCTTTTTGGGGCAAACTAGTTGCGCATCCACCGCAACTGTGACAGAGCTCGGGGAAAACAAGAATTTGGTCTTTAAGAGCGAAGAGTGCGTTGTACTTGCAGAACTTGGCGCATTCGCCACAGTAATCGCACAAACCCAGCTCTATTCTGGGAATCACAGTGTAAACGGGTTGTGTGATAGTTCGGTTTTGACTGCAAAAACAAATAGTGCGTTTGGTTCTTCCACGTCGCAGTCTAAGAGCTGACAATGACCGATGGAAAGCGCCATGTTCACAGCTAAGGATGTTTTTCCCGTACCACCTTTGCCACTAGCAATCGCTAAAATCAATTCATCCACCCTAAATAGTTGAGAAAAGTAAAAAAAGGACCATGTCTCTGAAATGCCCTTTGATTTTCGATAAGGTGTTTGGCTTCTGAGGTCTTGTCGGTCATGTGTATCTCCAGGAATCTATAGGTTAATGGTGATGGTTGAGCATCTGGGCAACCTTCTGTTAGTTCTTCAAGTTTGCTCTGCTTGTATGCCTCAACCACTTCTTTAACGGTGTTACCGTTCGCCTTTAATACTTCAATTCCTGCGCTTTGGAATGCCGTTATCCCTCGGGGACCCATACCATGAACTACTATAGCTGTAGGTTGTAGTTTGGTGAGGTGGTCATGCGGGGATCCTGTTCCTCCAACATGTTCGCTGACGTTTGTGACTGCATTTACGTTTGTAACTTCGCCTTTACTGTCAAATTCAACAACTGTGAAATAAGGTGCTCTTCCAAAATGTTCTGCCAATGGAGCGTTTATGCCTTCTTGATTGTCTGTAGGAATAATTATTTTATTTGTCAATCTTTTCACCTCCACCTTTGATCGCATTTTTATGATTACTGTTACGCAAGTAGGGTACACAGTTCATGCTCGCCGCCCCTGCTCCGTTTCAGAACCGAAATGACCTCCAACAGTGGGAGTGCCAGTTTTCTTTAATCCGCCTCTCTTGAATTTCTCAATGACTTCTCTAATTGTTCCAGAAGCGCCAGTTATTATGTCAATATTTGCAGCTGATAATGCCCTAAAAGCGTTAGGTCCAACGTTCCCGGTTATGAGCACTTTTGCTCCTTTATTTGCGATTGTTTGCGCTGCTTGGATTCCTGCGCCGCCAGCTGTGCCTGCAGCCAAGTTTGGAATGGCTTCAAACTGCAAAGTTTCAGTATCTACAATGAGCAGGTAGGCGCATCTGCCGAATCGAGGGTCTAGTTGTGCATCTAAATTATTTGCTGTTGAGCTTAAGCATACTTTCAATTCGTTACTCTCTCCAGTTTTCTTGTAAGAAACAACGTTGTTTGGGCAACTATTTCAGCGAAGACTTTAGCCGTAAGTAGATTTGGGTTCTCCGCCATGAAGGGCATCCCGCTGTCAGAATCAACGCAAACTTGAGGATCTATTGGTATACTTCCCAGATAGGGAACGGATAGATCTTGTGCTATTCTTTTGCCACCTCCAGACTTGAAAATATCAACCCTTTTTCCGCAGTCAGGGCAAACGTATCCGCTTAGGTTTTCGATGATCCCGATAATCGGAACGCCAACTTGTTTAGCAAAAGTTACTGATTTCTTAACCACTGCTTCTGAAACTTCCGAAGGCATCGTTACTATGACTACGCCGTCCATGTCGGGAATCAACTGCATAACCGTTAATGGTTCATCTCCAGTTCCAGGGGGTAGATCTACAAAGAGATAATCTAGTTCTCCCCAAACCACGTCTGACAGGAACTGTTGGATAAGCCGCATCTTTAAGGGACCGCGCCAAATCACTGGTGTCTCGTCGTTTTTAAGAAGAAAGTCCATTGATGCCACCTTTATTCCTAGACGGCCCGTAACTGGCAAGAACCCTCCGTCAGGTGTCCCTGTGAGTGTTTGTCCTTTTAGACCCAGCATTTTTGGAATACATGGACCATGAATGTCTGCATCAAGAACGCCGACTTGATTGCCTTGCATTGCGAATGCCATTGCCAGATTTGCTGTAACGGTGCTTTTGCCCACTCCGCCTTTTCCGCTGATTATTGCAACTTTATATTTAATTTTTTTTAGTTGCTGTTTTATTTTTTGCTGTTTTTGGTATTCTTCTTTTTTGGCGTCGTTGCATTGATCTGATGTATTGCATGAGTCGCATTCTTCAGTGCATTCGTTTGTCTTTTTTTGTTTAATGGTGCTTGCCATTCTTCAACCACTTATATATAAATAGTTTAATAACTAAATAGTATTAATACATTCTGTTTATAAAATAAACTATTTGCCTTAAATTAAAGACTATTGACCCTCGAAAAAAGCGAGGAACTGCTTTACAAACTAAATGCTTCCTTAAGCATTTGCGCCTTATCTGTTCGTTCCCAGGTGAATTCTGCTTCTTCTCTCCCAAAGTGGCCGAATGCGGCTGTTTTTCTATAAATGGGCCTCAAAAGGTCCAATTGCTTAATGATTGCCTTAGGTCGCATGTCAAAGGTTTTATTCACTAATTCGAGAATTTTTTCATTTGAGATTTTTCCCGTACCAAATGTGTTTATCATTACAGAAACTGGTTGAGCAACGCCAATGGCATAGCATATTTGGACTTCACATTGATCCGCTAAGCCTGCTGCAACAATGTTCTTAGCGATGTACCGCGCCATATAGCAACCGCTCCTATCGACTTTAGATGGGTCTTTCCCAGAGAAGCATCCGCCACCATGCCGTCCAACGCCGCCGTATGTGTCAACGATTATTTTTCTGTCCGGTTAAGCCTGAATCTGCTAACGTACCTCCAACGATAAATTGTCCTGTACCGTTAACGATGTATTTCGTTTCCTTCGATAGCATATTTGCAGGTATTACTTTCTTTATTACTTGATTTATAATGTCCAAACGCATCTTTTCTCTATCGATGTCTTTTGTATGCTGAGCAGCAATTACGACAGTTGTAACACTTTTGGGTTTTCCGTTAACATACTCAACTGTAACTTGGGATTTACCATCTGGCCGTAAATAGGGCAATGACTTATTTTTTCTGCACTCAGCTAATCGTTTGACCAGCTTGTGTGAAAGCATTATGGGTAAGGGCATTAACTCTTCTGTTTCATTTGAAGCGTAGCCAAAAACCATTCCTTGGTCTCCAGCGCCCTGCTCGTGACCTTTGGATTCAGTGACTCCCATTGAAATGTCTGGGGACTGCTCGGTGAAAGAAGTCAAAATCCCGCATGTTCCACAATCCAACCCATCTTTAGCGTTATCAAAACCTATCTCCGCTAATGTTTTTCTAATTATTTGAGGGATTGATACATAACAAGAGGTTGTAATTTGTCCCGTAACAATTATGTTTCCTTGCATCACGAGTGTTTCGCAATCAACTCGTGCATTTGGGTCCTTGCTGATTATTGCATCTAGGACGCTATCAGATACCTGGTCTGCAACTTTATCAGGATGCCCTTCAGCAACAGATTCTGATGAAAATAAATATCGTCCTTTTTCTTTATTTGAAGTGTTCAATCAATTTTCACCTTTTACGCTTTGGAAAAAGTTTAATAGATAAACCTTATTAATACTTTATGTTTATAAAATAAACAGTGGGAAGATTTTGGACGAGATAGACAAAAAAATAATAACCCAACTGCAAGCAGATGGTCGAACAACATTACAGAACTTAGCTAAAAATACAGGTTTCACAAGCATGGGAACCAAGAAAAGACTCGAAAGACTTCTAAAAAACGGAACTATAAAAGTATCAGCACTAATTAACCCTAACGCCCTTGAACTTCACCCAGCGATAGTCATGTTAGAAATGGAGAGTGCTGAAGCAATGCAGAATCTCCTTGAGAGATTTGAAGAGTGCCCTAGAATTATACAGATATTCAAAACCATGGGCGGTTACAATTTAATAGCACTAGTAATAGCGGAGACCCAAGAAACTCTTGAAAGCATATCTATGGAAAAATGTTCCCTCAGATGCAGTAAAGGAATTCGTCGCTCGGAATTCTATCCCATAAGCGAAACTTACTTTTCACCTTTTCTCCAGATACGGGAAGGCCTAGCTCAACAGGAAAAGAAGGCAGCTCCATGCAAGGTAGATTGTGATCCCTGCAACCGGTATGAAAACAAAAAATGTGTTGGCTGTCCAACTACAGAAAATTACCGAGGAACTTTATAGTTAGGTTAGAATTCGGTGAAAGAAACCCTAGACTTGAAAGAAGCATCAAAGCTAGAAATCGTTTCCTTAATGGACAATACGGTAGATTTTCTTTCAAGCAATACTAGAAAAGAAGTGCGATCGCTTTGGCACTGGACAAAAGAGCGATATGGAACGGAGTGGCCTCAAGCGCATAAAGAGTTGCCGTTTGCAGAGCACGGTTTTTGTATGCTTGTTAGAGTTTTTCGAAATCAAGAAACGCGCACAATTCTTTTTGATACAGGCGTCAGTTCTAACGGAGTCATTGTGAATGCTAAGCGTATGGGCATTGACTTAAGTGAAGTTTCATATGTTGTCCTTTCCCATGGTCATTATGATCATTTTGGTGGATTATCAGCAATAGTTGAAGCTGTTAACAAATTTGACTTACCAATAATAACTCACGAAGACATGGTTAAACGTAGAGGAATCGCTAGTCTTAGTGGAAATATAAGGGAGTATCCACTTTTTCCGGGTATAGAACAGCTAACTCCAGCAAGAATCGTAAACACAAAAGAGCCATATTTAATTGCCACTAATTTGGCTTGCATCACTGGAGAAATTCCGAGAAAAGTGACCTTTGAAACAGGTTTAATGCAAAATAGAATTTATAGTAATAACTCTTGGCATCCAGACCCGTTAATCCTGGATGACCGCGCCTTAGTCGTTAATATCAAAGACAAAGGCTTAGTCATAATTTCTGGGTGTGCTCACGCAGGCATAATAAACACCATAAGATATGCTCAACAGATTACTGGATGTGCAAAGGTTTACGCGATATTAGGCGGTTTTCATTTAGCTGGGAGAGAATTTGAGAAGAGAATTGAACCTACGATAAAAGAACTGAAAGTGATTAACCCTGAATTTATTGTACCCTCACATTGCACTGGATGGCGAGCATTAGTTTCTATCGCTCAAGAGTTCCCAAATAATTTTGTTAGTAATAGTGTTGGAAATATTTACCAATTCGGATAAACGCAACAAGTCTCAAGCGAAGGCAAGCAATATGAGCCAAGAAAAAAACAAAAAAATCACCCTCAACATCGGCGGCATGAGTTGCATAAACTGCGCACATACCATCGAAAAAGAACTTGCCAAACTAAACGGCGTAACCCAAGCTACCGTAAACCTCGCCGCTGAACAAGCACTAATAGACTACAACCCCGATCTCATCACCCAAAAAACCATCGAAACCGTCATCGCCGACTCAGGCTATCATGTAATCCACGAAAAAACCGTCCTCCAAATCGGCGGAATGTCATGCGTTAATTGTGCCAAAACCATCGAGAAAGCCCTGGGCAACCGCGAAGGAATCTACAACGCAGTCGTTAACTTTGCCGCTGAAAGCGTCTCAGTCGAATACAACCCCCAGCAAATCAGCTTGCCAAGCATCAAAAAAACCATCCAGGATAGCGGATACCAGGTAATCGAACAACAGCAAAAGACCCATGAGGATACAGCGGGTGAAGAACGCAAACGCCACATCCGACACCTAAAAATCCTCTTAGCCACTAGCGTTGCTCTGACAATTCCAATCCTTGTTTTGATGTGGCTCTCACCTCTGCCCATGGAGCAAAACAACATTCTCATGTTCCTGCTTGCAACGCCAGTTCAGTTCATCGTGGGCTGGACTTTCTACGTTGGCACCTACAAGGGGCTACGAAACAAGACCACTAACATGGACACCTTAATTGCCATGGGCACATCCACCGCATGGATCTACAGCACCGTCGTCACCTTTGCCCCAAGCGTTTTCCCCGGTGCAGGAGTATTCTTCGATACCGCCACGATGATAATGAGCTTCATTTTGCTAGGAAAACTCTTAGATGCCGTAGCTAAGGGCAGAACCTCGGAAGCCATCCGAAAAATCATGGGGCTCCAAGCCAAAACAGCCCGAGTCATCCGCAACGGTGAGGAACAGGAAATTCCAATTGAAGACGTACTAGTAGGCGACATCGTCGTGGTTAGACCGGGAGAAAAAATCCCCGTCGACGGCACTGTTACCGAAGGCTATTCGGCAGTGGACGAGAAAGTCATCACGGGCGAAAGCATCCCAGTCGAAAAGAGAATCGGCGACCAAATCGTAGGAGCCACCATGAACAAGACGGGCATGCTCAAGTTCAAAGCCACCAAAGTCGGCAAAGACACAGTTCTTGCCCAAATCATTAGCATGGTTGAAGATGCGTTAACTTCGAAAGCGCCTATTCAAAGATTAGCGGACATTGCTTCGGGGTATTTTGTTCCAGCCATCATAATTACGGCGACACTTTCAGCGTTGTTATGGTACTTTATTGTCGGAGCGTCCTTCATTTTCTCACTCACAGTTTTCATCGCAGTGTTAATCGTGGCTTGCCCTTGCGCTCTTGGACTCGCTACTCCGACGGCGATAATGGTGGGTGTTGGAAAAGGAGCAGAAAACGGCATCCTGATAAAAAGCGGCGAAGCATTGGAAGCGGTATACAAGCTTCAAGCAGTTGTTTTTGATAAAACAGGAACACTAACAAAAGGCGAACCCGAAGTAACCGACATCGCCCCATCTGAACCGTTTGGGGAAGCCCAGCTTCTGCAGTTCGCCGCTATCGCAGAGAAAAACTCCGAGCATCCACTGGGAGCAGCCATTGTGAAAAGAGCAAAGGAAAAGGGAATCCAAGTTGATGAACCGGAATTGTTCAACGCTATCCCCGGATACGGAGTAGAGGTGGAGCATAGGGGTGCCAAAATATTGTTGGGCAACCGAAAACTAATGGAGGCAAACAACTTGGACATCAAGGCGCTTGAGGGGAAAATGTCGGCGTTTGAGGAAGAAGGCAAAACTGCTATGCTCCTCGCCGTTGACAACCAGCTTGCGGGTTTAATAGCGGTGGCTGACACCTTAAAGGAGCACTCCGCCGACGCAGTTAAGACTCTTCAACAGATGGGATTGGAAGTCATCATGATTACGGGCGACAACCAGAGAACCGCCAAAGCCATCGCAGCGCAGGTAGGCGTTAACCGCGTCTTTGCAGAGGTTCTTCCAAGCGAAAAAGCAACAGAGATAAAGCGACTGCAATCCGAAGGCAAAGTTGTCGCTATGGTTGGTGATGGAATAAACGATGCTCCTGCTTTGGCGCAAGCAAACATTGGAATCGCTGTCGGCAGCGGAACAGATGTAGCTATTGAAACGGGAGATATCGTGTTAATTAAGAATGATTTGAGGGATGTGGTGGTAGCTATTCAGTTGAGCCGCGCTACGATGAAGAAAATTCGGCAGAACCTATTCTGGGCATTCTTCTACAATATCGTGCTCATTCCTTTGGCGGCAGGAGCATTTTACCCAATTCTACACGTGCTATTCAATCCGGTGTACGCTGCGGCAGCAATGGCAAGCAGCTCAGTTACCGTGGTTACCAACGCTTCACTCCTCAGAAGATTTAAACCAAAAATCTAATCACAAAATATCAAGTGATGTTGATGGAGGTGAAAAAAGTATGGCTAAAGATTTAGTATGCAACATGGATGTAGACGAGAAAACAGCAAAGTACAAAACAATCTACCAAGGCAAATACTATTATTTCTGTGCACCAGGATGCAAAAAATCCTTCGAAGCAAACCCACAAAAATACATCGGCGGTAACTCGTCAAGTCACAGTTGCAATTGCGGTCACGACCAATGCTAAACCGTTAAGGTTTGACCTTTAACATCCTTGTTTTCTTTATGCTCTTTAGCATGGTAGAATTATATTATTTTGGTTTTTCTCTTAGCGCTCTCGCTATTGTAGTTGCCATGTAATCGTTGTTGTATTAGTGCTAAGCAGAAGGAAGAAATACCTATAAATCTACTTTTTGTCTTCGAGCGGAATATGCCTGAGGTTTCAAGTTGAGGTTGATAGGGCAAGGTGCACAGCTTGCGCAAAATGTTACATGATTGATAAATACCATTTTGAAAGCGATCAAGATGGTAAATCTATAGTTCGGGGCGGAAATATAAATGGCATTTCTGTGGGTCGTTTTAATGATAGTAAATTAATTTTGGTTCATGAGGCAGAGTTTTCTTGTCCTGTTGGTGCCATCAAAATAATTTGGGAGTCGGAGTTAATGCCGGGTTACCCCACGATGTAATTTATCCCTTTTTTTGGCAAAAATTTCATGCATTAACAAGTATACCTATCTAAGATGTAAATTAAATCAAAATTTATTGAGGAAAGGAGAGAGTGCAATTTGGCAGAAATTGCTTGCTGGTTTACCAGAAGCCGCCCATCATGCCTCTTCCGCCCATCATACCGCCGAATCCGCCATATGGTGCAGAGTTACCGTATGAGCCGTATCCGTGTTTGTCCCATAGTTGTTGTAAGGCCCTACAATTTTTTTCACTTTGTTGGTTCAGCAAACGGTTATTAACTCCCATGCGGCAATGTTGAATGCGTTCAGTGTTATGCATCAAAGAAGAATTCTGCTAATTGCTATGTTGTTGGCAATTTGTTTTTTTGCTGTTGCATTCTTCAGGGATAGCTTTTACTCGGTAAATTTGAGTGTTAACCTGTGGTCGGCTTCAATTAACAAGGGCTTTTTCACTTTGCCAGCCCAATTGATCGCGGTGGTCTTTGACACTATCGCCTTAGCTGCCATTTCATTGGTCGTGGCAATATTGCTTGCAATCTTGCACCAAAGAAAATACGGTTTGCTATTGCTAGGTACGATGGCTGGAGATGCGTTGCTTGTGGATTTGTTTAAAACAGTAATCATGTCGCCAAGACCGTTAAATGGGATCGTTTCAGAAACAGGTTACTCTTTCCCAAGCGGGCACACCACGGGGAGCGTGGTCTTCTTTGGTATACTGACATATTTCGTTTGGAAAAACTGGGGCTCCGCGAAGGTTAAGGCTTTAACAGGTGGACTCTATATTTCCGTAACAGCAGTTGTGGGTTTCGACAGAATATACCTCAACGTTCATTGGTTCAGCGACATTGTAGGGGGCATTTTTTTGGGCGCTTTCTGGTTGACATTTTGCATACTTCTATTCAAGTACTTGATCACAATTAAGCCGCGCTAGCAACAAACTGCGTTTTCAAATGCCTCTTTTGAAAGTATGCTAATCAATTCCGGGGTTAATGCATCTACCACATCAAATACTCTCTGGTCAACGATTGAATACATGCGTTTGGTTCCATCCTTTCTGCATTTTACGATGCCTGCATCTTTCAGAATCTTTAGATGACGTGAAATAAGAGGTTGAATAAGGTTAAGATGAGGAACTATTTCACAAACGCACTTTTCACCATCGCGCAAATAAGAAACTATTTCCATCCTTATTGGGTCTGAGAGTGCATGAAAAACTGTTGCTTTGAATCGATTTCGGCTTTCCAATTTTGCTGCCCCACGTCTCCTTACTAGTAACAATATTTAAAAGTTGTTATATAACTCTGATGGTACAGGAGAAAAACGATGATAGAGCAAGCCCAAGAAACCATTAATCCAAAGAAAGTTCTTTTTGTCTGCGTTGAAAATGCCGGCAGAAGTAAAATGGCAGAAGCGTTTGCCAATAAGTATGGAAAAGACACAATTAATGCATCTAGCGCTGGTAACAAACCTGCTGACAAAGTTAACCAAATAGTTGTTGAAGCAATGAAAGAGGCAGGCATAGACATTTCAAATAACAAACCCAAACAACTCACTGCGAGAATGGCGCTAGATTCCGATTTGATTGTAACAATGGGCTGCAACGACCAAGGAATATGTCCGGGGCCATTCTTTAACCCAACAATCGATTGGAAACTTGAGGATCCAAAAGGAAAGCCCATAGGAAAAGTCCGCGAGATAAGAGATGAAATCGAGCAAAAAGTCAAAAGGTTAATTGAAGAAAATGAGTGAGGGTCACATTAGAATTAGAGATTGGGAAGGATACAAACGTTTAGTCAACGAAAAGAAGCCTCAGTCAATAACTTTCATTCTTGAACAAAACGGGCTCTCACCTAACAAGGAGCTCTCATCCCTTAGAATTATCATGCTGCATGACAAACGCTATTACATGTTCTTTGATTTTCCAAAAGGTGGAGTTCTAAGAGAAACAGGCATACCTTTGCATGCGGATAAGAACGGTATTCTAAATCTAGATGAAGATGAAGTCAAAGCTTTTCTTAAAAAACAGTTTGCAAACTTGGAAGTCTACTCGTTCTGGACAACGTAGGCAGAGGATAATTTGAATGGCGGAAAGAACATTTCACGGGGTTCCCAGGAGTATGATACCTTGGTATCCAATTATCGATTATGCAAAATGTGTCTCGTGTGGAAAATGCTTGGATTACTGCAAGCATTTTGTTTATGGCTATGACGAGAAACAAGAAAAAAGGGGACCGTTTGTAAAAAATGCTGATAAGTGCATTGTATACTGTAACGGTTGTGATGCTATATGTCCATCAGGTGCCATTAGCCATCCTTCAAAGCTGGAGACGGGCAAGATTATCAGCAAACTGAGAAAAAAGAGTTGAATAAGAAATCCCTTTGTTTTTTTAATTCGTTGCCATATTGTTCATAACAATATTTAAATATTGTTTTGTTTTGTAATAGCCTAACAAAAGAGATGAAAAAACATGTCTGAAGAATCTTATGAGGGCATTCCCCGAGATAAAATACCTTGGAATCCAAAAATAGACTACGAAAAATGCATAACGTGCGGAAAATGTGTTGACTATTGCCATGTGGGTGCGTTTAAATTTGAAGAGAAAGACGGCCAAAAAAGAACTGTAGTGAACCCAAACAAATGCATTGTATTCTGCAGAGGTTGTGAGGATATCTGTCCTGTTGGCGCCATTACTCATCCATCTGAAGAGGAAACCCAAAAGACAATTGACGAACTAAAAAAAGTAAAAGCCTAAAGGCCAAGAACACTTAACTTATCCCTGCAATAAGTCCCTTTTTATTAGCAATTTTGATTGACGAAATTAACCAGCCCATGAAGGTAGGAAAAATGGAAAAACAACCAAGAGAGTTTCAAGCGACAAATTTAGAAACAGGACTAAATAATCAAGAAGTTCAGGAAAAGCTAGCAACCTATGGGTACAATGAGGTCCCAGAGAAAAAAGTAAGCTTTCTTTCAAGGCTGGGAAAACGTTTCTGGGGTATTGTACCTTGGATGCTTGAAGCCACCGCTATTGTCACGCTAGTTCTGGGTAAGTATCCGCAGGCGCTCGTTATCGTCTTCCTCCTTCTATTCAACGCGGGAATGTCGTTATGGCGTGAAGGCAGAGCAAAAGCAGCAATGGCCAAACTTAAACAGAGACTCAGAATCCAAAGCCGAGTGAAAAGGGATGGAAAATGGTTTACCATCGCAGCCAGAGAGCTTGTTCCAGGGGACCTCGTTAGACTAAGAATCGGCGACCTTCTGCCAGCCGACGTAAAGATTGTTGAGGGTTCTCTTGGTTTAGACCAATCAGTGCTCACTGGCGAATCTGGAATCGTGGATAAGTTACCTACAGAAATCGCTTTTTCGGGATCAGCCGTTAAACGTGGTGAATCCACAGGCATAGTCGAGGCTACAGGATTAAAAACCTATTTTGGGCGAACCATTTCCCTTCTTGAGCTCGCAAAACCAAAACTCCACATGGAAGAGGTAACAGTCAAAGTTGCACGCCAACTGGCCATAATAGTTCTTGCATCTCTCCTAATCGTTTTTGTATACGCTGTATTGACAGGTTTTGACCTTGCCGTTTTGCTACCCCTTGCTGGCGTGTTGCTCATAGCTTCGGTACCAGTCGCGATGCCAACAATGTTTACTGTAAACATGGCTCTTGGCTCAGCGGCGCTTGCAAAACAAGGCGTTCTCGTTACAAGGCTCAGCGCAACCGAAGACGCAGCAACTATGGACGTACTTTGCGCAGACAAAACAGGCACAATCACAATGAACAAACTCTTCGTAGAAGAGGAACTGCCGCTTAACGGATTCAGCCAAGGCAACGTTTTGCTATACGGAGCACTCGCGTCAAAAGAAGCCAACCAAGACCCAATCGACATAGCTTTCTTAGCTGCTGCAACACAAGCCCACTTAACATTGGAAGCCTACACACAAACAGAATTTGTTCCTTTCGACCCTAAAACAAGAATGACTGAAGCAACAATAAACAAATCGGACATAAAATTCTTCGTTGGGAAAGGCTCTTTTGACACAATATGCGCTGCATGCAACGTTCCGGAAGAAGAAGCAAAAACTATGCTCAAGCTTACTGAGGAACTTTCTGCAAAAGGATTAAGAGTAATCGCTGTTGCCAAGGGTACCCAAAGAAGCAAACTAGAGTTTGTCGGTCTTGTAGGAATAGCTGACAGAATCAGAGAAGACTCTCGCGAAATACTCGATCAAATTCGTGAACTAGGCGTCGAAGTTAAGATGCTTACTGGCGATTCGCTTCCGATTGCCAAAAACATCGCCCAACAAATAGGACTAGGCAAAAACGTTACAACCATGTCAAAGATACAGGAAGATGAATCAAAGCCACAACCTCTTGACTCAACAATCGAAAACACACATGGCATCGCCCAAATCTACCCTGAAGACAAATTCACCATAGTCAGAACTTTACAGCGCATAGGGCACGTCGTAGGAATGACGGGAGATGGTGTAAACGATGCTCCTGCTTTGGCGCAGGCTGAAGTTGGCATCGCGGTGAAGAATGCTACAGACATCGCCAAAGATTCCGCAAGTGCAGTGCTCACCGTCGATGGTCTTGGCGGAATAATAGGCATGATTAAGACATCACGAACGATTTATCAGAGAATCTACAGTTGGGCGCTGATGATGGTAGCCCGAAAACTGCACATCGCAGGCTTCATCGTTGTGATGCTATTTTTGACGCATTCTTTAATGCTATCGATAACGGGTACGGTACTCCTGCTTTTCCTTGGCGACTTTGTCTCGATGTCCATATCAACGGATAACGTTAGGTCCTCTTTGAAGCCTGACACCTTCGACATGCGCCGACTATTCGGAGTTAGCGGATCACTAGGCGTACTGATGATCATTGAAAGCGCAATCTTTGCCGTTCCCGCTCTATCGTACTTTGGACTGATTGGAAATGTGGAGAAAATCTACACTTTCGGCTTTGCCTATCTTAACCTTGCAGGAGTATTCACGCTTATGATCGTTCGTGAACGGAATCACTTCTGGAACTCAAGACCAAGCAGGTTCTTGAGCATTACGGTCTTAGCAGAAATCCTGCTGGTAATCGCAATCTCTATCTTAGGCATCTTAGAGCTTGCACCACTTAACTACATGCCTGTGCTTGCAATCCTCGGCTATACGTTATTAACGACTTTCGTAATCAATGACCCAATTAAGGTATATTTGATAGGCAAATTCAAGACTACCGCTAAGGTTAGCCATTCAGAGGTGAATGCCCTTGGCTGACTTAGATGGCCCTTGGTTTCCAATGATTGTTTCTGATAAATGCGATGGATGTACCAAAACTGGAAAACCTCGCTGTGTCGAATTCTGCCCAAATGAAGTCTTTGTATTCAAGGATGGAAAGGCTGTTGTGGCTTATCCTATTAAGTGTGGAGGCAGTTGTCCTACCGTTCATTGTTCAGCCTGCGCACCTCTCTGTCACAAGAAGGCAATAGTTTTTCCATCAAGTAGCACGTATTACAATCAAGCGAAGGGAGAGGGTAAAGATATGATTTGGAAAACAACCTGCGAAGTATGCGGAAAACAATACTGGACAAACCGAAAAATTAATGTTTGTTATGACTGCGAGGCTAAAAAATAGCCTTGCCTGATTTGTTGTTTGAGTGTTCGAATTCTTCTTTTTAGCTACAGCTTCAGGCTTAAGGTTTTTGTCACAGCTTCCTCGAGGCTTTCTGCCTTTATCACTATGACACAACATACCTCTCCTTCCTTTTCAAAAGATACTATGGCTAACTTGCTATGCGGCTTGAAGCCAGCCCGCTCTCTCAGGTTTTTTGGAAGAACAATCTGCCCCTTCGAATCTATAGTGACAATCGATTCAATCTTGCAGTCTGGATCACAACCGCTCATAAATTTATTTGCCTTCTTGCACATTGATTGGAGATAATGGCATATCACTTTTTTGGATAACGCCATACCGTAATAGTGCACGTTTACGGAGTGCTGAGGCGGTGTTCAACTAATCCTTTTATTAATGTCCAAGTATAATTTTTGGTTGAGACTAAATGGTAACCAAATGTAATTGCTCTGATTCAGGAAAAATAAAGAATGATGCTCTGCCGCAGGAAGTCACTGAGGCAATCGCTGAAATAGGCGGATTGGACCGAATTCTAAATGCTATAAAACCTGACGAAGTTGACAGAGAAGTTAAACTGCACCGGATCCTTTCTGACAAAACAAGGTTAACGATTCTAAAAGCAATTAGACAATGCGATTTATGTCCTTGCGTTATCAAAGTTTTGATAAAAATTTCTGATTCGCGCTTGTCTTACCATCTTATGGTTTTGGAGGAAGCAGGGTTAATTACTTCCTACAAAAAGAAAAACTGGAAAATATATAAGATTACAGAAAAAGGGCGTTCGCTTTAAGTTTAAGTTTTTTTATTTGCAGGGTCAAACCTGTTTTTGGTAGTCAGCAATCTAAGGGCGTTTCCTATGACTACTAGTGCACTTATTTCGTTGAGCAGTAAGCCTGAAACCAGTCCTAAGTAGCCAAGTAGGGCAGCAGTAACCATGAAAGCGATGTTTATCAGTGAGACGGAAATGTTTTGTTTAATGTTGTTCACGGTTTTTCCGCTTAGTTCTCGAACGTAGTTTATTTTTGAGAGGTCGTCGGACATCAAGACTATATCGCCTGCCTCTATAGCCACATCTGTTCCTGCGGCACCCATGGCTACACCCACATTGGATACAGCCATTGCAGGTGCGTCATTTACTCCATCGCCAACCATAGCTACTGACCCATACTTTTCTTTGAGCTCTTTGATAACCCTAACTTTGTCTTCGGGGAGCAGTTGAGCATAGTATTCGTCCACTCCTGCCTGTGTCGCAATAGCTTTTGCAGATCTTTCATTATCGCCTGTTAGCATCACGGTTCTGGTTCCCTGCTCTCGAATGATGCTCAGAGTTTCTTTGGCACCTGGTCTTAATGCATCTGCAATCGCTAAAATGCCCAATAACTTTCCGTTTTGTCCGACAAGTATTGTGGTTTTTCCTTGATTCTCAAGATCAGCAATTTGATCGTGGTATTCGTGGGTTAAGATTTCATTTTCTTGCAGAAAGCGTGCGCTCCCTGCAAAGCATTGTTGTCCATTAATCTTTGCCTTAACGCCTTTTCCAATAACGTCTGCGAATTCCTCAAGATTGGCTTCAATTAGGATTTTGCTTTCCTTTGCTTTTCTTACAACAGCGTTCGCCAGAGGGTGACCTGATCGACATTCTATACTTGATGCAAGCATTAACAACTCGGCGTTAGAATGATTATCAAAACTGATGACGTCGGTGACTTCGGGTCGACCAATCGTAAGGGTGCCTGTCTTATCAAAGGCTATTACCTTAACTTTTTTGGCAGCTTCAAAATAAGCTCCTCCCTTAAACACTACGCCTTTTCTAGCTGCATTTGCCATAGCTGCAACAACAGCTACAGGAACGGATAATGCCAAGCCGCAAGAGCAGGAAACAACGAAAACAACTAGCCCTCTCAGAATGAAAGGCATCCATTCTGCGCCAAATAGTAAGGGTGGGATAACTGCAATTGCTATTCCTAGCACAAACATAGCAGGCGTGTAGGCGTTTGAGAATTTATCAGAAAAGCGTTGAAAAGATATTTTCTTTGCTTGTGCTTCTTCGACTGAGTAAATTATCTTCGATAGCATAGTTTCGCTTGCAGGTTTGTCCACTCTTACTTCTAGAAAGCTTTTCTGATTAATTGTTCCTGCAAACACCATGTCTCCAATGTTTTTGGTAACTGGAAATGACTCTCCTGTGACAGTGGATTGGTCTACAAATGAAGAGCCAGTCTGCACGGTTCCATCGACTGGAATTCTTTCGCCAGCTTTTACGATTACCGAATCTCCAACACTTATTTCATCAACAGAAAGAATAACTTCTTGACCTTCTTTACGAACCAGTGCTTGTTTTGGAGCCAAGTTCATTAGTGATCGTATTGCGCCTCTTGCTTTGTCAACGGCGTAGGATTCAAGCACATCTCCTAAAGAATAAACGAATATCAGAATGGCGGCTTCAGCCCACATGCCAAGCACTAACGCGCCAACGGAACCTATCAGCATGAGAAGGTGAATGGTTGCGGTTAGATTCCTCAATGCGATTAGCGCTTTCTTTGCGGGATAATATACGCCAACAAGAACCGCGATGATATAACCGATGAAAGTATAATTTTGTGGAACTATCGTTAGCCCTAAAAGAAAGGTTGCAAGCGTGATTACGCCACATGCGACTAGTGCAAGTTGCTGTTTTTCTCTCCACCAAGAACTTAACTTACTTTTGGACCGGATTACTGAGGCTTTCATGCCTGTTTCTGAGATTGAGCGAATGACATCATTGATATTGACTATTGATGGGTCGTATGAAAAATCAATTTGGTTTGCGGGAGCGTCGATGTTTAAGTCGCTTATTCCCGATAACGCATTTATTTTTTGTTCAATTAACTGCTTCTCTTCTTGGCTTTCCATTCCCTCAATGCGTATTTTTGCAGTTTCCAATTTATTCCACCAACCCCAATAAACCTATTTCAAATTACATTGAAATACCTTTATTAGCGTCTATAAATAGCTTGTCGCCAAAAATCAGCAAAACATATTTAAGTTTAGGGAAGTATTTCAAAAGCTATTGAAATAGCCGGAGATTAAAAAAATGGAAAACAAAAGCAAAGATGAAGAAGTTTCCTTCAAATTAGAGGGCCTGGGTTGCTCTTGCGAAGCTAAAATCGTGGAAAAAAAGCTAAAAGCACTAAAAGGCGTAAAAACATACAACATCAATCCAATCTCAAACTGGCTAAAAATCTCCTTTGACTCATCACTTGTTTCCACAGACGACATCAAAAAAACAATAGCCAAATGCGGAATTACCGCTTCGCCAGTAAAAAAATAGTCTCAAACTGCTATAGGATGGAAAATTAATAGATATACATCAGACAAGCCACAGCTGGAAGGAATGGAAGCCTAAAGATCTACTTTTCGGAGTAATTGTTCCAACTATTGTGGCTTTCCTGATAGTGATTATCGGAATGTCATCTTCTGTTGCCGCCATAGCACTAAGATATACACTGTTAGAAGCCATTGTTGTGGTTGCAGTGCCTATGCTCATTGGGTTAGTCTGGAATAAGTGGGCAGGAGGAGCGGCAGGATTCTTGATGGGCAGCCTTTACACGCTGTATTTTGCAGACCAAGTCTACTCTTCTCAAGGAAGTGGCGACATAAGCTTGTTGGGAAACTTAGTTAGCGCTATGTTGATAGGGTACGTTGCTGGAGCGTTAAACAAGCGTTCAGGAAGTTACAAGAGAATGCTTATAGCTGGAGTTACTGCTGGAATTGTGGGGTCTTTTATTGTGGTTTTTGCTAGTAATTTTTCGTCTATTCTGGGACCCACAACTTTAGGAGGGTCTGTTACGCCTTTTCTACCGCGAGTGCTTGCTGGAATAATAGTTCCACTTATAGCTATAGCCTTCCTGCGGCAAATGAAAAAACAAAAAGGAGAGGCGCAGTCAGCTAAACGAGTTCTTTAACCGTAATCTCCTTTGACTTCCATTTGTCTCAATAGAGGACATTAAAAATCGCGCTCATTCAGCCTAAAGTCCCTTTTATTGTATCTACCCTTAGCCTAAAAGAATCCATCGTATCCTCAAAATCGAGGCAAGAATCACCATTCTTTTCCGGATTGACAAGAGAGCAACGCCCTTGTTTCAAGTTTATGCAATTTTTTCGCTCACAAAAAGGGTACTCCAACAATTCACCTCAAATTATCGAAAGAGAGAGCTTAGTTGTTTTAGTGCTTTCTTTTTCTAATTATTAGCACCACGGCTATTACCAATATGACAGCTATTATGGCGACTACTAGATAAATAATTTCTGTCGGTATGGAGATTGCAGTTTTATTTGATGGAATGCCAAAAGCGTATACGTTATGGTCCCATGAACCCACGTAAACAATTCCGTTCGCAACCGCTGGAGACGAGTTCACATGACCATGAGTCGCAAAGGTCCATATCTGAGCGCCTGACGAAGCGTTTAAGCAATAAACGTTATTATCCCAACCACCAACATAAACGAAATCGCCCGCCACCGCAGGAGACGAATTCACGCCACCAGAGGTAGGGGAACTCCAAATTTTTTCTCCAGTTGACGCATTGAGGCAGTAAACGTCTGAGGCAATGTAATTTTGGTTTGCGTCTAAAACTAAGGATCCCACGTAAACGTGTCCGTTGGCAACTGCGGGGGATGAGTCAACCCAGCCGTCGGTAGTGTAATTCCATATCAACCCGCCGTTGGAGCTGTCGAGGCAATAGACTTTGTCGTCTTCAGACCCTATGTAGACATGTTTATCGACAACTGCGGGCGAAGATTGTACGATGCCGCCAGTGCTGAAATTCCATATACTTTCACCCGACAAAGCATCTAGACAGTAAACGTAATGATTTGCTGATCCTACGTAAACACGGCTGTTTACAACCGCTGGAGAGGATTCCACAAGGCCACCTGTTGAATAGTTCCAGATTTTGGAACCAGTTTTCGCATCAAAACAATAGATGTTACCATCCCAGGATCCTACATATACGTTGCCTTCAGCAACTGCAGGACAAGATTCCACTGTATCCCCAGTTGTATAGTTCCATATTTTGGCGCCCGTTGAAGCATCCAGACAGTAAACATCGCGGTCGTATCCTCCGAAGAAGATATATCCGTCGTTATAGGCGACTGAAGAACCTATTGCCGCTTCTCCGTGTCCTTTGGCATGAATTGTGTAGTTCCAAAGTTGACTTCCGGTTGATGCGTCAAGGCAATAAACGCTTCCATCATCAGAGGGTATATAGACGCGACCATTTACGATGGCTGGGGAAGCCCAAATTACGCTGTTAGTGGTGTAGTTCCATAGCAAAGCGGCGGAGGTTGCAGTGGGCGTGTTCATGGAGTAACCTGTATGTGCGAGATCATGATGAAACATTGGCCAGTCATCAGCGGGGGAACTACCGCGAACAGGTGATTCTGTAGACGCAAAATAAGCTGATGCTATAAGAAGGGTCATCAGAATAATTATGGGCAATTTATGCTTTAACATTCTAACTCAACCTTGAATTAGTCTTTTCCAAATCCATCGCCGACAAGTGATGTAAGCTTTGAAAGCCCAACAATTAGTAGAATTACTTTTATAGGAAAAAATATGCTGTATATTATGTCGTTTCGATTCCACTCTTTCCAGTTTAGCCGCATAACTATACCTGTTGAAAACAATCTAATGATGTAAATATTTAAATTTTGTTATAAATTGAAATACCTAATCAGGTTCTATTACTTCTTCGCCAGTTACCTGTTCAGAATAAAATCTATGGTTTTCTCGGTTGAGAATTTTCCGTGTTTTGGTGAGCACCAAATAAGGGACAAACGCGTGCTCAATTTCTTAACGAAAATTTATTATATAAAAAGCTCATTTTGAAGTATAGTGAATCTGATTACTCACTCTTGGCGATAGATATGGAAAATTCGGAATCAAAAAATAAGTCACAAACAGAAGCTCCAACTCTTGAAGGGTTAATCCAAAGAGAATGGGAAATGATCAATGAACTCCACAAAATGCTCGAAGACCCTGAACTAACCGTAATTGAGAGGACACGGGTAGCCACAGTTTTCGCCTTCCATGCAAACACATTGAACAGGATGCTAAACCAAAAGGGCGAAAAAAACCAGTTTGAAGACCAAAACTTGGGCGATTATGTGAGAGGCATAGAACCAAGAGTAGCTAGACGTTTTAGGCGTGACTTTAGAGTATGGAAGAAAGCACTTACGTCGAGAAGGTAATTAACGATCCTGAATTCGCGGTCCAAGCCTATAATGATCTTAGGCGAAGACCCAAAGCCTTCAAAGAACTATGCTCTTACCATGAAGTGACACGCAAACTTGTACAAGATCCTGCGTTCTTTGCCATATTAATGTGCGGCGACGGCTGGCTAAATAAAGCACCCAACCACCATAAACTTCTTCAAGATCAAAGTTCAAGGCAGATCGCTGTTTGTGGAAGAGGCTGGGGAAAAAGCCTTGTTTTTAGCCGAAAAAACCTCTGGCTTCTCTTCACAAAACCCAATTGTGAAAGCCTGATAATCAGCAGTACTCAACGTCAAAGCATGATCATGTTTGACTATTGCTATTCCACCATAATGGCAAATCCGCTTATGCGGGACATGCTTCAACGTCCTGGAACGACGCGCACAGTTATTAAGCTAAAACCCCCGCTAAACAGCAAACTCATCGCGTTGCCCTGTTCCCCAGATAAGCTCAGAGGATATCATCCTGACTGGGTCTTTCTTGATGAAGCAAGCATCATCCCAACTGAGATGATTACTAGTGAAATCATGATGATGCTCACAAAACCCAGTTCCTCCTTAGTTATGAGCGGAACACCTATGGCGTTTGACCACGTTTTTCGCAAAGCTTTCCTGGACACAAAACGGTACTCGATACATCATTACCCAAGCGATTCCAGCCCTCTTGTGAGCCAAGCGCAACTCGAGGAATGGCGAGACATGATGACCAAGGAAGAATGGCAAAGAGAAGTTGAAGCGCTCTGGGTCGAAGCAACCCAGACTTTCTTCCCCATGGATCTCATAGCAAAATGTATAGACCCTGAACTGGACAATCCAGCTTCTCCAAACCAGTACATCCAAGACATAGAACACATTGACAGCCAACGGCTGATCGGCAGGTATTTTGGGGGTTTAGATTTGGGCAAACAAATTGACTTTAGCGTTCTGGTGGTGGTTCAGCTAACAGATGATGGCGAAGTTAGGCTGGTGCATAAGCGCCAGTTTCCTCTGGGCACGCCCTACCCAGAAGTTATTGCTTACGTAGCCAAAGCCTGTCAAGCCTTCAACTTTGACGGAATGTACGTTGACAAAACGGGTATAGGCGACGCCGTAGTGGATGAGCTCGAGGGTATAGGTATTCCAGAAGTAAAAGGCGTCTTCTTCACGGACGCAGAGAAAGAGAACATGCTCAACTACCTCAAATTGCTAATGGAGAAAAAACAACTTCGCATACAAGGCGGGGACAAGCAGCTTATTGCCCAAATTAACGAGCAACAATACGAGTACCTCCAGCCAAGCACAGCGCAAGAACACATTCATATGAAATATAGGCACCCCAGAGGCAGACATGACGACCAACTATTTGCTTTAGCGCTAGCCTGTTATGCAACCAAAGAAGCCCAACCGGAACAGTTCGTTTTCATGGTCCCAAGATAACAAAGCACAAATCTTTATCCTTGTGCAGAAACCGAACTTTTCAAAGCGACTTCAATCTCACCCCTCAACTCAGAATCATGCACCTTAAGCAGCAACCCAACCAGACGGCCCGCAATATTTATCTCCACCCCACCTTCTCCGCGGTAAAATCTCCTTCCCTTGCGTAACCAATCAACTAAAACCCGAGCCTCAGCCTCAAAACCTTCAATGTTCCTTTCAGGAAAAACCAAAAGCCCACCCTCCACACAAACACCCATAAACTGCTCAAAAGCACCAGTTACGGTACACCCTCCTGCAGAAGCTACACTCTTGAAATCACTGTAAAGCTGGGCTTCAAACCTAAAGCCCTTAAAGACCTTAGCCAACACACAAACCCTGTATAAACAAAATATATAAACAAAATATAAACAAAACGCCCAACGTCAACAAACACCTCTCAACCAAACAGTGGATAAGCTAGAGGAAGCTTGTTTCGGGTCCTCATGCAAAAGCTCCCTATATTGTCCATGGTTTAAAACACAGCTAAAATTCCAATTCATTCTGTAGGGATAGGTGAAGTCACCCAACCTCTAAAACCTAAGAAGTTAGAACAAGAGTTTGCTCTCTTTAGGCACTGCGAACTTATTCGCGCTTTCAGAGAATATGGAAAAGTTTGCTTAACTAAATGGCAGAAACAAAGAACAAGTTTAGAGCATTTGCATGCCCTATTCATTTTTTAATGGTAGCATTCAAACTTTAATTTCATAGACCATGTCGCAGTCGCCGACTGGACCGGGTTTGCGAATTTCTTTTAGGCGCACGTTTCTAAGCTTCAGGTTTGCTGAGAGGGCACCGACTGGAAACATCGAAACTGCACAAGCTGGTGTAATTCCGTATCGTTCTTTGACGAGTTTACCATGGCAAATGTAACATCCTCTAAATTGAAGGATTAATTCTTGGTCTTTCTTCTCGAATTTTACGCTTTTAGCTATTTTGAGGTTATCCTGAAAGTACGCAGCCATCTTTTCCATCAGGTCTTCCGACGATTGAGCGTGAGGTATGGATTCGCCCCAGAGTCTTCCCTGTGCCATGCTTGCCTTTGCAAATATCTTCTGATTGTCTTCTCCAAGGGCACCTTGAATTGAACATAGAACTTCGAGAACAGGTTTTTGGGGAATCATTTTTTCTTCAGCCATTTTTCCACTTTCCAAAGTTAACTATTATAACGTACAATACCCGTTGAGAATAAGGCTTTTGCCTAACCAAAACCGCAGATTCAATCTATAGAAACAAACAGAATATGTTATTTCGATTCTCGAAATACGGTTTCGTCTCTTATTTGTAGAACAACGACTGTTGCAAATGGTTTGTTGTTGTTCTCCCGACTGTTAAAAGAAGAAGAAATTTGGAAAATTTACTTCTTCTTCTTTACAGTTTTAACTCAATTCAGAATGCTCAGAGACTTAAGAAAAAAATGGTTTAGTTTTGGATAATTAAGACAAGTTAAGTTGTTTTCTTTATCAAAAGCTCGCAAATAGCGTCGATGCTTTGAACTGCAGCGATTTCCTTGTTTTTTAGCGGGGTTTCTCCAAGCATATCTGCTTCGATTACTTTTTGGTCCCAGGGGACAAAAGATAGAACCTCAATGCCGTTTTGGTCAGCAAAAGTTTGGATAGCATTTTTCTGGGTTTCGTTCATTACCCGGTTACCGATAAGATAGAGTTGTTTCATGCCTGCAGCAGTTGCCATATCATGGATGTGTTTGGCGATTTCGAGCGATTTCAGGTTAGAATCAGCGACAATTAGGAGGGCATCGACTTCTTTTGCGGTTCCCCTGCCGATGTGTTCCACGCCTGCCTCCAAATCCAAGACCACTGCTTCGTCGCGTTCTACGATTAGGTTCCGCAGGAGCGCTCGGATGACGGCGGTTGGGGCACACATGCAGCCTGCCCCCATGGAATGGACTGTTCCCATAACAATCAAGTTTACGCCAAGAGGGGTAGGTACGGAGTATTGTTTTACGATGTCGTCGACGCTGAAGTTCAGGTTGTAAACGCCTGAATAGCCTGTACTCGTTTTTGACTCGATTAAGGGTTTATTTTCTGAAATAGGAACTATCTTGCGGGTTTCCTCCGTTGACAACCCCAAAGTTAACCCTAAATTCGGGGATGAATCCGCATCGATTCCTATAGTTTTTAAGCCACGTTCGAAGAAACCGCGGGCTAAGCCACCGGCGATGAGAGTTTTGCCTACGCCACCTTTACCAGAAACAGCAACTTTCATACAATCACAAACTAAAAATAATTTCGTAGTCAAACTAATTTACATTTTCCCTACCCAAAAACATTGGCGGCGTAATTTTTTGCGCAACCACAGCGCTCTCAGGCAACCTAGTCTACTTTGGCGTAACAATTTCGCATTCATGATAACAAGCCTCGGCCGCCCTAGCAAAAGACATTCTATCAACACACTACCGAGACTAAACAAGCTGTTAATTTCAATTTTTCTTTTTTCTATCTTGAACCTATCAAAGGCTATCCACAACCAGAACCTGTTAAAGGAAATCAGTTAGGCTTTCAGTTGAATCTACTGATTTGGATGTTAATTCTTTTAGCATATTTCCAGCTTTTTCGTCCTTAAACATGCTTTTTTTGCTCAGCAAACTTTCTATATTCTGATGTTCCAAAAAATAGTCTGATTGTGCATTGAATTCTGCATTCAATCTCGCTGCGTTAACTGGGACGTACTTATTTTTTGGAAATAGATCAGAGTTTTTGGTTTTTACATAATAGTAAGTTTCTCTGTCAAATATTCGGGCTTTATGACTAGGATCCACAGGTGTCGCTGTTCGCACGGTAAAATCTTCCTTACTTTTGTTAACCGAATTACCTTTATTTGGGTCAAAGTATTCTTGCGGTTCTCTGTTTACACCAATCAGGTTGGCGCCAGCAATTGCACATAGCGCATCCGAAGCTACGCTTGTTGATTCATTGGAATTGGATAATTTTTCCCGCCTAATGTTGGTGAAGTAGCTAACCACGTTATCAAAAACTTCCTTTTCCTTGAGGATACTAAAAATATGTCTTAACCTACCCATACTGCTTTCATTTACTGATTGACCCTCAAAATCAAACCAGTAATGGTAACGTTGTTCTTTCAAATAGTGGTCTATTAGATCAGTAAGTTTTCTTATTCCCATCCTCATTGAAATAGGAACAAAAATCGGCTTGTTATTTTTGTCATTGAGAATTTTATAAGTCGAATCAACAAAATTTATGTAACTGTCAAAGTCGATTATCCTCACGGTTTTTTTATCCACCACTCTAGCCAATCTTATGTTAGGTACGGTAAGAATCAGCTTCGAATAAGGATAATATTGGTTAAAGAACCAACCCATTTTATCTATTGACGGAACGAAGTCAAAGGGATTAAATTCAAATGTGAAATTTACAACGTTGGACGCATTGGACAACCATTCTCTTTTGTAAAAAAAACTATCAATAACTTGAGCATTATCCTCGTTATATAACTTCAATAAGGCATCATATTTTTTTACGATTTTGGTAGCTTCATAAAATTTAAAACCGGATTTTAGTGTTAGATAAGTAGCCATGTCAAGACTTTTAATGTCAAGACATTTCTCGGGTTTTTGAAAATCGGTGCCGCCAATCTTAAATCTCTTAATGTTGAACCAAGACTTTTTGTCTTCAATTGTTTCTGAGATATTAATATTAGAAACCATCTTTTACCTGCTCTATCTTGGCTATGACCTCGCTTATAACTTCTGCTGATACTCGGAAATTAGAGGTACTAATTATCAGAACTATTGCTTCAGCTTCATTCTTTTTCATGATTTCGTATTCATAAAAACACCTCCCAACGAAACCAACCGTGCCTATCATCAACTCCACTAGATAAGGAAGGTTTCGAGTTACGAAAAGCCGTGGAGCCTTATCATCAAGAATAAACATTTTAGGATCACCATTGGCATAAAATTCGTAGGCAAGTTCTATTACCTCAGTTTCTCCTTTTCCAATCTCTTTTTTACTGAAAAACGGTCTCAATGCCTCGCCCAGTTTCTCTTTTTTAAGGAGAATAATTTTTGGATTTGATTGTATACATGCAAATTTGTCAGATTTACTTACTTCTTTATAGACTATTGGCGTAATTAAAAAATCAAACTTTGCAAGAATTCTCAGAAGCACTTCTGGCTGATCTATGTCTTCTAAAAAGCAAAGATAGAAACTGCTGTCAGCTAACATTTGATTCGTTTCATTCAGCGACAAGAGAAAGCAATTCCTTGTATCTTTCTTCAGTGATTAGACCTTTTTTCAGCAGGTTTTTCGATATCTGCTCTTTTTTCTCTTGGTTTTTCACCAACCTGTCATAAATATTCGAAAACTCTACATACTCAGGGTATGTTACATAAATTAGGAACAACAACTCTTCTTTTGTCAGTTTTTCATAAATATCTCTTATTAGTCTCAATGAATGAAGAAGATGAGTAAATTTCTTATCGGCTGAAAACTTGCTTTTTATGTCTTTGAACGCTTTTTTGCCTTGATTAGTAAGGCAAATCTCGCCATTGTATTCAGTGGTAAAAGCATCTTCATAATACATTGGCTCTTTCAAAGAGTCTTGCAACACTTGGGAGAACGGACCTTCATAGTGTTTTACAAAATTGAACAATTGCTGCGCTTTTGGATTCATCTTGGTTAGAATAAAGAACTCTTTTTGCAAATGCCAAACGGTCGGAACAGGCTTATCTTCAGCTCCAAGTAGGGAAACCACGTATTCCTCGACTATTTTAACCATCTATTCTCCCTCTTCTTCGGTCGCAGGTTCAAGTAAGATAATTTTGACTTGTTTGTTGACCCATTCTTTTGGCAGATAAATTCTGCCAGACCCGCCTGTTTTCTTGACTCTCTTTTCTAAGACTTGGTAACCTTGAACCTCTACTTTCATTTCTACATTCATGCTAAGCTATAATTTAGCTTTATTATAAATATTTTGCGGCTATATTTAGCATAAAAATAGCTTAAAAATGATACTTCAAATGAAAACGTAACGGAAATTGGGAAAACATGGTAACTTGATCCTTTGTGGCTCATTGGAGTTGGATTCTCATTTTTTGTTAGCGCTTTGTGGGTTCATTCATGCAACAACACATCTTAATTATTCTGTTTCAAGACAGATGAAAAATAACGAGGATTGAAATATGATTTCAGCAGTTGTTTTAGTTACTACCGATTTAGGTGCCCAAGATAAAGTATTAGAAAACATCAAACTTGTTGAAGGCGTTGAAGAAGCCCACGCATTATACGGTGTCTACGACCTTCTTATCAAAATTAAGGGCAATTCTATTGATAAGCTTAAGGAAATTACTAAATTAAAAATAAAATCGATAGCGGGCGTAAACAGTTATCTGACATTGATGTTAGTTCAGGATAACTAATTTTGTTGTTGTTTCATTTTGTGACAACATTATTTTATATTATTTCAAGCGCTAATACGCTATCCAGACATAGTCCAACAAAACAGATAGTTGGGCGGGTCTGGCTGCTGAATAAGGAGAAGGCAATCCCCCCTTTCTTGCCGCATCCTGGTTAGCGCATGGCTTGGTCCGCTTAACTTAACCTTTTGGGATAAGAATTGCCTGAAGGCTAATCGCCATTCAATATTAACGGCACTCATTTTTTGGATGGTTGACTTTCAAGGAGCAAATAAAATTTCTATATGTTCTTTGTTGAACGGTTAAGTTAGTTGGTCAAAAATTATTTATGCAGAGTGGATGTAAGATAGTTAGCCGATGACTGTGAGTAAATCGAAAGCTTCGGATTATTTTGTTGCTGGAATCATTCTTATAGTTTTAGCGGGAGTTATCTGGCTAGTTGAAAACCTTGTTTTGAATAAAACAGTCGACAACAGTATTTTGCTTTTTATTCCGAGTGTTTTTATTATGCTAAGTACAGCCCATTTTCTCTTAGCTGGCAAGAAATGGTATTCTTCGCATTAACTTTTTAACCAAGAGATCAAGCCCCTAAGAAGTAGGCTGTTTTGTTTCAGATTTTCCGCTCAGAACAATAACCCAAAGACCTAACCCAATTAACAGAAAACCAATAATAAAGCCAATAAACGATGAAAAACTTCGATAGTCGTTAGTAGGAAAAGTAATGACGCCGCCAAAATCCATCGATACAATTGCGCCGCCAATGGCAAAAAGTATTGCACCCAATAATCCAAATACAGATTTCATGCTTTCACAATTTTTGTATTGTTTTGATCTTGCTTAAAAGTTTATAAAATCAGCCCAATTACTTTTTTCTTGATTCCCCTAAAATACACCATTATTGATAACCCAATAGCAACAATTACAAAACTTTATTCTGCTACGACGTCTGAATATAGGTCGGTGCTAATACACACGAATAAGTTGTGGGCGCTCGCAGTTGTAATCTGCACAGTTATGTTTTCAAGCTTGCTTTTTGTTCCCTTTGCGTGCGCGGATGTGCCTGCTGAACTTTGGAGTTTTGCTTCCAACACAACCACCAACAATGTTGCATGGGAAAGTGGCGTGGTAGCTGATGACGTAGCCTATGTATGGAACACTGAAACCTACACAATACCAGGCGAACAATCCCAGCTATTTTTCGATGTTTCCTCTAACACGCTCACTTGGAAAAATTTACGCCTTAAACGCTCAAAACGGCACCAAACTTTGGAACTATACTATAACGGGAAATATTCGCTCTTTCCGCATGCTCGATGGCGTAGTCTATGTTTCTGCAAGCGAGGACCTAAATATTGATGGAAAATATGGCGGAGGCGGCATTTATGCTCTGAATGCAACAACGGGCGCTCAAAAATGGGTATACAAAATTGACGGCGACATTATAAGGTGTTCAATTAACAATGGCACGATCTATGTCTTTTTCCATGCTTCCGGCGATTACAGTTCTTTGCTTTGCGCTGTCAATGCAACTAATGGCGAGGAACTTTGGAGATGGAACGCTGGCCACTACCTTTTTCCTTCAATGTTTACCTTTAGTGATGAAGCACTCTTCTTTAGTATAAACCACCAGAACGATTACCGCTACTATGCCGTCAGTGCAAAAGATGGCAACTTGCTTTGGAGCACCCCGATTGACGGGGAAGTCTACGGGTATTCAACACTTGGTAAGGGAGTGTCTATTTTTGCTCAACCCAGACAACCTACGCTTTAAACAGTCAGAACGGGAATCTACTCTGGAATTACTCGACACCAAGTTACGGCATAGGCGATAACGGCATCCTCTACATACAAAGCCGGCGATAACGTTTATGCCTATGATGGATTAAAAGGAAATCAAGTTTGGAATTACTCCGCTGACGGAACGATCCTGTCTCTTGCTCGAATTGATAACGTGGTTTATTTTAGCACAAATGGCACCTTAACCGCCTTGAACATTGCAGACGGCACACCATTATGGAGCACCAGCACAGATGTAAATGGAACATTAAGCATCAGCGATGGCAGCTTTCGTTACTATGGGTTTGGCGCTTATGATAGTGTTAATGGCGGAGTCTTTTATTATTATTCAGGAAAAACGCTTCATACCTTAGATGCGATAAATGGTAACAACCTTTGGAATCACACAATTAGCAGTGACCAGTCGTTTGTTACAGTTGCCGACGGCATCGCTTTCTATAGCGGAAATAATTCAATTCATGCTTTGAGTTTTCCCACAGTTTCGCATCCTTCATCTAGTCCAACAGCGGCTCCTAATGGGACATCAATGAACTTAGTGTCGTTTAACCCGGCATTGATAATTGGGTCAATTGTCGTTGTGATTGTAGCATTATTAGTCATAGTTTTTGTTAGAAACAGAACTCGGAAATAAAATTTTCAAAAACTTGTTAGATAGGACCAGCAATTGGAAGCATTTCTGGATCCATTTTAATGCTCTGCGAAGTTGCTTGGAATAAAGCAATTTTTCATTAGCACCAAAAGTCAACTGTCTGAGTTAGGATAGTGTTTGATTCTCAATGTTACTAATGCTAGAGTAATTGATATCATCAAAGCGGTTATCGCCCAGGGGAATAGTTCTGGAACAGGAGGAGTCGCTGTTGGAGTTGAGCTTGGTTGGACTTGAGTTAAACTGATTTTTGCCATCCAAGCGATTGGAATTGGTTTACTTGTATCTGATCCAGCTACAACATAGCTGCCATCAGGCAACTGCACAAGAGCATAAGCCTCATGGTTTTCTCCAAAGACCACTTCCCATTGTTCATTCCCTGAGGAGGCACTTGCAATAACAAGTTTGGTTCCAACAAGTGCAAAGTCTCCAATACTGTTTTTAGTCATAAATCTTGCTTGGCCAGCTCCATAATATTTTGTCCATTGTGAATTTCCTAAAGCATCCGTTTTTACTGTGGCAAGGTTTGGTCCACCGCCATTGCTGCGTAGCCACATCCAACCGCCCAAAGCGTAGCCGCCATCACTTGTTTGAATCACTGAAAAGGCGAAATCTTCATCTTGACTTCCGTAAGTTTTGCTCCACTGCAAATCACCGGTAGAGTTTGCTTTTATAAGCAGGTAGTCGGGCAAATTACCGATACCTCCAGCCAAAGCATAACCTCCGTCGCTTGTCTGGATAATCGAATTTAGCTCTCCATCTCCAAGAGTCTTATTCCACTGTTCATTACCCAAAGCATCAGTTTTAACTAGCCAAATAGTTCCTTTGTTTCCGACGAGGTTTGTTTGACCTATCATCGCATAGCCACCATCTTTAGTTTGAGTTAAGGCTACCGCCGAGCTGAATCCCGACCCGCTATAGGTTTGATTCCAAAGTATGTTACCTTTGTCATCAATTTTTGCGAGCCAATAGTTCCCTGTGTATTGCCCAAATAGGGCATATGAACCATCGCTAGTTGCAATCAGCCAGTTGCTGTAAGGATTTCCTTTGGCAACATAGGTTTTATTCCATTGAAGGTTGCCGGTTGCGTCTACTTTGATAACTTCAATATTTGGTATGCTATTAGGCGAAAGGGCGGTTGAACCCGCTAAGAGAAATCCTCCATCAGCAGTTTGAACTATTGAGTCAACTTCAATTAAACCACTTCCAGTAAATGTACGATTCCACGTCATTGTCGGGACAATAGAAACGTCGGATGCTAACACATTTATCGGGAAAGCAAAGGAAGGCGATGCACAACAAGTAAGGAGCAATCCAAAAATCAATATTAAAATCAGAAGTGCACTTGGCGATTTCATCCTGACCCTTCAATTACACCATAGGGCGCCTTCTTCTTATCGTTTGCTGAATAAAGATTGAAACACTTTTTCAAAACTTTATTCCTTGTTTTAGTCCTTTTCTTTGCTTTGAATAAACCATCACAACAGTAAACAAAAGTACAAGGGCGAAAATATCCAAACTGAATACTCGGGAATTGCAAGTGAAGGGCTTGGGAAAGTTGTTTTGCAGGGTTCGATTTTGGTGCAGATGTCGACGTTGGAAGTAGAGTGGGCAAAGTTAAATTGGTTCCGGAATAGAAAAATCTATAGGAGTAATGAAAGGGTGATAATCAGTGTTGTTAGCGTTTATTACGTAAGGGCTTTCGCTAATTCCATCCGCGTTCAATCTACCCCATGAAAATTGCTCCAATAATTGCCTTGTTGTCCGTTGTCCCAAAAATTCACTGGTGCTCCAAGTGCAATCCAAACGTTTTGAGTATTGTTGATGAAATTGTTTCTGATTAGAATATTGTTGGTAACATTGTTCCAAACGATGTTTGCTACTTCAGCCCCCAATGATGCCGCAAGCACATTGTTTTCAAAGGTGTTATCGTAAATTGTGTTGTTAGTTGAACTGTCTGAAATGTAGAGAGCGTAACCAGCGCTGACGCCGTCATTTGTAATGCCTTTGAGGGTGTTGCCAAACACCAAGTTGTTGGAAGATCTCGCAAAAAGTATTCCTGCATGACCATTAAGTATGGTATTGTACGAAATCGTATTGTATTGGGAGTAACCTATGTTAATGCTGACTCCATGAATTATGATGTTGCTGCTTATCGTATTGTTGTTTCCAGAAAGATAGATACCCATACCGGTGCCTCCTCCAGATAAGCCGCCACTAAAACTGTTGTTCACAATAAAGTTGTTTGATCCACTTCCGTAGATTCCATATCCTTGAGTTGAGACATTATCAGTGATATTGTTATCCTCTGCGTTGATCATATGAAATGCTGAAAAGGTAGTCATTTTGTTTCCAGTAAGAAAGTTTCTTGAAGCATGATCCATCAACACGCCGCTTCCGAATTGGTTGATGACCAAGTTTTTGATTGTAACGTTAGTCCTATTTGTTAAATCGACGCCTTGTCCATAACTTGTACTATGCCCGGTGATTGAATGCCCTGCGCCGTCAAGAGTGATACCGTCACGCTCAATTACAAGCGAGGTATTAGTGAAATCTCCTGTTAGAGTGTAAACATCGTTCTAGCCGTGATAAGGGGCGTTGCGCGTTCAACGCTTCCGTCGCTTCGAATGTAAACATAACTGATTGGCTCTGTCGGAATAAAATTTGCTTTTAACAGAGGTATTGCCGACAACATAGTAATTGCTAAGGCTATGATGATTGTTGTTGCCAAGGGCTTCTTGGGCATTTGAGGTTCCTGTTATAATATGAGAATAAGTTTGCTTAAGTGGTTTTTTGTCAAACTTTCTTGACTAAGGCAAGTCAAGGTTTCTTGAATAAAACTCTGCCTCTTCGCCTAAAATAACTAGCAAACTAAAGCAATTGCTACTATGATAAGGTGTAACCTTTTGAGCGCAACAAAAAGAACCAGCTATCGGCTTAAATCTGAACTCCCTCAGCTCTAAACGGTTTGTTTTCCCGCTGGGTAATGCTTAAATGTACATATTGGTTGTATATACCCGTTGGGTTAGCATGAGTCAGGTCAACGTCATTACGGTAAAGATCTCAAGTGAAATGAAAAAAAAGATGAAACAGGTTAAAATGAACTGGAGCGAATACATCAGAGATAGCATCCAAAAAAAGATCGATGAACAAAAACTCAAAGCGGCATCTGCAAAAATAGACGAACTTAGAGCAAAAACCAAACCCGTACCCACAGAAGAATTGGTTTCTTGGATCAGAGAAGACAGGGAGAGATAAACGCGACTTTTTTCGTGATTGATGCCAGTGTTGTTGCTAAATGGGTTTTGCCAGGAGAACCCAATCAGGAAAATGCAGTCAAACTAAAAGATGACCACGTTTTAGGACTTGTTGAATTGCATGCGCCTGCATTCATAGTTGAAGAAGTTGCGAATGCCCTTTGGAGAGCAACAAAACTAAAAAGGCTTTCACAACAAGATGCCCAAGAAGCCCTAAACGCATTAAACGACATGAAAATTGAACTTCACGAACTAGATTGGGCTCAAGCATCACAAACCTTAGAAATAGCCTGCAAACACAACATTGCACTCTATGACGCTTCTTATCTTTTTCTCACAAACGAAATCAAAGCTCAATTTATTACTGCTGACAACAAATTGTATGAAACAGCAAAAGACTACTTCAGAGTTTTAAATATTAAAGAATATAAATAAAGTTCTAAAATTATAGCGTTGAAACTTCCTTAACTAAGCTTGATTTATAATTAGTCAAGTTTCTCGGCTAATTCAGTTTTGGGTTTGTACTTCTTGAAGTAAACTAACAACCCAACAATCACAAAAGCACCTCCAAAACCAATTGCAATTATTATCGTTGGAAAAGAAGCGGGTAAAGTCTCTGGTTGTGAAATGCTGAAATTTATTATTTTCGAGACGCCAACGTTTCCAGCAAGGTCTTGAGCGAAGACTATAATGTTATGCTCCGAGCAAGCTAAGTCAGTTAGCGTCGTGTTTCCATCAACGGTCACATTATCCTGTCCATCCAAACAATAGCCTATCCATGAGCAGGGTTCGTCTACAGTGAAATTTAATGACAATTCGTTTTGGCTGCAAGTTGTGTTTTCAAGTGACAAATTTGTGATTGGAGGATTCCCATCATCTACAGTAAAGTATACTGTATCACTATCCCATAGAGTGCTTGGGGCTGAAGTATTAATTTCAATTTTTTCATAAACAGTTATGTTATGGGAACCTTCAGATAATTCTGGCAAAGTTGCTGACCCCGAAATGGTCAATTGAAAAGACCTATCATGCGTTTGAATCGAAAGGGGAAAAGTAACATTGCCTTTTCCGTCTTAGCTGTAAGCCATCGAATAATCGATATTACTCCCACCTAAACCAATAACTAGGGTTTTTAGTGTTAGCAAGCTGGGACTGTAAGTGCTATTAGTAGGAGATATGATGCCAACTCCAGATGAAAGGTAAGTAGCTCCATAGAGCCCATTAAAGTCCTCAGCTCTAAACATAAATAAGAAAACCGCCAGCAAGAGAATTAGGGCTAATCCTGTTTTCTTCATAATCCCAGCATCAAAACAATTAATACTAAGTGTCTTTTAGCTCTCCCCAGAGAACAGTCTGTTCCGCTAAAAGAACAGCTACCGCTATCTTGACTTATCCTTTCTTCGTCTGAAGTAAACCAGTAAACCTGTAGCTGTAATTACTACTCCTAAAACTACCGCAACAGTTACTGTTGGGAAAGACTCAATTATTTTACTTGTCGAAGCTTCTGTTTCATTGCCTGAGTTTGAGTTTGTCATTGCAGGAGTCAGTGATGATTCTGCATGGAGCGTTGGGGCAGGATGTGTTTGAGTTTTTGGCGTTGGGGAAGGGTTGGGGGAATTCTTTGGCATACCTGGAGGAATGTAGAATGGTCCTTGGGCTATTGTTATAGGAATTTCTTTAGGAAGCATAAGGGGGTAGTGGTCGACGTTATTGTTGTTTATCACGTATGGTAAGTCTCCAATATTGTCGTTGTTGCTGTCTGTGCCGTTGTAGTCACCCCAATAGTTGCCTTCTTGTCCATTATCCCAGAAGTTTTGGTATACTTGTGATTCAACTCTGACGTTGTGGCTATTGTTCATAATGGTGTTGCCGAAAAAAATGTTATTTTCAGCGTGATAATTGGTTCCGCTAAGTGAAATACCCCACCCGCCCCATGGACCCTGATTGAAAGCCACGTAATTATCGATAAATCTGTTGTTGTTGCCGTTGAAAACATGAATGCCCATAAAATAGTTGCCTTCTACACAATTTCCCGTAACAAGATTGTCGGAGCCATTTTCAATATGAATTCCTATTTGACCACTTATGACCGTGTTATTGGAAATTGTGTTTGAATTTCCCTTCACCTGCACAAGCCAACCTCCGCCAGATGCTATATTTCCAGACACGTAATTGTTCGAAACCACGTTTGAAGAGCCATCGATATTTATGGCTGTTACGTTATTTCTCGCTACTAAGTTGAATGAACCCGCACAATTAACGCCACCTGTATTGTCAGTAACGGTTTCATGAGAACCAATGAGATGCATTCCACTTTTCGTCGATGTTATTTTAATTCTGTCACCGTAGGCAACAATTCCGTTATCCCCGCCTTTGACAGTTAAGCCTGAAATAGTCACATCGCTTGAGTTTATCAGTAGAACCGTTATTTTAGGCGGAATAAAATTGCATTCGTAAACATTTGACTTTGAAAATAGATTGTTTACGGCCTGTTGATCCGCAGCTTTCGATGAAACAACGATTGTTGTATCAATGGAACCAGAACTGGTTTTGGCGCTAATGCCTTTCATGACTATTCCTCCGTTTATTATGGTATTTCTCATGTCCTCGCCAGTGAGCGAAATCGCTTTGTCTACTATTATTCCTCCAGCATAGATGCCGTTTCTAATGAAGACAGTATCTCCCGAATTAGCATTGGTTATGGCGTCTTGAATATTGGAGAAATCGTCGGGAACAACAATTGTTCGAGAGTCAGCCCTTACAGGAAGAGCCAAAATTATGCATGATGATGTTAGGAAGAATAAAACAATTACTAATGCCAGACCTTTACGCATAGTTATTCAACTTCCCGGTTTGCATCTTCATAGCTTCCCTTTCCTTTTTTTAAAGAAAAACAGTAAACCTAAACAAATGATTATTGTAATTGCTACAGGTGGAATAACTGTAAGTGGCAATGAAGTCTCAGGCTCTTTAACAGTAAAAGTTATGGTCCCTGATTTTGCCATATCTCCAAAAGTATTGTTACCATAAACAACAAGGCTGTGATTACCAGCGCTTAGCCCACTTAAAGTTTTGTTTCCATCTATAGTCACATTAGCTAAATTATCTAAGCTGTAGCCAAGCCACGAAGTGGGCTGGTCAACTATGAAATTCAAAGGAAAAGATGAAAATGTCATGTTAGCACTCAGGTCTATCTGAAGCTTAATTGAAGGAGCTTCATGCGTGATAAAGTAGACTTGAGATGAACTGTCCATAAAGAAAACAAAACTGAACAAGTCATAAACACTTCCTTCTGACTTAACTATTAGACTGTGGTTGCCTGCTTCTAAGTTAGGTGCAACAAAGGAAGTATAATATTGAGAAGTGCCATGCTCACCTTTCTCAAGAATAAAACCTGCATGAGGAATACTGACACTCTCATTATCTATTCTGTAAGTCACATCGACGATATCAGAATCATAACTACTATATTGTGGTCCCTTAACGCTAAAGGTGATATTGAATGTCTCTGAGTAGTTAGCGTTGTTTTGTGGGCTACTTATAGAAATAATTGGTGGAACGGCGCCTTTTGGAGGATCAATCTGAGGTGTAAAACCGTAGGGGTTAGCACTAACTAAGCTAATTGCCTGCGATATTAAAAGTAATGATAGTAATACAATTACTGTGTAAACTGACAGTAACTTTCTCATATCTCTCAAGTATCAGTTGGTTGCTGTTTGCTTAAGTGGTTTTTGTCAAACTTTCTTGTCTAAAGTTAGTCAAGAGAGTTTTACAAGAACTCTTTTATCCGCAACCAACCCTAACCTTAATCATGGGCAATACAAGCAAGAGCTTCTCGGTACTTCTTGTTGTTATCTTAGCATTCTCGAGCCTATTAATGGTTGAATCTGCTTCTGCCCAATCAATACCTACACCATCTGTTCCAGAGTTATCTCTCTTAGCAATTTTGCCTTTGTTTGCATTTATGTCCTTGATAGCAACCAAATTTCTAAGGAGAAAGTGATTAACATGGGCAAAATCTTAGCACTATTATTGATAGTGATGTTCTTGACTTTGTCTAGCTTAATTATCTCTAGGCAAGTTTCTGCCACATTTGCTGCGAATAATAGTTTGGCTCCTAATGTTACATTGCTTTGGAACTACACTACTAGCAATGGAGTGTGGTTTTCCCCAACTGTCGATAATGGTGTGCTTTACGTAGGGTGCGAAGACCCGGTTTTCAGTGGAACACAAGAAAGCCATGTCGGTAATCTATATGCTCTTAACGCTAAGAATGGCGACAAATTATGGAACCTCGCTATTCCTGTGTCATCTTCCCCGGCTTTTGCTGGAGGCGTAATTTATGTTGGTTCTTTTGATGGTAACCTTTATGCCTTCAACGCCAAAAACGGAGTTGAGCTTTGGAGCTCTCCCGTAAGAGACTATGTGAGCACTCCAGCGGTCGTTGAAGGAATTGTGTATGTTGGTTTAAGTAATGGCCTTCTTGCTTTGAATAGTACAACTGGTGAAGAGGTTTGGAGGTACCACACTAACGGCGGTACAGTGGGGTCCCCTGTGGTTATAGATGGGGTGGTATTCGCAGCCTCCAGCGCTTTTATTCCTATAAAATATATTGGCGGGGTTTATGCTTTAAATGCCAGCAATGGCAAAATGCTTTGGGAATATTCCTATGCCTTTGACAATTTTTATCCTCCCACAGTCGTGGGTCCCACGGTCGTGGGCGAGACCCTGTATGTAGGTATTGGTTCTAACGTTTCCGCACTAAGCTTTGTTGATGGCTCACAAATATGGAGTAACAGCGTTAGCAAACAAGTTGGCTTAACGCCCATAGTTTTGAGACCCACTGCTCTTTTGGATAGTACATTATTTGTTAGCTCAAGTGACGGCATCGTTTACGCATTGAACGCAAACAACGGAGAAAAAAATTGGAACCAATCGTTAGGCAACCAAATTGAAACATCACCTTTTGCTGCGAGCGGAACAATTTACGTTGGTTCCGATGATGACAACCTTTATGCCTTGAACTCCACAAACGGTGACATACTATGGAATTACACAATTAGCGATCGCGACCACGCGGTTCAATCATCACCTGTTGTTGCCAACGGTGTAGTTTACATAGGCTCGGGCGCCCACAACGTTTATGCCTTCGGTTATCCAGCTAATCCTAATGCTTCACCCAATACGTTCCCAATCGCGATTGGAGCAGCACTCATAATCATAATTATTATCATAACAATTATCGTAGTACTCAAAAGATTGAAGCCTAAACCGTCCACATCATGATTTTCTGCTAGTCAAGAAACCTTGAATGGCATCAGACAAGAAATCTTGACAAATACGCTTTTATGTAGAGAAATTATGCATTGATTTTGGGCTTGGAGGTACGGACAGGTTGGTGGGGTTTGTCTTGGGCTTGGGCTCAGGTAGGATGCAACGGTCTTTGAAATTGTTGATTACTGTTTTCGCGTGCTTGATTTTACTTTCTTCGTATGGGTTTTTGCAGGTAAGTGGAGCTGTATCATCTACCATTCAAACGGTAGATGCTTCAGGTAAAATGGGTTCGTATGTATCCCTTGCCTTGGATTCGAAGGGCAATCCTGGCATAAGCTATTATGATTTCACAAACTGCAATCTAAAATATGCACATTGGAACGGTATCAACTGGGACCTGCAAACTGTTGACAACAGTTTTTTCTGTGGCTTACACACTTCACTCGCCTTCGATGCCAACGACCATCCATACATAAGCTATGACGGACAAAACGCGCTAACGTGCGCACGCTGGACGGGCAGTAAATGGGATATTCAAACTGTGGATGTTACTGGAAGTTTCACTTCAATAGCTATAGATGCTAACGGTTATCCACACATCAGCTACTATAGCGTCTGGCAAGGATCTGACCTTAAGTATGCTTCTTGGACGGGTTCAGCTTGGAGCCTTCAAACCATCGATTCAGACGGAAATGTCGGCGAGTTCACATCTCTCAAGCTGGATAGTGCGGGTTATCCGCACATAAGTTACTTGGATATCTCAAATTTAGACTTGAAAGTCGCCTGGCAAGATAGTTCAGGTTGGCACATCCAAACTGTCGATTCAACTGGCGACGTTGGTTTCTATTCTTCTCTTGCGTTAGACTCAAACGGCAACTCTTACATAAGTTATTTTGATAACGCTACTCGCGATCTAAAATATGCCCATTCAAACGGTTCGGATTGGAGCACAGAGGTTATTGAGTCAGCAGGAGATATCGGAACAGATACTTCAATTGCTCTAGACTCAAGCGGAAATCCCCACATAAGCTACACAGACACCACGAATCATGTTTTAAAATACGCTTCATGGAACGGTTCTGATTGGAATATTATAAGTTTGTTTTCTGCTGGGTACGTTGGAGAATATACAAGTTTACCTAATGACCAGACTTCTCTGGTAATAGACAAAAACGACCAAGCCCACATCGCATACTGTGACTGGGGAAATTACTGGTTGAAATACATCAGTGCCCCTGACCAACCGAATTTATCTGCGAAGTACGTTCAACCTGCTGCTTCATTAAAGGTCAATCTCAATCCTACTGGAGTTGGTCAAACAATTAACATTAGCATGTCACTTCTACCAAGACCACCATCGACAAATGATCGGTTTTCGAACGTAACTCTCTCAATAACCAATCCTGATGGGACCAATAGCTATCTTGGGCCTTTTCTTTCAGATTCCTCCGGCAATATTTACCTATCCTATGTTCCCATACAAGTTGGCAACTATTCAATGCAGGCAAAGTATTCTGGGCAATTCTTCATCAGTAATAATGCCACATATTTCCCCACCCAAAGCCAGGTATTAACGCTAAAAGTTCAACAAGAACCAGTTTCTCCAAGTCCATCGCCCTCACCTTCACCTATTCCAGTACCGACCTCTACAAGCCAGCCAACTGCCACTCCAAAATCTTCCCCAATACCAACCCAGACAATTATACCATTAACTTCAACAAATGGCACAACAGTTAATCTAACAATTAGCGGAAACATCACCAGCTCTCAAATGTCCAACATTAACCTTGCAACAAACCAGTCCGCGAAGACAACCATCTTGTCCTTCACAGTTCAAGGAAAAAGTGGCACCACAGGGTTTAGCAATATAACTATCGCAAAAAGCAATTTAGCTAACGGAACAACGCCAAAAGTCTACGTCGACAATTATCCTGCTCAAAACCAAGGCTACACACAAGATAGCGACAACTACTACCTATGGTACACGACTTCCTTCAGCATTCACCAAATATCAATTCAATTTACACCTTCTTCCCAACCAACCTCCACACCGTCAAGCCAACATGGAATCATACTTACAGATCTAATCTACGGAGTAATCTATGGATTAGCTGTAGCTGGGACCGTAATAGCAATTGTTTCAGTAACAATAATTGCTAAGAAGAAGCGGAAACATGATAGCAATAAATAACAAATATGATTCGTCTTATTTTAGATAGAAGATCAGGACTACATTCAATTAATCAAGTTTTGAATCTATTGTGAAATAAACCTTAGCTTGAGCTAAATGGTCGAGGTCATTAGCTTTCAAGTCTCCAAAAACTGTTATGTTATGAGAGCCTTCTGACAATTTTTGCAGATTAATTGTTCCTGTGATTATTCCCACATATTGGTCATTCAGAGACCTTGGTTGTTCAATTACGGGAAATGGAAGACTTTCTTGACCATCGAGGCTATAGTTCATAAACAATTCAATGTTACTTGCACGTATTACTTGACCAGTGATATTCAGAGACAGTATGTTTGAGTTGTAAGTTGTGTTAACTGGGGAAGTTATAGCAAAGAAGCTCAAAGGCTCGTCAAATAACGCATTAGTTGTTAAAGATGAAATCGAAGATGGACTTGGAGAAGTCAATTGTGAAGGGGCATTCGGAGAGGGAGAGGGGTTAGGCGTTGGAGAACTATTGACATGTTCGGAAATTGGTGCAAAATGTACTCCCAAAACTACTATAGCCACTATCAAAGCTAACAATACTACCGCAAAAGCTATTGTTCTTTTATTCACTTTGCATTAACACTTTATTCAAAGAAAAATGATTTGTTAGAAGTTAAAACGTTTCCCAATAAATATGGCTTTTAACGCATCCCTTAGCCAACAGGAACCGCGTTGTATAAACAAAATGTATAAACAAATCATATAAACAAACCGCCCACCGTTCGCAAACCCCTATCAACTAAACAATCTGATAAAACGGAAACTTGTCGGGTTTAATAAAACACGCCTCAGATTCCGGCATTTTAGTTAAGCCAGCGCCAACTAGCAAGTATCGGAGGGTTTAATTTGCTTTAGCAAGGTTTTCCTTGGAAGAAAACCGTATTTCGCATAAAAACAGAAGGCTTCCTCATTGCCAGAGGCTACCTCAACGATTTTTGCCATTGCCCCTTCCTGGTCCATCCAGCAGAGTGCTCTTTTCATAAGTGAATCCCCTATTCCCAATCCCCGATAGTTAGCGTAAACAAAAATGGATTCAACCTCACCAATCTTTTCTTGACTGAGGCTGCTAATGCAATACCCAACATTTTGGCCTGTCACTTCATCCACGGCTAAGTCAACCCTCATTTTTCCAGCAGCGGCTTTTTTTAGTAAATCAGCCATTCGCTTCTCAAAAGTCATGCATAGATAGTGCCGCTTAAAATTCTCCGATAACTCCAAATGGTAACTGTTTAAGGCTTCCCACAAAACCCTGATTTGGTCAAGCAAAGATTCGTCACCATCAATGAACTTGACACTTCGTTTGTTCATCAAATAACCCTCTCATTCAAAAGCAAATCATTCACTCAGGAAGTTTAAAGCTTTATTTCCCCGAAAACCCCACCTAAATTAGCAAAAACTCGGTTGAACTTTTAAAATGCCGGACAATCAAAAAGAAAAAACCCAAAACAACAAAACCCAAAACGAAGAAATCGGCGTTTGCAGCGACCTATTTTCTGCAAAAACTAACGTTGAGGGTCAGGATGGCGGAGTGGTTTCTACGCTTTTGGTTAAGGGTTTTGAGGAAGGATTGTTTGATGCAGCTGTAGTTGTCCGCCGTGGAGATGGATATAGCGCGGAAGCAGTCGTCGCCACGAACGCCAGCGAGGTTTTAGCGGCGAAGGGAACGCAATACCTTAAAGTTAATGTCACAAAAAAACTGCGAGAACTAATCAGCCAAGGAAAAAAACGAATTGCAATAGTTTGTACACCCTGCGAAGCAAAAGCAGCAAGAAAAATCCAGCAAACCCTCAAAAACGATTGCGAAATCACGATTATCGGGTTATTCTGCTTTGAAGCCTTCAACAGCAAAAAAATAAAAGAAGAAACGAAAACGCGGCTGGGAGTTGATTTGGATAAAGCCCAAAAAACTCAGGTTAGACAAGGCAAGTTCACAGCGTTAGTTGATGGAAAAGAGTACCGCTGCAAAGTAAAAGACCTTGGACTGCCGCGGCGGAAAAAGTTTGCAGTTACTGCGGCGACTTTACCGCTCAATTTGCGGATATCTCAATCGGCTCAGTTGGCAGCAAAAAAGGATACTCAACCGTAATTGTTCGCTCGAAGACAGGAGAAAAACTGATAAAAAACCTAGATGCCGCCAAAGAAGCAGCTGATAAGGAAGAAATCGCTAGATTATCGAAGTTCAAGCGGGAACGAGCCGAAAAAAGCTTAGCCGCATTAAACAAAACGAAATAACATTTGTTTTCAAGCACGCTACACCAGAAAGCGTTAAACTGAAAAGCTCAGTTTAGCGTATGCAAAAGCCTTTTTAACCCAAACATCTTACCCCTTTAACCTGAGATGAAATCTCCATGAAAATACTAAACGAGTTTGTGCCAACACGTAAATTCTTAAAGCTAGCAGAGGAACTCAAAGACCTAGTTGATGGATGGAACGTAACTGACAGCGCAGCAGGTTTCCCAGCCGCAAGCGGCGTAGTCGTAAGCTGCTTACTCAAAAACAAGTACCCAGAAAAATATGTCTGCCCAATCTTCATTTTACACTACAAAGGACCAGTTGAAGTAGGAGGCTTAGCCTTAGCATCTGACATAATCGGCCTAGACGGCTTAGCAGTCACCATGGGAGACAAACCCAAGTACGGCGAACCAATAACAATGCTGCCCAGCTCTGAGGCTGCAAGAGACTTCATACGCAATACAGTTAAAACCAAGAACCTAAAACTCGGCTGCCTAGTTACAGCAAGACGCACCATAGAAGAAACACTTTGCCGTGTACGCGAGCCATGGGACTTCGTGTACTTCATGCGACTCCAGGACTCATCGTTCGAAGCACTCAAAGCAGTATCCGCAGAATGCAAAAAACTCAACAAACCACTGTACGCATACTTCTTAGTCGGAACCGCCAAGAATGTTGAAACAGTCAAAATGATTGGCTGGCCAACCGCTGCAACAATGGAAACAGTTGAAGAGAAAGCATCACAACTAGTCGGGTTAGTCGATGGCATCATCGCAACATGCGCCGGTGACGCTGAAGGCGACAAACTGATGCTTCAGAAACTGCAGAAGTTCAGAAGCTAAACGCTAAAATCATCGAGACCACTTTGGTCTCCCCAAATATTTCAAATCTAATCTTTTAAATTTTTTTTATTTTTTTCGAGATAAATTTAAGTTCCATTGCTTAATAAGCAACTCTACGAAGAGGCAAAAAATGTGAACCCTGTCCAAGTATTTGCTGTAGAAAATTTGCCGCTAATAAAACAAGGAGACAACCTGGGCAAACTTATCGTTGAAGCTGCAAAAAAACAGAGCAACCCAATCCAGCCAAACGACGTGGTAGTGGTTACTCATGTTGTTGTCTCGAAAGCTGAAGGAAACGTAATCAACCTAGACCAAGTTAAACCCTCAGTAAAAGCACAGGAAATTGCACAGAAAACTAATAAAGACCCCGCTTTAGTCGAGGTCATTCTGCAGGAAACAAAGGATATAGTGCGTGTCGGCCAGAACAGCATAATAACTGAAACCGTAAGCGGTATCATCTGCGCTAATGCTGGCATTGACCGCTCCAACGTTTCAGGCGACAGGAATGTTGTACCTCTACCAAAAAACCCAAATGCCTCAGCAGAGGGCATCAGAAAAGAAATTAAACGCTTAACAAGCGTTAACGTTGCGGTCATTGTTTCTGACACTCATGGCAGACCGTTTAGGTTAGGCGAGATCAACGTTGCAGTCGGCGTGGCTGGGTTCAAGCCGATAAGGGATAGGAGGGGCGAAAAGGACCTCTTCGGTTACACACTAAGGATAAAGCAGACTGCCATCGCCGATGAACTTGCTTCCGCGGCTGAACTTGTAATCGGACAAGCCAACGAAGGCATCCCAGCAGCCATCATACGAGGGTACAACTATCAAACCGACGAAAATGCGGGTGCCACTTCGTTAACTAGGGCTAAAGAGAGAGACCTCTTCAGGTAGATAATTCCCAAACCTTCAATAACTCAACCGCGTAAAATAGCTGAAAACCAGCAGGCTGAAACCATGGAAACAAACACACCAAAAGAATTCTTCGACACAACCCTACCCAGAAGGTTTAAACCTGAAAAAGCCAAAGGCATCGACGTAACCGCACAAATAAACATAACTGGGATTGAAAACGGCAACTGGACAGTCACCATTAAAGACCAAAAACTCTTGGTAGAAGAAGGAACTCATGCGTCGCCGACTTTAACTTTAAAGATGAACGAGAACGATTTTATGGACTTAGTTAATGGAAAGTTAAGTGCTGAAAAAGCTTTTTTCACGGGCAGAGTGCACTTTAAGGGCGACATAGGCTTAGCACTTAAACTTCGGGACGCCGGCTTCCTATAAACCGAGTTTTTCAATCACTTCAGCAGGTAAGTCGTCTTCGCCGACCTTGAAAGTTTGGGGCTCATCAATTTTCATAAGATTACGCAGCTCAACTGCAGAAAGCTCTCCGATTAGTCGGAGTATTTCTTTTTTGGCTACCTCATAGTGTTCTTTAAAAGCGGCTTTATTATTGTACAATTCGCCTGCGTAGGCGCAGATTTCGGATTTCTTCAAGAAATATTGGACTTGTTTTGTTTTGAAGTTGATGTCAAAGGTTATGGGTCCTGCGCGGCACGTTTCAGGCTTAACCTGATGCACAATGCACCGTTTGGTTTCTTTGCTGTTGAAAACACAGAGAACCTGTTCATCCACTGAAGGGAAAGAATAACTCTCTTTTGTAAAGGGTTTATCAACTTTAATTTTTTGTTTGTTGAGGTATTCTTTTATGATTTTTTTTCGGCTCTCGCTCAACGGTGGTTTAGCGTCTTGGCAGCAAATAATCTTGCATCCACTGCACACGTCATATGAGTAGGTGGTTCCTTTGTTGTCTTCAGGCACAGTTTTTCACCTGTTCTTAGAGGTAGGGTTGATTATCGGCTAGGCACTTAATAAGAGTTGAATATACATCGACGATTGCCTCATGGAAATCTGTTTTCTCTGCGCGCCTTTGAACGTTTGCTAGTATGCGTTCTGAGAGGCAGCCTTCGTCTATGCGCTTTTTTACAAGCCAGAGATATTTTTTCTCGTCTTCATCTGCATGATCCTGAGCTAACTTGAAGTAGTATTGGCATACCTGCCGCGCCTTTTTGCCATAGGGACTGAAGACCGCTGCGTTTAACCCATCCGCAAGGGCTGCGTTGAAGTCCTTGACTAAAAGCTCATGAGGCAAAAGAGAGGTGTTTGAAGCGATCAAACCTCTAAGAGCAGCACGCACAAAACAGGCAAGCGCCACATCCGACTTGACGCATTCCTGCTCATCCATAACCCGTACTTCTAGGGCAAAACGGTCAAAACGGAAAATTACTCCTCTTGAATTGACCCATTCCCGATTCAGCAGAGTTTTGTCTGCTCCCGCCCTCTCTAAATCTTTTGAATAGCTTCCAATAACATCCTGCTTGTATTGGCTTAGCGACGTTGCATAATCAGGGATTACATCGCCAGTTATTGAGGGGACTTCCCTTTGGTTAACTTTATAAAATTGAAGTCTATTGTCGACATCTGGGCCTTCTTTGCCTTCAAAAATTGGGGACGATGCAGCTATTGCGGGCAGATAGGCGCAGAGGTTGGCAAGTTGGTTGTGGGTTTGGATGGCGTCGGGTTCTTTTTGGTAGGGCAGGTTGAGGTGAAAGCTTTGGATGTTTAGCCAACCGTGCTGGTTTAGGTTGAAGATTTTGCCGTATTGCTGGTAGATTTTTTGGTGGTAGTGTGGCCAGACGGCGGTGTCTTTCAGTTTGAGGAGGGGATGCATACCTATTCCGAGTAGGCGGGCGCCGTGTTTGTGGACAAAATGGTTTAGCGTTGTGACGGCGGTTTGCATGGTTTCCTCGAATTCAACGGGCGACTTGAAGGGCTGGTTGGCTTTGATTTCCATAACGTGCAGTTGCAGTTCTTTGCCGAACGTAAACTTGGGCATTTCAACAAAATTTGTGATTTTTCCGCAGGTTGCTTTGATGATTCTATCGCTTATTGGCAAAACTTGGAGGTCTTTACCAACCAATGAGTATTCATGCTCTGGACCGAGAACTTCTAACGGTTTATACGTTGTTTTTGCCCCTCTTTTCCGTTTAGCGCTAACTTAAGATGCTGATATATTAATAGTTAATTTTAAATATAACTGCACGAATAACGCCTTCCAATTACCTGGTGTCAAATGAAGTGTTGGTCGTCTCTAACATCGACCTTAAAGATGATTTACAGACGTTAAAACCGTCGCAGTTTCTTGAATCATCGATTAAAGACACCACTATCAACATAAATTGTGAATATCGCTACCTCAAAACAGGCTACTACGTGTCCTTGCACGCTGAAGTTTTGGGCAGCAACGTTATTCCTTCATGCGAGAACATTATTGACTCCAGCAGAACCCCAATTCTTCTATTGCGCGCGACAAGAGCAAAAATTCCTACCGCACCATTCCTGGTAACCGATTCGGTTACGAAAATAATGGCTGAACTCAAGCTGCCCGTTGTTGTTTTTGCGGTTAATCCTTTCATCTACGAAGGATACCAACTGGCAAAAAACAAGAGTGCGCTTTATCGAGCGATGAAAAGTTTAGGAATGAACTACAAATTCACCGTATGCGCTCAACCGCTTTTGGGTGAAATGTTCACGGTCAAATCTTTCTTGGGAAAAAGCCAATTTGAAGATGAACAAATTAGCGCTATCACGGAAAAGGTTTATGAACTCTTCAAGATTCCAATCTGCAAAGTACACGTTCAGAAAGCAGAGGGAAAAGCTTTCCTGTGTGGTCTTGAACCTTTGAAAGAAAAAGAACTGTCTAAAAAGGATAGGGAGTTAATCTCGAAGGAGATTATGCTGATTTCTCAGCAGGGTGAACACATCGGTGTCTAAGATCGCTTGCTTTGTCGAGAAATATAATTTTACTGACCCACGAGAGGAAGGCGCCCTTCAAAACTTCAAGCATGCAGCCGAAGGGTCGGGGCACGAGTTTAGTTTTCTTTTCCGAGAAAACATCGACGACATCCCCAACTACGACGCCGTTTTCATCAGGGCGACAACCGACCCACTGTTTACCTCGTACATAGTCTCTAAAACGGCTTGGGAACTGGGCTTAAAAGTCGTTGACGACCCCGAATCCATCAAAATCTGCGGCAACAAAATCCACCAATACGCACTATTCGAAAAGTACAATGTTCCACGCATACCCACAGTTTTCCTAAACAAGGATGAGCTGCACCACAAAAAAATCACCGAAATCTTCGACGCACTCGGCAAACCCGTCGTCATTAAGGCGCCCTACACGAGTTTTTCGCGATACGTTGAGAAGGCCGCTTGCGAAACAAGCTTCCGAGAAGTCGCCAAAAGATTCTTCAAAAAATCCGACGTCCTCGCCATCCAAAAGTTTACCCCAACAGGCTTCGACTGGAGAGTCGGCGTACTAAACAATGACATCTTATACGTTTGCAAGTACATGATTCCAAAGGGCAAATGGAAACATGGCGCCAAACTCCGAGGCAAACCAACAGTGATCTGGGGCAGAACCGTAAGCTCTGAAAAAAGGGATATGCCTGCTCGGCTTAGGGAAGTAGCGCTCAAAGCCTGCAGCGTAGCTGGTAAAGGACTCTACGGCGTAGACATCAAAGAAGTCAACGGCGACTACGTAGTCGTAGAAATCAACGATAACCCAAGCATCTACGCAGGCTACGAAGACGCAATGGACAAAGATATCTACCAACGAATCATCAACTACCTCTCCGAGTAGCACGGCGTTTTCGACACCTATTTATTAGGACAAACATTTATCCCATGTACAAAGGAGACATTTCGCTTGCCCAAAGAATCACATAAAATCGCCGTAAAAGATTACGAACTTACAGAAAAAATGTCCGTTGACGAGCTTGTTGACCAGATGGATGCTGCGTGGGGGTTCACCGCCGGCAAGCTTGCTACAGGTGTCGGCATTATGGAATCGATGATTAATGCTAAGGGATGCGTCAAATTCCTCTCCTTCCCCGCCGACATAGTAGCAACGGGCACACGAGGCGTCATCCGCGAACTGGTTAAACGCAAACTCGTCGACGTCCTGATCACTACTTGCGGAACCCTCGATCACGATGTGGCACGCTGCTGGAAAGACTACTACAAAGGCAGCTTCGTCATGAACGATTCCAAACTGCATCAGGAAGGATTAAACCGCCTCGGCAATGTCCTCGTGCCAAATGACAGTTATGGAATAATTATCGAGAAGAAAATACTGCCAATGCTCGAAGTCCTCTACAAAGAAGGCAAAAAAGAACTCTCCACTACCGAACTGTGCCGAGAGATCGGACTAAGATGCTGCAACTCGTCTTCAATTCTGTATTGGGCAGCCAAAAACAACATTCCTGTTTTCATTCCAGGCATTACCGATGGTTCAGTCGGGTACCAGCTCTGGTTCTTCAGCCAAGACCACAAAGATTTTCGCATTAACCTGCTAAAAGATGAAGGAGACCTAAACAACATTGTTTTCGACACAAAAAAATCAGGTGCCCTAATCGTTGGTGGCGGTATCAGCAAACACCACACGATCTGGTGGAACCAATTCAAAGACGGCTTAGACTACGTCGTATACATCAGCACAGCAGACGAGTGGGATGGAAGCCTCAGCGGCGCACGCCCCAGAGAAGCAGTTTCATGGGGAAAAATCAGCGAAAAAGCCAAACGCATAATGATAGAAGGCGACGCAACAGTGATAATGCCCATAATGGCAAGCTCGCTTCTGACTCGTTTGAACAATAAGAAAAAATAAAAAAAAATAAAAGTTGGGCGTTTTATTGTACGCCTTTGAATAGCCAGCTCATGTCTGGCCCTTTGCGTTTTTCTGGAACTCTTTCAGCTAATGCGTGGCATATTAGTGGCAGTGCGATGGTTGCGTCGCAGTAGCAGACTGCTCTTGTTCCTGTTTGGCTGTTGATTTTCCCCCAGCTGATCGCCTCTTCCAATGTGCAGCCACTTAAGCCGCCCCATTGGGGTGAGTCTGTGGTGATTTGGATGGCGTATTTGTGGGGGTAGTAGTATTCTTGTAGGCTTTTGCGTAAGCCGCCTTTTCTGCCTTTGACGCCTTTGTCTTCAGTCATCGGGGAAACGGAGATGGCAATGAGTTGGGTCAGGTCTTTAGGAACGCCGCCGCCGATGTAGACGACGCCGACTTCCTTGGTCTTTGTCCCTATGCTCACGAATTGGTCAAATTCTTTGACGCTGTCGATGTGGACGTTGTGTCCTTGGTTTTTAGCTAGAAGGAAGGTTTCGCCGTAGGCGCTGTCAACCATGGCTGGGCTGAAGATTGGTACGCCGTTGGCTGCGGCAACTGCGGAGATGGCGGGGATTTTTTTCTTGCCCAAATATTTGCCTAAGAGGTAGAGGAATTCGGCTGATGTGTAATTGTAGTCTTGTTTGCAGGTCATAACGAAGTCTGTGACGAGGGTTTCCATTTCACGGTAGTCGGTTTCTTTGCCGTAGACGTCGTAGTACCTATTGACGTCGTCTTGGAGGAGTTGCTCGTCGTTTACCATGTGGTTGCCTTGATAGTAACCTAAGCCCATGGCGTCAACGATGTCTTCGCTAACGTTTGCGCCGGTGGAGACCAACACGTCGATGAAGCGGTTTTCCATAAGCCAATTAACAATCGTCCATTGACCCGCTGTACTCATGGAACCTGCAAAACCCATGGCGATGACAGTGTCTTTTGAATTAATCATGTTTTCCCAAACATCGACCGTTTCACCCAGTTTGCGTCCTTGATACGCGGTTTTGCCCATTTCTTTTAGAAGTTGTGAGATTGGTTTTTGTTTTGTAACTTTGATTGGTTCAAGTTTCTTACTGAAATATGAATCGTTATTCATAGGATGCACCGCGTTCTACATTATTAGGCTTGTATATGAAATTTGTCATTACAGCAAAACTTACATGTATGGGATAAATGGGTATTAGCTCTTGATTTTGAGCCATACGCTTCGTTTAACAAAAATAAACGATGTGACGCCCGTAATGAAAGCTGAACCTGCTACAATGAGGTTTGCTACTGTAATGGATACGGGGTTATAAAACATGGCTAAAGAGATTGCAACGAAAAGATAGAACGTGATAGCCCCGGTAACAATATGCACTATTGATATGACTTTTCCTCCTTGCCCAGCTTTATTTTTTAACCAGTTTAAAAAAGATTCAATTTTTCCATGAACATCCGGCAGGTCATCCAAAACCAAAGCCAATCCACCAAGCAAGAGAACCCTACCAGCATTAACGTCTATGCGTGTACTATTTACGAAAAAAATGTTTGGCAGATAAACAGGTGTAAAGAAAACAATGTAGAGGGAGGAAAAAATCAAAACCAGAAAACCATAAAAGTAATGATGAAAAAACAACCTGCCAGTATGCAGAGAACGGCCGAGTGCAGCGCTTGGAAAAATGTTAATCACAGCTGTTGCAATGAGCACCCAAAAAACAGCGGCACTAACAAGGTAGGGAGCAAACGGCTGCCAATTGTGATATCGCCAGTAGAAGCCAGATAAGATTCCCGCCGCGCAACCGATTGAGACGAGGGCATTAAAGACTAGAGTTACGCTGAATATTTTTTTGCATATAACCCAGCAATGCGCTACTTTTGGACTCGTCATCGAAACTATTCCCTCTGCCCTTGTGAAGAAATTACAATTTAATGATTCGGAGTTGTTTTTGAAGGTTATGGCAAAAAAAAGATTAAACAAGTGATTAAGCCATGTTGCTTTCACTTAGTTTCATAGTTCTAAACATAATAAAGGACAGTTTTTTTCAGAAAACCTGAAAAGCATAACTTAAAAAGTAACTCGCGGTAACAAATGAAGCTTGGTGTCACCTCTTGAAAAACTCTAAAATCATAAGCAAATTAGCCCGTTACTTCTCAATTGTATCCTTTGTTTTCGTCATTTTTTCCGCAATCATAACATTTTATCTTTTACAAATTGGAAGCCCCACCGCACCTATCGAATACGTTGTGTTTGTTATCTTGTCAAGTGTTGTGCCGTACCTGTTTATAGCGGTACTTTCGTTGGTAATTGCATTCATAGCTGGAAGCACCGGAACAGTAAGCCCTGAAAAAGAAGCACTACCACCGGTCCAGCCTGAAACAGTAAAAGCCTAATTATTTTTTTTTATATTTTCTTTTAGAACTTTTTTAATCAGTAACAGTTTGAAAAAAAACAAGGTCTCTAGCAGCAAAACATAGAAAAACATTAAAAAAGGCAAAAAAATCTAAATTCTATTTCAACAAGCTGTAACTACATTTTTTCAGGGGCAACTACACCAATCAAATTCAAGGCGTTATGCATAACGGTTTTTATTGCTTGAGTCAGCGCTATGCGTGCGTCACTGAGTTCCTGCGAATCTGCTTTGATGACTGGCAATGCGTTGTAGAATGTGTTGAATTTGTCCGCTAACACGTTCGCGTAATCTGCTATCATGTTGGGTTTAAGGTACTCCGTGGCTTCGATGAACATATCTGGAAAACCGGCAAGGTTCAAGACGAGTTCCCTCTCGAGCTTTTCGGTCAGCAGGTGGTAGGCTGGTTTTTCGGGTTCACGAGCTGCTTTACGCAGAATGCTACAGGCTCTTGCATGAGTATATTGAACGTAGGGTGCACTGTTGGTTTCGAAGTTGAGGACACGTTCCCAAGTGAACACCACTGGCTTTGATGGGTCAACATCCACAAGTGCATAGCGAACCGCCCCCAAACCGACGAACTCGGCGATTTTATGTTTCTCCTCCTCTGACAGAATCGGGGACCGCTTCGAAACTTCTTCGTAAGCTCGTTGAACCGCTTCGGATAAAACCTCATCGAATGTGATGTAGTGTCCTCTTCTGCTGCTCATCTTGTAACCCGGTAGAGTGACCAAGTTATAAGCAAAATGCACCAGATTATCGGCGAATTCGCTGTAGCCCATTGCATAAAGAGAGATCTTGAGCTGTAACTGCGCAAGTGACTGCTCCATACCGATTACGTTGATGACTTTTTGGGCTTTTTTAAACTTCCAAATGGTGTAGGCAATGTCGCGGGTGGTGTACAAGGTGGTTCCGTCGGCGCGTCCAAGAGTTAAAGGCGGAACTTCGTTGTTCGGGCTTAAACCCAACTTTGCCTTCAAGCCAAGAGTCTGCACAACTTTTTCTGCATCAAACTCCAAAACACCCTTCTCATTGTAAACAAAAAGGGTCGCCTTCAGCTTCGCCAACACATCGTTTACTTGGGTGCTCCAGACAAAGTCGCTTTCCCAATCCCACGAATCGTAGGTAACGCTGACGCGTTTCATGGTTTCGCGGAAGCCTTCCAGACATAGGTCGCTGACTTCACGGATGAGTTTTTTGGCGTTTGGTTCGCCGTCTTCGTAGGCGCAGTTTAAACGTTTGATTTCTTCTTCAGGGTTTTCATCTTGGCTGATCTGCGCAGTTAATGCTTCAAAGAGCACAGGATACTTTTCTTTAAGTTCAGCAGCTATAGACATCCATTCATCGATTTCCTTATTTGCCTTAACTAAATCGTCAGCTAAATGGACTGCTATGGCGTTTTCGCGGACTTTTTTGAGACGGTTAATTTCAACTAGGCAGACTAGTTACTGTATAGATTTTTCCGACGAAAAGATCCGCTTTCTCGGTTGGTTTTGGTCTGCCCAACTTGGCGTAACCATAAGCGACAACAGATGATTGCCGTCCAACATCGTCAATATAATAATGGCGTGATACCATGTGCCCCCTATACTGAAGAATCCGCGCCAAAGCATCACCCAACATGGGGTTTCGTGCCTGACCGATGTGGATTGGATGCAGCGGGTTAACGCTGGTGTGTTCCACTATGATTTTTTTGGGTTCCTCAATCCTGACAAAGCCGTAATCAACCCCCAACTTCTTAACCGAATCCAAAGTTAGTTCGGAGAATTTAGCGAAGTTAACGTGGAAGTTTATGTATCCTGCACCTGCGGGTGCAACCTTCTCGATAAGCTTGAAGCTTGATTTGTCCATGGCATCCACAAGCTGCTGAGCTAAAGCGAGTGGCTTTTGGCCAAGTTTCTTTGCCAACTCAAAACAGAGCGATGAGGCAAGCTGTCCGTAATCAATGTTGGGTGTCTTGCTTAGGGTGATGATGGGCTGTTTTATTTCTGGTATAGCCTTGTTTACGGCATTGGCTAGTGCGGTTTGGCATTCTTGACGGAATAAGTCGAATGGATTCTGAGATAGCACGAATTTTCTTCTCCGATTGTTGTGTTAATGGTAACTTTGTCCAGTTATGTTTTTTAAATGTGAAAGCGTACTTATGTGTCTAATGGATGCAGTTAGCGATGAAAACAAAAATAGTCTATTCAGAAAAATGTTTAGGCTATGGCACATGGCACATAGAAGGACCCCAAAGAGTCAAAGTTGCACATGAAACTTTGCAAGCCAAAGGATACGAATTTGTGGAGCCAAAACCAGCAACTGACGAAGAACTATTGACTGTCCATGACGCCGATTACCTGTTTAATGTCAAAAAAGGGTTAGTTGAAGATTCTGATACACCCGCTTATGCCAACATCTACGAGTTTGCGAGACTCTCTGCTGGCGGTGCACTTTTAGCTAGCAAAATTGGTGGTTTTTCACTTATGCGTCCACCTGGACACCATGTTGGAAGATGCGGCGCAGCCTTAGGAGTGTACACACGTGGATTCTGCTACCTAAATAACATTGCTATAGCTATTAAAGAATCAAAAAAACGCACTCTAATCTTAGATATTGATGGCCATCATGGCAATGGTACACAAGAGATTTTTCAAGGCGACGAAAAAGTTGTCTATTTATCGCTTCACCAATCACCCAATTACCCCGGAACAGGCCACTTCACCGAAGGCAATTGCATAAACTTCGCGTTGCCAGGAAATTTAGGCGGAAAACAATACATAGAAACACTCGACAAAGCATTAGGCACGATTGATGTAGCCAAGTTTGAAGCAGTTGCCGTTTCCGCGGGCTTCGATACCCACCAGGGCGATTTAGCAAGTTTAGGCTTACTCGTCAAGGATTATTTTGAGATTGGAAAAAGAGTTGCCCAACTTAAAAAACCCGCATTCTTTGTACTGGAAGGCGGTTACGTTGGTGAAAAGGTTGGGTTGGACATTGATAGTTTTTTGAGGGGTTATGAAGAAAACTGGAAAGAATGAGAGGGATTGTTTCTATTTCTTAGCTTTTACTTTTTTGTTCAAAGCTTCTAGTTTTTCTGTTATTACTCCTGAACGTTTCTCTGCAATAGCCAGAAATGGTTTCCAGTCCTTGTTCTTGATGCTGACGGTTATTTTTTCAATTTGTTCTGCCAAAGTTGATAATGCGTCGTTAAAACGTTTTTCTGCTTCTGCATCCGAATCAACAATTGCCAATGCTTCTTCTGGACAAGAAGCAACGCATTTTGGCTCACCCTTACAAAGGTCGCATGCAATCGCTTTTCCAGTATCTGCATGTATAGTTATTCCGCCATGATCACAAGCTTGAACGCACCAGTCGCAACCTTTACACTTACTTTCGTCGATTATTAACAGGCCTGTATCCTCTGCTTGGGAGAGCGCCCGTTCCGGACATGCTTTTACACATTTTGCATCTTTGCAGCCTCTGCAAGACAATGCAAAGTTGAGCACTGGCGCCATCCGAACTACTCTAATTCTGGAGCGGATTGGATTCCAGGTGTTTTCACCTTTTTCTACCGTGCAAGCGTATTCACAAATCCCGCATCCAATGCATTTGCCTGGGTCAACTGAAATGAATTTTCTCTGTTGAGTTTTAGCAGACATTGTTACCAAACCTTCTCGGCGTTAAAGTAACACTGTGCATCATTTGCTTTTAACCGTTACTTAAAAAAATTTTCAATTCTATGTAAAACCCAATAGACCAACATCGTTTGCCCTTTTGCGCAGAAAAAAGCTATAGTTCCTTATATAATTCAAAAGCTTGGAACTGCTATTATGGTTGGGGTTGGGGATTTCATGTCGATTTGGGAAGAACAACAACAGTTGCGAATGGTCTGTTGTTGTTCTTTCAACCAATTAGAAGAAGACAGAGTTGTGGGGCAGCAGTGTCTTTTTCTTCTCTCAGTTTAGAAGGTACGAAAAGATAATCGTTATTGGTGCGGAGGGTGGGATTTGAACCCACGAACCCCTGCGGGATAGGAGCCTCAGTCCTACGCCTTTGGCCATGCTGGGCGACCTCCGCGTTGTGTTGCGGAAATATAGGAACAGGGCTCATTTAAAGGCTTTACTTTAGCTTTGGGCGTAAGTGTTTTAGGTTGAGTGTGTTATAGTGTTTTATGTGGTTGTAGTGGTAAGGTTTAAACCACCGCGATCTATAACGTTGTTATAAATTAGGTGTTAAGATGAAAATCAACAAAACAGTCCTCGAAACAATCGGAAAAACACCCCTCGTCCAAATCAACAAACTAACCCAAGGCGCAGACGCAACTGTCGTCGCCAAATTGGAAGCTCGAAATCCAGGCGGCAGTGTCAAAGATCGCATCTGCCTAAGCATGATAGAAGAAGCTGAAAAACAAGGCATAATAAAACCCGGCGCAACCCTCGTCGAACCCACAAGCGGCAACACCGGCATCGGCTTAGCCATGGTCGCAGCCGTAAAAGGCTACAAACTAATCCTCACAATGCCCGAAACCATGAGCATAGAACGCCGCAACCTGCTAAAAGCCTACGGTGCACAACTCGTCCTTACCCCCGGATCGGAAGGCATGGGCGGAGCCATAAAAAAAGCCGAAGACCTCGTCAAAGCCACATCGAACAGCTTCATGCCCCAACAATTCAAAAACCTAGCCAACCCCAAAGTCCACAGAGAAACCACTGGACCAGAAATTTGGGAAGACACTGACGGCAAAGTAGACATCGTCGTCGCGGGTGTTGGCACAGGCGGAACAATAACGGGCATAGCCCAATTCATCAAACCGCAGAAACCAGAGTTCAAAGCAGTTGCCGTGGAACCAGCAGCCTCGCCAGTGTTGAGCGGCGGACAAAAAGGACCACACAAAATCCAAGGAATAGGCGCAGGCTTCAAACCCGACGTGTTAAAACTTGACTTAATAGATGAGATATTCAAGGTTACCGATGACCAGGCAATTCAAACCGCAAGGCAACTCGCTCAAAAAGAGGGCTTACTCGTCGGCATCTCATCAGGAGCTGCAGCATATGCAGCCATAGAAATTGCAAAACGCCCCGAAAACAAGGGCAAACTCATAGTCGTTATTCTGCCAGACACGGGTGAACGGTACCTAAGCACAGTCCTCTTCCAAGAACCAACACCAGCAGCTTCCACCATCTAATCTCCGTCTAAAAGACGCTTTTCTTATATTCCCCCTTTTTACATATTCTAACGAAAGGGAAACAAAATGTCCTCAAACCCAAACCAGCCTATACCGAAAGAATGCCAAGAATGCAAAGACAAAAACTTGATGAATGACTGCTGGAACCCAGACCGCATGCTAGCCACGCTTATGCATAACCATGACAAAGTGGAACAAGACTGGGTTGAAACTCGAGTGCCAAAGCTAGTAGACGAAATCATGAATAGTTACCAAAAATACGGTGGTATGGACCATCTTGAAGGGCGAGACCTCCCTTCGAAAAAAGTGGTCATCGAAGTTTTAGAAGATTTATTCATGGTTCTTTTTCCTGGCTACCTAGGCGATTCAGAAATCACCAAAGCCAACATAAAGTATCATTTGGGCACCACTTTAACCTCTGTTTCCACGCGACTCACAGAGGAAGTCGAGCGAAGCCTAAAGTATATCTGCAGAAAAATCAGCGGATGCCCACAGGACGTATGCCAAAAACGTGCCCATGTGGTGGTTAAGGAGCTTCTTGAGAAACTACCCGAAATTAGAGCCATGCTCAGTGGCGATATTCAAGCTGCTTACAGTGGTGATCCCGCAGCGGTAAGCACTGAAGAAGTCATCTTAAGTTACCCTTGTGTGTTGGCGATAACAACTTACCGAATAGCACATGAACTATACCAAAGCGGCGTACCCCTAATTCCAAGGATAATGAGCGAACACATCCACTCGCAAACAGGCATAGATATCCACCCAGGCGCAAAAATCGGTAAAAACTTCTTCATTGACCACGGCACGGGCGTCGTTATCGGCGAAACCGCAGAAATCGGCGACAACGTAAAACTCTACCAAGGTGTAACATTGGGCGCATTGAGTTTTCCAAAAGATGAGAAGGGCAACATCATCAAAGGGCGCAAACGTCATCCAACCGTCGGAAATAACGTTGTCATTTACTCAGGGGCAACGCTGCTTGGCGCAGAAACAGTAATCGGCGACAATGTGGTCATCGGTGGAAACGTCTGGATTACTTCAGCTGTGCCTTCAGGAACCAAAATCACCATAGCTCAGCCAGAACAAAAATACAAGATGGAAAATCACCAATCAGAAAAAGCTAAGCCCTAAATTTTAGGGCTCTGTTTTATAGCAGTCGAAAGTTTTCTTTCACAGTCGTTAAGACGACATGAGTGTTTGTGCGTTCTATGTATGGGAGCGATAGAAGTTTTTTGGTAAATGCACCTAGGTCTTCGCGGCTCTTGAATTTAGCGATGATTATGGCATCGGTTAAGCCTGTGACATCGTAGACTCCGCAGACGTTGGGGATTTTGGCTATTTCGTTTTCTGTCTCGACGAGCCTGCCTTTAGAAACCGTGATTTCGGTGACCACGGTTAGTTGGTAGCCGAGTTTTTCATGGTCCAAAATAACAGAGTACCCTTTGATTAAGCCGTCATCTTCCATCTTTTTTATTCTGGATAAGACTGTGCCGACTGAAACGCCAACGTTCTTGGCGATTTGTCTGCTTGAGAACCTTGCATCCTCCAAGAGACCTTTAAGTATTTTTACGTCGGTTTCGTTTAATTCCATAACTATCTTTCCTGCACGTTCTTTCAATTAAAGCCTATTTTTTGGGACAGCCTTTTGATAATCATATGATTAAGTTAATAAAAGTTTAGTAATTTGGGCTTGGCAATGGAGCATTAATTTATGCAACAGCCCAAAAAAGCATGTTTTTAGCTGCAAATAGATAGTAATCTTAAATTATAGCCTAAACCCCAATAGTTCTGAGCCACCAGCAATGCAATCGAAATATGATACCATACTCGTCTTGGACTTCGGAGGACAATACTGCCACCTCATAGGCAGAAGAATCAGAGAGCATGGCGTTTACTCAGAAATCGTTCCACACGACATCTCACCCGAAGAAGTGACGACTCTAAATGAGAAATTCAATGTTAAAGGCTTAATATTTTCAGGCGGACCCTCAAGCGTTTACGAACCAAACGCACCCACGTTGCATCCACGCATCTTAGAGGTAAACCTGCCGATTCTTGGCTTGTGCTATGGTCACCAGCTTTTAGCGCAGCTAACAGGAAGCAAAGTTGAGCCAGCAGCTTGCAAAGAATACGGCATTGCACAAGTGACAATCGACAAGCCAGTGGGCGTGCTGGAAGGGTTAAGTGAAAATGAGCAGGTTTGGATGAGCCATGGTGACACGGTGTTTGCGCCACCAGCCGAATATGAGGCATTAGCCCACACGGATAACTGCCCAGTCGCAGCATTCCGCCATAAAACAAAACCAATCTACGGCCTACAATGGCATCCCGAAGTCATTCACACCCCAAACGGCATGCGCATGCTCCAAAACTTCATATTCCAAGTTTGCAAGTGCCAAGCCAACTGGCAAATGGAAGACCTTATACCAAAAATGGTTAAAGAACTGCAGATCGAAACAGGCGGAAGCACTGCCATAATCGGGTTAAGCGGCGGCATAGACTCAAGTGTCGCCACTGCTCTGGCCGCTCAAGCCTTAGGTGAAAAGTTAACCGCGGTCTTCGTTGACCATGGGTTCATGCGGGAAGGCGAACCTGAACAAATTCGCGAAACATTCCAGAAGTACCCGATAAAATTCATAGTCGCAAACGTTCAAGACCGTTTCATGGCGAAACTCAAAGGCGTCGTTGAACCAGAAACCAAACGCAAAATCATAGGCGAAGAATTCATCAGGGTTTTCGAAGAAATCGCTAATCAATCAGGGGCCGAATACCTAATCCAAGGAACAATTTACCCAGACAGAATCGAATCAGGTTTCCGCAAAAACTCCGATAAAATCAAATCCCACCACAACGTAGCAGGCTTACCAGAAAAAATAAAATTTAAAAAAATCCTCGAACCTCTCCGCGACCTCTACAAAGACGAAGTCCGTAAAGTTGCACGAATGCTTGATTTGCCCAAAGAAATTGTGAACCGCCAGCCGTTCCCTGGACCAGGTTTAGCAGTGAGGATAATTGGGACCTTGGATTCAGAAAAAGTTTCAATCGCTAAGAAAGCCGACAAAATCGTTCGCGAAGAAATTGAAAAGAACAATCTATCAGAGAACCTCTGGCAGTATTTTGCTGTGTTAACAGACACTAAAGCTACAGGAGTTAAAGGTGACGCACGCGCTTATGGGTATGTTGTTGCTGTTCGAGCTATGGAGAGCCGTGAAGCCATGACCGCCAGCTTCGCCAGGATACCGTACCCAGTTTTGGAAAAGATTTCCACCCGAATAACAAATGAGATACCCCAGGTTACCCGAGTGGTCTATGATGTTACTCATAAACCGCCTGCAACTATCGAGTGGGAATAATCGCTGACTTACAGTATGGTAATGGCTTGAAAAACCGTCGATACGATAGCATCAATATGCTTCTGCACAGAACCGCTATTTTGATCCTTAGGGGTTGGTAAAATTCAGCTATTAGGTTCATAATTGTTTATATAAAAAAGCCTCAATAATCTTAAGCCATACCAAGGTGACACCTCTGAAAGCATTGATTCTAGCAGGTGGCTTCGCCACAAGACTACGACCTCTAAGTTGCTCCAGACCCAAAACCCTCTTCCCCATAGTCAACAAACCACTGCTACAATGGATTTTTGAAAGATTAGCCGAAGGCGGAGTAGAAGAAGCCATTCTCGCAGTCAACGCACTAACAAAATTCTACATCCAACAACATAAATTGTCAAAATGTGGTTTAAAAGTTCGGTTTTCCGTTGACCCACCCAAGATGCCTCTGGGTACAGGCGGTCCACTAAAAAAAGCAGAAAAGCTAATTGGTCATGATGAACCCTTCATAATGTTGAACGGTGACATATATGCCGACATAAACTACCGAGAATTGATAGAAGCACACAAAAAATCAGGGGCAATAGCCACTATTGCGCTCTGCAAAGTTGAAGACCCATGCAGTTTTGGCGTAGCAGACCTAAAAGGCAGTGTCATCAAACGGTTCGTGGAGAAACCGCCTAAGGGTCAAGCTCCAAGCAACCTCATAAACGCTGGTGCCTACGTTCTTAACCCAGAAGTATTCGCATATATTCCAGAAGGAAGAGCAGTCTCAATCGAGCGAGAAGTCTTTCCAAAACTAGCCGAAGAAGGAAAATTATGTGGCCACTGCATCGACGGGTTATGGATAGACATCGGCAAACCCCATGAATACTTGGAAGCAAACAAGATAGTTCTCGATTCACTCGCTAAAAAAAACAGACATAAAAATCCAGAACCATTTGTGAAAGGCCCCGTTGCCATAGACACAGGAGTTATAGTTGGCGAAAAATCAGTCATCGGTCCCTACGCAATATTAGGCAAGAACGTCAAGGTCGGCGCAAACGTGCAAATCTCCAATTCAGTCATCTTTGCGGAAGCGCACATATCAGACGGCGCCACCCTCAACGGAGCGATCGTTGGCGAAGGCGCAAAAATCGGCAAAGGAGTTAAGCTTCCCAAAGGCTGTGTAGTAGGAGACCTCGCAAAAGTCAAAGACAGTATTCATATGCATGATGGCCAGGTAGTTTGCCCAGCAAAAGAAGTCACTGAAACATTTTAAAACCTAGACTTATTTGTTAGATACCTATCTGAGTTGAATTTACATGAGCGCACGAAAGCTTTTTGGAACAAACGGAATTCGCGGCCTTGTCAACGTTGAATTGACACCTGAAATGGCAATTAAAGTTGGAGCATGCATTGGAACTTTTTTTGGAAAAAACAAAAACGTACTTTTGGGCTATGATGCCCGAACCAGCGGACCCATGTTTGCAAAAGCCGTGATTTCCGGCTTAATGTCTGCAGGAATTAACGTTTACTTTGCAGGAATGGCATCAACGCCAGCCATCCAGTTTGCCACTAAAAACCACAAGATGGACGGCGGCGTAATCATCTCTGCTTCGCATAACCCTCCAGAATACAATGGCATTAAGGTAATCTGGAGCGATGGCATAGAAACCTCACATGAACAAGAAACCGAAATAGAAGACATTTATTTTGATAACAAAATCGTTTATGCCCCATGGGATAAGCTGGGTGCTAAACGTGAACTACCAGGAATCAATGACGAATACAAAGACGCCGTCAAAAACCATATCGATGCCGAAAAGATAGCGACTAAACACTTCCATGTCGTAGTCGACGCAGCCAACAGCGTCGGAGGAATCGCATTGCCCCCACTGCTAAGAGAAATAGGCTGCAAAATCACAACTATAAACGCAAATATCGACGGAACATTCCCAGGCAGACTACCTGAACCGCGTCCCGAAAGCCTCGGCGACTTATCGGCAACCGTTAAAGCCCTCGGCGCAGACATGGGCGTTGCCTTCGATGGAGACGCAGACCGTTCAATTTTCACAGATGGAAACGGCACCATCTACTGGGGTGACAAAACCTTCGCAGTTGTGATAAAGCAGTACCTTTTGAAGCATCCCGGCGCAAAAATAGTAACCCCCGTCAGCTCATCCACCTTAATAAAAGATACCGTGGAAACCTACAATGGCAAACTAATCTGGACCAAAGTCGGCAGTGTAACTGTTTCGCAAACAATGAAAGCAGAGAACGCTGATCTAGGAGGCGAAGAAAACGGCGGAATCTTCTACCGTCCACACCAAGCAGTCCGTGACGGAGCCATGACAACCGCACTCCTGCTGAACATTATGGCAGAAACTGGAAAATCTCTTGAGCAACTCGTTGCTGAGGAGCCGCAGTATTTCATTGAAAAAGGAAAAATCGAGTGTCCAGATGATAAGAAACCGATTTTGCAGCAAAAAATCTACGAGCAAGTTAAGAACGAGAACGTCAGCACCATCGATGGCGTAAAAATCTGGTTTAGCGATGCAAGCGCTATTTTGATTCGTCCTAGTGGTACGGAACCAGTTTTCAGGTTGTATGCTGAAGCTAAAAACCAGAAGAAAGCGTTACAACTAGTCGAGGACTACAGCGCAAGGCTTAAGAAAATCCTCCAAACCATATAACACCCCCAACTTTGTTGGGAAGAGAACCGCTGATGCCCCAAGTTCTAAACCTGAAACCTGAAGAGGTAGATTCGAACGAGAAATGCTCAAAGTACACTGTAAGCGTGGTCGGATGCGGGCAAAAAGGAATTCTTTATGCGAATGCTTTTGCGGAAGCAGGGTTTAGGGTGATTTGTACGGACGCTGATGCGAGTGTTGCCAAGAAAGTGGCGAAGGGAAAAATAGCCAGCGCCCAAGTTGAAGCGAAACTAAAAAGCTACATCAACAGCGGACAAATAACCGTTAGCTCTGAGCGCAAAGACGCCGTTTCCCAAAGCGATATCATCGTCATAGCTGTCGGAGCTAAGGTTGATGAACAGAAAAAAACTGATTATTCTCAGATAGTTAGCGCTGCAAAACAAGTCGGAGCCGCCCTACATCAAGGCACCCTTGTAATATACGGCGGCATAGCTGGCTTTGGCTTTATTGAGGGTGCGATGAAGGAAACCTTGGAGAACACCTCAGGTTTTAAAGTTGGCACAGATTTTGGGTTAGCCTATAATCCAATCCACACTGCGGATGCTTTGATGGAAAATTTGGAGCTGAAAGTTGCAGCGACCGACCCAACTAGCTTAAACGCAGCGTCCACCATCCTCAAAACGTTAACAAAAAGAATCAAAGAAGTCGCCGACCTCAAAACCGCTGAAATAGCCACTCTCTTCACTGTCGCAAAACAAGACTCCAACCGCGCCTTAGCTAACGAATTGGCAATTTTCTGCGAGAACGCAAACATCGACTATTTCAAAGTCCTAAGTCTTCTCGACCTCAACGACCCTTACTTTTACCCCACAATCGTCGATGAAGAAAGCAAGCATGAAGCATACTTGCTGCTTGATAGCGCAGAAAACATAAACGCTAAGCTTCGGCTTCCCACGTTGGCTAGGCAGATAAATGAGGATATGGTTAAACATGCAGTTAATTTGACGGCGGCTACGCTTAGCAGGTGCGGCAAGCCACTTAGAAGGGCCAAAGTTGCTGTTTTAGGAACGGCTAACCCGTCGACTGCCACCGGTATCTTTGTTAAAATGATAGAGTTGAAGGGTGCCAAAGCCAGCGTTTATGACCCCATATCAAAGATGGGCCCTCAGGATTGGCGCATAGTAAAAACCAACCTAAACGAAGCAGTCGAGGGTACAGACTGTATTGTAGTGTTGACTGGGCAGGAACAATTCAAGAACTTGAACTTGAAAAAACTAAAAGCTCTCATGAAAACCCCATCAGTAATCGTGGATTTAATAGGAATTTTCGAGCCAAAAAAGGTGGCAGCAGAAGGCTTCATATACTGTGGGTTAGGAAGAGGAACTGATAAGACTTGAAGAAACTTGGCGTTGCAGTAATTGGAACGGGGCAATGGGGAAAAAACCACGCCCGAGTCTACAAAGAACTACCGTCAACAGAACTTGTTGCTGTTTGCGATGTTAACGCTGAAAGAGCCAAAGCTATGGCTGCCCAGCACGGCGTGAAAGCGTACTCCGACAGCACAGAGATGCTTAAAGACAAGTCTATTGAAGCAGTAAACGTATGCACATGGTCAACCATTCTCGCTCGAGAAGCTATGAAAGCTCTTGAGGCTGGAAAGCACGTTTTAGTGGAGAAACCCATGGCCACTGCTCCCCAACAAGCAGAAGAGCTGGTTCAAACCGCCAAAGCAAGCGGATTACATTTAACGGTGGGTTTTCTGATGCGGTTTATTCCAGGATTGCAGATGATTCGTGATTCCGTTGAGAACAAAAAAATAGGAGAACTCGTCTGCGCAACCGCCAAGCGAGTATCTCAGTGGCCTGAACGCATCGGTGACGTCGGCGTCGTCAAAGACACCGCCATCCACGACATCGATGTCATGCGGTTCATTTCCGGTCAAGACCCAATTTCCGTTTATGCGAAAATGGGCAGCATGAGAATCCAAAAATTCGAAGACTACGCTCAAATAATGCTCACATACGCCGACGGCAAAAGCGCGTTTATCGAATCCAACTGGCTAACACCCTACAAAACCCGAACCTTAACTGTGACGGGAAGCGATGCCATCATGCGACTAGACTACATAACCCAGGACTTGTGGATTGAACAACAAACTCAATCGGTGCAGCCACGTTATCCATTCCAAGAACCCCTCAAAGCAGAACTCCAGCACTTCGTAGAATGCATTTTAGAGAAGAAAAAACCCATCGTAACTGGCGAAGACGGAGTCCGAGCCCTAACAGTTGCAACAGCAGCGCTTGAATCTTCAGAAAAAAACAAAGCAGTTGAACTAAAAAAATAGAGCTTATTTTAGGTTGAAGGGTTTGCCTTCAGAAACGATTTTCTGAGGAGCTTTTTCCTTCCATTTCTTTAGAAACGGCAAATCATCGTCGGCTTTGCGTAGTTCATCGGGGAGCATTTCTGGAATTTCGTCGCGTATGGGGTACCAGCGTAGGCATTTGGGGCAAACGATTAAGCCTTCGACTATTTCGTCTTTTTCTTCGAAGACGTGAAGCTCCAAAGGATGATATTTATCGATTGGGCAGGCGAGGATTTCCATTAGTTTACGTTTCATCGGATTCCACGAAATAGAATAGTCTATGTTGAGTTATTAAAACTTGTTTGGCAACTCTCTAACCTGTATGTCCAGTACGGTTTGATACCAGTTTGGTCCAGTTGGTCGCATCACTCTTGAATTAGCAATTGCGTATTTTACGTCTAAGCTGTCGAGTTTTTGTGCAACCATCACCCTGGTTTTCTCTAAAGGGTTCTCTTTTCTTGGTGCATGCTGAAAATCATAGTAGTGGATCCAACCACCCAATGGTTTAAGCGCGGATAGGGCGTAGGGTAGGTATTCGAGGGCTTTCTCCGGCAGGGGCATCAAAACGCGGTCAGCGACGCCTGGCAAGTTTGCAGCAATGATGTCTTTCGCATCGCCAAGCAAGGGAAAAACGCTGCCCTCGACATGGTTGACTTTTACGTTCTCATTCATGCATTCTATGGCGAAGGGGTTAACATCTATTGAATAAACTTTGACTGGATTAACGGTTTTGGCGATGACTATGCTAAAAGAGCCCACGCCCGCAAACATGTTAACCACTGTCTCGTAGCGCTTAACAAGGCAAGCTATGCGCTTATGCTCAAATGAAAGCCTAGGTGAAAAATACGTTTTTTCAACATCAACCCTAAAAGAGCAACCACTTTCTCTGTGTGTGGTGACTGTTTTGTTTTCGCCCGCCAACAGCTTAAGCATTCTGACTCTAAAGTCGCCTGAGATGCTTGTGGCGGGGGTAAAGACGGTTTTGATGTTGCCGTGCACCGCCATTATTTGCTTTGCAATAGTTTTTGCATTAGCGGTGTTGCTTGGCGGGATCTTGATTATGGCTATGTCGCCTATTACGTCAAAAGAGCTGTACACTTGGCCCAATTCTTCTTTGGGGTGAGCTTCTGAAAGTTTGTCGCTGAGCCGTTTCCTCAACTATTCATCCTCATTGTAGGCAAGTATTGGAAATGTTTAAAAGTAAAATGCTTTTCTTTGTAGGACAGGCGTTCTCTATGGAAAAATCAGGAATTGTTTATGAATGCATGAGATGCGGTTCAAGAGTCCCCTCGGAAGAGCTGGAGCTACGTGGCGGAGAAACCAAATGCATCATCTGCGGCTACAGGATACTAAAGAAAGTTAAGCCACCAGTAGTTAAACGGGTTAAATCAAAATAGAAAAGGGAAACTCGTGTTTTTACACGAGCAAATTTTTGTTTTAAACATTATCTTTTAGTAGAAGTCTTGGTCTCCAAGTTTACGAAGTGCTTTTCCCTTCAGTTTAACCGCTGAGCCATCGGGAAATTCGTCGTCTATTTCTTTTTCAACTGTTTTTCGTTTGACGGTTTCGCCGCAGATTCCACCGGGCAACATGCGTCGCTTAAAACACATCGAGTATGTGCATTTTGCAACGTTACATTGTTCCTCGGTTTCTCTGCACCAAACAGAGTCGCGTCGGTAGAAAACAGAGTTTTTTGCACATTTAAATGATTGACACGCGGGAGAACAAGCTTTTGATTGAGCCAACAGATATACCTCAATTGTCAATTCAAAATGTTGTGTTTTGTACTGGTCTTTAGTTTTCCATTATTGCTTTGGATGAGATATAAACTTTATTCTAATAAAAGGAAAAATTTAGGTTGCCGCCGCATGTTTAACTCTTCTTCGCCGGTAGATCTCAACGATCGCGAACAATATTATGGCTAATGCAACTATCAGTATGGTGAAGAGGGAGCTGGTTGGTATCAGCATTGAACCTAAAGCAACGTACTTGTCAATTTTTATTTGAATAGTAGTCGGCTGGTCAACAGTGACAGTAATTGCTTGGGAAGCATCCTGTGTTCCTGAAGGTTGAGCGATTATTTGCATGTTACCACCGATTATGTTGTCGAAGGTGGCTTTTCCGTTGTTCTGAGTAACGGCTGAGGCGTGTAAGGGGCCGTTTAACGTTACGTTTGCGTTGGAGACTGGCGACCCAAAAAAGTCAACTACAGAAACTGAAAGTTGAATACCGTAAAGTGTACATTGAATTTGCTGTTGACTACTACTAAAGACATCCACGTTTGTTTCGTTGACTAGAGTCGTATCCTTGTAGACTCTTGCACGGTACATACCAAAGGTAGCTTGTATTGTGGCTGCACCATTGCTGTCAGTTGTTGCAGAATAGAACAATCCATTCGATAACTCTACTAGTTCTATTCGTGCGTTGGGAATTGGCTCTTGGTTAGAGCCAACGATGTCTAAGTTCAGGGTTTCGCTTGGGCAAATTACGAACACTTGAGCATTTGCTTGAGTTGGCAAGTTGCTTACTGTGTTGTTGCCTGAGTTGAAGATTTGTTTGTAGATTGAAGCATCTATGGTGTATGTTGCCCCAGCAAAGCCCGAGGTTAATGTGTAAGTTCCAGTGGAGTCTGTTTGACCTGTTGCGCTTCCAGTCTTTGTTCCCGAGCCGCTTTGATAGCGGTAAGATATGGTTAAGTCTACAAAGGGCATGGCAACGCCATTATTGTTTACTACTGTGATTTTTATGTTCGTTAACTGGCAACTTAAAGTGAAGGATGCCTCGCCACTGACAGTCACAGTCTGGCTTCCAACATTAACGTCATTCCAGAAAGCCGTAAGGACCTGGGCGCCTGACTCAAGCTTAAAGTTTGCAATCCCATTTGAATCGCTGGTAACATTGTACACAGAGTTAGTGGCGGAATCTACAGCTGAAATAGCTATTCCCCCGACTGCTTGACCCGCCAAATTTGTTGTTTGAACCTTAACATTGTATCCTGGAACTGTGAAGGTTTCTGAGTCAAGTATTCCCTTTTGAGTATTTTGACCTGTTATTTTTATTATGTAGTCGCCGACGGCAGCGTTTGATGAAACTACCCAGTTTGCTGCGATTACGCCGTCCGCCGAAGCAGTAACTGGGGCGGTGTAAAGAGCAGTGCCAGAGTTAACGTTCGTTATGGTGAGGGTTGCCACTTCGTTAGCTGCATAATCTGTCGCTCTAACGTTTACTGTTTGACCTCTATGGTAAGATGTTGAATCGATAAAGTTTACTGCAAACGAATTCTGAGCTAAAGACTGCGATTGGTTAAAGTACAATGTATAGGTTCCCGCATAGTCGGTGAGTGAACCGCTGGGTATGAAGCTACTATCTGAAAAAGCTATTTGTGCACTTGCAGTTCCTGATGTATTGGGTTCACCTAAATTGACATTCTTTGTGTAAACAGTGCCAAGCGGGCTTGGAAGCGCAACTCCCACAACGGCGTTGTATGAAGTGCCCAATGAACCGCCTGAGACAGTAACGTTTAGCACAACACTGCCGCCTTCCTGTACCGATGAAGGAACAGCGTTTATCGCATAGTTCGTTGTAACGGTGAATTGCTTAGTTGAGTTAATGTTTATTGCAACATCTTGAAGAATCAATGCGTAGGATCCGCTTAACAGTTGGGGAACTGTGAAGTTTGTTTCAACATAGTAACCTTGAGATTTTCCGCTGGCAACCAAGGTTCTGCCCAGAAAAAGTTGGTAGGAACCGTTAGAAGTGTAGAGGGTTCCAATGACATTAATGCTTGACCCGACTTGACCTGATGCTGTGCTGGGGGTAATTTGGAGCAGGTTAACGCCGAGGTTTGTGTTCTGAGCATAAACGTCTACGGGCAAAACCACTGCGGCAAAAGTAATAATGAATAGGATAGTGACTGTGATAATTTTCTTGTTCAAACTGCTTGCTCTCCCAAATAGGTAGCCAATATTGCTTGATGCTCATGATTTAACATAGGGATGATTTTAAACTTTACCGTTCAACCCACAAACTCAAGCCCTAAACCTGCAAAACAGCTTAAACAAGGTTTACATGCAGAAAATGGCTTGTGGACATAGGGATTTTTTAAAGACGCTTTTCTAATGTAACAGAAACTCGGTGTATTCCTTGGAAAACCAATCTGCCTCTCCGCTTCTTACTGCGCTTAAGAAGCAAAAGTACCATCTTATCGGAAGTCACTCGGCGGTTAAAAGGTGCAAGTGGCTCTACGAATCCATAGTTAACGGCAGAGTCTGCTACAAACAGAAGTTCTATGGCATCCAATCTCACCGTTGCATCCAGATGACGCCCTCGCTGTACTCCTGCACACAGCAGTGCCTGTTTTGCTGGAGAGCCCAGAGCGGGGATGTGGATGTTACTTGGGATGAGATGAAAAACCCAGGCAAGGATACACCTGAAGAAATCGTTGAGGGCTGTTTTAGGGCGCAAGAAAAAATTTTGACGGGTTATAATGGTAATGAAAAAGCGGATTGGCGCAAACTGCAAGAAGCGCAAAGACCCAAACAAGTTGCCATCAGCTTAACGGGTGAACCAACACTTTATGAACCGCTTGGCGAATTAATCCGCAATTTCCACCAGAAAGGCTTAACCACATTTCTTGTTTCTAACGGTACCCTGCCGTCTAAACTTTCCAAGTTAAGCCAAGAACCAACACAACTTTACATTTCCCTTTGCGCACCAAACGAACAAGTCTACAAACAAGTCTGCCGACCCCTTTTTCCAAGCGCTTGGGCGAAAGTGAATGAAACGTTGGGTTTGCTGCAGAGCTTTCGCTGCCCCACAGTGATTCGTACCACATTGGTCAAGAATCACAACATGGACTTGGTTGAGGGGTATGCTAAACTTGTTGAGAAAGCTAATCCGACCTACATCGAATTGAAAGCGTACATGCACATAGGCTTTAGCAGCTTACGATTGGGCTTCGACCGCATGCCCATGCATAATGAAGTCAAAGATTTTGCAAACCATTTAGCTGAGAAAACGGGTTACAAAGTTATTAATGAGGCGCCAGAGAGCCGTGTGGTGCTGTTGAGTAGGTTGGAGAAGCCGATTCAGGTTTCGGCTAATTAAGGCTTGCTTGAAGCACTTTTAAATGTTGATTGTGAGTTTGGATAAACTTAAATACGGTTTTTTCCCATAGTAGTTAACCGTTCAACAGGTTGGGCAATTTATGGTAAGCGAAGGAAGAGGACGGTTATTCAAAAGGAAAGACGGCAAATACCTTGTTTATTTGCCAAAGGATTTAGCGGAGGACAGTATGTTTCCGTTTAAGGGTGGAGACACAGTCTTTGTTAAGGTCAGCTTCTCTTTGGGCGACCGCAGATTGATGGTTGAAAAATGGGCAGCAGGCGCCCCGCAGCCATAGTCTGGGTAAGAAATTGAAATAAACAACCATCCTAATCTTCTATCTGGTGCAAATTTTGTCCTCCCTAGAAATCGTAATACAAACTATAAAAACCGAGCTTATGCAGAAAAACCAGATCCGCGAAGACACACATGAAGCCATGCGCAAAGCCACCAGCCTCTCTAAACAGGCGATTCTGCTCATTCATCAAAAAAGGCTTGAAGATGCTGCAGCAATGGTTAAGTGCGCTAAAGAAAAAATCGTTAACCTTCAAACCCAAGCAAAACAGTACCCAGAAATCATCTACGGCGGCATGCTTAGCGCAGCATTTCAAGAGTTCTCAGAAGCAAACATTTTTTTAGTTTTAGGTAAAGAAGACCGGTTTGTGACTCCAGTCGAAATTAACGTGCCCTCCGTCGATTATGTTTTGGGTTTAGCTGACGTTATTGGCGAATACAGGCGTTTAGCACTGGATAATTTGCGTGAAGGCGAAGTAAAGAAGGGCGAGAGGTGCCTTGAAATCATGGATGATATATTCATTCAACTGTTAGCGCTCGACGAAGCCTACATGCTTGTTCCCGGTCTTCGACACAAATCAGACACCGCCAGAAGAGTCATAGAATCAACACGCGGCGACATCACTCTTGAGGTCCGCAGAAAATCCCTCGAAGACCAACTCAAACGGTTTGAACCAGCAAAATCTGTCAAACCTAAATCCCGAAAGGTCAAACCCTAAAATTGCCCAAGCTTACCAAGAATTTCTCTGTAAAAAAAGCACACAACACACAGGTTTGCTTATCAAAAAAGCTGATTTTACAGGATAGGTTACCGCAGAGAATCCGAACAGTCGGCGGCGTGGATGTTTCATACGTTGGCACGGTCGGCGTCGGCGCTGTAACCGTTTTGGATTACGATTCATTGGAGCTTTTGGAATCCCAAGTCGCAACCTGCGAAGTAAAAATTCCCTACATCCCCACACTGCTGTCGTTTAGGGAAATCCCGCCTGCCATGGCAGCAATTAAAAAACTAAAGATTCAACCGGATGTTTTTCTGGTTGATGCCCAAGGGTTAGCTCATCCCTACAGGTGTGGGTTTGCAAGCCACCTTGGCTTAGCATTGGAAAAACCGACCGTTGGAGCTGCAAAGAGCAGGCTAATTGGCACGGAAGTGGAAAAGGACGGCAGAACCTTGCTGGTTGATAAAGATGAAGTCATCGGCGAAGTGGTCACCACAAAACGATGTACCAAACCCATCTACGTAAGCATCGGTCACATGGTATCCCTTGAAGCCGCTGTAAGCAATCGTTTTACATTGTTCCAAAAGTAGAATCCCTGAACCGCTACTGAAAGCCCACAACTTAGCAACAAAAAAGCGCATAGAACTGCAAACGAAAGCAAAGTAAATAACCCAACACAACCTAACTATCCTTAGCGTGAAATGCATGGCTGAAGAAATAACATTCGCAGAATTCCAAAAATTAGACCTCCGCATTGGAAAAATCATTGAAGCAACTCAAGTCCCAGAATCAAAAAAACTAATAAAAATACAAGTCGACTTCGGTTCCGAAAAACGCCAAGCAGTTGCCGGCTTACTCAAGTATTATAAGCCCGAAGAGTTGGTGGGTAAAAAATGCGTTTTCCTCCTTAACCTTCAACGTCGGATGTTGGCTGGATTAGAATCGCAATGCATGGTTTTAGCGGCTGAAGATGAAGCGGGCAACGTTGTGGTTTTGCAGCCAGAAAAAGACATCGTGGAAGGCAGCAAAATCGGTTAATCCACCATCAAATTTCCAGTTTTTTAGTATAGAAAGATAAAATAGTAATTAGAACAACTATTCAGTAGTTTATTTGGAAGGTTAACTTATGGCAGCTAATGAAGAAGCACTTATGTGGGTCGAGAAGTACCGCCCCAAAACCCTCGACGAGGTCGTTGGCTTAAATGACATCGTTGAGAGCATCAAAGCGTTCATGAAGAACCCAAAAACTATGCCACACCTTATGCTGGCTGGGATTCCGGGCACAGGGAAAACCACAATAGCCCTCGCTATCGCGCACACCCTCTATGGCGTGAACTGGCGAAACTTCACTTTAGAATTGAACGCTTCTGACGAGAGAGGAATAGACACCGTCCGCGAGAGAATCAAAGATTTCTCAAGATACAGCCGCGGCAGTTTCGGCGAGATACCATTCTCATTAATCATACTCGACGAATGTGACCAGATGACTGGTCCCGCCCAAACAGCGCTCAGACGCATAATGGAAACTAGCAGCCGCACCTCCAGATTCATCTTAATATGTAACCAATCCAGCAAAATCATCGAGCCCATCCAAAGCCGCTGCGCCATCTTTCGCTTCTCACGTCTAGACAAGCAAGCTATGAAAGAACATCTACAATGCATCGCCAAAAAAGAAAACATAACCTTGCTGCCTGAAGCCGCAGATAAAATTGTGGATTTCTCGGAAGGCGACCTAAGGCACGCCATAAACGCGTTACAGACTGCTTCAGCTTACAAGGATGGCTGCGTAGACGATAAGACCGTTGCGTTAGTCATCGGGGAAGCCAGCCCAAGCCAAGTACAAAAAATGATACGGAAAGCGCTCTATGGAGATTTCATTGAATCACGCAAAACAATGTATGAAATAATGGGTTCATTTGGCTTCTCTGGTTCAGAAATTATCCGTCAAATCCAACGGGAAATCTTCAAAATGTCCGATTTAACACCCGAACAGAAAGCAGAACTCTCAAACATAATAGGAGACTATGATTATCGCTTGACGCAGGGCGCAAACAGCGACATTCAACTCAGCGCTTTGTTGGCGCAGTTTGGAAAGTTTGGGAAGAACGTAGAGGAAACTTATGCAGCAAAATGATCTGCTTTGGGTTGAAAAGTACCGCCCAAAAAAGATTGAAGACATAATCGGCAACGAAGAAGCTAAAGCATCCTTTGTTGAGTGGCTTAAGACTAAGCGTAAAAGCAAAAAAGCCGTGTTGCTTTATGGACCGCCTGGCGTGGGAAAAACGGCTTTGGTTAATGCTGCTGCAAGAGAGTTCAGCTTTACCATCATCGAGATGAATGCCAGCGACACCCGCTCTGAAAAAGCCATTAATGCGGTTGCTAAACCTGCCACCTCCTATGTTGCCTTAGACAACTTTTCAACAGGCCAGACTAAAGGCAAAGGAAACTTGCTTTTCCTTGACGAAGTCGACGGGATCGCAGGCAACGAAGACCGAGGCGGCGTTAGCGCAATAATAAAAATTGTAGAAGAAGCGCTCACACCAGTCATAATGGCAGCTAACGATCCAGACGTTGAAAAACTACGTCCGCTAAAGAAAGTCTGCTTGCTCATACGTTTCCAACAAATACGCATACCACTTGTAATTGCTTTGCTGCAAAAAATCTGTCTGTTGGAGCATGTCAAGGCTGAGTTTGAGGCTCTCGAAAGAATTGCTCAAAACAGCCGAGGCGATGTGCGCTCAGCCATAAACGACTTGCAGAGCCTCAGCGAAGAGAACCACTCGCTAACCTTGCAGGACACTGCGATGTTGAGTTCCCGAAACAAAGACATTAGTATGGACGATACTCTTCGAGGCTTCTTTTCTGCAAAATCAATCGCTCAAGTCTCCTCTTTACTGAGTTATTCAAGCGTTGACTACGACGATTTTCTACTATCAGTAAGCGATAACCTGCCCAGACGCTACACAGACCCAGCCGAACTCGCCGCTGCATACGACTTTGTTTCGAAAGCTGACGTTTTTCGCGGCAGAATTGGAACCGAATACTGGCATCTACTCAAGTACTTCTTCAACGACCTCTCACAAGCCGCTGCAGTAAACCCCCAATCCTACAAACCCTTCGAGTTCATCTCGCCACCAATTCGGATAATCACGCTATTTTGGACCAAAGGAAAAAGAACCATGCTTGACGGCATATGCGGCAAAATCGGCGCCAAATGCCACGTTTCACACAGCAAAGCCAAGCACGATTTCGTTCCCTTTGTGAAGATGCTTTTGCAGAAAACAAAAAATAGCCCCTTGATCGGATGGTTCGAATTTTCTCCTGAAGAGGTTGATTTCCTGGTTAAAATGAACAGGTTCTGAGGAATATGGTGGTTTTGAATAAAAAAGCCTTCAAGCTTCCGCGGGTTGAAAAAGACAAGTTCGTAACTTTGATGCATTTAGGATGCGATTATAACCGTGACCAAGGCGTTTTCTCCATTAAAAGTTACAATAACATCGAGAAGCTCATGGAAACTATCAGCGGCATTCTTGACAATGAAGTCATTTTTCTTCAAAGCTGCACTCGCTGCGGCAAAGATTTCGCTTGCGGCGAATGCAAATACGACGAATTATGCACTACCAAGAATTTGCCGTTTAGCTGCGTCTGCCCTCAATGTTTGAGGGATAGGAAGCATTTTGAACAGTACCTTGAAAAGTTTTAAGGTTATTTTGTTGACAAAACTTTAGTTGTCTTTATCACTTTAACGCCAAGTTATTTGGTTAATAATTAAGTATTTAATTCAATCAGTCAATCAAATTTTGTTGTAAGCAATGCATATTCAGAAAACATTCCGTATACAAAAGCATCAACCAAACCCACAAAAAACGGTCAACGGCAACTCTTATCTAACCAATTTGAGTAAACTTTTAGTATAGAGGCTTGTTTATGGCTGAAGAACACACCGCGTTAAGCGTTGCACATTCTCAACTCAAGTTAGCGTCAAAAAAGTTGGGGCTCGACTCAGGCATGCATAAAATGCTAAGTCAACCCAAACGTTCCATCTCAGTAAGCATAGACATCCGCATGGACAATGGAGCAGTTAACGTTTTCAACGGAGTACGTGTTCAACATTGGGATGCACGTGGACCCTTCAAAGGCGGAATCCGTTACGCTCCAGGGATCACCATTGACGAAATTACCGCCCTTGCAATGCTGATGACTTGGAAATGCGCCATCGCCAACCTGCCCTTCGGCGGCGCTAAAGGCGGCATATGCGTAGACACTAAAAAACTCAGCATACATGAGCTGGAACGATTAACCCGCAGGTACGTCAGCTTAATCTCAGAGTACCTTGGTCCACATATGGATATTCCCGCGCCAGACATGTACACTGACTCACAGACAATGGCATGGATAATGGACACTTACAGCCAACTTAAAGGCTATCGAATTCCCGAAAGCGCCACGGGCAAACCGGTAGAGATTGGCGGTTCGTGGGGCAGAACCGAAGCTACAGGCAGAGGCGTAATCCATTGCATCAAACAGGCTTCAGAGAATAATGGATTAAGACTTAAAAGAGCGCCAGTTGTCATTCAGGGCTTTGGCAACGTTGGCTACCACGCGGCGGTGGCAGCTCAGGAAATCGGCTGCAAAGTCATAGCGGTAAGCGATTCCACTGGGGGAATTTTCTGTCCAGACGGTTTAAATCCACCAGACGTTTTAGAGCACAAAGAAAAAACAGGCACCGTCCAAAACTACAAGGACTGCAAGAACATCACAAATGAGGAACTGCTTGAGCTCGAATGCGACGTGCTAATTCCTGCGGCACTTGAAAATCAAATTACCGGTAAGAACGCTGACAAGATTAACACTCACATGGTCGCCGAAGCCGCAAACGGACCAACCACCCCAGAAGCTGACAAAATCCTCTATGAAAAAGAAATCTGCCTAATCCCAGATATCCTCGCCAACAGCGGCGGCGTAACCGTCAGCTATTTTGAATGGGTACAGAACCTTACTCGGGAGCAGTGGCCGCTGGATGTGGTTAATCGGAAACTTGAGGAAAAGATGACTAAAGCTTTCAATGATGTGGAAGCGATTGTGTCTAAGGAGGAGAGTGACATGCGCACAGGCGCGTTGATGCTCGGCGTGGGGAGAGTGGCGAACGCAATCAAAGTGCTTGGATTATGGCCATAAACCTAACAATCGGCTTGTGGCAGCCTGCACAGCCAATTTGAAACCCCGAACAGACTTAAACCAAAAAACACAGTCAGCATTGCAGCTTGTTGGATATTGCTTATAGCAACCTTTTAGCAACAAAATTTAAATTAAAAACTATCGTGAAAGTGCTAAAAGCCTTAAATTCCATTATCAACAGTTCAGCGTCGTTCTAACCAAACCCTTAAAACTCCTTATGCTATATCTGTTGAACCCCGAAAAGAGCAATCGGATTGAGAGGGAACTGGGATTGGCAGCGAAAATATGCACACTGGACTTTTGCTATGAGAACTCAATGGTTAAAATCGTAGCGAACCGCAACTGTCCAGAAATAAAGCTTGCAGGCTTAACTGTTGGTCCCTTTGACGAAGGTAATGAGTATGAAGTTTATTTTTGGGTAGCCAAAGAACTTGCATCTGCAGGTATGGTTCATTTTCGGGAAGGCGAAATGCTCGACGCCACAAGACTCTTTCAAATACAATGGAAGGAAGGCGTGCAGATTCCAGGGCAAATATCCGAGTTGCCAGGCGATTTCTACCCTAAATTGCGTCGGTTCATCGGTGACCTAAAAGACCAAACCCAAAAGCAACCTGACTCCATTAAATTCCAAGAATACGACCGCGCAAGACAATTAGCACGCGACATCGTAAACTCACGACTAAAAAAAATCGTTGCACTATCTGCTGCTCCAGCCCAAAGCGACCAAGTCCTAAAAAAATTCACAAGCGAAGAAAGACTAGTCTACGAACAGCTAGTCAAAATAATTTCTGAGTGGAAAACTAAGATTTTAGAAAGTGCTGGAGAGAAGTAAGGATGGCTAAGCTTGAAACCATCGATCCTCAGCAGCGGTTCCAAGAGTTCTTCAAGAAAGAAAAGTACCGGCAGAGAATCGCGCAATTAGCTATCTCAGGCAAGGGTTCGTTAACTATCGATTTTGAAGAGCTCTACGGCTTCGATCAGGCACTCGCTGAACTGATGCTCAACAAACCTGAAGAGTACCTACAACATGCTGGCAAAGGAGCTTACGAGCAGCTACGCATCGAAGACGCTGAATACGCTGAGAAAGTAGAGAAAGTCATAGTTAGAATTGTAAAGCTTCTGGGCAAAGAAGTTCTTCGAAAGCTTGGCTCAAGGCAGATGAGCAAGCTTGTCATGATTGAAGGCATCGTTGTTCGGGCTACTCCTGTGCGACCGATGGTTCAGCTTGGAGCCTTTAAATGCAAACGCTGCGGCACCATGAACCTAGTTGAGCAAACTGGGCAGTTCTTGAAGGCACCTTCGGTTTGTGTTGCTCCCGATTGCGGTAGAGATGGACCATTTGAGTTCAGTCAAGAAGAATCCACTTTCATTGATTCACAGGATCTGAGGTTGCAGGAAAAACCCGAGGATTTACCGCCAGGACAACTACCCCGCGTTTTAGCTGTTAAGCTTGTCGGCGACGAAATTGTCGATGTGGCACGACCAGGAGACCACGTTTCAATAGTTGGCACTGTGCGTGCTTTTGCACCGTCACTAATGGGCATGGGGAAACTTCGCACATTCATTCTCCAACTAGACGCCAACTCTATAGAGGTCTTGGGCAAAGAACCTGAAACCTCTCCGCCCACACCTGAAGAAGAAGCAAAAATGATCGAACTATCCAAAGACCCCTTAGTGCACAGGAAAATCATGACTTCCATTGCACCCTCAATCTTCGGCTTAGAGCACATCAAAGAAGCCATAATGTACCTACTGTTCGGCGGAGTTTCAAAGAGCCTCCCTGACGTAAACGTGAGGGGCGAAATGAATGCATTGCTCATCGGTGACCCCGGAACCGCCAAATCACAGTTGCTCCAGTACGTCGCTAGAATTGCGCCAAGAGGCTTGTACACTTCGGGCAGAGGCACAACTGCGGCAGGCTTAACCGCTGCTGTAGTCCGAGAGAAAGGCGGAAGCATGAGCCTTGAAGCAGGAGCATTGGTCCTTGCCGACAAAGGAATCGCATGCATCGACGAAATGGACAAAATGCGTCCCGAAGACCGCGTTGCCATACATGAAGCCATGGAACAGCACACTGTTTCAGTTGCAAAAGGCGGTATCGTTGCGACATTGAACGCTAGAACTGCGGTGCTTGCAGCGGCGAACCCATCTTTGGGTAGGTATGAACCCAACCGAACCGTTGCAGAAAACATTTCCTTGCCTGTGACCATCCTTTCACGTTTTGACTTGATCTTCGTCCTTAGAGACGTGCCTAACAAAGAATCCGACAACAAAATGTCAAGACACATCTTGGAGATACACAGAAGAGGAGTAAGCCCTGTAGAAGCCCAAGTTGACGCTGAACTTCTGCGCAAATATGTCAGTTTTGCCAAGAGCATCAAGCCTGAACTCAGCATGGATGCCTTAAACCGCTTAAGCGACTTCTACTTAGCCATGCGTTCAGCGAGCGAAACCGAAGGGTCCCCAGTAGCAATAACTGCTCGTCAGCTGGAATCTCTAGTTCGTGTTGCTGAAGCCCGAGCGCGTGTTGCGCTGCGCAAGGAAGTCACTGCAGCGGATGCAGATGCAGCCATAGCGATTATGAAGCGGTCACTGGAAGAAGTCGGAATCGACCTCTCGTCCTATAAAGTTGATATCGATTTGATCATGACTGGCAGATCCAAGAGCATCAGAGATAGATTATCCACAGTGCTGTCAACGCTTATGGATATGGAGAAGATAACAGGCATCGTCGAGAAAGACGCGTTGGTAAATGAGTTGGAAACCAAGCATAAGATTCCGAGAGGCGAAATCGAACGCATGCTTAGCCAACTGCTGCGGGAAGGAACAATTTATGAACCACGTGAAGGATGTTTAAAGAAAACGTAGGGTGGATTGAACTTTATGAAACCAGTTGCAGTGGTTACTAGAACAAGACCCGAAATAATCAAATGCCCTCAATAATTCGGGTCCTAAACATAGCCAAACTTACGTCTGTTTTTTTTCATTGTAAGCAACAATACGGTTATAAAATCTCCAGCAATTTATCGAAAACCTCAAGTTAGATCCACCAGATTATGTTTTGAAAATCGAGGCTTCTTTTCCTGGATCTCAGACCGCTGAGATTATGATGAAGATTGATGCGTTACCAGAGAAGGCTAAGCCATCGTTATTCATGATGGAAGGGGAAACAAACCGCGTTCTATCAAGACGATGGCTGCATACAGGAAGAAGTCACAGCTCCAAGAAGAGGAAGCGAGTGTTAGTTATTCGGCTGTCTACTGAGAGGCAGGATTTGCCAAAATCGTTGGAACTGACAAGAACAAGATTTTAGCTGCCATGCACGAAGGAATTTAGAAAAGAGAGAAGTTGCCTTTTGTTTCACCTTTTGGAGATGACACAGCAGCTCTTAACATAGATAAGATAATAAAGAGAGATTTTGGTTAGGAAATATACGTCGTTTTCTTGTCGTCTTGTTTTTTGGTTTCTTCAGCTTGGACAGCACGTTTTTCTTCGATTTGCTGCAGGCGAGTAACCATTGTTTCGGCTTTTGCGATTTCTTCGTTTAAGCCAGCCAGGTCCAAATCAAAGTTGAAGGTTGACTTTAGTACTTCTAGAACGCTTTTTGCTGCAAGAGGATCTGGGAGATAGCCACGTGTTTCGCCAAGTAAGCAGAGTGCGTCGATTTTTTTGAATTTCGCTAAGCCAAGAATTAAGCCTGCTGTTCCTACGATGGGGCTTCCTGAAGTGCTAAGTGTTGCACCAGCTTCCAAAGCTTTGTGAAGAACATCTTGGGATGTTGCTGCTATGAAGACTTTGGGTTTTTCTTTGGGTTCCATACGGTAGCCACCGATGGTTGCAATCGTTTTTACATGGTGTTTCTCGGAGAAATCCAGCATGCGATCGGCGATTTCGTATTGTCCCTCTATGGTTTGGCTTTGGCTGTCGCCTGTGAATAAGATTATGTCGTTTCCCTTGGGGTTTTGGTAGAAGTAGAATGCTCCTCTTAACAAACGCACATTACCTTTTTTGTTAACTAACACGAAGTATGGAAAATGTGGCGAGTAGAGGTAAGCTATTTTTTTGGCTTTCAACTGTTTAATCAAATAACGCAGAGCGATTTTTCCCACGAGTCCTAAGCCAGGTAAGCCTTCTATAAGGATTGGGTTGTTGGGTTTGATTTCGGTAAATTCTTTGATGTATGTTTCCTTCATTGTGCTTCTGCGCTCCTTTTCATAGCCATTCGGTACTTTAGGTATTTATCATCTGGGGAAAATTTAGGCGGATGAGGAATTCTTACTGGTCCACCACAGTAGGGACAAATAGTCTTGTTCAAGGTGTATTTTTCACATTTCACGCATTTGCGTAGTTGCCAAACCAATCAGCAGTCCCTTCTAGAAAAGCTAAGCTGCCAGCCAATTAGCTCAAGCTCAGCCATTTTGCTGTTCCTCTTACTCAAGAACTGCTTGGACGTCACCGTTAATCTTTGCTCTTCCACCGCTGGGTTCAGCTAACAATTCACCGCATACGTTGCAGACAATTTTGTTAACTGTATTGCTGAAGATGAGTTGTTCATTGCCGCATTTCTGGCATTTAACCCGTAGGAAGACGCTTCGCGGTTTCGGGATAAGTTTATTCCATTCAGACATAATTTTCAAACTCCGTTAATTTTATACTAGGGCTAGTTTTCGTAGGCGTATTCCATCTTTGTGGTACATATAGTTGCATTTTTTGCATTTCATGCGCATAGTCTGCTTTTTTGTGGTTTTGGCGAATTCATGTTGAAGCGCATATTTTTGGCCGCCGTAACCCTCTTTCTCACGTGCATGGTGACGTTCGCCGTGTGCAAGTGCTCGGCGTTTGCCCGCTTTATAGATGGATACAGTATGAACGGTGTGAGCTTTACATTTTGGACAGTACGTATTGATTTCTTTAGGAACGTTCACGTTGACTACCAGCTCGCATAAAAGAAACATACACCCTCTTATACTTTATGACTTTTAAATCAAAAACCAACAGTTTTCAGCTCTGAAGTTTTGTATTTTTCAATGGTAGTTATAACAGAAAACTCCCCTATACCAAACATCAATTAGCAAACAACCCAGAAAATTAATTTTTGGCGTAAACGTCAGGGTTGAAATTATAGGGCGGTCATACATCAAGTAGCACAAACAACACTAGTTCCATTAAGTGAAAAGATAAAAGTTAAGAAGCTTAACGGCTGACCTCACCTCTTTGAGAAGAAAAAGAATATAGAATTAGTTATGACACAGAAATTTAATTTCTATTGCCAAACGCTTGTTTCTGTGTTTGGTTGGGAACAATTTTATTAACTAAAAGCGTAATCAATAGCTATATAAATTTACAATACGTGATAAGCGAGGAAGAGGGTAATATGTTCAAGCTTAAAGTGTCTGACGCTAAACTCTTAAGAGATATGGCTACTGCCATCTCAATTCTTGTTGATGAAGCAACCTTCAAAATTGACGCTGAAGGCTTAAAACTTCGCGCCATGGACCCATCACGCGTAGCCATGATAGATTTTGAGTGGCCCAAAACGCTGTTTCAAGAATTTGTAAGCACTGAACCCACAAAAATCTGCTTAAACATCAGTGAATTACTCAAACTTCTCAAACGTGCAGGAAAAGAAGAAGCAGTTGAACTGTCCCTGGACGATAAAACTGGCCGTTTACTTGTTACGATTACAGGCAAGTACAGCAGGAACTTTACGATGCCTACACTCGAAGCTTCTGAAGAAGAAGTTCCAACACCAAAAATCAGCTTCAACGTAAAAGCCAAAACCACTACTCAGGGCTTAAGCCAAGCAATCGAGGATGCCCAACTCGTCAGCGACCACGTAAAAATCGAAGCAGAACCAGATAAATTGACTCTAAGCGCTTCAGGCGACTTGATGGGTGCAACCATCACGCTCCAAAAAGGCAACGACGCACTCCTCGACTTAGAAGTTAAAGAGAACGCGAAAGCAACCTTCAGCTTAAGCTACCTCTCCGAAATCATAAAAGCAGCCTCCGCAACCTCAGATATCGCCACGTTGGAGTTCTCAACCGACATGCCTGTGCGAATCGATTTCCAGCAGACAAAAGAGGGAAAGTTAACCTTCTTCTTGGCACCAAGAATTGAAACAGAGTAAGGACAACAAAATTGGCATTAATCTCTGAAGATTTTGCCAAATACCCATTTTTAAAACAAGCGTCAAAAGAGTTATTAGGACACAATTTTACGATTGGAAGTTTAGTTTCCGATGAACCCATTTTTGATCGTGCAAAAGCACAGGTTAAAAAGGCCATTTTAGACCTAAACACGGGGGGAAGGGTAAATGATAAAGCTACAGAAATTTCCTCTTTCGCCGCTGCACTTATTCTAGTTATTGCCACCAAGAATTCTTGGATAAAGAAGAGATATGCTTTGGCAGTAGCAAAAACGGCTTATTTGCAAATGCTTAAAGAAGAAACATCCAAAGAAAAGATTGAAAGTATAGCCGAAGATTTTGATTGGGATATTAGCGAAGGGAGGCCCTACAAAGATTTCCATATAGGATTTTCCGTTTATTTGAGGAACGCAGCTCATATGCATGGTTCCGAATGGAAGTTGGTTAACCAAATCATGGATAAGGGCTTGGTTTACTTAAACAAAGACAAGGTCGTGCGACTGCTCCAAGAAGAAATAAAACGCCGCGTCGAGAAAAGGCTGGATGTTTCTGAAATCAAGAACCTTCCCCCCGAAATAGCTTCAATCGCCGAGGAATTGATGAAGTTGGCTCAGGAGATTATGGGGCAAGAAATTGAGGAGATGCCCAAAGTCGTTGTTCAAGCGGCTTTTCCTCCATGCATTAATGCGCTCTATGCGGATGCAGCCCAAGCGCATCACCTTAGCCACATCGGACGCTTTACGCTGACATCTTTTATGGTTAACATCGGTATGACGCCTGAGGGACTCAATGAAATGTTCAAAACATTCTCTGATTACAACGAACGTTTAACACGCTATCAGATTGAGCATATTGCGGGTGAACGGGGGTCAGGAACAAAGTACACTTGTCCCCAATGCTCGGTTTTGCAAACTCATAGCGTATGCAAGAACCGTGATGAGTTATGTCGATACATCTATCACCCGCTTCAATATTACAAGAGAAAACAAAAAACTATGACCCAGGGGCAATGATTTATTGATCTTTATTAGTTTATTTAGCTCTATTATGGATGGCAAAGTTTCATGGGCTATGACTTAATCAGCAATTCAGTGGGAAATTCTGAAGTCGGCGTGATTCTTCCAACCTATGGAGAAGCCGACAACATAGCGAAACTAATCGAAGACATTGAAAACCTGAAGTTGGATGCGTCCATATTGGTTATTGACGATTCAAGCCCAGATGGAACCGCAGAAATCGTCAGGGAAAAACAACGCAAATTCCCCAACGTCAAGCTTTATGTGAGACCAAAAAAATCAGGTTTGGGCACAGCCATAACGGACGGCTTTAAAATATTCTTATCCGCTCCTAATCCTCCCAAATATGTCTTCGCGATGGACGCGGATTATTCTCATAATCCACAGGACATGCCCCAGCTCTTAGCAACCATGCGGGAATGCGACTGCGGAATCGTCATAGGCAGCCGATACGTCAAAGGAGGCAAAATCATCGGATGGCCCTTCACAAGAAAAGTCATCAGCAAAACAGCCAACTTTATCGCACGGAATTCTTTGGGTTTAAAGCTACATGATTGCACCAGCGGATTTCGCTGTTACTCTACAACATTCCTAAGAGAAGCCGTCGATAGCCTACATAGCCACACCTACGAAATCCAGATAGAAACAGTCAGACAGGCGACTTTGAAGAAATTCACAGTTAAAGAATCACCTATTGTTTTTGTGAATCGAAAGCGTGGGAAATCAAAGCTTTCGTTGACTGAAGTTAAAAGTTACTTGTCGTATACTTTCAAGGCAGTTTGGCGCACGTAATAACGCTTTAACCTAACAGTAAATAAAGACGCCTCCCATCAGACATTGAGGCGAATAATCTTGGCAATTAACGTAGAATCTGCATACAAGGAACTTTTATCAAAAACCAAAGATTTGGCAGTGCTTTCGACGGCTGAAGGAATCATCCACTGGGACATGGAAATCTACATGCCGCCCAAAGCGGTGGAGCAACGCAGCCAACAACTGGCGCTACTCAGCCGCATCCGCCACAAAATGGCAACCGACCCAGAGATCGGTAAACTCTTGAAAACCATCCAAACAAACGCAGAAAACCAAGCACTGGGAGAAGTGGAAAAACGCAACTTGTACCTCATCAACAAAAGTTATCAAGAGCAAACAGCTTTGCCCGAAAAACTCGTTTCAGACCTTGCTATGCAAGAAGCTTTGACCGTTAATATTTGGAAGAAAGCAAAAGCCAAAAAGGACTTCAACCTCTTCAAGCCTGAATTGCAGAAACTGCTTGACCTAAGCAAGCAAGCGGCAGAAATTCTCATGAAAGTTAAACAAACCACGACGCCTTATGAAGCGTTGCTTGACAATTTTGAGCCAAAAATGCATGCACAGACCATAACCGCAACCTTCAACCAGTTGCTGGCAGGTTTAAAACCATTTATCTCAAAGATAGAAGATTGCAAGACCAATTCGAACACGCAAATCCTAAATCAACCCGTTCCAGTCGAGGAACAACGCAAAATCACGCAACTCATAACCCAAACGCTCGGCTACGACACTGCTTCCTCGGCGGCGGGTGGAAGAGTGGACGAGACAGAACACCCCTTCACCACAGGATACTACGATGATGTACGCATAACCACCCATTATTATCCTAACAATTTTGCTAGCTCAATCTTCTCGGTCCTCCATGAAAGCGGCCACGCGCTCTACGAGCAAAACCTCAACCCAAAATGGCAATATCAACCCGTCGGCTCAACCTGTTCGTACGGCGTTCATGAATCGCAATCGCGTTTCTATGAAAATATCATTGGGCGTTCCAAGGAATTCTGGAATGGGTTTCTGCCAAAAATCAAGCAAGCCGCACCAAGCCTTAGCAATCTCCAGTTGGACCCATTTATCCATGATGTAAACAAAGTTGAACGCTCAAAAATCAGGATTGAAGCCGACGAAGTAACCTATAGCCTCCACATCATCATTCGTTTTGAGCTTGAAAGAGACTTATTCGCTGATAAAATTACTGTCGACGAGCTGCCAGAGGCTTGGAATCAGAAATACGCTGACTACTTGGGCGTGAAAATCGAGAACGACTCCGAGGGCGTTATGCAGGATACTCATTGGGCGAGCGGATTGTACGGTTACTTCCCAAGCTACGCATTGGGAAACATTTACAGCGGACAAATAACCTTGGCAATCAGCAAGGACTTGCCAAAATGGCGAGAAGAACTGGCTAAGGGAAAACTCGAAGACGTTAACACTTGGCTAAAAACAAACGTCCATAACAAAAGCGACCTCTTTGACCCCGAAGAACTAATTAAGGTAACAACTGGAACAAGCCTAAATTCTAAACCATACTTGGAGTACCTAAACAAAAAATATGGCGAACTCTACGGATTTTAAATCTTAGGTTTCTTGGTTAATTCCTTATAGATGTAGATTATGAGGTAAGCTCCAATTGAACCAATAAAAAGGTAGATACCGCTGTAACCGACGACTGAATTGTAAATGTTGGCGCCGTACAAGAACAGTAAGAAACCAACAATAAATAAACCCAGTAATGTCCAGTCAGTCCAAGACATCGAATCGCCTCGCCGAATTAGGCATTCAATACAGGCTATGGATATAAAGATTTACCGACGTATTCAAACGATAAACTCACGTTTCCGCCACCAAAAAATTTCATGTATACGACAATTTACCCTAAACCCTTCTTAAGCTCCCTTAATATTCTGTTCACCTTCCGACATTTTTATATATAACTTAAGGTTCAACGATCGACAGAGGAAAAATAAATGTCGGGAACAGACATCAAAAAGCCAGAAACACGTGAAATATTAATAAAAATGCTTACAGAAGCCGCCAAAAAAGAAGTTGGCACAAAAGGTAAGCCGACAAAACCGACAGTCGTCGGAACAGCAAAAGAAATGGACATTCACAGAGACACACTCTACTCATGGTTAAAAGAATTTAATGTCGATTTCAAAGAAATCGTTGACAGGATGCAGACAACAACTGACATTGCAGAGGAGGATTCAGGCCCAGCTTACCTAATCGGAGAATCTTTACTTGGAGATGGAAACGAAGTTGCACACATCGACCTCATGATAGGCGACAAAAACGGACCCATCGGACAAGCATTCGCAAACGGAATGACCCAACTATCAGCCGGCCACACACCAGTGCTAGCAGTCATCAGACCTAACCTGCCGCCAAAACCACACACTCTAATCGTGCCAAAAGTCACCATCAAAAACATGGAGGACACAGGCAAAATCTTCGGTCCAGCACAAGCAGCAGTTGCAAAAGCCATTGCTGATTCAGCCGAAGAAGGAGTTATTCCAGCCAGTAAGCTTGACAGCTGGGTTATCATCTGCAGTGTCTTCATTCATCCAAAAGCAACCGATTACCGTAAGATATACCAGTACAACTATGGAGCAACCAAAATGGCGCTACAACGAGCCTTAAAGAGTTATCCAACACTAGAAAAGATCATCTACGAAAAAGACCGCTCAAAGCACCCAATCATGGGCTTCAAAGTTCCACGCCTATGGAGACCACCATACCTACAAATTGCACTTGACGCACCCTCACTTGAAGGCGCAAAGAAAGTCATACTAGCACTTCCAGGAAGCGACAGAATCATCCTTGAAGTCGGAACTCCACTCATTAAACGCTATGGCACAAGAGGCATCAACGAACTACGCCAAATAGCCAAAGACAAATTCATTATAGCAGACCTAAAGACCCTTGACGTTGGCAAAGTTGAAGTAGACATCGCCTACGAAGACACCGCAGACGCAGTAGTCGCAGCAGGCTTAGCTCCTCCAGAAACCCTCGACGCAACCGTTCACGAAGCCAGACGCCTTGGAATCTACGCAGTCATCGACATGCTAAACGTTGAAGATGTGTTGGGTAAACTGAAATCTCTCAAAGACCTTCCAGACATCGTCATCTTACACAGAGGCATCGACCAAGAAAGCGGCAGAACCTGCGGATTGGAACGCATAAAACTCATACGCCAAGCATTCCCCAACAAGAAATACCTAATCGCAGTCGCAGGCGGCATAGTACCAGAAACAGCTAAAGAAGCATTAGATCTAGGCGCAGACATACTCATCGTCGGCAGATACGTTACACAATCCAAAGACATCGAAAGGTCAGTTCGAGATTTCCTCGAGTTAACACCAAGCATGCGCGAAGACGTCGACTTATATAGAGTCCACACAGAATAAACCATAAAACCCCGAGCGAAAACTCGCCTAATTTTCTTTTTTATTTAATGTTTTTTGGAAATAGCTTTAGGGCTATGAAGGCAACCAAGAAGACTAAAGCGGCAATTGCGAACATTATGACAATAACTGAGGCTACTATGCAAGGAAAGGTCCAAGGAAAGCACCGACTGCCGCGCCTAAGCCGACAAGTCCATCGAAAAATCCGGCTTTACCCTCAGGTATTACTTCCATAGAAAGAGAAAGCATCAGAATGTAATACATTGCGTAGGCGAAACCGATGAAAACGAGCAGGAGACACAGTCAAAATTTTAGGAGCCAGAGCAAATTCAACTATTCCAACCAACGAAAATATTAGAAGACTTCGCAGAAGCACGAAACGGGGCATTTGTTTTCTTATATTCATTGATCTCGCTTGCTCCGCGAATTAAGAAGTACCCTGTTGTTGCACCGACTGAATTAAGAATGTATGCTAGATATACGTACTGTTGTTGTCCGCCAAAGAGGTCTTTAAGATATACGGGTAGTGGCGTAAAAAATAGACTGGTCGCAAGAGAAAACAAAACTATTCCCAAAACCAACCCTAGAAAGCTTTCCTCTTTGAGCGAACCATTCCAACGCAGTCCATCCATAAGTCTAGTTGACCCCTCCAAACCCCGAGAAGCGGTATCAAGCTTCCTTTCAATACCTACCAAGCGCCTTTCAAAAATCATCAATGGGTCAGCGATAAGTGCCACAGCCAAAATGAAGGCTACTGCACTTAAACCGGAACACAGGTAGAAAGAGTATGTGGATAGAGTTGAAAAGCTAAGCGCAGATGCAAACAGTAGCAATCCAGCTACTAAGCCGATAATGAAACCAATTTCAGTAACTCCCTCGTATAATCCAAAAGAGCTCTCCCAGTCTTTGCGGCTGTAATGCTCGGTTACAAGCACATTTTTCGGTGATTCGTGTGCTACATGGAGCATTTGCATGACAACATACAGAAAGACAAAAACGATTAAATTTTGTGCGAACGGAAGTGCCATAAGAAAAAGAAGTATAGCTATTGAAGCGAAGGAAAGAAGAATGAACGCTTTGTAGTGGCGAGTTTTATCACAGAGGTATCCCCAGAGAAATGAGGCAGGAATGGAGCAGAATATAGCTACGGAAGTCATGATGCCAAGAGCAAGCAGCGGGCCACCCAAGAAAACTATCACGTACAATGGTATGAAAACTGTTAGCAATCCGAAGGCCATATCGTGAAAGAAGAATCCTAGCCGCCACATAGCCACACAGCACTTCACAGCTGCTTTAAAACTTTTACCTTAAAAATTCTAAGTTGCTCTTAAAAACAGCCTTTGAAGAGAAAACTGCATAAATACTTAATAGAGAGAGCACCCAATTTCATACTCCGCTGGAGAGAATATCATGGCGAAGTTTAAGGTAATAGTTTCCGATCCTCAAGCTGGAACATCCAAAGTAGTAGAGCTCGAAGAATCACGCGCAGCCCCATTCATTGGCAGAAAACTAGGAGAAACATTAGACGGTTCAGTAGTAGATTTACCGGCTCATACAATTCAAATTTTAGGTGGATCTGACAAAGACGGCGTCCCAATGAGGGGAAACGTCCATGGCGGAATTCGAAGAAGAGTAGTGCTTAGCGGTGGAGCAGGCTTTAAGGCTAAGAAAAGCGGTGAGAGAAAACGCAAAACTGTTCGCGGAGACATAATTACCGATGAGATTGTTCAGATTAACCTAAAGATTGTTGAAAGACCAGCAAAGCCAGTTGAAGCCAAGCCAGAACAAGCTGCGAAATAATCGCAATTTTGTTTTTGTGCATGCTTAAACCTTATAAACTGCATTAATTAATTCATCCTTTATTCGTCAGTATTTATTGGAAAGAAGAAGAATCCTATGAGTAACACTAGTAAAGCCTTGCCTAAGCAGCCAGAAGTCAACATTGGCACAATCGGACATGTAGACCACGGAAAAACAACGTTGGTTCAATCGTTAACTGGAACTTGGGCATCACGCCACAGTGAAGAACTCAAGCGGGGCATCACCATAAAACTCGGCTACGCCGACATGCCCATCTACAAATGCCCCAAATGTGAACCGCCAAAAAACTTCACGATTAAACCTTATTGTGAAAACTGCAATTCTGAAGCAGAATTTGTGCGCGCCATTAGCTTTGTCGATGCACCTGGTCATGAAGCTTTGATGGCAACTATGCTCTCAGGCGCAGCCATCATGGACGGCGCAATCTTAGTCATTGCAGCGGATGAGCCGTGTCCTCAACCGCAGACACGCGAGCACCTTGCAGCCGCAGAAGTCAGCGGCATAAAAAACCTAATCATCGTTCAGAACAAAATCGACATCGTCGACGAGAAGAGGGCGATTGAAAGCTACAAAGAAATCAAAGCTTTCGTCAAGGGAACAGTGGCAGAAAATGCTCCCATCATACCAATCTCAGCGCAACGCGGCATAAACATTGACGTACTCTTAACCGCCATTCAAACTATCATCCCTACACCCAAGAGGGATGAAACCAAGCCCCCAATGATGTTCATCATACGCTCCTTCGACATCAACAAGCCCGGAACAACCCTCGAAGGCTTGGAAGGCGGCATCATCGGAGGAACCATCGCACAAGGCAAATTTGCTGTCGGCGAAGAAATCGAAATCCGACCAGGCGTCATGGCGGAGCGAGAAGGCAAAACAGTCTACGACCCCCTAATCAGCGAAATAGTCAGCCTCCAAGCAGGCAATGAAAACGTTAAGGAAGCTACATGCGGCGGCTTAGTCGGGGTAGGAACATGCCTTGATCCTTCATATTCAAAAGCAGACGGGTTAACAGGCAGCATCGCAGGAAAAACCGGTCAACTACCACCAACCCTAACTGAACTCACATTGGAAACGCATGTCTTGGAACGGGTTGTTGGAACTAAGGAGCTTCAGAAAGTCGAGAAAATCAACCCAGACGAAGCACTACTGCTCCACGTTGGCTCCGCCGTGAACGTTGGCAAAGTCATCTCCATCAAACAAAACGTGATTAAAGTAAAGTTGACAAGGCCGATTTGCGCGTTGCCAGGTTCAAGAGTTGCCATCAGCAGAAAAATTACTGCAAGGTGGAGATTAATCGGTTACGGGCTCGTAAAATAGAACCTAATCTTTTACTAATTTTTGTTTTACTAGAAAATCATGTGCTTTCTGCAGCACATCTTTGGCGTTTTTGAAGTTTAATTTTTCCATGGCACGGTTATAATCCAGCCAGATGTATCCGATGTGCTCGAAGGATATCTCGACTTTTTCTGTGTGGGACTCCATAACGAAGAATACAACTTCTTTATGGACCGTTAAGCCTTGTCTTCGATAGAAGTAAGCGATGGTTTCTTTGAAGCCTTCGATGAATTGGGCATCGGTTATGCCTGTTTCTTCCTGTAATTCGCGCAGGACAGTTTCTTTTTCGTTCTCGCCGGGTTCAACGTTGCCCTTGACGAAATCCCAGTGGCCTGCTGCATAGTTTAAGAGAAGATACTTTGTCTGTTCTTCTTTGTTTAGGTATATGACAGCGCCACATGATTTCTCCCGAATCACTACATTCACCTGAATGAGTTCAAATCACTTATTCAATTATTTAAAGTAATAGCAACTTTACGCTGACAACGGTAAAACAAAATGTTTTAAGCCAGCAGAATTAAACGTTAGATAACCAGGAGCCATTTGCAAGTGTCGGCTTCCCCCCCAAAAAAAACCCAATCCCTAAAAGTTATTTTAGATTCCAACGCCCTGTTCGTTCCGCTGGAGCTAAAGATTGACATTTTTGAAGAGGTAAAGCGGCTGCTGAACAGGAATGTAGAGTTTATACTGCTCTCAACGGTTAAGCGGGAACTTGAGTTACTTTCAGCTAAAGATTCACCTAAGACTAGGCGTGAAGCTTTTTTTGCGTTGAAGTTGGCGGAAAAATGCAAGTACGTGCCCGTGGAAAACGACGAAAAATTGTCCACAGACGACGCAATCGTTAAGGTGGCTAAGAACTGGAACTCGCCAGTCTTTACGAACGATAGACAACTAAAGAAGAAGCTAAGAGATATAAGTGTCCCAGTGATTTATGTGAGACAAAAATCGCGTCTATACATTGACGGGATGATATCGTAGATGTTCAAACTAATTACTCTTCAAGATACTATTCGCATTCCGCCCGATACCTTCGGCAAGCCACTTGAAAAAGTCGGTCGCGAACAAGTTAAACAGAAGTACGAAGGAATCGTGGATGAAGAATTAGGCTATGTTATAGCAGTTACAGGTATAGAAGTCAGCCCCATCGGAAAAATCATACCTGGCGACGGCGCAACATTCCACAAAGTAACCTTCTCACTATTAGCATTCTACCCAATTATTCAGGAAGTCGTCGAGGGAGACGTCGTTGAAATCGCTGATTTCGGCGCTTTCGTCCGAATCGGACCAGTCGACGCACTGCTCCACGTTTCACAACTCATGGACGACTACATCTCCTACGATGAAAAACAAGGCGTACTCTTAGGAAAAGAAAGCAAACGCAAACTAACCACAGGCGATCAAGTCCGCGTCAGAATAACAGCGGTCTCATTAGGCAGGATTGGCAGCTCAGGCAAAATCGGTGTCACAGCAAGACAACCGTTCCTAGGCAAACTCGATTGGCTAAAGATGGATCAAAACAAAGGAACCGAGAAGAAGCCCACAGAAAACGCGGAGAAAGCAGCTTAGAGGGATTTTGAATGAGTGAAAAAGCATGCACAAGCTGCCACTACATAACAAAAGATAACATTTGCTCAAGGTGCAAATCAGGCAATTTTAGTGAAGATTTCAGCGGTTTAGTGGTAATGTTTGACCCCGAAAACTCTGCAATCGCCAAAGCCATGAACATCAAAGAAAAAGGCAGATACGCTCTAAAAGTCCGCTAAGATTGGCGGTTTTGCGGTAGTTTCTTAACCTACCGAGCAATCATTTTTGTAGGTTCCAATGATGAAAATAGAGTACATCATAACTCCTGAGTTGCGGGTCAAGTTGAAGGAACCTTTCGGCAGCTTAATTCAAGGCACCGTTGAGGAGACGATGGCTAAACTGGAAAGGCTCATTGAAAAAGAGAAGCCGCCGATGATTATCTCTGTTGGCGATGTAGTTTCGAAGAACCTGCACCAACACAAGTTACACCCACAACTCACCGTTATTGACAATATTTCTCTACGTGACCAGAAAACAGTGCCGCCTGAGGCTCACGGTGAAGAAAGCCTTAACGTAAAAAATCCTCAGGGGACAATAACAGAAGAGTCCTCAACGGCAATTCAAAGAGTCTTATCTAAAGGCGTGCATACTCACATCGTTGTAGATGGTGAGGAAGATCTGTTAACACTCATAGCAGTTTTGTATGCTCCAGAAAACAGTTTTGTGATCTATGGCCAGCCGCATTCAGGTGTTGTAGTCGTTAAAGTCACCGGCCAGAAAAAACGTCAGGTGCAAGAATTCTTAAATGCTATGAAAGTTTCGAAAAGCTAAATAAGAAGTGTTCTGTATGATTTTACGCCTTAAGTGAACATTAATGCAAGTCAAAATAGATTCAACCAAGAATAACGCGCTTCTAAAACGGAAAGAAGTAACTTTCACAATCTTTTCCGGTCCAAAAGAGAAAACTCCAAAACGGCTAGATGCCAAAAAAGCCGTAGCCGCTGAATTGCAATTGGGCGACGATGTAGTTTTCATTAAAAGAATGCGCACCAAAACAGGAACAAGCATAACAGTTGGAGACGCAAACGTTTACCAGTCCGTTAATCAAGCAAATATTGTTGAGCCTGAATATATCAGGAAACGGAACAGTCCACCCAAACCCAAAGAAGAGGCGCCAGCATAATGCCAGCAGCTAAACCAGCACCCAAAAAAGAAGAACCAAAGAAAGATGAAGCAAAACCAGCGGCAGCAGAATCAGCACCAGCAGCAAAATCAGCAAAGCCAGAGAAGAAACGCGAAAAAAAACACAAAGAAGAGAAGGGCGTCCATGCAATGTACAAGGCTGAAGGCGACAAAGTTTCACGGGCACGCCCAACTTGCGAGCGGTGTGGACCGGGCTACTTCATGGGAGACCACCATGACAGGTTCACTTGCGGACACTGTGGCTTTACACGTTACAAGCCAAAGTAAACAGTAAGCAGTTTTAAATCTCCCAACCGCACTATTTCTTTTTTGACCTACCATGCTTAGAGTAAACGTAGTTATAACCAGTATTTCGGCAGAACGCTTCTGGGACATTCGAAAACCCATTCCCCCCATTCAAATTAGCACTAACATTAACGTTGTGGGCATGGAAAAGAAGCAGGATGAATCTTTGGAAGTGCCCTTTGTTTTATCGATTGGTTACAACCCCTCAATCGCCCAGATGAGTCTTAAAGGAAACGCTTATGTCAACGGAGAAAAAAGTGAAGTTGACAAAGTTCTCAAGGATTATGAACAGAAGAAGCCGCCAGCCCAAATAATAATCCAGTCAATATCAAACGTTGTCTTCGTCGAATCAGTTATAATCTCTAGGACCCTGAATATTCCGCCGGCGATTCCGTTGCCACAGATTCCTGAAGCAGGAAAACCTGTAAGCACCAAGCCCGAGGGACGAGACTACAGCGCCTAAAGGAACCCTTTAAATTTACGTGCCACAGCATCCGCCACCTTTAGCTCAATGGGAAAACTAAAGTTTCGGTGGCTCCAACGGTATTTTTCAATCCTATTCATTATGCCATAGGCAAACTTGTATGCTATGTCGCGTTCATTGATTCTTGATTGAGGATAGAACGCTAAGCGCGTAACTGCTGAGATCGTGTGTAGTTTTTCGATTTGCGCCTTGCTATGCCATGGAGGATCAAAATGGAAAACTTGTACGCTTCCCCATTCTTCGAGCGTTTGCGGCGGCGTAAACTCCGATGGCAAATACTGCATTACGGTGCTTGGGAAGGGTGTGTAGACGAATATGCCGTAGTGCTGAGTTTTAGGGTTAACCTCCCGCATCCTATCCATCAAATCGAAGGTTTTAGCTAAATCCTCATCCGTTTCACCGGGCAGTCCGCTCATCCAGGAAACATATGGCTCGATGGATGGCGCCCAAAGCCGCAGGTTCTTAACCGACTGCAACATTTCATCCGCTGTAACATCCTTACAGATGAGTTGCTGAAGGCGGTCTGAACCTGATTCGCCTCCAAAGTCCAGTTCAACGCATCCTGCCTTCTCAAGGAGTTGAAGGAAATCTTTATCGTAATTTGCGAGGTAATCAAATCGGCAGTTAGCTCTCCAATTAACACCTAACTTGCGATTTATGAGTCCATGGCAAATTTCTTTGACACGGAATTCATCTACGAAGACGTTGTCGTCGATTGGATCGATGATTTTGATGTGTGGATATTTTTTAGTTATGTATTCGATTTCGTCGAGCACCCTTTTTGCAGATTTGCCGCGCCACCGGTTTTTGTTGAAGATGGAGTTGTAGCAGAAACCGCATCGATGTGGGCATCCTCGGCTTGTTTGGATGTGGAAACGCCCTGATTTGAAAGCGGGGTACTTATCCATTTGGAGAAGTTCATATGGCAACGCTATGGGTATGGAGTCTAAGTCGATTATTTTTCCATCAGGGTTACTCTTGATTGCCCCGTTAATGATGTAGGTTATGCCTGCAACATCGTCGATGGGTCCGTTTAGCGCCAATGAGTTTGCCAAGTCTTTTATGATTAATTCTCCTTCGCCCCGAACTACAATATCAACGAAATCGTTGCTTGCGGTCTGTTCAGGCAGAAGAGTTGGATGAACACCGCCCCAAACAAGTGGGCAAGAGGGATTCTGAATCCGCACATAACGGGCGAACTCAAGTGCATACTTGATTTGCAAGCCGCTCATGCAGCTTATTCCGACAAAAACTGGGGTTCCAACTTGGAAATGGCGGTAGTCTTCAAGGCGCATGTCAAGTATGCGCACGCTGAAACCTTCCTGTTTAAGTGAGGAGGCAATATGTAGAAGAGCTAATGGAATCTGCGGGTCAGGAGCCTTAAACTTTCCAGGAAAAACAAGTACAATGTCCTTTTGATTATTGCCTGAATGAAGGTTGCAAAAATGAGAAGCGCATGACTGGGGACTATACAAAAGAAAATGCCTCACTATACTTATTCAGAATTGCCCTATTAACACTTTACTAAATTGACATTAAAAGGAAGGATATCAAAATTAAAAGTCTGATACCGTTTAAAATTTGTATCTAGTCAAGAAACCAGACCTATTTGAAAACTAATAATTTATCATTGCAGATACCAATAGAGGATAGCTCGTATCGATTTTCAGGAGCAGCCCATCATTTGTTGAAAATGTTCAGAATGATTCCTAAGAAAGTTGACAAAACAAAATAGAAAATAAAGAAAAGAAACAGTTTATTTTAGTGGCACGTACATTGATGATCGTGACGCACCGATACCTGGAGTTCCATGCCTAACGGGTTTGTTAGTTATAGCGAATTCTCCAAGGTAGTGACCGATCATTTCTGGCCTAATTTCCATGGCCACGAATTCTTTGCCATTGTGAACGGCGATTTTTGCGCCCACCATCTCTGGCAGAATGATAAGGTCTCGTACGTGTGTTTTTAAGCTGACGTCTTTGCCTTCTTTTTGGGCTTCTTTGGCTTCGCGTAGTTTTTCTAGCAGGATGCGTTGTTCTGGTGTTAGTCCGCGTTGGAGGCTTCTGCGTTGGCGTGAGGGAAGCAAATTGATGAATTCATCCATAGACATACCTGTTAAACTGTTGAGGCTGTATCCACGGTAGCTAAATTCTTTCGGCATTTTTCATCTTTCCTAAACTTGTTTTATCCTCTATTATAGTTTCCTTAGCGGATTGCCCGTTTCTTCTTCTGTCCTGGACCTCTTGCTGCGATAAGCCCGACTTTCTGTCCTGGTGGAGCGCCATGTGAAGTTGTTGTGCATCTGCGAGCGCTACGTTTGCTGCTTCCGTATGGGTGACAATGCTGGAACCATTTTGCGACCGCTAGTTCTTGGATAAGTGTGACCTTTAGCTTTCATCAAGTGGAATTTTGCGCCTGCTTTGAGGAATGGTTTATCAATTCTTCCAGAAGCTGAGATTACTCCGACCGTGGATAAGCAGTAATCGTCTACGTAGCGTGTTCTGCCTGAAGGCAATCGAATCAGGGTGCCTTGTGGAGTGTGACCGACAACAGTTGCGTATGCGCCTGAGGACTTTGCCATCTTTCCTCCGTCACCTGGGCGGAGTTCAAGATCGCAAACGATAGTTCCTTCAGGAACTTTTCCCAAAGGTATAATGTTTCCTATTTCAGCTGGAGCTTTTCCGCCGTAGCAGATTTGTTGTCCAGTGAAAACGCCTTCAGGAACAACTGTGTAAATGGATAAGCCGTTTTCGAATTTTACAAGGGATAATGGGGCGCCGCGACCTGGGTCATGTACAAGTTCTGCTATTGTGCCCATTATTGAGGCTTCATAAGATTGTTTGGGTGCGATTGCTGGATACTTTGCTGGAGCAACACGTTTGTGAGTGTTCGCGCGGAAGTTTCGTCCACCGCGACCACGTCTTTGAACACGAATTCGTTTTCCCATAAGTCATGCCTTCTATGTTTAGAGTATTCCAAGTTTAATTGCAACGTCTGAAGCTTTGAATTCTGGCTTTAGCTTGACAAACGCTTTCTTTACGCCCTGCGGAGTAATGAGCATGTTAATTTTGTCTACTTTAACCTCGTAGAGGGTTTCGACAGCTCGTTTAACGTCGGTTTTGCCTGCTTTGAGGTTGACTATGAAGATTAGTTTGTTGTCTTTTTCAACCATAACGCTGGCAGATTCCGTCATCAAAGGAAAATTGATTATTTCGTTAATGTCCATTTCGTTTATTCTCCATAAAGGGTGTTTAGTTTTTCGATTGCGCCGTTGGTCCAGACGGTTAATCTTCCTGGGTGTGTTCCTGGTGCAAGCATTTCAGTGTTAAGGTTAGTTACGGTTGTTACATCTACGCCTGGAAGGTTGCTGGCTGCGTTAACTAAGCTTTTTCCGTCGACAACTACGATGAGTGGTCCAACGGCTTGCTTCATTTTTCTGCCTCTACGCTTACCTTTCCCTGCGCGGACGCTGCGGCTGTCACGTACACGAGTTAAATCTTCAGCTATACCAAGGCTTGTGAATGCTTCTTCAACTTGGCTTGCTTTAGTTAAGCCTTCAAGTGTATCTTCAACCACTATCGGAAACTGTGGAACTTCCCCGATTTTGTGTCCGCGGGAAGTTATGGTTTCTTTCTGTGCAGTTGCTGCGATAGCGGAAGTTAAAGCTAATTTTGCTTCTTTCTTTGGAATAGCGCGCAGTATTTTCTTTTCTGCTCTTGGCGGATGGGGTTGTCTTCCTTTAACTGTGCTTGGAGCAAAAGCTGCTCTGCCGGCACCGCTTTTCATGCGTGGAACTCTTGCAGTTGCGCTGCCAGTTCCTCGTGATTCTGCGGTGGTTTTCTTTCCAGCCATTGGGTCTCTACCCTGTTTCTGTCTTCTGTTAGATTGAATCGCTAAGACGGCGCGTTTTATCACGTCTGGTCTTAGGGGTGTAGAGAAAACGCTTGGAAGCGCAATTTTACCTGTTGCTTTGCCTTGTAAGTCAAAGATTTCTGCTGTTTTTTGTGCCATGGCTTAATTCACCTTACTTTCCTTGTGGGGACTCCAGTGAGATATATGTGACTTGTGGTGCAGCTTCGGGGGCTTCGGTTGGTGGACGTGCTGGCACTCTTAGTCGGATTTGGCGTTTTTCTGTTCCAGGTATGCTGCCTTCGATTAACACGTAGGGTCCGTTTACTTCGCCGTATCGGATGAAGCCGCCTTTAACGGTGACTTCTTTGCCGTTTTTACCGATTTTAAGGATGCGTTTGTTGAATTCGATGCGTTGGTGATAACCCATTTGGCCTGCTCGTGGAATAGAGTACATTAGGTGGTGTGGATTCCATGGACCTAAAGTTGCGATTCCTCGCTTTGTTTTTCTGCCTTTATGCTGCAGGCAAGTTACGCCCCAACGTTTAACTGGACCTTGGAAACCTTTGCCAACTGTGATTCCGCCGACGTCGATGTATTGTCCGTCTTTGAAGACTTCTTCAGGCGTCACGGTTTTGCCCAAGAGTTGCTTAGCATATTCGAATTGCTGGGCGATTGTTCCGCCGCCGATTTGGATTTCGCTTGTTTCAGGTTTCTTCTTTGAGAGGCTGGTTTGTGATGGTTGTGTGGCGGCGATTACTCGAACTATGTTTGTTTGTTCGAGGTTTTGTGAGAGTTTCTCAAGCATTGCTTCAGTGTTAAAGTTGTCTGGTAGAACCAGTTTTCGGTCAAGTATGGCTGGTGGGTCTTTCATCCAGGCTTCCGATATGTTTTGGAGCCCGTATGGTGTTTTAGTGTAAGTTCTAATGCCACATACAAGGATAGGTGGTGTTTCTAGGATTGTTGCTGCTCGAGCAACTTCTTTTCCAAAATGAGGAGAACGTTTACGGTCCTCGATTGTAAATACATAAGTCATGCCTGCTTTGTAGGCTGCTGAAAAACCAAGTAACTTTGGAGATTCTGACTTTATTTCTGGCCAGTATCTTATGCGTGCTGTCGGTTTCTTCGCACGATGCCTTGGCAAATAGGCTAATGAACCATGTTTTGGAGCATGAGTTTTACGATGTCCCATAGTACTTCCGCTTCGCGCCTTTAGCAAATAGTAGAAGGGGTTATAAACGTTGCCATCAAAAACGCAAAAGTGAGCGCAACCTTCGAAAAAGAAATTTAGCAACTCAATTGCGTGAATTGTTAGCGTATTTTAGTGGTTAGCTATCTTTTGCCGTGGAATAAAGATTTCTGCTCTTAAAATAAATATTTTTTGTTGGGTATCGAGTTGTTTTGAGCAAAGCGCTGTGAACACGTTTTCTTTGATTTTAAAAACTGGCTTATGTATGCAATATAGCTTTCAACTTTTAGGTTGTTTGTGTAAAGTGTTTATAGAATTTGTTTGGATAACATTTGTTTCTCGTTAATTGCGTTATTTGCCTTCTGTGATTTGGGTTGATTGTTGCAACCCGCTTTGCAGAATGCAAGTGCAGCAGCAGCAGCAGCACAACCAACTTTTATTCGAATGTTGATTTGGTTGGTTTCGGATTGAGTCGTTTGGGCTTTCTTGTTTATGTAATGAGTTAGTTTGTGGATTCTTCCAAACTCGATAAAAGGAGTGAACTAAAATTATCGTAGTCGCACTGAAAACTCTTTTAGCCACAACACCAAATCATATGGCTGGAGCCGGGGTGGCGGAGTGGTTATCGCGCCAGCCTCGAGATCAAACAAAAGAGGGCTAAAGCCAGAAATGGCAAGATAGCTGGTGGGCTTCGTGCTCGCAGGGGTTCGAATCCCTTCCCCGGCG
>CAWDAV010000006.1:0-103680 GCA_963800365.1 Candidatus Bathyarchaeota archaeon | reverse complement strand
TAGTAGAAAAGGGCAGCCAGGTTTTATCTTACCATAAGAAAACATAGAGTGCAACAAATTCAAATGTGGGTTGACTTATCCCATACCCCTCACTGCGACTGGCCATTGCCCCTTCACTGCATCATATCTTATAGATAATGCAAACGCCCATTTCCTTATTTATGCGCCACTTTAAACCTTTTTCCGCAATGAAATTTTGTAAAGGTGACCTACACTCTTCCTTCATAACCAGTTCGAACTTACCGTTGTTTTCTCTGACATAAACGGCTGTCGGCTGCGCCAAGCCATCAGCGATAATCTCCTTTAGCAATGATATCGCTTGATGCCTTTCCAATTGTGTGCCCCCAAGCTTCTTAGCCGTTGATTACGTATATAATGGTTTAGAGAATTTCAATGTACAATGCAAGCTTTGCCCGAAATTTTTCAGGGAAATTTTCAGAGGCACCCATTGAGCTATAATCTATCAAGTTTCCTTAATTTGATAAACTGGTTCTGACTTTTAATTTTTATTCGATAATAAAAGACGTCTTCAACTGGATAGGGACAGAAGTTACGTTTGAAAAAGAATTTATATCATTTGCTGCAAAGTCGACTTGATTTTAAGGTTTATGTCGTGGTTAAATCAATGGTTGTCAACAATCAAGATCTTTGGCTTGAAAACAATTGCCAATATCCCGCCAGCTAACGTAATCCAGCCACTTACTGCAAAGAAGATTATTGCTAAGGAGGTAGCTTCTGGAGGGTACAAAAACATAACACTGGATCCAACTATTGAGAAAACTAAGATCAAGATGCCGCATTGAACGTGTCTTAGCGGATTCGAATTTAATATCTTAGCTGATACCAATATTATTATTGCTGAAATAAGTCCCAATCCTCCAATAGTCCCGAACAAGGCGATTCCTTGACTGGACCCTCCCGGATAACCCATCATGTAAGTGTTGGAATCACTGGTAGCCGTTAAAAAGGTAAAAAGCAAGGCCATCAATGAAAATATTATTGCAAAACTTCCTCCAATCAAAGACAAAGAGTGCGCATTTGCAGGTTTTTTTTGAACCTGTTTAGCTATGGATGGAGTCTCCTGAAAAGATGATGGTTGTGGAGGTGGTGGGAGAGGCAATTGACTTTGATCTTTTCTTATTTTGAGCCTCAAAACAATGCCAACGATTAATCCTATTGTTACTACTGCTGCTAACCCTAGCAATAGTCCTATTGGAAAGGGCGAACCGGCAGACGAAGTTAACTCTTGAGCGTTGACAATTGGTATTCCTGCAGCTGCTGTGGAAAGAATCAAAGCAAGAAGGATAAGAATTGCTGTGGCCTTAAGTTTTCCAGAATTTTTCATTAAGCAAAACCTCGGCAATTTCAATTCAGTGTCAATTACTTATAAGCTTTCTTGTCATGAGAATATAGCTTCTTTTCCGCGGATTTCTCAAAAGACCATTTCCATAACTTGCATAAGCGTCTCCCTTTGCCAATTCGATAACAAATTTCATACCTGCGTCTGTATCCTTTGAGCTTCTTTTTCCAAGAACTCATCGCCAAGCAGCTCGGCATAGGCATCGATTAGTCGGAAGCTTAGCCCGATCAATACACACTGTATCGGGCATGAGACCTTCTGCCTATTGGGGAGTATAGAGAGAAAGGCTTGTCAGGTTTAATCTTATTATCAGAACATATAAAATACAAAAAATAAAAAGTGGGTTGGCTTATCCTGACCGGACCAATCGGCGACAGCCTTTGCCTTTGAAGTTACCTGATCACCACCTGCTTCGGGCTAAGCCATTAGTCAAAAAAAATTATGTTGTACTTGAATCTTTTTTCTTCTATGTACATTGAAGAGGCTGTGTGCTTGCGGAGATTTTCGGTTTATATCCTTGATTTAGAAGTTCTAGCGCCTCGATTGTTTGTTATTCCGAATGGAAGAACATCTTTGTGAAAACTTTCAACATGCGACCGTACCACAGATATGGCTTCACATATGCTGCCCAAGATTTCAAAACTATAACCGCATGGACATTGACCTTTTAGCTTCCTTCTCAAACCCACCATCTCCTCAATAAAGATGTATATAAAATAGAAAATGAGATATTAACTTCTGTGACTGTACAAGCACAATCACAACATTATCATTTGGAAAGTTAATCCAACCGAACCAAGGCCTTCCAAAATTTGGGTCCCCATAGAGGAAAGCTTTTGAGTATTATCTTAACATCAGAACCTATAAAGAATATAAAGAAATTTTAACTTGTGTCAGCCTATGGTGTCAAATTCGCGAAAGACCTTTATTACCTAAATTATAAAAGCAAATCAAAAACCAAGACCAGAGCATGCAAATAACGAGCAGCAGAATAACTGATACGTATACTGCGGACATAAGATGACGAGCTAACGCCGTACATGAAAGAGGATTCCGTGTCGGAACGTAAGCTGTTTGGGCGTCTTTTTTCTTCCGACGTCAAGTTCGGCGATTTTAATACAGCGATTGACCGACACACAGTTAGATACTGTTAAGCTTTTACTGCGGTTTCGACTGGTGGCGGCGGCATTGGCCTTCCGGTTTGTGCTCGGTAATCTCTTCCTAACTGCATAGCTTCGGTTTCGCTTATTGCTTTTCTTAGCCATAGGGAACATGTGGTTTTCTTCCATATCGATGTGGCGATCCAGAATGTCGTATAGGACTTGGACTTTGACTAGCCACTTTTCGTCCTCGGGAGCCGAGTTAATGTCTGTTATGACTAATCGACTAAGGTGATGTTCCTCGTAGGCTTTAATTGCCATCATTCGGGTATCTGAAATGCGGTCGAGTCTAGGATAGAGAAGGCTCTCTTCTCCTTTTAGATGCTGGTCTAGAGCGGTTACTGTTTGAGAAAACACGTCCTTCATTACTCTGCCGCTGTTGATAATTTCCATAAGGCTTGCTTTCACTTGACGATGTTCGCTTTTAAGGATGTCATAAATGCCACCTTCGGGTGAACCCATGCCGAATGCTGTTTTCATTTTTTCCAAATTGTCACCTCCAAGGGTTGATTTAAGATACAAGTTGCCTGATGAGGTTGACGGGGACGGTCTTATATGGTTTTGTGGTTGTCTGCTGATGACAGCATTTTTGGATAATTCGCTCTAATCGCTACTGAAGATCTCATAAAATTAAAAGAAACTAAAACGATACAATATATAATTTCGAGGTTAACTTATCATAGGACCCTTTGCGCGGCGACATACCTGACCCAACCATTTTATCAGTGTATCGGTTTTGCCCCAAAAATTTTTCCGGAATTTTTCAGAGATGCAACACATGCGAGGTTAGTCCTGATTTTGACATAACATTTCTATCCAAGTGGATTTTCGGCGAACGGATTTTAGATTTTTCTTACCCTTGCTGCGCGTCGCCTCGGACCGGATCATAACTACGTTTTCTTTAGGATTTGTGAAATCGTTTAATACAATCTAATCCAAAATAATTGTCTATGTCGACCTTGAAAACTTGCCCTAAATGTAACGGTTCAATGAAAAAGTCGAAAGATTTATCCGCAATAGTCACAGCTTCCAAAGGAATCAAAGGATATAGTGTCAAAACAAATAGGTTCATTCCAGCCAGAACCTACACGTGTCAAGAATGCGGTTACATAGAATTGTACTATGATACTGGCTAATCTATGTACCAAGGTCTTCCAAAAACTGCGGAATAAAGTGGAAGCCGTAATATCTGCCAATAAAGAACTATTGATAAAGATAGATGTGCATTATCTGCATAATTTTTGCTTCGTCGTAGCCGGCTTTGACTAAGCAAAAAATAGTCTCTTTTATTTGTTGGACGTATTCGGGATCAGAAGCAATTGCGACGGTTAAACCCACAATGACCGCCCCTGCGATTACTAAAGAAAGCATACCTTCAGTACTGAGCTATCTATTGATAATTGATTTTTGGTATTTCTACATGTATAAAGCAAAAGATTTATTTTATTTCAAAAAATGCACAAATATAAAGGGCTGGAAAAAAGGCAAGTTATAGTTGCTTATATCTTGATAATAATCCCTTTTATTGTACTCGCGATTGCTATACTGTATCCACCTTGCAGGACATCTCACTTAGGTTTTTTGATCAAGCCATTTCCAAAATCTAAACAAGTGATTACCTTTTAGAAGTAGAGGAACTAGTTACGCGCTATGCTTAACCTTTTAAGTAGTAAGCGAGAAATAGAGACAGGTGCAAATTGAAAACAATTACTATTACAATCTCTGAATATCTGAGTGATTCTATTGGCAACATGGCTTTACAATAGTCTTCTTCTATCCTATTATCAGCATGAGGACTTAGTTTGGCTAAAAAAGAAAAGTGATACTTCACCTTTATTAGAATTAGCTATTGGGGATACTATCTTGTTTGGCGACTATAGTAAAAAATTAATTATTGGGCTTTTCGAAGTAAGTTCCAGAAGCAAACAGTTGAATAATGATATTTATTGGGGAGATTTGCCGTGTACATCAAATTAAAAAGATTAAAACATTTTCTGAAAATGTCTTTTTTAATTTCGACCAATTCCTTCAAGATAATCCCAAATTGAAATTAGCCATTGAAACTCAACCGAACAAGGTATTAGTAAAATTGGATGAAAAACTGTTTCCAAAGTTAGAGATTACTCTTTCTAATCCAAAATATCATATTCAATTGAAAGAAGCTTCTGGAGAAGATGGACCAAATGGTTGGAAAATTGACCCAGACCTACTGGCTGGTTTACTTGATTACTACAATAGCAGAGCTGTTTCTTTTGCTAGTCTTCTTGTAGCTTCAATTTTTGGTTTAATCACTCTGTCAGCAATAATCCAAGCAATTACTTTTAAAGAAAATTTTGCTCTTAGCGGCTTGCAGGTCCCCATCGGAATTTCTGTTTTCTTATATGTGCTTTTTTCTGGAGCTGGATTGTACATGTTACAAGGCTACTCCTATTACACAAGTATGGCTGACAAGATAAAGTCGGAAGCTTTGCAGAGACCTTACTTCTATGACCTTAAGAGACTGACGATTTGGGATGAATCAAACAAGAGATACACAAATTTAGTAGAAACTTTTTGTAAAGCAGAACGGGAACATGGAAAATCATTTCCTAAAAATATTGTTCAGCACTCCTCCATACTCAAAATTATTTTCATAGTTTCTTTAGCTTTACTAGCACTTTTTTTATACTGACCCCTGATTCAAAAAGTAATCCCTTCAATGTAGCGAATGCATGATTTAATGCAAGTGCCTACTTGGGTCCTTAAATTTCAATCAAATTGCACATTATAAAATTCTGTGATTGTCTCCTAGTGACTGTTATCCTCAGTTACAGCAGCTTAATCATTTTTTTCTATTTTTTTTTGTTTCACGGTAGTTTTTTTTCTTACGAAGCCCAAAGCGACCATAACATCGTTAGCAGTAACCACTTTGTTTGTTCGGGAAATTTTCCGACTTCAAGACTACGACAATGTTTGCCACTCAAACTATTGGGCAAAAGACAAATTTGCTCGAACCTTAACGGTATTACTCAAGAGAAGAGCCTCCCTATTGTTTCTGAGGAATATATGTTTGGATAATTGGGCTTTAAAAATGCCAAGTTCGGCAAGGTTGATGGTCACATCCGGGTTTGTGCCTTTGGGCGAGAAGCATTTTTAAACGATGCTCACCTTTCGGAAGATAATGGGTTTGAGGTTATTCGCGGAATAGTGGATTTGCTTTGGCTTAAAAAACAGATGCCTCAGTAGAAGGCTACCAGCAACTTTGCAAAAAAATTACCGAGCTATCCAAATTCCCATAAATTTTGAAGGACGCTACAAATGGATCGTCTTTTTACCTTCCAGGATGCACCCTAACATAGGCGTCTTAAACAGTTATGATGGTGTTATAGAAGGTGGGAAGGTTAAGTTTCGAGGTATAGAAGTCAGGCGTCGAGATCACCTAAATTTATTTTTGACGCCCAAACCGACATAATTAAAGCCCTATCAACCGCAAACAACGTTAATGAATTTTATAGAACAATTCCTCAAACGTTAGAAGTAGTCAAGTCTTCCAGAGAGAAACTTCTGAATAACGAAATAGCAATCTGGGACCTTGTTATAACTATGCATTTATCTAAAAAGCCTGAACATTATCGGCAAGACCTTAGCCAAGTCATCGCTGCAAGTCAACTAATCAAAAAAAGCGATGAAGTACATGCAAGCGGAAACGTTCAATTCGTCTTTACAAACGCTAAGAACAAGCGCCATGCCTCCGAGTTAAAGCAAGACAACTCATCCAAGAGTCAACCAATCCAGACACTCAAAAGTACCTTGAAAGTCCCTATGAGTCGCCAGCTAACTTGCTAAGTTTTGCAGGCTACAATGCAAAGAATGTATTTGAGTCTATTAAACAACAGAGGCAGACAGATCTAAGACATTACCAGTGATTAAATCCATTTTGTCTAATCGAGGTTTGCTCTACATTTAGAGCAGAAATTTTTTCAAATTTGCGTCAACGCAAGGCTCTATGGCACCTAAATTTCACTTTTTAGAAGTATTACTTTGTTTTCTTGCTTCAAAGAGAATACCGACAGGTTTTCTTTCTAATTCTTTAGTTGTTTTCCTTTCTTCAAAGTAATCTTTTATTAACTTGCTAACTGGAAACGTCTCTACTAAGCTAGAAGACAAAAACCCAATGCTTTGCGCAAAAGGCGGATACATCGCTGAGATCAAACTAAAAATTCCAACGACCGCAATAGAAAAACCCTCAATTTTATACTTAGTTTTGTACTCATCCGATAACTTCTTTATTTCACTTTGATGCTTTGTAAAAGCTTGGTTAATATTGTATTCAACTTGCAGACCCACTTCAGCGAATTCATCATCATTTGCAGTTTCGATTTCAGTTATGCTACGACTCAAAAGCTCCCTCATGTCTTGAAGTTCCCCTCTTTTCCTCATCTCAACTATTTTGTTGAGTGGCACATTACCTATCCATTTGAATTCTCGATTTTGAAGTGAATTAAGAACCAAAGTGTCTTTTGAGAGAAGCTTTTTCTTCGAGTACTTTGCTATTTGCAGGTTATCACTATTTAGCATCCAAACAAAGCTGTTCCAAACGCCCTTGAAATCTGTTGCATAATTTGTCGCTATTCTTCCGTTGACTGCCAGATCATAAACAGCCATACTATACCTACCTCGAAGAAGCAGAAATAATGCTTTTGCAGAATCGAAACTCGTGTCATACTTGTCTTCATAGTATCGCTTTACACGTGAATAGTCTTTTATTGTCACAAAACTGCCATCGGGATTAGTAAACGGAACACCTGATTTTTGAACCACTGATATAAAATCGTCAAAACTCTGAAAACTGCCTAAAAACTCAGTCAATTCCTCGGATGATTGGAACTTTTTTTTAAAAATACTACCTGCATACTTTGGAACGATAAATTCTTCGATAAACTTATCAGTCGGACCATAGGCATTTTCTTGCCCTAAAGAAATAATGCTACAAGGGGCAAGACAACAAAGTGGAGGATCCAATTCTAAGGTGAACAATTCTTCCATTAATATAAGTCGAACGGCGAATTGAGCAACCAAATTAAAGGACGACACATCTCCGCTGCCTCTTTTTTCCCAGCTAAGCAATTCTGAGACTATGGGATCATTGATTATTGTTGTATCTGAATACAAAGCAGTCTTCCTTAGGAACTCAAATGTTGCCTCGGAGTTGTTCGAGTATAGATATGAATTCCCCAAATATCCTGTTTTCTGACCTTTTATGGATTTTACAAAATCCATCTGAGCGTTCCAATTCAACTCTTTCAAGTCCTTGCTTAAAGTAAGAAGAGTAGCCTTCATTAATTGAGGATTATAGAGTTCTCCAATACATGCCGCTAAGTTTTGACTTGAATAGCCTTTAACTGAAGCCCACTTATATAATGAACCGAAATAAGCTTTCAGAATATCAAAATATTTTTCAGTTACATTAGTCAGCTCTCTCATCCTCCTTAGATTACCTTGTTTTAGGTATAGATTACTCGTTAGAAGGTGGCTGTTACTTTTAGGCTTTTGCAGAATATTATTTCTTTACTAGAGTGGTTAAATGTTGAAGGAAGAAGTTGACCAAATAGAAGAGCATTATTCAGAAACTAAGGTTCTTTTAAGCCAGATTGCAGTTGGACTCTTTATCCTTGAGACACCTTAATGAGTTCCGAAGCTAAAGCACACTCAATCTATATCAGCTCCGGAAAATGAGAAGAATACAAAGCCCTTTTAAATAGCAAATGTGATGAAAAAATTAGCTCTCATATAGTTGGATTAATCGAAGCTGACAAAGCTAAACTGCAAAGGAAATCAGATGTTGCAAGCCGAGATTATTGAAAAGAAACCGACCTGTGCAACTTTCCAAAGACAAAGCGGTTCTCATTAAGATCCTAGATAAGCAAAAAGGTAGCAATGATCTTAGGTCAATGCTGAAAACCGCTATGGCTTAGACATTAAACACGGCAAGAACCTAAAGAAGATGATTGTGTTGTTATTAGCAGATCTAAAAACTGGATCCTTAGATTACAATGACGCTGATATTCATTTACTCATTAACTTGCTTGAGTTGGCAATAAAAATCGAAACCCTTAATATACAATTAATGAGGATCGGCCGCCGATATACTAACCTGAGGCACCTAAGGGAGCAGCGCCGTCTGCTGATTCTAAGCCTAATTGTCTCCATAACGAATGTTCGACGCCTAAAGAGCCAAGGTCGACAATCTCGCTTATCTTGGTTTTATCTTCCACCGTTATGTTTTTTGAGTTTTGTAGCCGTTTAAAGCGCTTTAAAAGATTTTAACAGGAACATTGATGTCAATTCTTTTCGGGTTCGTGTTGGTGCCTGGAGAGAAATAAATATTTTGTTGAGGAATGGAAGTACAAGTTTGGAGCTGGGGATGGGAGTTGAACCCATATAGAGCAGCTCTGCAGGCTACCGCCTGAACCGTTCGGCCACCCCAGCATCATAAACCTAGGTCGAAGTCTACAATAAAAATATTGTTGGCTTGCTTTATTCTTCTACAATGTCTATATAGCGATTGGTTGGCGAGTTATTTTTTGAAGGCTAACCCAGTGAATAACGCAACGATCTTGTCTTCTTTGCGTACGGTAACTTGGTATAGCCCGGTGGTTTTGCCCTCTGAAACCCTTGTTGCCTCAGCCGTCAAAAGGTCACCTTCGACAGTAGGCTTAAGAAAATTTATGCTAACCTGAACTGCAACCGCTACGTTGTCGCCGCAATTGCAAGCATGGGCAAAAGCATAATCTGCCAGCGAGAAGACTGCGCCGCCATGCGTGAAGCCCAACGCGTTTGTGTGGATTTTTTCGACTTTCATGGATACTTTTGCGTAGCCGTCTTTTGCTTCCAGAACTTTTATGCCTAAGGCTTCTGCGAAGTAGTCTGTGCCTTTCATTTGATCTTTGCCTTTTTTGGTTTTTCTTCGCTGACGAGGTAATTGTAGAATTTGCGGAAAAGCGATATCAGCCCTTTAGGAGCGAAAATAACAATCACAAGCAGGATTACTCCGATGATTAGGTAGCTTAGGGGCGGTCCGACGTTGCTTACTCCTGGGAAGTATGAGCCAAGAGATGCTCGTAGGGAATCAACGACGCCTGGGAGCGCTAAAATTTGTTGAATTGAAACTAGGAAGATAGCACCGATGATTGGTCCAACAACAGTTCCCAATCCTCCAATTACAGTCATAATAAGTGGCAAGAAAGAGTTGGCAGGGGAAAAGATGGAATTATCAATGAAAGTTAAGAAATACGAGTACAATCCGCCTGCTATGCCGGCGAAAAAGGTGCTTATGACAAACGCTATTAGCTTATACTTTGCTGTGTTAATTCCAATCATTCTAGCTTCTGCTTCGTTTCCATGAATAGCCCGAAAGGCCAATCCCATCCGTGACCTCATGATCAGATACATCGTAGTGATCGAAGCTACAGCAAAGGAGATCACCAAAATATAGAACGGATATCCTCCCGGCACAAGCCTAACCGGAGCAAACCCGTTTATGCCGTTGGTGAAGGAATTAAACTGGCTTGAGAGAGTGCTCGCGATTACCGAAAAACCAAACGTCACCATAGCCAAATACCAAGCCTTCAAACGAACACAAGCCAAACCTATCAACAAGCCAATTCCAGCAGAAACCAAACCACCGACGAGCAACACAACAATCTGGACAAAAACCGACAATACGCCAATAGGCATCTGAGTTACACCCAAAACCCCAATCAATGCTATTGAAATTCTTCCCCCGACGATTGCGGATGAGAAACCACCGATACCCAAGAAGACTGCATGCCCAAGTGAGCCTTGACCTGAATTAGCAAGAAAATTCCAGCTTGCCGCGTAAATAGCGAAGACAAAGATGAGAGTTAGAATGTAGAGAAAGAAACTGTCGGTTACAACTATTGGCAACACCGCTAAAATTGCGAAGGAGACCAATAAGATTTGGAAGCCTTTTGAGCGCAGAAATGCAGTGAGGAGTTGTTTTATCTGCATTTTATTCTCCTTTTTCACCGAATATTCCGTTAGGCCTGATTATTAGAACAACGATGAGCATTGCGAAGGCGACCGCACTTCCCCAGATTCCTCCCAGGAACAATGTTGCCAACTGTTCAGCTATGCCATATAGTAGTCCGCCGATGATGGCACCTTTGATGCTTCCTAAGCCGCCGAGGATTATGATGGCGAAAGCTATGATTGTTGGCATCGCTCCAACTTGGTAGTCAAAGGAGAAGATTATGCCGTAAAGTCCTCCTGCAAGAGCTGCGAGGGCTGCGCCGATCGCGAAGGTGAACATGTAGATTTTTTCAATGTTTATGCCCATGAGCGTGGCTGTGGTGTTTTTCTGGCTAGTTGCCCGCATTGCTAAACCGAGCTTTGTTTTCTGTATAAGCAAGCCAAAAGCTATCAATGCCGCAACTACAACGAATACAGCGACTATACGATCAAAAGTTATGGATATGCTTGGCAGTGCCAAACTCAAGCCATACAAGGGGCTTACAATTTGCTTTGAGCTAGCTCCCCAAATAAGCATGGCAGCATTCTCAAAAATGTAAATCAAACCAAGGCTGACAAAAATCTCGTTGAGCTTGTCCGTGCCCAAGACTCTACGAAAAGTAAGTCTTTCCACAGCAACCCCCAAAGCAGCAACAACAACCATCGAAATTAGAATTGCCACATAAGCGTTTAATCCTGCGGAAACTGAGAGGGTCCAAGTTAAGAAAGCCCCTATCATAAGTAATTGTCCATGGGCAAAATTTACTAGCTTCATTACGCCAAAGATTATGTTTAACCCAGTTGCCAGCAAAATGTAGATGCATCCAATGGCGACACCCCAGAATAACGTTAGTATAATTGTTGGTGCCGTTATATCCATTGTTAGTTGTCCTCTCTCACCATTAAGCGGTTGAAATAATTTATCATGTTAACTATTTAAAACATACGAGAAACAAAAGAAAAGAAAGGGGATTTGAAAATAGTCTTCTTATTGTCCAGGTTGATATCCTGTTGGCAGGGTAAAGTCTGCTTGCTTTAGGTTCGTTGCGCCTGGCGGTGACCAAACGATTTGCGCTGTCAGATGGAGAGTTGACGCATCATACTTAAGTTGTTCAATGAATGTTACAGGATCAATTTCGTGGTAGTTCACACCTGTGCTGAATTGCACTTTGCCCGTCTTTGTCTGGATTAGCATTTGGTTGATGTCAGTGTTCTCAATTGCCTGCCGTACTGCGGCTTTGTCGATGGTTCCTGCACTTTGGATTGCATCTTTTGCGATGTAGAAGGCATCGTATGTGTCAGCGCCCATCATGCCAGGCATTAAATGAGGATAAGCTGTGTTATAATTCTGGGTGTACGTTTGAACCGCTGACGAATATGATGGCGTCATGAATGGGTCCATCTTTGATTCTAGGAGTTGTCCGTCACCTGTGCTTCCGAGTATTGAATAGAATGTAGGGTCTTGGTTGTTTTCTACTGCTATGTAAACAGATTTTAGGCCTACGTCGTTCCATCCTTGTTTGATTATGTTGGGTGTCTTGTCAGGATTATCTACAACAAACACTGCATCTGGGTTTGCTTGTTTGATTACCGATAGGTCTGTTTGGTAATTAGTTGTGGCTGGGTCATAACTTCTTTCAGTTAAAGTGATAGGTAGGCTTTCGTTCTGTATCCAGTACTTTGTTGCTTCGTCCACTCCTTGTCCAAAGGCGTCATTTCGGTAGATTATTGCTAAGCTGAAGTTTCGATCTGGCGCAACCATCGGTTTCATCACAGTTGCGAAGAAATCAACGACTGTTTTGCTATAGTGGTAAGTTGTAGTGCAGTAATGGAAAATGTAACTCATTCCTTCAGCGTCACTAATGCTGTTTGCTCCATTTGGACCAAAGCCTCCGTAGTCCCCTTGGGGTCCTCTTCGGGTGACAAGTTGGTTTGAGGCGCCTGTGATTATGTAGGGAACTTTGTCTTGGATCGCTACGACTTCGTTAGCAAGGGTTCCTGCACTGCCATATCCACCGATTAACATGTCAACTTTGTCTGATTCAACTGCTTGAACTACAGGTGTTTTGGCATTACCTGGAGCGTCGTCGATTGTGTTAGCGGTTACTAATGTGATGTTAACTTTAGTGTTCCAATCGGAAACGAAGATGCCGCCTGCGTTATTGATTTCGTTAACTGCCAAAGTGGCTGCGTTATACATGTCTTGTCCAATGGATGTGCTCATTGGTGCAACTAAGCCTATCTTTATGTTCCTAGCTTCACCTGATGGAGCTGGTTTAGATGATAATTCAACGGCTGCAACGGCTGCTATGACGATTATTACAACGACAATTATTGCTAGAATTTTTCTTTGCAATTTTAAACATCCTTTCGTTTTTCTTTGCTATATAAAGGCAAACTGTTAATAAAATTAACTCTTTAACACGCTTTCCCTTCCTAACTGGAAGGCTTTGATGTTGAGGTTGATGTATTTTTCTTTAAGTCTACCTGCTATCGCTTGCTGGAAAGATTCAACTTTAACGGGTATCTCTGGAAGAGCCGACAGAGCACCCAAAAGAACTGTGTTAACAACCAGCATATTCCCAAGTTTTTCCGCTATGCCTGCGCCGTCCACTTCATGAACCAAGGCTTTAGCCCGCAACAACGCCATCAATTCCTCGATTTTCTTGGGTTTGGCACCAGAAACTAAGCAGTTAGGCGGAATATACTTCATGTTAACGATTACAGAGCCATCCTTTTTGAGCATGGGAGAGCTCGAGCAGTCTCCAAAATTTCAAACCCTACAAGGACGTCTGCTCTTCCTGTTTCAATCAATGGTGACTCAACCTTAGCGCCAATTCGGGTGAAAGCCACGATAGAGCCTCCGCGTTGGGCCATGCCATGAATTTCAGCTTTTGCAACGTCAAACCCATCAAGGATTGCTGCTTCACAATAGATGTCACTTAAAACGACGACTCCTTGGCCGCCAACGCCGCTGAACACTATATCGAGGTTCATTTCTCTTTTCTCCTCACTGCGTCGAAGGGGCATACCGTTTCGCAAACGCCACAACCATAACAGAGCGTGGCGTCGATTTGGGCATGTTCGCTTGTTAGGCTTATGGCTGGACACCCAAAGGCTTTCACGCATACTCCGCAGGCGTTGCATTCTTCTTTGATTTCGCGTGGTTTACCGCGTTCAATTAACAATGGGCAAGGACGTTGGGAGATGATGACCGATGGTCCCTGATAATCTAGCGCTTCTTTGATTTTGGCGATTGCAGCCTCTAAGTCGTAAGGGTCGATCACGTCGACTTTTTCTATACCGACTCCTTTGGCGATGTCTTGGATTTTTATGATTTTAGCGTCGGTTCCCATTGCGGTTTTTCCTGAACCCGGCGTTGGCTGGTGACCAGTCATCGCGACTACGCTGTTGTCCATTATGATTACGCATACGTTGGCTTTATTGTAAACAATGTTTAGCAGTCCGGGCATGCCAGCGTGGAAAAACGTTGAGTCGCCGATAACTGAGAACACTTTCTCTTTAACGCCCGCATGAATCATCCCTGCAGCCTGAGAAATCCCTGCTCCCATGCAAAGACAACTTTGAACTGCACTCACTGGGGGCAATACGCCGAGTGTATAGCAGCCGATGTCGCCTGTGACGATCTTGTCTTTTGAATTTCCAATTAAACTCAACGCGCTTTCAGGGCATGCGGGAATACATTTGGGATTACCGTTGCAGGTGTCACAGACTATAGCTTTGTGGCTGCTGGGATGCAAGGTTATGGCGCCATACTTGCAGGCATCTATGCACCAATCACAACCTTTACATTTGGATTCATCAACGACTATTGCACCTGTTTTCTTGACTTGTGCGATTGCTTTTTCGGGGCAAGCAAGAATACATGGTGCATCGATGCAGCCTTTGCAGGTTACCGCTGTATTTTGGATTTGTCCAACCCGAACCGAGCGAATCCTCGATTTAAGCGGGTTGAACACCTTCTCTTTTTCAAAAGAACAGGCATACTCGCAGATGTCACAGCCAACGCATTTGTCGTTGTCGCACTCGACGTGTTGGTTGAGCATGTTTAGGGCGTAGTAAAATGCTCGGTGAGGGCAGCCTGGGCAGAGGGCGGGAGGCCTTGGCGGCAAATCTAAAAGTTGTGGTGCCTCAGCCTTTGAAGTTAAGCCCAATTTAGCGAGGGCTTGGCGGACGTTATCGGGGGTGAATTCGCCGATTTCTTCTAAGCCCAATTGGCTTTTTCCGTTAACTTCAAGTTTTAACCGCTGAATGTTTTCTTCTAAATAAGGGCGCAACTCTTCGATTACAATTAGTTTCTTGACTTTAGAAGCGAAGTGCTTGACCATTTCCGAGGGGAAAGGATGTACCCACCCTAACTTTAACCAAGAAAACTTTTTTGTATCCAAAATCGAGCGCGCATAATAGTAGCCGACTCCGCTTCCGACAATACCGATTTCGCAGCAGTTATCTTCGATTATGTTGAACTTTGAGTTTTCCGCAAGTCTTTTTTGCTTCCGCTAACCTGCCCTCCAAAACTCGATGTTGCCGAATGGCGTTGGATGGCACCATAACCCATTTGGAGCCATTCTTGTCAAATTCTGCTTTGCGTTTAATTTTTTGGAGTTCACCTAATTTTACTCTGGCTTTTCCATGCGCAACCCGCGTAGTAAGCCGAAGGATAACGGGTAGGTGTATCTTTTCGCTGATTTCGAAGGCATCCCGTGCCATATCATGGGCTTCTTGAGGGCTACCAGCGTCCAAAAGAGGCAGCTTTGAGTGAACTGCGAAGAACCGGGTATCCTGCTCGTTTTGGCTGCTATGCAATGCCGGGTCGTCACAGACAGCGATTACCATACCGCCTTCCACGCCCGTGTAGGCCAAAGTCATTGCAGCGTCGGCTGCGACGTTTAAACCAACATGCTTCATAGAAACAATCGAGCGCACCCCAGCCATGGAAGCGCCCGCAGCTACTTCCGCCGCAACAATCTCGTTAATGCTCCATTCAGCGTAAATTCCAAAATCCTTCGCCACTTCTGCGATGGTTTCCAAGATTTCCGTGGCAGGTGTCCCGGGATATCCGGCTGCAACTTTAACGGTGGCTTCCACTGCCCCGCGCGCAACCGCTTCGTCACCGTTAAGCAAGGCAAAACTGCCGGGCTTATCTGCTGCAATCTTGGAAGTCATAGTTTATCCTTACATTTTGCCCTTACGCAGATCCAACACTCTTTTTGCTTTACCCTCAGTTCTTGGGAGTTCGCCTGGCTTCACAATCTGGACATCAGCTGATATTCCTGTTACGATGTGAATTCGTTTTTGGATTTCATTGATCAAGGCAGCTTTGTCTAGCGTTGGGTCTTTGGAGGCTTTCTCGGATAACTCAACCTTAACAACGAAAGTATCTAATGCTCCTGGCCTGTCGAGAACGATTAGGTATTGGGTTGCAAGTTCAGAAAAACACATGACAGCGTACTCGATCTGTGATGGGAACACATTGACTCCACGTATAATGAGCATGTCGTCGGACCTGCCTGTTACCCTTTCCATTCTTGCATGAGTTCTCCCGCAGGGACATTTTTCAGAGTTGATTTTTGAGATGTCTCTTGTCCTGTATCTTAGCATTGGCAAGCCAACTTTGCTGAGTGCAGTGAAAACGAGTTCGCCTTCTTCTCCTTGCGGTAACACTTCGCCCGTGTCAGGATCTATTGTTTCCACGATGAAGTTGTCTTCCCAAATGTGTAAGCCATCGTGCTCAGGACATTCGATCGAAACGCCTGGACCACATAGCTCTGTTAATCCATAGACGTCGAATGCTTCTATGTTCATTTCTTTCTCGATTCTTTCGCGGATTTTATGCGACCAAGGTTCAGCGCCGAACATACCGAGTCTGAGTTTAAGGTCTTTTTGTGGAACAACGCCTTCTTGAGCCATGGTTTCAGCCAGGTAAACAGCGAAGCTTGGAGTGCATGCAAGGATGGTGACGCCGAGGTCTTTCATGAGCTTGATTTGGCGTTGCGTCATGCCACCGCTGGCTGGAACGATTTTTGCGCCTACTTTTTGGGCACCATAGTGGAATCCTAAGCCCCCAGTGAATAAACCATATCCATACGCGATATGGATGACATCTTGACGTCTTCCGCCCGTTGTGTAAATGGAGCGTGCCATGAGTTCCTGCCACATGTCCATGTCGCTTTTAGTGTAAGCGCCGATAATTGGGTTACCAGTGGTTCCGCTGGAAGCGTGAATTTCTACGATTTCATCAGACTTGGCGGCAACCATGCCAAAGGGGTAATTGTCTCTCAAATCACTCTTAACCGTAAAAGGAATCTTTTGCAAATCATCCAGAGAACGAATATCTGCAGGTTTGAAGCCAACGCTGTCGAATCTTTTGCGGTAAAAGCTGCTATTTTCATAGCAGTGTTTGACTTGAAGTTTGAGTTTTTGAAGCTGAAGTTTCTTTATATCTTCAGCAGGCATGGTTTCTATTTTTTCGTTCCAGTATTTGCCATCCGCCAAATTCTTTGTCCCTCTCTGATTTAAAGGCCTAGATACACTTCTTTTATGTGACTATTAGATAAAAGTTCCCTACTCTTCCCTTCCAAAATTATCTTGCCTTCTTCTAGAACGTAGCCTCGATCGGCAACGTTTAAACTGTCATGGATGTTCTGTTCAACCAAAAGAACGGTTACGCCTTCCTCGTTTATAGTGCGTACGGTATCTAGAACTTTTTCCACAATGATTGGCGCTAATCCTAATGAAGGCTCATCTAGAATCAACAACTCCGGATTAGACATCAAGCTACGACAGATAACTAGCATTTGTTGTTCGCCACCGCTAAGGGTTTGAGCTACCGCTTTATCCTTCTTCTTTAAAACTGGAAAAATTTCGAAGGCTTTTTCCTTGGTTTCTTTAATTTTTGCTTTGTCTTTTATGCTGTAGGCGCCAAGCATCAGATTCTCTTCGACGGTCATGCGAGGAAAAATTTCTCTGCCCTCAGGAATCATCGTTAACCCTTTTGTTACTATCTCGTAAGTGGGAAGTTTCTCAATGTTTTCACCTTTGAATTTAATTGTTCCCGTTTTTGGATGCAGAAATCCCATGATTGTCTTTACAAGGGTGGTTTTACCTGCGCCATTGGGACCGATGATGCTGACTATTTCGCCTTGTTCTACCTTAAAAGTTACATCTCTTAGAATCTGCACCATGCCATATGCTGCAGATAAGTTTTCGATTTCCAGCATTTACTCTTCTTCTCCGAACTTGAAGCGTTTACCCAAATAAACATTCACAACGTTCTCGTTGCAGACTATTTCTTTTGGAGTTCCTTCGCAGATTTTTTCCCCGTGCTGCAGAACAATAACGCGGTCACAGAGCCCCATGATTACACGCATAACATGCTCCACGATGAGTACGGAAACCCCTTGTTTGTTAATCTGTTTGATTAATTCTATGGCTTCGTCAGATTCTCTGGGCGTTAAACCTGTGAGCAACTCATCGAGCAAGAGCAGCTTTGGACTCGTTGCCAGCGCCTTCGCGAGTTGTATTCGGCGTAGTTCCACGACGTTTAGGCTTTTAGCTGACACGTCAAACTTTTCTTTGCCTAAACCCACAAACCCCAAAAGCTCCTGTGCCTTCGCCAACCCATCGATTTTGACACCTGCCTTTTTTTGGTTGAAAAGAACACTGGTCAATACATTTTGGGTGGCTGTCATTTCGGGGAATGATTGGACAGTTTGCGCGGTTTTAGTTATTCCCTTGGCGCAGATTTTGTAGGGCGGCAAATTGGAGATATCTTCGTCGTTGAAAAGAATTTGTCCTATGTCGGGTTTGTAGACGCCGCTGATGAGGTTGAGCAATGTGGATTTGCCTGAACCGTTGGGTCCCACAAGCCCCACTATTTCCCCGTTGCCAACAGTGAAATCCACGTTTTTTAGGGCTTGGAGTCCTCCAAACTGTTTGGAGACTCCGATGCACTTTAGCAAACTCTGCATTCTCCGCTTAGCAAGGAATTATTCATGTGGAAATATAAAGGTTGGTCAAAAATGACATTTTACCTAAAATTTTGGTTAAAGTTAAATATCAACCCAAACTATTCAGGTGTAGGTGTACTATTTGCCAATAACGCAAGTCAGCGTGTTTCTTGATAACCATCCAGGTTCTCTGTTTGAGACAATGTCACAATTGGACAAGAACAAAATCAAAGTCTTCGCGCTTTCGATTGCTGACAAAGGCGAGTTTGGGTTGGTCCGCTTGATTACTGAGGAACCTGAAAAAGCCGCGAAACTTTTGGAAGACGCAGATTTTAATTTGGCAAAATCAAAGAAGAACACGGAAGTTACAGCGACTTTTATCTCTGAAGAAAATACTCTCTCGAAGATAACTAAGGTTCTTGGCGATGGCGGCATAAACATAGAATACGCTTACTCGTCAGCTGTTCATGTAGGTGGCAAAATTGCATTGATTCTTCGCCCCAGTGATGTCGAGAGCGCTGAAAAAATGCTAATGGCTAATGGCATTGCAGTTCTTTCGCTTGCGGAAATCAAAAAATATTTCCAATAACTTAAATTTTTTAAAATCAGTTGTTCCCAGCTAAACAATTCCAAAACACTAGTTTTTAATCTTAGAATGCGTTTTATATTCAAAGAATATTGATTCTAGAACGGTAAGCTTTAATTTCCCCCTTTGCACGACCCTAAGCAGAAGGTAACATTCATGGGTACCCTAAACCTTGACAAGATTTTCAACCCTCAAAATGTAGCCATCGTTGGAGCCAGCGATGTTGAAGGCTCAGTTGGTTACGCTATAGTTAAAAATTTTACTCAGATGGGTTATACCGGTAAAGTTTTCTTCGTTAACTTCAGAAAACCTGAGATTTTAGGAGTAAAAACTTACCCAACTGTTGATCAGATTCCTGAACCCGTCGACTTAGCTATAATTGCAACTCCAGCAAAAACCGTGCCAGACGTAATGGAGGAATGCGGCAAAGCAAAAGTAAAAGGCGTAATCATTGTCTCTGCAGGCTTCAAAGAAACTGGTGCACCTGGAAAGGTACTGGAAGAAAAAATAACCGAAGTCGCCAAAAAATATGGCATCAGAGTTATCGGTCCAAACTGCATTGGCATCATTCGCCCCAGAAATAACCTCAACGCCACTTTCCTCGATAAAATGCCTAAATCTGGCAACATAGCGTTTCTGTCACAAAGCGGTGCCTTGGGCTCTGCAATCCTTGACTGGGCAATCCATGAAAACATAGGCTTCAGCAACTTCGTCTCAGTCGGATCCATGATAGATGTGGACTTCGGTGACTTAATCGATTATTTTGGTTCCGACCCAAAAACCAAAAGCATCCTCATGTACGTTGAAGGCATAACTGAAGCCCGCAAATTCATGAGCGCCGCAAGACACTTCGCAAGAACCAAACCAATTATCGTAGTTAAATCAGGCAAATTCTCAGAAAGCGCAAAAGCCGCAGCCTCCCACACTGGCTCACTCTCAGGCGAAGACAGTATCTACGATGCAGCCTTCAAACGAGCCGGTATAGTCCGAGTAAACGAAATAGCAGACTTATTCAACGCTGCCGAGGTTTTAGGAACACAACCTTTGCCTCTGGGACCCAGACTTGCCATAATCACCAACGCTGGCGGACCTGGAGTCATGGCAACTGACGCACTTATCGGCTTAGGCGGCAAAATAGCAAAGCTTAGCCAGAAAACCTTGGATTCTCTTAATGCTGTGTTGCCTCCTTTCTGGAGCCATGGCAACCCAGTCGATGTTTTAGGAGACGCAAAGTCTGAGCGGTACAAAGCCGCCGTTGAAGGATGCTTAAACGATGAAAACATTGATGGAATTCTGATTATCTTCACCCAACAGGCAGTTTCGGAATCTGTTGAAATAGCCAAAAGCATAGTTGAACTTGTTCGCAACAAATCCTTCCAGAACAAAACCATCTTAACATCCTTCATGGGTTTTGGCGCAGTGCAAGAAGCAAACAACATACTAAACGCAAATAACATTCCAACTTACAATACACCCGAACAGGCAATCCGAACATACATGTACATGTACAATTACCAACGCAACATCGACCTCCTCTATGAAACCCCCGAGGAACTACCTGTAGATTCGGCACCACCAAAACGCCCCATCATGGCCATCCTCAGAAACGCTGCATTCGAAGGCCGCGAAATCTTAACTGAAGATGAAGCTAAAAAAATCCTCAAATACTACAATTTCCCAGTCGTAAAAACCGCAGTCGCCAACAACGTTGATGAAGCTGTTGCGTTCGCCCAGGAAATGGGTTTCCCCGTTGTCCTCAAGATTCTCTCACCCCAAATAGTTCACAAGAGTGACGCCGGAGGAGTAATCTTAAACGTTAATTCACCACGTGAAGTTCGTGAAGCATTCGAACTTCTAATTCAAAGAGCAACCGCATACAACCCCAATGCCCAAATCATCGGTGTCACCGTGCAACCTATGATTGAGAAGAAAGGTTACGAAATCATCATAGGCGGAAAAACCGACCCAGTTTTCGGTCCAGTAATTCTCTTTGGCATGGGTGGTGTCGGCGTCGAACTCTTTAAAGATTATTCGATTGGGTTGCCACCATTAAACACAACCCTCATCCACCGCATGATGGAAGAAACTAAAGTCTACCGTTTACTCAAAGGCTGGCGAAATGCACCACCAGTGGACCTCAAAAAACTCGACGAAACTGTGCTAATGTTCTCTCAGCTGCTGGTTGATTTTCCGCAGATAAAAGAAATTGACATTAACCCATTGCTAATCAACCAAAAAGATGCCACCGTTCTCGATGCCCGTATAGTCGTTGACAAAGACAAGGTCTGCAAGAGATTTGAACCACATGAACACATGGTCATCAGCCCATACCCCAAGAAATACGAGGTGCTGTGGTTACTCAAGAACGGCCAAGAAGTCCTGTTGCGCCCCATAAAGCCCGAAGACGAACCGATGTGGCTGGAAATGTTCCAGAGCCTCTCAGAAGAATCCATCCGTTACAGGTTCTTCCAAATGCTGAAAGACACACCCCACGAAGTCCGCGTACGCTACTGCAACGTTGACTACGACCGCGAAATCGCATTAGTTGCTGAAATGGTTGAAAACGGCAAACGCAAAATCCTCGGTGTCAGCCGCCTCACCCTTGAATCCGACGAAAAGAGCGGTGAAATGGCGTTTCTTGTAAGCGATTACTGGCAGGGCTTAGGCTTAGGAACCAAAATGGTTGATTACACGCTTGACATTGCGAAGGAAAAAGGCATCGAAAAAGTCGACGCAATAATACTGCAAGATAACTATAGAGCTTTAAGCCTGACAAAGAAGATGGGTTTCGATATCGAATACTTAACTGACGGAACCGTTAAAGCTACCCTTAACCTCAAAGACGAAGACATCGACTTCCGCTGCATAAACCTACCAGAGCCACCAAAGGTAATCATTGAAGAGCAACCGCAGGCAATACCCGTTTCCAACAGCAAGAAAGCCATCAAAGAAGCAAAAGAAGCAACCCCTGCATAATCTGTCCCTTTTTCCAAGGGCTAAGTTTTATTTTTCTTTTATTCAAACTAAATCACGTGTCGTAAGATGATTTTCAATTATCCAAGCTGATTTTTTCAAAATAAAGCGGGTAAAATGTTTCCCGTACCCTTTTATATTTCCGCTTCAGTTAGCCTTTAGACCGTATTAACGAAAAACAACGTTACGGAGGAAAATGGTTCTTGATTAGAGACGATAAAAGACGTGCTTTGCTGGAAAAAGTCTTAAAAGACAATAATTACCAAGAAAGCGCTCTACTGGAAATCCTGCATCAAGCTCAGGAAATTTACGGTTATTTAGACAAGGATTTACTTATGGATATTTCTGGTTCATTGAATCTTCCTCCAAGCCACGTTTTTGGCGTAGTTACATTCTATAGCTTCTTTAAACTTAAAAAATCAGGCGAACACGTCGTTACAGGTTGCTTAGGCACTGCTTGCTATGTGAAGGGTGTGGAGCAAATCATCGAAGCCATTGAAGCGGAATTTGAACTCAAACGCGGAGGCTCCACAGCAGACGGCAAGCTCTCCCTGCTTTTAACCCGCTGCATCGGCGCATGCGCCATGGCGCCAAACATAGTAGTAGACGACCAAGTCATAGGAAAAGCAACCAAAGAGGTCGTAATTCAAAAAATAAAGGAAGCACTCGGAGGGGTTAAAGCTGAAACTTGATGATTTACAGAAGATAGCTGAGCAAGAACTTGATTTTCAAAGAGCCTACAAATACCGCATCAACGTATGCTGCTCAAGCGGTTGTGTGCCATTTGGCGCCTTAAAAGTTCTCAAGGCCTTTGAAGAAGCAGTTAAAGAGTTCGGAGTGGAAAAAGAATGCAAAGTTGCACGTACAGGCTGCATAGGCACATGCTCGGTTGGTCCAGCGGTACTTATTGAACCAGGCGACTACCTCTACCAAAGCGTAACTCCCGAAAAAGTAAGAGAAATCGTCCGCGACCACATAGTATTGGGGTTACCCGTCAAAGAAATGCTCTACAAAAACGAAGCGTACTTCCAAAAACAGCACAGACTCGTTCTGCGGAACGCTGGAAAAATTGATCCGTCAAGAATTCAAGATTACATTTCAGCTGGTGGCTACTCAGCCTTAGCTAAATGTCTAGCCACCATGACACCGCAAGGCGTAATTTATGAAGTCGCCACAAGCGGTCTTCGAGGAAGAGGCGGCGCAGGTTTTCCAACAGGACAAAAATGGAGTCTAGTGGCTAGGTCACATAACACACCAAAATACATAGTGGCAAACCTCGATGAAGGCGACCCAGGTGTCTTCGCCAACCGAACCCTAGCCGAAGCTGACCCACACGCCATAATCGAAGGCATGCTCATAGCAGCGTATGCGATAGGAGCCGAGAAAGGATACATCTACATCCGCTCAGAATATCCACTCGCTATCCAGACCCTGCAGAAAGCCATCTCTCAAGCAAAAGCGATGTCGCTGCTGGGCGAAAAAATCTTAGAAACCCCATTCAAGTTTGACCTAGAACTCCGCTTCGGCGCCGGCGCATTCGTGGCTGGAGAAGAAACTGCAATTCTAGCTTCAGTTGAAGGTCGAAGAGCGATGCCTCGTCCACGTCCCCCGTACCCAGCTAACTCTGGACTTTGGCAGAAACCCACGCTTATCCAGAACGTGGAAACGTTAGCCAACATACCCCTAATCGTCCAGAACGGCGGATACTGGTTTTCAAAGACAGGCACACCAAAATGTTCTGGAACCAAATGCTTCTCGTTGACTGGCAAGATTAACAACCCCGGCTTAATTGAAGTGCCCATGGGCATCTCGCTTAGGGAAGTCGTGTTCGACATTGGCGGCGGAGTCCCTGACGACAAAAAATTCAAAGCCGTTCTCGTCGGGGGACCCTCAGGAGGTTGCCTACCAGACACCTTGCTGGAAATCCCAATCGACTATGATTCCTTAACCAGGGTTGGTGCAATTATGGGTTCAGGCGGTATAGTCGTAATCGATGAAGACTCCTGCATGGTCGACACCGCCAGGTTCTTCACTGAATTCTGCATCGACGAATCCTGCGGCAAATGCACCCCATGCAGAGCAGGCTTAGCCCGAATGAAAGAAGTCTTTGACAAAATCACTCATGGACAAGGAGAAATGAGCGACATCGCCACCTTGGAAAAATCTAGTGTTTACATCCGCGATGGTAGCCTATGCGGATTGGGGCAGACAGCACCTAACCCAATCATCACGACTCTTCGTTACTTCAAAGACGAGTACGTTAAGCACATTGTGGATAAGCAGTGTGAGGCGGATAAATGCTTCAAAACCCGCGACGAGGAGGAAATTGAATGAGCGTTAACCTTGTTAAACTAAAAATCGACGGCGTCGAAGTCACTGTTCCCGAGGGCATTACCATTCTTAAGGCTGCAACGGACAGCGGCATAATCATCCCAACACTCTGTAACCTTGAAGGCTTAACAGCTTACGGCGGATGCCGACTTTGCCTCGTCGAAGTTAGTGGCACACCTAAACTTTTCCCTGCTTGCATCACACCTGTAGGACCAGGCATGGAAGTAACTACCCAATCTGACAAACTAAAAGAATACCGAAAAATGGCAGTTCAATTGCTCCTTGCAGAACGCACGCACATCTGCTCGGTATGCGTCGCCGACGATCACTGTGAACTTCAAGCATTAGCTAACCAACTTGGAGTAGACCACGTCATGTATGAGCGGAACTGGACCCATGAGGAAATCGACTCCACCCACGACTTCCTTGTAATCGATCGCAACCGCTGCATCCTATGTACAAGATGCATCCGCGTCTGCGACCAAATCGAAGGTGTCCACACCCTCGACTTAAAACTCCGAGGCAAAGACTCACAGGTCATCATGGATCTAGACGAAAACTGGGGCAAAGCCTGCTCCTGCACATCCTGCCGCAAATGCGCCAAAGTGTGCCCAGTCGGAGCCATCTACATCGAAGGGGAACCAATCGAACATACCAAGAAACGGGATATAGCAGAGTTCATCGTTGATAGGAGGAACCGCAAATGAGCGCAAACACAAAAGTCCGTGTGGCGACAGTTTGGCTTAGCGGCTGCTCAGGTTGCCACATGAGCTTCCTTGACCAAGACGAACGACTCGTGGATTTGGCGAAGAAAATAACCTTGGTTTATAGCCCAATTGCAGACGTAAAGGAATTCCCTGAAAACGTCGATGTCACACTCATCGAAGGCGCCGTAGCAAACGAAGAGCAATTGGCGATGCTTAAGAAAGTGCGCGATAAAACAAAAACCCTAATTTCGCTGGGCGACTGCGCCGTCACAGGCAACGTCACTGCTCTGCGGAATTCTTGGCGGCACAGCGACCAAGCCGTGTTGGAACGCGCCTACAAAGACCCCGCTGACCTCAACGCCGCCATCCCAACCACCGTACCCAAACTCTTGATTCATGCACGTCCATTGCATGAAATCGTTAAAGTTGACTTTTTCATTCCTGGGTGCCCACCCCACGCCGACCTCATAAACTACGTCTTAACAGAGCTGTTGGCTGGCAGAGCACCTATAATGGAGGGAAGATCAAAATATGGCTAAACTGGAAAACGGAAAGAAAATCACAATAAGCCCCATCACACGCATCGAAGGACACGCACAAGTAACGATTTTGCTAAACCAAGATGACACCGTAAAAGAAGCCCTCTTCAAAGTAGTGGACTTCCGCGGTTTCGAAAAATTCACCGAAGGACGACCCTTCTACGAAATGCCCAGCATAACAAGCCGAGCCTGCGGCATCTGCCCCGTCAGCCACCTCTTAGCCTCTGCCAAAGCCTGCGACGCCATCGTCGGTGTGAACCCACCTAAAACCGCTATAATGCTGCGTCGCCTAATGCACATGGGACAACTAATCCAATCCCACGCCCTAAACTTCTTCCACCTATCCTCACCCGACTTACTTTTGGGTTTTGATTCTGACCCTACTCAACGAAATGTGTTTGGCTTAATTGAAAAGAACCCTGAATTAGCAATACGCGGGATCAAACTACGCAAGTTTGGACAAGAAATAATTGAGAAGGTTGCTGGCAAAAAAATCCATTCCAGCGATTGGATATTGCCAGGCGGCGCCAAATGGCCGCTTACGCAGGAAAGAGCTGATTACCTATGCGCCAACCTGCCCGAAGCATTGGACAGCACTCAGAAGACGCTTGAGATGTACAAGAAAATGCTCGATAACTTTAGGGAAGAGGTTGAGAACTTTGGCAACTTCCCATCCTACTACATGGGATTGGTGGCTCCAGACGGCGGCTTAGAACACTACGACGGCACTCTCCGCATCATGGATTCAAACGGAAAAGTGGCTGCCGAATGCGTTGACCCAACAACTTATAGAGATTTCATTGGAGAAGCAGTTGAACCATATTCTTTCATGAAATTTCCCTATTTCAAAGCCATCGGTTACCCAGACGGCGCCTACCGCGTTGGACCACTGGCAAGACTAAACGTGGCAACACATTGCGGCACCCCCTTGGCGGACGAGGAACTAAAGCAATTTAAGAAGTTAGGCAAGAACGGCGTCGTCCAAAGCACCTTCCACTACCACTACGCCCGCTTAATCGAACTGTTGTTCTGTATCGAAAACGCCAAGGATTTGCTAAATGACCCAGAAATTCTTTCCGAACACGTCACATCCAAAGCCTTAGTCAACAACTACGAAGGTGTCGGCGTCGCAGAAGCTCCAAGAGGCACACTCATCCACCACTATAAAGTGGACGCTCAAGGCATGATAACATGGAACAACATGATCATTGCCACCGAACATAACAACATTGCCTACAACATGGCAGTAACGCAAGTAGCCAAAAAATACGTCAAAGCCCGCGAGCTCCAAGAGGGCATGCTAAACCGCGTGGAAGCAGTTATTCGAGCCTTCGACCCGTGCCTTAGCTGCGCAACCCATGCCGTTGGACAAATGCCTCTCGAAATAAAACTCATCGATGCGAACGGAACAATGTTAGACCGCAAAAGCAGGTAAAATTTCTTCTTTTTTATGTTTAGTGTTTCTGCATAGTTTTAAATTTTCATCCAGCCACTTTAGTGTGGTGGAAGCACGAGAAGACTCATCTGGCTGACGTTGGTTATCGCGACTTTGGTGACCAGCCTATTTCTAGTCGTTAATGTGCATGCTTCTACTCCGGTAAGTGGAACAATTATTCAGGACACTACTTGGACCCAAGCCAACAGCCCCTACATTCTCACAGGAAGTGTTACGGTAAACTCTGGCGTCACTTTAACTATAGAACCGGGCACGACCGTCGACCTTGCCTCCTATTCGTTGATGATAGGTGGAACATTAAACGCTGCCGGAACAAGGGATAACAAAATTATCTTTCAAACATCATACTTCTTTTACAGTATCCGAGTACAATTCCTATCTACAAGCACCAGTTGGAATACTACCTCGGGCACTGGTTGTACCGTAGACAACGCAATATTCAATTCAGTAAGCATAACTGTTAGTAACAGTTCCCCTAAAATAAGCAATAACTACTTCACCAACAACCAAATAACTTCATTAAGTGTATCTGGCGGTTCTCCCTTAATCGTAAACAATGCCTTTGATACACGAGCAACATGCATCACCACCAGCAATGGTTATTCGGGTTCCCCCGTAATTTCAGGTAATTTTATCAAATCCAGCGGTGCTGGAAACTATGGAATAAGCTGTGGAAACAATGTTTTCTTTTCTGACAACAACATAACTGGTTGCTATGTTGGGATTTATGTAACAGGCAATGCGACGATAACAAGAAATCTGGTAACAACTAACAGCTTTGGATTGTCGACGCCAATCAGCACTGCAACTGTCGAAGGCAACACGTTTGCAAATAACACCATTGGAATCAATGGAGGGGGAACAATTAGAAACAACACCTTTGGAAACAACCAAGTTGGATTAATGGATTCAAATATTAACAGCAACATAACTCAAAACAACTTTTTTGGGAATACCAAATATAATTTTCAACTAACATTAACAACTTCAATTGATGCGCCATATAACTGGTGGGGAAGCTCAGATGCCACAGCTGTAAATCAAACGATCTATGACTATAAGAATTCCACGACCTTAGGAACAGTCAATTTTTCTCCTTACTTAAATGAGTCAAACCCACAAGCACCACCAATACAGAACATTAACTTAGTCCCCGCCCCAACACCGACACCGTATCCAACGCCAATTCCTGTGCCAACGATAACACCACCACCCAGACCAACCGTCACTTATGCTCCAATTTCCTCTCCAACTCCGACACCGGAACCAACAGCTACACAGATACCCACACCAACACCTCCACCGACACCGAGCCCAACACCAAAAATAATGCCTGGTTCACCGCTATCTCTAGGCGGCACCTCCTTTGCTGAAGCAATCTCGCAGTTTGACATTACAGCATTAGCCGAGTTAGTGCTCATGGCATTGGGCATAGTCTGGCTAATCGTAATACTATTTTATGTGAACAGGGATTTTGTCAGAAAAGAGAACAAAAAGCCTAAGGATGAATGAACGCTTAGATTTTAAGCAAAAAGTTCTCAAGCAACAAAACGAAGATGGCTAACTGTTGAGCACTTGATGGTTGACAAGTTTTATCTACATTTAGAATTCAAAAACAAAAAGGGCGAGTGGTCTGTTAACCTGCCGTTCTTGTGCAGTCGATGTGGCGTTTGTTGTACGCTTGATGATTTTTTGACAGCAGGAGAAGTCAAAGCAAAACCTCAAGAAACCTCCAAGATCCACGCTAAACTAAAAGCGCTCTTTGAATCGTTGGGAGAAATATTTGAAACCGGAGTAGAAGAATATGACAATTACGTCATGCACAACCCATGCCCGTTTCTCGTTGACAAGTCCTGTTCCATCTACGAAATCCGACCTGAAGGCTGTAGACAATTCCCAAACACCGTGTTTGGCATGTTAACTCAGGACTGCGAAGCTCTCAACCGATTTAAAAAGCAACGTATCGTTCTTAAAAAAGGCAGAGCCTCCAAAGAAACCGATCATTTTACAAGCATAAAAACAGAACCCATTAAGCCCGTTAAGCTTACCGAAAAACAATACCAAACCTGCATTGCTAAACTACGCCAAGCAGGTATAACAAACGAAGAATTAGACCTCTTCAAACAAATCAATGAGAAAAACAAATCTCAAGTTTAACGTTGAAGTTGGGCGTATCGAAAGCAGTCAACTAAATGGTCGTTTACCAGTCCTGCAGCCTGCATGAAGGCATAGCAGATTGTGGGACCAACAAACTTAAAACCCCTCGCTTTGAGTTCCCGACTCATGGCTCTGGACTGCTCTGTCTCAGCAGGTATTTCCGAAAAATCCTTGAAAGCATTCTGTATTGTTTTGCCTTTTACGAACTGCCAGATGAATGTGTCAAAGGAGCCGAATTCTTTTTGAACTTCGAGAACTTGTTGGGAGTTTGTTATGGTTGCTAAGATTTTGGCTCGATTCTTAACTATACCAGGAGTCTGCATTAAACGTTCAACGTCTTTGGTGGTGTATTTTGCAATCTTCGCTGGGTCGAAACTGTCAAAAGCTGCCCTAAACGCTTCTCGCCGCTCCAAAATCAGCCACCACGACAACCCTGCCTGAAAGCCATCCAAAACCAAAAACTCAAACAACTTCAGATCGTCGTGAACGGGGACGCCCCATTCTTCATCGTGGTATCTTATGTAGAGAGGTTTGTTAACGTCCCAGCATCTTTTCAGCATGGTAGTCATTTGTTCACCATTGACTTTTAATCAGATTAAGTTTTATTTGTTGAGTTCTTTGCCAATGTTCCAAGCTTTGGCTAATTTTTTGCCTAAGCCATAGTAGCTTCGGTCATTCATCACGAACAATATCGGCTGGACTTTTTCGATATTTACCTCGCCGTCTGTGAGGATTGTTTCGTCACAGAATGTGTTAACAATTTTGCCGATGAACACGTCGTGGTTTGGGAAATCGACGGTTTTTATGAGTTCGCATTCCATGTTGATGCTGCATTGTTCTATCATTGGGGCGGTTTTGAGTGTTCCGTAAAATGTTTTGAACATGTCTGCTTTGTTCTTTTCTCTTCCTGAAACTAAACCACAATGGTCGGTTTCTCTAATCATCATTGTTGAGGGGATGTTGATACTGAAGGTTTTGTTTACTTTAATTCCGGCATTAGTGTAATGGTGTTTATTCATGCCCAAAGAAACCGACTCAAGATCCATGATACCTACGTGTGCGATAGTTAGGTAGTTAGGTTTCCCGTTAACCAATGCTCCAACCAATGTTGTCGGCATTGGATAAAGACAGTTCTTTGCTCCAAGTTCAACCTTCATTTTAAATCCTCAAAACTAATTTTCTTCAATGAAAAGTGTATACTATTTTAGTATTTAAGGAATCTACGAATAGTTGATAACCCATTTCACCTGTATTCCTTAATATCTTGTTGACGTATTTTGATTCTAAATATCCCGCTCAATAAGAAAACCTAAACTCGGGTAGGTGCTGCCGACAATTTACCAAGCCAAAACAAGAAAACCCTACTTATGACAACCCTTTTATCTCAATTGGGTTTCCTTCTTTAATTGAGGATTTTATGCCAACAGTTAAAGAAATCATGACTAAAGACGTAACAACAATCGACACTGACAAAACTGTATTTGAAGCAGCCCAACTTATGTCCACCGAAGGCTTAGGCTGCTTAATCGTCATGAACAAGGAGTTTCCAGTTGGAATAATCACTGAACGAGACATTGTTCGAAGAATCGTGGCAAAAAGAAGTTCATCTGACGTTAAAGTGGAAGAAATTATGTCTAAAACGCTCATAACCGTGGAACCTGACGTTTCCCTCAAGGATGCGGCAAGGATAATGTCGACTAACGGAATACGACGTTTGCCTGTTTTGAAGAACAACAAGTTGGTCGGGATTGTTGTGGCTTCGGATTTTGTGCGGAACGTTGGAAAAAAGACAACGAGTGATGAAATTTTGGATGCTTTGGGGCGTTACCCGACTGGATCTCCCGTCTAAGAAGCAATTAGTCAGGTTGAAAGCTGAAAATTTTGTTACCATTTGCGCTTAACAAAGGCAACAGTCAAGCCAATTGCAAGCGCTACTAAGGCAATCATGATTATGATTTGAAGGGAGTTTTTGGATGTATCAAATACTGGTGGGCTATTGGTCGATGTTGGTTGTTTTGGTAAGTTCTGTGGAGATATGATTGTTGTCGCTTGCTCTTTGGAAGAGTATGTTGAGTTTGAATCAGCTGCGTCTGAGTTGATGGTAGAATCGGCTGTTGAAGAAGGGGGGTTTGCTGTATTGGAGGTTGGTTCGGGAGTTGGTGAACTATTCGGATTAGCCGAAGGTGTTGGTGAAGTAGTGGGTCCGTTTGAAGAGTAAGGAGATGTTGAGGGGTTAGGGCTGGTTGATGGCAAAAGTGTAGGTTCAGAAGTGGCTGTAGGCGTCGGTGTTGGTATGGGAGTTGGAGTTGGCGCTATTGGTACTTCGGGGTCAGGGGCATCGAGAATAGGTAAGTAGTTTATAAGGCTGGAACAGGAAGCGTCATCATTTTTGTCGTAGATCATGGAATCGATTATTGTTGTGTTTGATGTACCCCAGAAGTTTTGGGATGCATCCATATCAGCAGTGGTTGATGTTTGTTCAACTTCCAGTATTACGCCTGAAGTCCCAGTGAAGGAATTGTAATTAATACAGATTTTGCTTTGCCCATAGCTTGCGTAGTTGTTAATAATGAATCCTTGGTTGTTTGTGAAAAGGTTGTATTTTACGTAGACCATTCCTGACGAATTTGAGAAATAGTCGTCGGTTCCTGTTTTTATTCCTGCACAATTCGTGAATGTATTGTATTCGATAAAGGTGTCTTGGGAGGGGTACCATAGGTATGAGTACTGTGAGAGGTTGCTGAGGTCTGAATTGGTCAAGTTCAAATAGGCGGTGTTGTCAAACCAGAAGGCGCTCAATCCGTTTCTAATGACACAGAAATCAAGATCTAAGAATCCAGCTGAGACAGGATGGTTCGTTTTGAAAAAGTTGGAGTTGCCATTGCCGTCGAAAACGATTTTGTTGGTTGTATTGCCTTCTGCATGGATTACTCCGTTTATTTGAAACATCAAGGCATCTGAGGATTGGATGGTGACTGTTGCGCCTGGCTCGATTGTTAAGTTAACGTTTTCTGGAACAACTATAGTGTTTTTTATGATGTATGGGCTATTTGCCATCGTCCAGGTTGTATCGCTTGTTAATGTTCCGCCGACTTGTGTGCCTAAATCGCCCGAGGCTGTTAAACCATTGTTGATTTGAAGTGTAAGGAATAGACTAGTTATTAACAGACCAGTCAGTAGAAACATTTTTGTGTTTTTTTGAATTTTCAAGAGTAACCAGTCGGGTTATGGAGCAAACGGCCTTTTATTGTTTATTGAGATAGACTACAACAGTTCAGTAGTACAACACAAATACACCACAAAAAAAGATAGTTTACCCAATGATGACTATGAGGTTGTTTATGACTGTGATTAACAGGAAAATCATCAAGCCCACGTAGGCTCCCTTCATCACTCTACTTGAGACCTTGAAAGGCTTTGGTGCTCTTATCCATCGCTTTGTTTAAGGTTCTTTTAGCATAGATGTACGTGAAGGCAATCAAAAGAGTAGCGGAAATCTTCAGAGCCAAAAACCCAGCGATGCTTGAGTTAACGATACCAATCATGAGAGGATTAATTTCGGAAGCACCAAAATACATAACGCCGACAACGGTGGTTATGCAGTCGATTGAGCCCAGTAGGATTATTAAAAAACTCGGAAATACCTCTGCCTTTAACGTGTACATCGAAGCCTTCTCCTTCTCCCCGCGTCTCGTTTCTGCTCAAAACTCAATTTTCAAACACTACTTAAGAAGCAGATTGCTGAATTCGACATATTTCGAATCTAAAAACAGCAAAAGCTCATTTACAGCGAGCAATTGCTGACTATTAATAGTGCATACACACAATTAAACATTTTCACTCTTTATACACGGGGACATAGTCTTTTCAAGCACCAGTTTCTAATGATTTTTAAAGGTTAAAAGCTACTGTTTTATACGCATAAGCCTTATATTTAAAAGATCAACCTCTTTTGCTGAAGGCTTAACGATGCACAAAAAACTCTTGATCCCAGGTCCAACTGAAGTAAGCAAAGAGATGCTCAACGAGCAAACTCACTATTTAATCGGCCATAGAGAAAAAGAGTTCTCCGACCTCTACGGTGGAATAACCGACAAAATCGCCAAGTTCTTCCAGCTAACTCCAGATTACAAACCCACCGTAACCACTTCATCAGGTACCTTATGGTTTGATATAATAGGACGAAGCATCGTAAAACAAAAAGCCTTAGCATGCGTTAACGGAGCCTTCTCTCAACGTGCTGCACAAACTTTGGCGGCATGCGGCAAAGAAACAGACGTTGTTGAAGTGGAAATGGGTAAGGCAATTAAACCAGATATGGTTGCCAAGAAACTTGCATGCGGCAAATACGACACATTAACCGTTTGCCACAACGAAACATCCACAGGTGTTCGAAACCCCATAGCGGAAATCGGCAAAATGGTCAAAAAAGAATACCCAGACATAATCTTCGCTGTAGATGCGGTTTCCTCGATGGCAGGCGACAAAACATTGCCCTCAGAATTCAACTGCGACATCGTTTTTGGCTCCACACAAAAATGCTTCGCACTGCCGCCAGGCTTAGCCATTGCACTTGTCAGTGATCGTGCAATCGAACGGGCTAAACAGGTTCCCAACAGAGGGGCCTACACTGATTTAGTAGATATCTTCGAGTTTGAAAAGAAACACCAAACGCCCTTCACCCCAAACATCCCCCTGCTCTACGCACTCAACAAACGCATGGACCTTTTAATTGAGGAAACCTACGACAAAGTTTACCAGCGCCACTTAGATATGGCAAAATACACGCAGAAATGGGCAAAACAACATTTCGCCATGTTCCCAGAACCAGGCTATGAATCCATAACCGTCAGCTGCATAAGCAACACTTTGGGCAAGAATGTTAAGGATCTCAACCAGAAACTAGCTGAGAAAGGTTTCATGATTTCGGGAGGTTACGGCAAGATGGCTGAGAAGACCTTCCGCATCGGTCACATGGGCGAATGGAACCTTGCAGGCATTAAGGAAGTTATCGGGTTAATTGACCAGATTTGGGGATTATAAGTGACCATTAAAATCCTCGTTAGCGACAAAATATTTGATGAAGGCATCAAACTTCTTGAAGAAAAAGGCTACCAAGTTACCCGTGCATGGGATATGCCGAAAGCTGAGTTGCCAAAAATTATCGGTGACTACGATGTTTTGATCGTCAGGTCAGCAACGAAAGTTACGGGTGAACTATTAGACTACGCGAAAAGACTTCGTGTTATCGGTCGTGCAGGGGAAGGTTTAGACAATGTTGATTACCAAAAAGCCCAAAAAATGGGTATTTCTCTGGTTAATACGCCACATGTTTCCTACATCAGCGTTGCAGAACTAACCATCGGTCACATTTTAGCTCTGTCAAGAAACATCGTTCAGGGAACCACCACTCTCCGCGAAGGAAAATGGGAAAAAGATGAGTTGATGGGGCACGAAGTCAATGGCAAAACACTAGGCGTTATCGGCTGCGGATATATCGGCAAAACCGTTGAACGCTATGCTTTGGCGTTAGGCATGAAAGTGTTACCCGTGGAAGAATGTGTCTACGACCGTTTCGTTCCCCTTGGCGAAATGCTGCCCCATGCCGACTTCATCACAATCCATGTACCCTTAACGCCTCATACCCATCATATGATATCCACAAAAGAATTCAATCTCATGAAAAAAGGCGTAAAATTAATTGACTGCAGCCGCGGTGGTGTTGTGGATCAGGAAGCGCTCTATCAAGCCCTCGTCTCAGGCAAAGTTGCTGGAGCAGCCTTGGATGTTTTCGAGGAAGAACCGCCAAAAAACAGTAAACTCTTAACGTTAAATAACGTAATTGCCACGCCTCATATGGGTGCACAAACCCATGAAGCACAGTTTAAAGCGAGCATCCAGATAGCTAAAGCCGTTATTGAAGCGCTGGAAAAAAATGTGAGCTGAAACGTTTGGTTGACATTAGACCTTTCAAAGCCATACGTTACACAAGTAAAGCAGGCAATATCGAGGATTTGATTACTCAGCCCTATGACAAAATAGATGGCCAAATGCAGAAAGAGTACTATTCGAAGTCTCCGTACAATTATTGCCGTTTAATTTTGCCACTCGAAGAAAATAAGTACCAAATCGCAAACGAACGAATTATACAATGGCTAAAAGAAGGAATAATGGCGAAAGAAACTCAACCTGCCATTTTTGTTTCACGCCAAGAATTCTCTCTTGACGGAAAAAAATACGCGAGGACGGGAATAATCGCTGCGCTTCGGCTTTACCCCTACAAAGAGAACATGGTGTTTCCCCATGAAGCGACCTACAAAGCGCCCAAAGCTGACAGATTAAACATGCTTCGCACGGTGCAAAAAGATTTAGAACCAGTCTTTTTGATTTACCAAGACCACGAAAAGAAAACCATAGCTTTCTTGGAGGAAGCTGTAAAAACTAAGCCAGTTGTCCAGGTTACTGATTCACTAGGGATTAAGCAAACTGTTTGGGTAGTATCTGACTCACAGAAAATCATACGGTTGCAAGCCATTCTAAACGCTAAGACAATGGTTATCACTGACGGACATCATCGCTACGAGAGTGCTTTGACATACCGTGATGAAATGCGCATCAAAGGCAATTGGTCGGAGGATTCGGCATTTAACTTCCATATGAGTTACATGGTGCCTGTTGAAGAGGAAGGACTTGTTGTTTTGCCTACTCATAGGCTGCTGAAAAATTATAAGTTGACTGATGATTTGTTGCAGGTCTTTAAGTTTTTCTTTGATGTCCAAGATGTTGAACCTACTGTTGAGGGGTTAGAAAGTTTCCTTAAGAGTCATGTTAACGAGCATGCTTTTTGTATTTATGACGGCTCAAACGCTTACGGATTAGTATTGAAACATGATGAAGCGGTCTATGAATTCGTAAATGCGAATGTCTCCAAAGAAACAAAAATTTTTGATGTAGTCATATTGCGTGACATAGTTTTCAAGTTTATCCTAAAAACCGGCGAGCTAAACATCGATGATAGCATCCTCTATGTGCGCTGGACCGAAGCAGCGGTGGAAAAAGTTAACCGTGGAGAAGCCAGTATAGCATTTTTGGTTAATCCGATTAACGCGAAAACAGTGGCAGAAATAGCGCAACAACACGAACTCTTGCCCGAGAAAAGCACAGATTTTTATCCAAAGATGGCTTCAGGTTTGATGATGATGGATATTTCTGCTAGCGAAAAACTCTAAATGTTTTTTCGGTTTTAGCGCTTTCTTGATGAAAACAATTATTAGGTAAATGGTAGAAACCTGAATGTTAATTATAATAAACGAGGAAATAAAAAAATGTCTGAGTCAGAAAAAACTTCAGTGCCAAATAAAATTACGCCAATGAAACGTTACATTGCTGAATTAATTGGAACAATGGTGCTTGTGTTGATGGGTTGCGGAAGTGCAACTGTCGCAAGTTACTACGTTGGAAATCTTGGGATAGCCTTTGCTTTTGGTCTATCGGTGTTAGCCATGGTTTATGCTATTGGCAGTGTATCGGGCTGCCACATTAACCCAGCTATTTCGATTTCGATGTTAGTTGCGGGTAGAATTAGTGCAAAAGATACAGTGTTCTACGTTGTTTTCCAATGTGTCGGTGCAATAATTGGTGCAGGCATACTGTATGCAATTATGATCGGAAATGCATCGTTTAGTTTAGCTTCAACTGGTTTAGGTGCAAACATGTACTCAACTTTTTCTTTGGCATCTGTTTTGATTGCTGAGATAGTCTTAACCTTCATATTCGTGCTCGTTGTCCACGGTTCGACCCATGAAAGAGTACCTAAAGGATTTGCAGGCATCGCAATCGGCTTGACTCTTGTACTTGTACACATTGTAGCAATACCCATTGACGGCACATCTGTAAACCCTGCAAGAAGTTTAGGACCAGCGCTCTTCGTCGGCGGCACAGCCTTAAGTCAACTTTGGGTTTTCATCGTTGCACCCATAATCGGCGGAATCTTGGCTGCATTAGTTTGGAAACTATTCAAGTAAAACTCTAAACAACCAATTTTTTTTTGTTTTAAAAGAGGTTATTTTACGAACTTTGTTGCGTGACGTTTGAAACGTTTCTTACAGACGAGACTGCAAAAATAGTATGTTTCGCCGTCATAAGAAATCTTGAATTTAGCCGTGTTCTCGTCTAGAACCATTCCGCAAACAGGATCTCTAAATGACATTACTTGTAGGTAACCCTCATCCACAAGATTCTACTTTCTGCCTATTATGGTTAGTGGTGGCTTAAAGTAAAATTTTGTGTTTAGGTTAAAAAAGTAAAAAAAGGGAAATGGTTTTTTGTGGTTTATTTCTGATTTATGGTCGTTTGCGTAGAGCTAACACAATTACGATTGTAGCTATCGCAATTGCAACAATGATGCCGATAGTTGCTGGAATCAGGTACATGTCTGCAACAGATTCTGGAGCAGCTGTTGGCGCCGGTGTAGTTGTTTGTCCTTCACCTACTGCTAAGTAGGTTGAAGATTGTGATGGACCATATGCTTTAGAGCCTGCAAAGCTAGCGAGAATCTGGTAAGTTCCTGGAACATCAGGTTTAAAGACAATGCCATAGTTGCCGTTTATGTCACTAGTTGTTGTGCCGACGTTGACTATGTTGCCGTTAGGATCAATCGCAGTTAAGGAAACATCCACGCCAGTAGCGTTGGTTGGTTTAGCTTGATTCTCATAGAGGTATTCCATCCATCGACCCATGCTAGCATCAGAGATTGCGGGTGTGCCTTGAAGTGTGAAATCGAAGTTGTAGTTGTCGTTGCGCCTGCCAGTAGTTGTCTGGTCAGTTACAGTGCCCATGATCATTACGCTAGAGCCTAATGCCGAGATTGTTTGCGGTGCAGAAACTGTGGTTGCGCTTGGTCCGGGCCCGATGCAGTAGAGTTCGTTGTCCATATAGTTGAGGCCAACAACTTTACCGTCAGCCATCTGCATATACTGTCCTGTTAAGTGAGCACCGTTGTCTGCGCCCATGCCGAGCAAGTTCCAAATTTCTGTCCCATCTGTTGCGCTGATGCAGCGGATGTTAGGACCTCTCCACAAGGGGTTAGTGACTGAGTGTTCACCTGACAGAGTGTAGATTTTTCCATCGCAGATCGCAAAGATGTTGATGGGGTAGTTGCCATAGGGTGATTCAAAGCCGATGTTTGAAGCAGTGAAATTCCAAGATTGCTGTCCGGTCGTCAAGTTATAGGCAATAACTACACCGCCATAACCAGAAGTTAACAGGTTGCCTTGGTAGTAGTTTGTTTGAACGCTGTAGTAGTTTTCGTCTGGTTCTGGGGGTGTTGTCCAGAGTTCTTGTCCTGTCTTCATGTCGAAGCCGTAATAGATGAGTTTCTTCGTTGAGTGGAAGACGATGACTCCTTCGGTTGGATATACGCCTACCATGCTGAAGCTTGAACCCATCGCACCTAAGGTTTCGTTTTGCGCAAGTGATGTGAATGGTGGTGTAAAGCTTGTTGCCCATAGTTGTTTACCTTCTTGGCCTCTTTCTAGACTAAGACACCATAGCTGTCCTTGAATTGCGCCTTGTTCGTTGTTTTGTCCGGGGGTTCCGATGATGACGTATCCGCCAACATTATCTGAAAATCCTGTGCCTGGAGCGTTGTCTTTGCCAACGCGAACAGCCAAGATTGTGCCTGTCTGGTTAAGAGGACTTGGTCCGATTGGTAGAGGTATTGAAACGTTAAACGAGAAGCCAGTCTTGCCATCAAAGACAAGTGAATTGCTGAATGCTGGTCCGCCTCCGAATCCACCGCCCTCAGGCCTCCATTGCCAATATGTGGTTCCAGTGTTGGGTGCTGTTGCAGTTTCGCCGATTACGTTAGTGTTGTTCCAGCAAGTTAAGCGATATTGAGGATTACCTTGGGTGAGCGTTGAGTTTACGAGCGCGTACCAGAGTAGTTCGCCATTATTACCTACAACGTTTGTGCCTGAAGCCGAAGTGTTGGCGATGTAGCAAATGTGTTTTAATGGTAGTGTATATCCGTCAAGCATCTCTAAAACTGTGCCGTTACCGGTACCCCAAACTGTTGATGCACCAGTTGTAACAGACCGCCACAGCATTGAGTAAGCTCCGTGTTGGTTAGGTGAATTGTACATGTAGATTTGACCGTACGAAGGCAGAATGGTGTTGTTGTATTGACCCAAGAGTTGGCCGGTGTAGAGATCAAGAACATTAACCGCTAGTCCTGCAGCTGCCGCATTAGAAGCTTGTGCATAAGCATCTGGACGATCATAATAGTAGATTCTCCCGTTAAGAATAATCGCGGTGAATTCTAAGCCTTGATAGTGACCCGTCATGTATCCTTCGTTACCAAACCTTGCGTCAGCGTATCCTCCAACATAATCTGGTCGAGTCCAAAGAATGTGACTAGTTTCAGTGCCTATACCATAAACGAATCGGGAAGTTGTTCCACCCGCTTCGCCGGTGGGTTGTTGCCAAGCACCGCCAAGCCAGTTACCAGGAAGCGCACTCCAGAGTCGGGCTGCGTTGTTTATTGGTCGAGTCCAGTAGTCACTTGGTAGTGGTGATTCATTCCATGCAGGAACTGGGTTCTGTTGGCATACGAAAGTTGCGGGGTTGCTCACTGCGGCGCTGTAGAATTGAGCTTGTGGAGTTGGATAACCAAATTCTAATGTACCCATAGCTTGAGTTCCATTTGGAAGTGTGTAGAGGGTGCTGTTTTTCCATGTTTCGGGGAAAATAGATACAACAGAGTATGTACCAACTTTAGTGGGTGTGAATGCATAGTATCCGCCTCCTACAGGATCGCTGGGTCCCAAGGTAATGGTTGTTGTGATTCCATCAGGGTCTGTAATGTTGAATTGTTGTCCGGTCCACGCAGCTCTTCCCTCAGATGACGCAAATAATGCGTTTGTTTCACCAACGTCTGGTGGCATGTCAGCAGTCCATAAAACGAGCAGAATCTGTTGACCAACACCTACCACATTACCGCCAACACTAACATAAGTGAAAGAGTAATGAGTAGTTACAACAGTAGGGTTGAGAGCATTAGCTGATGGCGTGAATGCGAGAGCGCCAGCCAAAGAGAGCAGCAGAATAGCCATAATAGAGATAGCCATTATTTTGTCGCGTGAAAATTTCGAGGTTTTCTTTCCTAAAGTTAAAGATGTCATTTTGTTTTTTCTTCCTTTTGTTTATTGAGCAAGCGCAAATAAGCAATAGTTAACTTTAAAAGGTTTTGCTAACTGCCGAGTGGCCGCTAACTGTTTTAATAAAAAAAGTCTACAATTTCCCACCTTTAGATACGTTTTTGCGACAAAACAGATGAGCCAAAAGAAATGTTTACTTGAAAGGTTTTTGAGAAAGAATATAAATATGACATGTGTCATAAATAAACATGTCGAAGTGGAAAAACAACGAAAAACAAAATTTCACCAAAAATCACAATTACATTAATCACGTCATTCTTTATTATAGCCGCAGCTATGACCTCGGTTGCCAGCGCAGAATGGAATCTCAAAATTACTGATTTAGCCGGAAACACCGTTATTCTAACATATAGCCAACTTTTAGCGATGCCGAAAACTACCGAAAACGCCGACCTCTACTGTTACGGCCTTCTAGTCACAGGAGGAGAATGGGGCGGAGTAAAACTCTCAGACATCCTCGCCCAAACCGATGTAGATCCAAGTGTTAATTCAATTCAATTTTTAGCGCAGGACGGATACACTGTCACCATACCAATCGGTACGGCAATGCAGCCGGATGTTATCATTGCATATGAAAAAGATAACATTCCCCTAACAGAAACCCTGCGATTGGTAGTTCCTGAGGCAAACGGCAACTTTTGGATATCAATGATTACCTCAATGAACATGACTTCAATTGTCGCCAATGGAAGCTTGTCGGCGAATTACGTCAGGACAATCGGGCCACCAATAACACCTTCGCCACAGACACAAGCCCAACCAACCAGTCCTCCAAAAAGCGAGCCTACCGCTGTGCCGTTGGCTTCTCCATCAAATGCTACTCAGCTTCAGCATGAACAGAATACAACTAAGCAAAACGCAAGTTCTCAAGAACAAGCATTCCCAGTTGAACTTGGTTATGGCGCAGCAATTATTGTAGTCATAGCTATGGCTGCGGTTGGCTTTGTGGTTTATAGGCGGAAAATTCTTTAAGTCTTCATTAATTTCGGCATGGCTTTCGAATTGATTCAGGAAATTGAAGCCAGATTGCCCATTTCACTTATCTACCCAGCTTATATTCTGGATAAGCCGTGTGAAACTTGAAACCTGCAAAATGTTATATTGCAGAGCTATGTAAGTGAGACGAGCTTATAGTTGATGAAAGATGGGAGAAAAAAAAGTCGTTAACCGAAACATCGCTTTATCTTTAGGATTATTATGCATCATTTTGGCTGCATCTGTGGTGGGAATAGTTATTTACTCAAGCAACACGGACTATGCAAATTCTCATACTCATACCGACTTAGAATACGCAAACCTGTCTGCTCAACTTGAAGCTGCAAATGAAAACATATCAAGCCTAAACAATCAGCTATCCATCTTACAGAGCGAACTTTTAGGTAACGGTACACATTCAAATGACCTTCAAACTCAGGTGGACGTTTTAACAAGCCAACTTATAGCCATAAACGGAAGCGTCAAAACCATTCAGGACTACTACAACTCTCTTATGTACGTCCTAAACACGGATAATCACGATTTATCGGTTGACCTCACAACTGCAAACACCCAAATAGCTAATTTGCAGAATCAAATAAGCGAGTTTAACGCTATCGGCAACCTTACCGTCTCTAAAGTTTGGGTTAACAATCAAACTGTAACCCAACAAGCCGGAAGTTATTCAAGTTGGTCAGAATCTGCAGATTATGCGGGTTATGTTTCGATTCAAGTCTCTTCGTCAACCGCCTCTAACACTTACGCTAACGTAACCTATTCTTCACACGGTGTCAACTACAACACGCAAATAAACGTTGGAACAAAGGGCACTGCAAACTTCCCCATCTTGCCAACTTCAAACATAATTGTTGCAGTTGGAAATGGGCTGTCGAGTGGAATTTCAACGGAAACAGTCACAATAACATACTACTATTAGGCGTCTTTTCTTTTCTTCGTTATTAGACAAAGATTGAGCGTGCAAAAAGCAAATTTTAAAAAAAATAAAATGGGAAATTTTGGGTATTTTTTGTGTTTATTATGGGCGTTTCTTGAGGCTAACCATTATTAAACCGCCGATTATGGCGATTGCTACAATAATGGCTATTGTTGAGATTGCAAAGTACATTTCAGTTGGAGGTGCTGCTGCGACTGGTTGTGCTGTTGGTGTTGGTGCTGCATCGTTTACGACGAAGGCTGTTTCCGTGTGTGATGGCCAGTATGATTCAGTGCCTGGGAAGGTTGCGATTACTGTGTATCCGCCTGATATGTCTGGTTTCCAGTTAAAGCTGTAGAAGCCGTCTGAATCTGCGGTTGTTGTTCCGATGGGTCTTGTGTTGCCGTTTGCGTCGACGACGTTTAAGTTAACCGTTACACCGGTGGCGTTGGTTGGTTTTGGCATTTCCATGTAGACGTATTGCATCCAATCTGTCATGCTCTCGTCCGATACTGCTGGGACTCCTTGTGGGAAGCGTGCCATCAAAGTTGAGCTCTTTGTTCCTGCGGAGACATCAGTAACTTTTCCAGTGATCAACACACTATTGCCGCCAGTAATTTGGTTGTTCTGAACTTCACTTGTGATTGCGGATGGGCCTTTTCCAATTGAGTATATTTGATTATCCATGCCGTTGAGACTTACTGCGAAACCGTCGGAGAAGGCGAATGCGCTCCAGTATCCATTAAGATCCCATATGCGGTTTCCGGTTTGCAAATCGAAGCAGTAAACCTTCCAAGATCTGTAGAGAGGCTGTGTATGTGAGTGTTCTTGTGAACGGGCGAAGACTTTGTTGTCGACGGTTTGGACAGTCAGAGGTGTCATATCATAGGCGCTTTCGAGTCCTTCAGAGTCTGTCTGTGCAGTCCAGAGTGGTTGACCAGTTGTCACGTTGTAAGCATATATTTGTCCGCCGTATCCACCTGAAATGAGTATGCCGTTGACGATTTCAGAGCCGCTGCTGTACATCATCCAAGCAGGTTGCGGGTCTGTTGTCCAGAGTTTTGCTCCAGTGTTGATGTCGTAGCCGATGAACTGCATTGTTTCCTTTGCCCTAAGAACAAGAACTCCGTCAGTCACACTTGCTGAACTCCATTGTAGAGTGACGTTAGCTGCTGGTGGTTGTGGAGCTATCTTCCACATTATTTGCCCGCGGTTTTCCGGTTTCAAACTTAAAGACCATACTGTGAAGTTCATGTCATATTGGCTTGTTCCGAATTGTGCAAAGCCTGTACCACTGATCACTCGGTCGTCGAAGACGTAGACTTGGTAGCTTGTTCCTATTGCAGCAGGTATCGATACGTTCCATGAGTATCCTAATGTTCCGTTGTGTTGCTTGCCGACTGGTCTCCATTGCCAGTAGTTAGTGCTGCTTGTGCCCAATAATTCAGAGGGTATTGCAGAAGAATTCCAAAGTGCCATCCATGTTCTGTTCGATGATGTTCCGCCTCCGAATTCGATTTGCATTCTTTCGCCGTGTGGTCCTACTGCCCATGTGCCCCTTGGAACGTTAATGAAGTTGAAAAGCTCAGATCCAGTGAATGGATCAACTACTGTGTTTGCTGGTGGTGTGACTCCTGGGCTTAAAGCTTGTGCTGCTTTACCTGAGGTCCACAGGTATGGGTGAGTGCCATGTTGGTTTGGTGATTCGTAGTCGTATACGCTTGCGCCGGCTGTGCTTGTCGCGTTTTGTGTCCAACTTATCTGTCCTGTGACTAAATCTCTTGCAATAATTTGCGTATGAGCTGTGGTGACCGAGTCTTCGAGTGATTGTGTGTAGAAGAGCATTCCGTTGAGTATTTGCGGGTCTGCGAATTTGTTTTCGTATGCGCTTCCGGTGTGGTAGCTCAAGTCTGTGACTCCGTCGAATGATCCGCCAGTTATGCCTCCGAAGCCATATGGTGCAGTCCAAACAATGTGTGCACTATTGGGGGCAGTGATGTATGGGAGGTCTCTAAGACCTGTAATCCAGTTACCTGAAATTACTCCCCAATTGCGGTTGTACGCATATATTGGGCGTGTCCAATACTCCGTCGGATTTGGAACACCCGGGATCGTAGTCAGTTGTTGTTCCTGTACGACGAAGGTAGCCGGGTCGCTGTCAGCTGCTGCATAGAATCTTTTGGAATTAGTAGTATTTTTCCATGTGTCTGGGAAGTGGAATTCATAGGTGTATGTGCCAATCTGGGTAGGTGTGAATATGTAGTATGTGTTTCCTACTGGATCAGTGTATGGAAGTGCGATGACTTCTGAGGTATTGTCCGGTTTTGTTAACGTCATTGTCAGGTCGTACCACCCAGCTCTTGTACTTGGAGAAATTACTGTTCCTGCAATTTCACCAATGTCTGGCGGCATTTCAGCCGTCCAAGCAACGATTGTTACTGGTTGACCAGTGCCAACTGGGTTGGGAGCGACTGCACCGTATATGAAGGAAGGATACTTTTGTACTGTAACTGTCTGTGCGCTGTCTATTGGTAGCATTGCGAAGATTGAAGAAGCTACCATTGCTACAATTAGAATTAAGGCAATCGATTGAGTTTTTAGATTTGTTTTTTAGGTTGTTCCATTTGCATTTTTCTCTTTTTTTATTTTAGAGCGGGATACCTTTTCGATTACCCGCTCAGTTTAGCAAGTAGGGAAGCGGTCACCTAATAAAATGGAGTAGGAAGCCCCCGCAACCGACAACTTGAAAAATTTTAAATACAACTTACAAACAAAAAATGTTCCGGGTATTGGTATTTGGCAGTTATGGAATATGGAGAGAAAACTCTTCGCGAACTAGGGCTCACTCTTCTACAGGCAAGAGTATACTTAGCACTAGTGAAGTTAGGAACACATTCAAACGTTAAAGCCATTACCACTAATTCAAAAGTTGCCAGACAAGATGTCTATCGCACAATAACAGAACTTCGCGAACTCGGGTTAGTTGAGATGGTAATCGGAAACCCAGCTTTGTTCAAGGCAATTGCACTTCAAGAAACAACAGCAATCTTGATGGAGAGAAAAAATCAAAGAACTCAAGTTCTGATGGAAGAAGTAACTGAACTCTTCAGGCATTTTGCCCAAAAAAGGAGCACGGTTTTTCAGGAAGAAAGCCACCAATTTATTTTAGTTCCAAAAAAAGAGGTTCTTTTAAGTAGGCTAAAGAAAACGATTGAGGCAGCGAACGAAAGCATACTAATTTCTACGCCTTGGCGTGAGACATCTCAACTGCTCTTTAAGCTACGTGAATCATGGCAACACGCACTGAATAAGGGAGTAAAAATCCGCTGGATAACCGAAAAGCAAGCAAATCTTCTTTTGCTCGATGAAACAGCCGAGAGCATAATCAGGGACCCAAACTTCACGCTTAGAACAGATGCTGCCGCTTTAAAAGCGAGATTCGGAATATATGATGATAAGGAAATTTACGTCTATATTCTCAATACACCCAATGCTGCGGAATCGCCGGCTCTTTGGTCAAATAACCCTGCCATCACCTACATATTGAAGGACTATTTTGAAACTAAATGGGAATTAACTACCGAATATGTCTTTGACAAATTAATCCTTCGAAAAATGGATTATCCGGCAAATCTTGCTAAATTTAGCGGATCATAACTAGTCGTCTTCTGCGTCTTCTTTAGCTAATTCGACGGCTACTTGATCATCGTGGCTTATTGCATTTTTGCGTGTTTCTTTCTTGCTTGGGGGTTCATCTTCTCTTCCTTTCATGAATCCCTCTTCAGCTGCTGTGATTTCATCATCGTCGAGCATTTCTTCTCTTTCCTTTGAATTGTAAATGTCGTCGGTTTCTTCTTCTCGGTCAGGTTTTGGGTCTCCCGTGTATAGGTAGGGTTGTGGCTTTTTTTTAGGTTTACTCATGTCTATATCTCTCCAAATTCAAACCGTTCAAGCTTAAGCTTATCTGAATCAACTTGTGCCCGGTATTGCTTTTATGACTATGTGATTGAACTTTGACAGTCACAAACAACTTTTCGATCGCTTGTATGGGTAAAGAGCGCTTGAGAATAGCAGCAGACCAAGCTATAACATGGTACTGGAGCGGCGCGATTGCTGCAACTCGATACATTGGCCTCAAACTGCCTGGAGCATGGGCAACTCCCCAGACCTTTGTACCACCCGCCCATATCTTAGATTACTTGATCCATCAAAACCGCATTTTTTATATTTTAATTCTTTTGATTATGAAAAAAAGTCTGTTTAGGGTTTTTCAAGGACAAAGCACAGTTTTTTTGTAAAAACAACCTTTTTGAACGTCTCCTTTGCCTGAAATCGTGCTAAACGTTTTTATACGCCACGCCCCATTTTTGGGCTGTCACATTAATCATGCTATCACCAAAGCTTTGAAGCTTTTAGAGACATCATGAAAAAATCCTGTGGCAGAAGAAAAATAAAGTATGCAAATTCAATCATTTAAGGACTTACCGCTATCAGGAGAAGTCCTAAAAAGTATATCAGAACTCGGGTTTGATAGTCTTTTTCCAATTCAAGCTCAAGCAATAATTCCCCTGCTCGAAGGCAAAGATGTCCTCGGGCAAGCACAAACCGGAACAGGAAAAACCGCCGCATTCGGCGTACCAATGGTTCAACGCTTAAACCGTGAAATCCGCGGCGTTCAAGGACTAATTTTAGTTCCAACCCGCGAATTAGCTGTGCAAGTAGCAGAACAAATGGCGCTTTTTGCTAAATACGCTAAATTGAAGGTTCTAGCTGTTTACGGTGGAGAATCCATCAACAAGCAAATCCACTCATTAGCCAGCGGAGTCCACATTGTTGTGGGCACTCCAGGCAGGTTAATCGACCTTATGGAAAGGCGCGTATTGAACCTTTCAACAGTGAGGATAGTGGTCCTTGATGAGGCTGACCGCATGCTCGACATGGGCTTCACAGAAGACGTTGAATTCATTCTCTCAAAAACACCCCGCGACAGACAAACGAGTCTTTTCAGTGCAACAATGGAACAATCAGTCATGCGTGTATGCAACAAATACATGAAGAACCCGGAGAAAATCTTTGTAAGCAAAGACGAAATAGCATTAACCCAGATGAAACAGTTCTACACAATCGTTAACCAAAACGGCAAATTCGGAGCACTCTGCGACATCCTACACGACGACCGCGTAGACAAAGCAATCATTTTCTGTCGAACACGCAGAGAAACCAGTCGCCTCTCAGATCAACTCTACCGCAAAGGCTGCCGAGTACAAGCACTCCACGCAGGCTTCACCCAAGCACAGCGAGATCGCGCAATCAGCGAATTCCGCTGCGGACGTACAAACCTGCTTGTAGCAACTGACGTTGCGGCAAGAGGCTTAGACATCGAAGGTATCACTCATATAATCAACTACGACGTACCAAACGACGCACCAGTATACTTCCACCGTATAGGCAGAACAGCACGCAAAGGCGAAGACGGCACAGCAATCACATTAGTGAGCTACGGCGAAATGTCAAACTTTAATCAAATCAAATCCCTCACAAAGACCAAAATCGAAGAAATCAAACCAGCAACCAGCGAACGCAACAACGATTCGCCAATCCAAAGCTTCTATTAAAACAAAGTTTCACTTTGTTTTTTATTTTTATTTTTTTAGGTTAATTGATTAAGACTTAAAAAGAAATCAAGCCCTTTATTGCTAAGCATGAGTAAGCTCTTAGGAAACCTCGTTCATGGCTTCGTTTGGTTTACGAATAAGAGTCTGATAAAAAACCTCATCATTATCACATTTTGCATATTGTTCATTTTGGTCCAAATTTTTTTTCCATACCAATATTATGCTTCAGCGCAGAGGGATGCGAATTCTTCATTTCAGGTAGGAATTCACTATGTTTACGAACAGGACAACTTAAGCCAGATTTTCGGGGAAGTCACACGTATTCACGATTTAGGCTTTAAGGCTATCCGAATAACTCTGGAGTGCAACCCACTGATTTATGATGACTTACAAAACCAAAAAACAGATGCATTCTTCGCGGCAACCGACAATTATGGTTTAGCTGTGGCATTGGTAATTCAGAATTTAGAATCAACTGACAAAGTTGATTATTACCTTAACCGTTGGGGAAGCCATCCCAAATATGTGCAAGTCATGAATGAACCCGAGTTGTCTTCAACTTGGTCTGTTGGATCTGTTTTCACAGATGATGAAATAACCAGCAACTTTGACAGGCTTTATTCAACAGTCCAAGCGCACCATCTCTCAGCCCAATATTACACAAACTTTGGAATCGGCTACATTCTGAGAAGCAACGTGCCAATGGACCTTAGCAAAAAACTTGACTTCGTAGGTTTAGACGTATTCATGGATTCATTCCTTGTGTTATCGCCCCACTTTATCCAATACCTACATCAAATAACAGGCAAAGACGTAATCATAACAGAATTTGGCATGTCAACTAGCAACAGTCAAATTCAAAGTGACTTCCTCATAAAGGGACTTAACCTCTTCAAGAGCATGGGGCTTAAAGGCTGCTGGCTGGTTTACTGGAACAGCCAACTGGACAACTATGGAATCCGCGACAGACCAGCAGAACAAGCAGTAGGTGAGTGGATTGCAAAAAACGCTAACTGAAAATAGAATCTTCAATCATCTGCGTCATCTACGTTTAGTAGAGAAACTCTTCATTCAAGGCTTGATTTTAACAATAATGTTAGTCATCATTCAATCTCAACTGGATAGTTCCCGGCTTTCTTTGACTATGTATATGCCGCCGATCGGTTTTTCCTTTTTAATCGTTATAACATATTTTGTGCAGCCGATTTTGTTAGGCGTCTTGAACATATTCATCATCAACACATTGTACAAAACTCAAGGGTGGCAGGTTGGTATATGGTTAAACGGCATCTTTCTATTTCTGACATTCTCCACAGTTAACCTTGTTCTGCAAACCGTCCTAAACATGACCTTCACGAGCATTGCCATTATTGATATAATTCTGTTAGCATTGCCGTTCGGGTGCATTGCACGCTTTAGCAACGGCGGATGGAAAAAACCCATCGACTAACTTAGTTTTGAACACAGAAACGGCTTTACAAACAACCACTGCAGGTTTCTGCTTTGAACCAGTATTAAGGATTCAAACATTCCCTTCGAAACATAGATCAAACCTAAAACAAACCATATTCTAAAAATTAATTAACCAAGAAACCGGCGTTACACACATGATAGACACTTCGATACTGATTCATCTTTTTTTAGCTTTTGCAGTTGGTAGCTTATGGGTAATTGCAATCACTGTCATTGCCGAAAAGAAGGGCAGCGTCGTCGGCGGAATCCTCGGAGGGCTCCCCTCAACATCAGCATTCTCGTTTTTCTTCATCGGCATAAACCAGTCTTCAGCAACCGCAGTCCAAGCAACCACAGTTTTCCCATTAGCCTTCGCCATAACAAGCGCATTCTTATTCCTCTTCGCCTTCTTCAGTCAGAAAGGATTCATAAAAGGCATATCAATCTCGCTATTGATATGGTTTATTATTTCAGGTTTAATCGTTGCTTTGGGCTTTAATGATTTTTCGATTGCACTATTCTGCGGAGCGGTAATTTCTGCTTTAACCTATTATGCGTTCGTCAAGAAACTGAAACTGGAAAATTTGAAAGCTGAGAAAAAAATCTACACAATTCAAGAGATTGCTCTACGAGGAATCGGCGCTGGTTCACTGGTTGCTCTGTCGGTGTTTCTGAGTCAAATTGCTGGTCCAGTGCTCGGTGGAATAGCCGCTGCGTTTCCAGCGGTCTTCACATCCACATTGATAATTCTGAATCGAAGCAAAGGATTAGAATTTTCACGCGCTATCACCAAACCGCTTGTGTTTTCGGGTATTCTAACGATAACACCATTCTGTGTTGCTGTGCGGTTTTTATATCCGAGTCTGGGGGTTTGGCTTGGAACATTAGTTTCTTATGCCCTTGTCATTCCTTTAGCAGTTCTCGCTTATTTTGCAGTGAAACACAAAAAAATGTAACCAAGTTAAAGGTACAAAATCTAATCTTCAAGGTGGCAACCTATTTTTACTGGAAATCACATTGGGCTATTAGTGAACGGTTTTTCAATTTAGGAGACTTCTTATTGAGGCGGTTAACAGTTGTCATTCTGGTTGTCATAATCGTAATAATCTTAGTTTTTGCCTCTGCTGAACTGCTTTTGCCCTATCTTACCCAGAACGACAAAGAGCAGCAACCCAAGACATCTGGCTTTCATGTTGGCGTTTCTTTCGGCGGCAACACAACCGCACAAGCAAAAGTACTAGTCGACAGAGTTAAAAATTTCACTAACCTGTTCGTGGTGCAGTCGGGCCCAGTCAGCACGAACGAAACATCGTTGAATGAAATTGTGGGTTATGCTGTTGCTTCACGTTTGGATGTGATTGTTTATTTTGGCTACTTTAACCCCGCCTACCCATGGCAGATTCCCTGGCTGGATTACGCTAAACAGACTTGGGGTAGCCATTTTTTGGGAATATACCTCAACGATGAACCCGGCGGACAAACATTGGACGTTAACTGGACAGGCTATTTTAACCAAATAAAAATCCGCGATACCTCAATCTACCTTCAACATGTGCCGGGAATTGACCTTTTCCTCAATGATTCACTCCCCATAGACAACAATCAAGCAACCTACCATTTTCTAACAGCCATCGAATCGGGCTTGGGACTCAACGAATTAGAAACTCGTCAAATCCACTCGTTTACATCGGATTATGCCCTCTATTGGTTTGACTATTTAGGCGGCTACGACACCATCTTCGCCGAGTTTGGCTCCAACCAAAGTATCACCCAAACCATTGATTTAGCTAGGGGCGCAGCAAGAATGCAGAACAAGACTTGGGGAACCATAATAACATGGACATACGACCAACCCCCATACCTGGTAAATGGCACTGAAATGTACAACCAACTCATGATGGCTTACATGTCAGGCGCAAAATACGCCGTAATCTTCGATTATCCACAAATCAACGACAACCCCTATGGAATCTTAACCGATGAGCATTTTGCAGCTTTGGCGAAATTCTGGAACGATATACAAACCCTCAGAGTAAACGACGAGCCCGATGCGGTTTTGGTTTTGCCACATGATTATGGTTGGGGCATGAGAAACCCAAACGACTCCATATGGGGGCTCTGGCGTCCCGATAGCACTTCAGTGCAAATCTGGAACATAAAAGAAAAGCTTCTGGCCCAGTACGGCACAAACTTAGACATCGTCTATGACGATGCTCAGTTCCCACTCGCTGGAAAAGGATATCAACATATCTACTTCTGGAACCAAACCGTTTAATGGGTTTTAAGGATCACATTTGTCTGAGGAATTAGGGAATCCACTATAAGGTACGATCGTCATAAGAATAGAAATGCAACCTAATCAGCAGCGAAGGCAAATCAAAGCTGGAATCCGAGTAAAAATTGTGTTAAAGCAGCATCAGCAAAGTGGCACATTAACCGAGGGAATCGTGAAAGAAATTCTCACCAATAGTCCAACGCATCCTCATGGAATCAAAGTGCGTCTAACCGACGGTAAAGTTGGCAGAGTACAATCAATAATGTAGCGATTGAAACTCAGAGCGCACACTTATCTAATTAGAGCAGGAGAAATGGCCCAGTAATTTTATTTGTTCAACCAGTAAACGTTGAATTTTTCGTTGTGGTCTGAGTTTTGCATTGCATTAACTGTTCCAGAGAACTCATTTTTTCTTCGGTCTTCGATGGTTTCTCAGTGGACCAAAATGGATGATTGCTGTTAGGTGTTGTAACTTGCTGAAGTGTTTTGTATTTGGGCAGCAGACGACCATTTTTGCCATGCACATAAGATTGCCTTAACAGTAATGGCATTCTGGATTTATTTTTTTCAAACATAACATAAAAAAAATAAAGAATTAAAACCGTTTTGAGAAGGGCTATTTTTTGTTGTTTGAGTACCATTTGCTAAGGTCTGAGTGACAGAAGGGGCAGGATCCTTTGGTGTCAAGAAGTTGGTTTCCACAGTTGGGGCAGAAAACATCGTTCGGTTGTGTGGCTACAGGCTGCATTGGGACTGCTGTTTCCTTGGTTGGCGGGGTGATTTTTTGGTTGCGAGACTTCCGATTCGATATGCGGGGCTGACTTGAACGTTTTTGTTTGGTTACTGCGAGGAGAACAAAGACTACAACAATGACTATTACAAGAATAAACGCTAAAATCATGGGGTTAGAAAGGAAGCTTGATCCATTGGTTAATGCGTTTGTTGGTGCAGTTGTAACAGTCGGAGCTGTAGGAGTAACTGTGGGTGTCATTGGTGTAGCAATAGGGGTAAATATCCACCACTGGTTTATCGATGAAGCGTCAAGGGCAGAGACTTTGCCTTGCAGGTCTTGTTGGCTAAATCCAGATGGGTATCCTGTGGGAAGTGTCAACATCTGGTTTTCGCCAACAGTAATTGTGTTGTTTGTATATTGGTCGACGAATATGACTGAGCCAGCTATAACTTGGATAGTTGTCGAGTCATTGGAAACTGTCACTACATAATCGGTTCCGCAGCCCATCACCAGTCCTTGAGGCACTTGAATAGGTCTTACATCAAGGGTCCCTTCTTGCGGAGACAACTGCTCATGGATATATGCGATGCCTGTTCCAAGGAGCATTGTTCCTTCGACAACTGCGGCACCAGTCAAAGCCATTGGAAGGGTCTCACCCAGCAATAACATACCAACTCCGATTTCTATCGGTAACGTTATGGCGACTTGACCGAACTCTTCAGCTTCCACCCCAGTTTCAAACGGTATAGAACCTGTCGTCGGTGAAGGAACTATTGTATATGTTATGGTTCCAGTCATTGGATCTGTTTGTTTTTCTGGATAAACCCATGCAGCATCGGAGTTTGCACCCAAATATACGGTTCCTCCAATGTCGGGATAGTTGAATGCGACAATTGTATCGGCGCCAGTTTTGATTTCAGCTCCGGTTTCGATGGAGCTTTGAGTTGTGACTTGTGACCCTGAGTCGGCAAACGATGCTGAACCTTGAATTTGTGAAATACTGGCTAAATTAGTTGATGTGGGCAGGGCGGGTGTAGGGGCTGGGGTTGCGGTGGGGGCTACGGTTGCGATTGGCGGTACGGTTGCGGATGATCCTGAACGTATTACGATTATTCCATTGGTGTCGCTCGTATAAAGAAGCCCGCTAAGGGTTGCTGTTATGATATCGGTGGTAAATGTGCCGACTAAATGTTCCTGTGTCAATGAGCTTGCTGGGTACTCGTCGGCGGTAAAGCTCGCCCCTGAAACAGTTCCCTTAAACAAGATATCTCCTCCGCTCACAGGAGGAACACCGGCCATGCCGTACTCGTTCCAGTAGGCTGTGTCGGTTTTGTAGCTTGTTGGATAAGTATAGAACACTATTTGAATTTGACTACCTGTCTGAGTGATATCCATCTTGTACGTTGCGGTTATATCATTCATCCGAGTGCTACCGTCTGAAGGATCCATGTCATAATACACACCGGATACTCCGCTTCTCCATGTTCCAGTTAAATCCCTAGCAGGAGTAAGCTGGGCATAGAGCGGTGTTATCATTGACATAGAAAGTAATGTGACTAATAATATAGGAATAATAATTTTGAGCGATTTACTTTTAACCCTGAATTTCGAAAATAAGCTGTAGCCTTTCGTTTTTTCCATTTGATCTCTCGTCCATCCCAGCGCTTATTACCATTCGCTTATTAACCTTTAAGAAGCACTGCTAAACAAAATTAATTTATTAAATGCTAAAACATTTTAATGTGTTACTGATGTAAGGAAAAATTTTAATTTCCTAGAAAAATAAATAAAAAATAAATTGTTTAATGTTTATCTGGTGACAGCAAACGTTATCGTTGTTTGATGCGTTAACCCTGAAGTCTCAGTTCCAGTTACCGTGACTGTGTAGGTTCCTCGGCTGGTGGATGATGGAACAATTATCGTAAAAGTTGCTGTGTTTCCTGTCGCTAATGGGTTGAGGGTAAAATTGAAGAATATCCGTGAAAAGTAAACAGTTTTTTATCTCTTAAAATTGCCACATTCCATTAAGTACAATCGATATTAAGGCTGGAGGAGGATTCATAATAGGCTTTATACTGGGCATAATAGGTGGAAAAATCGCATTTTCAGTGAAAATAAAAAAGAAAGCGCTAAAGCCCGCAACAACTAGCCATAAACGGGAGCTCAAAGGCATAAAAATCACTGCATTCTCACTCTTCTCAACAATTTAACCAATCAATGCCCCAAAATTTATTGCGCAAATTACTTAAACAAATTTATTCAATACTAGCGAACGCTGAATAGCTAAAGTCAAAGGTACTAAAATGGAACATGAGTATAAATTAGAAAATGATGCTCACTGCTTAGGCAATCCACTTCATGAACTTAAAAGGGGAACCAAGATAAAGTTTGATTCTTTTGGTCATCCACATTGCCCCATATGTGATGCATCAGTTAGGTACAGCTGGTAGATTTTAGTGACAGATAAGACTATTTGAAGCCTCGACCCAAATATTTGTGTTATCACCCTTACAACACACAAGTCTTAAATTTGGTTCAAGCCAAGTATATCTTGGAAGGAAAGAGTATCTTCCTAAAAAATCAATTAAAAAAGAACTCCAATGAATAGCATTGAATACTCTGCTATCAAAAAAGAGTTCAAATATGCTCTTCCCTTCTTCCCAATTTTTTGGTCTAATATACCTGATTCCCGATTCCACTTTTCTAAGTTGCTTGCACTATAAGTGTAAATTAACTCAATGTACGGGTTAGAGTAATCAAATTAAGATAATTGTAAGAATCATTCTTTTGAAATCGTGGATAGATATTAGAGTTGACTTCTTTTTGATATAGTTCAACTCTGGGAATATCCCTTTTAAGACTTGCAACCAACTTCTTGTTTGAGGAGAAAGGAGAACTTCTCACAAGGAGAGGGGATTTCCCCGATAATCCCCCATCAACTCCAATCTTAATTCTTTAAAAAGTCCTGAATTTCTTGTTTAGAATTAGTACGCTGATGGAGCCTGCTATTATCAGAGCTACTATGATCATTATTGAGGGGAATTCTGGGATCGTTGGTGTAGGTGAAGGATGAGAAGTTGTATTGGCTGTTGGGTTTTGAGTTGGCGAACTTGTAGCTGGTGTGTTTGTGGGGGTAGGAGTAGGTGTTTGTGAAAGCGTTGGGTTAGGTTCGTTAGATGATGGAGTGGGGGTTGGGCTTGTAGTTGGCGTAGGAGTCGTGGTTTGAGTTGCAGAGTTTAAGGAAAAGACTATTGTTCCATAACTGTAAGTGCCATAAGTGATTATGTTGTTGTTTGCTAGTATGTCAAGTGTTTGTTGGGTAGGATGCCCATATTGATTATTGAGTCCGGCACTGATAACAGCGTAAGTTGGGATAACACTACTTAGAAAAGCTTGAGAGGTACTTGTGCTGCTTCCATGATGCCCAACTTTTAACACCTCACTTTGAAAATTATAGCCAGAAGAGAGCATACTTTGTTCAGTATCAAATTGTGCATCTCCAGTCAAAAGAACACTTGTGTTGCCAACTTGAAGCTTCATAGCAATGCTCTCGGCGTTTACGTCACTAAATTGAAGAGGATTGGTTGGATTTAAAACAGTGAAGTTGATTGTTGGGGACATTGAATAAACTTGGCTTCTGCTGGCTTGGGTTAAATTATGTGCCAAAGCTAAAGTTTTCCAGGTACTATAGGTTTGAGTTGTGGAGTTAAAGCCATTATAGATGATGTCTTGAGTAGGTATCGTTGACTGCAGAACAGCGATTAAGCCACCTATATGGTCTTCATGAGGATGAGTAGCAACCATCAAATCAATTTTTGTTACATGGTAAGCATTCAAGTCATTTAGCACTGTGGTGCCTGCACTAGTTGTTCCGCCGTCAATCAATATGTTCTTAGAAGGCGTTTTTACCAGAATTGAATCACCTTGACCCACATCCAAAAAGTAAACAGTTACGTTTTCTGGACAAGACGTTGTTAAAACAATTGGCGAAATGGTTGCTGAACCAAATGAATGCAAGTTTAGTTGACATAAGACTGCTATCATAATAAAAGTAAGAAAAAATACCGAGATTCTCTTCAACCGTCATACCCCTCGGTAGGTTAGAAATTCTATCCTTAAGAGTTTTGTGTTAGCTTACTTTTTTTCAGCTCTCCACATACCTCACTATTAATTTGAATAACCTATTATGACGATTATTCTTGTGGAGAATATAGCACCCGCATAATTCTTTTTTGTTCTTTTTGTGTGGGTGTGGCGCTTTAAAGTTGCACACAACATTTGTGGCTTTGGAATTGGTTGGTTTTTTTGTTTGGGTTGTTTTTTATTTGTGGTTTGTGTGTGGGAAGTTGGATTTGTGCACACAGTTAACATGGATTCTATGTTGAGTAGTGTGGGTGTGAGTGTGGGAGTATGTTGGCGATTCTATTCCTTGTTTAGAATGTATTGTCTTAACATTTTATCGATTCCAGACTATTGATTATGGCATGTGAATCTAATTGGTCACTGACAGGACGTGGATGGTTCATTGATGGGTAGATAGGAGTTTACCCTGCCAGTGACCCAAAAGGGACTTGCTTTGCAACCTCAAGACAGTTAAAAGGTGGAGATAAAGCAGATGTACATAGATTATTGAGACTTTAGTTGTCACCATAATTTCTGTTTATTTGTTTTTCAGAAGTCTCTGCGAGACCCAAAATGTTCAGATTGCGAGCACAAATTAAAGTCGCAGTAGATATAGATTTACACTCAAAAAACTATCTGTCTTTTGGAGGATACGTATTTCTATGTCCATCAGAAACCAACCAACTAAGACAATGCCTCATCGAAAGTTAGAAAATTATATCGTCCAGTTTCTTTCGGAAAATAACATGTGCGTTCTGGCAACTTGTAATGATGATGTACCGCGTGCAACACCGATTGAATATCGTTCCAAAGGAATAACATTATATTTCGTAGGCGAGCCAGGCACAAAACTCAAAAATTTAGCCAACAACCAAAATGTTAGCATAGGCATTTACCTGCCCTATACAAGATGGGACAGCGCCAAAGGAGCACAAATAACTGGAAAAGCAACAATAATCCCAAGAAATAGTGAAGAATTCAATAAAAGTTTAGAAGCTTACCAATGGGAAAAAACCGCCAAAGAATTTAACTTGCAAGAGTTTCCCGAATCACTCCGGATAATACGAGTTGACCCATCGAAAGTGGAATTAATTGATATGTCTATGAAGAAAAAGGGTTACAGCCCCCGGCAAGCACTCACATTAGCAGAGGAAAAATAGTATTAATAAAGTCTGCCGACTTTTTCATTTTTTTTATAGCTGTTAGTTACAAATATAACATCTAATCGTATAACACTTTATTTTCTTTTCAGAAGTGATTCCTCCTGTTATGTTACAAGTGTCAGAGGTTTCAGTCGTTGAAATGTTCGAGACGTTTAACTAACGAAAGCTTGCGTCAAATAAACCCTAGCCTGATTCTGACCAGCGTAGGATTTGGACACGGGCCTCAGGTTTCACCCCAAAGACCCCTTTTGACCCTTTAATGTCGTTTCTAAATGCCAAATTGTCCGGTATTTGAATCTTTAAAAATTGATAGATGCGGAGGGTAGAATGTGAAAACTATGAATACTATCGCTAACAAGACAATTACTGCAATAGCAATTGCTTCAGTCAACTTGGATGGCTTATCTTGCCGGTATAGAATGTAACTTATACTCTGGCCTGCAATAACTGCAATCATGAAAGTAGCGATATCAACTGCAAGTATCTCTTCAGTAAAAAAAGTGTAAGAATAGAAAACCACAGGTATTATTACAATCATTAAAATTATCCCGACGGCTTTGGCGGAGAAAAAGTTGCTAACTATTTTCCTTAGCGGAAACATTATAATTAATAGCCATAATAATGAAGGCCAAAAGGGCAGTTTCAAGTGTTCCCATACCGATTCATTGACGGCAGAAAACGAACCAACAATAGGATTCTGGCCTGAGGAAGCAAACGTAAAATGCAAAGCGGTTCCTAAAAAAATAATGAAGAGTGTTCCAACTATTTCAAGAGCCAGGATTCTTCTATCCTTTATCAAATCTCTTCTCCCTTGTCTAATAGCTCATTTTCTTTTTAACAATGTGACAGCAACCACTGCTAGTATAGTGACAGCTACAATAACACTGCTTATCTCAATTAGCAATACAACCGTTTGATTGTTGCTTTGGTTTACACCGATGCCGATTAAGGCCCAAATAACCACCAGGGCATAAGCGACATCTTTACGAATACCTAACATAAGCATGGTTATGACTAGTGCAACTGCGACCACTACTATAGCCCACGTTTCAGCACTAATTCCAAAACCGTTCCAATTGTAAGCAGTCAAAGTGACAGCGACATCGGCTATTGAAGCAATCGTTATCCAGCCCAAATAAACACTGAATGGAAGATGAACCGCAAGTCGCTCACTTGTCTTAACCTTTGTCCTGCCAATGTTTAGGCGCAAATAAATAGCGATTAACGTTAGCAATAGCGCAAAGATGAGGATAACTGACAGAATTAAGCTTTCAAACTGCCAAACAAAAATCCAAGCGATATTTATCAGACTGCTGAGTACAAATAGCCAGCCTATTTTTCTGTGATAATCGCCGCCGCGTTCTCTCTGCAATGCCTGATAAACCACAAAGACACCCAGCAGGATATAGATGACACCCCAAATCGAGAAAACGTAACCTGCAGGAGTTATAAGGGTTGGATTATTGTTTGATACAGTTGCGGTGTTTCGACCGCCAATAAGAATTGTGCTACCTGCGATACTGTTGATTATGACAGTTAGAATGAAAAGTATTATGTTTGCGTATTTTAGAAAAACAGAATTATTTTTTTCCAAAAGAACGCACCATAGCATATTTAGAAGCTAACTGTATATAAAATAATCGAAAGCTTAAAAGTTCAAGTTGCCGGCGATAAAACTTCAGTTTTCCATAAATTGATTCGGCACTTGCTGTGTTTCCAGCAGACTAATTCTGTTTCGGCTATTCCAAATTCAACAACTTGACCGTTTCAATCCACAATCGCTCTTGGACACTAACATCATACGATGCTGGGCACGTTGTGACCTCTTTCTTTTTAGCGAAGCACTTTCCAGATACTTCCTTAACTTCATCGTCAGAGGCTAAGTAGACTGATGTTTCCGCGCCTTTCTTCGCGCTGATTTGCATAGGTCGAACCATTGCAAACATGATAGCTGAACGTAGACTGCCGCTATTTTTTCCCAAATTAGTCGCCACAAAACCCGGCATTAAGACATTTACCGTAATTCCAGTTCCCGCTAACCGCCGAGATAGCTCATAAGTGAACATCATAAGCATAAGTTTAACATTTGAGTATGCCTGCATTCCCTTGTAATTCTTCTCGTTTTGTAAATCATCGAAGTCGATCTTGCCATTTTTAGCCAATCCCGAACTAACATTGATAATTCGTGAAGGCGCACCTGCTTTTAACAATCCAGAAGTTCATGGTTAAAAGAAAAGGTGCCAGATAATCAACTGCAAATGTCTGCTCAAATCCTTCAGCTGTAACTTGCCTTTTTACAAATTCTGCCCCAGCGTTATTAATTAGCACATCAATTGGTCATATCTTAGCTTTAATTCTGAGGCAAAGCCTCTGTATCGAACCATCGATGACATATCGCAAATCATTAAACTAACAGAGCGGTTGCCAGTCTTAGTCACTATTTCCACTAGTGCTTTTTGGCCCTTCTCCTGGTTTCGGACAACCATCACCACGGTTGCACCCATCTCTGCCAATGCAAAAGCTGTCTCTTTACCTATCCCCGAGTTGCCCCCTGTAACCACACAAACTTTGCCAGCCAACCCCAAAAAACGGCACCTCTAAAGCCTTATCATTGAATTAAGTAAATAAAAACTCCTTAACTCTTATTGTTTTAGGTTACGACGGCTCTACTAAAATCGCAGTTAAAAAGGCGGTAAACAAAAAAAGCTTGTTCTTTTAAAAAGGTAAATTAAAACATAGTTCGGCAGCTTTAATGCGCCATTTTTATTGGTGGCATCAAAAATTTATCGATCACATTAATAGCGCCGTTGTCTGTCATTATGGCCGCCTTCACTGTTTGCGCGTTGTTAACTTTAGGCGCGCGCGAGATTCAAACGCTATATTGAAATGCAACCATTAGAAAGAGTCAGAAAGCAGTATTTCTCATAGGAATAGCTTTATTTGCAGAAATAAGACCGTGGCGGGCGGGAAGGGATTTGAACCCTCGACCCCCAACTTAGGAGGCTGGTGCTCTCTACGTAGCTACTACAAAATCATCCCTCAACCATTACAAATCAGGGGAAACGTAGTGACTTATCCGTACTGAGCTACTCGCCCACGCCAACAACCAAAACAACAACTTAGACATAAATACTCTTCTAAAAGTAGAGAAACTGCTCATTCATTTAGAAGGCAAAGGAAAAAGCGAGAACACACGATAGATTATAAAATAATCGGTCTCAACTCAACAACAAAGAACCTTCTTTTTAATACAAAGAAGCAAAAATAAATTACCCTATGCCTGCACAAGAGTAATCAGAAAGCAGCTTTTGGAACGCAAAGGCACAAAAACCGAAAAAATAAATTGCTGAAATAATAGTCTTAAGTTGATTGCAATTTGAATAAGAACGGTGGTAGCATGAGACTTTTGAGATTGTTAGGTTTGATTCTATTGGCACTTGCATTTGTACTTGCATCCATCTTTATCGTTGAAGAGTTAATCTACAATCTAAATTATTTTTATAATCATCAGGTTAACTTCATTTTGTTAATCTCGTTTGGTATTTTAGCATTTGGTATTGGTTTGTGGCTAATAAAGTGGGAAAGGGAATCAAAAGAACAAAATCTTTCTGAAACTAAAACAGTCTCTTTGTTCCCATTTACTATTGGTTAGCCTTTTCTTTCCATGAAGCATATAGGGAATGCATTGAGACATAAGCAAATAGGCATTACCGTGAATAGGACAACTCTCAGCAAAAACACCTCAGGTAGCGAGTATCCCTTCCTTTAGGGCACACTCCTCGCACCAAAGGACACTGTTTTTGCATAACAAACCAGCAAACAAAAATGTGAAGAACGCACGCTAAGAGATTAGATTAGTATTTTGAATACTAAGGAGAAGTGCTTGTTAAAACTTCAACACAACACTCAAATTATTAATAACAACCGCGGCAAGAGATAAAAAAGTCAAAGAACAACCAATGTCTAAAAATCTCTTAGTAAAACTCAAATTCAAACCTGCATTTAGTCCAATTGCCTTATAGAAACCTAAACCCGCAACCACAACCGCAACCAATTTAACCACACTAAAGAGTACCATGTTTGAACTAACCAGACCAAACATCAAAGGATTACTCTCACTTGCTCCAAAGAAGGCTACACCAACAACGGTTGTCAACCAATCCAAAAAACCAACCAATACTAATGCGGAAAAAACTAAAAGGTCTTTTTTAATCATCCAAGCCCCACTTTTCAACATATACCAAATAATATTGCAGACGCACTCTTACCCTTCTAGTATGGTGACGAATACAACTGATATGCACCTATACAGGGACTTTTACAGCTTTAGCTAAAAGATGTGTCTTGGCTGAAGAACAGATTTTATTATTTATGTATATTCGCGTTGTTTGTTTGCTCTACAAATGACCAAGAATTGTTTAGGCTTAATTTTCTATCTCAGGAGACAACATCGAATCAGATCGCAGGAAAAGAAATAGGAACCCCTGCAATATTCAACTATAGGTAAAGCCGGATGTCAAAACCCATGGAACCCATCAAAACAATAGATGAGTACATCGCAACTTTTCCGAAAGATGTGCAAATGATTTTGGAGAAGTTTAGGCAAGCTGTTAAGGAAGCGGCGCCGGACGCGGAAGAAACCATCAGCTATAAGATGCCTGCGTTCAAGCAGAACGGTATTTTGGTGTGGTTTGCAGCCTTCAAAAATCATATCGGATTCTTTCCCAAAATATCAGCCATCGAAGCGTTCAAAGCGGAGCTGTCTGGGTTTGAGTTGTCTAAAGGCACGATCAGGTTTCCATTGGATGAGCCTATTCCGTTCGATTTAGTGAAGCGAATAGTTAAGTTTAGAATTAAAGAAAATGTAGCTAAATGCTGATTCCGGCGCTGTTTATTTTGTAGTTGGGCAGTGATCAAGTCCTATTTCTGCGGCTTGTTTAAGCAGTTTAGTCAACTCAAGCTTTAACTTGTCAAAATTACCCACTGAAATGTGTCGAATGTTATCGTTTTTTTCGGCGACTCCGCGAGTTTTAAGCAAATTGGAATCAAGACTGGCCCCCATCGAAAACTCCAAGTCAACATGCGATTGATAATGACTTATCCAAACAAAGTCTTTGTCATATAACTTATAGGTGATTTTTTCGTTTCTTACCAACTCCAGGGTTTCTGGTACCGTGTTTTTGATGAGGACACGTAGGTTTTGGATTGTTTCTTTCTGGGCTGGTTGGAGATTGCCTAAAATTTCATCAATTGTTCTTTGGTTTGCCATAAAAAGACCGCTAATAGAAGTTTGTTTTGGACATTTTTATTGCTTGCGGAAAAACATGGATTAAAAGTCGGCATTAGGCGGTTTTTAATTTGCACATGGGGAGGAGTGCTTGCAGGTAAAGGAGAAAATGAAAACAGAAAACCCTGCAAACACTGCTTTCCCATCAACAATCCATTGCCCTTATCAGCCTTTTAAAGAATTTACAGATTTAAGCCCAAATAATTACCCAATATACTCCCAAATCGACCACAAAAACTTGATTTCTAAAAAGCTATTCAACAACAATCTATAGCTTCCGCATGAGAAGATTGTTTGAAACAAAAACAAAGCCGGATGAGTCTAAACCTCACAGAAAACACCGCCTAGTCAATAGCACTTACCTAATTTGCTTCCTTGACGTTATCTCAGATGCATTTTAGCAGTTACTTAGCGACCAATACTGCGTGTCACCGTGAAGCGTGTTCCTCATTCGGCAAAATAATCATAGTTTACATAGAATATATTGATTTGTTGTCACCTAAAGCCGCCAACAAGCAACCAATTTTTTTGGTTTAAACTAAGGATTTCGAAATTTAGCTGCGCGATTAGCAATCAAAGTTGCAACTGCTCCAGCAGCAACACCTGAATCGATGTTTACAACCGCCAGTCCCAATGAGCAAGACTGAAGCATAGCCATAAGCGCACTCAAACCCTTTTCGCCAAAACCGTAGCTGTTAGAGGTTGGAACAGCAATCACAGGAACATCAACTAATCCTGAAACTACAGAAGCCAACGCTCCTTCCCTGCCAGCCACAACAACAATTACGTCAACATCATTTGACAGGACCTCTTTTAGAGGCTCAAGCAGCCTGTGAATCCCAGCAACGCCAACATCGTAGGTGGAATAAACCATGCAGCCCATCTCTTGAGCAATAACCTTGGCTTCTTCAGCCACAGGAATATCGGAGGTTCCCGCCGTTAAAATCGCAACTTTTCCGCCAGTCTTGTTTATGGCGAAATCCTTCTTTTTTACCACTACCATTCGGGCTTTGCCATTTATCTCCAAGTTAACATTACTGGAAAAAGCGTCCTGAAGTGCCAGAACCTGCTCCTTTGAACATCGACTAACAATTACGCGTCCGTTCTTAGCGAGCATGCTGTTGGATATTTGTACGACATCACTTGCAGTTTTGCCTTCTGCCAAAATAATCTCGGGAATACCCTTGCGAAGTTCTCTGTTTCCGTCAAGCTTAGCGAAACAGCCTACCTCGTCGACGGCACAAAGCTTTAGGAGGATTTCAGCTTCGGATGGCGAGAGCTCTTTTTTTGCTACTTTGTCGAGAACTTCTTTTAGCGTGTACATGAGCGGACGATACTTAAAAAAACCCTTAAGCAATATATCTATTATGCCGTTTCCAATTGACCAGATTTTTGTGATATGATGACTGACTCCAAAAAAATATTGATATTCGATTGTCAAGCTTCAGGCGTTGCCGGAGACATGATTCTTGCTGCTTTATTGGATCTTGGAGCAGACGTCGACAAGGTTGTTTCCGCGATAAAGTCGCTGGAAAATCCCGAGTATGGCTACAAAAACATCCAAATCAGAATTAACCAAGTTATGCGGGGCGAATTCAAAGCCTCCCAAATCGATGTAACCTCAGAATCTGCAAGCAAAAGGCACGGCAGCGAACTAATCGACATAGTAGAAAAAGCTGCAGAAAACCTTGCACTTTCGACGAAGGCTAAACAATTTGCATCCAAAAGTATCCGCACACTGGTTGGTACAGAAGCTGATTTACATAAAACCTCATTTGACGATGCACATTTGCATGAGGTAGCTTTGGTTGATACTGCAGCGGAAATACTTGGCGTGTCGGTTGCGCTTGATGACTTAGGATTGTTTGACGCAAAGATCTATTCGACACCAGTGGCAGTTGGCGGAGGAACCTTCAAGTTTTCACACGGCATCGTTTCAAGTCCCGCACCTGCGACATTAGCTATTCTGCAATCCAAGAATTTTCCGTTTCAGGGTGGTCCCATAGAAGGGGAACTTACAACGCCGACGGGTATTTCCATTTTAGTTAATTTGGTTGAGGAAGTGACTCGGTTTTACCCGCCCATGGCTCCATTGAAGGTTGGCTACGGCACTGGAACCAAGGATTTTGTCGAGATGCCTGCAGTTTTGAGAGTTACGATGGGAACCCCCTTAGATAACGGACTTGTGAAAGACGAAATTGCGGTTTTAGAAACCAACCTCGATGATGTCACAGGCGAAGTTTTAGGGTACACGCTCGATAGGCTGCTTAGCGAGGGTGCAAAAGACGTAAGCATCATTCCCATGTACACCAAAAAGAACAGGCCAGGGCACATAGTCAAGGTTATCGCTGAACAAAAAGACGTACAGCACCTTTCGCAGGTTTTGATCGAAGAAACAGGCACATTAGGAGTTCGGGTTTACTTCTGCAAGCGACATATCGTAGACCGCGAGTTGCACAATGTGGATTTGTCGATAATGGGTAACAAGGAAACGGTTCGGGTTAAAGTCACAAAAAACCTAAACGGCGAAATCATCCAAATAAAACCCGAGTATGACGACCTAAAGAAACTGGCGGAAAAAACCAAAAAACCACTCCGAGAACTATCAGAAAACGCAGTCGCAAAAGCCCGCGAAGTTCTAAAAAAATAGGTAATTTAAATGGAAGACTTAACCCAAAAGCTGGAAAAGCTCAGGCATTTCATTGCGGAAAAGGGCAAAGAAGGCGTGGTAATTGCTTTTTCGGGGGGCGTGGACAGTTCAACTTTAGCCGCTGTTAGCTTCGAGGTTTTAGGTGGGAAAGCGGTGGCTGTTATAGCCAAGTCGCCCACATATACTCCCGAGGAATTGGAGGACGCCAAAAAAATAGCGAAGGATATCGGCATAAAAATATTCGTGATAGAAACAAACGAACTTGAAAACCCCGATTTCAGCAGCAACCCCGAAAATCGATGTTACTACTGCAAAAAAGAACTACTAACAAACCTTGTTGATTTTACACGCGCCCTTGGATTTAAAGCAGTTTTTGAAGGAACTAACTTTTCAGATTTGAACGATCACCGACCGGGATTTAAAGCGGTCCAAGAAGCCAAAGACGTTTACAGTCCCTGGTTGGCTAACAAGTTTACTAAAGATGAGATTCGCCAAGTCGCCAAACAAATGGGACTTAGCGTGCATGATAAACCTGCGTTGGCGTGTCTAGCATCAAGGATACCGTTTAACGAGAAAATTACTGCTAAGAAACTGATCCGCGTGCATAGGGCAGAGCAAGCAGTAAAAGCTGTGGCAGGCGTTAAGCAAGTTCGTGTTAGAGACCACAATGGTTTGGCACGCATCGAAGTAGCAAAAGCCGAAAGAGACCTGTTTTGCAGTGTGGTTGTTCAGGACAAGGTGGCTTGTGAACTGAAAAAACTTGGCTTCAAATACGTCACGTTTGATTTGGAAGGGTACCAGTCAGGAAGCATGCTTAAAACTTTGGAACGTTAATTTTCTTAGATATAACATTAACCTTTTAAGCTTAAAGGAGCTTAAGTTGGCTTATCTGCTTGTCATGCTCAAAGGAGAATAGAAAGTGGAAATTAGCCGAAAGAACCTACGCAATGAAGTTCTCGAACGCATAAAATACGTTAAAACCTGCGTCATGGCGCGTGAACTCTGCCTACTTGTACGCACAAACCGAGCAGTTTTAGAGCCCAAAGACGTCCAAGAAATCTGCCAGTACATATCAAAACTATGCAAAGAAGAAGGCTGCAATGAACCCAGCGAAATGTGCACCAAAGCAACAAACGCCATAAGCAAAGGTGATGAAGAAAAATACCTTGAATTATGCGCACAGAGCTGTGTGAAATGCGGAGAAGCGAAAAGACCCCAACCTAAAAAAGACGCTTACGTGGCATAACAGCATGATAGCTAATATTTTGAGAGGAAAGAACTGAAAATGTTTATCGCCCCTTTTGTTCCAAGTCCACAAACCGTTGTAGAATATATGCTTAAGTTGGCGGATTTGAAGGCTGGTGAAGTCCTCTTTGACATGGGTTCAGGAGACGGCAGAACTGTCATTATGGCGGCAAAGACGTTTGGCGCCCGAGGCGTAGGCATCGAGCTACGAGAGGATTTAGCGAAGAAAGCCATGGGTAATATCCATGAGAATGGACTTGATGACCGCGTAACCATCATGAACGCAGACATGTTCAACGTAAACCTAACATCAGCCGACGTCGTCTATTTGTACTTAACGACGAGCGCCAACGAAAAAATCAAACCCAAACTCGAAAGCGACCTCAAAAAGGGTGCACGTGTCGTCTCACATGACTACGAAATAATCGGCTGGCGACCCACGAAAGTAGAGAATTTCTGCGAAAACCCAACATTGGGCTATCCTTCACACACGATTTACCTCTACACAAAACCTTAATTTTCCCACATATCAACTGGAAAGGAATTTCAATATTACATCCTTTTGATTTTTAAGTTGACTTTTCACTTGGCCATCGAATTTGAAAACTAAAGTGTTAAGTATCTATCAGCTGCAGTTCAGAAATTCTTTTTTGCACAATCTCCGATAGCTGTCGAATTAGTTGTTCATTTGATAGTGTTCTGCCTACTTTATCTATTCTTTGCGCAAGCTCTTCATCACCGATTGTGGTTCTTAGCCACTTTTGAAAATCGCCGCGATCAAAATGGAATCGGATTGATTGTGCATCTACGCTTCCCAAATCTTTCAGGAAACCGCAAAGAGACATGGCTGTTTCACCTGAATAATGACCATCCAGCATGAAAAAATGAAAGCCCCGTTCATAAGAAATTGGACTGAGAATTTTCTGTGCCCTTTCAGCGTTCAAAGTCAAAACAAAATCTCCACACGATTATAGTAGATAGACGTTATTATTTTTTGGCTATTCAAACTACCAAGGTATGCCAAATTTACGTAAAATGAATGAACATGCCGAATTTATTTTATATTCAGAAACTAGAAAATACAAAAATTGGACGTAAAATCCTTTCCAATAGGACGCTCATAATTTTAGGATTAAGTTATTTAGGATGACTTGGCTTTTAACCAGAAACATTCCAAATCACAAGAGGAACGATTATGTCTAAAGCAAAAGTTGGCGTTTCAATGCTCTACTGTCTGAGCGAGCCATTCAACCGCATGGTAAAACGCTTGGGCACCATGGATACAAAATACATTGAGATTTTGGACGACGGCACCCATGACCTTGACAAAAAACGCATCACACTCCTAAAAGAAGCCGCCAAAAGCTACAACCTCACATACAGCTTACATGCACCCTTCGCTGATGTCAACATTGCCTCGCCAGCTAAACCCTTACTGAATGCTTCACTAAAGCGCTTGACACAATCATTAGCCAACGCCAACGCCATCGACGCTAAAATGTGGGTGTTCCACCCGGGACAACGCACAGGCATCGGGCAATTCTATCCCGGCGCTGATTTCAAAACGATGTGTCAAAGCATCCAGAAGCTTTACTCAATCGCGGAGGAATATGGCATAAACATAGCCTTAGAAAACCTGCCTGCGAAGTACTGGTTTTTGATGAATACGCCAGAGGAATTCATGCGGATGTACAAGGAAATTAACTTGCCCATCGGCATAACCTTGGACCTTGGACACGCCAACTTGGAAGGGCAAATCCAGCCTTTCTTCAACCTGCTCGCTGACAAAATCGTGCACATCCATGCCAGCAACAACGACGGCTCCGATGACCAACACAACGGCGTTGAAGACGGCAACATAGACTACAACTGGTTTGCAGAAACAATAAGCAAAATCGGCTACGACAAAACCGTCGTTGTAGAATCGATGCATAAGGTTCCCCAGAGCATCCAGAAACTAAAGCAACTACTCGCTTAGGGGCAGTTCCAGCTCCATAAAGTCCTCGGCAAGCAAGGTGTTTGGGAAGATTTTTTTGGCTTGTTCCAGTAGCAGCCCAGCGTTGGGGTACCTTGCGCTGATGTGAGAGAGAACCAATTGTTTTGCGTTTGCAGCTTTTGCTTGCGCAGCCGCTTGGCTTGGCGTCGAATGCCCATCTACCCCAGCTTTCTCAGCTAAGGAATCGTCAAATGTACAGTCATGAATAACCAAATCTGCGCCCGCTGCAAATTTTGCAAAGGTTTCGAAAGGCTTAGTGTCGCCCGTGTAGATGATTTTGCGTCCAGCCCGCATCGGACCCATCACATCGCTTGGCTTAACCACTTTGCCATCTGAGAGCATAATTTCTTCGCCGCCCTGCAGCTTAGACCAAAGTTCGCCCGCCGCAACCCCCAGCTCCAAAGCCTGTTTGGGATAGAACTTGCCGGGGCGCGGCTTCTCCACAAATGCGTAAGCATAACTTTCTACGGCATGGTTAGATTTGGTTGCTATTACTTGGTATTCTTCTTCGTCGCATACGACGCCTTCGCTGAGAATTTGGTTGATTTCTACGGGGTAGTTTAAGCCGAAGTTAAGAGTTTCTTTGGTGCAGACCAAAAAATCTTTAGCCCGACGGGTCCATAGATTTGTACTGGTTCTTTGCGATCCATCAACGCCATCGTCTGCAATAGCCCCGGCAACCCGAGAACATGGTCTCCGTGCAAGTGAGTAATAAAAACCTTCATTTTACGGTGAAAACTAACCTTAGCCCCCATCATCTGGCGCTGAACGTTTTCGCCGCAGTCAAACATCCACTGATCCCTTGGACACTGAACTACAACAGAAGGCAAGCTACGTTTTAGTGTTGGTACGCTGCCGCTTGTTCCTAAGAACACCACACGAAGACTCATTTGGTCACCTTTTCAAACACCGCAATCTCCCTCGTCAAAGACTGGTGAACGTAGGCAAAGTGAGATTCCACATGCCGATAGCCCAGCTCAGTGCCTAGGCGGGATATGTTTAATGTTTTGGGGGAAGCGATACAAATTCATTGCGCTGACAACGACGTGAACGTCAACACCATTCATTGTGAAAACTAGTCATTCCTGGCTCAACATCTATCCGGCAAATAAAAAGTGAACAATGCATAATCTTTTATTACGATTCGATAAATATCTTTTCAACTCCTATGTTGATGAGCAAGGGAATTTAGAGAAGGGGGTAAAATATTGAATTGGAAATTCGAAGTAAGTAGCCACGAGAACGACATAGGTCAGTACAATCTCAGTAATGACATAAGTCGAGCTAGGCTTGGACTTTTGTTACTCGTTATCCCAATTACCTTGTTAATTTTTGCTGATTTCTTAATTTTCAATTTAACTTGGGAATTCTATGCTCTTGCCGGAATGAGGACTGGACTTTTAATTTATACCTTTTTTCACATTCTCAACCTAAGAAAAGTAAAAAAATATGACTCATACACAAAAGCAATGTTTACCTATGCTTTAATATTAGTAACGTCAAATTTTATTGTTAATACAACAGAACCAAGCAATTTTGTAGCGCAATCAATCATAGTGATGTTAATAGTTTTCGTTTTCTATTTAGCTATCCCCAACAAGTTTGTGTATCAAACAACTTTGGGATTAATTGCAATAGTCAGTGAAGTCATAATAGTCCTTCTGGGAACAAACGCGCAATTTATGGACCTTTTTCCAATGTTTTTCAGTATGCTGCTTGCGTTCACTGTAGCAGCCTCAAGCTCTTGGCAGTTGCATAAACACCGTGAAATAAGTTTTCAAGACATAAATGAGCGCATCAAAGCAGAAGCAAAACTCGATGAATACTCCAAAAATCTAGAACGCATTATTGAGAAGCGCACCAAAGCACTGAGGGATGCAGAACGATTAGCAACCATCGGTGCAACTGCAGGCATGGTCGGTCATGATATACGCAACCCATTACAAGCGATTACCGGCGACCTTTATCTAGCAAAGCTTGATGTCGCTACGTTACCTGACGACCAGACTAAGACAAGTATGCAGGAGAGTCTCGAAGCGATAGAGCAGAATATTGATTATATCGATAAAATTGTTGCTGACTTACAGGACTACGCAAGACCAATTAAGCCCATAATTAAAACGCTAGAGCTTGAAACAATCGTTAAGCTTCTCATAAAAACGAACATACCAAAGAATATCCAAACTACTTACAAAATAGATGCAGATGCAAACATAATCAATTGTGATTACGTTTTGCTCAAGCGAATCCTAACGAATTTAATCATTAACGCAATCCAAGCTATGCCTGACGGCGGAAAACTATCCATTGATGCCCGCAAAGAATTGCAAAACATACTGATATTTGTTCAAGATACAGGCGTTGGCATACCTGAGGATGCTAAACCAAATATCTTTAAGCCCATGTTCACAACAAAGGCAAAAGGGCAGGGCTTCGGCTTAGTCGTGGTAAAACGTTTAACAGAAGTTCTTGGCGGAACCGTAAGCTTCGAAAGTGATTTTGGCAGGGGCGCAAAATTTATTATAAGCTTACCGACTTAATGCCCTAAAAGTTAAAAAAATAAGGAAATAATAGAAGAGGACCAAACTACGTCAGATACCGCGCTAACAGATGCCCTGTACGGAACTTTTAATAAAAGAGGCACTCCAGCATTAGAAAAAGCGCGAGAAGAAATACTTCAAAATTGCAAAGATAATACTGAAGTTTCTCAGGCTTTGCGCTACTTCTCAAAAATTACTCTTCAAAATACTTTGCCAGTTTTCCCTGCTTTAATTTCACTTGCATGTGAAGCTGTCGGAGGCAATCCGGCAAAAACAATGCCTTTTGCAGAGGCTATTGTTTTGATAACTGGCGGAGCTGACTTGCATGACGATGTTATTGATAAAACATTTCGAAAAGATGCTAACCTGACTGTCCTGGGAAAATTTGGGGCACATACCGCAATATTGGCAGGTGACATCTTGCTATCTCAGGGCATAATACAGTTATGCAAGGAATCTGGCCGAATTGAGAAGGATAAAGGCGACTTAATTACGAATTTGTTAATGGAAGCGATTTTAGAAATCTGCGCTGCAGAGGCATCCGAAACTCAACTGATGAAGCGCCCTGGCCATTTGTCTCCAAATAGGTACTTTTTGGTAATTAGGCATAAGGCTGTTGTTCCAGAGTTAGCAATGAAAATAGGTGCAATCTTAGGAAATGGTAGCCCAAAAAATGTAGAATTTCTTGGGCAATTTGGTCGAACCTTTGGAATCGTTTCTATAATTGCGGAAGAATTTACTGATATTCTTGATAAAAATGAGTTGAGAAATAGAATTGAAAATGGATACCCCCCATTGCCATTAATCTATGCCCTTCAGGCAGCTAAAACAAGAGACGTGCTGTTGCCGATGCTTAGCCATTTATCAGATAAAGAAGTCCACAATAGAGTAATTGAGACTGTAGTTAGCTGTTCTGAAGTACAGGATTTTATCAAAAAAAATCTAACTTTATCCATTAACCGTGGACTCTTACAAATCAGGAAATCATTAATGCGGAAAACAGAGGGAGAGATAGAAACTTTGCTTCTATCTCTCTTGGACTATCTGAATGATTTCTCTTAACTAATACCATCCTGAAGGTTTAACTCTTCTACAGATTTTTTTTGTTATTTTTGCCCCACTCCGTTTACTTCTATGTTCGATAACTCCTTAAAAGTTTTGTTGTCTTAAGATTCATCATCCAACTGGGTGGAGATTTTGTTATCTCTCAACAATTAAAAATCGAATAATAAAACGCCAAACCTTCCAACAATAAAGGACTAGATTTTTTCGTAAACCATTATTTCACGTGTCAAAGAACTGTGAATATAGACCAAATGTGATTCAATCGTTTTATATCCGAGCTTCTTAACAAACCCTTCTAAGTCTTTTGCCATGTGGTCCACTTCGCCTAATCCATTCACCTGTATCGGAAGGGCTACACAAATTCGTTGCCCTACACCCAGCAGCACAAGCGAAGAGGCTAAAACTTCTTCAACCAACTGCTTGGTAGTTGATTTTAGGGTGCTTGAGGAGCGGCCGTAGGGCGGATCAGTTACGATACAGTCAACTTTAAAGAACGGAGGACTTCGTGAATCGGCCAAAACCAACCCTTCCGCGTCAATGTTGAAGAATCGCAGGTTTTTTCTTGTGCCCAAAATCATCCGTTTCTGAGCATCAACGCCTACTGCTCGGCAACCGATGTAAGTGGCTTCGATAAGGGAGGTACCTGTGCCACAAAATGGATCAAGCAGTACCGATTCAGATTTTGCATGCACCAGATTCACCATACAACGCGCCATTTTCGACGGCATCGCCGAAGGGTGGAAAAAAGGTTTTTTGCGGGGGCGGCGCTCACTGAAGGTTTTGCTTGTTATATCGGTTAGTTTTAATCCTAAAATTAGTTTATCGTCTGTTATTATGCCGATGAAGGTTTTATCGGGGTTTTTTAGGCTAACTTTGGTGCCTTCGGTTTGGTCGAGGATTTGTTTGCCCAGTTCAATTTCCAAAGTCATGGTGTTTATGTTTTTGTCGGCGTAGTTTTTTATGCGATTAATGCGGACAACAAAACTTTCGCCGGGTTTGAGTACCGCATTGAAGTCTGTTTGGGCGGCAACTTTAGCGATGTCTTCCATGGATGCTTTGGCTACGAAGAGTTCTTTTGCGCAGACCCGAGTATAAGCCGAACGCACCTGCACAGTCTTCACGCTATCAAGGTCGGATACTAACCGCAAAATCTGATCAAACTCTGACACATCGGAGTAGCTGTAGCCTTCAGCTTCCAAAATTGCCTTAACTTCAGCGGCGGGCAGCGTCTTGTTCTCGCCTGATAATAGAAAGAAAAGTTTAGGCACTACTGTTGCGCCTTAAGCTCTTGACTGATGAGCGGTGCAAGCGAAACCTTGCTTACATTGCCCGGGACACTATCAGTTCCAACAATTTCCTCTACACCCGCATCCAAAATCCTCTTCTCGGCATCGCCTATGAGCAAGCCATGCACACAGCCGCAGAATACGTGTTTAGCGCCCTGTTCACGAAGAATTTTGGCTGCGCCAACAATTGTCCCGCCGGTGCTGATGATATCGTCGAGAATTATGACTGTTTGATCCTTCACGTTCAAGCCTTCTGCAGTTTGGACGGTTTGTCCTGTATAGCGATCGCGGGTTTTGCTTAGGTGTCCAACATCACCACCCAGGATTACTTGGGCTTGTTTTGCGATGTACATGGCGCCCTTGTCGGGTGAGAGCGCAAACGCACCTCTGTAGCCTTTCTTAACGAAGTAATCTGCGATTAATGGGATGGCGGTGAGGGTTTTGGCTGGAAATGGAAACTGCGCCAACGTGGGTTCGGAATGGATGTTAATGGTTAGAAACTGGTCGATTCCGGCGGCTTTTAGCATGCGCGCGATGGTTTCAACGCTTATGCCTTCACCCGACAGGAACATTTTGTCCTGCCTGGCATACGCTAAGTAGGGTACGACCGCGATTATTTTTTTAGCGCCCGCACGCTTAGCGGAATCAGCCATAAACGCCAACTGGAAAAGCCTGCCATCCTGCATGGGCGGGCAAGTAGTTTGCACGATAGCGACGTCTTCGCCTTTAACGTCGCCTTCTAAGCGGACGTAGGATTCGCCGTCGGGAAAGATCTTTGCTACAACTGGGATATTCGGGTAGCCTGTTTGGGCTGAAACCGCTTCAGCAAGCGGTTTTGAAGCTGGACCAGAGATAACCTTCAACGTAATTCCTCTTTGCCAACTTAGAGATACAAGTTCAGGTTTTAAGGCTTTATCTCTTCGAATTAGAACTTAAATGGCAATTAATTTAGCCTGCTTTATTGTAAGCCCTTTTTCTGGCGTCTATATGAGTAACGTAAACTACTCCTTCGGCATTATCGACGAAGAATATGACCCTATTCCCGCTTATTCGCAACCTGAAAGTATTTTTTGTTCCTTTGATTTTTTCAGTGTCCATTTCTCTAAGGCTTAAAAGGTAATCTTCAAGTTTTACAATATGTTCCTTGAAAGTGTTCTTGAGTGCTTGATCTGTAAGTTCACTTAGAAATTTGAGAACTCTTCGATGAGCGATTACCTTTGTATTTAGGCACTCTTGATTTCCTCAAGTGTTACGCAATCGCCATTCTTCATCTCTTGAATTGAGCACCTAATTTCCGCTTTTTTTTCTTTGCTGACAGTTACTTCGGGAAGCCCTTTTACAATAACTTCTTCAATAGCGTCTTCAATAAGACTCAATCGTTTGTTGACGCGCCTAACTTCCTCGCAGATCATTTCAAGTGTGACTCGAGTACTCATATTTTCCCCAATATCAGTGGGTCCAAGCAACTTATATTTTTTTCATTTACTGACTTCACGGCATAATAGTTTTAAGTCCAAGCATAATTGTCCCTTAGAAAGTGGATTGAACTGTTATGGATACTTGGCGTTTACTTCCCTTACAGACTAACAATGCTTTCATGAACATGGCAATCGATGAAGCCATCCTAAGCGCACGAATCGCTGGTCAGGTTCCGAATACGTTGCGGTTTTATCGGTGGCAACCATCTACAGTCAGCATCGGAAAAAACCAGAATCCAGAAAACGAAATTTACCTTGACGCCTGCAAACAGCAGGGAGTTGATGTGGTTCGGCGCATCAGCGGCGGCGGAACAGTCTACCATGACTATGAAGGCGAAGTCACTTACAGCGTAGTTGCCCAAACAGCAACCATGGGCACCGCCGACATAACGGAAATCTACTTCAAAATTTACCATGCAATAACCGACGCACTCCGCCTTCTGGGAGTTACCGCCGATTTTAGCAGCGGGGACGCAAAGAATTGCCCCAACTTAACAGTGAACGGCAAAAAAATCTCTGGAAGCAGCCAAACCATTACCCGCGGCGTAGTTTTGCAACACGGCACTTTGCTAAGAAATGTAGATTTACCCAAAATGTTCACGCTCCTGAAATTCAAAGACGCCAGCTGCACCCAAGCAGCAGACATCGCCAAACGCAAAATCACCAGCATACAAGATGAACTAGGTCACAAAACCAGCTCTGAAACAGTTGCCAACGCATTAGCACAGGGCTTTAAAGCAATTTTAAAAATCCAACTCGAAGAAGGCGAATTAACCCCTTCAGAATTGGAAACTTCAAACAAGCTCTATAAAGAAAAATATTCTACAAAAGAATGGAATTTAGGCGGCAAAATCTAAACTTTCTCTTTATGCCACCGTACGCCCTGCGCTGTATCTTCAAGCACGATGCCCATTACTTTCAGCTGAGCTCGTATTGCATCGGCTTCTTTCCAGTTTTTGGCTTTGCGGGCTGCTTCACGCTTTTGCACTAATGCATCAATGTCTTCGGATAAAGCTTCTTCAACTTCCACCTTGCCGATTACGCCTAAAACTGCGTCGAACTTCATCATTAACCCGCCAACGTCTGCAGCTTCCGTTTTGCTTACCATATTGGCATCGAGTAAATTGTTAATCTCACGCACAAAATCAAAAAGCGATGCTAACGCTACCCCGACGTTTAAGTCATCATCCATTGAACCGCCAAAGCATATCCCGGCTTTATCGATGAAGTTGGCGACTTTTCCGCCGCTTTCCTTGCCATCCGTATCATGTAATCGTCTAACAAAATTCCTCAGCCTATCAACTGCTCCCTTTGCAGCCTCTAAGCCTTCAAAAGTAAAGTTGAATTGCTGCCGATAATGCGTAGACATTAGCAGGTAACGGATAGCAATTGGGTCATACCCTTTGGCTAAGAGGTCACGCAGGGTGTAAAAGTTGCCGAATCGCTTGGACATTTTTTTGCCTTCCACCTGCAAATGCTCGTTGTGCATCCAGTAATTAACGAATTTTTTGCCCGTGGCTGCTTCTGATTGGGCGGTTTCGTTTTCGTGGTGGGGGAACATGTTATCGACTCCGCCACAGTGAATGTCGAAAGTTTCGCCCAGATATTTCATGGACATGGCGCTGCATTCGATGTGCCAGCCTGGCCTGCCCTTGCCCAATTCGGTTTCCCAGAACACGTCACCGTCTTCAGGAGTCCAAGCCTTCCAAAGTGCAAAATCCTGCGCTTCTTCCTTGGCGTATTCGTCTTGGCTTACTCTTGCCCCAGCCTTCAATTCGTCAACTTTGATTCGGGACATTTTGCCGTAGTCAGGGAACTTGCAGACTGAGAAATAGATGGAATTGTCTTCGCCTTTGTAGGCGATGCCTTTTGCCATCAGCGTTTTGATTATGGCGACCATTTCGGGGATGTGGTCAGTAGCTTTGGGGTAAACGTCGGCGGGTTCAATGTTTAATGCTTTAATGTCTTCAAAGAAGGCTTTCACGTAGAAATCCGTAAACTGCTGAAGGGGCACACCCTGTTTTTGGCTGCCCTTAATTGTTTTGTCATCGATGTCGGTTAGATTCATAACATGTGTAACTTTGAAGCCCCGCTGAACCAGCCAACGCTTAAGGAGGTCTTCAAACAGAAACGCACGGAAATTTCCAATATGTGCAAAATCATATACCGTTGGGCCGCAAGTGTAAATTTTCACTTTTCCCTTTTCTAACGGCTTGAAAACTTCTTTTTGGCGTGTTAGAGTATTAAAAAAACAAATGTCTGATTGATTCATTTTTGTTTCTCCTTCAATAATTTAAGGAAATTTTCTCTATTTATCCTCGCTTCGCTCATTATCGCTCTAAGTAACGCGGGTTTTATTTCTTTTCCAGGATGAACCGGAACGACTATTCTAATTTTTTCTTTGTTGATCAAGATAACGTGGGAACCCTTTTGACGAACAACTTGGAACCCTTCAAGTTCTAGAATTTTTATTAAACGGGTAGAACTTATCGGTGGAATTTTAGGCAAGGGCTTTCACTTTTTGTATGCCCACGACTTTTTCTTTTAACAGATCTTTCCTTTCTTGCGGAGTTAAGGTTTCCCAGTAAAGGTCTATCGCTTCCCTCACGTTATCCATAACCTCCGACAAAGTATCACCCTGTGTATGGCATCCGGGTAAAGCAGGAACTATTGCTACATAGCCACCTGATTCGTCTTCTAGAAGTACAACGTCGAAATCGCGCATCCAATTCGCCAACATGCTAAGCGAGAAGGGTAAATATAAAAATTCTGATGAGAACAAAAGTCGGATACCCGGTTTATAGAGGTGTTTTGCCGAACAAAACATGAGATGCTGAAATTATTTAAGATCTTTCATTATGATTTGAACCGTTAGATTTTTGCCGCTGCATATGAAGTATGAAGGTAAGTGCTGATTAGAGTGAAGTCCAATTTGGCAAGTTGTCTGCCTATCAGAGCTAAGCTTCTGTTAGTTCCCCTTTCAGGTATGTTCCCAAAGCCTCAACAACATTAACTTGCACTGTTTTACCCAACAGATTATCAGCGCACATTACTACGATTGGTTTATAGGTGAAGTTGCGTCCAACCCACGAATCCTCAACTTTACCTTTTTCGTCGATTAGCACTTCACCGCTCCAGCCAACCCAACGACGATTTCGCTCAGCCGAAAGCCGCTTCGCCAACTCCGATGCAACGGTACTTCTACGTTTAATCTCCTCCTTCTCCACCACTCCATCCTTAATATTCCAAGCAAGAGTCTTGGGTCTGGCAAAAAACTTTGAAACATTAACCACATCAGGTTTAACCTCTTCCATGAGGCTCAGGGTATTCTGGAAAGCCTCTTCTGTTTCGCCTGGAAAACCAACAATCACATCGGTAGCAAGCGTTAAGTCTGGAAAGCTTGCCTTGAATGACTCAACGATTCCCCTGAACTCGACTGCTGTGTAGAATCTGCGCATGTACTGGAGCACCGTATCATCACCGCTCTGCACGGGCAGATGGAGGAACTTGAAGATTCTCTTGTCCTCAAAAGCCCAAATCAGCCTGCTTTGCATGTCGGTGACTAAGTTTGGCGTCATCATGCCCACTCTAACCCGAAAATCACCCTCCAAACCACCAATTGTGAAAAGCAATTCTGCAAGGTCAGTGTGTAATTCTCTTCCATAACTGGCTGTGTCCTGGGATGTTATCCAGAACTCTTTGACACCAGCGGAGTAGTCTTTCTTCATGCGTTCCGCGATTTCTTCGATGCTATAACTTTGTAGACGACCACGCGCATGTACCACGCAGCAATAGGAGCAACTGCCCAAGCAACCAAAGTTTATTGGAACAATGCTTACTATTGGGTTGGATGTTTGTCTTGGAAGACTCAAAAGTGGCTTTTCTAAAGCTCCAACATTCACTACTGTCTCACCTTCTAAAACTCGCAAGACTACATCAACTATTTCTTCCCCAACTGCTGGACCTACAGCACCGTCAAAATGAACTTCGCGTAGCATCCTTTCAAAACTTATCTTGGGTAAACAGCCTGTGATTACAATTTTTTTGTTTTTTGGTGCGTTTTTTATTTCGTTGATTATGCGGTTTTCCGTGGGTCCTTTGACTGCACAGGTGTTGTAGATTAACAAGTCTGCTTCCGTTTCTGATTGGGTTATTTTGTATCCTGCTTGCACTAGGCATCCAGCTAAGACTTCACCGTCTGCTGTGTTGGAGGAGCAGCCGAAGTTTTTGATGAAAACCCGTTTATCCATGGTTTGTTCATTCGTTAGTTGCTTCAACAAGGAATAAAAACGTAATCCTTAGTGTGCCTAAATTGACAGATAACTAGAACCCATATGCTCCAAGGTTTATATACGGTTGGATGAACATGTTATAAACATATTTGCCACATGATATATAGAAGTATAACCAAGAATATACGTTTTAGTTAATTACTCAACCCACACAGGGAGAGAAATCCTAATGAAACTAATCACTCTGTATCTGCCTGAAACGTATATAAAAGCTTTGGACCAGTTGGTTGACGAACGGTTCTATCCAAACCGTGCCGAAGCCATCCGAGTCGCAATCCGAGACCTAATCAGTGCTGAAGTTTGGAGGCGTAAAGGCGTTGACTAAACATCTGCATGAGGACCACCTAAAACTTGCACTCTCCCTTGAAGACCCCAAAATTGAGGTCACCCCAAAAATCATCGATAACAGTCTGGTCCTTGGCGCATCAGCCATATTGCCGAAACCAAAAGAAAAAATGAAAGTCAGGATGGTTAAAGCTAAAGTGACCGTTAAAAAAACTCGTTTAGACAAAGCAACAAGTCACCTCTACGACCTCGAAGACACCTGTGGACCCGAAAAAGCTTTGAATATTGATTTGGGTCTCTACCAGATGGAAGACTACTAAACCCCATCTTCCCAATTTTGTTTTAATTTTTGTGTATTTTTGGAAAAGCTATTATTATCAAAGTCCGTTTCTTTCAGTCATGACCAATATCTTAGCACAAATCAGAGCCGACCTTAAAGCCACCACAGACCCCAAAACACAGAAGAGTTTTCAACGATTTTTCAAAGAACAAGTAAAATACTATGGCGTCAAAACCGAGACGGTTGGCAAAATCGCCAAGAAATATTGGCTGAAAGTAAAAACTCTTGATAAGCAGGCGATTTTTGGGTTATGCGAGGAACTCTACCGCTCCGACTATACTGAAGAAGCATTTGTGGTTGCGTTTTGGTTGCCCAACTACATAGACAACCTGGAGCCGAGTGATTTGGCGACTTTCAAACGGTGGATTGAAAGCTACATTAACAACTGGGCAAAATGTGACGGATTCTGCAACCACACCATCGGTGACCTAATCGAGAAATATCCAGAGACATTGGGAGAAGTGAAGAGTTGGGCAAAAAGCGAAAATCGCTGGCTCAAACGAGCTTCAGCTGTGTCACTTATTGTTCCTGCAAAGAAGGGTCTTTTTTTGCAGGATGCCTTTGAGATATGCAATGTTTTGTTAACGGATGAGGATGACATTGTGCAGAAGGGTTATGGGTGGCTGCTCAAAGAGGAAAGCCGAAAACACCAAAACGCAGTCTTTGATTATGTAGTTAAGAACCGCAAGGTTATGCCAAGGACAGCGTTGCGTTATGCTATTGAGTTGATGCCAAGAGAGCTCAAAGCTGAGGCAATGAAAAAAGATTAACTTAGCTTCTGCCCGCATCGAGTGCAGAAAGCGGCGTCTGGCTGGTTTGGTGTTCCGCAGTTTGGGCAGTATTTCATTTGCACTGCCAATGGAGGAACATTTGTAAGAAGCAATCGTTTGTTCAGGAGTCACTTTTATCCTAAAGAAAGCCAACGCCAGCAACACCCACGCAACATCTTGCACCAGTCCACCTGGAACTGCTGCCAACAAGAAAGTGTTGTACCCAATTGACCCCCAATATAGCAACATAGCAAACACTATGCCCACTGCAACATTAACTATGGCGCCAGCAAGCAGAATTGATGCAGCAGTACCAAACAGGGGTACGGCAGCTTTTTTCCCCAGCAACCTGAAAGCCAGAAAATTGGCAATAACCCAAATTATTCCGACAAAAGAGAAGACCGCCAAGAAGGGCGATATGAAAGTTAGCATGGAGGATGAAGCTTGAGAGGGCGTTGTGGTTGAGGGGTTCAGGCTTGGAATTATACTTGTGATATTAAGTAAAACGACGACAACCGCGATTACTCCAGCTATAATGGCAGCTATGATTGTGCCGAGGAAACCGTACAAGAGATAATTGAATATTCGGTGTTCATTGTAGTCTCTCGAAAATCCATACATAGCAACAAGAAACAGGATAAATCCGACGAAAGATAAAAGCCCTACAAAACTGCTAACCAGAGCTAGTGGCAAGTTAACAACTGTGGAATTTGGATAGCCATACAAAAAGACCGATGAGACGGTGCTGACTACGCCGAGCACAGAGAAAACAGCGCCGACGCCGCCCAATGTCCTGTTAGTTTGGATAGTCAACTTTAACCCCACAGCTATTATGTGTGGATTGAGGGATAAGTTTTTGCATGGCTTTAGGGCAACAAAAATACGAAATTATTTTTTTGGTTTTTTCGCTAAATAGCCTACTCTGAGTTTATCCACCTCAGATTTCAAAGGCAACTGCACTGTCACGCTTTTGTTGAAGATATTCTTGCCATATTTTACAGTGATTTCTCCTGATTTGGCGTCGGAATATGAAGCGGTTAATTTAGCTGCGGTTTCAATCGCCAGCTTTGTTTTGGGTCCTTGAAGGAGAGTTGTTGGTCCAACGATTTCTGAGAGTTCAAAAAAGAAATCGTCTTGGCATTTTGTTAGCGGCCAAAAACTTGTTTTCAGCTTCGTTTCGTCCAACGATTATCTTGTTTTTTCCAAGCCGGAAGTGCCTGCCCACCCGCAGTAAGGCGATATCTGCCATGGATATGTGTTTCTTGTTTTCAAAGAGGTCTCTTAGCTTTTTTGAGTATTCTTCGCAGGTAAGTAGGCAGCCGCCTGCTGGAGATGGAAAATTGGTTATTCCATATTCTTTGGCAAGCTCAAACTGGGGCTTACGAGACCTTCCCTGAATGCTAAGCAGTTTGTTTCGGTCAACTAAACCCTTCTTTTCAGCAACCGTCTCAGCCAACAACTTTGCTGACAGGGGCCTCAGAAGTTTTCCTTTCAAGCCTGCTTCTTCAGCAATAGTCTTTAAAGCTGGGCCATGCTGCGACATTGGTCGTTCGCCTAAAACTTCTCCGGTAAATAGGAAGTCTGCACCGATTTCTTTGGCGTATTTTTTTGCTTTTTTTAAGATGAAGATTTTGCAGTCCACGCAGGGATTTAGGTTTTTGCCGTAGCCATGCTTTGGATTGCGCAGCATTCGCAAGTAATCTTGTTCAACGCAGAGAACCTTGAGCGGTACTTTTAGTTGTTCAGCAGCTTGGGCTGCTTCGCTTGACCCGTCTTTTTTGGGAATGCCAAAAGGGGTTTTAACGTTGAAAGTTATGACTTCAATGCCTTGTCTTCGGATGAGTTCTGTAGCAAGAATACTATCTAAACCCCCCGAAAGCAAACTTATCGCTTTAACATGAGTCATAACGATGCTATAGTCCTTCATCGCAAAATAATAATCTACCTACATAAAAATTCATGAATAGTAAACTTAACAACTTTTGCAAAGTCCTCTGCGCAAAAATCGCCATCTTAGTCAAACCTATTTCGCTTTTTAGTGAACCGGTAATGTCAAAAATCAATAAAAGCCATCGAACCTAAAGGAAATCAGTAAACAGAGAAGCTTTTTGAAGGAGAAAATAAAGTCATGATTGTTGAGAAAACCCCGTCCCTAATAAGTTATGAAACGTACTTACCGAAAAGCCTTCAAAACTTCGTTAGCTTAAGTGAGTGGACTGACTACAGATGGCAACTGGACAATTCGATAAAAACTGTAGCTGACTTCGAGAGCTTTACAGGCATAAGGTTCACAAAAAAAGACCACGTTGAACTTGAGAAAACCGTGAGCAAATTTCCACTAAGCATCACCCCCTACTATGCTTCCCTTATAGAAAAAGCAAACTACCGAAACGACCCCATCTTCAAGCAAGCGTTCCCCAATCCAGCAGAATTAAAAATTTCAAAGTACGACATGAAAGATCCTCTACACGAAGACAAGGACAGCCCAACCAAGGGAATTACACATCGCTACCCCGACCGGGTTCTCTTTTTGATTAGCAACCGCTGTGCTATGTACTGTAGACATTGTACTCGGAAACGAAAAGTCGGTGACCCAGAATATATTCCCTCAAGGCAACAAATAATCCAGGGTATCCAATACATTAAAAGTCACAGCGAAATCCGTGACGTACTACTATCGGGCGGAGACGCACTTATGGTGCCTGATGACTTTCTTGATTGGATTCTAACTGAGTTAAACAACATTCCACACGTTGAAGTCGTACGCATAGGCTCACGAATACCCGTCGTGTTACCCTACAGAATAACCGATGAACTAGTACAAATGCTCAAAAAACATCATCCATTATGGCTTAACACGCACTTTAACCATCCAAGAGAGCTAACACAACCAGCAAGGGAAGCCCTCAGAAAACTTGCAGACGCCGGCATCCCATTGGGAAACCAATCTGTCCTGTTAGCAGGTGTAAACGATTGCCCCAGCATAATGAAGAAATTAAACCAAAAACTAGTGCAAAACCGAGTTCGCCCATACTATTTGTTCCAATGCGACCTCTCAGAAGGACTTAGTCACTTTAGAACTTCTATCGGAAAAGGCATAGAAATCATAGAAAGCCTCCGAGGACATACAAGTGGGTTTGCAGTGCCGACTTTTGTAGTTGACGCGCCTGGAGGAGGAGGAAAGATTCCTATTCAGCCAAACTACATCGTCTCTTGGTCAACGCACAAGACAGTTATGAGAAACTATGAAGGCGTAATCACCACCTACACTGAACCGGATGACTACAAATCGGTTGAATGCACCAAAAACTGCAAAAAATGTGTGCTACAACTGGAATTGGAAGAGAACGAAAAAAACGCTGTGGGCGTCGAAAAACTTCTAACTGATGCTGGAAAAATGATTTCGCTTGTGCCAAAAGGAAATCTGAGAATTGACCGAAGAAAAAAAGCATACAAACCGCTTTTGAAAAATTAAAAATGATACCTGACTTAAAATTTGAAATTCGCAAGGTTACTCTGCCAGATATAAAAGAAGTCTACAGCCTACTCGCAGCAAATAGACCATATGTCGGCTTAAACTCCCGGTACACCTACTTACTTTTAGCCAGAGATTTCTCGGATACATGCCTCATCGGTGAATATGATAAAAAAGTAATTGCGTTTTCTTCGGGGTACATACCGCCGGCGAGACCAGACACTTTTTTTAGCTGGGAAATTGTAGTTCATAAGGATTATCGAGGAAACGGCTTACAACTGAGCCTTATCCGCAAGCATCTACAGATGACTGGAGCAAAATTTTTTGAGGGAACGGTTAATCCGTCGAATGAATTCTGTAAGGACAATTTAGAGAAGCTGGCTAAGTCGCTGGGGTCAAAGCTTAAAAAGAGAATTTTGTTTAGTAAGGAAGATTTTGAAAATGATGGGCACGAGGAAGAGGTTCTCTACAGGATTGGCCCGATTAATTTTCATTGAAAACTATTTTTTAGCATGTCAAGCTGACGCTTACCCTCCTGAGAGTAGAAGAATTTAAAAACCCTAATGATAATAATTCCATTTATTGTTGCTTTACTGAGGATTAGTTGTGGACGTCAGCATCTTCATTCCCGTTTACAAAGAGTCTAATCAAATAGAGGGCGTGCTGAAAGAACTTATTCCACAGAACGTTTCAAAAGAAATATTTGTTACCGTGGATGACCCAACTGAAGATTTCCTCGCTAAAATTAAGCAGCTTGAGGACGGCAACGTAAAATTCATAGTTAACAAAGAACGAATTGGAAAAGCCAATGCATGCAACAACACTGTCAAGCTTTCATCGGGGAAAGTTCTGCTTTTCCTGGACTCCGATGTTGGATTACCAAACGACCCAGATTACTTAAGAAAAATTGTAATGGAAATGCAGCACACGGACATATTGGACATAAAAAAGAGAGTTGTAAAAGACAAGTCCTTCCTCTCAAAAATGGCTTATTACGAATATTTAACCTTCAACATCAGCTCTTGGCTATCATCTCGTTACCTGCATAAATGTCCGGCTGTAAATGGAGCAGCGTTTGCGATTAAACGGGAAATGTTCGAGAAAGTTCATGGTTTCCGAACTGTCGTAGCCGAAGATATTGACCTTGCAACACGCGCTTTTTTGGAAGAAAGCAGTTTTGCTTACACAACCGATGTTGAAGTAAAGAATGAGGTTCATGGCGATTGGAGAAAATGGCTTACCCAACGTAGGCGATGGTCTATCGGTCAAGCCTTGTGGCTTGTGGATTGGTATAAACAGTTAGGTAAACGATTCATCAAGAAGCCCCAGGTTTTCTTGCCCAGCATATTCTTTCTCTATCCTTCAGTTGTGGTGTTCTTTTTAACCGCTGTTATTCCCAGCCTTTGGATGTACAATTCGCTCTTGGTTTTTTCGTTGTTTTTGTCGGTGAAATTTAACATTGCGCTGCCCCTTTTCCTTTTGTCTTTGGGAACCGCCGACGTAATTAAAGTACTGATAATTTCCATGTCAGGCTTTGCGTTTACCGCTGCAGTATTCTACGGGTTTGCAAGAAAACTGGGCTTTAGAGAAGTTAAACTGCATGAACTCTTTGTCTACTACTTCTTCTATTCATCCGTCTGGATGATACTGATAGTCATCGGGCATATCCAAGTGATTGCTTTAGGCAAAAAAGCTGGACCCGGCTGGAAAACCTAAGCTTCTTTTGCCAGCGATTTTTTTCTATAGCTCCCTAAATTAAAACAACCAACTACTTGGCAGAGAGAGTTACGTGGCTAGATGGGGTTTGGCAGAAAGCGATAGGTAAAATTATATGTAAAGGTGTTTTCATTACAGTGCCCTGTGCGGGTCCGTGACGCAGTACGGATAGCGTGTCAGCCTTCTAAGCTGAAAGTCATGGGTTCAAATCCCATCGGACCCGCCACTAATTCATTATTAATGCTTGTATTAGCTCTGTTTACTTCCAATAATTTACCTCCATTACTTCCAAGTTTTACTTCCAACTTGTGGTAACTATAGATACGTTTCCCATTAATGAAACCGTTATAATGTTGGATTCGTTGACTGCTACCTCTTTGTTGTAGAAGTCCTTGAACATGACATATCGGACATTCGGCTTTCATTTATTTTGTTTCTCCGTATCTTTAAGTGATACAATAGCTAACAGGCAATAGATAGATATGAGCGTATCTTGATGTGATACTTTATGCAAAGAGCAATCTTCTCAAATAGGGAAAGGGTGCTATTAACTAAGTTTCTAAACGGTGAACAAATTACCGATGAAACCTTTCGCATGGTAAAACTTAGAATCAAGCGTAATTATCCATGCATAGAAGAAGATTTTGAACTACTCAAACAAGTTAAAGGCAAACTATAACCCTTTTTACATAGGGCTAAGAGCTACCGAAAAAAGATTCTAGTTTGGCATCAGGATTTGGTTTAGGTTGTTTCTTTGTTTTTGGGTATTTCTTTTGAACCTCTGATGCTCCATGACTGAAGCCATCAAATATATCTAGGCATTGCGATTCTCCTTTAACAAAGCTTAACATGCAGTTGGTATTCTTTTCGTGGAATTGTCTTTTCCAATCATCCCAAATCTTTGTATAATCGCCTGTTTTTGTGACAAGAATAATGTCGTAGAAATAGCTGTCATTTCCTAAACGAATGTTTTCCACGTAAGCTTTCATTGGCTTGATTCTTTCATAGGCGTTTCTCAAATTATCCATATAGAGTTTAACGGAATATTTTCTGTCAAATTTTGCCATACGCCAAGACTCATCACCGAAAAATTCTGTCAGTTTGCCGTGAGATTTTTGGTCTCTAGCAACTCTTTCAAACATTGAGGTTGGATAGTTTATAATAATGTCAGCTTTTGCATTCAGTATCGTTTCTATGCTTTTCCAATTAACATTAAAACCTTCATTATCAATGAAAACCAAATTATGAAATGGATAATCACCGAAAATTTGGTTAACTATGCTGTTGGTATCTTTAAAAAGAACTTGACACTTATCACCTAATAGGCTTGTTCTCTCTCTAAGGGCATTGTACCTATCTGTATCACGTTCAACTAGCACATATTGGTCAAAAGGAAATTTCTGAGCAAAAGTATCAACCACAAACACAGAACCTTTAACTAATTTGCCTTGAGCCTCTTCAACCTGTGTTCTACCTGCACCAGCTAGTAGGTCAACAAATCGATAAGTGGTGAAATAAGTCTTAATGATTGTAGAGTAAATATCTGCCCATTGACCAAGCAATAGGAGTTTTATTATTGACCACGGATGCCCTTTATTGTAAAACTCATCCTCTTTCTTATCATCTTCGATAATTAAACTCCTAACTTTTCTAGCTAACAGTTCAGATTCATGCCTTGTACTCATTTCTACCACTTAGGTGAGGGATTAGTTACTCTCAAACCATGCAGGTCTAATGCTTTTCTTTATCACTAGAGTGCTCTCTGGAAGTTTCTGCATTAGGTTCATAGTATTCTCTAAGGTTGGTTCTCTGAGTTTGTGACAGTAGTTATCATAGCCCATGTATACTATGAAAGGGTTGATATCATCAATCCATTTAATGAAAGTAATTAGGTCAAAGTCCAAGATTGGTTCAATAGAGACAATTTTTCTATCCCAATCAAGCGTTTTCATAGCTTGATACCTTTCACTAGGCAAGGGTGCTGTTGACACTTTATCGGTTTGTATGATTTCATCGTTAGTGGTTTCAATAGTTGCTCCAAGTATAGCGTTTTTTGGAATGTAGGGCAATAGCTCAAGGTATCTTTTGGGATTCTTGGTCATGAAAAGAAAGTCCGCTTCAGGAAATCGGCTAATGTGGTTTAGAACTTGTTTAATCCAATTGTCAGGGATAAAATTAGCGAACATATCAGCCATGTCAGAAACGAAAATAAGGTCTCCCTTAACAAACCTAGAAGAGAATTCTTTCTCATTCAAGCTAGGCTTAAAACCCTTAGCGTATCGTTGAGTATTCTTTAGTTTGGTTATTGCTAACTCCCTAGCCCAACAATAGATGCAATTATATAGACAGCCACTAATTGGATTCCAAGTAGCAGTCACTATATTGAACATTTTACCTTTGGCTTTCTTGTTTAAACTGTTCTCTATCATATTCTTGACTAAGGTTAGATTTCGGTTCTTTCTTACTATAGAGAGATACTCTTTTTCTGTAACTGATGCCAATTTTTCATTAGGTTTTGGGATGCCTTTTACCTCTTTATCGTAGTTAGTGGTTGTTTCAGCTATTAGTTTTTGCTCTTGCGCTTCTTTGCAGGTTGGAAAATGTACTACTTGACAAACGGCAACTCAAAATGGGGTATAATAATCAAGCTTTGAAAGTTTACTTTTTTTATAAATCCAATAGCCAACAAACCCACCGATGATTGAGCCGATTGTAAAACTTGTAATTATCCAAGAATTAAAGCCAAACATCCAGATTCTAAGAAACCCTATTACTAATCCACCGCTAAAAAATAAAATAACGCCACCTGCAAAAGCACCAGCAAAAATTAAAGAAAGCTTAGCTCCCAACATCTGACTTGAAGGCTTCGACATAGCTCTTCTCCTTCTTGCCTTTTCAGCAATAACAAGAAAAAAAATACCCAAAACAGTTGTTGCAAAATATTCTACAAACGCTTGTAAGTTAATGATTCCGCTAATGTAAAATCCAAATTCTAATGTAAGAAAAACGATTGAGAAAAGTCCAACCACAATATAGTAGCCTCTTGGAAACGCAGCATCTTGCTCCGATTGGCTTTTCTTTTCACAGAATTCTTCCATTAAGCGTATAGCAAGTTTGCCCTTTTCAGTTAAGGAATATAGCCCATCTTGATTTTTTGAAACTAAACCATTCAACATCTTTATGTGGTAGTTGAATTTTCCAGTACTTGTAATTCTCTGACTGTTCATCAAGTCTGTATATGATTGGCTACCACTCTCATTCAGATTAAGCAGAATTCTTTGCCTTGTTTCATCTTTTAGAATTTTATGTAAGGAAGCTATTCCGTGGCTCATAAGTTGGCTATCTGTTGGTTTTCTTATTTAGGGTTTTTTGACTAATTATTTAGTCAAGGTTTCTGTTCGATTGTTTTAGCGGTTTTTCGATGCCTTCTAAAGAGCAATAGAGTAACGACCAACAAGACTAAAGCTACGATAATTGAAACAGGTATCAAAAACCAAAAAAAATTAAGTATTGGCTCTGTTGGAGTTTCGCTACTGGCATCAACTGTGAATTGTACTGACCCTGACATTTCATGATTTTCGACAACAACAACCAGATGGTCCGGTTTGGTATGGACATTAAAGAGGCGCTGGTTGAGAGGTTAGGTGATTCGTGAACGGAAGATGGGTTTAAAATAACCGAAACCCTAATTCGACGACCCTCATGTTTGATTGTGCCTTTTTTAGGGGTTAATTTCTAGTGGAATTGCTTAAACCAACTTTTCCCAAAAGTGATACTGTACTGTTGGGTTTCGGTATCTTGGCTGGTGTATCTTCATCTGATGTTTGGGATGTCTTGAACATTAGAGATGCGGATATACCTGAAGCCAAGATTCTGAAAATGGTTAAGCGTACCGAAGTCTCACTGGAGCTTGAGCTTCAAGTAGAAAGTGATTTTTGCTGATTGCAGCGAAGCCCACAAAGAAGCGATAACTGTTTTGGGCGACAATCTATGCCTGCCACTTGACTGGCGGCTCTGCAGTTAGTTTAAGTTTTAGTGTTGGTGACCAAAACGTTTCTGCAACAAGTAAGGCTCCATCCTTGGATATTTTGCAGTCTCGGCTAGAGCGAATTGTTGCTGCCGTAAAAGTGCCTATGTTGGAAGCGTGTAACAATGGGAACTGTGCCTGAAGCCTATTACCACGTCGTGATGGATTTTGCGGCATATGTTTATGTTATTCCGCCAGACACCCGATCATTACTGACTAACAATTGGCGTTCTAGTTCAAGAATTAAGGTGGCAGATTAAATCGGAGGCTACAGATAAATGCGTTTGCACAATAGCGATTCCCATAGGACCTGCCATATGCCCGCAAATTTTACTTTTTTGCCTCTACCTCTTTCCTTTTTCTTTTGTTCGGTACGAGATTTATGTGTGCTCTTGATAGAATTAAACAAAATTTGGTCTTAGCGAAAGAAAAGAAAACTAAAAATGAGTTTTCTGATCAGGTATTTCGATATTTAACTGCTGTTTTAGGGCTTTGTATCTGTTTCTAACCGTAACTTCGGTGACTCCGGATGCTTCTGCTATGTCTTTTTGCGTTACCTTTTCATTATTTTGGAGACAGGCTATATAGAGTGCGGCTGCGGCCATGCCGATTGGGTCTTTTCCTGCTGAAAACCGCTTTTGCTTAGCCTCCCTGAGTATCGCTATCGCAGTGCCCTGTGTTTTCCCTGATACTCCATTTTTTTCTGCAATCTTTGAAACGTACGTCAGTGGATCTGAAATTGGCATGTGAAAATCGAGTTTTTGCAGCAGCAGCCTGTAGCATCTTGCAACATCTTTCTTGTTCACTAGACTTGCTTGCAGAAATTTCGCTAAGGGTTTTGGGGGATCCGCTTTTGCGACATGCGGCATATAGTGCTGCTGCGGCGATTGCGTTGATTGATCTTCCTCGGACTAATGTTTTGTCTAAAGCTTTTCGATAAATAACTGCTGCTTTTTCTTTGATTGGTGCTGAAATGTTTACTTTGCTTGATAAACGTTCAAGTTCAGCCATTGCTTGTGCGAGATTTCGATCAGTGGATGAGTGTACGCGGCTGCGTATTTGCCATTTTCTAAGACGCCACATCTGAAGTCTTGTGGATAAGGGTAGTTTTCTTCCAAATGCATCCCGGTCAATTTGGCTAATGGTTGTGGATAATCCTTTATCATGAATCGAATATGAGGTGGGCATGCCGACGCGGCTTCTTGACGCCTTTTCCTGTTGGGTAAAGGCCCGCCACTCGGGACCCTTATCTAACATCTGCTCGTATAGAACGAGACCGCAGTCTCCGCATATGGTTTCGCCTGAGTCGTAATCATGAACGAGATTTTTGCTTGCACATTCTGGGCACTTTTCCGCTAAACGCTGATTGGGTTTAGGGACTTCTTTTATTATATTAACTTGGGTTATACTCATTTTTCCAACTACCTTACTTGCCCAGATTCTTCATGTAAATCATAAAATCCCATTTTAGGGCTTAAAAAAAATGATAATCAGATCCGCGCAATCTATTTAATAAGCCATATGTAGTTATTATACATGATTTACTTTTGACACAATTCTGATGGAAAACATTATGAATTGTTAAAAATTGGTTAAAGATTACGATATTCAAGCTTTAACCAGCTTGCCATGCAGCATTCTTCCAAGCTTGCCCTAGTTTAAAAATTCCGTAACTTAATAACTGGAAGAACAACAACACTCAAAATTTTGTTGTTGTTCTTTCAACTCGAAACTAAGTTGAAAGAAGAAGAAGAGCAAATTTTTTTTTCCAATCTTCTTCTTCTACTAATAAATTTGCTGAGGTCCTTTTTTCTTTTTTGATAGAACATCAACACTTTTTTTTCAGGAATATGCAGTTGTTCTTCTCAGATTGTTATAATTAAAAGAAGAAAAAATTGCTATTAGGGAAAAACCGATTTTTTTATTCTCTTAAAAGAAGAAGACAGAGATGTGTGCGGCTCACTGTCTTCTTCTTTCAGTTAAGAGTGGGCTTGTAGTGTATTTGAAAGAAGAAGAAAAACGGCTCCGTAGTAATTCAGCAGTTCTTCTCCTAACAAACAGGAAGAAAATGAAATTGCAACTAATCGACTTGATTTGATAAACTTAAGGAATTTAGAATATTGGTATAATTTTGGGAAAATCCGTAAATACATAATTTTCAATCCAACCTATATGATGCGGATTTTCACATTGGAGTAAAATAAGTTTCCAAAAAAAGCTATGGAGAAAACAAAATGTTCAGAGACCCACAAGAAATGCGGCGAAGACTGGAAGAGATAGTAGAAAAGTTCCGTCAAAAAGGCGCAACGAGCCCAGAAAAAGCCCTGACCACCCAAGAACTTGGGCTGCCTCCACGCTTTGAAGAAGCTATGCATCGAAGACTCGGCAGAACAGGCATATTTGTCGAAGTAAACGGCAAATACTACCTCAACGAGGAAAGACTCCGGCAAATTCAGCAACAACGTGCTCAAGCGGGAGGTTTTAACAGGGAACGCCAGCCATCTTGGTTAAGGTATGCAGGTATTATACTGATGCTGCCGATTGGCCTAATAGTTGTGGTTTTGCTTTACTTTTTCGTCATTCAAACTGGGGCAAATTACTATCCAGGTGAATTCTTAATTGTGCTTTTGGTCATTATGCTAATTCTTTTTGCGGCTCGAATGTCACTTTGGCGATCAAGAAGAAGATACTGGGCCAAAACTGGCAGACCCCACAACTTTAATCACTACATTTCTGTTGACAGCAAGGGCTTCAGCCTCTTCTCAATTTAGACAAAACCTTTCTTAAGTGGAATGTAGCTATTTTATTAAGGATCAAGAATGGACCTGTTTCAAATCGCTACTCTTTTTAACTTCTAAAATGAGAAAAAGAAGAAAGCAATTAACTAAAAAAGACGCATACCAGCACCATATAATTCAACATTAATCCATAAAAATCTATTTAAGACAAAGAAATGAACTTAAAAAACCTAATCGAGCAAATCTAAAATGGCGCAAAAGATAAAAAACGATTCATTAAACCTTACAATTCTTGAAGATTTGCTCAGGGACGGAAGAAAGTCTTTTGCAGATATAGCGAAAGAAAACAATACTTCTAAAGATGTAATAGCAAAAAGATTCAAACAACTAAAAGCCAAGGGCGTGATTTTGGGATTTACAACCCAAAACAGCACCAGATGCTTTGACTGCAATTTCATCGCAAGCCTTCGTATCCAAGTTCAACGAGGAAAAATGGAACCCACCATTCAAGAGGTTATTAAGATACCTAATGTGATCCACGCTTTCCCCTCGGCAGTTCAACAAGTTATATTGACGGAAGTTGCTTTGAAAAACATAGGCGAATTAGAAGCCGTCCAAAAATTAGTTCAGAGCCAATCTTACGTTTTGGGAACTGACGTTACGATCTGGACGGGGATGAGAAACACTCCTGAAAACTTATCCATCTTTAAAGCTGAAGAACAGGTTGGCAAAAAACCACCGAAAAAGATTGCTTTGCATCGAAGGAAAACAGACATTGAAATAGACGACATTGACAGAGGCATCATCAACAGGCTAGCATTAAATGGTCGTATGCCCTTTGCAGAAATTGCTCACCCCCTTGGAGTATCAACAGAAACAATTGTTCGAAGGTACGAAAAGCTGAGAGAAAACGGTGACCTCAAAATAGTTGCGCAGATAGACCCAACTAAGATAGGGTATTACGCCTTCGGAATTTTCAACTTTTCTTTTTCCCGGGAAGCATTAGCTGTCAACATCGAAAAAATCTCAAAGACCTACGATGTGAACAGGATTGTCAAATCAGCAGGCTACCAGGATTTAACATTTACTTTGATGATTAGAGACATTAACCATTTTATAGAAATGCAAGAAGAAATGGCTGTTTTGCCCAACATTACCAAGATAGATGTCCGCATAGCTAGAATGCTTTGTCCTTGGCCTATACAAAGAGAATTTATTTCAACATTTTAGCTTGCAAAGTAGCATAATTTTCTACAGTTACCCGTTAATTTGATGTCTCAACTATTCTTTTTTGCGTATGGACACTTTCGCTCGCAGTACTGAGCCTTGAAGGTCAATTCTTGCTGGACATACATAACTGCAATGACCACAACCATCACAGAGATCCGCTTTGAGCCGCTCAATTTTTTTCTTATTGTTCTTATCGAATGCTTCTTTGATTAATATTGGGCTTAAATCGTGGCAGCAAACCTCTAAGCATTCTCCGCATCTGATACAATCGGTGGTTGTTATGTTTTCGAAGGCTTGGGGTTTTGGCAAAGAGGGCGTCTTCTTCTCCAGGATGGGTTTACGCAAGCCGACGTTATCCAACAATGGTGAAGCCAGGTTCATTATGACGAGCGCAAGGATGGAGCCACCTAAAAAGTTCATGTACGTCTGAATGAGCACAGTTAGAACACCGACTCCTACGCCGAATATGGCTTGTCCAGAACGAGTTAGCGGGGTAGTCGCTGGGTCAGTTATCATGAAGAACGCTAGGAATATGGAGCTTCCAATGAATAGTTCGAACCCTAACCTGAGAAATGCATCTCCACCATATACGCCCGTCATGATGAGCGACATTGCCGACACCGCAACAAAATAAGCAAGGGTAATTCTCCATTTGATGTATTTGCGGCATAGCAAGAATAATGCAATCCCGACTATGATGACTGCTAAACTTGAGGCTCCACCTACCCAGCCGTGGAACTTCTGAATTAGAAAAGTGTAGAAAACATCTGCGGGCGAATGAGTTGAAGAGTTTCCCAAGCACGTTCGGATCCAGAAAGAGAAAGAAGACGTTTCACTATACCCAATTGCGCTAGTTAAAGGGGGTAAACCTGACCCGTTGAAGCTGGTTGCCAAGTGATCTTTGGCCAGCAGAATCGAGTTCAGGAAAGGTAAAAGAACTATAAGTTTAGCTCCTGCGGCTGGGTTTACATATTTTCTTCCCATCAAGGTTTGAGCTTTCTTGAGCACAATCATACCAAGTGCAGCTATCAGGGCAACATAGAGGTAAGCTTGAGGAGCTTCAAGGGGGAGTATCTCTACTGTATTCTGCGTTGGCAACCCCAAAGAGTATGAGAGAGCAACGATTAAACCGAAAGCGGCGGCGGACATTGTGTTTTGGGGTCCCTTTGCTTTCATAACTTTTGACAGCAAATAGTCCAGTCCGATTGCAACCGCGACGGCTATTATTGAGATTATGATTGATGTGGGCCAAAACGAGATGGCTGAGACTCCCGCAAGTATGACGAGTGCAACAAACGTGTAGGTCATTAGCTTATTTTTTGTCATCCAAGAATACTCTTTAGGTTTCGACATTTCGCATGTTGCCTCTTGAGAGGATTATGCTAGTTTTCATGGGCTTATTGGTTAAATAAGATTTCCTTAACTGAAAAATCCACAATTGTGTTAAAGGAAAAAACAATTTTGTGGGTCACGATGCTAATATCTTGTTAAGATTTGATTTTGAGGAAAAAGAACAATCAATAAATGTAAACGACACCTATACCTTCTGGAACCTCATGAGGCGAGATTAAATTATGACATCACTTCTCAGCAAAGCGCGGACTATACTCATTTGTGCCTTAGTAATTGGTGCCTTATCCGAAGCCGGAGCTTATTGGTATGTACAAAATTTCGTATCTTTTCCACCCTCCGCATCAGCATTAACGTCCTTTACACTTGGCAACTTAACTATCACTCCGCCAGTGGCAAGTATAGGTCAACAAGTTAACGTTTCAGTTGGAGCGGTTAACATAGGGGACGTTCAAGGCAGTTATTCTTTAATCTTAAAAATTAATGGCACAACGACGGAAACCAAAGATTTAAAGCTTGCAGCAAATGAATCACAAACGGTAAACTTTAACGTCAACGAAACAATAGAAGGAAACTATAACGTAACTATTGGGGACCAATTCGGAATTTTAACCGTTTCAGCTAAACCTACACCGATGCCAGCTAACCTAAGTGTATCCAACTTTTTGGTTGATCCAACCGAAGCATGGCCTGACCAACCCATAAACGTAACGTTTGACGTCACTAACAAGGGGAGCGCAGAACTAACTTACAGTTTACCCATTTTAGTGAACGGCGCCCCAGCAACTTCTATGGATGTAAATCTTGCAGGGGGGGCATTCTCAAGTTTGGCAGCCACAGTAACGGAGAGTAACCTTGGAGATTATGCTTTGAGCGTAGGAGGAAAAAGTGTCTCTATCCATATTGTTCCAACGGGCAAACACACTATACACGTCATTTCCTCACGTCCAGGTATACCATTCACTTTGGATGGCCAAAGCCACCTGACAACCTACGTAGAACTTTTAGATGTGGGAACGCACACCGTGGTTTTTCCATCCTCCACTGTACTTTCAATAGGCACTTGGGGTCAAGTAACTTTTACATTCTCTAATTACAACGGAGGAAGCACAAGTACCACAAAAAATGTAGACCTTGAAAAAGAAACCTACGTGGTTACTTCTTATACTCGCCCAGGTTCGTGTCCTTCGCTTTATTCGTGGAACGGATCGTCCTACACATATGTAGCTGAGGTTTCTGATGGACCGGGCTGGTTAGGATATGTTAATTATTTCAAAACTGATGGGACGATGGTTTTTTCCTATAATTATCCTTGGGACTACGTGAAAATTGCACCCAATCAACTGCAGACAAAAGATGGATACTATTCGATGAACGTGATGGAGACATCTGATGAAATTTACTACATGGATGCCGCTCAACTCGTTGCAATCGACCACCCTACAAACACAAATGTGCTCTCGACAGCGGGCACCTACATTTACAACCTTACTGGCCAAGGCGCATACTACACTGTTAGTAAAACTCCATCAACACCAGTTTCTGCAGTTAACGGGTCAGGCACAAACGTTCTTCCACAAATCTTAAAAATGGATGGAGTTTTCACTAGCGGAACCAGATGGCAATGGAACAATCTTACCCTCAACTTAGGCGACCTATCTGGAGCAAAGGAAATCAAGTTGATTGTCGCCGCAACAATTAACTGGCCCTCAACAAGTGCAGGCGGCACAAACTTCCTTAGGTACCAAAGTCAACCGTACATGACGCCTTCCCCGCCTCCCTACATAGAAGTAAAAGCTGCAAACGGAAGCTGGATCCGCGTGCCAGATGACAGACAATTTCCATTGCCCGATGTCACAGACGAAGTCTTCGTTGTTAACATGACAGGGCTTTTCCCCACAAACGATTACTGGGTCAGAATTAACACTTACCAAGACATACGCTTTGACTACATCGGAGTAGACACCACACAACAACAAAGCATGAATGTTCACTCAATTCTTCCAAGCTCCGCTGATTTCCAGCAGGTATACGCCACTGGGTCAAACTCTTCCGGCGCCTTCACAAGATATGGTAACGTTACAGCATTGATGCTTTCAGCTGACGACCAGTTCGTGATTGGACGAGAAGGCGACGGCGTCCAACTAAAGTTCCCCGCGAACTTACCTCCAGTTGCACCCGGCATGGAACGCGACTTCTTCTTCGTTGCGAGCGTGTGGTTCAAGGGAAACGGATTATCTTATGTTCCCTTTACAGTAAACCCAATGCCGTTCCAAGCAATGACCAGCTACCCCTACCCAGCCAACGAAAGCTACCCCTACGATGCAACACACCTATACTACCTCTACAAATACGACACACGGGTAATAACGCCCTAAAATAATCCCCATTTTTAACTCTGTTTTTCTTTTAGCTTACCAAATTCTAAAGCACGCTGAATTAAACGTTCAAAAGTTTCAAAATCCGAATGCTGCAGTGTTGTTTCCTTAGCGACAGCGTATTTGCCTTTTTTTGCTTGATTAACTAATTTTTCGAATTCATCCTCCAAAATATCCCTAGTCATAATAGGCTTCCCATCAAGCAACCGTAGACTGCAGCCAAGGCAATATTCAAAATTGTACTCCAACATCCTGCCCTTGGAGTTGCCTTCCCCAAAATATTTGGCGTCAGCTAATTTGGTGAAAACGACATCATCAAATTCGATGAATGATACATGAGTTTTTTTTATTTCATGTTTATGACTCAAATTAGCGCCCTCAGTTTTTCGTGTATCTTCCATATTGATTTAGTTATTTAAAAGGTGACTACGTTGATTCCCAATTTTTGGATAAACTACCTTTGTGAATTTAAATAGGTAAAAAGCTGATAGCAACTTGTGGCGTTTCAGCTAATTCCCTTCCCAATCTCTATACTCTTTGTGATAGTCTTCATAGTTGCTTGGATGGCGGTTTTGTGGAAACTTCGAAAAGAAGGAAAGATCTATTCTTTCCTATTCAAAGCAAGCGCTATTGCAGGATTTTGTTGCTATTGGGTATTCTCTATAGTATAATAACTATTTTCTTAGGGTAATAATGGTTGGAGACTGAAAAGTACTAGTGTTGAAGCACAAATCAAATATTGTGGTACCAATAAATCTACGATACAGCATCGCATGTAAGTGAAGTTAAAGAAACGCTTAACTGTTAAGCGTAGATAATAGTGGGTTTAGAGGAGAAAAAAATGCCATTCAACCTATTCCACAAAAAGAAACAACCTGAACAGGAAATCCCAGCCGTGACTCCTCAACAAGAAACGCCTCCAGCACCAGTTGAACCCCAGCAAGAACCCATCGCAACCGTTCAGGAAAAAACTGAGGAACCAGCCGTTATTGCTCCGGAGCAGCCATCTATCGCAACAACTGAGGAAACCACCGCACCCGTTCAAGAGACAGGAGCAGCGCCAATTGAACCAAAACAAGACATGTCTCCGCCAGTAGAACCAAAAACCGAAGCCATTATCACCCCAAACAAAACCTATTTAAAAGCCATGCCTCTGCGCGAATTATCGGACCTTGAAAACATCAAGAACGAAGTTAAAAACGGCAACATCATTATTTTACGTGTAACGCCCCTTGCTAGCAAAAGCATCGAGGACGTAAAAACAGCAGTTAACGAGCTTTACCAGTTCGCCGATTCAATGGGCGGCGACATCGCACGCCTAGGCGAAGAACGAGTAGTTATCTGCCCCAAAACGATAAGAATTTGGCGAGAAAAATCGCCGGCGCCAGTTTCCAGTGGACCGATACCTACATCAGCCTAAAAATTTTTGTTTATTTTGTTATTACAGTAACCTGTAGGTTTCTAGTATGGCTGGAACAACGGTGTTTATTCCTACTTTGTTGTCCATGAAATTAGCGAAGTTCATGGTTTTCTGTTTTTCTCCATGAACCACGAAGATGCGTTCTGGCTTCGGGTTCAGATGTGTTAAGTAGTTGACGAGTTGGCGTCTGTCAGAGTGTCCCGAGAAGCCTTCGATGGATTCTGTCTGCATTTTCACGGATATTGCTGCCATTTTGCCTTCGTTGTCCATCATCGTTACTTCGTTTACGCCTTTCTGTACACGTTTTCCCATAGTGCCTTCGATTTGGTAGCTTACGAATATGATAGTGTTTCTTTCGTCGCTTGCCCAGCTTTTGAAGTACTCTATTACTGGTCCACCCTCAAGCATTCCTGAAGTTGCCAATACGATGCATGGCTCTCCGTCGATGATGCTTTGGCGTACGCTTGGATGTTCTACTATGGTGAAGTAGTCGCTTTGGAATGGGTTGACTTCTTCATGGAGGATGCTGTGACGAACTTCTCTGCCCAGGTATTCTGGGTAAGCAGTGTGGATGGCTGTGGCTTCGCTAATCATTCCCTCGATGAAAACTGGGGCTTCTTTCATTAAGCCACGTTTCATGTAGCCGTCGATGATAAGCATGATTTCTTGTGCTCTACCGACTGCGGGAACAGGTATGAGGACTTTGCCCCCTCGTGTCAAGGTTTGGTTGATGACTTTTGTCATACCTTCTTCAGCTTCCACGCGGGTAGGCATGAAGTCTTCGGTGCCGCCGTAGGTGCTCTCGGTGATTACAGTTTCGATGCGTGGAAACTCTGTTGCAGCTGCTTCCAAAAGCATGGTTCGAGCGAATTTGTAGTCGCTGGTGTAAACGATGTTGTGTAAGCCCTCGCCGATGTGCAGGTGAAGCATTGCACCGCCCAAGATGTGGCCAGAATTATGCAAGGTTAGACGGATATCTGGGGCGATGTCGGTGACTACGCCGTAGCGGAGTGGAATAGTGTGCAATACACATTCACGCACATCTTTTTGGTCGTAGAACGGGGTTACACCTTGCTTGCTGGCAACATCCAAATAGTCAAGCTGCAACATCGTCATCAGATTAGAAGTTGGAGCAGTACAGTAGACCGGCCCGTCGTAACCGTACTTAAAGAGAAATGGTGCTAAACCGCAGTGGTCGAGGTGTGCGTGGCTGATAACTACTGCGTCTAAGGAGTCAATTTGGAATTCTGGGCAGTCAAAACGTGGAAAAGACTCAAACGGTCTGTTCGAACCTGGGTTAATGCCGCAGTCGAGCAGTACGCTGCTTTCACGTGTTTTAATGAGGAATGCGCTACGACCGACTTCTTGAGCGCCGCCAAGTACGGTCATGCGAATGTCGCCGACGTCGTAAGTTTTGGGGCGGAAGATGCGTTCGCCCACTGTACGAAGGATGCGTTCACGTTCTTTGCTTTCAGAGTGTAAGTAGTGGCGCATGTGAGTTACAATCTTTGATTTTATCGGCGGAGACCGCAGAACATGGGGGCGCCATTTGGTTTTCTTTATGATTTCTTGCAAAACCGCGCCGTTTCTGCCAATAACTAAGCCGGGCTTTTTGGTTTCGATGATAATTTCGCCAAGGCTCGGGTCAAAATTAATGTCTGTTACTTCGGCTTCCGCCGGGATGAGTTCGCGTGCGATTTTTTCTGCTTCTACTTCGGGAATACGCACCGACGGGTCGGGTCGAATAACTATTCTTTTTCGGATAACCCCAACGATTTCCGCAACGATACTGCTTTGATCTACCAAAATTTCTGGTTTTTTAGTGTAAACCGCAAGCATGGGGCCTTCGTACTCGATTCTGGTGACCTCTGCTTCACGGGGGACTTTTTGAAGAATATATTGGCTTATTTCTATTTTGTCTTTATCTTGAGTTCGTTTTTCTTGGGTTCGAGCCACAGACTTTAACTTCCTGCTTTGAGAAGTTTGCTTTTCTCCTCGTCTGATAATTCTTTGTAACCGTACTGGTCAATTACTATGATGTTGTAGTTGTTGCCGCTTGCTACGTCACGTTTCATGGCTGCATTAACGGCTTTGGCGATTGTTGGCAAAACTTCTTCAATTGTTAAGCCTTCGCGGTACTTGTCTTCAAGTATGCCGTAGGCGACTGGGGATCCGGAGCCTGTGGAAACAGATTTTTCCTCTGTTAAGCTTCCGTAGGGGTCGAGGTTATAGACGTGGGGTCCAGTGTCGTCTAGACCACCAACTAGGACCTGCGTCGATAAGGGTACATACCTTGCTGAAAAGAGCAAGTTAGCAACCATTCTTGCAGCAGTGCTGATTGGCATGGGGCGGTTCAAGTTAATCTTGTATAGGCGCGCATTGGCAGTTAAGATATCCACTACGCGTTGTGCGTCAGCTACTGTTCCAGCGATGGTCATGCCCATGTGATCATCGATTTTATAGACTTTTTTGCCAAATTTGTGGGCAACATAGTAACCCATGGTTACTCGGGTATCTGAAGCAAGGATAACGCCGTCTTTGCAGACGACGCCAATAGTTGTGGTGCCTTTAAGGACTAGTTGGCTAGCTGAATTATTTTGTGACATATGTTTTTGCTCCCTAAAACTCCGTTGGTTCGGAATGCCATCTCACTAGGAAGTAGCATCATGTAATCTTTCCGAGAGCCTAATTAATATTTCGCCGATGTTGAAAAAGACACCCACCAAACTTAGGAGAAGTTTTTCGTTAAACAAATGAGCGCTGATAACATTCTTCATGTCGAACAGCAGAGCTTTTTCTAGAAGCCACTCGCTGTCCTTCAACGATGGGTTGATGACATATTGCGCAGAAAACACACCCGTTCTTCTGCATCTGAATTAGGAGTCTATGATTTATTACATAGTGGTTTAGCGCCGTAATCATCACTTCTCCATTACCTTATAGGTTTACGTTATGGTAAAATGGTTTTTTGTAAAGATTTCTTGACAAAGGTTAGTCAAAATTTCTTGACAAACAAAATTCATTGCCCGAGCAATCAAACACGCTTCTGTGAAAAAATCTTTGATAAGGTTTTTAGGCGACACTCATTCTTTTATGGGCAATTGGCGGGTGAGTGGTTCTCCTACCCGTTCCGCCAACCAAAAATAAAACCCGGGAGTAGGGAGAAATGAAACTGAAAATACGCACACAAGAATTAGCTGTAATTGCAATTTACGCTGCACTCTACGCAGCGCTCGTCGTTGTTTTAGGAGGGTTCTCTTATGGACCTATCCAAGTCCGAATCGCCGATTCAATGGTTGCCGCTGTCCCCTTACTTGGCATCGCAGGAGTTTTAGGGCACACCCTCGGGGTGTTCATCGGCAACATTTTCTCGTCAGCTGGCCCCATCGACCTCCTCAACACCATACCATCCTTCGCCATGTCCTTTGTAGTCTACTACACCTACAAACGCACCCAAAACGATTACACCGTAATCGCAACCTGCATCGCCTACTCGTTTGTCATCGGCACAACCGTCGGATGGATGCTGTCCTACCTATACGGGTTGCCACTGCTTCTCACAATCGCCTACGTTGCCATCGGAAACATCATTGCCACTGTGCTTATCGGATGGCCAATCTTCAAACTGTTAAAAAGGTCAGGCCTATTCCAGAGATGGTTTGGAAACGAAAGTGGAAACTATCAGTATCCTCCCCAAAACTAAGGTGAATATAATATGAAACAGAATAAAAAATGCGTCATCGTTCTCAGCGGTGGACCAGATTCCGCCGTAGTGGCGTACTGGGCAAAAAAACAGGGTTATGAATTGTATCCTTTAACTTTCAACTATGGGCAAATCGCCGTTAAAGAAACCCAATCTGCCCAAAAAATCGCGGGAAGCCTCGGCGCCAAAACAAAAATCGTTGACCTCTCAGCTCTAAAAAGCGTGTTCGGCGAAGTAACCTCACTCTGCAATAGCGATATCCCCTTAACAGCTGAATTCAGCCAACCCATCATTGTCCCCTTCAGAAACGCTATCTTCCTATCCGTAGCCGTATCCTACGCGGTTTCAGTTGGCGCTGACAAAATTTTTTATGGCGCACATGGCTCAGATGAACCGTTTTATCCTGATTGCCGTCGAGAATTTTACGAGGCATTTGAGAAAGCGGCAAAGTTGGGTACTGGCGAGGACATTAGTGTTCAAGCGCCATTCAGTGGCAAACGCAAATCCGAGGTAATTGAAGAAGGCGTCAAACTTGGCGTGCCCTTTGAGTTAACATGGTCCTGTTACCGTGAGGACACCAAACACTGCGGCAAGTGCGAATCCTGCATAAACCGCAAAAAAGCCTTCAAGGAAGCATGCATCGCTGATCGAACAAAATACGAAGAATAGTCCTCA
>CAWDAV010000005.1:0-16946 GCA_963800365.1 Candidatus Bathyarchaeota archaeon | reverse complement strand
TTCACCATGGGGCGTCATAAGCGAAGTTACCGACTCACAAGAAGACTCCATCTTAAGCGCAGATTTAGACATGCAAATGCTAAGAGATTACCGAGCGCAACTCAGTAAATCTTAGCCCAGCCGTCAACGATTCGGCTCATTTCTTTAAACTCGTATTCTGCAAGCCATTGTCGGAAGTCAGTGTTTTGGACAGCAAACCTTGCTACTTGCCTAGCATTCTCCGAATTGTGCACGAGTAGAAGTACCGCGTCGATTTTGTGGCGTGAAATGTAGGCCACGGTTTTTAGTAGGGCGTCGAGTTTTTCGTCGGTGGGCATTTCAGCGCTGAGTTCCACCTCGACGGGTTTTTTTAAGGTCGCAACGAAGTCGCGAACGACCGTGTCAACCCAGTAGTTAGTGAAATAGTCCCTCGACGATAGGGGTACATGGAAGTAATCGACCAATTCGGCTATTGCATTAAAATCTATGCCAAACCGCTCCTTAGCCAACACTGGGTCGGGGAACATTTCAACTGCGAAGGTTCCTTTTGTGTGGGTTTTGGCTTCTTTTAGGAAAGCGGTTATGGTTTGAGCGCGCCATTCTGTCCAGTCTAAACCGCTTGCTCTTCTTTGTTCGGTACATCTGGGGCAAATGCAGTAATCTTGGTCAGGGAAATGGTAGAGGTTGAGTGTGACACCGGAGATGTCTTGTTTTGAAATGCTATCGAGATATTCGAAAACTTTAGCTCGGTAGCCTGGGTGGGTTGGGCAAACAAAGTCGAAGGCTAAATTAGATTTTCTGTTACGCCTAAGCGCAGGTCCGCCTTTTGAAAGGGCAACAATACTTGGGTCTTCGCGGATAGCTTTAGCATCACAAAAAACCGTAACATCGTTCTGCATGCCGACAGCCGCTGGAAAAACTTGTCCATCAACCCATTTCGAAAAGAAAACAGGTGGGTCAAAGCCCTCGACTTTTTCCGGAGTATATGTGACTAAGCCAATATTCATGCCCAATCCTCGCTCGCAACAAATATATTATTGGCGCTTATTTAATTGTTGATTCAAAATGGACAAGCATAAAACACCAATCACTATTGATGCCTCGAAATGTCCACCTTGCGCGGGGCAAGTTTGTATCGGTGTTTGTCCACAAGGCGCCCTCGAAGAAGGCAAGAACAGAAAACCCCAAGTTATCGCAGTTGTCCAATGCACCAAGTGTGGCGTATGCGTTAACCTGTGTCCAAACAAAGCCATCACTATAAATGTTAGCAACCCCAAAAAGTAAGAGGGGGACTAGCAGGTTTGGAACAAATCAATCTTGCAGACAACGTTAAACTTATTGTGAAGGAGAATGTACTAGCCGTTTTTTGTGATAATTCTTTAAAAACAGTTAGCTCAGCAATATACAATGGCGGGCACAATCAGGTTAAAGCTGTCCTCAATGTAGGAGTGCCGGAAGGATACAGTGACCTCTCCTTGCACCTTGACCCGCTTGAACTAATCACTTCATCGGCGGCTAAGGTTGGATTAACCAAAGACTACCTCGCAATGATTACCGCCGCTAAAATAAAAAATTATAGCCTAGTCACAAAGAAAGCACCCGAGTTCTCCGTAAGCGTCGCCGCCACAGCAGGGTGCTCACACGGCGAATCCTCAGGCGAAGAAATGGATGTTGAGGAAATCACAAAAAAAGGAACCATAAACATTATTGTCCTGATTGATGGGAACCCAACAGAAAGCTGCATGGTCGCCGCCTTAATCACGGCAACCGAAGCAAAGTCCGCGGTTATGAGGGATTTTGATGTTCGGAGCCGTTACACTGGCGACTCAGCAACGGGTTCTATAACTGACAGTGTCACTGTAGCGTCAACTTGCAGGGGCAAATCGTTTAGTTTAGCTGGTCCAGCCTCGAAACTGGGCAAAATGATTGGGTCTTGCGCTAGGCGTGCAGTTACGGAAGCGCTACTTAAGCAGGAGCCGGTTTGGGGTTGCCGCAGCGTGTTAGACAGGCTTAAAGAGAGACATCTTGGTGTGGAGAAGTTGGCGGTTGAAGTATCCAAAGTTGAAGATTTGGAAATTAATGCGGCAGGGTTAACTGAACTTTTAAAAAACAATCCTATTGCAACATCTTATCTTTTGGGTGCGGCAAAGATGGATGACGATTGCAAGAAGAACCTTTTGCCAACCGACTTTAAAGATTTTACAGAAATAAGCAAGTGTTTTGGCACCTTTGCCTCTTTAGAAAACGACTGCTCTAAGCTTCCAAATTACGATTCAATCGATTTGCCGCCCTTCCTAAAGCATGCGTTAATCAAAATTGTAAAAAACGCATGGGGATAGCATCTACCGAAAAGACTTAAATAACTTGCACTTTTATTTCGTAAATAAAAACAAATTACAATGGTGAATTAAACTTGAAATTTGGCGTATTTCTGTATCAACCCGAGCCTGTTGAAGGCGTCGATTACAATTTCTACCGTCAAAAATCAGAATCTGGAATCGTCGGAAAAGTAAACCCAAAGATGTATACTAACATCGCAGTTTTCGGCGACAACAACATGGCTGCAAAACGGCCAGATTGGGTGTCTGTAAGCTCATTTGGTCCAGCACTCCGAACAAACAAACGCTACAATCTGCGCTGGGACGTCGTATGCATGACTAACCCAGAAGCCAGAGAATACAACTTAAAAATCATCGCTGAAACCGCCAAAGTTTCCCCAGGCATCAGCATCAGCAGCCAACACTTTGCAGATCAAGGTTTCTGCACTTGCCCAAGATGCATTGAACAACAAAGCAAAAGCGGCTTAAGCTGGGTTGAATGGCGAGCAAAAGTAGTAACCGATTTCCTTGCTGAAGTTAAAGAAATTGTCAGCGGAAAACCGCTCTTTGTCAACCTCCTTCCAGACCCGCTGTTAGGCAAGGTCCGTTTCGGCTATGACTTTGAAGCCCTATCTCAATACGCTGACTACTTCGTCATTCCAATGTTCAGCAAGGCATATCCGACTCCTTGGTACTGGGAAACCATCGCACGTGGATTCAAAAGTCAACTAAAGAAACCCATGTTCGTTAACTTCTATGTCCGCGGTCCAAATGAAACCTGGGATACAGTTGCAACCACAAAACAAATCATGACAGTTGCCACCCGCGTTGCAAGACAAGGAGTAGACGGCATCATTTTCTTAGCGGAGAAAGCAGAATACATCCAAAAGTTCCAGAAAGAAGCTGCGGCAGACAAGGAAACACGTGAGTTCCTCAAAGACCACAACGGCGACGACGTTCTAGAACTTTTCAACCGATGGGAAAAACTATACAAATAGTTCCTTCTTTTTTTAGTTTTTTTTATTTTATCTGATACCTTTAAGTTAACGTTATGCCATTTTCTTTGTGGTTCCATAATTGTTACAAGCCATTTTTCAAAATACTGACTTGCCAGGGAACGTGAAGGTTAAACATGAAGACTATTAAATGTTGGAAGCGACTAAGCCACGACTGCGGTTACCAAAATGAAACTTCCGAGCAGATTGTGGTTGTTTTACAGAAAGAATTTAGCAGAAACTTCCAAGTTCGATTGTTCGAGCCAGGACACACCGAGAAAGAAGAGGGCAAAACAATTTCTCCCGATTACGCTTCAAAAGCTAGAGCTGACTCCTTTGCTGAAGATTGGATGCAAAAACACCCTAAAGGCGCCCAAATTTCTGACTCGAAGGCCACCTTGGTTTAAAGAATAGAAGAAATAAATTGGTAAATATGTAGAATGTTAAAGAAAAGACGTTAAACCTGATTTATTAAAATTAGGCTTGCACAGCCTTAAGTTGTGCATCGATTTTTCTTTGACGTTTTTGTAGAACTTTTCGTTTGTTTGCTTTGGGGTTTGGTTTTACGCGGTAGATTTTTCCGTGAGTGTTTTGGTAGTACTTTGTTCCTTTGGACTTTAGTTTGGTTTTTTTCTTCAAGCGTATAGTCCCTCCTTGCCTCTTCAACAGGGAATTGTGCTATACAATACACCGTGACTATTTGAGCATGCCTATGAAATTTCGAGCATCAAGAGGCTAAAGCTTTGTTTAATATCATTTTACCTGATAAAACGTCATTGGTTTATAAGCATGGTAGAACCTATATTTATTGAGCTTGTAAAGACTCGATTTTTTGCAAGAACAATAAGTGAGAAGGCAAACGTTAAATGTATACTTACGAAAAACTCGTTCAAGAAAAATTTAAATGCAGAATATGCTCCTCAAGTTTTCAAACTCCAGACGAACTAAGAGACCACCGGATGAATGCACACAAAACACACATGCTCACTTACCGGCGCTAAAACCACTACGAAGAACATGAAGCATTCCTCTGTCCAAGAGCCCAATAATTTGAACTTTTAACTGCTGTTTTTTGAGGCCCACAGAATATTTTTTTAAACTTTCTGCATTATTCTTAGATTTTCCACTTTATTGTTTTATCTAGAAAACTATATAATCCAACAAAACGTACTCCACTCACTAAAAGGGCGAAACACTATTGAAAATTACTCTCATCAACCCACCATATCCGCCAAGCGTACATTCACACCCACCCTTTATCCCCTTAGGTCTTGGATATTTAGGCGCAGTTGCTGAAAAAGCAGGACACCAAGTCACCATCATCGACTGTCAAGCTGAAAAACTAAATTATGAAACTTTCACCGCGCGCATAGGCCAAACGCCCTCAGATGTAATCGGTGTAACAGCGACCACTTTGCTTTACAAGTCGGCCATGAAGCTAATCACCATAGCTAAACAGGCTCAGCCACTGGCAGTAACAATGCTCGGTGGGTCGCATGGAACTTTCTGGGATGAAAACGCTCTCAACGAATATCCGAGCCTGGACATTGTTGTTCGAAGGGAAGGTGAAAGAACCTTCATTGAACTACTCGAAAAGCTTCAAGCTCAAACTAGTCTCGCCAACGTGCTGGGCATCACATTCCGAAATGGAGATAAAATCGCCCACAACCCAGATCGACCATTCATAGAAGACTTAGATTCCATTCCGTTCCCCGCACACCACTTGATGCCGCTGGAAAGCCTCAAGCGGGACGGCAAAATCCTCTTCCCGCTAATCAGTAGCCGCGGATGCGTGTTCTGGTGTGACTTCTGCAGCACTGTTCGCATGTTCGGCAGAGGTTACCGCTGGCGAAGCCCAAAAAACGTCGTCGACGAAATGCAGTTGATCCACGACAAGTACGATGTCAAACAAGTAACGTTCTACGATGACGCCTTTACCGTTGACCGCAACCGAGTCATACAAATCTGTGATGAACTACACGCTAGAAAACTGGATATGATGTGGGATTGTGGTACCCGCGTCGACATGGTTGACCGTGAACTATTGACAACCATGCGTTCTGCAGGTTGTTTTGCGGTTTGGTTGGGTGTAGAGTCTGGTTCTGAAGCCATCCTCGGCGCTATGAATAAAAGCATAAAGCTGGACCAGACAAGGAAAGCATACAAAACCGCTCACGAAGTAGGTTTGATGACGATTGCAAACGTTGTTTTAGGTTTTCCAGGAGAAACAGAAAAGACCGCTAAAGAAACAATCCGCTTCGTGAAGGAACTAAACCCCGATGATGTAGGTTTCTACGTGGCTACGCCTTACCCGGGAACGCCTATGTATGAGGAAGTCAAGAAAAACGGTTGGTTACGCGTAACAGACTTTGACAAGTACGACACGGCTGGTCCCACCTTTGAAACGCCATCCCTGAGCATGGAGGCTCTGGCTAAACTGCGATACAAGGCATACCAAGATTTTTATTTGCGCCCAAGCTACGTGTTTAGAATGATGCGGAAAGGCGGAACTTACGGTAGAGCAGCTGTTAAAACTTCAGGTGCTTACTTGCTTAGGTACTTCCACATTAAGCTGTCTTAATTCCCTACTTTTCCTAACTAACGCAATTACAGCAAGAACTAATACTAACGTGCAGAGTGAAACGGTAATAGGTCCGAAATCGAACCCGATCGACGTTAACCCCAAAAACAAACCCACCAAACCAGTTAAACCAAAGCTTAGCGCCACAGACAGAACTAGTTGCTCAACGAAGTCTACCTTGTTTTTGCCCAAGAATAAAACGTTCACGAGACAGTAGCCAGGTAAAAAGGCTATAAAAACAAAACTCAATACATATCTTGGAATTAAGACTACAGAAAAATCTGGACTGCTGGGAATAAGATAAGTTACCAGTAATGTTAATGCTGTGAATCCAACGATGATTTCAAACCATCTGAGCGGTTTCAGATTCTAGCCTTCATAAATTTAAAAAAATAAAAAGGGAAGAATGTTTACATGAACATCTTGTAGATTGGATGAGACTCTTCGAGGGGTCTTGTTCCGAGATCGCCTGCTGCTGAAGCAATGTACGTGTCTGTGACTGCGACTGCTGGGAATACCCATTCAGCTTGTTCTGCTGGGCCGATCATAAGCCAGTTTGCGCCTGCCATTTGCATGATTGAGTTTGTTGCGGTTCTGCATCCTGGACGGAATTCTTTAGCGACGTTTGCTTTGACCCAACCCATGGTTGTGACAACGTTTCCGCTGCCTAAGCCGACTGGGTGACCATACTTCTCTTTCATGATAGGTATAGTTCTAACGGCTGTGCCCATGTCTGGTTCGAATGCTGGGATGGCTGTATCGATGAGTGGTTTTGTGATTCCACCTTTGTCTGCTAATGCGAGCGCTTCGACTATGACTTTCATTTTGCCTTCCATTGTGGTGTCTTTTGGATCATCAGCAAGCACTATGGACATTTTGATGCCGCTGTCTTTGAGGTTTGCAAGTTCAGCATCGGTTACGCCTTTGTAGACTGAGTTGTAGAGACATCTGTCTGCAAGACCCATCTTTTTTGCTAAGGTTGCTGCGCCCATACGGGTCTTTGGACTCATTGCGTCGAGCATGAGTGGTGCATCGGTGTGTTTCGGTACGAAGTCAATGTATTTCTCGAATGCAGCTTCAGTTGTACCGACGATGTCAAGAGCAAATTTGACGCCTGTTATGTCGCTTTGGGTCTGGCATGTGTTAATGATTTGTTCGGCTGCTTTAGCATCAAAAATTCCTTTGTTTGCATCGGTAACCATTTTTTGGCCCAGCCAAAAGATGGAGCCGATCAGGAAGGTAGGATTCTCTCCTGGTTGACCGCCTATTTTTGCTCCAGCGAGGTCATATACTTTTTGTGGGGTATTGAACTTGAAGGACATTATTCCACATCAGATGGATTTATTTCTTCAGTGCTTTCTTTGCGAGCTCTGGAGCCTCTTCTTTGTTCTTGCCGAAGAGGGCACCGAGTGCATCAGCATCTTCTTTTTTGACTGCTGCGCCGCCCATGATTATGCCGACTTTGTCTTTGAGGCCTGCTGCTTTTAGTAATTCGTCGAGTTTTGCTAGGTTGTTCTTTGCTGGAACTGTGTTGACTGAGATTGCGATTAGGTTTGCATTGCTTTCTTTTACTTTGTCGATGAAGACTTGTGGTGCAACGCTTTTTCCAACGTCAATGGTTTTGAATCCTGCGCGTTTTAGAGACCGCCTTACTGCTTCTTTTGCAGTGTCGTGCATGTCTGGTTCAATGTTTCCGATTACGACAATACCGAGTGGATTTTCTGGTTCTGGAGGCTCTTTTTCCATCATAGATTTAAGCCAAGACATTTAAACACCTTGTTTTCCTTTTTTATTACTCTGGGCTTTTTATACTCGAAATCCATATTTAACCTTTTACCAACAATTGCAAAGTAAGCATATCAAGCGGGAAAGTAAATGTTCAAAGCAAACAGAACGCACGCCTTATTGCTGTTAATTTTTACTTTCGCATTCCTCTACCGCATGGTTCTGATGCTCTGGAATTATTTTCCCCCTGGAGCAGACATAGGTTTACACAATAGCGTAATTTACTCCATCACCGGCCATGGAAATACGAATTTCATGTATAACTTCTACCAGATGGGCGGAGGTACTTCACTGACTTTTCCAGGATATCACATCTTTGCTTCAAGCATAATGATGATGACTGGGCTGCCAGAATACTTTGCACAAGCAACGATTGTAGCTTTGTTCTCATCCCTTATCGTTCTATGCGCGTTTCTAATAACTAAAAAAGTGTGGACGGAGCCAGCTGCTTACGTCGTGGCTTTTTTGGTAGCAATTTCACGTTTCGACATAGAGATGCTCTTGTGGGGAGGCTACCCAAACGTCATAACTCTGCTATTGATTCCCTTAACATTCTACCTTTACCTGCAAAAAGACCGATTTTCGGTAACGCCCTTTTTGGTTTCAACGTCTATTTTGGCGGGCTCAATATTTTTAACTCACTCGTTGAGTGCGGGCATTTTTGTTTGTGTAACGGTCCTAACGGTGCTTTTTATTTTGATTTCGCCTAAGACTTTTGGAACATCCAGAAAAACTGGTTTCATTTGGCTTCTGCCACTGGTCTTGGGAGTCATACTTGTTCTGCCTTTCATAGCAAGTGCCGTGCCTACTTATTTGCATGATAATTCTTCAGCGCCGGGTGTTTCAGGTGTAAATGACATCAATTCAGCAATTCTTTCGACAAGAATTCTTCCTTTGGAAATGGTTCTTCCCCTTTTTCTAATTATCGTTGGGTTTGCTGCCTTCTCAAAAAGGTACAATAACCGATTTTTTACTCTGCCAGTCCTTCTTCTCTCAGTGTGGCTGTTTGTTCCACTATTCTTAACCCAAGGATACCTGTTCGGGTTCATCATTGACTACAACCGATTCTTGTACTTTGAAATTCTACCAGTAATAATCTTCGCCGCTGTACTGATTGATTATAGTGCGAAGTTCTTCGCAGAAGCAATAAATAACTACCGTGCTTTGGTGAAAAACCAAATAACGGAAAAATTTCCCAGCAAAGAAACACTCACTAATTTTGGATCAAAAGCCAAGGCAGGAAACAACGGTTTCTGGCAAATTAGAAGGGAGAAAGCAGAAAAATCAATCGGAAAGAAAGCTGCTTGGCTCTCAGCTCATTCATCGACTAAGACGATGTATGCAAGTTTCCTCCTATTTTTCCTGCTCTTCTCATTTGTCGCAATTCCTGTTTTTCTAACTCCGATGAATGGCCTAACCATTCAGAGTTTCTACCAAGTAATGAATAATCCAGGCTGGGATGCGATACAGTGGGCTAAACAGAACACGCCTGACAACTCCGTGTTTGTTTCCGATGCGCTCTATGGCTGGTGGTTTAGCGGGTTTGCTCAGCGTCCAACATTGAGCTCCGTTGACCCACAATACTTGACGAGTGCTCGAGAGTTAAACCCTGCAAAAAACGCCAGTTACCTCCTTGACACCGATTACTTGATCGATAATAATGTAACTCAAGTTCGGGAAGATGGTGGTTACCTTGCAAGGCATAATCCAGAAATCTTAGCTGACCTCAACTGGACCTACTTCCCTTATTCCTTCTTCAATTTTGACAGTAGCCAAAATGAAATTAAGTATGAAGTAAACGGAACCCTTCACTCAGTTTACTTGTCTGATCTTGAAGTGAAGGACATGTACATGGAAAAGGGCACAGGTTACGACACAATTATTGTTAGTAGAGGAAACGGCTTTTTCAATTATACACAGTCTACCACGGTTTATGCAACTTCAAGCTTTGTTAACGTCACCTCAACTCTGGACAGTAACATTCCAGGGGTTTCCCTTGACTGGGTTAACATCGATGTTCAAAGCAAAGGTACCCAAATTGCCTACGACAACCCGCGAACAATTGCTTTGGTGGATGTTGGTGTAAAAACGTTCGGTCAATTAATATTTAGCGATAACCAGCCGAATGTAACCACAAAAGTTGTTGAACCGCTCTTGATTGATTTAGAGTACCAACTGCAGAGTAGAAATCATGGAGAAATCCAGATTTTAGCAAGTGCTTACTCAGCCGATAACAACCCAGACATCTACCAAAATACAGCAAACATAAACAACCATTTCTACCCAGTTATCGCTGCTAACCTGAAGTCTACTCAAACAATAGCCAACCTTTACATCAAAGAGGCGTTTGATTATCAAAATATGCTCCAAAACTACAACGTTTCCTACATTGCCTGTCGGGTTCCTGAAATGTACCCCAAATTCTTGCGGGACCCAACGTTTAGCCTTGTATTTATTAACAGCGAAGTCGCCATTTTCAAAGTAAATGGGTAACCTCAATCAAGACGGTGAACACGGTCGCCTTGATGGATAAATTTAAAGACACGCGAAAGCTCGAAATTGCATTCATAACCATATTCTCAGTCCTGATCTTGGTTGGTTTCTACACCGTCATATCCATGAACGGCGTAATACTTGGCAACGACCCAGCAGTTCATTTGGAAAAAGCCAGAATCTTTCTAAACACAGGTCAGATCCCCTTATCCAACAACAGTTGGACACCCCCGCTTTTTGAAATAGTGTTGGCTATGTTCATTTCTTTGACCGGTGCCACCGACATAGCACAGCTAATTTTTATAGAAAAAGTCCTGACGGTGATTGTGAACTGGCTTTTGTTTATATCAGTTTACTTGATTGGAAGCAAATTTTTCAGCAAAAAAGTTGGTGCAGTTGCATCTGTTTTGCTGTTGATGTGTTTTCCTATCTTCGAGCTAAACCAGTGGGGCGGATATACCACCGTTTTAGGTATTGCGTTCTTGATTCTGCTTCTCCTTTACCTGCCGTTTTCGATCGAAAAATTCGGATATGCGCTCGTCACGTTTTTTGTGGCGTTCTCCGTTGTCTTGTCGCATCAGCTTACGACTTTTCTTGCGGCATTTATGCTTCCACCCATACTGCTGTATATGCTGATTAAGTCTCGGGGAGCATTCCTAAAAGTTTTAATCCCGCTAATCGTTGGCGGGGGCATAGCTTTTTTTGTCTATTACTTCCAAGCTATGGTTGGTTATCTCGGGGTAATCGTGGAAATCCTGTTTTTCAGCATAAAAACCTACGCTTACCAGATTCCAGCCACCAGCTTCAATGCCATGACAGTCAATTTTGGCTTCATACTCTTACTTGCTACAGGCGGATTTTACTTCGCGTTTAAGATTCTCAGAGCTAATAAAAAATCGGCGTTTCTCTTGGTTTTGATCCTCAGCTTAATTGTGCCATTTTTCTTTGCTTATTCGTACGTGATTGGGTTTTACTTACCGTTTCAATGGTTCGTCTATTACTTGGCACCACCCATTGCAATCTTCGCAGCTGTTACAGTAGTTTTCCTGTCGCAGAAAGCTCCTACGTTCTACCAGAGACACAGATCTAGTTTCCGTAAAAACTGGGTTAGAGTCCTCACTGTTGCCTTAGTTATTGTGGTATCTTTGGCGGTTGTTGTACGCTCAGACACAGTATACGGCAAAATTTTGGAGGCAGCCAACTATTATTCGACCACAGACATAAAAGCCTACGATTCAGGCGTTTGGCTAAGAAACAACTACCCAGAAAACGCCACGGTTGTGGTAACTCGGGCGCCTGGTTTTTGGTTCCAAGAATTTTCCGATAAAAGCGTAATTGCCCAAACTGACCCAATCGTTGGAAGAAACGAAATCGCTGAAGCAGTTTTGAGTTTATCTTATGAACTTGAGAACCCGCAGACTTTAGTTAAGGCCTATGAGGCTAAAGGAGACATATCCGATGAAAACTATGTTTCGCTCGATAACGTTTGGAACAGAGTCTCGTACTCTTCTGCGAACGGCAACTTTCTGAACTTCACCCAAGACGGTGTAAATTACCAGCTACAACTCTCCGAGTTAAGCAAACAAATAGTTTTCAACGACCAAAACTACCTCAAGAAAATTGAGCTCATCTACACTAACGATAACATAACCTTAACAGAAACGCTCGCAGCGCAAAATGACAGCTATCCACTCGGCATTTCTTGGTCAATCATGCCTCAGAGAAGCGAAATCTCAAACGTCACTCTGTACCTGAGCACATTTTTTGATCTTCAATTCAAGTTTGAACAAGCCCAAATTCCCCAGTTGCTAAATTGGGTTAACCCTTGGGATGCCCCTCCAGCCATAACGACTACGCATGGAACAGATTGGGCAGTTGCAACTTTTTCAAACACAAACTTAATTGACAGTTACTTGGGGCTCTACGACGACACAAACAACATAGCCTATGCGTTCAAGTTTACTGATTTGCCAGATTGGGGAAACATCGGTGCCTTAGCAAATAGACAGATTGACGCAGTGCGGTTTCAGTATCAATTCAACGATTTAACAGTAAACCAGACGGCTTCACGTTCCTACCAGGTTCTAACCATGTCAAAGAACAGCTACTCACCGCTACAACCTGATACAGTGCAAAGTCTCTTTGGCTTAAAAACAGCCCCATTCACCGTGGCTACCCGCGATTTTAGCGATTACATTGCAGAAAACAACATAGGATTCATCGTTTACGATAGAAACCAACTTGACCCACAAATGATCCACAGCAAACTTCTACAGTTAATCTACTCAAACGACCGATATGTCATCTTCAAAGTCCTTTAAACTAAATCATCCATTGCTATTGGTCGCTAATAACGCTGTTTAGATTTCTCAGGAAGGACCCATGAGGAATGGTACATTTGGTCCAGCGAGTATTCCTTGAACACTGTACAGTCTGTGAATATGCATCCTGCGGTTGCTGCTTTTTCTTTGGCTTTGCCTCTTGCACAAAAAAGTTTAAGGGTAAAGTTCGATTTCTTGCGGGTTGGGCAAGCAGGGTATAAACAAAGTTTACTGATTTCCCCGTTGTCAGCAACAGGATTTCTCAAAAATTCACCAAAATAATAGTCTGGTTAAGGCTAATAGTGGTATGTGACTGCTGCGAATCAGCTACAGAAAGAAAAAGCTGAAAAAGAAATTATTGTTGCTTTTGGCCGCATTGTGGACAAAACTTGGATGCTGCAGGAATTCGATTGTTGCATCGCTGGCAGATTTTTAGCAGTAACACTTGCCGCAAGAGTGTGCCGCAGATGTTGCAGTAATTGGAGTTAGCTGGCACTTGCGAAGAGCAGTTTGGACAGGTTAAGTACTGAGTGTACATTGGAACTGGAATAAGGATAGAAGCGGAAAAGATGTTGCATTCCCCAAAAAGAATATGTGTTTATTCTCTTTTTTCTTTTACGCTTAAAAATTATTGGTTAGTAAATGTTAATCAAGCAAGTCTTCATTTGCAATAGGCTGGAGAGTCTGGGTTGAAGAATCTAAAAGGCATATTAGTCGTTGGGGAAAAAAACATTTTCAACGAGCTAGCGCAGGTTGTCGCTGTTGCTTCAGAAGCTAACCCCCTTGTTTTGACCATGTTCAAGATGGGTTACAAAGATAACGGACTACCTGAAGTAATGCATAAGGTTCAGTTGCTTGAGAAAAAATCAGATGACATCGCCTTCAAAATAAGTGAAGACATCACAAGCGGCGCCATAAGCCCGAACATAATAGATAACTTACTTAACTGTGTCCATGTTGCTGACGACATAGTTGACGTGTATTATTACATTAGTCGAGAATTAAACAGAATTACAAAAGTTGACTTAGCAGACTTTGAAATCAAAGAATCCGAATGGAATTCAGTATACGAAAAAATGCTTGCTGTCGCTGAAAAGTCACTCCTAAAGCTCAAACAAGCTTTATCGTCTTCGTCAATAACGGAGATTTTGGCGTTACGTAAAGAAATAGAAGCGTTAGAAGAACAAGGAGATGAAATAAAAGATCAAGGATTCGACAAGCTATATGGTTTAGCGCCAAAACTGAATTACCTGCAATTCTACCATTACTCCGAACTCTTGCATAAAACCGATGACATACTAGATGGCTGTGAAGATTTTGCGGACCTAATTGTTTCTGTTGTTACCTCTATAGTTAAGTGACCTGCAAATGGATTGGCTTTCTATCCTTCTTTTGGCGTTAACTTTTGTTGCAGTAATGTTGGTCTCAGGTAATAACCTGTCTGCTTGTGTTGGTCCAGCAGTAGGATCAAGAATCATAACTAAACGGTTTGGCATGCTTCTGGGAGCCGCAGGGTTTTCGCTGGGTCTCATATTCCAAGGCATAACCATGACGAATACTGTGGCTAAACTTATGCCAGTTGCGACTTCGCAGTTTCGGGCTGAAGTCTTGTTTGTGGCAATTTTAGTTTTTGTTGTTGCCGATTTGATTAGGGTGCCAATGTCTCTGAGCATGTCACTTGTAGGTTTGCTAATAGGAGTGTCGATGGCCAACGGAACCCTAACTGACGGTGCATACATCACTGAGATAGTTGGTTTGTGGGTAGCTGCTCCCCTAATTGCGATAGTCTTCTCTTTTTATTTAATAAGAATAATCAACAAAAGACAGCCAAAAAACGTTTGGCATAGGCTGCAAACATACAAAATCCTGCTTATTGTTTTGGCTTTTTCCACATCCTACGTGTTAGGGGCTAACACCATTGGCTTAATAGTTGCCACGGGCGGCTTTGACTTGACCACTGCTATATTGTCAATTGCTGCAATTTTCATTGGAACATTCTATTTGAGTGCTGGCGAAATTCGCAGGGTTTCGCAGGAGCTTTTTCTCATGCGGTACCCAAATGCGACTGCGGCACTCCTAACTTCAAGCGTTTTGGTTGAAGCGGCTACACTTTTGAATATCCCTTTGTCTAACACCCAAGCGCTCGCATCCGCCGTTTTCGGTACAGGCATTTCCTACAAATCCAAGTTTGTTTCCATCAAGCCTTTTTTGATTACAGTTTCAAGTTGGGTAATTGCTCCCTTGCTGAGCTTCGCCATAGGATTAATCATAGCAAAAATTTAGTTTCGTTAGGGCTAAACTTTGATCCAAACGTATCAAAAAGAGCACAACATGAATCAACAAAAAGTCAAAGCTCTAATGGCAAGCGGTAGATGTATCGCAAATTTTTTACTCTAGATTAACGTATAATAATATGAAGGTGCTTTGGATGGGCTTAATCGAATGTCCCTTCTGTAACGAAATTCTTGAAGTTGAACCCCCCGATAAACTTCACACTGCCTTCTCGTTCATAAATCCAATTCCAAATAGTTACTATGGAGACATTGTGAAAACGAAACATAAGTGCTCTAATCAAAACTGCAAAAAACAAATTAAAGTGAAGTGGTATGCTCCACTCGAATACTTCAGTCGTTTATGATCGATAGCAAAAAAACTCGATATATTAAGAAATGGACTGAGAGCGAAGCTGTTAGAAAAAAATTCTCGGCAGTCTCAAATCAAGCTTCTTTTGAGGAAAGAAAGTGCGGTTGCCGGGATTTGAACCCGAGTCGACAGCTTGGGAAGCTGCAGTCCTACCGAACTAGACTACAACCGCAACAGTTACCTGCGGAAGTGCAGTAGCTATTGCATAGGGATAGTTCATTTAATATAGAAACTTTACTATCAAGGCTTTTTTGCGAATCTGAATAGTTTATAAGATTCTATCTGCGCCGACAGTGTATTCGCAGTTAGCAAGTTCACGTATTAGGGCAAGTTTCCAACTGTCGCGATCATCGAACGCTGTAACTTTTATGCCTTCAAAGTCGGTAGGGCACTCAAAGTTTGCGCATTCTCTGCAGAAAACTAGTACATGATCGTTGCCAAGCTTGCCTATTAGAAAACCAAGTTCAAAAACCACGTCCTGCTTTGGTTGTAGCCTTCGTTTTGTGGGTGAGTCATCCTTAGCGTATGCAAAATCGTCAGGTGACAGCAAAACTACCGCAAAACCTACATCTTTGTAGTCTGCGAAGCGTTCAACAATTTTTCTGCCTTGACTTGGTTCCTCACACATAACTACTGGGATAAGCCTGAGTTTAGTTAAAGCATTAATGATTGCCTGTTTCATTTCGTCATCTGTGCCGCAAACAACAAAAATCCTGCGCCGATCCAGAGCAGACTTTGTTGATTGAAATGGATCCATGGTCTTTTCGGTTGAGGATAAAAATTTTTCAGTGCATAGGTATGCGCCTTTGACTTTGCCTTTGAGGATGCTGTCGAGGAGATATTTTTTGTCTTTGGCGGCTACAAAACTTTCTTGATTGGGAAGGGTTAGTTTGTCGGCTGTTTCGTAGGACCAGAAGATGACAGCTTTATTGACTTTTAGGGGGTTTAATAGTTTGCTCATGAACCAGAAGGGTTGACCGGCGGCAAAAGGTGTAGAGAAGGTTCGTACGAGTTCCTCTTGGGGAACGTTAAATCGGATACCAGATTTACCTGGCTCAGCGTATTCAACATAGATGTGATATTTGGGCACTTGCACACTAATCGATGGCTAATCAACAATTCTAAGCTCAAAAACCTTATCATACACAAAGGTTACAATGAAACGCAAACAAAATCGTTATCAGACAGCAATCTACACAATTAGCGTGCAGGGAGAAAAGCACATGCCAAAAAACTACACTTATGATGACGCAGGGGTAAACCGCAAAAAACGTGTGGAATCTAAAAAAGCGCTAAAAATGCTGCACGAAACTTACCAACACAGTCTCTACAGTGGGGTATTGCATTTGCCGTACGGAAACATCTTTGCCGTCGGCGAGAACACATTTTTAGACATGGTAATCGAGGGTGTAGGCACCAAAGTTCTCATTGCACAGTTAGCTCAGAAATATGACACCATAGGCGTCGACGCTGTCGCCATGGCAGTTAACGATGTAATTCGTTCAGGCGCAAAACCTCTTGCAATAGCCGATAACATTCATGCACAAGCCAGTGAACCCACACTCGTAAAAGAATGGTTAAAAGGCATTATACAAGGCGCTAATGAATCCGAGTGCCCAGTTACGGGTGGGGAAACAGGTGATGTTGCTGAAATAATAAAGGGTATAGTTGAAAACGCGGGTTTTGATATGGTTGTAGCCTCGGTTGGCAAGGTTGATCGCCAAAAAATCATTACTGGCGAGGACATCAAGCCAGGCGACCCTATCATCGGTTTAGCCAGCAGCGGCGTACATAGCAATGGTATCACGTTGGTAAGAAAGGTTCTCTTTAA
>CAWDAV010000004.1:0-196167 GCA_963800365.1 Candidatus Bathyarchaeota archaeon | reverse complement strand
GTTGTCGCCGTTAACAGTTTGGTGGCTTGGTTTACCAGTTGCCGCGGGAATCCTGCTCATTTTGGGTGTCGTACGCAAAGAATTCGTGCTCTTGGGCGCTGTGGCAATATTTGGCACAACCAATTTGGCGCTGTATTTCTCGCCTGTGCAGTTGGTGGTGATGGCTTTGGTGGCGATGCTCTACATTCCCTGCGTGTCGACAGTGGCGATTTTGGGAAAAGAATTCGGCTGGAAAGCCACAGCAGTAATAACGCTATCCAACATCGTCGCGGCATTGTTGATTGGAGGCTTAGCCTTCCGCTTGTTGGCCATGTTTGTTTAAGTTCTTTTTCTTTTTTGGACCAAAAAATAAATTATTATTCTTTCGATTTTGGCTAATTATTTTGGGCTTGTTTTGAGCCTAATAGAAACTCATTGCAGTAACGATTGAGTCTTAAAAAACCAGCAACCCATCTTGAACGGAAAGAGATAAGAATCCTTGATCTCCAAAAAAGAAAGGGACCACTACTTCAGAGAAGGCAGCTAATAAATCAGCCTCAACCTCTACGCTTCCTCAAATACAGAATAACGCCTACGCAAGCAATGACGACTAAAACAGCGGAAGAAGCAACGACAGGAACTATGGGAAAAGGCGCTTGAACAATGGTGAAAATAATTGTTTCTGAGGCCCCAATGTTTTGATTTGAGTCTTTTGCGTACACTGTTAGGTTGTGCAATCCAGATGAAAGACCAGTGATGGTATTGTTGCCGGTGATGGTAATGTTGTCTTTGCCGTCAAGGCCATAACCCATCCAAACGGCGGGTCTGTTTAGGCTAAAATTTACGGGAACATCACTCGAAGTATACGTTGCCATATTTTGCAGAGACACGATTGAGACAACAGGCGGAACCGACCCATAACCAAAAGGAGTGTATTGCTCAACTATTCTGTACGTCGTGATTTTAGGTTCGTAACCATAGGCTAAATTATAAGCTGCCAAGTAACCTCCAATAACATATATCTGATCATTCTCCGCGGCTACGGCGGGGTCTGTTCGGCTTGTGAGTAAATCAGCGCCAGCCAGCCAACTGTTAGTTTCTGGATTGTAAACTTGAACGGAGTAGGACGGAGCGGAGTTTGGTCCCATTGCTAGATCAGGGTTTGGCTCATCGAAAACGTAGATTCGCTTGGGAGCCATTACACCCATTGTAGCAACCGCTGATCCGAACATAAAGTATGATGGGGCGGACCTACCCAGTGACCAGGTGTCTGTTTTTGTGTCATAAATCTGGTTCATAGCGGTTTTTTGCAGGTCAGTTGAACCCGAAATAACGTATATTTTTCCATCAAGTGATGCAGAAGCATAACCAAACGACTCATAAGTCGAAGGTGTCTTTTCGGTCCATGTGTCTGTTGCTGGGTCGTAAACCTCATTAATTTTAGAGATCGGAGAATCAGTGTCTAAATGGTCAGTTACATAGCCCCCTATTAGGAAGAAAGTGTTGTTTGCGATGTTAGCTTGCAGATATGCTCTGGCCGTTGGCATGGACGCTTTTGTTTCCCATTTATCCGTTGCAGGATCATATACTTGGTTTACGGCGGTTATGGTTCTGTTACTGGTGTATCCACCTATGCAGTAGATTTTGCCGTTGTAAGTTGCTATGGCAAACCCTTCTCTAGGAAGGGGCATTGGCGTCTTGTAGGTCCAAGTGTCCGTTGTTGGGTCGTATGCTTCGTTTGTTCCAACAATACCTTGAGGTTCAGAAAAGGGCCAGTAACTGGTAGTAGAACCGCCGATGGCATAAATTTTGCCATCAACAACTGCAGCGCCTAGACTGCTTCTAGGCTGATGCATAGCCGCTTTAGAAATCCAAGAATTATCTTGAGAAGCCATAACCGCTGATAGAGGAACTGAAATTAAAAATATAAAAAAAGAAACTATAGCTAAGCTCGCTTTCTTTCTCATGTTGATCCCTGATAGCTAATATTTTTTTATTTTTATAACATTTTGCATAATACGCTATTATACAAGGTTAAAAAAAAAGGGAAATATATTCCCGTTCTTAACTGTAAATTGCTTCAACGTATCTGTCTGAGTATACTGCTCTATAGTCGCCGTTGCCACCGTAATCATCGAAAAACCACAGATAACCCCAGCACATCAAATAACCATTCCACGTCGGATCAGACACCGAAACACTGTGATACCCTTCAAGCACTTGCATCGATACATACCCATTTCCGGCATAGTTTCCATCAATATAGATCTCGGGATAAAGAGGGTACCCAGTTTGTGAATCAATAACTTCAACTGTCAACCAATGATAAACCGGCTGTCCAATGTTCATGACCAATGGTTGAGACCACGCGCTCCAGTCGCCGTTGGGACATCTTGTTTGAACTCGGACGTTCCAATAGCCGCCTGAACTCCACGAATGGGATGCGCTTGCGATAGCGCCGTCGGAATACCAACCTGTCTCAGTGTAAGGCGAGTTATCCCCCCAATCGAATCTGTATTGAATGTTGTGACCGTATGGATCAGTTGCAAAACCTGAAAAGTCATAGGATACATAAGCATCGCCTGTTGTGGGACCGCTAACATATTGAGCTGTTGCTGTATCTGATGGTGGAGTATAATAGTTTAAGTGTATACTGCCATTGCCGTAGATTGCCAATGTGCTTGGTGGAAACATCCCGTCCATGCGCCACCAGTATGGTGTGAATCCTGTATGCAGCGCCGAACCAAGGAATTCTGATCCTAAAAATTGCAAAGAAGCAGTATTCATAGCCTCATTTACGGACTGATCATTGTACATCGCATGCCCTATAAAGCTGCAAACCCAATAGAAATATGGGTTACCGTTCAGAGGTAGGCCTTGTTCTAAAGATGCTGAACCCCCAATGAAGCCTATGTAAACCTGTCGCCCCCAATCTGGGTCAGAGAAACCATCATTACTGATTTGCTGATTAATAGAGAACCCTGGTGTTGCGCTCTTGTCGGTTACATAGCGATGTGTCCACGCGTAGGGCATACCTAGTGCTCTGCCAGTGTATGGTGGCCATTGTGGGTCTAAATAGCCCTGTCCATAGCTTAAATCTGCTGACATACAAGTACTAATAAATGCAAAGATAAGCTTGTTAGGGTCAACCAAGGGGTATATATCCATGTCATATACACCGCCATCTGCGTGCCAGTCATTGTTGTAATAAGTTCCTCTGTTATCCTCGAACATATAGTGAAATTCACCAGGAGGGGCAGGGGCGTAGTCAGGTCGTCCGACACCGTGATCAAAATCAACAACTGCAAAGTAATCGTTGTAATTCTGCAAAGCTGATATATCCATTAGGATTTGGTTTTTTGATGAACCAGGGTTATTAATTCCTTGATGATTAATACCGTTATTTCCTGTGTATCCACCAGCACCGAAAAACTGTGAGAGATTGCCCGCGGCATTCCGCTGATAAAGAATTTCAATATCATGTTTACGCCAACTGTCGGGAAACGTTCCTGCGCCAGTACTCTCGGAACCCCACACTACCGCTCCGCGTGTTGCACTAGCAGTCTCAAGGGACCCAAGCATGACCGTAGAAGCGATCAGAATACAAAGAAGTATACTACCAGCTTTGAAGATTCTTCTTTCCTTAAGCAGACTTTGATACTGTAGTTTTTTGTTTGAACCTAAATAGACAAGTAATCCAATTGCAAATGAGCCCGAAATAGCAATCAGCATAGTCATATTTGTATTTAAGTGGATAGTCACTGGTTCTTGGTTAGCAAGGTGTGCGATAGGCACTCCTTCGGGTGGATCAGATGTTGACCAAGCTTCGTGTACTGCTCTGACTTCTCCTGTATCAGCCCAAATGTCTACTTGTACACCGTATAGACTGCCATACCATTTATCCAAGGCAATACCGACGCGCCAAACTGGATAAAGCGTCAAAGGATTTTTATTGCGTGCATTATCAGCATTAAGCGAACCATCAAAAAGCAAAGCAGTCCAACGTACGTTTGAATCATTGAAGTTCTTGGGTTCCAAACTTGAGCTATCTAGCTTCAAGCTCCATGAATGGTTCTTAGCGGCCTCTAATCCAATATCAATGGCTTTTTCTCGGGAAATGTTCACACTTGTATTTTCAACAGGATAAAGACTCCAATTGTCAACAAAAGCGGTCACACAGCCGTTATTAACAACGATTGTTATAAATTTTGAATAAGGAGCAATTACACCATTTGATGTGTAATACCATTTGAATGTGGTGGAATCAACCGTAGTGTTCACTTGAAGTGCCAAGTTCTTTGAGGTGACGGTGGTGTTTTTATTGTAGTCTACTTGATTCATCAGAGCGCTCAATTGACTGTAAAACACATCAGACGTGTAGGATTGGTAGCGAGTTAGAAAGCTCTTAGCAGCGAAAATATCCGAGGTTCTGGGTTTAGCGACACTTTGAGTAGCTTCATTCTCGAGCACTTCTAGTAATTGCAACTTACCATTCGCAAAAGTATAGAACAATCTGGCCCTGCTTGTGTCAGAGGTTAGAGTATATTCTATGCTATCTTGAGGAACAACGCCCAGATAGGACATTTCAGAAACCCGGGGGTATTCTTTGGTCGTAATATTGCACTTCGTTGTGTCAAAACCCAATACGTTGCTTGATAAGGCAAGTCCTTTTTGTTGTGTTGTTAATTCTGTTGCTTGAGCACTTGGCAATGGGCAGGCATAAATGCTTAGAAATAGTAGTGTTAGAAGAAATGCCGATAGCATCATTTTTTGTTGGGAGATTTTATTCATTCTATCAACCTCCATATATTTTAGTGGAAATCTCCTGTGTTTTCCACTCGTGACTTTTTCGTTATCACTAAGAAAGCGCCCAACACGTCACGTATTGTCGTGCCAATCGCTCTCCTGACTGGATATAGAGCGGAAGTTGACTTAAGCTTTTCTGCTATAAGCCTACTTGTGTAACACTACTCTATATAGATACTTTAGCTATTTTGGCGCCAAAAACACAATTTCTTTAGAAATTTTTTTATTGGTGAATTTCGTGAGGGTTTTTATCTGCGGTGTGTTTTCTTGTTTTTTCAGTTAGCGAGCAGAGAGATGGGTTGAGTTTGCGAATGGTCTATGATGTGCCCGACTTCATTTGGCTATGCATAACTTTGCTGTTCACTGACATATCTACTGGCATAACAGGAGCCTATTGGGATATCATTGCAGAAACCTTAAGGGGGTCTGAATTCGCGCTTTTAAAGATTAGAACACATACATTAGCAAGTAAACTATTTCTCCCGAGAGAAACGCAAACCACCAGATTGGGAAAAGGTACTTAACTAGTCTACGATGCCATTTGTTTGGCGACTTTTTCCTGACCTGCCAAACTCCAACGGCAAGGACCGAAATTTCCAAAGCCATAACCAAGACCGCAATGGCTCCATGAATTCCAAAATAAACCGTCAAAAGTGGAGTTAACGTTATGGTTACGGTGCGAAGCAGCATGTAGCCGATTGACATGGCAAGGTCCCAGGTGATTGCTATTGTGCCTGTGACAGGATGAAGGCCCTGTTTGCCTCTGCCACTGAGGAACGCGTGGATGAAGAGGAATGCAACGGGGATTAATCCTATGGCGATTATGGTGCTTGCGAGTGGAGCGGCTGTCATGTTTTTTGCCTTGTGCTGGTATGGGAGTTTGCGGTTGCTAATTAAGTTGGCGACGCCTTTTCTGGTGTTTGGGTTGGCGTGCCCGATATTTTTGCTATAGCAACCGTGCCAGAGAGGACACTGTTGTTTAAGAAAACTATCTCTTTACCTGAATCCAAAAGCACAGTAGTGTGAAAACCGGTGAGTTCTTTGATTGTGCCTTGCTCATTCATGTAAGTCGTGATTACTCTGTCGCCTACCCCATAATGCAGTCTACTTTCGAACGCAGGCTCAGGCTTACGCACAGACGTTATGATTACTCCCCCTGAAGCGACAGCGCTGTTGGGAAGTGTAATTTGACCCACGTCAGTTCTTATACGAATAACAAGTGCAGTCATATCGATTATTTTTCCAGGCACATTGTTCACCATTACGTCTTCACCGATTTTTAGTTGGTGATTAGTAAAAACTAGAGCTCCAGACAGTATGCCTCCGACAAAGGTTGAGATGATTAAGCCAACAGTGACGGTTATTATGCCTGCGCTAGTTAAGAGGGTTGAGAGTGATACGTTGAAGTATCCGAGGATTACGAAGGTCATTATCAGAATAGCGACTCCCATGGACAAAAACTGCACAATCGTCGCCAGTTGGAGTCCGATACGGGGAGTCAAGAGTGTTTTAATTCGGCGTAAGAAGAAGAGAGACGTTAAGGTGAATATGAAAACCAAGGATATATCTACTAAACGTTCAAAGAACATTGGCAGGTTTGTGGGTCCAGCCAAGAAGAGATCGAAGAACAAGATTGTTCCTGCTGCTAAGAGAATAATGAAGAGTATGAATACCGCGAGTTTTTTTAAGGATGAGAACAGACTGGCCAAAGAGTTTCTCCCTGTGTGCCATAATTGTCGAGGGTATTTCTATAGTTTTTCCTAAGAAACCCAAGTTAGCAAATGTTATATTGCGTGTTAGGTTACTTTTCATTCATGAGTGTTCTAGCTCCACATTGTCCCTGCCCAAAAAAAGATTGCCCACGCCACAGCAACTGCACCGAATGCGTGCGCCACCATAAAGAGAAGAATGAAAATCCATGTTGTGCAAGGTAACCTTCATGGCTAAATGCTCAGAGGCGGAAGCGCAGAAGAAACGGGAAAAAATCCAAAAGCACTTTTGGAACATAGTTGGAGCAGTTGAACACATTAACATCCCCAAGTTAGAGGATGCAATCAAAAAAGAATTTAACTCAACCGACGACAGGTTTGTTCAGGCACAAATTAAGCTTATCCAGACTGAGTCAAGGGTAAGAGTGCAGAACAAAGTGAAAGTTTGGATAAAACAGCCAGAATCCTAAAGTCTAGAGGCTGTTTGGTTTGATAGCGGTTGGCAGCAGGTTCCACAAGCACTTGAGTTTGAGCCCGACTTTCCTACTTGCAGTTAATAGCAAGTTGCCATAATAATTTGCCCATTAGTAACGTGCGTTAGAAGTTGTTGTTGTTGCAACTGCATTCTGTAGACTGGTTGCAACAACAACCAAAGATGAAACTGTAATCAGAAATCGGCAATTGTGTGTCTGCAAGGTGACAGAAAAAAACTTAAATCCTTAAACATCCGCTACTCCCAACAGAGGAAGATTCACAAATGCAAGCGATAGGCATTATCTTATTATTAATCAGTGTTGGAACAATTGTTGGTCCCGTTGGGGCAACAGTAATCGTTTACCGTGACGACCTTTCACAGCTTGTTATAACACCCCAAATTAGAGACATCATGAACGGTAACAGCAACATCTTCCCCCAGGGCAACAACGGGAACCAAAACGGAAATGGCGATTCAGGTCTGGGCGGATTGATGAGCCCAACTTTTCTAAGCGCTCAAAGTGACATAGCAACCCAAACGTTTAGCGCAGTTTTCAGCGTCACTAACAGCTTCAACTACGACTTGACACTTAACAGTTTTAGCGCCAACGCACTAATCAGCCAGCAACAGATTCCCTCCGGCAGCATAAGCCTTGCCAATCCAGTCACCGTTCCTGCTGGTCAAACTTCCCAGTTAACCCTTACAGGGCAGTGGACACAACAAGCTCAAGATTATATAATCGCCAATTACCCCACATCAACATCAATCGACATTTTCGTTAAAGATGTAACGATAAACGTCAACGGCATAATAGTTGAGTCTTCGGGCACCATAGAAATTGGGAACGTCCCGTTTAGCATGGTAGGGTGAGTTTATTGTACAATAAAATCAACATCCTCGCTTTGATTGCTGGAATATCAACCCTTATTCTAATAGTCGTCTCAATTTTTGTTCCATGGTGGCAACTGGCAGTTGGAAACCCAGCGATTGCCTCAGTTGGCGTTTCTCCCGTTAACTTGAACCTTGACCTTTTAGGCAACGTTTTCACGATTCCAATAATTTACGCATTGAATATAGCCAGCGCATTAACTTTAGCCGCCGGCGGCATAGTTATGCTCATCTACTCAGTCCGGCCCAACCAAACCTACTCCAACAAGTTACTTGGGTTCGGATACAAAAAACCACTCTACGCAGTGATCCTCTTCATCATTTCAATGTTTGCGTTGAGTTACTTGGTGCAGAGATTTTCAGGTTTTGCTTTTCCACTATTAGGTTCAAGTTCCCTCTCGCTCCCACAGGGTTTGGCTCCTGATGGCGTAAACATCAGCGTTGCTGTTTCAGCAGGGTTCGGGTGGCCGTTCTATTTTGCAATCGTGGTCGCTGGATTATGTGTTGCCGCAAGGCTCTACCACCCAAAAGTAAAGGTGGACACAGCACTTCCTCCTCCACCCCCATGACAGTGGAATCAAGCTAAAGAAAACTGGGGAAAAGGCAAACATCTCTAATTCTCTTAAAAAAGATCCGGATTAAACAAGCGCTAACACAACAGTTCAGCAAACAATTCAGTTAGCACTTGATAAAGTTATAAATAAAACATCTACCAATATATCATGTAGGTTTTCTTGCTTGTTTATTGCCAACAAGCCATCTATACTAATCATAGATGACGATAAAGCCATTCTGAGAACTTTCACAAAGATTTTTCAGCTGAAAGGCTTTTGCGTAGCAGTTGCAGAAAAAGGCAAAGAAGCCATGGAAAAAATAAGCAGCAAGCACTTCGATGTTGCGTTGATTGATTTATGTCTCCCAGATATGGAGGGAACGGCACTTTTTCCATTAATCCACCGTACCTCACCCAATACAGTAAAGATTATGCTCACAGGAAAAATGCTCGGACAAAACAACATCGAAGGCGCAGATGCCCTTCTGGGAAAACCCATTGCCCCAGATGAATTGCTAAGCGTAATCGACAGCAAACTAAAAGATAGAAACATCGAAGTCCATGTGTAGCGCGAATTTTTCTTGGAAAAAATAAGCGGGACTTTACTGAACATGACTACATGTTCGAAATCAATGGTGAGCCAGTTGCGTTTGTTCATAAGAAATGGGTTACGCTTCGAGATGAAATCGGGCGTTCCAATCACAAGTGCAATATATCAAGGATAATCGTCGGTGCAATAATCATTATTGAGCACATCGAGGTTACTGAAGGCAAAGAAATAGTTCGTGACCAGTAAACCTTTCTGAGTTGAAGTTAGAATTACTTGATTATTTCGCCGAAGGCTATTTTTTTTCCTACTTGATTGATTTTTATTTTCACGCGTTCTCTCGGCTTAGCTTTTGGAACCTGAATGACATAGCCTTGAATTTTGGACATGCCATCGCCGTTTGGACATATGTCGATAATGTTTACTTCTAATTCGTCTCCTACATCAACGGGGGCTTTTTTCTCAGCGTGATTAATTTTGTATTTGCCGCCGCGTACTCTTCTGTGGACCAATCCAAAACCTCGTTTTATTTTACTTTTAAGTGGAGACTTGAGCGCTTAAGTCTTCCGTAGATTCTTTCAGATTTGAAGCGGGTCTTTAAGAATCTGGTACTTAAAATAATCCCTTAGTGGGGAAAAGAGGCATAACTCCTATATGTCGGGGGGAAGTTTGAATAGCACAGATTGATATGAACCCAGAAAACTATAAGTCGATAAGAAACAAGCCAAAACGAAACAGCGCCGTTAGCAAATCCAAAACCCGAATGCTTGCAAAAGTAAAGTTAACTTCCACGTCTACTCCAAAACTACGCTCAATCTATAACACAAAAACTGAATGGGCAACAAAGACAATGCCTAAACTAAAAGAGTAGAAAATTGGCTTTTTAAATTATAAGTCCTAAAAATTTAGAACAGTATTTTCATTATTTTCAAAACATTCAGTTTACATTAGGTTGTCAGGGGCATTGGCTGGTCAAGGTGAAATACTTCCTTCAGCAGCGGTTCCAGTGTATAGCGAGCTATTAAATTCTCATTGTAATTGGTTAATATTTCGTGGTCACCATTTGGAATTTTAATAAAGTATGTTTGAACACCTGCTGTCCGAAGCTTAGCTACGAAGGATTCGGCAACTTGTACAGGAACTACCATGTCGCTGGTTCCATGGATTATGCAGAAAATAGGGTCATCCGACGAAATGTAAGTTGCGGGCGAAGCCTCAATCCAAAGATCACCGTTCGTTCTATAACTAACGTTGCCCAAGGCAGTGGTTGTAATATTATAGATGAGGGATTTGGATTGGTATTTTCCGATATACTCCAAATCAGTAGCGCCAGAGTAATCCACAACTAAACGAACTTGACTTTTTATTTTTGCATCTCCACTTGAGCTTATAATGAAGGATTCATTTCCCGAAAGGGTACCTTCCAACGAGGCAAGTTGCGCCCCTGCACTATAACCTAGAACTGCCAGCCGATCAGGATCAATATTCCAAAAATTAGCGTTCTTTTTGATGAAACGAACTGATTCAACCAAATCCTGGATGTTATCTGGCCAGGCAGTTTTGTTCAGTTTGAAAGTGTATAATCGATGGCAAAGCCAGCAATGCCTCGTTGGGCGTAGAAAGTCGCTGTGTAGTTGTAGTCACTTCGGCTACCTCTTACCCACCCACCTCCATGGACATATATTATTGCAGGGAAAGGCCCATTGCCTTCCGGAAGATAGACATCCATAAGACGGTATGGGCTGGAATCATTCGAATATGAAACACCAATCTGCACGGTGCAGTTTGTGATTTCCGGAAGCAAGTTTGCAACGTCTTCATCAGTTGAAGTTGTGTTTTTCGGTTGATTGGCTAAAAACGCAAGTAGAGACAGCATGATAACTGCTAGAAGGACCAAAGCCGATACGACAAATTTGGTCTTCACTGCTTTTTTTCTCCTTGAACCGAACACTGCGTCCCTAACCTATATTCAATCCTTCAAACTTAATTGCTTTACCCAAAAACTCTTCAGCTAGGCATAGGATTGCAGGAACCTGTGCAGGCACTATAGGTTTATGATATTTTTTCCACGCGATAAATACAAGCGGCAACCCGAAAAGCAAAACAACAACTCGTACAGCTTGATAGGCATAAAATTCTATACCTCCATCTAAAAAGAAACTGTCCGACGCCCCAAAAATGTAAGTCAATATAAGGTAACTGATGAATGGCTCTAATAGATAAATGAAGGCGCTTACTAGTTGCGATCTGTTTTGCGAAACCGTTTTTCGGGACTTTTATTTTCCTTAGGAACAGCAATGCCAGCAAGACTAAGCCTAAAGTTAGAGCGATGCTTCTAATGTTAAAGTAAAGTTGTGACTCGAAACCGCCAACGACGTTAGCATAGGTGAACATCCCTGAAAAATCAAATGAAAAAAAGATGACCAACGGAATTACCAACGCGGCCATCTTGAAATTCATGACGCGATCGTAAATTTTGAATTTACTCACATAAAACCCAAATATGAACACTAAGAGAAACTGGCTAAAAAGTTGACCCAACCGAAAAGGCGAATCATAGACCCAGAGCGTAATAGTGCTAAGCCACACCAAAGAAACTGCGAGCACCTGAATTTTTAAGCTCTTGAAATATTTTTCTATTACACAAATAACCAGCATAAATACTAAAAGATACGGAATAAACCACAGCGATGCCCAATTATAGATTGAATTTAGTCGGTCAAAAATATTCAGCATTGAAAGCTGGGAACCAAGTTTAATTAGGTCAAAACTTTTTTGTCCCAGAATATTTTGAAACATAAAATAGAAAATCGTTGCACCCATGAAAGGAACGTACAGCTTCTTGGCTTTGGACTTAAAAAAACGTTGAAGGCTGTTTTCTCGAACGTGAAATGAATCGTAGACCAGGAACCCGCTTATGAAGAAGAAAGCACTCAACAAGAACCATTGAACGGGGTAAATGACATCGGGATAAGCAAATATGAGGTCACTATGAACGAAAAGCAGCAAAATCAAGGCGAAAATCTTCAGGTAGTTGAATTCAGATATTAAACGCGAACGCGGCGAACTATCATCTGGTTTGAGTATTCTTTAAAGTCATCCCCCATCAAAGAACAGATAATTTCGTTTCAGAAACCATAAAGCGCATTATTAGTGTTGTGGTTTGGAAAAAAACAAACCTAAGGGGGACAACAACTCGTAAATCAAGTGAGAAAACATCCATAGCGATGGTATACAAGTTCGACCCGTTAGGAAGTTGATTAAGATAAGATGCTTTTGAGTCAGCAATTTAGCCTTCATCTCAAACTACATTGTAAAATAGGAAACTTTTATAATCGATAATTCTCTTCAACAAAGGAAAGTGAATTTGTATGACTGAATCTGTCCAAAAAAGAGTTCAAGCAGCACTCGACGAGATTAGACCCCAAATCCAACTTGACGGCGGAGATGTAGAACTTGTCGCAGTTGAAAAATCGACCGTAAAAGTCCGCTTAGTCGGTCACTGTGCAGGTTGCCCTATGTCGGCGATGACGCTTAAAAATGGTGTCGAAGCCCTCATCAAAGAACGCGTGCCAGAGATACAGAAGGTTGAAGCGGTAACCTAAGTCAAGCTGCGCAATCAACATCTATCTATTTTCTCATTCCTTCAAAAATCAATATCCCTTTCAGGCTTTTCCTTTCTTCGGTGCAGTACTCGATTACTTTGCTTTTCTTATTGGACAGAATCACAACCTTGAAATTTTCAAATTCTGAAAGAAGGTTAAGTTTAGAAACAAGAACACTCATAACTTAATTTGGAGAATAAGCGGTTGCTTACTGTCACTTTGCTCAAACAACATGAAGAAGGAAGATGGCAATCGGAGAACCTATTGGTTTTGCCTAACGAAATTAATAAAAAAGAAGTGTTATGGGTAGATGCCCAAGACCCGAACGATTCCGAACTAAACGAGTTAAAGGAATACTTTAGTTTAGATGAACACAACCTGCAGGAACTTACCCAACAAGGAGCACGCTCGAGAATCGATGAACATGAAGACCGCGTTTTTTGTCTCCTCAATTTCCCAAATAGTGAAAGTTTCGTATCAGATGACAAAATGGAACAGTTGGCGATGCTTGTTTGTTCAAACTGGATTATAACTTTGCATAAGGGCTATTCGGATTTGACTTGTGCTGTATACAAAAAAATTGGCACACACGGCTACTTCTCTCTATCATTAGCGCCCTCCACGGACATTCTGCTATATATTTTCTTGGATTTGGTTACAAGCGAATATTATCCTGTTTCAGATCAAGTGTTTGAGCGGCTTGAAGCATTCAATCAAAAGGCGTTGACGCTTTTTAGGGAAAGATCAAGACAAACGTATGGTGACTTTGGGCTGCAATTAATTGAGGTTAGAGACAGGCTTGTGGCACTTAGACAGAGTTTGAGTCCGCTCCGCGAAATTATGGGAAGAATCACACGAGGAGAATTTGCTTTGGTGCAGGAAGTTAATCTTCATCGTTTCGGAGACCTCTACGACCGGACAATCCAGCTTGTCGAAGTTGTTGACTCTCACAGAGAAGACATGAGCAACATCAGAGACATCTTAGTCAACGTTCAAACAATAAACACTAACAATATAATCAGGGTTCTCACGATAATTTCAGCTATTTTTCTACCGTTAACTTTGATTTCTGGAATTTACGGCACGAACTTCACTTTTGGAGCTATTCCAGAAACAAACAACCCTTACGGCTTCTACATAATGCTCGGAATTATGGCTACGGTTGCGTCTATTCTTGCATTGATTTTCAAGCTGAGAAAATGGATCTAAAATAACGGCAGTCTAATAAGCACACTAAACCAATCAATGGTTAGGGACCCGCATTTGAAAGTCATGTTCATCGAGCCGCCTAAAGACATATGGTTCGTCATGGGCGAATACCTGCCCCCGCCGTATGGCATAATCCAACTTGTCGCTTATCTGGAAAGAGAAAACAAAAACGTCCAACTGGAGATTTTGGATTGCAATGCGGAGAAAGTTGATTGGAAACAGATGGAGAAGCATATTGCTGCTTCGAACCCAGATGTGGTGGCTTCTGCCTCTCTGGCGACATGCAACACTTATGCTGTCGCAAAAACTCTTCAAACCGCTAAACGCATGGCACCAAAAGCCCTAACCGTAACAGGCGGACAACACTTTACCGCAACCGCCCAAGACAGCCTCCAACTTTACCCTGAAATAGATGTCATCATCCGTAACGAGGGAGAACAAACTTTAACTGAATTAGTTAAAGCGCACCAGCAAGGAATAGGTTTCCAAAACATTGCTGGCATCTCTTTTAGAAACGGCGAAAAAATCGTACATAACCCTTCAAGACCTTTGATTGCAAACCTGGAGGATTTGCCGTTTCCAGGATATCACCTCGTCAAAGATAACATGCCCAAATACCATTTCTCCGCCATGTCAGGTAAGAGAGCCCCGTACGCATTAATTGAGGGGGCACGCGGCTGTAACCATCAATGCACTTTCTGCACTCAGTGGCGTCACTGGCAAGCCTGCTGGCGTCTCAAACCAGCGAAGCGTTTAGCGGACGAAATGGCTTATTGCAGTCGGGAGTTTGGAAGTGAAATGATTTGGCTGACCGATGACAACTTTGGGACTGGACAACGCCCCATGGAAATCGCTGAAGAAATCATCAGCAAAAAGTTATCTGATGTTGTCTTGGTTTGTTCAGGCTCGATGCGACGATATAATCCGCAATAAAGATATTCTTCCACGGTTGGCTAAATCAGGGTTAAGCTGGGTGCTGCTGGGGGTAGAAAATTCCAGTCCTGCCACGCTTGATTACTTCAAGAAAGGTATAACGCCTAATGATGCAAAGACAGCAGTGCGGCTGCTGCGTGACAACGGCATCTTTTCTCACGCCATGGTCATCATTGGCAATCGCAAAGAAACTCACCAATCAATTCTTCAACTCCGAAAGTTCGCCAACGACTTAGACCCCGATTTCATCATGTTCGGTATCCTAACGCCTTTTCCTGGCACAGAAGTTTACGCGGAAGCTGAACGTAACGGATGGATAGAAGACCGCAACTGGAACCACTACGATATGATTCACGCAATTATGCCGACTGAAACGCTTTCCACTCATCAGGTGCAAGAGGAGCTCTACGGCTGTTACCGCGACTTCTACGGATCTTGGAGCAGGCGATTCCGTGGGTTACTCTCAAGAAAACCCATGAAACGTCGCACGTACTGGCACATGTTACAGTCGGGCGTAATGGGCAAAATCAAATCAATGTTCTAGGCGAAAACTTTGCCGAAACCTGAACTTTCCAAGTTTTTCCCATTATTTTTGGTGGCTGTGGCAGTTTTTGGGTTGGCGCTTGTCCCGCTTCTTTTGTTTTCACCTAACCTTCAGGCAGACCAGACACCTCTTCGACGTCCAATCGTAAGCGCAGTTTACAGTATCGTCTGCATAATGGGGATAGTTGCCGTGTTTTATCCGGGCAAGTGCCGCATGATGTTCAAAAAACCCAACGTTTCCATAGACTCTTCGAAACCATCTTCTTCAACCATGCAGTTTAAGGGGCACCATCCAGACTGCGAAAATTTTTCAGGTAATCGGATCACCATCAAGTGTTCGGTTTTTTGCGCTGCCTGCAGTGGCTTGTTGATAGGGGCAATCGTCGCAATGGTAGGCGCAGTTTTGTTTTCGTTAGGTTTTTTTAGTTTGGGAATTGGAAACTTATGGAGTTCTGGCGGCTGGTGAAGTATTGATGCTTGTTGGATTGGCACAGGTAAAGATGGGAGGTTACGTCAAAATGACAGTGAACGCTCTGTTTGTTGTTGGCTCATTCATTACTTTGGTTGCGGCGGACTTGGCGGGGCAGAGCTTGCTGGTTGATATGTACGTACTAGGATTGATCGTTTTTATGCTGTGGTTTAGGATTTTGCTCTCAGAATGGAACAATAAACGAACCTGTTTGACATGTGGACGCTGCAGTTAGGGTGGTGGGTTAGGAGGGACGCCATATCGTCTGCGTCTTCCAAAAAGCGCGCCTAACACGATGAGCAGACCGAAGATGATTATTACGAATGGCCAGATAAATTGCCAGAAATCTACAGTTACGCCTGAAGCTTGTAAGAACAAACCTAGCCCAACAAGGACTATGATCACGCCAAATACGATGCCTACAATCATGCCACCGTGGGGCAAACCAAAACATTCGTTTTCCATTCGACGATAGTGTTCTCGGTCGCTTCCAGGGTAGCGTTGACCGACTGTGTAGAGGGGAGCGCCGCAATTTGTGCAGTTGATGTTTGTGTCTGGGTTTTGAGTGCCACATTTGCTACAGTAAACCATTAGAATTCCTCAAACAAAAGTAAACAGGATTTAGTTTTAAGATTTGCGGTTTAAAAGAATCCAGGATGGTCAATTTCGCAAATTTTAGAGATAAAAACGTCACTTTGATCATTTCACATCTTAAAATAGCAATTGCAAAACCACAAGTTGTGCTGGGGCTTCCCTTTACCAAGATAACTTGCTTGATTTTCCAAACGTCGGCAATGCTTTGCCAAATATGCCCTCATTTACAAGAACACCCGCACGCTTTTGCTTTTCCTAATTTTCTCAATGAACGTTAGAGCGACAGAGAGCCCTTCTTTTAATAATATCTTGTGATTCGCAATCAAGGAGTTCTCAAGAAATTTGTTTACCAGTCCATTGCCGGACATATTTCCAGTTTTGAAAATCCCTTTAAAAGCAAGCGTATGAAGTGGTACGATACAACAAAAGGTGTTAAATCATGAACGTATTCAGAAAAATAGAGCGCGGTCTTACTGTTCTTGCGATAGCTCCGTTAGCAGGGCTTGAGAAGAAAGAGCGAGACAGAAGACTAGCAGAACGAATTAAGCATCTAGAGGAAAAACATCGGTTCGCTTAGATTTAGCGTTTTGTCTTATTGTTCTCTTCCAGCATTCAAACAGTATTCAATTGTTGTTTGTTTGAACTTCGATGCTCCTCAGTCAAGCGCCCTATTATTTGTGGTAGTAGTAGCACAATACACAAATCTTAAATTTGGTTTAAGATGAGTATAATTTGGAAGGAAAGAGCAATAAGGAAAGAGTATCTTCCTAAAATAATAGAGAATTAGAAAAAGACTCCTATGAATAGCATTGAATGCTCTGCTATCAAAAGAGTCCCCACATGATTCTTTCCTTCCTCCCACTTTTTATGGTCCAAAATGCCAGTGCCAAAATTAAGATGATTATTTAGTCAGGTTTTTGTCCAGCTAAATTTTGACAATCACCTTGTTTTGCATTTCATATCCAAGGCTTGATTACAACAATTCGTTTGTTGAGTCAAACGCGAAAAAGTACCAAGACGTAAGACCTTATCAGCTGTCATTTTCTGATCTGCAATTAAAAAAACAAAAATAGCTTTCCGCTACTTTTTTATTTCATCAAAACATCAAAAAGAGCAGGAAGAGAGAGAAAGTAGAGTTAACTTGGACACAAACATCAGGAAGAGAGAGAGAAATGCCTGTGCCCAAGGTAACTCCTACTTATCACAATACTTGATTCTTGACAATAAATAATGATGTGACTGCACACATACAACAACATAAAGAGTTTAATGGAAAATGTACAAAAAGCCAAAGATGAAAAAATATCTTGAACGATATTGAGACGTAAGACCTAATTTAGCTCAAAATAATCAAGGTGAAAAAATTAGTTAATTCTACATTTTATCTTTAAAAATCGTGAATATTTTTTCTTAAAGACAAATTTTAAATCTGAATAATAGACTAAATAAGTGAGGACTTTTATGAGTAAAAATACAAGCACCGAGATCATAGAACATAACGCAAAACAAATCAAAGAGAAATATGGTGACCAAGTCTATCACTTACTTCATGGTTTATCATGCACTAAATTAGACAAAGAACAGGGATATTTCTTGCTTACTTTAATGGATGAACTTTTAAAAGTTAAATGACCTGATAATTCTTTGGGATTGTTTTTCTCTTTGAAATCTTTGTTCTGTTTTAAAGATAATGAGCAACTATATTGCTGAATCTTCAATCACTAAACAAAGAGTCCTAATTCTTACAACGAATCTGGATTGCCTGAATAGCAGAGAAAATACCATATTCCCATAAAGAAGAAGAGCGGATGAATATCCCAGCAATGCAAAAAGTCACGGCAATTTTTACTTCCAAATTGCCCTCAAGAAAGAAACTTGCCACAATAGAAAGAAACTATCACTGGCGGCCAATTACGATTTCTAGAAAGAAATGTGGCAGGATGCGTACTACATCCAAGCCTTTCTGGTTGTTTATAGTGTGCTTAAAGCAGTGCCTAACTAGGCTGAAGAGCATATTTAGAGAATATTCTAAAATTAAGTGTTTCTTTGAGGATATTTTGCTTTGCCAGTATGTGGAAGAAGAAAGTTGAAGGTGCCTAAGTTTCGATGTTTTTCTTAAGTTTCTCGAGAAATGATTTCATAAACTTTTCTGTTTCCTTCTTTAGACTCAACTTATCCATTAACTTACCTAAAACAGAGTAGGGCACTTCATACTCTTCAGTATAGGTTACTTTTGTTCCGTTAGCAATAGGTTCAAGTAAACCTGTTACGCCCAGCTTCATTTTACTCCCTTCAACTGTCCTCATTGTCATCATCTTGTTTTCCTCAAACTCAGTTACTACTTCATCCCATTCTCCTTTTATCTTAAAGTCTGGTTTTGCAGTCCAATGAGAAATAGAGCCAACTTTAACAGGTCCCTTAGATGTCCATTTGCCCTCCATCCATTGACCCCATACATTATTCATCTTATCGCTAAGCATAAATGCAAATATCTTCTCAGGGGATGCTTGGATTTCAATACTCTTAGTTAGTTTTGTCATAAAAAATACCTAACAGTCTTATTTGATTCATTTTGTTTAAAAGACTTTCAAGGTTCCATCTACAGGGTGCAGAAAAGATGGGTCCTGTCTAATTAATAAGCAGACTTACCCCCGATAATAGAGAGATATCTTATGCTAGGGATAGGCGTTTTGGAGCAGATAAGAAGTTCTATATCATCAACAAAGCCTCTAGAATATTCCAATAGAAAACTTAGAGAACCATCTTTCATTAAACCTTCTCAAGGTTTTGATACTAAACCCATTTGATCAAACTGGGTCAGAATCAGGTTCTAAATTAAGATTAATGGTGGGGCTCCCCGGATTTGAACCGGAGTCTATAGAGCCCAAGTCTACAAGCCTAGACCAAGCTAGCCGAGAGCCCCAACTATTTTGCTGATTAAGGCTATTGTCAGATTTAATAGGTCACCATTAATTGAGTGACCCACTTGACCCTCCGTTGCCTTTTCAGTTGTCAGAGAGATAGATTGTGTTTTTAATAAAGTTTTCAGAGATTCTATGCTTTGAGGATGATACTTGGAGCTGGCGTGTTACTTGTGCCCCATTTGCTCTTAGTGTCGGTCGGTTTATGACACGCTATTCCTCTTTCATTGGAGAGTAAATTGCTAAGTCAATTTTATTGTCCAAGATTTCTAAAGAGTGGTTTTTTGCAATTATCTTGATTTGTTCTATACTATCGGTGGATAATCCTTTGAATTGAATTGCACAACCATTTTGCCTTGGATTGTTAGCTTCATTTTCAACTATGGAAATTGCCTGAGGTCCCAACTCTGGAATTTTGAATGCAATTTCTTTGAGAAGAGTCATAGCTTGAACTCTATCTATCACTTATTCCCCATTTGGGCTTTGTTTGTCCTTCTTTGATTTCTGCAGTTTTTGATTCATGAAATAGATGTAGATGCCACCGTAGTAGCTTTTGTTTTCAAGGGACGCTTTGTGGTTGTTTACATTTTTGATTTGCATAATTTACCTTCTACACGTACAGTGAATCCAAGTATCTTTATTGCCGTATAACACTTCTTAAGAAAACTTATTCGCCAAATCTGCGAAGAATACTTTACCTCTTGCCAAGTCTAATTTGCAAATGTGAGAACACTGCTTCCACCTTACAATTAAGTGCTAACCACTTAGTCTGCCTACAAATGATTTTATCAAACTTGGATGTAAATGCACGGCTACAGATAGGGTGTTCAATAGTTGACTATCCAAAATAGAGCCATTGAAATATGTATGAACTAGAGTTATGGGTTGCAAGTTTGTGTTTCGTTTTTTTCGGCACGAATATTTGGAGCCGATTAGAAACTAATAGTAGAAATAATAGAGTGATAGGTCAGAATTGGATTTGTTGGAGCCATAAGCATGTTAAGACTCAGTAAGAAAGCGCTTTAAAGCAACCAGTACATAGCTGTATGCAGTGACTGATTTGCCACGTGAGTTTATCCTTTTCTCGCGCATAGGACAAACCGACCCAAACTTCAGCAGTCTCCACGACGCAGGCAGACTCGACATAGTCCACGAATGCATAGTCAGCAGCCTGTTTTTTTCCCATGGCTTACGCAGAGATGTAACCTTCCACGCTATCCTAAACGGTCCACCAACCCCGCCAGTGCACATTCAAATCGACGGCAGCACCCTCTACGATGTACGAACCGACATAGACACCTGGCAAGTAATCCTCAAAAAAACCCTAGCAAGCAAACCCCACCCAGGCATAAACAAGGACAAAACCAGTTTCGAAGCACTCATTAAAATCAAAGCGCAAACACATCAGGTCTATGTTCTTGAAGAAGACGGAAAAAACATAAGTGAGGTATCGCTTGGCGATAACTGCCTCTTCATCCTCGGCGACCACGTGGGCTTACCCAAGAAAGCCGAGCTTTTTGCGCAGAGGTTCGGAGAAAAAATTAGCCTCGGCAAACAGCCGTATCTGGCAGCTTCCTGCATCACAATCATTAATTACACATTGGATAAGCAGATTAAAGTTGACTCTTGAAGTGTTCCCAACCGAGCGCTTCAATCTTGCGAGACTCACCATCTGTTTTAAGGACAATCTGTTTTTCTTCTGTGGCTTGTCCAATACGCAAGAGTTGTCCGCCGACCGCTTCAATCGCCGACACCGCAGCGGTCCATCCGTCAGGCTTAATGGTTACGACCAACTCGTACTCTTCGCCGCCATAGAGCGCCAACTCAGAGGCGTCAAGGCTGTTTAGTTCTGCAAACCGCTTAACTTCAGGAGCAACTGGAACCATGTCAAGTTCAAACCCGACGTTGCTTAAACGTGCAAGTTCATGCAGAGTCCAAGCCAAGCCATCGCTCGAATCCATCGAAGAGGAAACCACGCCGCAGCCGCCAAGAGCCAACCCCTCAGACAGCCTTGCTTTGGGTGTGAAAACTGCGTCCAAGAGGGCTCTTGCGTTTTTGGAAGTTACACATTCGCTGAATAGCAAACGTAACCCCGCCGCTGATTTGCCGAAGAATCCAGTAACCGCCAAGACATCACCGGGTTTTGCGCCGCTACGCAACATCAACTTTGATTTTTGTGCGGTTCCGTAGAGTAAGATTGAAATTATTAGGTCGGAGGTTTCGCTTGTGTCGCCACCTATTATGTAAACGCCGTATTCTTGTGCTCCGGCGTCCAAGCCGTCTGCGATTTCCTCAATGTTTTTTTGGGAGAATTCCGCAGGTAACCCTAATGCGACTAGTGCGGCGGTGGGTTTGACGCCTTTTGAGGCGAAGTCGCTTATGTTCATTATTAAGGCTTTTCGGGCTGCTTGGAAAAGAGTCATTTCGTCAGGCATGTCTGTTTTGGCTACGAGCATGTCGGTTTTGAGGACGGCTATGCGTTTTTCGTCGATGTTTACAGCAGAAACGTCGTCTCCGAATGGCACAGGCATGTTGGGCATTGATGTTAAGTGGTTTTGTATAAGCTGGATTATCTTGTGTTCGCCTAAACTTTTGGCTGTTGGATTTCTATGAGGGTTCATTTGCGGGTGCCCCATTTTTATTGGGTTGTTTATTGCTTTTAAGTTTGGGGTTTGTGAAACTTTAAAAATTGGTTCCGTGTTGATAAGCGTCTGTGGCGCCTCGATAGCTCAGCCCAGTGGAGCGGCTGCCTCGTAAGCAGCAGGCCGCGGGAGCAAAGCCCGCTCGAGGCTTTTTGCCTCTATTTGTCGGTGTGTTGCGCAATATTTGATGTGGAGCAGTCTGCAATAACGTTTATTAAATGTTACGACATGAACTTTTTTTAAAGGCGGAGTATGATGCATCTTTTCCGTTCCCATGGATCAAGCGAAAAGCTTCAATGCCCCTACAAAGGCTGCGAAAAACGCTTCGATAAGCCAACGATGATTACAGATGACTCTGTAATTCCACGCCAAACGCATTATGCCTGCCCATTCTGCATGTCAAAACTTGACATAGCAGCAGAGAAATCCAAAGTCATCAGCATAAGAGCAACTGAATACCCCATGGTTTTTGATTCCCCAGCCAAATGCGCACACTTCAGTGGATTACTCAATACGCCGTCAGGAAGCACGGATGAATGTTTGATTTGCCCCAAAGTGCTGCAATGTAACAATCGCAAAAAATGAGTTTTTAGCCGCCGCCGACAGGTGGAAGAATAGCTAAAACATCGCCAGCTTTAAGCTGGGTTTCTAAATCTTTGAGGGTTGAGGTGCTGGTTCCGCTTACGAGGAACTGCAGAAAATTTTTAGGTTTTCCCGTTTTTTCATCATAAACGTATTCGGTGAATCGGGGCCCGTATTTTTTGGATAGTGTTTTAAGAACCAAATCAACAGTAACGCTCTCACCATCAGAAAACGAGAGGACTTCTTCTCTTTTACCAACTATTTCACGTAAGCTTGTGAAGAAGCGAACTGTAACTTCCACCTTTTCGATACACCAACAGAACATTGCAGTTTGTAGAAATTAACCATTATGCAACTGGTGAAACAGTTTGATACCACAAAGCCTTATCCAGCAATGAAACAGGTTCTCTAGTTATGAGCACAAAAAAGAAGCAACAAAAAATAAGGGGTTTTAGGCCTCCTATGGATGAAGCCAGCGACCCCAGCCACGACGCACACATAAAACGACTGCGAGAGCAAGAAAAGACTTAGCAATTCTCCAACAACTTTTAAGCGAACTTCAACATGAATAGTTAGGGGGCTTGCTTGATGATACTGAGTCTATCTAACGGGATATTCAGCAAACTACGTTTAGACGGCAACTTCGCGGCGGTCAAACAGCTCGGTTTCCACGACATCGAGTTTAATATGAAATCAATCAAAAAAGAACACGACACCGATGTTTACCGCGAACAGAAAGCGTTAGTTGCTTCAGGTCTGAATTGTTTGAGCCTTCATTCAGCGGTCCTACACGTTAAAGACCCCATCGAGGTTCATCAAGCAGTTTACTACGGAAAAATCTCACTTGAATGCGCCAGAGCCCTGCGAACTTCGCTTGTGACCATCCATTCAAACGTTTCGAAGAAGCTGCCAAAAGAGATCAGGGAAAAGTGTTTGCGAGAGGTTTTTGGGGAAATCAAACCTTTTGCCAAACAACTTGGAATCAAATTCTCTTTAGAGAACCTATCCTATACTTCAACGGGGTTTGGCAAGAACGTAGAGGAGCTTGAAGAAGTCCTCGGAGTCATCGACCCGAAGGGTGAAATGGGGATAACGTTTGATTTATGCCATGCACTCGAAACCAAAGAAGTCGACAACTTACTTGACGCTTACGGCAAACGCGTCTGCAACGTGCATATGGCAAACAAAGCCCACCGACCCTTCACAAAAGAAACTCCCGAGTTAACGTCTTTTTTAACCAAACTTCAAGATTGCGGCTATGAGGGACCGATAACTTTGGAACTTGAACACAGCACAACCATGGAAGAAATTGCGAAAAGCAAAGCCCTCTTCGAAAGACTGCTAAAGAAATTTTAGATTTATTTTGTCACATTTTTAAACCATTAAACCAAATACTATTCAAAAATACTTACCAGTGGAGAGCATAAAAAACTCAATGTCCTCTAAAGACCAAAGTTTTAACGACGGCAAAGGGCAAAACAAAAGACCAGAAGTAAAAAAATCAGCTTACCTAAGGAACATTTTCCTTATGACTGTGGGGGCTGTTAGTTTAGGACTACTGTACATTTTAAGTCGCCAAAACTACCTGCTCTTCCATAGCATCGTTGAAATCTTTAGCATAGTGATTGCCTTTGCAATCTTCGCAGTAGCATGGAACAGCAGACGAATAGTTGATAACAATTATTTTATTTTTATCGGCACAGCATTCCTATTTGTCGCTGGACTGGACGTTTTCCATACTTTAGCGTACAAGGGAGTGGGTGTTTTTCCAAATTTTGTTGGCCCCAACCTTGCCACTCAACTTTGGATAGCAACAAGGTATGTTCTTGGCTTTTCTTTTCTGATTCCGTTACTATTTACGCAACGCAGAATTAAACCAGCGATAATTGTCGTTGGCTACAGTGTAGTATCGGCTTTGCTTTTGGCTTCAATCTTCGTGTGGCAAAACTTTCCCGTAGCTTATGACAGCAACACTCTTAGCTTAACGGTTTTCAAGATAGGCAGCGAATATGGCATATCAATCATAATCTTAGCAGCCATCGGCTTATTGATAAAAAAGCGCAAAGAATTCAGCGCCGACATCTACAAGCTACTATTAGCTGCAATGGCATTAGCAGTTGCAACTGAAATGGCTTTCACGGTGTACACTGATGTTTATGGCATCGCAAACATGGTTGGACATCTTCTTAACGTTGTCTCCTTCTATCTAATTTATAGGGCACTAGTCCAAACTGGCCTTACTAAACCGTACGAACTCTTATTCCACAACCTCAAACAAAACGAAACAGCCCTAGCAAATCATGCACAAGAATTAACACAAGTAAACGAGAAGCTTGAAAAAGAAATTACCGAACGTCAAGCCGTTGAAATCGCTCTGCGAGAAAGCGAAGAACATCTGCAATTAAAACTAGATTCTGTGCTCTCGCCAGAAGTAGAATTAGCAGAAACGGACATAGCCAACATAATAGACGTACCTAAACTCCAAGCAACCATGAACCACCTCTACACTGTAACGAACATGGGCTTTGCACTAATAGACGTCAGAGGAACCGTACTTGTAGGCACAGGTTGGCAAGACATATGCACAAAATTCCATCGCGTTAACCCATTAACTTGCAAAAACTGTATCGAAAGCGACCTTGAACTTACAGGTGGACTACAAAACGGCGAAATCCGCCTTTATAAATGCAAAAATAACATGTGGGACGTAGCTACACCACTTTTCATCGGCGAGAAACACGTTGCTAACGTTTTCTTTGGTCAATTCTTTTTCGTCGATGAAAAAGTTGACCGGATTCTATTTGCAGCTCAAGCAGAACAATATGGGTTCAACAAAGAAGAGTATCTCCAGGCATTTGATAAAATTCCAAGGTTTAGTAGAAAAGAAATCCAAGACTTAATGGTTTTCTATTCGAGAATGTCAGAGTGGATTTCAAAACTAAGCCTCTCTAACCTCAAACTCGCTAAATCCCTCTACAACCAAAAAGAGCTGCAGGGAAAACTCGAAGAAAAAGCTTTGGAAGTCGAAGAATACGCGTCTCAAATGGAAGAGTTAGCTGAAGATAGGGCGAAAAAACTCAAAGATGCCGAGCGATTCACTGCAATTGGCCAAACTGCGGGCATGGTTGGACATGACATACGGAATCCTCTGCAAGCAATAACCAGCGAACTGTACTTAGAAAAACTAGAAATTGATACGTTACCAAACGGCGAAGCAAAAACTAACTTGTTGGAAAGCATACAAAGCATCGAAGAAAACCTGTTTTACATCAACAAAATTGTGGCTGACCTGCAGGATTTCGCTAGACCCCTCAACCCAAAGAAAGAGCAGATCGATGCAGAACAAGTAATCAACGAATCAATAGCAATGATAATTATTCCCCAAACGATCAAAACCACCGTTTCAGCTCAAAAAGAAATGCCCAAGCTCTTCCTTGATTCCACTCTAATTAAGCGAATCCTCATTAACCTCATCCAAAACGCTGTACAAGCCATGCCTAACGGAGGAACCCTAACAGTTAGAGCCACTAACCAGAAAGGACAAATCAAAATTGAAATCGAAGACACAGGAGAAGGAATACCCGTAGAAGTGCAAAGCAAACTTTTCACGCCATTAATGACCACTAAATCGAAGGGTCAAGGCTTTGGTTTGGCAGTGGTTAAACGGATGACGGAAGCCATGGACGGCACAGTGACTTTTGAAAGTGAAAGGGGCAAGGGCACAAAATTCATACTGCAATTTCCAAATTAAAACTATTTTTTGAAGCTTACTGCAGCATAGCCAACGACGCTTGAGTGGTCGCCTGTGACGTCGCCGCTATTGTGGTAGCTTAACAGTTGGGCTTTAGCGCATACGCCTACTCCGTAGGTAATTAGGGAGGTTATAGGACCGTATCCGCAGGCACTTATGTTTTGGGTTTCGACGGTTTCGTAGAAACGTTTGGCATCCATGTCGGCGATTGCTTTGAGTGCAGCTTGATCTTTTGATGCAGCAACTTTGCCTGGTTCATAATGAGTCATGTCGGAGGAAGCGATGACAACAGTGTTTGTGGCATCTAAAGCTTCCACAAGAGCTCGTCCAACTTCGAGGGCTGAATCGTAATCCTGCATCAAAAAGCAAATCGGCACAATCTTGAAAGCATTGCCATAAAGGAATTGGAGGAAGGGCAGTTGAACCTCGATTGAGTGCTCATAACGATGAGCAACATCGTCTATGTCGACAATGCCGGTTTCATGAAGAATCGCATCTGCAATTCCTGAGTCAACCTCTACATCGCCTAAGGGTGTTCGCCAGATGCCCTCCCGCATCATCGCTAACCCACTGCCATAGCCGGTATGGTTAGGACCCAAAAGCACAACGGTATCGGGTTTGCCATCGATGGCTAACTCATAAAAAGAATGTGCAGCCACTGAACCAGAATAAACGTAGCCTGCATGGGGACAAATTAAACCCACAACGTTGCGTGGGTAGCTATGAAAATTAATTTGGGGGAGTTTTTGTGGTCCGAGTTGATGGAGAAAACAAGAGGTAATTTGCGCTCTAAGCGCTTCGGCGTCGCCCTCATAAAATTGAGAAGCAACAACTGGACGCCGAATCGTAGGCAAACTCTTAGCCTTCTTCCTCGTCTTCGCGTGTCACTTTTGCTTCGAAGTCTTCGATGGTTACTGGCGGGTCTTTGTCTGGGCCAAGTTCGCCTCGTTCGCGAAGAACCTGTCTTGCGAGTAGCCAGAATACGACTGCTAATGCGCGTCTGCCTTTGTTGTTGGTTGGGATAACTAGATCTACGCCTGAGAATTCGTTATCTGTGCTGCATAGGGCTACGATTGGGATGCCGACTTTGGATGCTTCTTTGACTGCTTGTGCATCTGCTCTTGGGTCGCATACAAGGATGACTTCAGGGTCGATGCGGCTTGAGTATTGAGGGTTTGAGAGTTGCCCTGGGATAAATCTGCCGATAAGTGGTGTTGCGCCTGTTAGTTTGCAGAACATTTTGACTGGTTCATGAGCATAGAGTCTTGTGGCTGCAACTGCTATGCGTGCTGGTTCGTAGCGTGAGAGGAATTTTCCCGTAACTCGAATACGGTCATCTGTTTTTTTAACGTCTAAAACGAATAACCCGTCTGGACGTACGCGGTAGATGAATGGTTCCATGTCAAGGGTTTTCATTCGGGTGCCGATGTGGATCCCTGCGGACAATAGAGTGTCTCGGGGTAGTAGAAGGGTTTCTTCTGGAGCCTGAGCTTCTGAAGTTTTCTCTTCAGCTTCTTCCTCTTCGGCGTCTGTGCTAACTTCTTCAGTTGCTTCTTCTAGAGGAGTCTCTATTTCTTCAGGTTCCTCTTGTTGGTCTTCAACTGGTAGATTTTCTTTTCCTACATCTTCAGACATACTGTTTCATCTTCTCTTAACGTATTTTTAAATCAGCCATTTTGGCTCTGTCACCAAGGAAATGTTCAATGCGGATGAGCTCGTTTAGTTTGGCTATGCGTGCGCCTTCAACTACACCCGTTTTGATGATGGGGCATTTGTAGGCTACTGCCAAATGAGCTATGTGCCAATCACATGTGTCGCCGCTGCGATGAGAGACGACAGTATCGTAACCGTGCCTTTGCGCTACCTCGATTGTATCAGCTGCATCGGTTAAGGTGCCTATCTGGTTGACTTTTATGATGATGGCATTTCCCGCGTTAATCTTAATTCCATTATTTAACCTTTCAGTATTAGTTGTGAACAAATCGTCTCCGCAAATCAAGCAATTCTTGGCTTTGCGAGTTAATTCTGCGAAGCTGTCAAAGTCGTCTTCATTGAAAGGATCTTCAACGTAGGCTAAGTGGTACTTTTCAATTAACTCAAGCATAAACTCTAACTGTTCGGCAGTATCCAGTTTTTTGCCCAAGTTCTCGTAAACGTACTTTTCTTCTTTAGGCTTCCAGAATGAAGATGCAGCAACGTCAAGGCCAAAACCACATTCGAAGTCCATTTCGTTACCAACTTCTTCACATGCTTTCGCAATAACTTCAAAGGCGTCAACTGTGTCGATGTTGGCTATCCATGCGCCCTCGTCGCTTTTGCCACCATTAAAAGTGCTACTTTTCTTTTTAAGCGAGTCACCGATTTTTTTGTGGATCAGTGTGTTGGCGGTTTGGGCTTCAAGAAAACTCTCTGCACCATGAGGCAACGCAAGGTATTCTTGGATGTCTGGTGCTTTGCCACGGGCGTGTGCTCCGCCGCTTATGCAGTTGCCCAATGGATAGGGCATAGTTGTTGCAGCGTTTCCTCCGAGAAACTGGAATAATAGTAAACTGTGACTGTTTGCGGCGGCTTCGGCGTTGGCAAGAGATATTGCGAATGCAGTGTTTCCGCCGATGTTCTTAAAATCGGTAGATCCATCGATTTCATGTAGAGTGTTGTCGATTTCTTCTTGAAAATCAGCGTTTAACCCTGCCAATTCAGGGGCAATTAAATCATCGACTTTTTTGATGGCTGCCTCAACGCCGCCTTGCGGATAATAGACCACTTCAGCTTTTCCACGGCTTTTTCCTGCTGGAGCAGCGCTTCTTCCGAACCCGGAAGCAGTTATTACATCGACCTCTATGGTTTCTTCTCCACGATTGTTGAAAACTTTTCTAGCAATGAGGTCTTCAATGATGGATGACACGGGTAATTAAACCTCAAGTGGCTATAATTTTGTTGCGCACTTATTTTAGGTTTCGGAAAACAAAACTAATCGGTCAAGTGGTCGGATTCGTGCCTAAATTGAGTCCCAGCGGTTCATTGCTTGCTGCCTTTTCTTTTGTTCTTTTAGTTTTTGAATTTCTTCGAATATTACTATTGCAGTTACGTATTGTTCATTGTAGTTACGGATGGTTTCTTGCATTTTTTCAGACCATTTTAACAGGTGTGGATAGTACGGATTAAAGGTTGATTCGTCGCCACTTGGGTGGTCAAACCAGAATTCCCCGTAAGAATTTTTTCGGCTAGCAGTGACATTAAACTTGTACTCCTCCAAAATCAAGCCCAAACGCCCCAGAACCTGCCTAACAGCGCGATCAAGAATTTCAGGGTATTTATCAGCTACCTGAAGATATTGAGCACTTGAATCATGCAAATGAGGCGTCTGATGCCACCACAAACCAGGTTTTTCCAGTTCTTTGCTGACAATTTTTTCGGCATCCAAGATTAATTTGTTAACTTGGGCTTTCATCTGGGCTATTTTTTCTTCTTTCATATCCAAAGTAACCTCTGGATATTTTGATACGTATTCTTTGGTTGTTTTTTTGTACCATTCAGAGGCAAAACTTACTGTTTCTTCTATAAATTCACGTTTTAATTCTTCCATACGCTGGCAAAATGGCGAAAGTTCTGTTTCTTTTCGCTCAATCAATACGTCTATGTCTTCACTCAGGTTCAGGGACCCTCCACTGCTTTTTCTGCAAACGCCGTGCCATTTCAAAGGTATACGCCTTAATCTCATAAAAGATTTTTGAATACAGCATACAGGCCTAAGCAACCTCACATTAAATGAAACAAAAATTTCGAAAGAAAACTTCCCAATATTCTTGGGGCATTAACATAGAAAGCACCATCTTGAAAAGAACATTTTTATCCAAACAACCCAATACCTACCTTTAAGGTGTACAGTTATGGGTAAAGGTTCAGGATATGGAAAAGTAATCTTGTTCGGCGAACACTTCGTCGTTCACGGCGTTCCTGGCATCGTATCAGCCATCGACTCCACAACAGATGCAGAAGTCAAAAAAGCAACTAAAGGAATCACCGTTCAAGATGAACGCAAAACCGCCAAGGGTTATAGCGAGGAAAAACGCCTTCAGCAACTTGAATCGATCCAAAACATGCTCAAAGCCATGGGTATTGACCCCAGAATCGCTTTAGACATTTGGGTAGGCGGCACTCTTCCAGGCTTCAGCGGACTTGGCGCTTCAGCAGCCAGCAGCGTCGCCATCGCACGTGCCATCGCCCAAGAACTGGGCATGAAAGTTGCAGAAGAAAAAATTAACCAAGTTGCATATGAAGCCGAAAAAGCCTACGCGGGAAATCCCTCAGGCATCGACAACACCGCAGCAACCTACGGCGGTTTGATGTGGTTTAAAAAGAACATGGCAGGCGGTCAAGACATGATTGAACATTTAAGCATTGAGTCACCCGTCGAAATCGTCATCGGCAGCACTGGCAAAGTCGCCAACACCAAAGCCATGGTGGAAGGCGTTGATGAACGCAAACGCAAAAACCCCCAAAAATACAATGCCGTCTTCAAACGAGCCGAAGAACTTGCCTACGAAGGCAGAGCAGCCCTAGAGTTCTATAACCTAAAAAAAGTAGGCGAACTCATGAACGAAAACCACCATCTGCTTCAAGAAATCGAAGTTTCAAGCAAAGAACTCGACTTACTAGTTGATGTAGCCCGAAAACAGGGAGCATTTGGAGCTAAACTAACAGGTGGCGGAGGCGGCGGCTGCATGTTTGCGTTGACACCAGGCAAAGAGTTGCAGGGCAAAGTTGCATCTGCATTCAATACGGCTGGCTATGAGTTCTTAGCTACCAAAATCGGCGTCGTAACCCAGCATTAAAAAAGAGGCGGATAAACCGCTCGAAATTTTCTTTTTTTAGGATTATTTGATCTCACCCGAAAGCTAACAGTTTCACCATTTAAATCGTCACGGACCCCCAATAGGAGGTTTTCGCCCCCATAACAATAAACCGAAAGCGTCAAACCGCCAAGGTAACTACCAAACCCCATTCTTCACCATCAGGCTTTTTTCAGAAGATATGAAATTAAACCGAATAATCCTCCAAGGGCAACAGTAATTCACATATTCCTCCACCAATTAGCCCAACAATAAGTAGTACAATAGCCAAGTCAAGTGTATTTACACTGGCCATTTGTTGTTTCGGTATGCAACAACATTATTTTATATTGGGTAGAAGGGTATGAGCAGATAAGAGCAATAACCCACGAGCCAAAAGTTTGTTGGGCGGATTCGGCAGTTAATAAAATGGAAAGGTGCTCGCGTTTTTGTGTCTCTCCGTTTTAGCACTCGGTTAAATCCGCTTAACATTACTTTTGCCTCCACAGGAACTAATAGAGCTCAATTTGCAAAGGAGCGTGTTTATGATAAAATCAAAGTCGGTTATCGCAATATTAGGAGTTGTAATCATTTTAATCGCCTCTTTTAGTATCTATTTAGGCATAACCTATCCTAGAACGACAGCTAACATAACAGTCTCTTTTACCGCAGGGATTGACTCAAAGACAGTACCTTTCAACCAAATGTTTCTAGACGATAAAGTTCAGGTGCAAGTAACCGTCCAAAGTGGCGCTGCATTATGGCGTGCTCAAATCCTAAGCGGCAACCAAGTCATATGGACGCATTCTGCAGCCCAGGGCGAACAGCAAAGCTACAGTAGCGGTTGGATACCGTTGCCAAGTGGCAGCTATAACTTCACCTTTGGGACGATTGGTGTGAGCTCGTTAGATGCAACGGCTACAGTCACATCAAAAGGAGGTGTTTGGTGACAAGATGCCTGTCCCTAAGCCTAAAGCTGACGAATCAGAGAAGGACTTCATCGCTCGCTGTGAGAAGTTCATGCATGAAGAAAATAATAGTAAACCGGAAAGTGAAAAACGCTCAAACGAGCAGTTGACCGCCATTTGCTACTCAACTTGGCGCAAGAACAAACGCTGAAAAACATTGAAATAAAAGAATTTATTATGTCGCTAAGTAACACAGTGTAAAAAGAGACGAAGATCGCCATAAGCGCCAACTTGCAAGTAAGCATTTCTAAGATCATCGACTTAGTAATGTCTAAGTCTTTATGCTCTCAACTTGTCGATTAGACGATTCTAATTTTGTCTTTACCAATGGTGGCGAGCTTTTGATCTCTTGTCAGTAAAATCTCATCATGTGCCAATGCAATGCCCGCAATAAGCAAATCGTTTTCATTAACCATTCTTCCAGCATCTTGTAACTCTTGAAAAAGTTCGGCGGCTTTTTTGGCGGCGTCTCGGTCAAAAGAGGAAACGATCACGCCAGACAGAAATCGTTCAGCAGCTTGTTTCTTTATTTTAGTCTTGTGTCTTAGCAGCTCATATTCGGTTATAGTTGTGGTTTTGATATCTTCTTTGTTAAAGATTTCTTTCACTAGGTCAACAATTTTTTGGTCGCCAGCTAAAAAATCTATTATGACACTCGTGTCCAGAAATGTCACTGGAATGTCCTTCCGTAATTTGCTTCTCTCTCGGCAGTTATTTGCTGTTTTAATCGCTCAAGCGCCTGCTTATCGTCCTTTAAGATACCAGCCAAGCTCATGATATCTACTTTCTCTTCCTTGGGGCAGAGGTTTTCCTTGATTACTTCTGAAAAACTTTTGTTACCTTTTCGTTTTAAAAGAAGTTCGTAGACTTCGTTTGAAACGGAAATTTGTCTTGCCATCTATCATCCATACCTAATGTATAATGCATACATACATACTGATAAATTTACCCAAGCTCTGCCTTACGACGTGGATAACCTTATGGCTGAAGGCTACAAAAACAGAAAGCAGTTCCAGCTACTTCAACCATCTCCCTAAACAACATTTACTGGCAAATTGGGGCTAGAATCCCTACGTCTTTCGGTTCGCAACAAGCTAAATATCATATCATTTTCCGTAACGAAATGTGAGCCAATAGAGTTATATTGACTGCGCAACCATCTCAAGTATAGGAGAATTTTTGAAATGACCATCGATGGGAACAAAGCCATCGTCCGCAGATTCATCAAAGAAGTGTTGGGCGACGGCAATACCGACCTTATCGACGAATTGCTTGCACCGGATTATGCGAATCCGAGCATGGGCGTCACCAATCGCACTGGCTTCAAGGCTGTGATTTCCGGTCTAAAGGCTTCTGCGCCAGCACGCGATTTTGAAATCGCAAATATAATAGCCGAAGGCGATTCGGTCGTATTTCGGGGCAACATGAACGTAACCCTCGCCAGCGGGAAAAAGGTCTCTGCCCGAGTTATCACATATTACCGCCTCGTTAACGAGAAGATTGTGGAAGATGAACCGATAAGTACGCCACCTCTGACCGAATTGTTAGCCGGCATGATGCCGCCAAAATCAGGAGCCTAAGCTGCATCTTCATAGGTTAGGCGTCTTCGCGCGCTTTTACTATTGAAAGGGTGTAGGATTACAGTCAACTTCCGAATTCAATTCATTATTATTTTAGAGAGCATCTAATGGCTAAACTATAAGGCATTTTTACTGGTAAATTGGGGCTATTATCTCGTCACGATTGTTATTTTCGGAAATGACTAGTGGGATGCGTTTAACATTTCCTTGAATTTATCAAGTTAATTTTGTGGGTTTGTGGCTCTTGATGAAGGTTCCCTCGTCGAGTTCTTCGAATGCTTTGTCCAATTCTTCTTCGGTGTTCATCACGATTGGTCCTCTCCACGCTACTGGCTCGTTTAAGGGTTCACCTGCGACAAAAAGAAATCGAGCACCGTTCAGGCTTGAAATTTTAACTGAATCGCCTCGACTGAAAACAACGCATTGCCCGCTTTTAATTTTCTGATCATCAACTTCGACAGATCCGTTTATGATGTAACTAAAAACGGTAAGATTTTTGTGCGTCAAGTGCTGGAATTCTTTTCCAGCAGCTAATTCAACGTCAAAATATTCTGTTTCAGTGGAAAGGTCTCGAACGGGTCCTTCAATTTCCTCTATTTTACCCGCTATGACTTTAATCGTTTGACCGTCTTTCTTAATCATAGGTATTTGGTCTTTTGTTATCCCTCGATATTTTGGGTCAGTCATCTTCTTTTTAGCGGGCAGATTCACCCAAAGCTGAAATCCCTGCATTAAGCCATCGTATTTTTGGGGCATTTCTTGATGGATAATCCCTGACCCGGCAGTCATCCACTGCACATCTCCAGATTTGATTACACCTTTATTGCCCATGCTATCGCCATGTTCAACCTCGCCTGTCCACATGTAAGTGACTGTTTCCATTCCTCTATGAGGATGCCAAGGAAAACCCTTGATGTAATCTTTAGGGTTCTCTGAACCAAAATGGTCTAAGAGCAGAAACGGATCAAGCGTGGAGTCATCATCATTGCCCAGAACGCGTCTTAGTTTCACTCCTGCCCCTTCAAGAGTTAGTCTTCGTTCCAAAATTTTTTCGACTTTTCTTTCCAACAAAAACCGCTCCCATAAAACACTACTGCTAAGCAGTAAATAACGATTCTCTAAAATTCTAAAAAAGATGTCTTGACCCTACAATAGGCCAAGTTGCTTCATGAAGCCAACAACATCGTAGAATAATCGTTCTTCCACGATTTCGTCGTCTTTCCATGTGGCAACTGTGCAGAATTCGAGTTTCGCAGTTTTTCCTGTTGGCGGAATCATTTTTCCGTCTGCGCCTTTCATGGGTCCTTTCATAGTTATGGTCCAATCAGCAACGGTACATGTGTGATCTTCCTCGCCGAAAATGATTTTGTAGGGGTTGTTGACTCAGAAGTCCCAGAAAAAAGTTAGCAATCGAACAGGAACCAGCACTCCTCATTGCGCAACCTCTCGTCGTCGAGCACAAGTTCACGGATCTTTTCCGAAAGCTGTGCACGCTGCCATTGGCATTCCATGCGACCGGCCTCGTCACGCTCGTCTTTAGGAGCCGCCGCACGAACGGCCTTGATCGCGTAGGCTGCCGCTCCCAGCTCGTGAGCTGCTACATGAGACACCGCGGCCGCTTGTGCTGCAGCATGCGCCGCCTCCTTCGCTGCTCCGGATACGTCTCTGGCTGCTGCGTTGGCGTCTGAGCGTGCTTGAGTCATCGTAATCTCGCCCCGGGCCCAAGCACGTGCCAGCTCTATCGCTTGGCGTGGACGACCATCCAGAGGTTGCGTTTCCTCGAAGTAATGCAACACATGCTCTGCACAATCAGCCGCCCACAATGCAAGAAGGTGATGATCGGCGTCCAGTAAGGTGCCACCACGACGTATTGTGGTAAGCCGGGGGTCTCGTTTCTTGGGTAAGATCATTTGTCTGTCCATACTCTCCTTCAGTTCCTTGACTAATTACTTATTCCAATATATTTTAATGGATAAACCATAAACAAATTGTATACTTCTACAGCATTACAAAAAGAGAAAATGCGGGGTAATCTCCATGAGTCTGGTTCAAGACCCAGCGGGCTCGTTTAGTTTTTGCTGGTAAAAAGGTGCTGGGATCCCCTACCAATCTTTGGTTAACACAATGTCACATTGTAGCCAAGGGCGCACACAGAGTTTAAAATCGCGCGTTACTCAGTAGATTATTTGTAGGACGCTGAACTAATCTCTTTAGAGCAAACACACTTGCCAGCATAAGATACGAAGGAAGAATTAATGGCTGAAAAAAAGAGTTACTACGAGATACTAGGAATTCCAAAGGGCTCGTCCAAAGACGTGATAAAAGACGCTTACAGGAAACTAGCTATGCAATATCATCCTGATAGAAACAAGTCTCCGGGAGCTGAAGAGAAGTTCAAAGAGATATCTGAAGCCTATGCCGTGCTGTCGGATGATGAGAAACGAAGACAGTTTGACAATTTGGGTAGCACTGGATTTGATCAAAGATATAGTCGAGAGGACATTTTCCGAGGGGCTGACTTTGACTCGATATTTCGCGACATGGGCGTGAGCTCTGGCTTTGGGGATCTTTTTAGTGTTTTCTTTGATGGTCAGGACTTTGTAGAAAGAAAAAGAACCATCCGTGGTAGAGACTTGGGCTACGAAGTTTACATAACCCTTGAGGAAGCAACACTCGGTGTTGAAAAGGAAATTGAGGTCCCAAGAATTGAGAGATCCCAAAGAGGACTTGTAAAAAGGGAGCGAAAGATTACGGTAAAAATACCAGTTGGTATATCTGAAGGATACCAGCTAAGGCTTGAAGGACAAGGAGACGCAGCTCAGGACGGAGGCCCCTCTGGAGATTTATACATAATGATTCACATGATGCCTCATCAATACTTCAAAAGAGATGGCGACGATCTCTTATACAATCTATACATTAGCATTCCTCAAGCCACATTAGGCGCGGAAGTCACCATACCGGCAATCGAGGGAAAGGCTGAACTGAAAATTCATCCTGGAACACAGCCTGGACAGATTCTGAGGGTTAGAGGCAGAGGCATGCCGAGAATGGGTAGATATGGCAGAGGTGATCTGCGCGTTCGCGTGAATGTGGTTGTCCCTAAAAAGATAACTCAACGTCAAAAGACCCTTCTGGAGGAGCTTGCAAAAGAACTAGACCAGAATGCCCGATAAAAGCGATTTCTTTTTTACTGGTAAATTGGTGCTGGGATCCCCCGCTCAATAATATTTTAGACCCTGAGCTCAAAACATGCTTCTTTTAAGAATTTGATGGTGGGGCTCCCCGGATTTGAACCGGAGTCTATAGAGCCCAAGTCTACAAGCGGATAACCAGACATTCGATTATATTATAGGTAATCTAGTTATGCCATCGATCTTGTTGAAGTGGTCGTCAAAGGAGTAAATCTCTGTAACATCATTTTGGCGCATGATGTCTACGGCTAATGAATCGTTGGGTTCTAGTTTGAAGTCTTCACCCATTTCAACGGCGGCAAAATACGCGTCTTTCGTTACATCGACGATTTTTACGTTATCCAACATAAAGAGACCTAGAATTGTACGGGTTAATAGATCCCTCGGCATGCCATTTTTTAGAATGTTCACCATTTCTGAGATATGCACGACCGTTGTCATGACCTGTTCTTTGCCTTGTGAAACATTGCTGATTATTCTCTTCGCTTGCTCCTTCGTGGTTTCTTCTTTTTCAGTTAGTGGTTTTTTTGGCTTGTAAAATGCGTAGATGAAAATGTTAGCGTCTAGGAACCTCATGGGTGTTCCTCATAGATTTTCTTCTCAAATTCACTCCAATTACCAATCGATTTGACGCCTAAGTCAACTTTATCAAAGCATTCGGTTAAATCGACTTGACGCTTAGGAACCAACTTTAAGTACCCTTTCCGCTTGATGACATACAGCTCCCTGCTTTCTCCCACTTCAGCTTCGCGCCAGTCGGCGGGCAGGATAATACGTCCCTGTGAATCCAGTTTTTTGATTTCTACACCACTTTCCAACTATTTCACCACAAAACACAATATTCCACCACTCTAAAAAACTTTGGCATAAAATATCCATTAAAAATAAGCAACAGAATAAGTGGTAGGCCTCCCGGCCTCACCACACTTTGCACGCCACACAGCCAATTAGTCTTTAGCTTCTGGGAATAACTGCAAGACAGGGTTCTGGTGCCAGGTCTGTTGTTGCGTATACTGCTAGTACTACCCTCCAGAAGACGTCGTCGTGTGTTCCTTGGGGATGTGAGAAGCCTATGGTGCCGTCGCTGCGTAGTTCATAGCGCTCAACGTTTAGCTCACTACAGATATCGCTTCGATAGGGGCGTTCCCAGTTGAGCAGGGATAGAAGAATTGATTGTTTAGCATTCTCTGTTTTAGCTGACTTGCCATTTCACTTTTGCTTGGCACATCAAAAAACACACTGCTTGAAAAACTCTTGAACATTCCGTTCGCCGTTTGCTTTGAGAGCTTAGTTTTTTGAGGCTTCTTTAGGTATTGGGTTTCGATGATAAGGCTTCGTTCCTTACATAATCTTGCTTTATGGACATTATTGCGTAGTGCGTAAGAAAGAATGTCGGCGTCGCCTATCTTATCGTTTCCAAGCCTTCTCGCGGAGGAAAAGCTTGTCATGTGCTTCTATGCTGCCAGTTTTACAGGGCTCTTTTAGAGAACTAATTGACAAGTCGGCCTCTGCAACTAAAGGAATCAACTCTATGCGGTCTTCTCGTGCTACTAATTCTAATTTTCCGTCTTTGGAAAGACTGTATTTATCCCTGATTTCTTTGGAAATAACGATGCGCCCCTGCTTGTCAATTGCAACTTCCAATGAAATCACCATACAACATTACCGCAACAATACTATAACGCCTTTGCGAATAACAGGCCGAACGTCCCTTGTTATTTGTCATTTATCCTCTAGGGACCATTGCCACGAACTGTTCAGGCTCCATTTGCATGGATGCAAACACGGCTAGCGCTATGCTCCAAAAAACGTCGTCGTGGGTGCCGTTGGGGTGAGAGTAACCTATGGTTCCATCTCTGCGGTATTCATAGAGTTCGACGTTTAGTTCGCTGCAGATGTCTCCTCTGTAGGGTTTTTCCCAGTTTAGTAAGGGATAGTAAAACTTGCCGTTGGCCATGCGTTGCTTAAGGACGCAGGCCATTTCGCTTTTTCGGGGTACACTAAAGGTGACGCCTTCCGCGTTGTCGATGCCTGCAGCTTCCATATCCGAGATAAAGCTTGGACCTTCACGCGTAAAATCTACTCTGATACATTCAAAGCCACCCCAACGATCCTGCAAAGCCTTAATATAGCCTAAAACAGGGGCATATTTGGTTGGCTGACTGAATATTTTGAGGTGACGCAGATAGAGGATATCATTTCTGCGTTCTACAACCGAGAAAACAAAGTAGTCTTTGGTTTGAGCGGGGTCTAAACCAGCAAAAAAGTCGCCTTCCTGCGTATCTTCGGGATCGAGTAGTTCAAGCTCCTCACCACAGCTTTTTACTGTGCCAATGCAGGCAGCAATCAAACTCTGAGATATCCAAACGTTATCATCTTCAACCCATTCTGCCTCCATTTCCCTTTGCCAACGCGATTGGTCATCGCCCATTTGGGTCTTTATCTGTCGGATAATATTGGGTTTTAGGGGTCCGTTTGGGCTCAGGGCTTTTTCGTATGTGACATGCGAGGTTTTGAAGTGGCTGAAGTTCTTGTGTGTGAAGATCTTGTAAAAGACGCTGTCGGTGTTCCAAGGAGTGCTACTGCAGACGAATTTGCCATCTGTTGTTCCAAGCGTGTAGAGAATGGCATCGTAGAGGTCCTGATCATTAGCCACGAAATTAAATTCATCCGCATACACGACATCAAAAGCTGGGCCTCGGATTGTATCGGGGTTGTTTGGGAAGGCTTCAATCGTGCTGCCGTTGATGAGGTCGATATGCGTCTTCTGAGGTTTAAAAACAATTCCCGGCGGAAGCTTACGTGCGAAAGCTGCTATGCGTGTTATGATTCGTTTGGTTTGGCGCCAAGAAGGTCCCACTATACCGATTGCAGCGTTTGGATGTGTAACCGCATACTTGAGTAGTAACGCAGATATCGTTTCTGTCTTGCCGGTTTGTCTACACCAGCGGGCAGCGGTGAACTGGTTGTTCTCAAAGAGTTCAGCAAATTCTTTTTGATATGCGTAGGGTTTGAATCCCAAGAGGTGCTCAAAGAAATCAGCGGCAGTGACGCTTAATTGTTTAGTCTGCTCAGTAACTGTTTGATTTAGTTGAGTGTGTTCCTGCTCAATCTCATGCCACTTGGTTAGGAACTGGCTGGGGCGAAAGGCTCGGGGCTCGCTCCTGGATTTCCTTGAACATTTGTCGCAGCTGCGCATTTTGTTCTTCCATCACCTTTACTTTCTGTTCAACATCACGATAGTGGGCATAATCGACAACGAGTTCTTTGTAAGTTTTAGAAATGTTAGCGACCGTCTGCAGACGCTGAACCTCAAGCCTGTTTAGTCCAGGCTTAATAGAAGCTCTTAGAGCCCCCGCCAACATCTTGATGGCTTCTTCAACACTAGGCAAGTCCCTCGGAAGAAGAACCGAAGAGCAAACGTAGCCTTGAGTCTGCAACTGCAAACCCAAACGTTGACATTTCACAATCACAGCTCCAGGCGTCTTTTGCAGCCTACCAGCAATATCCTCGACAGATGCGTTACCCTCCACGAGAGCTTTGAGTTCTGTTTCTTCTTGGATTGACCATCTTTTGCGATTAGTCACCGATTGATACCCCCGATTGTTTGCTCACTAACTCAGCTTATAAATTCTACCTTAAAGACCCAAAAAACAAAAACTGTACAACAACAAAGCCCATCAACACAGAACCCTTAATGGTCCAATAAGAACTAAGCCATGCTCAACGTTAGGAACAGCTTCAGATTCAGGCTGACCAAAAAGCTTTGCCAACTCATCGGTAATCGTATTAATATCAGTTCGACAAACAGTCTCACCGATCAAGCGATCACGAAACTCAGTCTCCCTAATGAATTGCCAAGCCGCCTAACGCTGAACCTTAATAACAGCGTAATCTTGCTCCCGCTGCCGCTGAATGATTTTTCCCTGCAAACTTCTTTTATGAGACATAAACCAACACTCAAACAAAAGATGAATAATGACAGAAACCACTGCAAACCGTTCACGCTCCAACAAGGAGGCGAGGAAACTAAACGCTTGCTTGCAAGATGTTAACCCGATAAATTACACTAATAAGCGCTTGCCTTTAAGCAATTGCACACGCCTCAGAAACAGTAATACAGCAAAAAAGCTTGTTGAGCTTTTGGGATAAAGGGGCAAAACTGGAAATAGCCTTGGAGCTATCGCTCGCCCAAATAACGCCGCAGTAGATAGCCTTACAATTTATAAACTATCGCAAACTCACTTGAAAGCCAATTTACAGGCTAGCTTTTTGGGGAAGGGGTAAGCGTACAATAAAGGTTGTGCCGTTCCCCTCTATGCTCTCGAAGGTCACATTTCCCCCTAACGCTTCAGTAATACGCTTGACAACAGCTAACCCTAAGCCTTGACCTTTAGATTTAGTTGTGAATAATGGAGTGAAAACCTTAGGCTTAACTTTTTCAGGGATACCAACGCCTGTATCACGAATAGTTATGAACAACTCATCTCCTCCATGATAAGCCTTCATAGTTAATTCGCCTCCATTAGGCATAGCCTGAAGTGCATTGGAGACAAGATTGCCAAGAATACGTTTCAATAGAGTTTGGTCCATCCTTACAGTTTTGACTGAATTGTCAATAAGGCATGTCGTTTTAACATTTTCTGGCACATGCTTTTCAGAAAGAGACTCATTGCATAAGTTTTCCAAGCTTATTTCCTTTGGAGCAGGATTAATTGTCTTTGAATAGTCCTGAAGGTCTGCCACAATTTTGTTAATATAGTCAACGTTTTTCTCAATCTCCTCCAAGCTTTCTAAAACATTTCTTTTCTCATCAGTTTCAGCTGTAGAAGCCAATTCTGTTTTAGCCAAGAAGATATCGCTGGTAATAGCTTGAAGCGGATTACGAATATCATGACCCACCATACCTGCTGTTTCGCCGATAGTGGCCAACCGTTGAGTCTTTTCAAGCTTCTTTCGATCATTAATATTAACAAAAGCCAAAACAGCGCCATCTATCCTATCTTCTTGTGTAATGTAGGGTCGAATTCGCAGCTCATAATAGTGCTCCTTCTCATCAATTACTTCCTTAGTGATGCCGCTAAGTTTGGAAATCACCTCTGAGATCATTCCCTCTAAATCCTTCACCGTCACATTCATTTTGACGCTTGTGATTGGAAGCCCAATTGTCGAAGATGAAAGATTCAGAATCTTCTCTGCATAAGGCGAAAACAATCTAATCCTAAGAGCTTTATCTACTATGACGACTGCTGAGTCTACGTTCCTGTTTAAATTGGTTAAATCATCGTTTAAAGTTGCGAGGGCTTGGTTTCGGTTCTTAACCTCATCATTTAAAGTTTTTAGCTCTTCATTGCTTGACTGAAGCTCCTCTTTTGAGGTTTCCAATTCCTCATTTGTACTCTGCAATTCCTCATTACTCGACTGCGCCTCCTCCATCGTAGTTCTAAGCTCTTCATTTGTTGCCTCTTGTGTTTCTATAGTACGTTGCAGAGTCAGTTTAGTTGATTCAAGCTCCTCTCTAAGATCCTTGATTTGTTGTGTTCTGGCGCTTTCCTGGCCTTCAGGAGTAGACACTAATTCCGTTGTTTGGCGTAGTAGGGCTGCTGCAGAGCTGACATCCTCAAATAGTACTATGAAAAATGGCTCTTTAAACTGTGAGACATGTATTGGAACAACCTGAATATTTATTGTTTTTTGCTCGCCTGAAAACTCAAGTCTTATAGCATTTTCTTTTATCGGTTTGTCTTCTTTTTTAGCTCGGTAGATCATCGTTTGAATTTCAGACCTTAGTTCTTTTCGAGCCATCTTGGCAACGTTTAGGCTAGCTATTCCAGATTCGGGCAAGACATATGGTGCAATATTTCCTCTAAAAACAAGAACATCTGAGTTAGCATTAACAAGCAAGGCAGCGGGAACATATTCATTGACTAATAAGCGGTCAAATTCATCTTTCAAAATTGAAATAGCGTCTTTCTTTTCAATTGTTTTAACTTCCTTTTGAGTTTGATATGCAGTTGAGGGTTGTAAACCAAAAGTTATACTAGGCTGGGCTCTCTTTTTTGCATAGATTGCACCTTTTTTGTTAACAAGCTCAAACAATTGGTTAAATTTTGCAACACTCTCAGACTGCCCAAGGACAAGAAAACCACCCATTTTCAATGCATAATGTAAGGTTGGAACTACTTTTTCATGAAGATATTCATCAAAGTAAATTAGCATGTTACGGCAGCTGATCAGATCCATATTAGAAAAGGGAGGGTCTGCGGTAATGTCTTGTTTTGCAAATACGCAGAGGTCTCGAATATTTTTGGAAATTTGATATTTTCCATTTGTGCTCACAAAGAAGTGTTTGAGTCTATTTCCATCAACTTCTGATTCTATAGTTTTCAGATAGATGCCTAGTCTGGCTTTTTCAATGTTCTTCTCGTTAACATCAGTGCCGAAGACTTGCACCGGGAAAGCCAAGTTGTTTTGTTCGATGTATTCTTGGATTGCTATTGCAAAGGAATACGCTTCCTCGCCTGTGGAACAACCAGGAACCCAAATCCTAATAGGCTCATTTGGCGAGTGCCTCTTTGATAACTCAGGAAAGACCAATTCCTTTAATGCTGCAAATGTTTCGGGTTCTCTAAAGAAATTTGTTACTCCAATCAACATATCACCATACAATGCTTCAAGCTCCACTGGATGCGCTCGCAGGAACTCTACGTAATCAGCCATACTTTCACAGTGGCTAATTACCATTCGACGTGTTATACGACGATTAACAACCGTCTCTTTGTAATGGGAGAAATCAACATGGAACTGTTTCTTTAACATTGCAAATATTGAGTTTAGAGGTGTCTCTTTTTTGGGCTTGACTTCTACTGCACCCGCTTTTGCTCCGATTTCGGTTTGTACGAGCTGGGGATTTTTGGCAATTTTTTGTAGTTCTTGTGCGATTTCTTGGGGGGTTAGGACAAAGTCTGTGGCTTCGGCTGAGATAGCGCTAAGTGGCATATCTGGATACTGTGCAGATTGGGGAGTTTGTGCAAAAGTGATTCCTCCTTGAGCTTTGATGGCTTTTAGCCCTATGGTTCCATCTGAACCGGTTCCAGAAAGTATCACTCCTATGCTGTTTGTTTTCAAGTCTTCAGCTAGGGAAACAAGAAATGTATCGATGGGTTTCAAAGTTTTATCTTTTGGTATAAGTTTTAGAACTCTGTTTTCCATGGTCATAGTAGTTCCAGGTGGAATCACATAAACATGGTTTGGTTCAATTGGTGTTTGGTTTTGGATGACTTGTACTGGAATTTTGGTAAATCTTGCAAGAATATCGCTCAGCATGCTTTCTTGGCCAGCAGCCAGATGCTGAATAACCACGAAAGACAAACCGGTATCGATTGATAAGTTTTCAAGTAAACTTTTGAATGCGTCTAATCCGCCAGCGGAAGCACCGATACCTACAACTGGAAAATCTATCTTACTTTTTTTGGTTACTATTTTGGTTTTCTTGCTCATTTTTTTCCCATCTAGCTTTTCTACTGTTTTTCGAAAGCATATTTACCGTCTATTTTCCTGTTGGGGGGGGGGGGAAACGCACTATGAACTTTGTTCCTTTTCCTTCTTGGCTCTCAAAGGTAATGATTCCATTCATCGATTCAGTTACACGCTTAACAACTGCTAACCCGAATCCTTGTCCCTTTGACTTAGTAGTAAATAAAGGCGTAAACAGTTTAGGCTTTGCGTCTTCTGGGATGCCCATGCCAGTATCTTTGACCTCGATAACCGTGTCGTTTTCTTGTTTGTAGGCATAGATATCGAGTTTTCCACCGTTGGGCATGGCTTGAACCGCATTAATCGCCAGATTGCCTATAACACGTCTTAGTAATTCGTCATCAGCTATAATGAGGTTGGCGTTTTTCTCTACTTTGCAAGTGGCTTCTATATTAGTTGGCATATTGGTATTTTTAAGTATATTTTCGCAAAGGATCGATAGGTCAACTTCTTTAGCTACTGGATTTAGGGCTTTTGCGAAATCTTGTAAATCCTGCACGATTTTATTAATGTAACTTATGTTCTTCTCAATTGAATCTAAGCTTTCCTGTATGCCCTCTTTTTCTTCAATATCAGGTACTGCTGACATGTCAAACTTGATTAAGAAAACATCACTCACTATCGCCTGCAAGGGATTGCGAATATCATGCCCAACCATACCAGCAGTTGCCCCAATCGCCGCAAGACGCTCTGCATCCTTTAACTCTTTAGTCCGCTGCTTAACCAGAGACTCCAAGTCTTTTGTATAATCTTCAACCTCTTTCCGAAGGCGCTTCTGCTCGGTTATATCAATCAGGCTAGTAAGCATATGCGGTTGACCGTTAATTTCCACCATTTCAACAGAAAATAAAGTCTTTATTATTTTGCCATTTTTTGTTTGGATGTCGATTTCCTGATTATTTACGCTCTCGTTCCTGAGCAACTTGCGAACGAATTCTTCTCGTTCGGAATAATTTGGAAACATGCTTAGCTCTTTTGAGGTATGGCCAACGACTTCATCGCGATTATAGCCCATCAATTTTAAGAAGGCTTCGTTGGCATCAACAAAGTGATTATCTGCAACACGCGGAAGGGATACTGGAAAAGAAATGCTGTGGAATGCTTTATAGAAAAGTTCTTGGCTCTGCCTCAATGCTTCCTGAGCTCTCTTAAGTTCAGTAATATCTACAAATGAAGAGAGAAGGCATTTTTCGTTATTAATTTCAATAAGTGAAGCAGATAAGCTGACAATGACTTCATTCCCATCTTTGCTTCTCAAAGCTATCTCTTGATTATCTACAAAACCCTGCTCTTGCAGTTTTCTTTGCAAATCAATTCGGTCATTTGGATTAATCCAAACCCCTAACTCGACCGTTGCTCGTCCCTAGAATCTTTCAAGTCATACCCTAAAATTTTTTTCACGGAATTATTAGCATCGATTACTTTTCCATCACTTAAACGAGTCAAAGTAATAGCGTTAGGGCTATTCATAAAAGCCTTTGAGAACTTTTCCTCTGATATCCTTAGCTCATCTTCCATTTTTTTTCGATCAGAAATGTCCTGAACCATTCCAATCGATCGAATAATTTTTCCTTCGCTGTTTCGGATGTAAGTGCTTTTTTCGCGGACAAACCGAATTTCGCCTGTATCTTTTCTTATTATCCTATGGTCTATATCAAAGGTGTCTCTTCCTTCTAGAACCGAACCAGAGTAAGCACAATCCACTGCTGAACGGTCATCAGGATGAATGTAACTTAAGAAAGCTTCATAGGTAGCATCAAACTCTTGAGGCCTCAAACCGAAAATTCTGTAGACTTCATCAGACCATGTAAGCTTGTCATTTTCCAAATCAAGCTCCCAACTTCCCAGGTGAGCAATTTCCTGACTGCGTTTTAGACGTTCTTCACTGTCCGTTAAGGCTTCTTCAGCTTTCTTGCGTTGGGTTATGTCGATCATTGTGGAGACTAAAAAGTCTTGGTTTCTAATTCTAATTTTGTTTATAGACGTTATTACTTTGACTTGCTTGCCTGTCTTTGTTAAAAAGGGCATCTCCAAGTTATCGATTCTTCCTTTTTGCTGCAAAAGAATTGCAAGTTCTGCGCGTTCATTTGGATAAGCAAAACTGCCTAGTTCGGCTGATGTGTGACCAATCACTTCTTCACGGCTATATTCAAACAGCTGCAGGAAGGCTTCGTTCACGTCAACGAGTAAACATCAGCTAAACGCGAAATTCCCATTGGAGCTGGATTTGTTTGAAAAGCTTTAGAAAAACGTTCCTCACTTTCCTTTAACGCTTCTTCGGCTTTTTTGCGCTCGCTAATATCTTCAAAGATTGAGACAAAGTAGCCTTTATGAGGGCTGTAAACTGAAGCGTTTAGCCATTTACCCCATGATTGTCTATAGCTTTCAAATTGAATGGCTTTGCCTGTAAGCGCTACCTGCCCAATTTTGCCTATCCATCCTGTAGCGTCTTTGCTTTCATTTGGGAATACTTCGGTTACTCTTCTCCCAATAGCTCTCTCTTTTTTAACTCCTGACATTCTTTCAAAAGCATCATTGACATCAAGATACACCCAATCAACAGGTCTTCCCTCCTTATCAGTGATGATTTTTCCATATACAAGCGCATTTAGCAAATTGGCAAATAAAGCCGAGAACTGCCTACGGTCAGACCTAAACGCTTCTATCCACTTGCCCGAAAGCCCTTCATCTGTTTTCTTTGCCTCCGGGCTTAAAAGAGCAAACAAAAGGTATACTCCTGAAAGATAAAGTGCTAATCGAGATACCCAATTCATAACACTGCCCAAATGAAGTGTTAAAACACCAGCAAGCAAAGCAATGCCAAAAAGCGCTAAAGCTAAACTGTACCAAAAAACAGTTTTAGATTTATTCTGGAGATATTTCCAGGCAAATAGTGCGGAACTTGCAAAATAGAAAATGGCTGAAAACGATAAAACCGCTAAACGTAATAGTGTAGGTCCAGTGCCGGTTAAGAAAACAGGCATTAAGTCAAATGCAGAAGCAACGCTTACGATTCCCACTAAACCAAGAGAGACAGACAGGGCTATAGCAAGTAATGTTTTGCGGTGGGCACTATTTGAAGGATTCATCTTCAACCATGTGAAGACTGCGGCTAGAAAAAGACCAAACGAAGAGACTAATAATCCAATGTTTCCTATTGTGACTGCTTCATTTGTTGGTAATGAAGGTTCTATATAGGGCGATAAGGTCCAAATGGAAACGGTTGAAGCGATTGAACTTACTAAGAAATAGAGCATCCAATAAAGAGAATGTTGATTGAACCAGAGCGCAAATAGCTCTTTGAGGAAATTATAACAACTGCCATGCTTGTTCCTAAAACAAAAATTAACTGTAGTATAACTGCCAAATAAGGTGGCTCAAAAAATGGTTGAGAACTGCCTAAAGCATATACTACAGCAACTAAAAGAGCGAACACAATGACCCCAAAAACGCCAACTAAATCAACTTGCAGCTTTTTGTTCGGTGCCCTGGCAAAATGCATACTCTAATAGCTAACCCAAGATTCTTTAAGCCTTTTGTAACTTAAACTTTAGCATAGGTGACCTTAATGCCAGCCAGTCTTCGAGGTTGCCCAACCTGGATGTGCTGCAAAGCGAGTTTTCCCGTCTGCTAGACAAGAGAACATATTAAACTAAAGTTTGAGTTGAATTAGCCGAGCGTTGAGCAATTAATTATTTTTGTTTTAATGTAATTCTCCTGCTTGCAACTGCACCCTTAGGGCTAAGGATAAAACGGCCGAAGCATTCTTTGCAATAACCTGTTTTGTTTTGGTAGGAGATTTTTCGCCCGCATTTGCCTTTGCAATATTTTGGCACTATTATCCCCCAGATTTCAGCTTAGGTATATACTGCAGTGTTACGCTTAGGCGGCGTTTGCTGTTGCTCTTGGTGAGTTCTGAGTTGATTCTAGTGTCTTCATTTCCAGCTGTGCCATGCCCAACCCGCTTCACACGCCAGTTACCCAAGTTGCCTCGAACAAGCTGAGGATTCGATGTAACCAGATAGAATGGAAGGTTTATTTGGGAAGTGTAGAGTTCAGCGATGAAGTTCAGTAGCCGTTTGCCTAAGCCAATGCCTTGGTAATCGGGTAAAACCACAAGGCGGCTAACACGGAAGTAATTGGCTTTCATTCTTGTGTGAACTACGGCAATGAAGGCAACGGGTTTTTGGTTGTAGAAAGCGGACACAGCATCGCACTCCAGCACCGAATATTACCGCTGATTTTACGGCGCTCAGACCCAAAACAAACATGAATTTTTACTCCTTGTAGTAGCAGGCGTAACAAGCAACCTCAAGATGAAAGGATCCTCGCTATCGAAAAATGAGGGAGCCATAAAAGACAGCGTCATCAAACTAAACTACATTTTTACTATATCTAATGAAATGGTCTCCAAAGTTATCTTTCACTTAAGCAAAGAGAAAAGGCACCTCATATTTGAAGAGCTAAATAAGAGACTTGATGGACTCAAAGCCTAACTTCACTTAGCGTCCTCTTCAGCGGGAAAGACGTTTAGCAGTGCTAGTAATATGCATTGTTACCTCTGAGGAGATTGTCGGAGAAATCAGATAGGTTCTAACTTATCCTAAACTTTCCAAGGTTTACCAAGCGGTCTTTATTGGTCAACTATCATAAGCGTAAGTGCGCTGGTTACGCCGACTGTCTGTCTTATGTGTAGTTTTATTGTTTCCTTTAGTTTGTCAAGAGTTAGGGCTTTGATTTTGATTATAAGGTCGTATACGCCGTATAGGGCATGTGCTTCTTCTACGCCCTCAATATTTTTTAGATTTTCTATTACTTTATCTTGAGATGATCCTAATTCGGTATTTACTAAGACTACCGCAGATATCATGTCTCAATTCTCCTTATGTCGTATCTACTCGACAAAATAGTTAAGGCTGTGTTGTTGTGCAATAACTATCACATTGTTTCTTATTCTTCAATGAGCCTTATTCCACGAATCAATGACAATTACAAAGCAAAGGAAGAGTTGGTTGAATGGATTTTTGTAAAGAATGCGGTTCTCGTATGGTACCTAAAAAGGTTAAGTCAGGAAAACAAACAATGCTAGTACTGGGATGCAGTAAGTGCGGAGAAAAAACAAACCAGTCAAATGAAACTAAAATCAAGAGCAAAATCATTGTGCATAATCCTAAACAAATGGTTTCAGTAATAGACAAAGAAAAACAGCTAAGCACTCTTCCAACAATACAGTTCACGTGCTCAAAATGTGGAAACAACAATGCTTATGCCTGGCAGGTGCAAACAAGAGGCGCAGATGAATCATCCACCCAATTCTTAAGATGCACAAACTGCGGATACACTTTTAGAGAATGCACATAAACCAAATAGAGTTGAAATTTAGTAACGGGAGGTGCTAATTAATGGTTAAATATAAAATTGAAGTTGACCTGAAAACATGTGTTTCAACGGGAGCTTGTTATGCAACTGATAGGCTTCATTTTAAATCCGGCAAAAACCAGCAGTCAAACGTTATTGGCGGGCAAACAGACGAAACAAAATCCTCAAACGTATTTGACGATAACCAAATAGCTGATGCCCAAGAAGCAGCCAAAAATTGCCCCGTATCAGCCATAACAGTAACACAACAATAGCCCGCAAGACTTCATGAAGAAATTGTTTAAAGACTAAATTGTGAAAGGAACAATAAGAGTGGAAAAAGGAATTAGCTTCCTTTCTGATGCTTAAAGAACTCCACTTGCCGAAGCCTCTTTTCCGCTTCTTCCCTAGTCGTGTATGGTCCGCCTAAATTCTTTTCCGTTTTTTCAGAGACAACATAATATCCATCTTCGCGCTTAACAATCATTTGGCGTGTCTCCTCTAAAGTATAGATTTCATATTTGCTAAGAGCTCTTCAAGTCGATCGTAAGAGTCATTGACTCCTTCTTCCATACCGCTTTGAACCATTCCATCACGATCGGCAACTGACATGAAAACGTCCTGAGTAGTCAACTTAGTCCTTCCTCCAGGCAACTCTTCCAACTTCGTAATTTCTAAGCTTACGTGCCCTTTTTCTGGCAAGCCTTCAAATTCGAAAGTGGCGATAATTCGTTCTGGTGCAAGAACTTCATGGTAGACGCCATGGAATGAAAATTTATTGCCTTTTTCATCTTTGTTGATAAATCGGTAACTTCCACCATTTTTTGGTTCGAGCTTTTCAAATTCTGTTGTTAGTCTTCTGGGACCAAGCCACTGCGAATAGAGCTTTGGATTAGTAAATGCTTTGAATACAAGTTCTCTGGGGGCATCAAGTTCTCTTACGATAAAAATTTCCTGTTTTCCAGATTCGACAATCATTTTAGTTTTGTTCACCATAAAAGATCACTAACTTGCTTTAATTAACAAAATATCACTAATAGAAAAAGTCATAATTGTTCTAAAAAGAATTTGGTCTTAACGTTTTGTAGATAGGAGCTTTATGGTTGCTTTGCAAAAATCGGGCAAGTCATCTGGAGAACGCGAAGTAACTATGTTTCCGTCCACTACAGCAGGTTCATCTACAACATTTGCACCTGCATTTTTGAGATCTGTTCTAACAGAAGGCCAGCTTGTGACTGTTTTTCCTCGAACAATATCCGCTTCGATAAGCATTTGAGGTCCATGACAAACTGCAGATATAACTTTTCCTTTACTATTTGCTTCCTTTACCAGTTGCACTAGATCTGGATGAATCCTCATGCGGTCGGGCGCTTGACCACCAGGAATAATCACTGCATCATAATCATTCAAATCAATGTCGCTTGGTGAAAATTCTGATGTGAAAGGGACGCCATGTTTGCCAACATAGTCTTTTTTTGCTTGCGGCGCAACAATGTCCATCTTGAAGCCTTCTTCTTGAAATCGGTAGTATGGATAGATAAATTCTGAATCCTCAACGCCCTTTTCTAATAGAATTAATATTTTCTTCAACTTCTCTTTTCACCAGAAATTGCTAATGCCAGAAAATTTTAGTTCGGATGCTCTTTTAATTTAGCCCTTTTTGCGCCAAGTTGAATAACAAATAGCGCTCATCTGCTCGTTTGAACGTTTTTCGCCTTCAGGTTTGCTTTCGTTCTCTTCGTGCATGAACTTTTCGCAGCGAGAGATGTAATCTCTTTCTGATTCGCCGGCTTCAGGTTTAGGTACAGGCATTCAAAAATCAACCCATCTAATTTGCACTCTACTTATTTTGGGGAAATTCTATCTATTAATAGTTCGGTTAGCCGTTTAATGTGGTTTTCCTTGTCTTTTTCTAATTCCTCCCAAAACTCTTCGGCTTCAGAATCTCCTTTGGCATCATTCTTGTAGCTGTTTTTTATTCGCCACAGACTCTGATTTTCCTCCAAAAGTTGGGACATCAAATCATAGGTGCTGTTGCTCAAATTTCCTTCTTGCTTAGGTTCATTTTCCATAAAGAACTCACCTCTAATAAGATTAGAAAGCAAGGCTTTTAGTGTATGTTACTGTGTCTTTGCAACAACAAGTGATGCCTTTCATTGGATTATAAAAATTTTAGTGATTGACATTGTACAGTCACATGAGCTTAAAGACTGCCGAATCTTAATATTTAGTGTGATTTTTTTTGGAAAATTATTCTCTAAACACTCCAACTGTAGCTAGTGTTAAAGAAGTTGCTTACGTAAGCACTTTTCCGCCAAAAAAATGCGGCATCGCAACCTTTACATCTGATCTGGTAAATTCGATTAGTCAATTAAAAAATCTGAAGGCTCAAAAAATCATATCCATTAATGGCGATCGACTCCTAAACCACGCTTATGAAAGTTCGGGTTACAAGATTAGCCGCGACTCCGTTGAGGACTACGTGTTAATGGCTGATTTCATCAACCACTCTTCGGTTAACGTTGTAAATATCCAACACGAATTTGGCATTTTTGGCGGGGAATCTGGAGAATACATTTGCGAGTTTTTAGATAGACTGAAACGTCCTGTTGCAACCACGCTTCATACTGTCCTTCCTAACTTTGAGAATAAAACAAAAGAAGTTTTTAACAGAATTGTTGGGCAAAGCACAAAATTAATAGTGTTAAACGAAACTACTCGTGAATTAGTCAGACAATGCGGTGTTCCTTCAAAAAAAGTGAAGGTTATTCCGCATGGATGCCCTGATTTACCTTTGATATCAAGCGAGAAAGTGAAGCCTGTTTTGGGTTTAAAAAACAAAGTTGTTTTATCCACTTTCGGGTTGTTAAGCAAAGGGAAAGGAATCGAATATGTTATTCAAGCTCTTCCAGAGATTATTAAAAAAGAATCCAGAATTGTTTATAACATAATTGGAGTCACGCATCCTCAAGTGAAGAGAATTGAAGGAGAAAATTACAGAAAAACACTCTTAAAAATGGCAAAAGCCCTCGGAGTAAGTGGGCACGTAAAATTCCACAACCGCTTTCTCTCAAAACCTGAACTATATAATTACCTTCAAGCAACGGACGTTTACATCACACCTTATCCTTCACCTAACCAAGTAAGCAGCGGAACATTATCTTACGCCTTAGCTGCCGGAAAAGCCGTGGTTTCAACACCATACCTTCACGCTAAAGAAGCCTTGAGCGAAGGTCGAGGTATGCTATGCAATTTTAACGATTCAGCCTCTATAGCTGAAAAAGTAACAGAAATAATTGAAAACAAATCTCTCCGAAGATCCATAGAACAAAACGCCTATAATTACAGTAGAAAATTCACGTGGCCGTTGGTAGCTAAAAAATACCTTGCACTCTTTAACGAGTTGACCAAACAATCGACAAAGGAAAAACGTTCATTCGCTTATTAACCATGGTTGCTGTATGGAGTTCAAAAGTAGACGCTTAAGATTATTCTATTGTTTAATCAATAAAAGACTAAATATGTTCCTCAAATCAACAAGATTTATACAAGCTAAAATTAGTTTAAGCGAAGATTATAGTCGTTTTTTTAAATGCCTTCATACGAATACAACGATATAATGTCACTGGGACGCCTAAAACTATCATTAATGAACTCTATTCATTCCTTGGAGCCGTTACTGCAGAGCAGGCATACTTGGAGATTCTAAAAGCAGTAAACCCCCAAGAATATCGACACATAGAAAAAGAAATGACTCAACCATAGCTGGCAAAAAAGAAGACCCTTTTAGATTCAAGCAGTAATTCAAGCGTGCTTTAGCTTTCGATTTTGCGCCAAGTGGAGTAACAAATACCTCATCTACTCGTTTGAACGTTTTTCGCTTTCTGGTTTGCAACTATTTTCTTCATGCACGAAGACACATATGGCAATTACATTGATTTATTGAGTTTGCTCTCAGGTTCCGGCTCAGGAGATGGTTGCGGTTCAGGTTGAGGTTCAGGTTCTGGCTCTGGTTTTCGATCTGGTTCAGGATTTGGCTGTGGATATGGAGGCGGCTCCTCAAGTTGAAACAATATTTTGTCTTCGTTTAAACTCACGTTGATCAAAATAATCATCAAGATCTTTAATGTTTCTCGAACTATATGATGCTATGTTTTAGCTTTGTTGTGAAAAAGAAGGAAAGCTACAAGGTAATAATCCCCAAGCGATAACACTGGAATTCATTGACAAGCCGAGAGTTTGCAGAAAAAAATCAGAGAAACATCTTCTGAAGCAGCAAATGGAATATTCGATTCTATTGCTATAATTAACACAGTTATTGATCAAGGTACTAGAACAACTATGAATCAAAACTTGTCTATTGTCCATTACCCAAACTAAAACCTGATTAAAGTGTGTTGGACTGCGATCACCAAACGATTCAGAAAAACCTCATCACACAGAAATAGAAACATCAACATACCCCCACACTACACTCACACTGCCCAACATAGAATCCAACATGACTGCGTGAACCAAACCATCTTCCCACACACAAAACACAACAGAAAAACGACCCAAACCAAAAAACCAACCAAAACCAAAGCCCCAAGTGTAGTGTGCAATTATTAGCGCCCACACCCACACAAAGAGGACAAAAGAATTTTGCGATTGTTTTTTAAGAAGGCAACATGTAAATTGGATTTAAGGCGAATCAAAGTGGGCTTAAGAAACTTCATTGAAGAACTCCAGAAGAAGGGTGAATTAACAAAGATTACAAAGCCTGTCTCAACCGAGTACGAGATGGCAGGCATTATCGCGGCTTTAGGCGAGAAACCAGTTTATTTTGAGAGCGTTAAAGAATCCAGCATTCCTGTGGTGGCTGGGTTGGTGTCTTCTAAAGAGTTGATTTGCCGCTCAATGGGCATAACTAAAGAGCAACTTCTCCCAAAACTGCTGTCAGCCATAGAAAAGCCTATCGCACCAGAAATGGTTGAGAAGGCGCCTTGTCAGGAAGTTGTCGAGGAAAACGTTGATTTAACCAAGCTTCCAATCATGCACTACACCGACAAGGACGGCGGAAAATACATCGCCTCCGCAGTCGCCATCGTCAAGGACCCGCAACTGGGTAGGAACATGTGTTTCCATCGCTTAATGCTCAAAGACAAAAACCACTTTGTGGCACGAATCGTTGAGAATCGAGGCACAGACTCAGCGCTCAAGAAGGCTGGCGGAGAACTCGACATCGCCTTCTGTGTTGGCAACTCCACTGCGGTGCTTCTTTCAGCGGCTACAACCCTGCCAATGGGCGCAGACGAATTGGGAATGGCAAACGCATTAGAAAAAACCGATTTGGTCAAATGCAAAACGGTGGACCTTGAAGTTCCAGCAGACAGCGAATTCATCTTGGAAGGGCGCATCACCAAAGAAAAAGCGACGGAGGGACCCTTCCTCGACTTAACCGGCATCGTTGACCGTGAACGCCAACAACCAGTCGTTGAAATCAAATGCATCACCCACCGCAAAAACCCCATCTACCAAACCATCCTTGCAGGCAAAAACGAGCACAAATTCCTTATGGGTATGCCAAAAGAACCCACCATCTACAGCGAAGTCGGCAAGGTGTGCCAAGTTAAAGACGTCTATGTCACACCGGGGGGATGCAGCTGGCTTCACGCTGTTGTGCAAATCAAAAAACAGAATGCTGACGACGGCAAAAAAGCTATAGCCGCCGCGTTCAAGGGACATGGATCCCTCAAACACTGCGTCATTGTGGACGATGACATAAACATCTACGACCCTCAAGACGTTGAATGGGCAATCGCCACAAGACTACAAGCAGACAAGAACGTTATTATCCTTTCTAACCAGCCTGGTTCATCGCTTGACCCATCAGGCGACCTCTCTGAAGGCAAAAAAGCCACCACGGCCAAAGCAGGCTTAGATGCAACCGCACCGCTCGTATCCACGGGCAAGGGCTTTAAGAAAGTGGACTACATCAAAGTTGATCTAAACAAGTACCTGTGATTAATATGGAACTGACTAAACAAGAACAAGCTATGCTCGAAGGCAAAGAAGGCTACGCTGTCCGCAAAAGCATGGAAATCCTCGTTGCGCTCGGCGAGATTTTCGGCGCAAAAGACCTAATCAAAGTTGGCAGCGTCCAAGTCGCTGGAGTATCCTACCATAACCTTGGCGACGCAGGCTTAGAATTCCTAAATGAACTCGCGGTTGATGGCAGAGTCAAAGTGCTCACTACATTAAACCCCGCAGGCATGGACCTGGAGAACTGGCAGCAACTCGGAATAAGCCCCGAATTCGCCGAAAAACAGAACCTCGTCATTGACGCTTTCAAACGCATGGGCATCCTAATCAGCTGCACCTGCACGCCCTATCTAATCGGAAACTTACCACTTTACGGAGAACACCTTGCATGGTCAGAAAGCAGCGCAGTCACATTTGCCAACTCAGTTTTAGGCGCACGAACTAACCGTGAAGGCGGACCATCCGCACTCGCAGCAGCGTTTGTCGGGAAAACCCCCAATTACGGGTTGCATTTGGATGAGAATCGTATACCCGATGTGCAGGTTCAAGTTAATGCAGAATTAACCAAACTATCAGACTGGGGAGCACTGGGCTACGTGATTGGCAGGAAAGCCGAGAACAAAATCCCATACATCACAGGAATAAAAGCAGCAGAACTTGACGAGCTTAAATCCTTCTGCGCTTCCGTTGTGACCTATGGCGCAAAACCGCTCTTCTACATGAAAGGTGTAACGCCTGGAGCTGAACAGCAACCTCAACTTAAAGATAAAGTGGTAATTGAACAAACTGATCTCAAGAATGCCTACGACAGCATCAACGACGATGTTTCTGAAATTGAGCTTGTTTGCGTGGGTTGCCCGCACTGTTCAATCAAGGAAATATCCGAAATCGCAGAGTTAGTAAAAGGCAAAAAAGTGGCACAGAGCACAGAGTTTTGGATTGCCACATCCCGAAGTGCTAAACACCTCTCGGACCAACGGGGCTACACTGCAGCCATCGAAGCGGCAGGTGGCAAATTCGCTTGCGACACCTGCATGGCAGTCGCACCCCTCAAAGGCAGGTTCAAATCGTTGGCGACAACGTCGGCGAAGGGATGTTTCTATTCTAGACAGAATCTTATGAAAACCAAGATGGGCAGCATGAAAGAATGCGTAGAAGCAGCGGTGACGGGAAAATGGAACAGTTAAGAGGCAGAATTATCTATCGGGGCAGAGCCGAGGGAGAAGCTCTCGTTACGGAGATGCCTATTTCCTTCTATGGCGGCGTTGACCCAAACACAGGAGTCATAATCGAGAAGGGACACCAGCTAAACGGCCTAAGCGTCAAAGGCAAAATCCTTGTGTTTCCACAGGGCAAAGGCAGCACAGTGGGCAGCTACACACTCTACCGCATGAAGAAAAACGGTACCGCACCCGCAGGCATTATAAACAAAGAGTGCGAAACCATCATAGCCGTCGGCGCCATTATCAGTGAAATCCCCACCATAGACAAAATCGACATATGCAAAATCAAAACAGGCAACAAAATTACGATAGAAAACGACACCGTCAAGATTCAATAAGCCATTTCTTATTTTATCTCAAATCTTTTTATTCAATTCATTTTTAAAACTGAATTTTGTGCACAACAAAATTGACGCATCCAAGATTAAGAAAGCGACCAACATCAAAATGCACAAGAACATGCAATGAACTGTAATGTTAAATTAGCAGAACACAAATAGACATAGTTGGTTACGATTACAATGAGCGATTCAAGACCCATCATCCTAAAAATTGGCGGTTCAGCCATCACCGACAAAACAGGAGAATTAGCGGCAAAAACAGAAATCATCAACCGCTTAGCAGAAGAAATTAAACGTGCAGACCTCGACAACCTGATTGTTGTTCATGGAGGCGGCAGTTTTGGCCACCCAACTGCATTAAAATATGGCTTAAAAGACGGTTACAATGAAGACCCAAACCAAAAACTGGGATTCGCAGAAACCCATCATGTCATGACAGTGCTAAATGGCTTAGTTATGGACGCCATGATTTGGCATGAAACCGCAGCCGTAAGCATAGCACCATCATCATGCTTCTTAACAGAGAACGGAAAAATCAAATTCTTCGACGAAACCGTCCTCAAAGCCATGCAAAAAATGAATTTCACACCAGTCATGTATGGCGACGCCGTTTTAGATGAAAAGTTAGGCTTCACAATCCTCTCAGGCGACCAACTCGTAGCCTACCTAGCCATAAAGTACAATGCATCAAAAATTGTTGTTGGCACAGACACAGACGGCATATTCGACGCAGACCCCAAAACCAACCCAGATGCGAAACCCTACAAGAAACTCACCTTAGCCGAACTCAAAGCAATCCAGCCAAAACTGGGCAAAGCTCAAGGCAAAGACGTCACAGGCGGTATGGCAGGAAAAATTGCAGCGCTCATTCCAGCAGTCGAAAAAGGAATCCATGTAACGGTTACGGGTGCCACAAAAGGGTTATCTATTTACAGAGCCTTAACAGACCAAAGTGTGTTAGGCACTGAAATAGAGAAGACCTAAGATGGCAGAAGAAACAGGCAAACGCAAAGAAGATCATATAAGAATCTGCTTGGGGAACAAAGCGCAAGCCAAAAACGCCACGACAGGCTTCGAAGACATCCAATTGGTTCACCGTGCGTTGCCAGAAGTTAACAAATCCAAAATCAATCTAGCCACCATTTTTTTGGGTAAAAAATTTTCAGCCCCAATAATTGTTGGAGCCATGACAGGCGGAACAGAACACGCCACACAAATAAACTCTGCAATCGCCCAAGCCGTCGAAAAACTTGGGCTAGGTATGGGTGTTGGAAGCCAAAGAGCAGCCATCGAAGACCAAAAACTTGAAGAAACCTACGCCATAACCCGAAAAATGGCGCCAAACGCATTTTTAATCGCTAACATTGGTGGAGTCCAGCTTGTCCATGGTTATGGCTTAAAAGAAGTTCGAAAAGTCGTAGAAATGATAGAGGCTGATGCTGTAGCAGTGCATTTGAATGCGTTGCAGGAAGCAGTTCAGCCTGAAGGTCAAACTAACTTTAAGGGCGTTTTAGCGAAAATCGCTGAAATCGCCGGAGCACTTGATACGCCAGTGATTGTTAAGGAAACTGGTGCAGGGATTTCTTCAGAAGATGCTAAAGCGCTTGAAGATGCTGGCGTTAAAGCCATCGATGTAGGCGGGGTCGGTGGCACAAGTTTTGCGGCAGTCGAATATCAACGAACTTCGCTTAAACAGGTTTTGTCTGGGGAAGCGTTCTGGGACTGGGGTATCCCGACTGCAGTGAGCTTGATAGAAACGGTCCAAACAGTAAAGTTGCCAGTGATTGCTTCAGGTGGCCTGCGAAGCGGCACCGATGTGGCTAAAGCCTTAGCATTAAACGCCACGTTGGCAAGCATCTCTCAGCCAATTCTTCAAACAGCAGTTAAGGGCGCCAAAGAAACTGAGGAAAAACTGTCACGTTTAATTGAGGAATTATGCAATGCCCTGTTTTTGGTTGGGGCAGAAAAAATAGTTGATTTAGCCAACATACCAGTCGTCATTACAGGGAAGACTGGCGAGTGGCTGCAAGCCAGAGGATTTAATCTACAAAAATACGCTAAAAGAGGAGCACACTAAAGTGGATATCGAAAAGTTTCTTGAAGAAACGGCACCATTAATCGATAAAGCCATCGAAAAATACATCCCAAGAAAATTCACAAAGGACGCTGTCCTATTCAAAGTTAACCCGCCAATGTACAGTTACACATTAGAGCCTTTGAACAAGGCAATTGCCGACCCAATCTGGGATATGCTGGACCGAGGTGGCAAACGTTGGCGCCCAGCCCTCTTCCTACTCATCTGTGAAGCGCTCGGACAAAAAGAGAACTACTGCTTAGACTTTTCAATCATCCCCGAAGTCATCCACAACGGAACCCTCGTCATCGACGACATTGAAGACAGCTCAGAGATTCGCCGAGGAAAACTCTGCACCTACAAAATTTTCCAAATGGACATCGCCGTAAACGCAGGAAACGCAATGTACTATCTCCCGCTTTTGCCATTGATGACACAAAGAACAAAACTCTCACCCGAGGTCCAGCGGGATGTCTATGAGGTTTACGTGCAGGAAATGATTAACCTCAGCATGGGGCAAGCCATGGACATCGCCTGGCACCGAGGAATCGCTAACGCCGACGACTTGGCAGAAGAAGACTATCTGCAGATGTGTGCCTACAAAACAGGCACTCTTGCGAGAATGGCAGCAAAAATGGCGGCAGTCATGTCGAACGCTAGCAAACCTCTAGTAGAAAAGCTCGGTCGCTTTGCAGAAAGCATCGGCGTTGCCTTCCAAATGCAAGACGATATCCTCGACTTAACCGGAGAAGAGTTCGCTAAAAGCAAAGGTTGCGTTGGAGGCGACATCACCGAAGGCAAACGCTCTCTACTAGCTATCTACACCCTGAAAGTTGCAAAACCTGTAGATAAGAAACGCCTAATTGAAATCCTCAACATGCACACCAGCGACCAAAAACTCCGCGAGGAAGCCATAGCTCTGATGAAAGAATATGGCGCCTTTGACCATGTTAAACAAACCGCAGAAAAGATGGTTATAGAAAGCTGGAATGAAGCAGAAAAACTGTTGCCCACTCCGCAAGCTAAGGAAAAATTAAAAGCGTTCGCCGAATTCTTGATAAAACGAAACAAGTAACATTTCAGCGAGCGTAAATGATTTGGCATTAGAAAACGATAGTGAATTACATGAGTTTATTCGGAAAGCCGCCTTGCTAAACGCTGTCGGGCATGATGGAAAAGCTCAAGCAGGCGCGTTGGTTGGCAAGATTCTGGGAGAAAAGGCAGAGCTACGGAGCCGAGTGAAGGAACTCTCTGGCGTTATTAACGCTGTTGTGAATGAAGTCAACAATTTATCACCGGCTGAGCAGAAAGCAATTGTTGAAGCAAATTGGCCCGAAACCCAAAAGAAACATGAATCTGAAGAAAAGAAATTACCGTCGCTGCCGAACGCTGACAAATACAAACAAATAGTCACCCGTTTCTCTCCCAACCCCGACTGCGTTTTGCATTTGGGTTCTGCAAGAGCTATCCTGTTAAGTCACGAGTACGCCCGCATATACAAGGGCAAATTCATCCTTCGATTCGAAGACACCGACCCCAAAATCAAACGGCCATCCCTGAAGTTCTATGACAGCATCCGCCAGGATTTGAAGTGGTTGGGTTGCACTGTCGACGAGGAATACATCCAAAGCGACCGCCTACCGATCTACTACGAATACACAGAGAAACTCATCGGAGACGGCAACGCATATGTCTGTGAATGCGTTCCCGAAGTTTTCCGTAAAATGATCATTGGAAAACAGGCGTGCCCTTGCCGAGATTTACCAGCCTCTGAGAATCTGGAACGTTGGCATCGAATGATAGAGGGCGGTTATACGGAAGGGCAAGCAGTGGTTCGAGTGAAAACTGACCTTGAAAACCCAAACCCAGCCGTTCGAGATTGGCCAGCCCTCCGCATAATCGACACCAAAAAGTATCCTCATCCACGGGTGGGAAGCAAATACATCGTTTGGCCGCTATACAACTTAGCAGCGGGGTTAGATGACCATTTGATGGGAATGACTCATATCATCAGGGGCAAAGAACATTACACCAACATGGTCCGCCAAAAATATATGTACCAGTACTTCGGCTGGGAATACCCTGAAGCAATCCATTACGGCAGACTTAAAATAACAGGTGCATTTTTGAGCAAATCAAAGATTGTTCAAGGCGTAAAAGAGGGTGCATACACAGGCTACGACGATCCACGATTGGGCACTTTTGCAGCACTAAGAAAACGCGGCATCACGCCGGAAGCCATTAAAAAAATGATAGTTGATGTTGGGATAAAATCCAACGATGTTACTCTGAGCTGGGAAAACCTGTTCGCGTATAATCGCAAAATTCTCGACGCCACAAGCGACAGATACTTCTTCGTGGATCAGCCTGTCGAGCTTAAAGTTTTGAAGGTCCCAAAGAATTTCCAAGCCAAGCTGCCCTTGCATCCAGAGAAGCCTGAACGGGGATTCAGAGAATACTCCGTTGTTCCGCAAGGCGCCGATAAAACAGTTAGTTTTTGGATATCAAAAAAAGACGCTGAAGCTTTGGAACCAGAGAAGATAGTTCGGCTCATGGAACTCTTCAACGTTAAAGTCGAAAGCAAAACTGAGGGTTTAGTGACTGCCAAATTTGCCAGCGAATCTTACGAAGACGTACGCAAAATCAAAGTCCAACTCATCCAATGGATACCTGAAGGCACCGAGTTCCCAAGCCAAGTAGTCATGCCAGACGCATCAGTCACCGAAGGATTTTCTGAAGCTGACTGCAAAAAGTTAAAGCCAGACGTCACCATACAGTTTGAACGATTCGGATTTGTGCGTGTAAACGAAGTCGGCGAAAAAATGGTCACTTACTACGCACACAAATAGGTGAATGATATGAGGAAACTAGATAAAGCAATAATTTGGCCAATCTACTTCGACTGCAACAAAACAAGAAATGATGGACGCCGAGTCCCAAAGAACATAGCTGTGCAATCGCCAAAAATCTTGGAAATCAAAGAAGCCGCCGACAAGCTGGGCTTACAGAATGAAGTTAATCTGGAAGCTCATTTTCCCAGAACACCCTGGGCTAAATCAGGTATGCTGTTGGTTGAGAAGAATGAACCGAAAGAAAAGATAATTCAAAAACTCGCAAAACAACTAGTGAAAATTAAAAGCCAGCAACAACAGCTGCCAGCAAGACGTTAAAAATAAAAAAGAAAATTTTATGCTTTTTCTTTGGTTACCAGAACAGCATTGATTACGCCATCGCTGCCCGGTCGACTCGTCACTTTCGCCAAGCCCAATGCGAGTTTCGATTTCTGCGCCTTTGGTGATGACGCCTCTGCGGTTGTAGTCAACGTTTGCGCCGTTTTTAACGACTCGGGTGATTTCGGTTTTTTCTGTTTTGCCGCTCTTTGGGTCAGTTACGGAAGCGAACTTGTCGGCGAGAACCTTTATTCTGCAGATGCCGCCCAATCCACGGGTAGTCTTGCGTCTTGGCTCCCCAAGAACTGTTTCTGCCGCATAACCGCCTGCCTCATACTTTTTCTTGCTGCGGTAAGCTCGTTTTTTGCCGCCTGTAAGCTTTCTTTTACGTAAACTACTATGAGTAGACATATTCTACCTATCCTTGATTCGAGTAGCAACTAAAACCGTAGATTCCAATATAAACATACTGTTTTAAAGCCAAAGTTTTGTGGGTTTTCTGTGTTTTCGTTTATGAGTTGTAACAGAAAAAACCCGGCTTGCTTTCTTGTTTTACAAGTTTTTGCAAGAACGTGTAGCCTATGATTGTTCAGCGTTGTTCTCAGGATTTTCCTGTTCTGTATCTTTTTGTTGACGTTCTGCCAAGTCCTCTTTTATGGCTTCTCCAAATATCTTCTTGAGGTCCTTCTTCATGACAACCGTATCTGTTGTTAATCCGAAGTAGTCTGAGAAGTAATCTGTGGTCTTGAGTGCTAATGTTCGGCCGCTTCGCTCCGACATAATTAAGCCCATGTCTTTAAGCATCTTTACGTGTCCGTAGGCGTGTTGGCCTCTCACGTCGATGACTCTTTTCTGCGAAATAGGTTGACGATATGCAATGTAGGAGAGCGTTTTGAGGGGACCTGAAGATAGCAGCGGGCGATTCACCAATTTCTTAATTAGGTGAGTAAATTCTGCTTTTACCTGCAAAACGTAGCGTTCATTCTTAAGTGCTAAAATCTCCAACGCTGTATTGCGTGCAACATATTCTTTCATGAGGATTTCAACGTAGGTTTGGGTTCTTTTCTTGGATCGGCTGCCTACAACCTGGCATAGCTCGTTTAAGTCTAAGGGACGACCAGCAACATATAGAGCTGCCTCTAAAAGCGCCAAATGATGGGCTTTTCGCTCGTTTTCCTGTACCTGCTCAAACGCAGGATTCGGAGGGTGACTTTGCTCAACTAATGGGTTTTTCGGCTTTTCCAATGTTCAGTTTCCCCACAGCTATGTAGAGTTCCTCGGTTTCTTCGTTCTGCCACAGGCTAACTAAGCCATCCTGCGCAAGGAACAACAGATAAATAAACATTCTTAGCGCTTCGATGCGTGTTGCGCCTTTGATTAGGGTTGAGAAATCGATTATGCCTTGACCACCCGTTTTCTCCATGAGTATAGCATAGAGTTGGTCGACTTGCAGTTCGAGTTCGGCGATGAACCTGTCGAATTGAGGCAACAAATCGGTGACTGCTGGCAAAACTGGATGCTGCTCGACTACGTGTTTTAGGCTTAAGAGTTTTTCACCCTTCAACACGTCATCCAAAACTTCGAGCAGATGCTGGATAGTTGTAGAAGTCAATTCGTGACGCAGGGGCAGGAATAAGGGTGGCGGAACAAAATCCGTGGGAACCTTAGGCAACGCGGCAGGCGGCTCCTGCAGAGTTAGCAATAGCTTGGATTTCATTAAGTAAATCAAAGCAGAAGAATCTAATGCAACACCTGAAGCGCGGAAATCGACTTTTTCGGGGTGGGTACGCTCCATCTCAGTTAAGAAGGATCTAAGGAGGTATGCGATGTTGACGTTCCAGGGGGTGACTTTTTCGAGTTTGCTGATTTCAAAGAGGATGTTCCATGGTGGACGCAAGTAGAAGGGGCGTCTCAGGGGAATAGTCGGTGGCGGCGACGTCATAGTTTGGGTGCCTCCGGTGGGAACTTTGCCGTTACCACGTTTGAGATTCCGTTGCGTTCATATACGCCGTAGACTTTCTGGGCTTTGTTAACCATTTCGGGTCTGAGGCTAATAACTATGAACTGGATTTTTCCCGCTTCCTCAAGCAGTACCTCGGCGAGTTTGGTGGTGTGGAAGGCGTCTAAGTGAGCGTCGACTTCGTCGAGGATGTAGAAGGCTGCAGGGGTGAAGTCTTTGAGAGAGAAAATGAAACTGACTGCCGAAACAGAACGTTCACCGCCGCTGGCACCGCTTACAACAATCGAGGGTTTATTTGGAAACTGAACCAACATGTCGATTCCGCCGCTGAAGGGCGTCTCAGGGTTTTCTAGCTTAAGCGTTGCTTCTCCGCCGCCCGTGAGCTTAGAAAAGTAAACTTTTAGGCTGGCGTTGATTCTCTCGAATGCATCCATGAAGATTTTGCGTTTCTTAGATTCAATCTCGTCCATGAACAGCACTATGGCTTGTTTTTCCCGTTCCAACTCGTTTAAGCGGACGGACAATTCGCGGTAACGCGAAATCTGCTCTGAATAGTGCGAGGAAGCAAGCTGGTTGATGGCGCCAATGCGTTCCATTTCAAACTGCATCATTCGGATGGTGGTTTCTGCCTCCTGCACCTGCCGTGGGTTAGTCTCCAGCGGCTTCTCATACCCGAACATTCGAAGTTGACCCTGAAGCTGCTGCAAACGCATCTGGCTGGTCTCGATACCCAATTGCAGTTGGTTTAGAAGCCGATCTGCCTGCTCATATTCCGAATCCAGTAAGCGTAACTCTGAGTCTATAGAGTCAATTTGGGAAGTGAATTTTTTAGATTCTTCACGCGCTGAGAACACTGCCTTTGAAAGGTCAACGCGGCTCTTCTCCAGCTCGTCGGCTTCTTTCTTGATTAGGTCGCGCTCCAAAATTGCATCGGCAACTTCCTTCTCCAGCTTTCCTTTTTGCTGGTCAATTTTGTCAACCTGAATCTTTGTGTTCTTGTACCCAATCCTAAGAACCCGATCGAACTGTGATTGATGAGTGGAAATCTCGGTTTGAGCAGAACCTAAACGTTGCCGCAGTGTGTTTAGTTCTTCGCCGATTTTTTCGCGTTGAACTTCAAGTTCTTGGATGTGTGCGACGTCGGTTTTTAGCCTTAGGGCTGCGATTTCTGCGTGGATTTTCTGATGGTTTCGTCGGATGTTATTTCTTTCGTTTCGGTAGACATCCATGCGGCCTTTGTAAGATGCTGCTTCACGTTCAAGTTTGCCGCCGTATTTTTCTATATGATGGACGTTAAATTGGGTTCGTTTAACGCTGCGTTTTACCCTGATTATTTCTCTCTCGAGCATGGCGACGGATTCATTGAGTTTCGTAATTGCGATTTTTGTGTTCTCGAGTTCTTCGTCGATTCCAACGATGTCGGTGCCCCGTTGAGTTAGGTGGCTTTGGAGTGCTTTAACTGCCTCATTCAAGCTCTTTAGGGCGTTTTCGCTGGGAATAATCGTTGAGAAATCGATCGGTGCACGGTAATAGCCGCTTTCAAAAGCTCCTGGCTCGTACAAGTCACCGTTAACTGTGACTGCCCTGTACCCTTCGTTTGAGAGTGCGAAAGCGGCTTTGTCATTTGAGACAACTACGGTGTCTCCGAAGACATAGTTGATGGCAAGCGCATAGGCGTCATCATACTTTATGAGGTTAGCAAGGGGGCCTACTGTGCCTTCCTGGTTGGGAGGTTCCTTGTTTTTTATGGTGATGACGCCTTTTAGAGGTATGATTTTGATTCGTCCCAGTTTCATGCGTCTGAGGGTTTCCATGCAGGTGAAGGCTACGTCTATGTCTTTAACGACTAAAGCATCAAGCCAGCCTGTGGCGGCGGCATCTACAGCTTTCTTGTAGCCTTTATCAATCTTTATGAGGTTACGTAGTCTACCGTAGATTCCAGCGATGGCGCCAACGTCGCTCATTTCTTCGATGCCTCGAAGCGCTTTTTCTTCGTTGGCGATGGTAGCTGCGAGGTCTCTTTGTGTAGCAAACTCTACCACGGCGTCTTTGGCAGAACTCGCGATTTTTTCGGCTTCTGTGATTTCTTTTTGAACTGTTTCCTTCTGGAGTGTTTTACGTTCTATGGTGTGCTCAAGGTTTTTGAGCTGGGTTTTTTGTTCTCTTTGAACTTGTTCGAGTTCAGATAAAGATTTTTCTATTTCGACAAGGCTGGTTTGGAATCTTTCTTTTCGAACAGACAGGTTTTTGATTCTTCCAACACAAAGTCGCAGAGCAGACTTATCCTGAGTGTATTCGGAACGTAAGTAGGCAACTCGTTTGACGTGACTTTCGATTTGCGCTTCTAAAGCACGTATTTTTAGGTTGTTGTCGTCGAGTCCACCCCAAAGTTGACTGGTCTCTTGCGCCAACACACTGTGCGAAGCTTCTTTTTCAGCTATTTGCGCTTTTAGTTTTTCGTGTTCGCTACGGAATTGACGGATTTTTAAGCGGTTTTCCTTAATCTCATTTCTCAGGTTCTCATGTTGAGTAATGCTGTTTTCGCGGACGCGCTTGAAACTTTCAAGGCTTGATTGTCCAGAACTAATTTTTGTCGTTAACTCGGTAAGTTTAGATTTTAACTCACCAATTTTAATTTGGACTTTTAGGACTTCTGAACCGCCCTGCTCAAGTCCTTCGCCGCTGAGTTTGCGCCAGTCACCTTCAATCTCATGACGTTTGGATCTGCGTAGGTCCCGTTGCTCCTTTAATTTGTCAACTCTTTCCTTGACCTTAACGGTTTGTCCGGTGCTTTCACTTATTTTTGTATTCATCTGGGCTATGTCGTTTGAGATTTTGATGGCTTGGAACTTCTTGGTTTCGGACTGGATGAAGTTATAGCGTAAAAGTTGGTTGCGTTCACGTTCGAGGTCGTCGAGGCGTTTTTGAACTTCGTCGATTCTGCCCATTGCGGTTCGAATTGAAATATCTGCGGCGCGTAGTTTCTCTTCTGCTTCAACTTTTTCATCGTCGTATTGGGCGATGCCGATAAGGTCTTCGATGATTTTTCTTCTCTCAAGCGGATTTACATCGGTTAACCTTGTGATTGTGCCTTGAGGGATGATGTTTTGGCTCATGCTACTGATTGCAGCCATGGAAAGGGTTTCGGTTACGTGTGCACGCGACATCCTGCGCCCGTTTAATCGGTAAATGCTCTGTCCGTTGCGGTAAACTTCCCGTGAAATTGTGACGGTGGTTGTATCAACTGGCATCAAGCCGTCTGTGTTGTCGAATTGGACTACGACTTTAGCCATCTTTGCTTTTTCTTGCCCAGCTTTTTCGGAGCCATGAAAAATCAGTTTAGCAGAATTTTCTGCGCGGAGCCTTCTTGTACTAAGCTCCCCGAGAGAGAAAAGCAGAGCGTCCATTATGTTGGTTTTGCCGCTTCCGTTGGGTCCAGTTATCGCTGTAAAACCCTTATCGAGGTTTACCTTAACTGTCTGTGGCCCAAAAGACTTAAAGCCTTTTAACTCGATTTTTTTTATGAAGGGCATTTAGTCTTTATCCTCTCGGAAGCAACGTTTTTCTTTTTAACATCTCTCATCAACATATCTATAAAAGCTTATACATATGCTACGGTTTTATAAGTATACTTTTGAGACAATGATCAGCTTAAGTGTTTGAAAATCTTTTTGGTTTTTTGTGGAATGCGCTTGCGTTCTGCTAACAGCAATTTCATCATACTTTGACCAGCCTGCCCTGCCCAGCTTTCCAATTTCCTCGATAGTTGTTGCTAGTTACCGCAAATTCGTCATCTTCTAGATTCGGGCATCTAGATGTATTTCATTGTGCTGTCGACGCGTTTGTGTCTTAGAATTTGCTTGACTTTTCAGAACATAGAATCATCTGTTGGTTTTTTTAAGAGCGACAAAACAGAGCCCAAAAAACACAACGCCAAAACCTACAAGAACAAACAAAGATACCCATGGGAAGGGTTGTCCAAGAGCAGAAGCCCGCAGAATTAGAGATGCATGAGTTAGTGGCGAAAGGTTAAGGATAATTCTTAATGCCTCTGGAACTTGACTTAAAGAAAAGAAAGTGCCACTAAGAAAAGCCATTGGCAAAACAACTAAACTCATAAACAACGTCATGTCCTGATGAGTTTTAGCCAACAACGCAATGATAACTCCTAAAAACGAAAATGTAAAACATGTCACGACCAGGCTCAGAGGAAAAAGCCAACTTACCGCCGGCAAAGGCGAGAAAATAAGGCATGCTAAAAGCAGAGCCGCTGAACTCAACAGCCCACGTAGCACCCCGATTAAGGCTTTGCCTACAATTATCGAAAATGCGCTGACAGGGGACATCAGTGTTTCATCAAAACACTTGAAGAACAAGCGGTCCACATGCAGCTTGAGACCTGAGGTGTTAAAAGCTGTGGTCATCGCTGTAAGTGCCAAGATTCCTGGAACAATAAACTGAAGATAACTAAATCCTTCGATGTTTGAGCCTCTTCCTAAGCCGTAGCCGAAAGCCAAAAGGTAGAGGATGGGTGCGACAAGTGTTAGAGCCATAGTTTTGCCCAAGTTGCGGCTGAGAAAACGCAAATCAACCCACACCACTGCATAGATGTCTCGCAGCGTATCAATCATTAGTCTTCGCCTACCTTTTTACCTGTTAACTCAACAAATACGTCTTCAAGGTTTGAATCACGAATTATGATGGTTTTATGGTCTGAAGAGAGATTCTGCACATAGCGGTTGGCGGTTTCTCGGTCAGCGAAGTGTTCATAACGGGTAAATGAACCGTCGACAAGAACCTCGACAGTTACCATGCCTACCTTTTGGCGTAGATCTGAGGGCGCGCCCAATGCAATTAAGTGTCCTTGATGAACAATGCCGACCCTTTGGCACAACGCTTCAGCTTCCTCGATGTAGTGGGTAGTCAAAAAAACTGTTGTGCCGTTTCGGCTTAAACTGCGAATCAAATCCCACATCTTACGTCGAACCTGAACATCTAACCCCACAGTTGGTTCATCAAGGAACAACACTTTCGGTTTATGAATCAAAGCGCGAGCAATCATCGCCGCTTTCTTCATCCCCCCCGACAATTCGTCGACCATCTTCTCGGTCTGCTTGGATAATCCAACAAATTCAAGAAGCTCACCGATGCGTTGTTTGCGTTCATTCGAGGGAATATGATGCAATCGTGCATGAAGCTCCATATTCTCTCTTAGGTTCAAATCTAAATCAAATGTTAAGTGCTGCTGTACTACACCAATCAATTCTTTAACTTTAGCAGATTCTTTTTCGACGTCAAACCCAGAAATCCAAATGGATCCTGATGTGGGTTTAGTTAGTGTCGTGAGGACTCGGATGGTTGTAGTTTTGCCTGCACCATTGGGACCCAGAAAACCAAAGATTTCACCTGAATTAACGCAAAGGTTCAGGTCTTCCACCGCACAAACATCCTTGTATTTTTTGGTTAAATTCCGGGTTGCAATTACCTCTTCCAACAGCAGGTTTCCTTCTCAAGCTTAGATTTGATATTCACTTACCCTATAAATCCTAGTAAAAATGCTTTTCAAAAATCTCAAAAACAAAAGGTGCAACATTATGAATTCTCTACAAATACAATTGACGGGTCGTAAACAAAATCGTGCCTATAATCAAAATCACTGTCGAAACTACAAGCAATAACTTGCCAGCTGTCTTATTTTTTCCCCAAACTAAAGCTGAAACCCAGTACAAGGGCAATACAGGCAACGCATACCTATGCAGGTTCTTCGGGTCAGAATAAAACGCCAGTATTAACAGCATGTAAACTGCAAAAGCCCAGTATTTCAGGTCCTTCCTCTCACTAACTGTTCCCCTAACGAAATCTCTTATTGGAACTTTCTCAGTAAAGAGAAACCATACAAACGGAGCAAGAATTAAAGCGGTTTCAGCTGAAAACAGCACCGTGTAACCTAATTGGTCGGTGATTACTTGGGTAAGGGTTAGTCTTGAAGCTCCCCAAACATGATTATACACTATTTCTCTGACAGGAAACAGTCCAGTCAAGAAGTAACCATAAACATTGAATAAAAAATATGGCAAAGCAACAACAATTGCTTGGCTAATCGCAGTACCATACTTACGCGTTTGCAACCCATTATAGACAAAAGGAATCAACACTAGAAAACCGCTGCTACGGGTTAGAGAAGCAAAGAAACCTAAAACAGTTGATTTCACCGATTTACCTTTCTCCAAAAAAAAGAAGGCTCCTAAAGCAAACGTCATAAACAGACTCTCCGAGTAAACGCTCGAATAGAACAAAGCGCCTGGCCAAAACGCGAAGAAAACCGTGGATATTAAGGCAAAACTGCTCTTAGAAAAAACAAGTTTGGTTACGTTGTAAAATAGGAATAAGCTGCCAAAAAAAAGTATGTTGCTAATTATGAACCCGGAAACCAGAACCGCTTGGTCAGCAGGCATGATTCCGAATAACGGAGTTCCAAACACACGCATCAAAATGGGGTATAAGGGAAAGAAAGCCCAGTTTCCGCTCAAGGGGCTATTTCCAGCTGGATAACCCGTAAGTGCGATTTGACTGTACCAGCCACCGTCCCACTGGCTGAAATAGTTTACAATCGGAATCGATGACATTGTCTTTGCTGAGGAAGAGAAAAGAGCCGCAACTGCTGCAACAACAAAAATAAGAAGTCTGGAAGATAAACCAACAAGGAAGACTTTGCCGTTCTCAGAAGAAACAGCCCCGCGCATCCTAACTTTCAGATTCAGCAAATATAATTGTACTCCCTTTGGAGTTTAATGCTGTATTTCAAGAGAGTATTCAATATAAGTTTTAGCGGTTAAACGGTGAATCGCTCTTTGAAGCAAAAAAATGTTGCCATTGAGAGAGCTTTGGAACATTTTAAATAGGTAATTTTCACATAGCTGTAACTTGACTTTAGAGTTATCGACTATGGGCATCTTATAGGACATATTTAACTTTACATTAGGAAGCGATAGCTGGTTTATCCTTCTCAAGACATACTGCCACTTGGAATAAGATTTATAGGTAGATTGATAATCGATTTGTTCTAACAAATAGAGGCGAAAAAGCGAGAATTTCTCGGTTTCTTTCAAATTAATGACGTAGTGAATCGAATGTAAGAATTTGAAATTCATAAGCCTTACTTATCATTGCTGCATCGACTACTATGTCCAAGAACAAAGTCAAGTATACATAGTGCACTAACTGAGGATGAAGGGAATTTGAGCAAACCAAAAAGTGGAAACAACTTTAGCAATATCTTACTGGAATCGATTGACCAGGCCTTCACTTTGCTGGGAGAAAAAGCAAAAACATCAATATACATTCAACTTGAAACTAAATTTGCAATTCCACGAAAAGACATCCCTAAAAGAGCGGGAGATTTTTCAGTTGCACTCGAACAGATTTTTGGTTTAGCTGCTCCACAACTTGAGATTCTAATCATGAAATATCTAAATCAGAAAGTCAACTGTGCTTACGATTGGGTTGGCCCAAACTGGCTTGTTCCAGATTTGACTTTCATAAAATACGTAAAGTTGCTTGAGCTGTGGTGTGAAGAAAACGAGAAAATTTGGGAATTAGAAGTGAGGATAAATGTCGAACGACAAGAACAAAGAACACAGTGATTCTTTAGAAGACTTGTTTGGTCTTGTTAAGGAAGCAATAATCGTTGTAGATGAGCATGCTAGGGTGACTTATTGGAATCCTGCAGCGGAAAAAACATTCGGTTATTCTAATGAAGAAGCACTTGGTGAAGATATCCATGGGCTTGTCGTTCCTCATTCGCTTTGTAGAGAAGGAAAAGAACGCATCGACTTAAGCGTGAAGACCTTCACTCAAACAGGCATGGGCTACTTCACAGTAGGGAACGTTGAGTTAGTTGCATGCCGTAAGGATGACAGCGAATTCCCAGCAGAATTGTCAATTTCTCCAGCTCTCCGAAATGGGAAATGGAGCGCTGTTGCAGTAGTAAAAAATATTACTGAAAGAAAACGTTTGCAGACAAAGCTCGCGGAATATTCTCAGAAGCTTGAGGAACTGGTTCGGCAAAGAACTCTGCAGTTGGAAATCGCTCAGTCTGAACTAGTTAAATCGGAGCGTCTTGCAGCGATAGGGGAATTAGCAGGCATGGTTGGACATGACCTACGCAACCCCCTAACAGGAATCAAGAATTCCGCCTATTTCCTAAAAAAGAAGGGTGACTCTATCTCACATACGCAAGCTAAAGAAATGCTTGAAACAATTGATAAGTGTGTAGACTACTCCAACAAGATCGTCAATGACCTCTTAGAATATTCAAGAGATATGCATCTGCAACTGCAAGAGCAGTCACCAAAGAAATTATTCATCGAATCCCTAAACCTCATAGACATACCTCCAGAAATCGAGGTCCAAAACCACCTAACTGATAACCCCAAAGTAAAAGTTGATGCCGACAAAATAAAACGCGTATTCGTCAATTTAGCCAAAAATGCCTTCGATGCGATGCAGAGCGGAGGCAAAATAATCGTCGATAGCAAACAAGTCAACGGAAATTTTGAAATTTCATTCTCAGATAACGGTGAAGGAATCCCTGAAGAGATTTCACCCAAACTTTTTTCACCCTTGTTTACTACAAAAGCGCAGGGGATGGGTTTTGGCTTAGCTATATGCAAACGCATCGTCGAGGCGCATAATGGAACAATAGCTGTTAAATCTGTGAGAGGCGAGGGAACCACTTTTACGTTAACCTTACCGATCGAGCTAAAGTTGGAGGTGAAAGAACTTGAATAGACAAGCCCGAATACTCGTTGTCGACGACGATGAAACCATAAGAAAAACCATGAAAGCCATTCTGGAAGACGAAGGATACCTCGTCGATTTAGCAAGCACCGGAAAGGAAGCCATCCAAAAAACACACGAAAAAATTTACGACATTGCACTGCTGGACATCAGGCTGCCCGACATGGAAGGCATAGAACTGCTGGAAAAAATGAAGGAGAACGTTCCCAGGACACGAAAAATAATGGTTACAGGCTACCCCTCAATGCAGAACGCCATATCTTCTCTAAACAAAAAAGCCGACGCTTATCTGCTTAAGCCAGTAGACGTTGAAAAAATACTTCAAACTATAAAGGAGCAATTACAAGCCCAGGAGAACGAGCGAAAGTTCAGTGAACAAAAAATCGCTGAATTCATCGAAAGCAGAGTTAACGAACTAACTGCAGAGCACGCTTAGAACGCCTTCTCCAATTTCCTCTATTTTGATCCCAATTTTGAATAATCCGCTTGTTGGAATTTTAGTTCCAGAAAAATTATCTTTTTAGGACAGAAAATTAATATCCTGCGCATGTGCAAGGAGCATGGAAAGTGGTGAATTAAAATTTGAGTTTTGGAAACAAAGTCTTTAACGGCGTCCAAGAAGCGCTTGTTTTAGCATTAATGCTGGTGACTGTTTTTACGCTCTTCTATATTAACATAGATATCACCTACAAAATCGGTATCGCAGCGATAGTATTCACAATAATCTTTTTGGCGACTCTGGCAGCTACGCTTCTTCGTCAGCAAAAAGAAATCAGGCAAGCCCGAGCCTAAACGCTTTTTACTTTCACTTTACTCTCCCCTGCCCAGCCGAGTCGTTTTGTTGATACTTTAAAATGGGTTAGTAACCGTAATTGGCTGCCATACTCGGAGAAAGAAAAGATGATTCTTCAGGACTTAATCGCTAAACCCTCAAATGCTAAGCCACTGTTATCTTTGAACATGCAATGTGTAGATGAGTTTTTTCCAGGTTTTGCTCCAGGAGACTTCTCCGTCCTCTACGGGTCCCCATCGGTTATTTCGTTAACTTCCCTTCTATGCGTAAGAGCCCAGTTGCCTATGCAGCTTGGTGGTTTAGGAGGCAACGTCGTTTTCATCGACGGCGGAAACACCTTTAGACTATACAACATCGCACGTTTAGCCCAGCTACATCAGTTAAACCCAACTGAAACCTTAAAGCACATCTTCATTTCCAGAGCATTCACTACCTACCAGTTAACATCGCTTGTAATGGAGAAACTCGAAGAAGCCATAAAAACCCACAATGCCAAACTCATGATCGTCTCAGACATCGCAGGGTTCTTCTTAGACAACGACGTTCCACAGGAAGAAGCCCAAAGAGTCTACAGCCAAATCGTCAGTTACCTCTCAAACTTCGCAAGAAAACACCAAATCGCGGTCATCGCAACTTATTTGCCCTATGAAAGCGGTAGAAGAAACAGTGCACTCCAAGAAATGACGTTTGCAAGAGCAGCAACGGTGGTCGCATTCATTAAAACAAAGTACATACAAGAGGTATCTTTAGAGAAGCATCCTTCCTTTGTTTTAGGCACAGTTGAGCTTCCATTCGAAAACTCGACGTTAACCGATTTTATGGGTGCTGGCAGCAAACAGAGTGGCTTAATTCTATCACAGGTAAGCTGAGTTTTAGAGCAACGCATTAACGATGACTAAAACATTGTTTATGACGACTAATGCAAGGAATAGAACAACGCCAATGCAGGAGCCAAGCAGCGTGTTCTGCGAAATTTTTGAGTGCACGAGTACTGTTATCTATGTGATAAGTAGAATTTTTTCAGCATATTTAATCATATTAGGATATGATTAAAGAAACCTAAAGGGGGTAGCGTAAGCGCTAAGATGGGAACATGGTATTGGCTGCTTTCAATATCAGTGGGTATAAAAAAATTAAACAAAAGAAAGAGTTTAGTGGGAGAAGAGTTTTTCGTAGGGTCGCTTTGATAGAGGCAGTATCTTTTTGAATTTGCCGCCGAGGATTACTTGGGGGTCTGCGCCGAAGTTGCTGCAGTATTCTTTAACTAAGCCATCGATGACTTGCATGTCGCGTTTGCCAACTGGCAGGGTTTTGGTGCCTTTGACGGGTTCAAGTATTTCGCCGCGTTCATAGATGACTCCGCCGTGCATGCCTGTAGCTACGAATTTTGCTTTGCATTTTTCGCCTTCTTTAAGGTTCAAACCCAAGATGACGATGACTCCGCCAGCCATGTATTCTGCGAGGAAGTCACCTGCAGTTTCGCCCACGACTATCTGAGGTATCTTTGTTTTGTATTCTTTCATGTGGATGCCGACTCGGTAGCCGACGTAGTCTTTAACGAAGATTTTGCCGCCGCGCATAGAGTTGCCTGTAACGTCTCCAGCGTGTCCATGTATGATGATTTCGCCTTCGTTCATTGTGTTGCCGCAGCCGTCTTGGGCGTTGCCGTGAATTACCAGTTTAGGTCCACACATGAAGGCGCCAAGATCGTTACCAGGTGTGCCATAAATGTCAATCTGTATCGATGTAGCAAGGTCAGTTCCGATGTATCTTTGTCCGCAGACATTGTGTAGCTCCATGCGTTCAACGCCGTCAACTCTGATCAATTGACGCAACAGACAGTTGAGTTCTCGGTAGTAGAGCCCTTCTGCGTCGACTTTGACGACTTTGCCTTCTCTCGTGATTCGGTTTTGGTATTTAGAGTCAATTTCTACGGGTGCGTTTTGAGTTTGCATGTGTTTATTCTCCTGCCATTTTAACGCCAAGTATCTTAAGCTCCGTCTTCGTTAAGCCGACGCCTCGCAGGGCAAGTCTGTTGCCGCGTAAGCTTTCGATGGCGTTTATGCCCATGCCGCCCATCATGTCTTTGATTTCGATGCTCCAACTGTTAAGCAGATTGATGAGGCGTTTGGAGGCGATGTCGGGGTTTATGCGTTTGCTGATCCAAGCGTCACTGGTAGCTATGCCCCAAGGACATTTGCCGGTGTAACAGCGTTGGCAAACCGTGCAACCCATAGCAATCAAAGCTGCCGTACCAATGTACACTGCGTCTGCGCCAAGCGCTATGGCTTTGAACACATCTGCTGCGCTTCTGAAGCCTCCAGCCGCAACCACACCTGCTTGATTTCGTATGCCTTCTTCACGGAGACGTTGGTCAATTTGCGCCAATGCCAATTCGATTGGTATTCCTACGTTGTCTCGGATGACTTTGGGTGCCGCACCTGTTGCGCCTCGCACACCGTCTACAGCGATTATGTCTGCTCCAGCCCGAACCATGCCGCTGGCTATGGCGGGGGCGTTGTGGACTGCAGCAATTTTGACGGATATAGGTTTGGTGTAGTTGGTTGCTTCTTTGAGGGCGTAGATAAGTTGGCGTAGGTCTTCGATTGAATAGATGTCGTGTTGTGGATAGGGTGAAAGTGCATCTGTGCCTTCCGGTATCATGCGTGTCTTGGAGACGTGTTCAGTAACTTTTTCGCCTGGAAGGTGACCTCCTATGCCGGGTTTTGCGCCTTGCCCAATCTTGATTTCGACTGCGGCACCTGCATTTAGGTATTGGCTGTGGACGCCGAATCTGCCTGAAGCGACCTGAACGATTGTGTTAGCGCCGTATTTGTAGAGGCTCTTGTCTAAGCCGCCTTCGCCTGTGTTCCAGTAAGTTCCACACTCCGTGGCTGCACGCGCTAACGATTCATGCACGTTTAGGCTGATGGCGCCATAGGACATGGCAGAGAACATTATTGGGGTATCCAAGCAGAGCTGTGGAGTCAGCTGAGTTTTAAGGACAGCTTCGCCGTTTTCCACTGCCAAATCTATTCTGTCAGGTTTTGCGCCAAGATACGTACGGATTTCCATTGGTTCTCTTAGCGGGTCGATTGAGGGGTTGGTAACTTGGCTTGCATTTAAGAGCAATCGATCCCAATAGGTGTATTCTGGTTTATCGCAGCCCATACCAGTTAAGATGACGCCTCCGGTTTCCGCTTGCCGTTTCAAGTCGCGGATTGCTTCCATTTTCCAGTTGGCGTTTTCTCTGCTGGCGTTCGGGTTCTTCTTGATGGTTAATGCGTGAGTTGGACAGAAGGTTACGCATCGCTGGCAGTTAACGCAGTTCTCATCTTTGCTGCAGACAGCGTCGGTTTCGGCGTCGTAGAAGTGGGTTTCGTATGTGCACTGGTTAACGCAGACTTTGCAACGTATACAACGTTTCTCGTCTCGTTCAACTATGTATTCTGGTTGGACGTAGGTTTTCATTTTAGAGCTCTCCTTTGGGCATGTTTTTTAGTCTGCATACAACGGGTTCTCCGCCGCGGGGCGCCCAAAACTTGTCAAGTTGGGGTGAGACTAGCCGCATTGCAGCTTCCTCAGATGAAATGTACTGGAAGTCGCCACGTATACCTGTAACCATGGGTCGCAGTTTGATACGGTCGCATAAACCAATCATTTCGCCATGATGTGCTATGACTATGCCGAATGGTCCGTTCATGAGTAGGCTGCCGTAGGTTTGGCGCAGTGTCCGTAGCAGAGTTGCCTGTTTAGGCTCCATGCTGTCGATTTCGCTCCACATTGGTGCAGCTAGGATTTGAGCTACCAAGTTTATGGGCAGGTGCTGTCTTCGCATAAGCAAATCCACCGCGTAAGCTAACACTTCAGTATCGGTTTGCATGGTACATTTGTAACCGTACATCTCTAGGAAACGGCGGTTTATGCCGTAAGATGAGAGTTCACCGTTGTGTACTACTGTCCAGTCTAGGATGTTGAATGGGTGTGCTCCGCCCCACCAACCGGGGGTGTTTGTTGGAAATCGGCTGTGGCATGACCACAAATAGCCTCGGTAGTCTTCTAAACAGAAGAATTCTGCTACGTCCTCTGGAAAACCGACACCTTTGAAGACGCCCATGTCTTTGCCGCTTGAAAAGACAAAGGCTTTGCCCGTTTCGGTGTTGATGCGCATGATGGCTTCTATGACGTAATCTTCTTCTGTTTGGTATTCAGGTCGATGTTTTTTGGGTTCAACAAAGTACCGCCAAACCAGCGGTGGGTCACGAACGTCGGCTGGTTTTGTCTGCATTTCTTCATCGTATGCTATGTCGAATTTTGAGGCAAGTATATGGTCGGTTTTCTCTTTAGCATCTTTGCTTAGGTACATGACGTGGAATGCATAGTAGTCTTTGAAGTCGGGGTAGATACCGTAGACTGCAAAGCCGCCGCCCAAGCCGTTGCCGCGGTCATGCATGTTTGCCATGGCGCGTACAGGGTCTTTGCTGCCGAAGCGTTTGCCTTCTGTATTTATCGCCGCAAAGATTCCGCAGGCTGCAAAATCTTTGTCGTCGCCATAGGGGTTGATTATTTTTATATCGTTTTGGTCCATTATTGTACCACACTCATTTTTCTTTGAAGAGTAACGGGCAAGACGGCTAAGCCGAAGTCGTCTCTAAGTAGGTCTTGCTTGTATTTTTTCACGTTCACTTGGGTTTTCATCAAGTTGAATAGGATTCCAGCGCGGTCGATGCAGTTGACCAAGGTCATTCCGACGATGACGTTGTTTTTGAGAACCACTTTCTTGTACACGTTGTTCTGAAGATCTTGTTTTATGATGATTTCCAGAGTTGGGTCTTCTTTTGGGTTTGCCATGCCGATGGAGACGATGGGTATACCGAAGTACTTGAGGCTGCTCATGTTGGTTCCGCCCTCATAGGTAACTTTTGCACCAGCCATGTTGGAACCTGCAACTCTACCCTCCAAAACTGCCAGAGGCCAGAGTGGCAAGAGTCGGTTCTGGTTGAGGATGAAGTCGAAGGTTTCTGCAACATCGCCGCTTGCATACACGTCCGGCACGTTGGTCTGCATGAAGTTGTCGACTACTATGCCTCGGTTAAGTTTCACTGCGGTTCCCACTACGAGTTCGGTTCTTGGGATAACTCCGATGGCCACGATGACTAAGTCACAGGGCACTTGATCGCCTTTGGTCAGGACAACTCCGCCGACTGCACTGTCGTTTTCTAACCGGCCAAGGATTTTCTGCACTGATTGCCCAGTTGCAAAGTTGACGCCTGCCTTTCTGATGATGGCTTCAACAATATCAGAGGCTTTAGCATCTAACAGTAAACTCAGGATTTTTTCTTGCAGTTCCACGACAGTGACTTTTAACCCTTTTTTTACTAGGGCTTCGGTTACGCTTATACCAATCAAACCTGCGCCGATGACGACTGCACTTTTGGCGTGGATGCTATCGATTTTAGCTGCCAACCGCTGGGCATCGGAAAGGTTTGTGAATGTGAAAACACCGTCTTTTTCTTGTCCTTCCATTTTGGGCACGAATGGTTTGCCGCCTGTTGCAAGCAAAAGTTTTTCGTAGACTACTCTTTCGCCGTCGTCTAAGTTGACGGTTTTCTCGGTCAAGTTTAGGCTGATGGCTTTTTTGCCGATACGTGCTTCAGCATTGTTTGTTTTCCAGAAGTCGTCGGTTTTACACTTCATCTTTTGGACGTCGGCTTTGCCGCTGACTAAATCACTAATCATTGGGCGACTGTAGTGAGCGCAGGCTTCTTCAGTGATTACCACAATGTCGCCTACTTGGTCTACTTTTCGAATAGCCTCAACTGCAGCTATGCCTGCTGCAGAAGCGCCAACGATAACGTACTTTGCCATTACGGTTTAACCTCCTTAAAAACCAACGCCTCGTTGGGACAGTTGGCTACACATGCGGGTTCAGCTAAGCCCTGGCAAAGGTCGCATTTCGCGACCACATGGCCTTCTTTATCCATGATTAACGCGCCGTAGGGGCAAACCATGACACAGGTCCAACAACCTATGCATTTGTCTTTGTTGTGGGTGACTTCGCCTGTTTTTTGGTCTTTTTGCATAGCGCCTGATAGGCAGGCGGTTACGCAAGGTGCATCTTCGCAATGGCGGCATTGAATTGCAAACGAGACGGGTTTGTTTACTTCGCGTCTAATTCTGGCAATGGGTTTGGGGCGTTCGCTATTGTAGGCTTTGATGATGTCTTTGGATTTTGAATGTGCAGTGGTGCAGTAGACTTCGCAGAGTCCGCAGCCCATGCATGCTTCTTGGTTTGCGATTATTTTCTTCATCTTAATCTCTCTCCATTAAGGTTAGCGTGGACAAGTAAGCATCTGCACATGGAGTTCAATGTCATTTGTGCATAGAATGCTCTTGCTTGTGATTGCTTGATTACCGTTTTTGATTACTATTTTGCAACTGTTAAGCGACATTTTTTTTCTCTCTTTTTTGGGAGTGCCCCTTCAATAGCATGTATTCTATATAACTTTGTTGATAATCATTTATATGTAACGCAAGGAAATATGTAATCTAAATGAAACATTTACCAATAGGTGTATAGTAATGGCTGAAAAAGACCTCGGATACAGGCGCGTCCAATGCACAGGCAGAGGATCTTACATAATATCCCTACCAAAAGAGTGGGTAGAAGACATAGGTTTGAACAGAGGCAGCGAAATCGCATTCAATATCCAACCCGACTCAACCCTTACACTGGTTCCTAGAAAAATCATGGAGAAAGAAGGCAGAGAAAACGGCTCCAAACCCAAAGAATATTACATAAACATCGACCCCAAAGAACCCCCACAATCAACAATACGCATGATACGCGCACTCTACGCCATAGGCGCCGACATCATACGGGTCCACTTCAAAAACACAACAGATGCCACTAAAAACAAAAACGAAATAAAAAACCTCGCTCGCGACAACTTCTTGGGCTCAGAAATAATCGACGAAACCCCAGACGAAATCACCATGCAAATCCTAATCAAACATTCTGAGTTCCCCTTGGAAAAAGCTGTGCGACGAATGGCAATTGTTGCGTTAGCTGCAAACCGCGACGCCATTGCCGCCCTAAAAGACCGCAGCACAACCCTCTTTGACAGCGTAATCAGTGCCCACAACGACGTCAACCGACTCGGACTCTACATCGTACGCCAGCTCAAACATGGCATAGAACGCAACCTCTACCGTGAACTCGGTTTCCGAACCCCCAAAGAATTTCTACTCTACCGCATAGCTGTTAACGACGTAGAAAGCATCGCCCAAAACGCCATGAACATCATAAACAACCTAGGCGCACTCCAAAAATTAATCGACAACGAAACCCTCTTCGTCAAAGACCCCATAGACGAAGAAATCTACAACCAACTCGTCTACTTCAGCACACAAGCCCACCAACTATACGACGACTCCATAAAAGCCCTCTTCAAACGCGACTACAAAGACGCAGAAAAACTGATATCCAAACGCGAAGCTATCATCCCACTCGAAAACGAGTTAATCATGCTTATGTCTAGCAAAAAACTCGACCCCAACATCGCCTCAGTCCTCCGTTTAATCTTCGATAGCTCTAGGCGCATCATGGACTACAGCCGTAATATGGCAGAACTAACACTCAACCGAACTGTAGAAGAACTCTGCTCCACCCTCACCTACAAATAACCATTTCTCTTTCAAAGTTTAGCAACAGTGCTCCGGCCGGGATTTGGACCCGGGTCGCCGACTCGAGAGGCCGGCATACTTGACCGGACTATACTACCGGAGCGCAACGTAGCGTACATACTGATTTCTCCTGTATTAATTTACCTTCCCCTCCACTTCAATGGCTTGTTGCTAAGAGTTAGATGGCTTGCTGGTTTGATGAGTTACTGGCTTTTGCTGGGGGTGCGGGTGAATGTTTGGGAAGTAGGCGGCGGGATAGATAGAATGCGACTCCTATTAGCAGGAACGTTATGACTATCGGAAGAAAAGAGGGCAACTCAACATGGAACGCTTCAATCATCATAAATAGCCCAAGAAAACCAATCGAGGTCATAGCGCCGTTCTTTAGGTATTTGTATTTGGCGATAGTGTCTATGCCTCTGATGGTTAATTCTCTAACTACAATGGCGCCAATTCCTATACCTATCAAAATCAAGATCAAATTGATTGTGAAAGCAAATGCGCCAATAACGCCATCAAAACTAAAGGTCATGTCTAAAACTTCGAGATAAACAAACTTTGAAATGTCACTCATGCCGCTTACCCCAGCAACTAGGTTACGTTCGCTTTCTTCAGCTGTTTCTTTTAATCCGTAGATAATGAAGAATGTGGCGCTTCCAATTGCCGCTGCAAGCATCATCATTGCATTTGCCCGAGCAAGATACATAACAATAACCAGAATTACGGCGGCAAAAGCGAAGAACCATACGCCATGTTTTTGTTTTAAGAACCGCTCAATGAATAGCGGGTCTTTCTTTTCCAAAAACAGCCAATGCAAGTAGAGAAATAGCAAGAACACGCCGCCAAACATCAGAATTATGGGAGTTTGGATTTCGATGGCGTTTTTTGCTACTTCGCTCTGTCCCAGAAACGCAAGGAAGAGGTCTTGGGCGCCAATGTTTGGAACAGAAATCCAGACAATAATAAGCGGTAAAATAAACCGCACAAGAAACACCGATGTTACGATGCCAATTAGCAGAAACCGTTTCCGCCAGACAACACTCATCGTTTTTAGAACACTGGCGTTGACTATAGCGTTGTCTACGCTGTTGACAACTTCGAACACTATTAGCCCAAGCACGATTACAATGTCTTCAACCAGTGACACGACTAAAGCACGTCACAGAATTGAAGTGTGCCGATATAAAACAGTTTTTAGCTAAACCTCAAAGCTGCAGGATAAAAACAAATTTTTTATGAAAACAAAAAGAAAGTTAAAGGGAAGTTTATTCTTCGCCCATGCCGCCAGGCATTCCGCCGCCTGGGCCACCTGGACCGCCTTTCGGCGCCTTGGAAGTGATGACGTCGTCGATGCGTAGTATCATGGCTGCTGATTCTGCTGCGGATTTGATGGCTTGTTCTTTGACAACGATTGGTTCGATAACGCCGTTTGCGATGCTGTCTTGGAGTTTGCCTGTGAATACGTTGATTCCCATGAATTTGCCGGTTTCTTTGTCATGCACTTGTCGCAATTCAACGAGTATGTCGATTGGCTCTAAGCCTGCATTCTCTGCGAGCGTGCGGGGGATGACTTCTACTGCATCTGCGAATGCTTCAACTGCGAGTTGTTCGCGGCCGCCGACTTTGGTTGCGTATTTGCGTAGTTCTTTTGCGATTTCAATTTCTACTGCTCCGCCGCCTGCGACGATTTTGTTGTTTTCCAAAACGTCTGAGACGACTGAAAGTGAATCAGTCATGGCTCTTTCGGCTTCGTCAACGAGGCGTTCGAGTCCTGCTCTGATGAGAATTGCTACGCTGTGGGGGTCTTTGCATTTTTCGACGAAGATCATTTTGTCGTCGCCGATCTTGCGTTCTTCAATGTGGCCTGCAAAGCCAAGGTCTGCTTTCTTGAGGTCATCTAAGTCACTAACTATTCTTCCGCCTGTGGCTCTTGCGAGTTTCTCCATGTCTGATTCTTTTACACGTCTTGCTGCCATTATACCTGCTTTAGACAAGAAGTGCTGAACCATGTCATCAATGCCTTTTTGGCAGAAGACTACGTCTGCGCCAGAGGCTTTAACTTTGGTAACCATATCTTGCATCATGTCATTTTCTTGGTCTAAGAATGCTTTCATCTGTGAGGGGTCTTTGATGCGAATTTCTGCGGTTATTTCTGTTTTTTCGATTTCTAAGGCTGAATCTAACAATGCGATCTTTGCATTTTCTTTAATTTTTGGCATGCCTGGGCTTACGACTTCTTTGTCGATGATTATGCCCTGAATTAATTGTGTTTCAAGGAGACTTTTGCCTGTTTTCTTAACGAGTTGTATGTTGTCTATGTCAGCGATTGTTTTGTCTCCACGTTGTTCAGAGATTTGTGTAACGGCATCGATGGATATTTCTGCTAAGTGTTCTCTTGCTGAACCCAGTGATTTGCTGCTCATTGAGGTTAATGCGACTTTGAGGAGTGTTTTGCGGTCTTTGACATCTAGCGGTACTGCCATTTTTCCAATGGCTTCAATAGCTTTGACTGAGGCTTTGCGGTAGCCGCTTACTAGAATTGTTGGGTGAATGTTTTGGTCGAGAAGTTCTTCGGCTTTCTTGAGTAATTCACTTGCGAGAACTACTGCGGAGGTTGTTCCGTCGCCTACCATGTCATCTTGGGTTTTTGCGATTTCAACCATCATTTTTGCGGCTGGATGTTCGACGTCGATTTCTTTGAGGATGGCTGCGCCGTCGTTGGTGATTGTGATGTCACCTAGGCTGTCGATGAGCATTTTATCCATGCCTCGTGGGCCTAAGGTTGTTTTCAGCACTTCGCCGATTACACGGGCTGCCATAATGTTGTTTCTTTGGGCTTCTTTACCTCTGCTTCTTGTTGTTCCTTCTTTAAGGATGAGGACTGGTTGTCCTGAACCTGTTGTTGTTAAATACGCCATATTATCATTCCCTGTTTTACTAGAACTTGTTTTGATTCGGAAATATGCAAAAACCCTACGGAAATATAAACTTTTACCCTTGCAATGATGTGGTCTTTATGTTGCCTGTTTTGGGTGTGTACATATTTTTGATTCAACATCTCTTATATTCAATGACCGTTATAAACCTCTTTGCTTGCAGGGGAACAGGTGCACTTCTCCATATACATTAACAATACCCAACTGGAGAGTATTCAAACCAACGACTATCAACTTGCAAATAGAAAATTCTTTTCAAACAGTCTGCATCGATTACACAAATCCGCCACCAACCTTTCCTGCCCATTCATGAGAATTCTTTGCCATCACGACTGGAATCAACAAACAAGCAGCTAAAGTACGCTGGTTGAACTAGGATATTACACCTTAACCGTCACCATAGACGGACTAGTAGATTCTTTGCCCCAGAATTACACTTTCGAGATAAAACCAAACGCCTAAAAAATCAATGCAAACATGGAAGGCAAAGCAAAAATATCCAGTCCACATTCATTCCATTTCTGTGTGAACTATAATGATTAGCGGCTTCAACCTTTTAGCAACTACTTCCCGCGGAAACGAACGCCCAATGGTCAACGAGATTCTATATCTGCTCAAAGATGAATTAGGCGATGCTGAAGCCCAGGCCGCAAAAACTAAAATCCGCGGTTTAATAGTTGCCAAAACCACACTCGACCAATGCATTGTCATTGAAAAATTCCGAGCAATCCTCAAAGAACGCCCATACGAGTTTCGCTACGCGCTGAGAATCCTTCCTATCGAGCGGGTTGTGCCTACAGATTTGCAGGAAATCAAAAAAGCCAGCGCCGAATTAGCATCAAAAATTGGCGAAAACGAAACTTTCAGGGTTACAATAGAAAAGCGCTTCACTACCCTACATACAAAAGACCTAATTGAGGCAACGGTGGGAGAAATTAAAAATAAAGCTGACCTTGAAAACCCAGACAAAATCTTGCTGGTGGAGGTTTTGGGTGCATTAACGGGGTTGTCGTTGTTGAAGCCAACGGATCTTTTAGCGGTTATTAAAGAGAAAATGCTCTAACCTTGTGGGTGAGTCTTCTTTTTAGAGAAGAGAGAAAAAATTGACTCTTTCCTGAATAGCAATTTTTTTCTTCTTTCAGTTTGACTGAAAGAACAACAACACTCTGATTTTTGTTGTTGTTGTTCTACCTTCAGTAGAAGCATCCATTTAAACGGGTAGAAGAAGATTGCTGAATTACCACACTTCTTCTCTTAAAATGAATTAAAATTGAAGCTCAAACTTAAGCTTTGTTTATACGTTCTGTTGTTTGGGTAAAGTTCACTTAGAGCCTTCGAAATCTCATCAACAATCGCATTTAAAACATAGCAAAGTCTTCCATTGTTCTTTTAATCACTTTACTGCCAACAGAGCGACATGCTCGATAACTAAGTCAACTATTGCCTTTTTTGAGTTATCGTCTTTGACGATGTTTAACTCTTCATTTTGAATGTCGAATGCTTTTTTGATTTTTGTTTCCTTGGTTTTTGTCATTTCAAGAACCGCTTCATCCGGATCTGAGCCGACGCACTTGCTAAGTGCTTCAAGTGCATTTTGGATTTGTATCGGGTCTTCACCAATTATTGTTACTGCCATGTTTTTTGTTTTGGGTTTGATTCCGGAGCGTTCGATGGCTTTTTGTATTTGTAGCTGTGCGGAAGCGTAGAGTATTGTTTCCATGGCGAGGCTCTTTGAATGGTTGGTCTTGTTTTGGAAGGCTTGGAGGGCGTTTAGGATAGCAAAGTAGAGATGGTCCTGTGTGGCGATTATTTCGGCGTCGAAGAATTGGATGTCGATGTTTTGGGTTTGTTTTCGGTTTGCTTTTAAGAATGCTTCTGCTTTATCGAACGCTACGCTTCGGTAACCTGTTATTTCCACGTATTTGCCGTGTTCTTTTATGTATTGCAACATCTAAAGTTCCTCAATGCATGTCTTTTAAGAGTTTTTCAGCTAGCTGTTTTGGCAGACCAGCCTTCACGAGTTTTGCGACCTCCTGATTTAAGATGCGTTTGCCCTGAGGTTTTTGAATTATTTTTCGCAGAGTTTCTTTGGTGTCCCACGGGAAGACAACCCAGTTGGTTGTATGTTTTTCGTAGAAGTCGGGGGTTGTGATGGATTGGGGTTTTTGATAGATGGTTGCTGTTTTGACTTCACTGGCGCCTATCTTTTGAAGGTGAGTTTTAGCGAGTTTTAGGCTTTCGCCGCTGTCTGCAATGTCGTCAACCAACAGCACTTTTTTACCCAACACGTTTGTGTTAAGCGGTTGTTTTAGAGCGGGCTCAGCCTTTGTCTGGTTAATGTCAACATAGAATTCTATCTGGATAGTTGCGAACTCTGAAGTTTCTAACAAATCAGCCAGAATGCGGGCAGGTATTATGCCACCTCTGTTTATGCCAATAACAATGTCTGGTCGGTAGTTTTGGGCCAAAATTTTTTGGGCTTGATAGAGCAGCATCTCGTATATTTGGTTCCAGGTTGGGACTTCGTATTCGATGTTGCCAGCCAAAGCTTCTACCTCATGTTGAGGATGACTACCTTTTTTGATTCTGTTAAGCCTTTCGATGACAAATCTACCATGCAATTTCCTTACCGTTTAAATTTTGGTATTTCGCTAATTATTGATTTATTGTGAATACTATTCTATTTTTAAATTAAATTTTGGTTTGCCTGATTATTTTTTTGCTCGCTTGGTTGCAGATTTATAAGGGGGTTGGTGTTATATTTTTTATTCGGGAAATAGGCGTCAGAAGATATGTGTCGTCTTTCGTAATATAGTTTAAATGCTTAGACGTCGTCTTTTCCAATAATCAAAAATGAAAGGAGACTTGAAAAAATGGTGAAGAATGTGGATGAAGAAAAGATTAAGCGCGTGCTCACAGAGCCAAAGCTAGCTGCCATAAAATCGATGCTTGAGAAAGATCACGCAATAGACTGTTTATTGCTGCTCCACGTTGGTCGCGGCAAATGGAAGGATGCAAAAGACTTCATGAAAGACAATGGCTTGACACTCAGCGATGGCACTTTTAGGGCTAGAATGATCGAGATTGAATCCTTGGGTTTAGCCAAAAGTGAACGTATCGACCCACTCAAGAAGTATTATGTTAAGACTGAACTCGGTGAAAAGGTTTCGAAGCTACTTTTGGGTTTTTTTGACACGCTCGATACCAAAAGTTAGTCTTTAGTTTGATGGCTTTTTGCCGTTTTCTTTCTTTTGTTTATTTTTTGGGCTTCTGTGGTTGTGTCCTACATATCTATACTATTGTGTAGTAAGACGCAATATTTAAAAGATGCTTTTAGACAACTACCTATTACAAGCAAAAAATAGGAAGATAGAAAAATGAATACATACCTAAGAAAAATCAAGAAAAACTCAAAAGCCCTCAGCCCCGTCATCGCCTCAATCATCCTCATCGCCGTCACCGTCGCAGTCAGTGTCGTCGTCGCAGCATGGATGGGTGGAATGACCATCGGATTCATGGGCAACGCAGAACAAGTATCAGTCACTAATATAGCATTCGTCCAAGGTGCAACCGGTGTAAATGATAAATTGGAAGTAATGGTAACTAATTCAGGCAGTACACCAGCAACTATTAGCAAAGCATTCATTAACGGAGTCGCAGTAGCGGACACTGATGTAACCGTGGCCCCAGATGGACCAATCGCAAAAAGCTCGTCAGCAACAGTCACATTAGATACAGGCGCAAATGCTTATTTCCAAGCGGGCAGTGCATACCAAGTTAAACTGATTACACAAAAGGGCACATCAGTCGTCAACACAGCAACCTACAACCCATAAACATCCAACCTTTAAAAAATCTAAATAGGGGTAAGGTGAAGCAAACATTCACCCAACTCTCCTCTTTCTCTTCAAAAAAATCAGGAGTCATAAATCATGGTAACACAAATCAAAGAATATACATCCGCACAGGCAATCGCAGACGCCATGGACAAACAACTGTCCGAAACCAAAAGCGTTCTGGGCGAGTACCTGCGCAAACTCGATGAAATCCGCACGTTAGCGGAAAAATCCAAAAAAGTCCGTGAAGTCGTCCTCAAACTCGCCGGCAAAAAAGCCCCAACCGAGAACACAAGCGAAATCACGGTCGGAACATTAAACATAGTTTTAGACGCCAATCCCACCCACGAATTAACCGCCATAGAATCTGTCGTCCGCAGCCACCAAGAACGTCTGCTAGTTTTGCAGAAGGTTCGTGAAGCCTTAAAATGGCTCGACCAACTCGGCGACACAGAAGGTCTCAGGTACCTAGTGGTGGAAGACGAAGGCATCCCAGAACGGATCCTATTCAAACTATCCTAACCTGGGAGATTAAACGGTGACTGAGGCTTATAGCAACCCGATCCAAACAATCATAGATGAAATCCGAACTCTAAGCCCAGAAACCACCGACGCATTAATTTTTAGGAACAACGGACAAACAATCGCAAACACCCTAACCGGAAACGAAAATCAAACCAAAAAATTCGTCGCCAACTTCGCCAACATCTCAGTGCAGGCTCAAGCAATCGGCGGCATAGAAAACTTTACCATCCAAGCTGCAGACAGTCAACTTAACATTGTTGCAGTGGAAGATTGCTTTTTGGCAACGCTATCTTCACAGACAGCAAACCAGGAAGTTCTCAAGTCAATAACTAAAGTTGTGGTTCCAACAGTGGTGAGACTTGTTAACCAGATTGATGTAAAAGCTAAAGAACTTGAAGAAAAACCCTACGAAGAAATGGCTATGTTAGCATCAAAAGAAACCAAACCAACTGTTGAACCCACTCCTGAAATAAAAACGCAATTAGAACCATTCCTCCCAAAAACACCCATCAACCAGTTCATGGTGGAAAAAATCAGCGGGTTACTAGTTGCTGCTGACACTGTTCGAGTTGATGGAGAAGTAGTAGCATGTTGGAGTGAGCTCAACGAAGGCAAACAATTCAACATGGTTATCGTTGAAGCCTTGGATGGAAAAAAAACCACCTGCAAGTTTAAAGTAATCAAAGATTCAAAGAACAGCGCCAAAGGCATAATTCAGATTCCAGAAAAAATCCTCCAAACCCTTCAAACCGATAAAGGTAAACTGGTAATGGTTAAACCAGTAATCGAATAATGAGGAATGACGTTGAAGCAGAAAAATAGCCAAGTCGAAACCGAATTTCCCGATGCAGCAGCAATTACTGTTGGGAATGATGATTCTGTGTTTACGGATTTGGCCGCGAGTTTGGCGGAGATACGTAAACTTGATGGTGTTAGAGGCTATATTCTTCGAAGCGATACATCTGCTATAATAGATTTAACTGAACAAGAAAAAATAATCGAGTACGCCATCTTATCTTCACAAATCTCTGAGTCCGGTGCTGAAATAGCCAAACAATTCAATCTAACAGACGTCGAAAGCGTGCTGGTAGAAGGAAAAACAGTTAAGATGCTCTGCATGAACAAGTCACAAAATCGAGTAAGCGTGTTCATGGATAAGACAGCTACTCATGATTCAATAATAAAACGAATCTTGCAATAGCCACGGCTTTTGATTATTTCCACTGTTTTCAACATGTCAACTCGAAAAAAGCCAAATACGACCTAACATCGCTTAATGCAATTTTTCTTAAGAAAAGAATTGACGATGATATAAAAAATTAGTAGAAGTTACGGGCTTCTTTGCGTTTCTCTGCTTCTTCGTAGAACCTAAGGACTTCGTCAATGATTTCTACATTAGATAGCAACATGCGTCTGCAACAGTACCGCTTCAAGCCCAAACTGTCGAGGACATCGCTGGCGTTTTCGCCTGTCTTTATGCGTCGTGTGAATTCGTCCCATCGGTCTCCTACGAGTTTGCCGCAAGTGAAGCATCTTACGGGAATAATCATTTTGTCCTATTCTCCTACCTGTAGCTTTTCTGTTCTTTGGAACGTGCGCCTGCTCCGCCGACTTTCTTTGTTTCTTTGGTTCTGCTGTCTCCTGCAATCATGGTTCGGTCGTATTCGTTGAAGACTGTGCGTAGATGTGTGCTTTTGGTCCATTTTAGGAGTGCGTTTGAGATTGCCATGCGTGCTGCTTCAGCTTGACCCATGTAGCCGCCGCCGCTGGTTTTAACGTCCATGTCTAGTTGTTGCCAGACATCGGCGCCTGCTTGCAAGAGGGGTTCCATGATTTTTGCTTTAGCTATGTCGGGTTCGTAAATTTCAACTGGAGTTAGGTTTATTCGTACTCTGCCAACGCCCTGTTTCACTATGGCGCGGGCAACTGCGGTTTTTCGCTTTCCACTAACAACTAAGACTTTTTTTGCGGGCATAATTATTCCATCCTGTTGAACCATCCGATTTCAGTTGCCAATTCACCAAGGGTAAAGTGTGGCCCTTTGAGGTTTGCGGAATTGGCTTCTTCGAAGGTTATCATTTTTTGATTTTTGAACTCAAGTGGGACGCCCATGAATACTTTAAGGCGTTTGTAAGCGTTTTTGCCTTTAGGCAGCTTGAAGGGAACCATGCCACGGACGGTCTTTCGCAGAAACCGGTCGGGTCTACGGTAGTGGAATGGGCCTCGCATTGGAGCGCCAACTTCGAGGAATTTGTGTGCTTCTAACACTTTGCTTTTCTTTTTTCCAGAGAATACTGCTTTCTCTGCGTTGAGTATGATAACTTCTTCTCCGTTTAACAATCGTTTAGCAACTTTGCTACACATTCGGCCAACGATTAAGCCTTCAGCATTCACGAAAGTTATTGGGGATTGTATTGTGGTTGCCATTTCTTATTCACCGGATGATTTTTACGTTTGAACCTTTGGGGTTTTTCTCCAAAAGGTCTTGGATTGTTATGTATTTTGCTTTGACCGCATCAAGCTTTGCTTTAGCTTTGTCCGAGATGTCAAAGGATGCGACGGTGACGATGTGTTCGATGGTGCCTGAAGCTAAGAGCTTGCCTGGAACAATCACAACGTCAGCTTTTTTGGTGTGCCTGTTTAGTTTGCTCAGGTTTACGGTGACACGTTGGCTGCGTGATTTGGCTAAGTGATCTGCAACGTCTAGCCAGATGGGGGCTTGTTTTTCTCTGCTTTCTTTCTTTAAAAGACCAATAAGATCGATTAATTGTGGGTTTGTGGTTTTTGTTTCTCTCATTGTGGTCCAGCCTTTATTTGTTCTTCAAACTCGTTTAGTTGTTTGCCTAACAGTTTAGTTGCTTCTTTTAAGACTCGTTCTGGAGGAAGCGCACCTGTAGACTCTATGTTCATTACGAAAGTGTCCTTTTCCCATTCAACCTTCAACGGTGAAGGTTTTTGTGGGCAAGCATCAACGCAGTCCATGCAAAGGTTACATGCCAATAGGTCGCGGACATCGATTTTTTCGTCCTTGACAACGTAAACTCTTTTGGGGCATATGTCAGCGCATTTTTGGCACCCTTCACATTTCCCGGTTGGAGTGGTAATTTTTGGGTAGTACTTATAAGCGCACATTGATACGGGCTGCCATTTGGCATGGACTTTGCCTTTTCCAAGCTTTGCGTAAGCTTCAAGTTTTAGTTTCTGATTTTTCGCCAACTTAACTATCGGGATTCGGTCTGAGACAGGGACGATTTCAGGGTTTTCCGAAACGATTTCTCCCGAATAAACGGTTCTTGTCCCGTCTCTGGCTTCTGCATCAAGTGTTAGGGTTACTCGGCATAGTTGGCAACCGAATTCGCTTTTGCATTCGCATTCTTCAGGCAGATTGTATGCATCTAAATCAGTCTTCAGCGGAGTAAGACCGAGCCTGTGAGAGATTATTTCATCTTGTAGAATTGAAGAGTTTTCTATCATGACAACCTCTTCGATTGCCATACAGGGGACCTCAGCAAGTGCTAAACGTCGTAGAGCATTCATTAAGGGCACGTCCGCATCTTTGACGATTATGCGGAGGTTAGTATCGTTTTTTTCAAGGACTTCTATTTTCACTTGCTAGACACTCCAATAAATTACTTCAATAAATAGGGATAGTGCAGATTAAACTCTTCTGCCTCTTCTGCCACCGGGCCTTCTTGTTCCGTCGTGTGGGATTGGTGTAACTTCTTCGATGCGTTCAATGCGGAAACCAAATCGGGCTAATGCTCTGATGGCTGCTTGTGCGCCTGGTCCAGGTGTTCTTGGTCCTGCGCCGCCTGGAGCTCGGACTTTGATGTGAATGGCTGTTATTCCTTTGTCGTGTGCGATTTCAGCTGCTCCTGTGGATGCGCGCATGGCTGCATAAGGGGATGATTCCATTCGGTCGGCTTTAACGAACATACCGCCGGTGGTGCGAGCGATAGTTTCTGCGCCTGAAATATCAGTGATGTGAATTAAGGTGTTGTTGTAACTGCTGAAGATGTGAACGATTGCCCACTTCTCGTTACGTTTGTTGTTGGGAGCGCTCAGAATCTACCGCCTCCGCGTCCGCCTCTGCGGCCTCTGCTTGGTGGCCGAGCTTCTACTTGTTTGGCTACGACTGTCAAGCCGACTCGTAGTGCGTGTTCTTGGCTTGCTAATGCGCTTTCTGGTGAGTACACTATTTTTGTTTCATCCTCTTTTAGTACTATATAACCGGGGATCGTTACTCTGCGTCCATCGATTGTTATGTGTCCATGTGTGATAATTTGGCGTGATTGATAGACAGTTCTTGCTAAACCTTTGCGGAAAACGATTGTTTGTAATCTTCGTTCCAAGATGTCTTCGATGGTTAAGTCTAACACGTTATCGAGGACTGCGGTTTCTTGCAGGATTCCTTTCTTTTTGAGTTGGGCAAGCAATTCGTTTTCCATCTTTGTTCGTTCTTCAGTGGTTTTGCTGATGAGTGAACGGGCGATGCTTCTGGTCTTGGATAGGGTGGTTTTGTGACGCCAGAGTTCATGTTTGTTTCTTAAGCCAAATTGCCCCAGAAGTTTAAGTTCTTCTTGGAGGACATCTTTTCGCCAACGAAAACGTGGCGTATCAAATTTCTTACGCTGCTTCTTTGGATCTCCCATTGCTTATTTGCCTCCTTCAGCTGGTGCTCCACCAGGCTTTTGCATCAGAGTCTTCTTCTTAACTCCTAAGGCTTTGCCTGCTCTTCCAGTGGTTTTTGTTCTTTGGCCACGTACTTTCAAGCTGTAAGCATGACGATATCCACGCCAAGACCTGATTTCTTTAGCTTGATCAATATCAGTCTTAATTTTTAATGCTAATTCAGCACTTAAAATGTGAGCGTCTTTGCCGACTTCCGTGTCTTTTCGGCGGTTAAACATCCAACTTGGAATGCCATATTTTGCTGGGTCTTTTATGACATCTTCTATTTTTCCGATGTCAGATTCTGTTATAAAGCCAACACGCAGATCAGGGTTCACGCCTGCTTTTTTAAGAACTGCGTTTGCGAGCGCGGAGCTCACTCCTTTGACTTGCGCTACAGCGTAAATAGTCTTTAAGGTACCTTGAACGTCTGTACCCATGATACGAAGTATATAGCGATATTCCTGCTGTGACATGCTAAATTTTCATCCGTTTTTTTAACTTAAAGCATATACGAAATATGACGGTATTTATTTAAACCTTCCCTTGACTTCAAGTCCATCCCATTTGGCATGAATAGAAAAAGATAAGAGAACTTAAATTCAAAACGTGGTAATAATGGCTTTGTTGACTACATCTTCCTCTGAATTGTAACCCAACCATTGCCTGAAGAAATATGAAAGAAACTTTCAACTCATCGAAAAAACGGTTTTCTAATTTGTCTTATATTTGAAAAAAGCATTTTTTTTAATTGTGGGCTCAATAATGAAACTATCCGATACCTATCACAAATACAAGTATAAATGCAGTCATGAATTGTTCATAACTTATGCGAAAATATCGACGAGCGCCTAAAAGGAAAATTAATATACATTTGAAGCAAAAACCAAAACGCCCCATTTTTTGAAAAGGAAACAAGTAATTTTCTGCGAAAACTAAATACCGTTCAAAGCACAGTAAACCCAAAATGGACAACGTAATGATAATTGGCTTAATAGCTGCCGTATTAACTACTGGCGCCCTGTTTCCGCAGTTACTCAGAGTTTGGAAGACAAAATCAACCAAAGACATCTCCACAGGCATGTTCGCTCTTACCTCTGCAGGGGTCCTCGTATGGTTTATTTATGGGATGTTCGTCAACAATTTCCCCATTATAATCGCAAATTCCTTGGCTTTCATCCAAGCCATAGCGATTCTATTTTTCAAAATAAAATACAAATAAACTTCACATATTCGTGAATGCCACGGCATCGAAGCTTCTTTTCAACTAATAAATCATAATTCAACCGGTTTGGTCTTTCTCAGTGAAGGAACAATAGCAACCATGACCACAAATTGCATAGCAATGAATATGCCAAAAGCGCCAACTGAACCAGTAACTGGAAAAATCACCACATTAACCACGTTGAAAACTATGTGGAAAACGACTGGTAGAAGCAAACTGCCTTTTGTTTTGTTGAAGAACCAAGTTATGAAGAATGTTGTTGGAACGATGAAGAGGAAATTCATGATAAAGTATACTGAACCATATTGGCTGAGAGTTCCGATAAGAATCCAGAAGGGTATGTGCCATGCTGCCCACAAAAGGCCCAGAATTGTGCTTGAAATAAGTGAAGAGTATCTTCTTTGGAGGGCAGGCAAAGCCACACCGCGCCAGCCAATTTCTTCTCCAAGTGAGGCAATAGTCAGGAAAATGATGTTCGCTATCTATCCGCCGAGGGAAATTGACAACAGGTTTACAGGCGACTGTGGGTCGAACAGGTCGTAGAGTAATCCAGCGGCAACAAGCAGAGCAGGATAAATGAAAACTATAGCTAGCCACCATTTGATGTCTACACGCCAAATTTTAAAGCGAGAGAAGAGTTGCCTAAGTCAAGTGGACCCAGTGTAGTAAGCGGTTAAGGCAATGGCGGATACAGCAGGCATCAAGACACCGAACAACCTCACGATGTTGCTAATGCCCTCAGAAATTTGAGATGCGTCAAGGATAAGACCAATCCAGATGATCCAGGAAAGTATGTATGTCAGGACGAAGAATTTGAGGGGTAAAATCCGGCGGCATACATCATTCAAGTTAGCCATCAACCGCTTTATAATCGGCTAAATTTTTTATAAATCTTTTCAATAACGTTACTTAGTAAAAAATATATTTTACCAAACATTTGACAGAACTTGATCTTTGTGTTCCAGTCATTGCTTTATAGTCGAGGCATAGATTTTCAAGCCTTATTCAATCATGAAATTATGCTTTTTTCAACAACGTCTATGACGTTGATTGTGGAATTTACCCATCGCAGATAAGCGTTCAAAGTGGCACGCAATGCAACAGTGTCGTCTGCCTCAACCGTTAACACAAGAAATAAGCCATTTTTTTGCAGTTTTACGTTGGCGCGTCTTGTCACTGGAGCGTTAGCTTCTGGGGTTAGAGCCTCAAGAATTGTGGAAACTTGTTTTTCAGACGAAAATTTCAAGCGTACAGTAGTTCTCGCGCCAGTAGCCATTTGGAGATTTCCCTACTTAAATTGAAAGTTCCAGGTAATAAACAAAAATAAAAATTAAAGAAAGAAAAAAAGGTTTACTCGGTTGTTTCTTCTTCAGTTGCCGACTCGACAGCTGCAGTGGCCTTTGCTGTTTCCTCTACTGGCGCACCTTTAGCTGCACGTTTGGCCACAACACCCAGCTTAGTTACTGGTGTGTATGCTCCGCCTGCAAAAGTGTACTCGCACTTGCTGCATTTCCAGATACCTACGCTTTCGCGTTTTACGCGGGTAAAACCGCAGTTTGGGCATCTGTGGGGCTTCTTGAGTTCAGTGATTACTTTGACGTAGCGTTTTCGAACGGTTGAACCGTAACGTACGCCTAATCCTCGTGTTGGACCAACTTTCTTCATTCTAGGCAACTTTTATTCACCAATCTAGTTTCTTGCGCAGTTCTGCTGCTTTGTCCAGAGCAATCTTTGAGGCTTCTAAAATCTGTTGCGGTGTGAAATAGCCTGAGCCGCCCTTTTGTATGGCGCAAATGGTTCCGTCTTCTTTGGTTGCGAAGGTGATGCGTGAGTCCATGACTTGTTCTTCTTCAGCTATGGGGTCAGTGATTAGTTTGTTGTTGATTTTTCCGATGGTAACTGTTACAGGGTGGCTTCTCAGGGGTAAGGGTGTGTAGCCTTGTTTCATTTTTAGTTCGCCGTCTTTGATTTCATAGTTGGGCATTTTTGTGTTTAACAATGCAGCCATTGCAGCGATTGCGGACGCATCAATCAGGTTTCCACCGTGGTCAAGGACATAAATGTCGACGAATACAACGAACACTTTTTTTCCGGGTTCGATGCATAGTTTTTCGTTGTCGATGCATTTTGATTCCCTGATACCTCTGTCAACTACTCGAGCAAGTTCGATGCTGTTTTCGTCTGGTGGACCTGGCTCAAAACTTGGTGAAGCAACTGGCACAAGCTCTGCATTTACTGTTAAGACACCTTCGTTTGGTGTGTCTGGAAAGGGTTCGCCCAAGCCGACTTTGACGCCTACGAGAATTTGGGTTTTTCCCATAAAAACTCTAGCGGAGCCTTCAGCCTTCTCGATTATGCCTTGTTCAATTTTGATTTCGCGGGTATCGAGTAAGCCTCTATCATCTAGGCGTTTGCTTTTCTCGATTAATTGTTCAATTTGTCTTAGTCTAACTTTAGTTACGAGTGATGACATTATTCTTCAACCTCTTTAACGACCATGTACTTGGTCTTAAGTGCTTCTTTCTGCATTTCATAGATTTTCTTGCATCCTTCCATTGCCATGTTTACGGCTTTTTCGAATTCAGCTGGCTCCAAAATTCCATCCATCTGCAGTAATGTAATGGCGTTTAAGCTTGGCATGTAAGCGACTGGAACGTCTGCGGCGCCGAGTTTGTCTTCTGCATCATAGAGGTCAAGAACCACTGTATCTTCAACTTTGCCTGCTGCACATCCAACGACTAAGTCGCGCATTGGAACGCCTGCGTCTGCAACGGCTAATGCAGCTGCAGTGATAGCTGCGCATCGTGTTCCGCCATCTGCCTGCAAGACTTCAACGTATACGTCGACGCCTGTGCGTGGGTAGAGTTCAAGGAACAGTGCGGGTTCTATGGATTCTTTTATTACTTTTGAGAGTTCAACTTCTCTTCTTGAGGGCGCTGGGGATTTTCTTTCCTGAACGGAAAAGGGTGCCATGTGATAGCGAACTTTTAGGACCATGCGGTCAGCTTGCATGAGGTGTTTTGGATGCACTTCTCTTGGACCGAAAGCTGCGGCTAAAATCTTGTTTTTTCCATGTTCGATGTAGGCTGAGCCGTCAGCGTTTGATAGTACGCCTACTTGAAGTTTTACAGGGCGAAGTTCATCCGCTTTTCTACCGTCTAGTCGGATACCTTTCTTATCGATTAATTTCTCTGTTTTTTCATTCAACTTTGTTTTCCTCCACTTTACCTAATTTCTTTTCTTTCAGCAACTGTGTTATGCGATCAGTAAGACCGCTTGTGTGGGATTCTTCCTCGATTTTTCGAATCACGCTTATGGCAAGTTCTTCTTCTTCCAGAGTTTTGCCAGTGACCAAGATTACTCCGTTTAATCCCAGGATGATTTGGCAATTAGTTTCTTGTTTAATCATAGAAATCATGGAGCCTTTTCGTCCGATTATGCGTGGAATCTTTGTTGGAGTAACATGTAGGATTTGACCGCGGGTAATCTTTCCCAAACCGGGTTCTCCTACGGTTAGTTGTGGGTCGTGTGCGCGGTCGAAAGTCGCGATTTTGGCAACGATTAAGTCGCCGGCAGTTAGGACTGCGGATAACTCGTCGTTTTGTGGCTTAAAGGGTCGACTTAGCACATCGGATGCACGTAGCATCGCTGTGTAGGGTGCTTTAATGTCGACGGTCCAGCCGTTGAATCCTACTTCAGTGACTGTTCCAATAACTATGTCGCCCATTTTCGGGACGTAAAAAGCCCTTAGTGCAACAACGTTTACTTTTTTATTGTCACTGTCTACGAGTCCAATCCTTGAGGCATAAATCTTGCCTGCTTCCACATACGTGTTTTCGCCAGGTAAATAGTCGCCTTCAGCGAGCATTTCGCCCGGGGTCACGAGCTGTTTTTTTTCAAAGAATGTTGGCATAAAATCACATTTTCCATATTTTAATTACTTTAAGAGATTATTTTTGCTTCTCCACTTCCCTTGGTTGCGTCGCCAAGCTTGTTCAAAAGCGAAGCGTATGATCCTGCGGGTAACTCAAGTTCTCCATACCATGAACCATCACCGCGCCATTCTTCCCGTTTAATAGTACCCAAGGTTTTTATTGTGCCGTAAGCTCTTGCGGCATGCTGTGTTGGTATTTTGATTGCAACTGTGACCTGCTCGATTTTCAAGGGTAAAATGGGGCGTAACAGTTTAACTATGTCTTTAGCCTGCTCGTCCACAGATTTGTATGGGTCAATTGGATAACGAATCTGCTCCATTGCATTTTCGATGCGCGCAGGCGGATGCGGCAAATTTGTTTTAGGATCTACTGCTTGGCGGGAAATAAAATCTATAACTAACCTTTTTTTGTCCTCGACCATTTTCCGTCTTTGGTCAGTTGTTAGCTGCAAAGTTCCTTTCTTTAGGATTTCATCTGCAATTTTTAGTGGGTCACATGTTTTGAAGGCTTTTTTCATAGCTTCTTCAGAAACTTTAGTGCCCTTGTTTGCGTCAGCAAAAATCATTTCAGCGGCTAAAACCTCAGTTATACCTGCGATTTTGCCGTTTCGGTAGTCGAGCGCTTTGTTGGGCTTAACTAATATCTCAAAATGTTCATTTTCTCTTGTTAAGCGCGCGACGGTGAACTTTTCGCTCATTAGTTTTTCACTTGCTTGAACCCAGCTCTTTGATGTAACCTTCCACTGTGTTGTCGTTTAACATTTCCATTTTCTGTGTTGCAGCTGGGATGATTGCGATTTTTATTCTTGGCGGTAGCTGGCGTGCTTCGAGGGCTTTAACTAGGCATTTGACTGTTAGTTTTATGCTATTATCTAGTGTTAGGTCTTCTTTGTATTCTTCTTTTAGGATTCCTAGAACTGTTTCTCTTCCTGCGCCGAGTGCTGTTGCTTTGTAGCCGCGGTAGGTTCCGCTTGGGTGTGTGCCGAAGACGCGGGTTCCGGTTTTGTCGACTCCACCGAAGATGATTGAGACTCCGAAGGGTCGAACACCAGCATGCTGCGTGTACATCTGCTGGATGTCACATATGCGTTTGGTTACGACTTCTACGTCGATGGGTTCGTCGTAGGTTAGTTTGTTGCTTTGAGCGTAGATTCTTGCTTGGTCAATTAGGATTCTTGCGTCGGAACTTAACCCGACAATGGCTGCGCCAATATGGTCGTCTACTCGGAAAATTTTCCATGAGTAGCCTGCTTCTTCAAGGACTTCTATGTTTTCTTCTGAACCGAGAACTAATCCTTCTGAACTTTGGATGCCTATAATGGTGGCTCCGCGGTTCACAAGTTCCATTGCGTATTCTACTTGGAAGAGTCGTCCATCAGGCGAGAAAACGGTAATGGCACGGTCATATGCTCCTGGTGCTGCAAATACAGACATAATTTTAACCTCACTTTACACTATACACTTTTTCACAGTCTCATACAACAACTATACTAAAAACCTTTCCTATAAAAGCAAAACCTAACCAGCAAGGTTCTGAGAGTTTGAAGGTGACTCTAACAACCTTAGCCATGGACAATTTATAGTCTATACGCTTGTTGCTCGGAAAAAACCTATAGCCCCCTAATGTACTGGGACTTGAGTGAAATGGAGATGGAGAATGACTAACCTCAATTGGTTGTTATCCAAACAAGTTAATGCAACCTCAGTTTACTACTTGGATGGGTAAAACGCAGTAATTTTGAGTAAATTCGTAAGTTCCCGCTAAGTTTTGTTGCCATAACTCGAAAACTACAGAGTAACTTCCAACAGCGTTCTCCGTAACAGTTGCCGCGTTTTCTCTGGTCTTTGCGTCTCCTAAACTGTTTATTTGGAGAACTTGGCTTGCTGGAACATCAACTGGAAAAGTGGAGAGGTTCTTGGTTATTTTCACCTGCACCTGATAAGAAGCACTATGCCCCAGATGGTTCACCACGTCAACGTAGATGTTGAAGGTGCTGTTCTGGTTAGCCACCAAGGTTTCAGGGTAATCTAAAGCTTTTTTGTTGGAGTCAAGCAAGTAAATACTGTTATATGGTTCTGCGGGCGGCCTAAACCAAACAAAATAGCTCAAAACTGCAACGGAAATGATGAGTAACGCAATAAAAATGGCAACTGCAAAGCCTTTCTCTTCATTAAGCCCGAGTTTTCTTCCAAGCCGCTTCGCGCTTTCTAATCGTATCTGCATCCAAAGACCCCTTGAATATAGTGCTAAATATCTCGATACCTGACTTAAACCTTCGCAGTTTAGGTCTGCCATACTTTCGGGCTTTATAGGTCGTGGGAACCTCAATCATGCTATAGCCTTCCTTAGCGAATTTTATGAGCATCTCCGTTGCAAACGCCATGTCACCTTCGACTAAATTGACGTTGTCGATGGCATCATGGGATATTGCTCGGAAACCCGATTGTGTGTCGCTGAGGAATTGGCTATAGACGAAGTCGAAGAAGAACGTGATGACTTTGTTGCCGATGAAGTTCATGATGCCCATAGCTTTTTTTGGGTCATACATGCGGGTGGCTAAGACCATGTCCGCGTCTTGCTCAATCATTTTAGCTATCATACGGTTGATGTGTCGGACTTCATAGGTCCCGTCGCCGTCAACCATTATTATGATGTTGCCCTTGGCGTTTTTCATCCCCGTTTTAAGAGCTAAGCCATAGCCACGTCGAGGTTCAACGATGAGTCTGCAGTACCCAAGTTCCTGAACGATTTCTTTGGTTCCATCTGTCGAGTTCCCATCGACGACGATGATTTCTTTGGGATAAGATAGATCTTCATGTATGGTAGTTATGGCTTCCAAAATGTTACCTGCTTCGTTGAGTGTGGGAATTACCACAGAGACCATTTCGACTTTTGACGTCATCAGCTAACTTCCATTTCAAAGGGCTAATATGTTTCCGTTACATGGTTAAATAAGCTCTTCGTATATTTCCACGAGTCTTTCAACGTTCTTATCCCAACTATGCTTCTCTTCCATCATGGCGCGGAGTTCTTTTTTGCGTGAAGAGAAATCTTGTTTGGCGAAATCCAATATGGCTTTTGCGAGCAGTTCAGGCTGGTTGGGAGGCACCAGTTTTCCGTATTCTTCCAGGAGGATTTCCCTTATTCCTCCAACGTCCGTTGCAATTACTGGCAACGCGCATGCCATGGCTTCAAGTGCAACCAGCGGCAATCCTTCACCTGATTTTGATGGCAGTACAAAAATGTCTGCGACATTGTAGTAGATAGGTAAATCTTCGTCGCTTACAAACCCTGCGAGCTTAAAGTTCTCCTCAATCCCCAACTCATGGATCCGAAGTTTGACACTTTCAGAATCGGGACCTTTACCTACCGCCAAAAACACAATCCGCGGGTTCTTTTTGACCGCGATGTTAGCGCCTTCAATGAGGGTGTCCACACCGTTCTTGTAAACAAGTCGCCGCACAGTCAAAACCACGACCGCATCCGAAGGAATTCCCAGCTTTCGCCTCATTTCTTCACGTTTTCTAGCCATAGGCTTAAACTTTTCCAAATCAACCCCGTTATGCACAACCTTGACCTTCTTGGGTTTGGCGCCTAAACGAAGCACATATTCTTTTGTGGCGCCGCTTACGGCGATGATTCTATCTGCATCTTGGAGGTTTTGTTTGCCGACAGTTAGGTCGTTTAAGTTTTCAATGTCGTCGAAGAGGTTGTTGTATTCGATGAAGGTGTTGTGTTGGGTGAGTACGAAGGGTTTAGAGTACATTTTTGCGAGTTTACCTGCGGTTAGCGAGGTTAAGTATGGATGGCCGTGTGCGTGGACTATTTTGCTCTGGTTCACCGCTTTGAGAAAAGTGGGGAAACTCGAGACCGTTGGAATCGAATAAGGAATCCCCAACCTAAAGCCAGTGTTTAGAGATTGATAGCATTCTACGGGGACGCCATCAACCACGTATTTTTGAGGTGTACCTATCCTATTTGTTACGACCATGGGCACAAAATTTTTCGTTCGCAACCGCTTGCTTTGTTCATTAACCACCTTTTCTATACCGCCCACATGCGGCAGAAAAGTGTGCGTGACAATACAAAGCCTTGTTTGAACCATGCTGCCCAACAGGCTAAATCCTCAATCTGCATAGTATTATAATCTTATGGTAAAGTCAAGGCTAACGCTGACGCAACTGAAACTGCACAAAAACAGGGCGTTTTACGGTTTTGTACCTGCATTCCGCACAGCGCGCGTATAAACATTTGCTGATGCACCCGCAACTAAAGCTCCTATGGCGTCGTTTGTTAAGGAACCCAATGTTTTTAGAATACCAGGTTTAGCTTGGTCAAAGCGTACATACTCAAAGACGCCTCTGGTTCCGCCGATGTAGGTGGCGATTGCCAACCCCAAGATTTCGTCAGCAACTGGACCGGGTCTACCCCTAAACCTTTCTTGCGTTAACCCTGGAATTTGTCCCTTTTCTGCTTGTTCTTGGACAGAAAACGCAGCTACTTCCAGCATAGATACATTGACATCTGAGAGGATGTCGAGAAGTTCCTCTTTGAGCATTTCGGTGGCTTTTTTCTCAGTTTCTATGCCGGGGTGGGGCACGTACATTTCGAGGGCGCAATCGATTAGGCTTTGCAGTGTAATGCCCCTTGCTTCTAGGTAAGTTAGCAGTGGAGGAGTTTGCGTGTTCATGCTGTTCAACCGCACTTTTAGTGGTGAAGTTTGTTTTAAGTGTTGTGTGGCAGGTTTTACCGATATACTTATATTAAAAAGGTTGGATAAACCAACCAACAGCGGGTTGATAATTTGCTGAACATAAAGAAAACAAACGTTATTTCAGCCAAAGTTTTACAAGAAGGCAAATTATCTAAATACATGTGTAGAAAAATTGGATTTTTGCATTTAAATGTCCGTGAGAAAGAGGAAATTTTGGAGGAAAAAACTGTATGAAAGTTGTTGCTTCATGGAGCGGCGGCAAAGACAGTTGCTACGCACAATACCTTGCAACTCAGCAAGGCCACCAAGTAATACACCTGTTCACTATGATGATGAGCGAAGAAAAATCGAACTTCCACATGATACCTTCTGCAATCCTCGATGCACAGGGCGAAGCCATTGGGATCCCGCTGATTAAAAAAACCACCAGTCCTCAGAACTATGAGAAGGATTTCAAAGCAGTCTTATTGGAGTGCAAGACAAGGGGAATGCAGGGCTTGGTGACAGGCGACATCTATGAGGTTGCTGGGCACGAGGAAGGCTGGCTTGGACGAATATGCAAAGAAGTCGGCTTAACACCCGTCAAACCTCTATGGATGGGCGACACAAAACAGATCTACCTCGACTATCTCAAAACCGGGTTCAAAGCAACTGTAGTCCGCACCAAACTAGACTTACTAGGCGTCGACTGGCTTGGACGTGAGCTAGACCGCAAATTCTACGATGACATCCTAAAATTCGGCAACGTTGACCCTTGCGGCGAAGGCGGCGAATACCACACCGTTGTAACAGACGGCCCCACCTTCAAGAAGAAGATTGAAATCCGAGAAGCACAAAAGCATAAACTGGATGGCGGCTTTGGATACTTGGAAATCAAAAAGTGGGATGCCGTCCCTAAGTAAGTGAAATATTATGGACGTACTAATTGCAAATAACGAGCTTAAAGCAAAAGCTTTCCTTGACGAAATCGAAAGCAAAAAACCCCTCTTCATAGCCACAATAGCAACCACAGAAACCGGAAAAATTCCAGGGTTGTCTGCGGCTGGCGCAAACCCCGACTTCACAGATTTTACCCCACCTGCAGACGCCGAGCTACTTTTGCTTGGCAAATGCAAATCCATCCAAGGCGTACCGATCACGCCCGACGGAATTCCGACACCTGGCTTGATTACCATGTCGGCACTACATTTAGCCGACATACCAGTGCTGGTTGTTAACGGCGGAGTGAAGGTTAAACCGCAAATTCCATACGTAGATTTAGGCGGTAACTCTGGCCGCGACATACGCACCGGCAACTCAGTTGATAATGTGGAAGAAGTAATCGAACGCGCTAAGATTTTAGGTGAACAACTAGCTAAAGCTTCGGATTACTTGGTTATCGGAGAGAGCATTCCGGGCGGCACCACAACGGCGCTCGGTGTACTGTCTGCTTTGGGCGTAAGTGCTCAGGGCAAAGTAAGCAGCACCCTCCCCGAAAACCCCCACAATTTGAAAGCGGAAGTCGTTGCGGCTGGTCTAAAAGCGGCAGGTGAAAAATTTGGCAGCCTAAAGGGTAACCCCGTAAAAGCGATTTCCTGTGTTGGCGACCCAATGATGGCGGCGATGGCTGGTTTAGTCATCGGTGGTGCGCGGCAGGGACCTGTTCTGATGGCAGGTGGCACTCAAATGACCGCGGTCTTAGCAGTAATCAACGCTTTGAGTCCTGAATCTCTCTGCAACGTAGCCATCGGCACAACGCGGTGGGTTGCAAAAGACGTAAAATCCGACATCTGCGGCATTGTCAAACAATTCTGCGAAGTTCCCATTTTAGCGGCTGACTTAGACTTCGGAGCCTCAAAGTATCCGGGCTTACGAATCTATGAAACGGGGTTGGTCAAAGAAGGCGTTGGAGCAGGTGGAGCCTCAATCGCTGCCATGGCAAAGACAGGCGGTGCGGTCACGAAGGATATACTTCTTAAGGAAATAGAACGTAACTATGCTCTACTGATGAGCAAAAAGTGACTTAGAATTGGTCATTAAACAACTAAAAAACCTCTTATCCTTCTTAACCGTCTTCCCAATCGCCATGGACAAAGACCTGCTTACGGATTGTGCCCAAAACATGTGGGCTTTCCCATTAATCGGCGCGTTCCTTGGTTTGTTAGCGGGCATTTTCGGCTGGGTGGCTCTGCAGTTTTTGCCAAGCCTTGTGGTCGGCGCCTTGGCTTTGGCGTTGCTTCTTTGGATGACTGGGCTCCATCATACTGATGGACTGCTAGATTTTGGCGATGGCATCATGGTCCATGGTTCATTCGAGAAAAAAATTGAGGTTATGCATGATCAATTGACAGGCGCAGGAGCCATCGGCTTAACACTGATGACCTACATAATTACCGCTTTCGCATTTGCCGAATTGGGCATAAGACTATTTTATGGGAATTTTGCCGTTCCCACTGATTTTCCCAGCCTTAATCGTAATAGAATTATGCGCAAAATTATCCATGGTTGTTGTGGCTTGGGCAGGCAAATCCGTCCATGAAGGCATGAACTCAGCTTTCCTGGCAGCGATGCGCGGTGGCAAAGGCAACCTGCGGTTGATTGTGGCTTTGGCGATTTCTCTTGTAATTGCTGTGCTGCTTCTCAGTTGGGCAGGTATCTTTGTTATTTTGGCGGCGGTGCTAACAGGCTTTGTTATGGTGGGAATTGCCCACAAAAACTTTAACGGTGTTACCGGTGACGTGTTTGGCGCGACTAATGAGTTGTCGCGGATGGTTTCTGTGGTTGTTTTGTTGGCGGCGGTTGCATGGGTGTAGTTGCGCTGGTTATGGCTGGCGGCAAGGGCACCCGCATGAAACTCGACGAAGAAAAGCCATTGATTAAAGTCTGTGGGAAACCCGTCATCGAATATGTCCTTGCGGCGTTGAAAGATGCTAAAAATATCGACAAAGTCATCGTTGCCACAACCGACTGCACGCCAAAAACCACAGCCCTTATGCGTCAGCTCGGCGTGGAAGTAATCGAAACTCCGGGAAAGGATTACGTTTCTGATATGGGCTATGTTGTTCAAACCCTCAAGCTGGGAGTTTTTTTAGCTGTCGCGGCTGACTTGCCATTGGTTAGGGGTGAAATGATAGATGCAGTCGTGGAACGTTATGAACGCTGTGGAAAGCCTGCGTTGACTGTGGCGGTTCCTCTGGAAATTAAGGCAAAGTTGGGCATGTGCATCGAATACTCCTTCAAAGAGGAAGGCCGCGAAGTTGTTCCCGTTGGCATAAACGTTATTGATGGAAGCAAACGCTACGGCGACGAATGGCTCGACCAAGACATCTTCCTAATGAATGACGAAGAATTAGCCGTTAACATCAACACAGTACAGGAACTCCAACTTGCAGAACGATTGCTATCTAGTAAAAAATGACCGCTTGCGCTCTGCGAATCTCCTCAATAATAAACACAAAATCTCGACATACGAATAAGCTGAAAACGCCAATACGGATCTAGCGCTCCTCTATCGTTTCTGCATAACTTAACTATTCGGATCCAATTTGTTGTGGACACCAAGGAAGTCAGTGAATAGTGCAATGCAGTTGGACTTTGGGTTGTTGCTGCAACTGTTGGTGGAAAATGGGTTGCAGCAGCAGCAACAACAACAACTTCTCTTCCAAATTTACCCTATTAAGGACACCTGCATAACCACAAACCAATATTCAAAATACTGAAAACCAAAGAAAACACCAGTACAACCTACACCTTAGAAATATTTGACCTACTCCTACATAGTTTCTGCATAAGGTTTCTAACAGGATCAAAATAGGTTCGTATTTCTAGCGATCAGGTTCATGTTGCTTGCTTTCCAGAACCTCGTTGAGCGTGGCTTTCATTTTTCTTGCGTCCACATCCAGAAACGGCGACTCACAAATCATAGTAGGATGCAAACCAAAATCAACAATCACCTCAGCTAACATTCTGAACTCCGGTCCATATCTTTCTTCGTCGAGGGTATGGTGACGTTTTTCGCCTTGGCTGCTGAACTCGATTTTTGAGAAGTGACAATGCATGCTTCGGAGGACTTCGGTACCGAGTGTCTGTTCTATTTTTTCTGCGATAACTCTGAAGTCTTCAACCTTTTTGAGAGTTCCCAAGTGAAGAGCGTGTAAGTGTCCCCAGTCTATGACTAGTTGTGTGCGTTCGATTTCTTGGTTAAGGTTGAGAATTTCATCTAAGTTGCCGACTTGGAATTTTCTGCCCATCGTCTCAGGTCCAAGCTTCACTTTTAAGCCCAAGGATTTCATTTCTGAGCTGACTTCTTTTAGAGCGGTCAGGGCACTTTTGAAGGCAAAGTTTTTTTCTAGTTTGCCATAGAAGCCTGTGTGGAAAACCACGACGTAGGCGCCCATCCAGTCGGCTGCGGTTGCGCAGGCGATTAGGCGGCGTTTGCTGGCTTCAACGACTTCTTTTTTGCCTGAGAGGTTGATGAAGTAGGAGCCGTGCATGCTGATTTTCACGTCGTTTTTGCGGCATTCCTCGCCGAGTTTTTTGGCATCATCAGGGTTAATTTGCGGTTTGGGTCCCCACCGGGAAGCTTGATACTCAAAAGCGTCCAATCCCTCCTCATGCAAGAGTTTTGGAACGTCAGACGTGGTTGCACCCATTAACCTAAACATCGGTGGAACACCAGCTGGACCAAAACGGGTACGCTCAGTCATATCTCTAAACCCTTTCAGTCTAAAAAATAAGCTCTGTCCTAAATAAATTCCAATTGTTTTCAAGCTAAGTTTTACAGCAAGCTGGTTATGGTTGGTATTGAAGGACCAAAAAAGCGGATATACACCGATATCACCAAGATTCCCACAGTAATCGCGAGCAAGGCATAGTCACCTTTGTGTAATTTGAGCAGGTATAGGTTGGTGCGTTTTTTTGTGGCTCCCCAAGCTCGGGACTCCATCGCTTCCGCCAAGTTCGAGGCTTCGACGTATGGCACTGACAATAAGTGGGATAAGCACGGGCACGTAGTTTCTGATTCTTTTAAGTAAGCCGCCCTTCTCAAGCTCCAACCCGCGGGCTTTTTGAGCGTCCATAATCGTTTGGGCTTCTTCCGCCAGAACAGGTACAAAGCGCACGGCAGTTGTGAAGGCGAAAGCGAATTCGTAGGGTACGCGGGATTCTTCCAGTGCTAAGCCTAAGTGGTCGGGCGAGGTAGTTAAGAAGAATACCGAGAAGGACTCAACAAGTACGACGAAACGCAATGTCATTGCTGCAGCAGTCTCGATGTTTGGAGCCGTTAAATGGTATCCTGAAGTGAAATACGTTGTGCCAACGTTTACAACAAAGATGAATATCGCCAAAAATGAAGCTCCGCGCAACGAACGTAGCCATTGCCGCTGCACATGCGCCAGAAGAACAAAGGGAAGCTGCATAAAGAACAGAATCAGCAATGGAATAATCTGGAAGAATAGAATAGCCACCACAAAGATGGCGATAACGTACACGAATTTTATTCTGGGGTCTAAGTTATGGATTGGAGAGGAGACTTTTCTGAACCGTAAACCGTCAAAAACGCTCAATTTAGCGTTTTCTCTCCTTAGCTTTTAGAATGATTTGCTTGGCTTCGTAAATGTCAATAACGTCCTTTGGGAAACCCAGTGACTCCAATTTAGTGAAGACTTGAGCGATTTGCGGCAGAACAATCGATGACAACTCAAGTAGTGCTGGGTTGGTGAGGATTTCTTTTCCTTCGCCGTCTGCCACAATTTTGCCCTCCTTCATCAATATCACGCGTGGATTACATTCTGCCACAAACTCCACATCGTGGGTAACGGTCACCACGGTTTTCTTTTGGGTCTGCATCTGCAGGATGAATTGTCGCAACTTTTCCTTCTGCTCGTGGTCTTGCCCGATGGTAGGTTCATCTAAAATCAAAGTCGAGGGGTCCCATGCCAAAACAGACGCCAAAGCCACGCGCTTGCGTTCTCCGCCGCTTAGCAGGAAGGGCGAGGTTTTTCGGTATTGGGTTAATGATAACAGGTTTAGAGCCCATGTAACTCGGGCTTCAATGACTTCTGGTTTGAAACCGAAGTTTTTGAGTGCAAAGGCAATTTCTTCCTCAACGGTTTCGCTGAATAGTTGGTGATCGGGGTTTTGAAAGACGAAACCGACGTTCCGGGCTAAAGATGCAACGCTTGACTTAGTGGTTTCTACACCATCTATGAGGACTTTTCCCTGCGAAGGTTTAAGGAGCCCGTTGAAGTGTTTGACAAGCGTTGATTTTCCCGCGCCGTTCTGACCCATGATGGCTAGGAATTCGCCATCTTTGATTTTTATTGACACGCCCTTTAGGGCTTCCACTTTGTTGGGGTAAGCGTAACGTATGTTTTGGGCTTCAATCACCGCTGTTTTAGCGCCTCCAACAGTTGGTCAGCTAACTCCTCGGAAGACAGCGGCGTTTTGTCGGGTAAGTTTAAGCCTTCTCTTTTGAGCATTTGATAAAGCAAGGTGGCTTTGGGGATTCCGACGCCAATTAAGCGGGTTTCTTCGTTGCTGAGGATTTGCCGCGGATCCCCCTCAAAACGCACTTTTCCCCCATCCATGACAATGAGGTGGTTGGCGTACTTCGCCGTCAAATCCAAGCGATGTTCAACGAGAATAACGGTGATTCCCTGCTCCTTGTTTAGCTTGTAGATTACCTCAAAAATCTTCTCGGCACTGAGCGGGTCAAGAAAAGAAGTCGGTTCATCCAAAACAATGACCTCGGGCTCCATTGCAAGCACAGATGCAATCGCCACCCGCTGCTGTTGCCCTCCTGAGATTTCGTGGGGTGAACGTTCTCGTATGTCGTATATGCCTGTTTGGTTTAGTGCCCAATCGACTTTTCGGCGCATTTCCTCTCGGGACACGCCGACGTTTTCCAAGCCAAAAGCGACGTCTTTTTCGATGGATAAGGCGAAAAGCTGGTTTTCGGGGTTCTGAAAAACCAAGCCAACGTGTTTTGCCATTTCGTAAGTGTGATGTTTGAGCGTGTCAAGTCCTGCAACGGTTATTTCGCCTTTTAATTCGCCTTGGTAGAAATGGGGTACGAGCCCGTTGAAGGTTCGGCACAATGTTGTTTTTCCACAGCCGCTTGGACCTGTAATTAAAACAAACTCGCCCTTCTCAACCTTGATTGAAACATCCACAATCGACGGTTTTGTGGCGCCAGGGTAGGTGTAGGTGAGGTTTTTTGTTTCAATTATAGCCATTTTTTTTGTGCCTGCTCACCTTAAGCGTGAGAGTTTGCTCATTTAAGCGTAGCTACGCTTTTTTGGCTATTTTCTGCTTCACAAGTAACAGGCATTGTTTGAGGGCTTGTTGGATTTCTCCCTTGCCGCTTACGCCAGATGCCATCGCATGGCCTCCGCCGACTCCGCCCAAGAACTCTCCAAGCGGCGCTGCGATATCGGTTCCCAAGTGTACACCTGCTAACTCGTTGAATTGCCGTGTGCAACGTAGGCTCAACTCGACTTTCCCGCCTTTTTTGCCTGCTACACCTGCCATATGTGCACCTAAGTCCACAAGAGCTTTAGCTGCTGGAGCTTGGTAAGCACTGACATGTGAAAGCGCGATAATCCAGCCTTCCACCTTAACAATTTTTGCGCGTTTGCAAGCCTTTAACTTCGCTACGCGCTCCGAAGGATCAATAGGCATTGCAAACAACGCTAATGTTGGCTGGGCGTCGATCCCCGTTGCAACTAGTTTAGCGAGAATCTCAAAGGTCGGCGAATTAGCCAACGCAAAGTGTCGCGTGTCAAACGCTATACCCACAAAGAGGGCCTTAGCTTCGTTTAGGGTTGGTTCAACTTCTGCTTGACTGAAAAGTCTATAGATTAATTCACAGTTTGCCGCTGCCTTCTCATCTACCACACAAACTTTGCAAATTTGCATCGTTTCAGCGCTTGGGGCGTGGTGGTCGATGATAATCTTTGGTGCAGGCGACTTTTTTATTACGTCTGCGACTTCATCGAGTTGTTCGACGGTGTTCATGTCTAAGAGCACGATGACTTCTGCGGATTCGATGTTTGGTTTTAGGTTAACCGTTATGGGCAAGTGCTCGAAGAGTTGTTTAGCGGGTTTGTTGACGCCCTGTGGACAACCAATCTCAAAGACAACATCGGGCAAAAACCGCTTCAAAAGTCCCTGCAATGCATAAGCTGAACAAATCGCATCTGCATCAGCACTGCGATGACAAAGAAGCAGAACAAAAGAAGCCCTTGTGTCTTCCAAAGTTTTGAGTATTTCTTTGAAGCTCATTTTACCTTTCTCAAAAAATTTTCCGTTGCTTTGTGAGCTTCACTGACTGCTTCCTTGACGAGAACTTCTGCATCCACATTTTTTGTTTGGGGCGATAAAACAAGATTGATTTCAACCGTAACGTTAATCGGTTTGGAGCCGTCTGCTTCCACGCTTATGTCCAAGCGGTCAATCTCCTTTTGTGGAACCTTTGATAGAAGGTATTTTCTGGCTGCTTGTTCAGATGTGGAACATAAAAGCTCGATTTGCTCTGTGGTTAGCTCTGGAAATCCGAGCTCACCCACAAGCATCACCCTTAAGATAGGGGTTGACCAGAGACTGGGCTTAGGTCTTCTTGAAGTTTCGTTTGTGCTTCTTTTACTTGGCTGCGTATGCGTTCTTCTTGTCTTGCCATAACTGTGCTTCGGGTGTCTAAGAGCGACTTGCGCTCGGCTAGTTCCTCGTTAATTTTGGCCTTGTCTGCTTTAACCAAAAGTGATCCGATTGCCTTGTAAACCACTACATCGTCAGCGGTTTTAACCAATTCAGCAATGGTTTGGTCTACCTCAGTTTTTTCCATTTCAACCTGCTGTTTTTGTGCTAAGATTGACTGGAGGGTTTGTTGCAGTTGCTGTAACCTAAGAAGCCTTTCTTGAACGTTAGGCGGTAACTTTGAAATTTCGTCACTCACGTTTTATTCCTTCCGTACCAGCAATAAGATAAGCTCTTAATTAAGCATTTCCAACAAAAAAAGGAGATGGGAAAGCATGCTAAAAGCCCACTATTATCTGAAAGAAGAAGAAGTAACTGCAAATAACACTTTCTTCCTCTTCTCTTAGAAGAAAAAAATATTGTCTTTCTATTTTGGACCCAAATTTTTCCTCAGAAACCGTAAAACAAAAAAGCCTGCAAAGGACCCATTAATCATTCCATCTCCTTAGTCAATACAATATAGCAAGTAAAAAAAATGAACGCAAAAAGAAAGAGCATAATTATTGTTCCCGTTGTAGTTCTAATAGTAGCTCTAAGCGTAACCGTTGTATTTTCAGAAAATCTTGCAGCCCACTCAGTCAATGACCTCAGCAATAAGCTGACGCGTGTTGCTTGCCTTGGCGACAGCATCACAAACATTACAGGATACCCAGAGTTGCTTCAGTCCCTTCTAGGCAATGGTTCAGTAGTGGGTAATTTTGGGGTTAATGGAGCAACCGTGAATTTGAACAGCAACAACCCCTACTACTATGACCTAACTTACCGTGATGCCCGAAACTTTCTACCGACTTCAGTCATCATAATGTTGGGAACCAACGATGCACGAACAGATAATTACCAAAAAATCAGCAATTTCACCGCTAACTATGAAAGATTGCTAAATCGGACGCAACGATGGAATAGTACACAGCAGATTTTTCTGGTCATTCCTCCGCCGATATTCAACAACACTCTCGACTTGAATTCTACAAGTTACGTGAACGGGATAATTCCAAGGATAAGACAGATTGCAAGCGATTTGGGTTTGCCGCTAATGGATGTTTATACGCCACTGATTGACCATCCTGAGTATTTCCCCGACGGCGTCCACCCCAACAGCCAAGGAGCCCAAATAATAGCCAATACTATCTACCAAGCCATAACCATAAACTCAAAGGATTCTTAACCAATCAGTTTTTTGAGCACAGGCACCCGCCGCATCAACAAAACCAGTCCGAGCGTAATGAAGAATGTTAAGGCTGCGAGTAGGGGGATTTCTATGATGGGGTTTAGGGTTGTGTAGCTTATTTTGAATCCAAGCAAGCCGCGCTCGAAGGTTTCAAGGATTATGACGTGGAAGAGGAAGATGGGGAGAGTGTTATTGCTTATGGCTTGTATGAGTGGGCGCAGGGGGTTGTTTGTTCCTGGCCAATCGGGCTTAACCTTGAGCAGAAGCAAGAAAAGCGCCGCTGACCCCACGATGACATTTACGGTTAAGTAGCCCAGGAAATAGTCGCTCTGCCCCAAGCCTCTTAATGGATAAGTCATAAGCCATACACTGAAGACTGTGCCGACAAAACTGGCGATTAAAAGCGCATAAAGTATGGCATTTCGCAGTGTTATTTTCTGGAGGTAGCTGCCCATGACGAAGTAGCCGATAAAGCCGCCGAGGACGAAGACGCCGGCGTCTAAAGTGTAACCTAATCCGAGTTGGATTAAAGGCAAGATGGCTACCCCCGCAAACCAAAGGGCAATCAAATAGCGCGTAATTCTTTGATTCCCATAGGCTATTATTACTCTCAAGATGGGGGTAATCAGGTAGAGGCCGATGATGAGGTAGATGAACCAGAACTGGTACCAAGCGCCCGTAAACAGATCCTTTACGATGCCCTGCGCTATGTTATCGAGGGTAACGGGTACGTTGTAGACGAAGAACCCCCAAGCGAGGTAAACCATACTCCAAAACACGAACGCCAACCCGATGCGGGTAAGCCGTTTTTTTAGGAAGACACGGATCGGTTCGTTGAGTTTAGCTGGTTGAAGCAAAAGTGCGCCACTTAACATAACGAACAGTGGTACGCATGAGAGGGCGAGGCTTTTGTAGACAAGCGCAGTCCACCAAAACGGCATGGGCACGGAAGAAGCCTGCAACGCCTCGTTGGAGGCATGCAATAACACGACTAAACCGATAGCTAAAGTGCGAATAAGGTCGACTGGAATAGCAAGTTTCTTGTTTTGCTCCAAACCGTTCTGTTCCAATCGAAAGCGCCCTCGAATTGTTGTTAATTATTTGCCGTAGCCAGCGCTTATAAAACTGCTTGTTTTTGTGAGGTATTTTTAAGTAATTAAAGCAATAAGAGCATGTGGGAGAAAACGAATATGGAACGCGAACGTGCAAAAGTCACCAAAGAAGAGCTACAGGAAAAAGACACAAGGTTTTTAGCGGTTTATGTGGAAGCCCAAAACTCGGTTATGATTATGCTCAGTGAAAGAGAAGATAAACTCGGCACATTAGCCATCGCTGTTCCAAAACCCAAAGACCTCATTGGCTCCGTTACTTCGTCGGTGCTTTTAGGCGATAAAAACGTGATTACCGCGCGGATGTTTGCGGAGTTGGTTGCAGCTAAGAAGGGCAAAATCGCCATGGTCTCCATCTACCTTGAGAAGATGGGTGAAATGCAGGCGCAAGCGTTCTTTATGCGTTTAATCGACAAGGTTCTCAAGGGCGAGGGCAAAAAAGAGCCAGAGGCAATTTAGGCTTCGCGTGCGCATCCATGATTCGCAAGTTAATAAACACAGATTTTCAAGAAATCTTGATGGTGGTAAACGATGCGTCCGTTGCTTACAAAGGCAAGATTCCTGCAGATAGATTGAAAGAACCCTACATGCCCGCCGAAGAACTAAAAGAAGAAATCAAAAGCGGAATCCAATTTTTTGGTTACGCCGAAAATGGCGCCCTAATCGCTGTCATGGGAATCCAATCAGTTGGAGATGTCGCTTTAATTCGGCACGCCTACACCCTAACAAGCCAACAGCGGAGGGGAGCAGGAGAAAAACTCCTAAACCGACTGCTCAGCTTAGCTCAAACCGACAGGATTCTCGTGGGCACATGGGAAACCGCACCGTGGGCAATCAAATTCTACCAAAAACACGGGTTTACGCTGCTTTCGAGGGAAGAAACCAATAAGCTACTGAAGAAGTACTGGAAGATTCCTGAGCGGCAAGTTGAAACCTCAATAGTGCTCGAATACAAAGGGAAAAGACAATGAAAACCCTCCTCTTAAAAGTGGATGCAGAAAATCCTGAACCAACATTCATTCAGACAGCGGCAGATATTATTCGAAAGGGTGGGTTGGTGGCTTTTCCTACTGAGACGGTTTATGGTTTAGGAGCAGATGCACTTAACGGGGAGGCGGTTTTGGCATTGTTTGCTGCTAAGAAGCGTCCGCTGGATAATCCGCCCATCGTCCACGTCGCCGACCTAAAAGAAGTTGGCAGATTAGTTTTGGAAGTACCGCCTAAAGCCAAGGTGCTCATGGAGAAGTTTTGGCCCGGACCCTTAACACTGATTTTTAAACGCTCAAGCCTCGTACCGAAGGTGACGGTTGCGGGTCTAGACACCGTTGCCATCCGTATGCCCAAACACAAAGTAGCCCTCGAACTAATCAAGCAATGCCGCTGCCCCATCGCAGCGCCCAGCGCCAACCTTGCAGGCAAACCCAGCCCAACCACCGCCCAGCACGTCTACGAAGACCTAAACGGAAGAATCGACGCAATCCTCGACGGCGGAGCCACAAACATCGGCGTAGAATCCACCGTCGTCGACCTAAGCGTTAACCCACCGATGCTGCTTCGCCCAGGCGGCACACCCTACGAAGCCCTAAAAAAGGTTCTAGGCGACCTCAAACTCCACCCTTTCGTAGAGGCAGAGCAGGAAATATCGCTTCAGCAGATTCGCTCACCAGGAATGAAGCACAAGCATTACGCACCTAAAGCCGAAGTCATCCTCGTTGAAGGAAAAGTTTCAGCCGTAACCACAAAAATAAAAGCCCTAACTGAATCCTACAGGTTGGATCACAAAAAAGTCGGCGTCTTAGCCACCGATGAAACTCAATGTGCTTACAGAGCTGACGTGGTTAAATCGCTTGGCAGCCGCTCCAACTTAGCAACCGTTGCCCAAAATCTGTTCCGCTTATTGCGAGAGGTTGACGCCGAAAATGTTGACATCATCATTGCGGAGGGGGTTTCATCGGAAGGCTTGGGTTTGGCTGTGATGAATCGACTTCGGAAAGCATCCGCCTATCACATTATCAAAGCGTAAGTTTGGGTTCGATATGTTTTTTATGTTAAATCGCTAGTGCTAAAGTGGCGACCATTTTGGTGAAACTGAAAGGATTCCAAAAACTGACATTGATAGACCAAGCCCTACAAACCTGGTTTGAAAGGCTGAATATTGGCAAACCCAAAGCAACGCAGGTGCCTCTAAATCAGGCTCTTAACCGTGTTTTAGCTGAAGACCTCTATGCCCTAGAATCTTTGCCCCGCTTTGACAAGTCAGCTATGGATGGCTACGCTGTGAAATCTGCTGATTTGGCAGGTGCTTCGCAATCTAAGCCTGTGGTTCTTAAGTTAACCCAAACAGAACAAATTGACACTAAGCAGGCTAAGCAGGTTTGGACAGGAAACCCCATACCCAAAGGTGCAGACGCCGTCGTCATGCTGGAAAACACCGAGAAACACGGCGAAGAGGTGGAGGTTTGGAGTCAACTTGCGCCATGGACTAACGTTTCTAAGGTCGGAGAAGACCTCAAAGTTGGCGATCTTGTGGTTAAAGCTGGCACTCGTTTGAACTCATATCATCTGGGTTTAGCTGCTGCTTTAGGCAATTTGCAGTTGAAGGTTGCGGAGAAGCCGAAAGTTGCAATCATAGCTACGGGCAACGAAATCGTTGAAGTAGGCGCCGAACGTGCAAGTAACCAAATTTACGATTCAAATAAAACTATGGTCGCATCCATGTGCGCTGAACTAGGCGCAGAAATAAGCGACCTTGGCATTGCCAAAGATAACACCGACGAAATCGCAGAAAAAATCCAAGCGGCTCTCAAAACCCACGACGCCATCATTACTACAGGCGGAACCAGCGTTGGCGGCTTAGATTTGGTGCCAGACGCGGTTAATAAGTTAGGTAAACCTGGGGTCATCGTTCATGGCGTTGCGTTGCGTCCAGCGATGCCTACAGCTGTTGGGATGTTGGAGGGCAAGCCCGTTTTGATTTTGTCGGGGAACCCGGTTGCTGCGGTAATTGGGTTTGAAGTTTTTGGTAGACCCTTAATCTGCAAGATGCTCGGCATGGACAGAGAAGAGCCGAGACCTATCGTTAAGGCGGTTTTGGCAAGAAGAGTCACGAGCGCGTTGGGAAGAAAAACCTACGTTCGAGTTCGAGTTACAACAAAGGATGGCGAGTTGTTTGCTGAGCCAATAAGCGCAAAGGGTTCAGGAGCCATATCCACCATGACGCAGAGCAACGGATACGTTGTGGTTCCGGAAAACCGTGAAGGCGTCGCCGAAGGCGAAACCGTAATCGTCCAAATGTTTGGTATCGTGGAGGTTACTTAAGCGTGTTTAGGAAACTGTTGACATTTGAGGAAGCACAAGAAAAAATCGACGAACAATTCAAACCTATTTTTCTGGGTGAAGAAGAAGCTGTGCTGTTGGAAGCTTACAATCGCGTACTCAACGAAGACGTGGTTTCAACTTTGGATATTCCGCCTTTTAACCGTTCAACCGTGGATGGCTACGCGGTGAAAGCCGAAGACACATTTGAAGCCGACGAGAACACGCCTGCAATGTTGAAGGTTTCTGGCGCCGTAAACATCGGCGAACCTCCAAACGTCAAGGTTGGAAAGGGCGAAGCCGTCGAAATCGTTACTGGCGCACCAATTCCTGAAGGCGCTGACGCAGTCGTTATGGTTGAGGACACTCAGCGTGAAGATGCCGATTTGCAGGTTTTTGGAGCCGTCACTTCGGGTGAAAACGTGATGAAGAAGGGCTCTGACTTAAAAAAAGGAGCTCTGGTGCTAAAGAAAGGGGTGGTTTTGGGTTCCAGCGAAATCGGCGTTTTAGCCGCACTAGGTTTGACCAAAGTCAAGGTTCTCAAAATTCCAATGGTTGCAGTCATCTCTACAGGTGCAGAAGTCACGGAACCCGGCAAACCGTTGCCACCGGGAAAAATCTACGACATCAACGCCTACAGCATCAGCACAGCCGTAATCGAAAGCGGCGGAAAACCCGTTTACTTCGGCGTGGTCCCAGACGACAAAGTCGCATTAGCTAAGGCAATGCAGACGGCGGTGGCTTCAACCGACATGGTAATAACTTCGGGCGGCGTTTCAGTTGGTCCCCGCGATTACACTCCCCAGATCGTGGATTCGCTTGGCAAACCAGGCATCATAGTTTATGGAATCGCCGTGAAACCCGGTAAACCCACAACCGTCGGTTTTGTGGGCGACAAACCCATCTTTTCATTGCCAGGTCACCCAACATCAGCTCTTCTGATTTTCTATTTGCTTGCAAGACCCTTAATTTTGCGGTTGGCTGGTCGACCAGTGAGCGCAATGAGGACGGTTAGGGCGGTTGCTGGGTCACGGATGTTTAGTGCGAAGGGTAGGCGAACTTTTGTGATGGTGCGGTTAGAGTTTGATAAGAACTGCCGTTTAATCGCTGAACCTGTCGAATCAGGTGCTTCAGGCGCAATCACCACGTTGGCAAATGCCGATGGGTTTGTGGAAATAGCTGAAAACGAACAATTTATCGATGTGGACCAAGAAGTGGCGGTATTGCTTTTCCGCGGTTCCGCTGCAAAAGCTTAGTCTTTGCGTTTCAGCAAAAGATACCCTGCAAAGATCAATGTTAAGATGAAGTAGCCAAGCATGCTTAAGCCAACTAATAGGTTGCTAAAGCCCGCTGAAGCGAGGGTAACGATTGTGAAACCCGTGATGGTTATGAATAGGATAGCGACTAGCCAAGGTGCCCAAGCCCTTTTCAAGAAGAGGCTGTAAGAAGTTATGAGGCTGAGGATTCCCAGGAAGCCAACATGAGGCGGATAACCCGTCAACGGCAAAGTAACCAAAAGAATTATTCCTGTGACTGCAAAGAAAGCTAAGGACGCTAATTGAAGGGGCTTTTGGGTTTTAAGTTTGGTTGCTAGGGACACAGATGTTCGCCTTTACCTTATGCAGTATGGGATTAATTAATAAATTTAATGTATTTGGCTATACCAAAATAGTTTACTGCCTTAAAGAAAAGATATCGGTAACTTTGGCTTTTCCACAGAAATACTTTTTTTGTCCACTTGTATCTCTTGTGTCAATGGTTGCTCAGGATTCTTATATTTTAACACCCATAATAGATTTTGAGGGCTGATAGATGGCTAAAGCGTCTGAATCGACGGTAGTTTTCACGATTGGGCACTCCACCCGAACACTCGAAGAATTCGTCGAGATTCTCAAAGCATATAGCGTAAACTTGGTCGTGGATGTACGCACAATTCCCCGTTCACGGCACAACCCCCAATTCAACAAAGAAACCCTCCCAACCAGCCTCAAAATAGACGGAATACGATACATCCACATGCCAGAAATCGGCGGCTTACGACACCCAAAACGTGACTCCATCAACCTCGCATGGGAAAACAGCGGCTTCCGCGGCTACGCCGACTACATGCAAACCCAAGAATTCACCGACAACCTCCTAAAAATCGTGGCGCTGGCGAGAGAAAACTGCCTAGCACTGATGTGTGCGGAGGCGTTGCCATGGAAATGCCACCGAAACCTCTTATCCGACGCTCTCGTTGTGCGGCACGTAAAAGTCGAACATATCATAAGCAAAGATAGCACCATTAACCACCAATTAACCGAATTTGCCCACACAGAAGGAACAAAAATAACTTACCCACTATACACAAAAGAGACACCACAGAGAACACTTGGGGATTTTAGCAGCAATTAATTAACCAATAATTCAAGTGCACTAAGCTCGATTAATAAGAGAAGTAGTAGTCGAAGTGAAATTTTCTTCAATGTCGACTACTTCTTATCTTGTTATTCACCAACACTTGCCAAGAGATGGGCACAGTGGATAGGATCATCGCAAAAGAAAGCCTTGCCAAAGAAAAGCTGTTGCTTTGGTCAAGATAAAAAATGAGGTCTATTGTTTTTGTAGTTTTGCTATGAAGAAGCCGTTGCATTGGTGGATGTGTGGGTAGAGGCGTTGGCATTTGGTTAAGCCGTTTAGGCCTGGCATGCCGATTTTGGTTTCGATGTCGGCGAGGGCGAATTCTGGGTGTTCTTTGAGGAACCGCTCGATTATGCCTTCGTTTTCTTCCAGCGTTATGCTGCAGGTTGAGTAGGCTAAGAAGCCGCCTGACGCGACTTTTTCGGCGCAGTTGTTAATCATTTGCCACTGGAGCTCTGACATGTTGCGGATTGAGTTTGGGCTCAGACGCCACTTCGCTGAGGGTTGCTTTGCAAACACTCCTGTGCTGGTGCATGGAGGATCCAAAATCACAAGGTCCGCTTCACCGACTAAAGGCACAGATATTGAGACATCAGCCACTAGAGGTTCTGCATTTTTAGTTCCCATCCGAGCGGTTTCTTTTTTCCATGTTTTCATGCGTTTAGCCGAGAAATCCACTGAAGTGATTGAGCCTTGATTTTCCATAAGTTGAGCTATGAAGGTTGTTTTGGCACCTGGAGCCGCACAGATGTCAAACACCATGTTGCCTGGTTTAGGGTTTGCGGCTTGGGTTGCAAAGCAACTGGCTTTATCTTGGACGTAGAATAAGCCTTCTGCATAGCTTGGCAGTGCGTTTAATGGTTTTTTGGATGATAAAACTTTGTAAGTATAGTTGAGAGGAACCGATTTTTCGAGTTCGACGCCTTCTACTTTGAGCTTTTCCAAGGTTGCTTCTTCGGGTGCGGCTAAGGTGTTGATTCGGACGTAACCAGGCGGCGCCTTCATGCTGCCATTCAAGAATGCTATGGCTTCGTCATGCCCAAAGAGCTTGAAGCAATATTCCACGAACCATAATGGATGAAAAGTTTGCAGACTAACCTTCTCCGCTTCATTTGCGGCTTCCATAATTGGCGCCAATTTTTTGGTAAGCAAAAAGCCTAAAATGCCTTCCACTTCTCGCATTGTTTGCCAACCAAGGATATTTCTACCCATGCTTGCGATGGCTTCGGCTTCTTTGAAGTTAACTTTCCCCCAATTCTTCATGACGCGGGTTTGGTAAACGTACAGGCGCAGAAAAGCTTGGATGCCCATCGTATATTCGCCAATATTTTTTGGCGCTACCACTTCGTTTATGAATTTGTCTATTAGATTTTTTCTTCTTTCTGTCTCAACCACTAAGCCGTAGGCGAAGCGTATTGCACTTGGATCTTTAACGCCGAGTTGTTTCACAGTCCGCATCAGAGCTGAACGCTCGTTGAGTCGGCGCATTTCTATCCAACTGAGAGTCTCTATAGCAACAGTCCAAGCGTCCCGCAACAAATCAGTTCACAGCAATGAAAAACACAGGCATCCTAATAAGAATTCAAAACTGGGGCTACATTACAGATGGGAACAGCCACAGATGTTTATGAATTATTCATTCGCGATTAGAAGATTCGTGTGCCTTTAGAAAAAGTTTAATCCAGATGTGGAAGTGAGGTATTTGTCGAGAAGACGAAATCGAAACGAGGTCACGGACATAACAAAAGGAAGATAACGCCTCAAGAAACAGGCAAATGGGGCGGTGCAAATAGCGGTCCAATAGTCCATGAACTCATTAAAGAAAGAAAAACACTCGCAGAAGAATAAGTGCGTAACAAAACTGTCGCACTCAATTGCTTAAGCCACTTTTCCTTTTTCTTTAGTTAAAGGGATAAAAATGAGTCAAATCACCAAACGTAAGAGTACACCTCAAACAAGAGCAGGACAATATATGTGTCCAGAATGCGGCGAAATCTTTAACACAAAAAAAGAAGTTGACCGCCACCTGTACATTATGCACGAAGTCCAAATCAACTAAAAACACCTTGGGCAAAAGCCCCAAATTGATGATTTTTGGACCTTTTAGCTGCAGATTCTGGTTCTTTATTCATTGGTAAGTTTGTGTTTTTTTAGTCACTAAGGTTTTTAGTCTCATTGTTCCATATAGAGGCTAGGTTAACTGGGGATGGCGCGCACTAATTCGTTAGATGCTTACTTTGGCAGTGTACCAACTAAGCCTGCAGTGAAAGCGGAGGTTAAAGCGCAAGCTCCAGCTGAACCAAGCACCTATAAGGAACCATCGGTTGTTAAGCCCAAGAAGCGAGGTCAGCGCCAACCTTATCCTCCAGTTTGCCCAGAAAACCTGCCTCCATCTTACTTTGTCTCAGCATCTTATGATGGACGCCAAAAGAAGGCGATAATCAAACTCTACGAGCCAGAATCAGGGCAAATTTATTTTTGGTATGACAACACAGGTCACAAACCCTATTGTCTAACAAACCTCACACCTTATGAACTAAACAAAATCGAAAGCTTAACCCATCATGAAGGCTTTGACAGTCTTGAAGTCACTGAAAGATACGACCCTCTGAAGAACCAGACGGTTAAAGTCACAAAAATAATCGCTAAGGACCCATTAGCAATCGGCGGCAGACCGCAGGGAACAATCCGAGACATAGTGCCAGAAGATTACACCCGAGTCTGCGAAACCCACATCGAACCATCAGACATCAAGATTTGGGAGTCCAAAATCAAGTATTACCAATCGTACATCTACGATAAACAACTGCAGCCCGGCATGATCTACGAAGTGAAAGACGGCAATCTTGTGCCCAAGGTGCTTGAGGAAGCAACTGAGAACCTTAACAAAATCAGAAGCCTGTTCAAGGAATGCACTGAGGAGGAGCGCGAATATGCAGAGATGTGGGCTAAGCTGCTCGAGTATCCCGCTCCCAAGTTCCGCCGGGCAGCCATAGACATTGAAGTTCTGTCGCCTCTATCTACAAGAATGCCCGACGCGCGTGAAGGCGCCTGCCCGGTGATTGCCTGCTCAGTGTACAGTTCCGACGGCGAAAAACGGGTGCTCGTACTCAGAAGAGAGGCAATGCGTGAAGGTAACGTGCATTTATCCTCAGACATCGAGGTCGAATACTGTGAAACCGAAGAAGATCTCCTGCGCAAAGTGTTCGATGTATTATGCGATTACCCCTTCATCTTAACTTTTAACGGCGACGACTTTGACCTCCGATATTTAGCTCACAGAGCCGCAAATCTAGGCTTCAGCAAACGCGATACTCCTATAGAAATCGGCAAACGCACCTGCAGCCTCAAATACGGCATCCACATCGACCTATACAAGTTCTTCTTCAACCGCAGCATCCAAATCTATGCCTACGGGGGGCGTTACAAAGATGTAAGCCTCGGAGACGTAGGCAATGCACTTTTAGGTGTAGAAAAAATACATTTAGAAAAAACGTTCGGCGACCTCAACTACAGTGAACTCGCAGCTTACTGTCTGCGCGACTCGGAAATCACGTATAAACTAACGAGTTTTGAGGACGACAGCGCTATGAAACTTATCCTGGTGCTCTCCAGAATCAGCAGTATGCCCATGGAGGACGTGAGCCGCCAGGGAGTCAGCCGTTGGATACGCAACTTTATGCACCGTGAACACCGCAAACGCGGCATGCTCATTCCCAACGGCGAAGACATCTTAACCAAAAAGGGCAAGACCACCTCCACCGCCGTGATTAAAGGCAAAAAGTATAAGGGCGCTATAGTCGTGGAACCCACACCTGGCGTGCACTTTAACGTAGCCGTCATGGACTTTCCCAGCCTGTATCCATCCATCATTAAGGTTTGGAACCTTGGTTACCAATCTATATGCTGCGACCATCCCGGCTGCAAAAGTCACACCATACCTGACACTCCCCATTGGGTCTGCACCGAGAAACGCGCATTAGAGAGTCTGCTGATTGGTTCACTGCGTGATCTCCGTGTGCGTTGGTACAAGAGCCGCGCTAAAGACAAGTCGCTGCCGCCTGAATTGCGGAGCTGGTACAACATCACCCAGGGAGCGCTTAAAGTCATTTTGAACGCAAGCTATGGCGTTTTCGGTGCAGACAGCTTCGACCTATACTGCCCACCAGTTGCGGAAGCCACAGCCGCCATTGGACGCTACAGCATCACCCAAATCCTTAACCACTCCAAAACTGTGGGCATCCAAGTACTCTACGGCGACACAGACAGTTTATTCCTCAAAAATCCCACCAAAGAACAAATCGAAGATGTCGTCCACTATACTGAACATGAACTGGGAATGGGTATCGACGTCGACAAAACATACCGATATGCAGTTTTTAGTTCCCGAAAGAAAAACTACCTTGGCGTTCTCGAAGACGGCACCGTTGACGTTAAAGGGTTGACCGGGAAGAAAAAACACATACCGAACTTCATCAAAGGCGCCTTCAACATGATGAAAGACAGGCTGGCAAAAGTTAAGAATCCTGAAGACTTCGAGAAAGCCAGAAAAGACATCGCCAACATAGTGCGCGAACGCTACAACATCCTTAAACGGCGCGAATGGGGCGACATGAGCGAACTCGCCTTCCATGTAGTTTTAGGCGATGAAGTTGCAAGCTACACTAAAACGACACCTCAGCACGTGAAAGCCGCCAAAATTCTGCAGGCAAGCGGCAAGGAACTACGTGCGGGCGACCTGATAAGCTTCGTTAAAGTCAACAGCAACAAAGACCACGTGAAACCCGTCGAGTTGGCTTCGAGAAATGAAGTGGACGTTGACAAGTACATTGCGTACTTGCAAAGCACCTTTGACCAAGTTTTAGACGCATTAGGCTTAAACTTCGACGAAATAATCGGGTTAACTAGACTCGAAAGTTTTCTGGGCGCTTAACGTCTATAAAAATCGGATTACAGCGCCAAGAAGCATGAAGAGGGCAACTATGGCTGCGATTATTTGCACTATTCGTCTTTCGGTTAAGGGGCGATGGTAACATATTATTGTTACAAGGCTTTTTCTTGCGTCTGAGCTGAGTTTTTCTCCGTCGAATTTGACTCCTGCACGTTTATGCGTGAAGAATACAGCGAGAAGAATGATTGCTGAGTTAAAAATGTAGGGCAAGAGGGATATTAACAAGGAAACTTTCAGGTCAGAGATCACTGCAAACGAGGCTATGGTTAGGCCGATGGCAAATGACCCTACGTTACCTACAAAAATTTTGCCGCGCACATTGAAGTATGCTAAAATTAGCCAGAAGAGTAAAGGTCCAACCATGAGTGTGTAAGAGGGTGAAAACGCCATCAAGCCCAAGATGACTATGGCTGGGCATATGGTTTCTAGACCATTTAAGCCGCCAAGCTGGTTAACCGTGTTTGTGACAATCATGACGATAAGCGGTACAATTAGCAAAACGTAGTATGCACCAAAATGCAAAGTTCCCAGGAATGGGAGAGATATTGAAGTTCTTATTGCTCCAATTTGCAGACCCTCAAATGTATAGTACATCAGCGGTAGGGCTGCGATCAGTGGCATGAACGCTTTGTAGCGCCACTTCAGATCCATAAAATCGTCAAGGAGTCCCATAAAACCCCCGAACAATATGCACACCGCAAGTGTCAAAGCGGCTGAGACGTGGTTCACTGAGGTATCTAGGCCTAAAGTGAAAACTCTATTCAAGAAGTAAATCGAGAAAAGATAAACAGTGGTGGTTAAGACGAAAAAAACGCCTAACCCATTGGGGATTAAGGGTCGACCAACTTTATGCTGATCGGGAACCTTTGGAAACACTGCTTCGCTTCCTTAGGACTAGGGTGTTATGCCGTGGTCAGCGTTGTATTTTGCCCAGTCGATGCTGTAGATTGCAACAACTGGAACTAAGCCGCCGTATTGCGTTGGTGATACGTTTAGCCCAGCGAAGAATGCTTCTTTAAAGTAGGTTGGCTGCGTGGTTGTCATGTCGGGTGTTACGGTGATTTGGTTGTTTGTCGCTTGAGTTATGGTGCTAGCGTACTGTACTTCTGCGAAGTTGAGCAGCTTTTCTACGGTGCAGTTTAAGCCTTGGTCATTCCATTCCCATCTGTTGCTCTGTTGATTAACCGCGCCAAATGTCGTTTCGTTGGTCCATGCGGTTGCTGGGTCCATAAAGCCTTGGTCGATGAGTCTTTGTTTGTCTGTTCCTGAAATTCTTGCCATCCATGTCCATTTTCCTTCATCGCCGTATCCGGCTGGGTATGCTGTGTAGCTTGAAGATCCACTGCTGGCTTGAGAGATGCCTAAGACCTCGAAGACTGCAATGTACTTAACGCGATCTTGGCCGTAGCTGTTTAGCATCTTCATCGATTCGTTTTCATTACCCATGAATATGAAGCCATCATTCGCTATCTGAGTGCTGTTTGTGGTAGTGTTATCTGCTAAGCTGGTTACGTTTCCAAGGTCAGATAGCCAGTTGCCATAGTCCCACCACATAACGACAACTTGGTTTGAGGGAACGTTGCTCTTCATCCAGCCTACTGCGTCAAGCCAGGCGCTTACTGGTTGTGTAAGACCTGCGCCGCCTACTGGAAGGCTTGAAGCGCTTATCGCTGTTGGCGTATAAGCTTGCGATATTGACCTTGGCAAACCGCCTGTTTGGGGAGAGAAAGCTAGACTTGCCACCAGAAGCATGAATATGATGAGCACGGCAACACCGCTGTATTCTTTGCTTACACGAGGCATCCGCCGTTTTGATTTTGCCAAAGTTTTCGGTGCCTCCTTCAGCAGCGTAACGAACGGTTTTAGCATAGTGACAATACCAATGCCCGCTATGATGCCGAAAGCTGGGGCAAAGAGAACTAATAGACGAATCATTGAGGCTGCAAAGTAGAGTGAGGTTACTGCGAAGAGAAGTAGGAAGATGTTGCGGTTAGTCGGATTCTTGAGGGTGAAGTATAAGCCTATTATGAAAAATAACACGGTGATGCCGACTTCAAGGTAGAGGTTACCCCATGCCGCAATTCTTTGTTCTGCTACTGAATCAATTAGGGGTGAACCAGCCCTGATGAAGGGGTCTAAGACGGTGATGAATTTACCCGTGATTCCGCCGATCAGTCCAGTTGCAGCTAAACCGACTATGCCTGCAATTATAGCTACCATAGTTGCTATGGCTAACGTAAGTTTAGTTTTCATTGATATGTTGTTTCGCAGAACCTCTGCAACAATTAGTATGATAAACACTGCTGCAACAGGGAGAATGGCTCCCGAGGTAACGTAAGCCGTTGTGATGTAAGGAACTCTGGTTCCGATAAACAAGGCTAAACCGAAGGTTATGCTGTAGTTAACAAGCATTCGTGGCGTGTACCGCTTTAGCAAGACCAAAACAAAGACGAATAGTACCGCTAAATCTATCAAGAAGTAAGCTGCGCCCCAACCTGCAATGAAATATGCCAATGAAGCAGCCGCGCCTAACGAATATAGTAGTGAAGCACGCATGGACCTGTTGCTGTCAAGGGACCGCAAAAACAGGAAAATAAACAAAACTAGCCCAAGAACACCAGGCACTTCTGTATCAAAGAATCCCAATGAGCTTCTCTGTAAGAATGATGGTGCCATAGCGAGGAATAAGGCTGCGAATAGACCAACTGCTTTTCCACCCATATCTTTGCCGATAAGGTAGAGAATTGTGCACGAGACTACAGCTACTAAAGCTGGAAATATTGCGCAGAAGGTCATTAAATCAATTTTTGCTCCGAACAAGGATATAAATTGGAATACGGCAGCGGCTGACATAGGCAGAGCCGGCAACGCTGTGGACATGTCTAATCCATCTGGATACCATTTCTGAGTGTTAATCCAGTGGGTTGGCCAATAGGGTGAAAGCAAGCCGTTTTGAACCATATGCTGGGTAATGCTGAATTGGTAATAGGGGTCAAACTCGTTAAGAAGAGATGTGCCGCCAGAAAGGTTTTCCCAACGTAACGGTAAAATACGCACTGTGAATGCAACAAAGAGAATCGTGATTAATGCTGCAAACGCAATGATCGAACCGTGGCTAACTTGAAGTCTTAATCTGCTAAAAACGGATAAGCTACCTAGTCGTTCCTTAATTCCTTCGCCCACTTTAAGCCATCTCTTCCAAATGTATATTGCGATTGTACTATTTTACACATTGGCGATTTATTTATGGCTTTCCAAAACCCCAAACAATGAACCACGATACCCGACGCATTCATGTCAGGCTTTTTAATTAGTTTACTAAACCATAACAACCCATTACAACCAAAAATTAAATCGCTTTTCCTTAAAAAAAGGGCATTACCGATTAAAGCCAGCTTATAAAAGAACAATTAGTTTTCAAATTATTCAATTCTGTAAACTGCCTTGGACAAAACAACCTTCAACAAATTTGTTTACTATGCAGATGCAAGGTTTTGCGGATTTTCTCGGTTTTCTTTCAACGCTTGTTCACGGGTTTTACTTCAACATCCTGAGGCAAAAGTGACAGTTTCCGGTCGCATTTTGGACATTTTCCTCCGTGAAGGGCAATAATCTCATCTGGCGGTTTAAGGTCTTTGCCTTCATATAAAACGTGTTTGCATCCGTGGCAAATTACGCGTTGTGGCATCCGAATCCCCGATATTTACACGGATGGGAGATATTTAATGGTTGCTAAAAACTTTAGATTGTTGTTAACAGTGTATTTGCTGTAAAGCTTATAATTGGAAACACATTTTGAATGTTAAAGTGCGTGGTTCAGAAACGTTTGAATAAATATACTTTAGTCATCACGGAAAAACCTGATGCAGCAAGCAGGATAGCAGCGGCGTTGGATGTTGAGGGGAAACCGAAAAAAAACGTTAGCAACGGTGTGCCGTACTATCTTGCATATAGAGATGGCAATATAGTTGTGGTTCCAGCGCTGGGACACTTATACACGATTACAGACAAAGAAAAAGGACGAACATACCCCGCCTTCGATTACCAATGGGTTCCAAGGCATCTTGCTGAACGCGGCGCTTCCAGAATTCGGGTTTGGCTAAAAGTAATCTCTCAACTCGCGAAAGACGCCGAGGAGTTTGTGGATGCCTGCGATTTTGACATCGAAGGCAGCATCATAGGATACACCATCCTAAAGTACGCTTGCAACGGCAAAGAAACAGCGGCTAAACGAATGAAGTATTCAACCCTAACTACAGAAGAACTTCAAGAATCATACTCCACCCTGCTTCCAAAATTGGATTTTGCGCTCATAGAGGCAGGATTAACCCGCCATGAAGTAGACTGGTTATACGGCATAAACCTCTCACGTGCCCTAACTCAAGCCGCCAAAAACTCCAGCGGACAATACGCAACCCTCAGTACAGGTAGAGTTCAGGGACCAACGTTAAAATTTCTTGAAATGCGGGAAAAAACCATAAACTGCTTCGTCCCCACCCCCTACTGGACATTATCATCAAAAATAGCAATTAACGACAAGATCTTCGAAGTTGAATACGAAAAAACCCTTGAAAACAAAACAGCGGCAACAACGCTAAAAGATGCGTGTAAAACAAGGGAAGGCAAAATAGAGACCGTTGAAGCAAAAGAGTTCAACCAACTGCCTCCGACGCCGTTTGATTTGGGTTCTTTGCAGAGTGAAGCTTACCGCATCTTCAAGTACACACCTATGCGAACCTCAAGCGTTGCGCAGAAACTGTACATCGGAGCGTTGATTTCCTATCCTCGGACAAGCAGCCAAAAACTCCCACCATCAATTGGCTACAAGAGCATACTTAAAAAACTCCAAAAAGCCCCAGCCTACAACAAACATACAGCTGACTTACTATCTAAACCCTCGTTGAAACCACATGAAGGCAAAAAGTATGACCCAGCGCACCCAGCCATTTACCCAACGGGGAACCTACCAGAAAAACCCCTCGACGCTGCTGAGAGAAATATCTTTGATTTGGTTGTTAAACGGTTTTTGTCTGTTTTCGGTGAATCCTCCATTCAGCAGAGCATCAACGTAAAAATCAACATAAACGGATTCTTTTTCCTTCTCAATGCAACTCGGACATTAGTTGAGGGGTGGATACGGTTCTACAAGCCCTATGTCCAGTCAAAAGAGGTGTCTTTGCCAGCTATAGTTGAGGGACAAAAAGTCAATGTTAAACAGGTAAAACTAAACGACAATTTCACAAAACCGCCTCCCCGCTATAACCCACGCAGTTTACTATTAAAAATGGAGAGGGAAGAAATCGGAACTAAAGCGACACGAGCGGCAATCATCCAAACACTCTATGACCGCAAATACTTAAGCGGCACAACCAACCTGTCCGTTAGCGACCTCGGCTTTGAAGTCGTTGAAGTCCTCCAAAATTATTGCCCTACCGTGGTCTCTTCAGAAATGACGAGAAATCTGGAAAAGAGAATGGAGGCAATCCAGCAGGGCAAGGAAAATAAACAAAAAGTCCTGCAAGACACTATTGAAAACATTAAAGCAGTTATGTCGGAACTTAAAGAAAAAGAACCCGAAATAGGATCAATGTTAAGCAAACCACTCCAGCAAAGCCGACTAGACGAAAGAACCGTTGGAGCATGCCCCAAATGCTTAGATGGAAAACTATTAATTTTGCGTTCAAAAAAATCTGGCAAACGCTTTGTCGGCTGCACAAACTATTTTGAAGACAAATGCAGCACAGCGTTTCCGTTGCCACAAACTGGAACCGTTAAGCCACTCGGAACTGTTTGCAAAAGTTGCGGTTCACCCATCGTTGCGGTGTATCAGCGGGGAAGGCATCCTTGGAGACTTTGCCTCAACATAAATTGCCCAACAAAAGGAGAAAGTAAACCTTGAACTGCAAACTATGCAGCAGAGATGCGAGTGAGGATGGTTTTTGCCTGATGCATTCGAAGGCTTACTGCAATATACTTGACAAATTCAAGGTATGGGAATCAGCTTTGAACGTGTCTTGGAGGCAATATTTAGGGGAGGTTCAGAAAAATTCATTAACTGGAGTATGGGCTAAAGATGTAGCAGAATACTTAATTGAGGAAGAGAACCAAAAATGACCAGCAAACTAAAGAAAAGTTCAGAATCCATGTCGTTTTCACTCAGCCGATGGTTCCGAAAATTTAGCCAGAATGCACCAACAGCCGGTCTCATAACAGCTGTAGGCATATTCTACACAGTATTTCTCTTCGGCGGCGGATTGTACACACTAATTAATCATCCACAACCGTCAGCCTACGTTAACAACCAATTCTACTTCCTCTATCCAGACATAAGCTCCCAATTCATATCCGACACCTTAATTTCAGTCACACTCTATGTGCTGGGATTCGCTGGGTTACTCGCCATTTACCAAAGCACAAAGAGTGCGTATAAACCAAGACAAGCGTATATGCTGTTGATTGTCGGCGTGGCGCTCCTGCTGTTATCATATGTGTTCTTAGAAGGATCAATCTCGTTCAAAGCAAACCAAGGAAGATAATCCTTTTTCCTTCGTCAAAAACTTTTTTTATTTTAAAAGTTAAATTTACCAAGGATTTTTTTTCAACTTCATTTTGTAAGCTAAGAAGTTAGTGAACAAGTGGATAGGCGGGGTTATCAACAGTACCGTTGCGGCTTCGTCCCAGCCAATCAAGGCTAATGGAAGCGAAAATACCACAGCGCCAACCACAAAATCAATCTGATCCACTATTGGCAACAAACCGCCTGGTTTAATGCCTATGCGGCGTTTTATGAAGGCACCAGTCAGGTCACCCAGAAGCGCACCCAACGGAATAAGCAAAGCAAACAGAATGGGATAGTTTTGGAAACCGAAAGCAAAGCCCTCCATCAACCCAACTGCGAAACCCACACCCCAACCGAAGAAGAACCCACGAAAAGTCTTATTATTCCCAAAGATACGTTTGCCATCCACAAAGTTTCTGCCAAAATCCATCTTGGTACCGCCTCCCGCCAAAACGGGGGTGGCATTAGCGCAGTAGGCGGGGAAAATAAATTTTAGGGCTTCAACGATCAGCAGTGCGACATCCATGTGGTTCAACCATTAACTGTGAAATTGTGTATCTTGTATTCCCTTTTCACCTATTTGTACATAACACATCTTTCCCTGCTCAATCTCACGCGTTTTCTCCAAAAAAGCCTTGATTGTTTGAGGATTATCGGTAGGTTTGAGAGCGATTATTGTATCAGCCCAGAACTTGAGCACACGCGTAGCCACGGGTCTAACACTTGCGTTCTCATCGCCTAAAATGCTTCGGACTTGGCTTGTTATCAAAACTGGAATTTTACGGATTTTTACAATTTGAGCCAGAAGGGCTAGTTGGCGGTTTAATTCACGGTTAAAACCAAATCCTTTCGATTTAAGTGAGGTTTCGCTGACTTTTGCACTGTAGAGTGAAGTGAAGGTGTCAATTATTATTAAGCCCACGTTGCGGGTTGCGTAATCTTGGATCTGATCTACGACAGCGGTTTGTTCCCGAAAATCCTTAGGCTTCACAAGAATAATTCGTTCCGCAACATCGTCGAATTTGTCGCCCGAAATCTGAGCCAACCTCTTAGCATAGAATGTATTATCACAATCGATGTAGAGCACTTTTTGGTTGTAGATTGCACAGTGGAAGGCACATTGCATTGCAAAGGTTGTTTTTCCAGTTTCAGGTTCGCCATAAATCAAAGTGACCGTGTCAGGCAAGATACCTCCGCCTATGGTTGCGTCAATACATTTACTGCCTGTGGAAATTTTATCCATGCACTACACGTCAGGATTATTAGTTTGAAGATATAATGTGTTTTGCACTTAAACGTTACTTTAAGGTTGCTTTATGATTGAAAAAGTTGCTGTCGCAACGGTCCAAGGCAAAACCTACTTCCTCATAGTTAACAAACTACGGGAGCAGAACATTCCTTTTATCAGTTTAGTGCCCGGAGAACCCGTGCCGCCTAAGATTATGGTAGTCATATCCTCTGAACAGGAAAAACACTTGATTAACCACCAGAAAATCCTGGTTTTACAAGGCGAAGGGGAACTTGAAAGTTTAATTGGGCACGTAAAGGTGCTGCTTTTGGGAAAAGAAGCCTACAAAAAAATTGTTGTCGGCATAGACCCTGGTGTAGCGGTTGGGTTGGTCACCCTTGCAGACGGAAAAGTTATTGAACAAGGTAATTGTTTTAGCAATAAAGAAATAATCGACAGTATCCTAAAGATAACAAAAAACATTGACTTGGCAGTAACCCGTGTTTCTGTTAAGATTGGCAACGGTGTCCCAGTATACAAGGAAATGCTCGAAGATTTAGACCAAGCCTTGCCGCCTCAAGTCGTCTTGGAAGTCGTAAGCGAGGCGGGAACTAACAAACCTTTAAAAGAAAACAAGCGTAGCAGAGGAGTTAGGCATATCGCCTCAGCCAAACGCATAGCTGGAAGAATAGGAAATATCTATCCAAGGAGAAAAATAATTGCAGCACACAATCGAACCCAACAAAACAATGCTAGTTGACGGTCCAGCGTCAGTGCGGCTTGTCATCGGGAAAAGCTGAAGTCTTCAGTTACCCAATGAAAGAATCCCAGCGGGTTCTGATTCTGGAAGGAAAACGACTCCCATTTTTTATCGCAGAAAAATCGACTTTTGACATTTCGTTAGGCCCTAATTCAGGTGTAGCTGAAACGATGGGCAGTACAAATCCCCCATCTTGGGATAAGCCTGTTGAAGCCATTTTGGGTTTACAGAAGCGCCCAGTGGTTGTTGTGGTTTTAGGCGGAATCGACTGTGGAAAAAGTAGCCTTTGCACTTACCTTTTAAATAAACTAATCGACGGCAAAAGTAAAGTGGCTGTTATTGATGGAGACTTAGGTCAAGCTGACATAGGTCCATCGGCTACCATAGGTTACGGATTAACTTCTAAACGCATACCTGAACTTTACAATTTAAAGCTGAGAAACGCTTTTTTTGTCGGTGTTACCTCGCCTATAACGGCTTTGTCTAAAACCATAGAGGGCTTAACCGCTATGAAGGCTGAGGTTTTTCAGGGGCAGGCTGATTTTGTTTTGGTTAACACAGATGGTTTTGTAAGCGGTGACATAGCAGTTAAATACAAAACGGATTTAGTGCAGGCTCTAAAACCCGACGTCATCATTGCAATTCAAATGCAAGATGAACTTGCTCCTCTAATTGCAAACTTACAGACTCCAGTGTTTACAGTTGAACCATCCTTTGCGCTCAAGCAGCGTCCTCCAGAAAAACGCAAAGTCCTCCGTGAAATGACTTATACACGTTACCTCAAGAATGCGAAACTTCAGTGTTATCCCAAAAGTCAAGTGATAATCGAACCCAGAGGGGCCATACCGAAAAAACAGGAACCTGAAAAAGGCTTACTTGTAGGGCTGTGTGGCCGTGGAAGCAAATTTTTAGGAATCGGCGTGCTAAGGGAGATTAATCAACTTCGAAAGACGCTCAAGATTCAAACAGCGGTTTCGGCTAAACCATTAAAGATTCTCGTCGGAAAAGTTTTGGTAAACGAGAAGTTTCAGGAAGTTCAAGACTGAGTCCTAAAGAAATTGCTGACTTCAGTCGCTAAGACACCTTTTTTGTCGGGCAAAACTTTCATCCCGCTTGTTATCCAAGATGGTAAAAAGTTTTTGCAGTAGTTTGTGGCAAAACGGAAGTCCAGGAACACTATGGCGCCTCGGTCATCAAGGGTTCTTATTGGTCTTCCAGCTGCCTGCGACGCTTTTTTCATGGCGGGCAAAACGTATCCATATTCACGTCCAAACCCAGGAAAACGCTTATCGTAATAGTCGATTTGCGCTTTAATTCTGGGGGTTGGTTCCGCATAAGGCACCCCGACAACGACTACCGAGTTCATTTGGTTGCCTGGAAAATCCACACCTTCAGACGTCCTGCCGCCCTGAACACCAAGGAACACGGCGCCGCCCTTGTCGCCGCAGGCTTTGAAGTCCTGAACCATTTTCTCGTTGGCTTTAGAAGTCATACCTTTACGTTCATGAAAGAGGGGTTTTAAAAGAGTATTCTCTAAACCTTCAGCCAACAGGGAATTTAAGACTTGGAAGGAAGCTGCGAAAATGCCTGTGTTAGTGGGAGTACTGTTTACGACTTCGTTTATCCGTTCCACCATGGTTTGGTACATTTGAGGGGTCCTCTTATCCATCGAAGTTGTAACACCCAGGGACACGGCTGAGAAGACATGTTCCTTTGGGAACGGGGAGGGTGCGAGGAACTTTACTGTGCTTTCGGGCAACTGTGTGATTCTTGCAAATGCCTCCAGCGGTTGCAGAGTCCCAGACATAATCACGTTAGCATAGGTGGATGAGAAAACGGGTTGCGTAACCTTGGATGGGTCAAGCGCAACTATCTCGAGCTTGGCGGTTTTATTGTTTTCTTTGTTGAAGTATCGGCTTGCAACATTGATGAAGGAGTCATCCTCCAATGTATCAAACCATTTGAGTAGAAACTCGCTCATCGCATGAACGTAAGACCGCGGATTTTTGCCTTCAGCAAGCAAGGTTTTCTTGATCGAGGAGCCTGCTTCATGCATATGCTCAAAGAACTCTCGTGGTCGAGAAATGTTGCCTTGTTTTTGAATGATATCTATCAGGCATTTACCCGGGATTATTTCTTCTCGGCTAATCTTGTCTGTGATTTTTTCCACTTCAAGCCTGAAGAAGTGGGCGAAGTCTTCGATGTCTTTGTTGCCGAAGCGGTTAGCTTCCATCTCCGCAGCCCGCATAACGAACAGAGATAGGGTGCTGCCTGAGATGCTGATGGCTGTTTCAGGCAAATTGTGGGCTTCATCCACGATTAGGATGATTTTTTGGAGTTCGGTTTCAAGGTTTTTGAGGAAAGCCGTACGGATTACGGGATCGAAAACGTAGAGGTAGCTTAATGCGATGACTTTGACGTCTGAGAGCCCAGCCTTTACAAGTTCGTAAGGACAGACTTCTTTTTTCTTGCAAATCCGCTGGATTTCACTACCCATGTATGGGCGACTTGCGACTTGCTGTTGAAGTTGCATGTAATCGTAAGTTCGTTCCTCTACATTTGTGTAATATGGACACCTGCTCTTGGCTTTGAGAAGTTCGCAAACTTCCATAAGTGACTTCGAATCGAAAGCGCCTCTGGCGGCGAAGACATTGAGACACATTTCATTGCGTCCACGAATGGAAAGCCCACTAATCTGGTGCTTCCTAAAAACCGCCCTTAACTCCTCGATGACACGGTCATGTTGACGGTGGGTTCTTGCCACATAGAGGATTTTGAGTTTTTTCTCGATGGCGACCGGTAAAACGGCGGAGAGGGCGGAGATTGTTTTTCCTAAGCCGTTGCTGCCCTCGATGAGGACTGAACGGCGGTTAGCGACGGCGTTGTAGACGGTACTTATGAATTCGTCCTGGTGTGGACGCACACTGTCGTAGGGGAAGTACTCTGCAACTTGGCTGGGCAACTTAATCATGCGTTATCCCCTGAATCGTATTCCTTCCCCCATCTTGAAAATATAGCCCAAATATAGTTTGCATGCTATAAATACCAATTGAAGCAAAAAAGTCCAGATGTTTGATGCCGTGAGGCATTATTTCCTCAGATTTTTCATTATTTGCTGAGCTATTTCCAAGTCTTTAGTCGTGTTAACGTTCAAAAGAACCTCAGTTTCCGAGGTTATGATAGCGCTGGTTTCTATCTTGCCTTCCCCCAAAACTTTGGCGCCATTGATAATGTTCACTCCCGAAACAGCATACCATACGCCCTTGTACTCATCGGTCGAGGAGATGGAGAGCCCAAGGTCCTGACGTGTTTTTATTGGAACAAAGACTGCTAAGAAGTCTTTTCCGCAGCCCTCAAATTCGCTTATGACTTTATCAAGAAATGGCCCGGTTATTGCTGGTACATCGGAGGGCATTGTCAGCACAGGACCCATCAGATTGGCTTTCAGAACGGCTTGTTTTAGGTCGTTGTGGTAGCCTTTAGCGTCTGTACGCAGAATCTTCCAGCCTCTATCTAAACAGTGCTTTTCGGTTTGAGGCGTGTTCGCGCTGGTTATGATGTAGAACTCGGAGACTTTCTGGGCATTTAGGATTGCGTCTGATACCCAGTCGATAAGAGGTTTACCTAAAAACGGAAGCAGGGGCTTTTCAGTTGGCAAACCCATACGAGAGCCTTTGCCGCCAGCCATAATTAGAGCGGGAATCATCACAGCATCACCAGAAACACTACTGCAAACAGAATTAACGTCACAGCCCGTGCAACCTCGTTGGTTGCTCCAATCATGTCACCTGAAACCCCGCCGAAAACACCTTCTGAAACCTTCTCCATCACAAATGCCACTGGAATGCTGACTAAAACTATGCCGACGGCAACTAAACCCAATAGCGGACTAATCGTGAGAGCAAACAAGGGAAAAACAACCAAAACAGCAATCACATAGGCGAGGGCGTTGAGTTTCTTTTTGGCTTTGGAGAGAAAAATCGATCCTAACCCTTTATGGCTGGGCTTTCCAACCCAAACAATCGTAACCATCGATAACTTTGCTGCAACTTCAGCCGCTAAAATTGCTCCAAAAGCAAAGAGCGGATTAATTAAAAATAAGCCTATGAAAGCGGCAAATTCCACAACCAACGCCAAAACAGCACCCGAATAGGTTACCGTCCAAGCATGCGCAACCATCTTTCTGTCATGAACATTCCGCAAGCCCACGGCGTTACCTAAGTCGATTAAACCATCAAAATGTTGCAGTCCAGTTATCACACTTAAGAAAGCTATCGTCATAGCTGCAGGAAATCAAAGTCGGAAAAACCCACATTAGGCAAACCTACAACGCTGTGAATTAAGCCCAACAAGAAACCTACAATCACGCTTGAACCAAGAAAATATAATCCAGCCAGTAAACCGATAAAGCCGCCTAATAAAGGAAAAAGCCAAACATTCTCCGCCGTCGTGAAAATAAAATCTTCTTTCCCCCCAACTGGAATAATGGTGAGGAAAGATAGCAAATCCCTAAAAGTTTTTATAGTTTTCACCGGCGACATATACCTACAACCTTACTAATAGAGAATATAGGCTTTGTCGTGAATTAGATGGCTGAATTGAAAGGGAAAAAAGTGCTGGTTACTGGTGGAGCAGGCTTTATAGGCTTTCACCTGTGCAATAAACTGTCACAGTTAACGGATGACTTAACGATTTATGACAACCTATCAAGCGGTCTAATGAAAAATGTTCAGGATGTACCCAAAGCCAAATTCGTAAAAGGTGACATACTGGACCTCAAAACACTCTGCAACCAGCCGAAGAGTGATTTAATCTATCATTTAGCTGCACAAGTCGTCGTGGGTTACTCTATGGAGAACCCTCTCGTTGATTTTGAAACCAACGCAAAAGGCACCCTTTGTGTTTTAGAGAAAGCCCGCAAAGACGACGCAAAAGTGGTATTTGCTTCCAGCGCCGCGGTCTACGGCAACCCTACAGTGTTTCCGACTCCCGAATCATATGGTTTTCACCCATTCTCATGCTATGGCTTATCCAAAGTGGTAGGCGAAGAATACTGCCAAATGTACCGAGAACAATATGGATTAGACATTGTAATAACACGTTTCGCCAACGTTTACGGCCTGCGATGCCATGGCGTTATCCATGATTTCCTCGATAAACTAGCCAACAATCCCAATAAACTTGAAATCATCGGTACTGGTGAGCAATGCCGTGATTTCGTGCATGTATCAGATGTGGTTGCGGCATTAGTTAAGGTGGGTTCAGAGGATTTTGTTAACGGCGAAGTCTACAACTTGGGGCTTGGCAAAACCACATCCATAATAGAATTAGCCAAATTGATACTGACCATTCTTGATCTTCAAGACAAAACGGTCGTCACAACCACAGGCGTTTCTTGGCAAGGCGATGTAACAAAAATCTGGTTTGACATCTCCAAAGCCAAAAAAGAGCTCAAATGGACACCCAAAGTAACCTTGGAAGAAAGCATCAAAGAAGTCATCGCTGACAGGAAAATTAAGAAATGAATGCTGCCGGGTCAGCTAAAGCTCTAGTTGCTCTGCTGCGGCTTCCCTACTGGCTGATGACCGGCGGTTTGGCGGTGCTAACGGCATTCGCCATTCTAAAAGGCAACTTTTCAAGTATACAAACTTCAGTTGGAACCCTGAGTTTTGGGTTAGTTGCGCTTCTGACTTTCTTTTCCATGGCACTCATTGCGTCCGCAGGGTTTGCAATAAACGATTATTTTGACAGGGAAAGCGACGCAGTAATCAAACCCAAACGTCCCATCCCCTCGGGCGCCCTCAATCTGAAGCAGGTTGTGGCAATTACAGGCGTGCTCTTTACTTTAGGCTTACTTCTCTCAGCATTCATAAATTGGTTAAGTTTCGCAATAATAGCCATTGATTCACTTTTGCTTTTGGTTTACTCGTACATGGTGAAACGAAAGTCTGGTTTCGCCGCTAACTTGCTAATGGGTATTTTGACGGGTACAGCGTTCATATTTGGGCAAGCAACCGTTTCAGGCACAATTACCTTGGTTTCTCTGAGCCTCTATCCGATAGCGTTTGGAACAATAGGCGGCAACGTGCTACGCGACATCTTAAGCATGGAGGGCGACTCAAAAGTGGGTTACCCTACGCTGCCACAAAAAATCGGCGCTATCAGCGCAGCCAAAGTCGGCGGCATATTCTTCCTTCTAACAGGATTGCTTGCGCCTCTGCCTGCCCTACCCCTGTTCAAAGACCACTTTACATTGTATTATTTGCCGCTGATTCTGCTCTGGAGTGTACTGTTAATTTACTCCTCTATACGATTATTCGTGTCAAGTTCAACCATAGCAGATATACGCAAGTATGAAAGGTTGGTAACGATGTCAATGATGCTGTTGCCGCTTGCACTCATCGTTGAAGCTGTCCTTGGATGGTTAATATGAGCGAAACCAAAAGCATCTGTCCCGAATGCCAAAAGAAAATCGACGCCCAATTAGCCCAGTCCCACGGCAAAATCCAAATAACCAAACAATGCCCCGAACACGGCGAATTCCACGCCACCCACTGGCAAAGCGTCCCCATCTATAACCACATGCAAAAGTACGACCAGTTCCAGTACCTTGGTGACTTAAATGCACCCAAAAACCCCGAAGGCTGCCCCTACAAATGCGAAACCTGCAACAAACACGCCTCAGGCACAGTAATCGGCGTAATCGACGTGACCAAACGCTGCAACTTCAAATGCGCCGTATGCTTCAGCACTTTTCCAAATCAAGAAGCAGATTATGAACCCACCAAAGAAGCCCTCATAAACATGCTTGAATTCGCAGCCAAAGCAAACCCCAAGCCTCCAGCAATTTTGTTCTCAGGTGGAGAACCACTCGAGCGGCAAGACATGCCAGAAATCATTGCGGCAGCTCACAAACTCAAATTCATGACTATTCTGGCGACCAACGGCACTCACCTCGTTGATACACCCGGGTTGGCTAAAAAACTCAAAGACAGCGGCTTAAACATCGTTTATTTGTCCTTTGACAGCTTCCATGAAGAATTCAACCGCAAAGTTCGAGGACGAGAACTCTTAGAAATGAAACTAAAAGCCATCGACGTTTGCCGCACACAGGACATGGAAATCATCCTCGTCAACACCCTCATGAAGAGCCTCAACGACACCGAAGTCGGCGACATGATACGTTTCGCTTCCAAAAACACTGACATCGTTCGAGGATTAATCTTCCAGCCCATCGCATTCACGGGCAGAGCTACTGAGAACCCGTTCCGCGAAAACTTCCGCGAATGGAGCTTCGCCGAGGATGTTGAAAAGCAAACGAATGGCGAAGTGAAAGCCACTGACTTGTATCCCATGTCGGTTATGACCTCGCCCATTAAGATAATGCGTAAATTCATGCAGAAACCCTGGCCACTATTCAGCTGCAGCCCGCAATGCGGCATAGTCAATTGGGTATATGTTTCCAAAAGCGGCAAAATGTTCCCAATCAACCGCTTCGTAAACTTTGACCGCTTCTTCAACAGTATCCGCAAAACTGCCGAGGAAGCTGAATCCAAGGGCAAATTCTCATTGCTTTCATCGCTGTTTATGGCTTCGATGTTGTCAATGGACATGTTCTTGGTCACAAAAGAAGTCGGCATGCCAACTCTCATGAAATCTATAATGAAAATGCATCTCTCGCCATCTTACCAGTCGCTTGGCAAAATCCGACGCAGAATCTTTCTGCTCGGCTGCATGGCATTCATGGATTCCTACAACTTCGACGTCAACCGCGTCCGCCGATGCGTCGTCCACTACATCACGCCAGACCTGAAGATTATTCCTTTCTGCGCTTACAACAACGTCCACCGAGTAGCCATCGAGAAAGCGTATGCTGAAAAACAAAAGAAAGCCTAACCTATTGGAATGGAATTTAGGGCTTTTTGTTGTTTTATAGCCTTTTTGAACTCTAAAAAAAATTACTTTTTTGCTGCTTCTGCAGTCATTTGCTTGACGAACGCTTTGATGCCTTCAGGTTGACCATAAACTACTAAGCGCCCATCCTTTTCGGGTTTAACCTGGAGATTTTGTTCTTCCGCAATCCGTAGTATCCGTCCGGCTGGCAAGTCCTTGTTTGGTTCTACTCTCACCCATTTTTGGTCTCTTGGAACACCCGTAATATACTTGTCCTCCGATGCGGGTTCCTCGCAAACTTCAGCGTTAGCTTCTTCTAGACGCCTTAGCCACTCGTCAACTTTTTCAGCGCCAAAAACCTTCTGCGCCTCCTCAGCGAGATAAGCTTCCACGTTTGCAGATAATTCCTCAGCTTTTTGGAGAGCATCACCTGCGCCCTTGGCTTGGGTGCAATGAAGCTTTATCATGCTTTTCGCAGACCGCAAGTCCGCCAGAATATTTTCAGGGATTACTACTCCTTTTTTCTCCAAATCAATGAGCATGCTTTCAAGAACTTTCCATGATGCCATGTTGTGACCCATAACCGTCGCCATCAGAAATGTTAGGGCTTTGCGCTATAAAGGGATAATCATGGCAGTTAGAGTTTGGAAAGAAATAAATCATTTAACCGGTTGTAGATAATTGGAGAGTCTCTTCCGGGAACCGAAGTTACTTTTCAATTCATTTTAGGCGGTTAAAAAATGGAAATAAAAACCATCAAATCTGAAGGTTTAGCCCACAACAGCTACTACCTATCCGACGAACACGAAGCCGTAGTTATTGACCCAAGACGTGACTGCGAAATCTACACCCAACTTGCCAAAGAAGACTGCGCAAAAATCAAATATATCCTAGAAACTCATCGCAATGAAGACTACGTCGTCGGCTCACTAGAACTGCAAAACCTCACAGAAGCAGAAATCGGCCACAGCAACGCTTTGCCTTTCAAATATGGAGAAGATAAGTTGTCTGATGGCGACGTCTTGCATGTGGGCGGTGTAAAGATAAAATCTCTCTACACGCCCGGACATACAAACGAATCCCTTTGCTACGTTACCTATCCCTCAGAGAGCAACGATGCTAAAGCTGTTTTTACGGGCGACACAATCTTCGCGGGTTCCGTTGGGCGAACCGACCTCTACGGCAAAACCAACCAGCCCACACAAGCAGAAAAACTCTACAGTAGCATAAACGAAAAGTTGTTGCAGCTGGGTGACCATGTTTTGGTTTATCCCGCCCACGGGGCAGGCAGCGTCTGTGGTCACGGCATAAGCGGCATGGAACCAACCACGCTTGGCTTCGAGAAAAAAACCAACCCCTACCTGCAATTTGGCAAGGATGAATTCATTAAAAAAGTAACCGCTGAAGAATTGGTGGTGCCAAAGTACTTCAAGAAGATGGAGGAAATAAACCTAAACGGTCCACCGTTACTCAGCGAAATGTCCAATCCAAAACCTTTCTCGCTGCTTGAGTTTGAAGAGGAAATGCAAGAACAAAACATGATTGTTATAGACACTCGAATGCCCTACGCTTATGCAGGGTCACACATCCCCAATTCAGTCAACTTGTGGCTCGGCGGAACCAGCGTTTACCCGGGATGGATCTTCGATACCAATCAGTATATCATCTTCATGCTTGAGCGCCCAAGCGACATCGACATTGCGACGCCACGATTTAGGCGACTGGGTTTTGACAACATGTGCGGTTACCTATGCGGCGGCATGAATCAGTGGCAGGACGCGGGGAAGCCTTTCCGCAGCTTCAAAACCGTTTCGGCGACAGAAACAAAAGAGCGCTGTGCCAAGGGCGAAGTTTTGTTATTGGATGTTCGGGATCCGCCAGAATGGACCGAAGATGGTTACGTTGAAGGTGCAACCCGGATTTTCTTTGCCGACTTACCCCAAAAAACCGGAGAATTGCCAAAAGACAAACCGATTGTTGTTACTTGTTCAGTTGGGAACCGTTCAAGCATAGCATTAAGTATGTTGGAGCGGGCTGGCTTTGAAGAAGTCAGTAACATGCTCGGCGGGGTGACTGCATGGACAACCCTAGGGTATCCAATCAAAAAAGAGATTTAGCCTTATTCTTCTAATGACTTAAGTGCCTTCGCCATTCTTTTGGCATTGTCTTTGGGTTCCAAGAGTTCCTTAACAAGGTTGTATTGGCGTTGGTAGATGTGGCAGTTTTTCGAGTGGAAAATCAGTTTGCCTGTTTTCAATGAAAGGTTGCCTCGCTCGTTTATTTCGTTCACGAAGGCTTCATTAAAAAGTTGCAATCCAGCAATGTTGGCGGGTAAACCCCCATACGCATCCCAACTTCGGAAATAGCATGTAAAATGCATTTGGTTATCAAGAATTTCCGTGTCAATCAGACTTAAGCAAGGCGGCTCACTTTTTTTGTGTTTCTCATCGAATTTCTTTATGTCTTCTGGGAGCCTGATAACCATCGTAACTTGCCTATCCCTCTGCTCTTCGACGTACCTTTTTATGGCTTCCTCAACCTGGTTGACTGGATGATTTAGGCGGCTGCCGTAGGTATAGGTTTCGTCTTCTTGTTTTTCGCCACACCACAAATACTCCAACGCGTAACCTTGGACGTACTTGAAGTCGCACGGTGCTTTATCGCTGACAAGTGGGCGATTTTCGGGGTTTGTAATTTCAATAGAAAGATTCAGCTTTCTAGTTTCAGTCTCTTCGGAGCCAAAACCTACTCGGAAAACGTCTCCGGTGTTCCATATTGCAATCAACGTTTTGAACCATGCGTCGGGGCAGTCGAACGCTGAAATTTTAACGTGTTTCATGGCGGAAGTCTCCGAAGACAACGAATAATGCTAGCAACTGCCAATATAAGTTTACACTAAAAATAGTTCGACAAAACAATAAACCGACAAAACAGACTTGTTCGAAATAAAAATAAAGAAAAGAGATTTTTGGGTTGTTTAGTAGGGCATTCCGCCCATACCGCCCATACCGCCCATACCGCCCATACCGCCCATTCCTCCTGGGGGCATTGGGGGCATCTTGCTGCCGCCGCCTTTGATGCTGATTAAGTCGTCGATTTTCAGAATCATGTTTGTTGCTTCGGTTGCGGATTTTATGACTTGCTGTTTTACTCGGAGTGGTTCAATAACCATCTTTGTTCGCATGTCAATGATTTTGCCTGTGGTTACGTCGATGCCGAAGGTTTGGCTGTTTGGTTTCTCGTGTTGTGCGCGTAGGGCTACCATGATGTCTATGGGGTCTAAGCCTGCGTTTTCGGCGAGTGTGAGGGGGATTTCTTCGACTGCGTCTGCAAAGGCTTCAACTGCAAGCTGTTCGCGTCCGCCAACTTTTACGGCGAAAGCGCGTAGGTTCTTTGCTAATTCTGCTTCGGGTGCGCCGCCGCCTGCAACAATTTTGCCGTCTTCGATTGCGTTTCTTACTACGCATAAGCCGTCGTGTAGGCTACGTTCTGCTTCGTCTATGACGTTTTTGGATGCGCCTCGAATAACGATTGTTACCGCTTTGGGGTTCTTGCAGTCGCGGATGTAGATTAGTTTGTCATCGCCGATTTTGACTTCTTCGACGCGTTTTGCTTTGCCAAGTGCGTCAGGCGTCAAATCTTTTACGCTTGCACCTATGCTGGCTCCTGTAGCTCTTGAGAGTTTTTCCATGTCACTGCTGCTTACGCTTTTAACTGCTAAAACGCCTGCTTTACTTAAAAAGTGCAACACCATGTCGTCGATGCCTTTCTCGCAGAAGATAACATTTGCACCAGATTTGGTAATTGTGGTTACCATTTCTTTTAGCATGCGTTCTTCTTCGTCAAGGAACATCTTCATTTGATTGGGACTTTCAATGTTGATTTTTGCGTCAAATTCGGTTTTCTCGATTTCGAGCTTAGCGTTTAGGAGAGCGATTTTTGCGCCATCGATGAGTTTGGGCATTCCGGAGCTTGCAACTTCCTTGTCTAGGACCATGCCTTTGACGAGTTCGGTTTCATCGAGACTTTGGCCATGTTTCTTGACGACTTTTATGAGGTCTATGTCAGAAACGTATTTGTTGTCGACTTTTTCAGAAACTTGCTTTACTGCTTCAACGATTATTTTTGCGAAATGGTCTTCAGCAACGTTGATGCTTTTGCTGGAAATCGATGTTATTGCTACCTCTCTTAGTGTTTTCTCATCCTCAAAAGCTATAGGTATAGCTATTTTGTCGAGAATTCTCTGTGCTTCTTCGCTGGCTTTCTTGTACCCTTCAATTATGACCGTTGGATGGATGTTCTTGTCGAGTAAGCTTTCGGCTTTTGCAAGTAATTCTCCAGCTAAGATGACTGCCGTGGTTGTTCCGTCACCAACTTCGTTATCTTGTGCTTTTGCGACTTCGACGAGCATTTTTGCCGCTGGATGCTGAACATCAAGTTCTTTCATGATAGTTGCACCGTCGTTGGTTATAGCAACGTCACCCATGCTGCTGACGAGCATTTTATCCATTCCACATGGACCGAGTGTGGATTTCACGGACTCAGCAACTATTTTTGCAGCCATGATGTTGTTTTTTTGTGCTTCGCGGCCACTTGAGCGGCCTGTGCCTTCTTTTAATACGAGAATTGGAATGTTTCCTCCGCCTTGAGACATATTTTTCACCAAATATTTCCTTTATGAGTTATTAGATTCTAAACGGAACAATCAAACCTTGAGATATAAATTTTTCCCAAAGCTTACTCTCCAAACCCAAGAATAAAGATAGATAAGATAGTGATGTTGGGCGATGTTGGTCTTCTACAGACAAATGCAGAAAACCATTATTGCTAGCAAAAAGTCTACCGCCGTGGGGTTTATCCAAAAAGATATTTTCTTTCGTCGCTTGCTTTCCCAAGACTTTGTCCATTGCGAGTGCCAATCCACATCATGACCAAACCTGCACCTACAACGAAGATTAACGCACCAACAAAAGGAAAATAAAAGGACAGAGAAATTTCCACGCCTCTTGGCCAATATGGAAACAGGGAATCCGTTGTCGCTTTCCAAGCAAACGGTACTAATACTACAGACCCTGAAACAAAGAAAAATGTTCCCAGCCAGAAAACACCAGTTTTTTTACGCATAAGTCTCGCCTTTATTTGTCTGCGCTTAAAAAACAGCATCGAAGGAATTATCGTTGCGGCACTGATAGTTATTACTGTAAATGTTATCCAGGGGATTGAGTATTGTGTGGTGAAGTAAACGACGTTGGCAATCTGGTCTTTATATTCATAAGTTCTGTTGAGAAACTCATAAGTTCTGCTAAAGCAGTGGATATCGTAGGAATAGTAGATTGTTAAGGAGTGCTGGCCAGGCGGCAAATTGGCTAGGGTTGCAGTTCCGTTGGTTGCTACTGGCGATTGACCGTCGAGGACATAGCTAAATGAAGTAAAGTTCTTGTCATCTACGTTAATGGGGAGTAAAATTAAGTTGAACCGTGCTTGAAGAGTAGATTTCATCGTTTTTGGGAGAATGAACAATTACCATCGACGCCGGCAAAGGGTTGGCTTGAGCTACACCTACAACCATTACCGATAACAAAACAGCAAATATGAAACCCGTTAGTACTAATTTGTTTTTCATTTGGGCACTTTGGACTATCGAGGAATTTGTCGGCAACCGCTTATTAGCTTTATGATTGACGAGATATGGTGTGCCTGAAAGAGCAAGTCTTTGTCTTGCAGGTTAATTTTGGTTTTTAGAGAAATATTTAACATCCTACGCATCCAATTAACTACCGAGACCGCTTGGAGAAACCACAATGAGCATCCTTAGCCACGACAGTTTCTGGAACGCAGTCATAACTATGCCCATGACCAAAAAAATGCTCCATATGTCCTTAAAAAAATGCGGCAAATGCGGCAGAACGGTGCTTGAAGCAGCGCTCGACGATTACGCGGGCAAAACCGACGTCAAATGCGACAGGTGCAGCGGTTTGTATTCGCAGGTTATTGGTTTTTGGGTTGAATTTCTGCGAAGAGGTCTTGGCTTTAAACGGGCAAAAGTTGAGAACCTCTTAACCGACCCATATGCTAGAAGAGCGGTACTTAACCTGACGAAGTCTTTTGCTTACTTGGGCATAAAAAAGCCCATGTCGCTCTATGCGCCGTTTCTAGTAGTTTGGGATTTCACTCATAAATGCAACCTGAGCTGTAAACACTGCTACTCCAACAGCGGCGCTGTCAAAGAAGAAGAATTATCAACATTTCAAGCTTTGGCGGTTGTTGACCAACTCGCCGATGCAGGTGTTACAGCGTTGGCGTTTAGCGGCGGCGAACCCTTAACCCGGAAAGACTTCTTTGAAGTTGCACGACACGCAGCTGACCGTGGACTCTACGTGTCAGTAGCTTCAAATGGAACCCTGCTCACAAAAGAGAACGTGCAGAAACTCAAACAAGCTAAAGTTAACTACCTCGACGTCAGCATCGACGGAGCCACCGCCAAAACTCACGACGACTTCCGAGGCGTCCCAGGAACGTTCGATAAAGCAGTTGCAGGCCTTAAAAACTGCGTTGAAGCCGACTTATGCGTCTGCATCGCCACAACTGTTGGCAAAAACAACATGGCAGAATTGCCCGCTATCATAGATTTGGCAGAGGAAATCCATGCGGAGCGGTTCACTTACTTCAATTTTATTCCCACTGGTCGGGGTAAAGCGCATTTTGACCAGGACCTCTCGCCTCAAGAACGGGAAGAAGTCATGCAATACTTACTTAATCGAATGTCAGCAGGCTGCAAAACTACAATCCTCGCAACTGCACCCCAATTGGCGCGTGTAGCTTTGCAATGTCAAGGTCCCGCTGGTACAAGCGAAGTCACCATGTCCATGGCACACATGCAAACCGTAAGAGTAACCAAAAAAGCCGTGCCCTTGGCGGATTTTATTGGGGGCTGCGGTGCAGGAAGGCTTTACTGTTCGTTGTCTCCTCAAGGCGATGTTCACCCATGCGTCTTTTTGCCCGTAAACGTTGGGAACCTAAAAACAGAAAAATTCGAGGACCTCTGGCTAAACGCACCCCTCTTCAAATCGTTCCGCAACAGAGCCAACCTCAAAGGCTCATGCGGCAAATGCGATTACAAGTTTATCTGTGGCGGCTGTAGGGCACGCTCGGCAGCTTACCACAACGGTGATATGCTCAACGGCGACCCAGGATGTCTTCAGGGAGTGAAAAATACAAAAAATGCCTAATTCCTTATCGAAGACAGTCAAAATCTTTCGAGCCAAAGAGGACATAAGCGACATCATAAAAGAAGCTGTTTCAAACTCGGGATTGCATGGCAAGAAAAAGATTTTCGTCAAACCAAACTTAAGCCACCCGGAATATCTGCCAGGAGTTGTAACCAACCCCGAGTTGATGAGGCAACTTGTTGGCCTATTGCGGGACAACAACAGTGAAGTCATCGTGGGCGAGTCTAACGGCTTCAATTACCCGTGCTGGACAGCCTTCGACAAAACCGGCGCGGAAGCTGCTGTCAAAGCGGCAGGCGGCACCGTCATAAACCTCTCAGAAGACAAACTGGTCGAAGTAAAATTCCCAGACAGCTGTCCACTCAAGCGTCTTTTTCTGCCCAAAACCATCCTCGATTCAGATGCCGTCGTGGATTTGCCTTTGATGAAAACCCACGAGTTCATGGCTTACAGCGGCGCTATCAAGAACCTCTTCGGCTGTGTTCCCAGCAATAAACGCATTTACCTCCACCCCTACCTGCCAGAAGTCATGTACCGACTTTTCACGCTTTTTAAACCTCAATTAACTATTATGGATGCCCGAACAGGTATCGAAGGCAACGGACCTACTAAAGGCAAACCCGTTAAGATGGGGCTGATGCTGACGGGCGACGATGCGTTGGCTTTAGACATAACAGCCGCCAAGATTATGATGCTCAATTGGAAAGAAACCTACCTCAACTACATCGCCAATAAAACAGGCATGCATGAAGAAGAGATCCAAATTGAAGGATTACCGATAAGCAAAGTTGAGCACAGGTTTGAGCCGCCACGAATAGACTTACCCGTGAAGGCGCAAATGATGATTTACCAACATGAATACCTAACAAAAATGCTTTTTTGCTCCCTAGAACATCGTCAGGCTTTTCCAAAAGGTAACCGTAGCGTATCGGGGCAAACCAGTAGAAATCGGCTAACTCAACACGTCATCATACACTTTCATAGCATCCTTAACGACAATACGCCAGTCATACTTTTCCACAATTGTTTTCCGCGCCTGTGCACCCATTTCGGCTGCAAAGACGGGATGCTCAAGCAAATAAAGGATTTTTTCACTGAAAGCTCTGGAATTGAAAGGTTCAACCAGGAAACCGTTATTGCCGTTTTCGATGGTTTCGGGAATGCCGCCCACGGTTGTTGTGACAACGGGCAAGCCTGTGGCGAGCGCTTCCAGTACTGCGAAGGGATGGTGTTCGTAGAAGGTGGAGAATGCGAAGACATCGGCGGCTTGGTAGAGCATGGGCAGCTTCTTGTCTGGGTAGTATCCTGTGAAAATTATGCTGTTTTTTACGCCGAGTTTTTCTGCGTGGGCAATAAGTTTGTGCATTTCGTCGCTTTGCCCTTTGCCTGAAATGATGAATTTAGCGGTTGGAAAACATTTGATGACGGCGGGCATGCTTTCGATAAGGGTAAACAAACCCTTACGCGCATACAGTCTGCCGACGGAAACGATGGCCAAGTCATCGGGGTTAAACCCAAGCTCCATCTTGACCCTACGTTTATCGGCTGAGGGCTGGAATTTTTTGATGTCCACACCGTTGTGGATAACCCGAATCTTACTTGAGGGAATCTTGTAGTAGTTCGTGAGTTCCCACTTGGTGAAATGGCTGACGGCGATGATTCTTCGAGCCCTATGCAACATACCTTCCTCAAAAAACCGCAAAAACCAGTTAAAACTTACCAAAAACTTCTCGTTCGCATTTAATCGGGTATAAGGTTCTCCGCGGATGGCTTCGGCTTCGCCTTTCCATGTGGAGTGGACGGTGCAGACAAGTGCTTTACCAAAGGTGGGAGGCACTGCAAAGTTGGGTGTTAGGGGCAATTGGGGATGGGTGATGTCAACGTTGGAGGTGTTTTGGCTGCTATTGAGTTTGCGGTTGCTGGCAGCGGCTAGCATAAAAGATTTTACGATGGGCATTTTGGGGATTTTTAGGAAAGACACGTTGAGTTGGGGGTTGACTTGTATGTCTTGGGCTTGGTTGGAGCCTGTTACGACAAAGATTTTGTAGCCGTTTTTTATCAGTTCATTGCTGAGATAGTACACGTAGGCGCCTGTTCCACCAGTCAGCGGCCAATATTCGGGGGATATGAAGCAGACTTTATGCGCCATTACTTGTTCCTTCCTACTAGGTACTTTGCCGTTGTTATTATGGCGCCGTTAAACCATGCGCCGGCTCTCACAAAGTAGAGCGCTACCAACCGCATTGCGGAGCGGTCATGGAACTTCACAGCTATCTTCAAAGCGGAATAAACAAAGTAAAGTAGCATCGCCAAAAAAATTAAGGCCGACCCAATCCATAGCAACCGAAGCGGCGTCACCAATCCCAAAAAGAAAAACGCAACAATTCCCAACAACAAAATGGGCTGGATGTTCATACCCAAGTCGGTGATCTCGTCACCCTTTGCCAAATGCCCGTGCTTAAAGTAGAGTTTGAGCGTGTTCTTGCCGTACTGGAGTTGCTGCCTATAGTACGCTTTTAGGGTGGGACGGTTGAAATGATAGCAGACCGCACTGGGTTCGTAGGCGATTTTGTAGCCTTTGGAGGCCATGCGAAAGCCGAAGTCGGTGTCGTATTGGCTGGGCAGTTTTTCGTCCCATCCGCCTACTGCTTCAATGATGGCTTTTTTGAGCAACAAATTCATGGTGGCGATGCGCCTCGTGTATTTTCCTATGCGTCGGTAGCGGTTTTTAAGTTCATACCCGATACTTCTTGCCCAAGGGTTGTCGCGGTTCCATGTTTCAATGCTTCCGCTGACTCCTGCCACTTTGGCTTCGGCTAAGCGGGGTATGAGTTTGTTCAGCCATTCAACCTCCACTTTAGCATCTGCGTCGATGAAGCCTAAGATGGGAAAAGACGCGATTTTCATGGCGTAGTTGTAAGCTGCTGGCGCATTGAGGCGTATGGAGACCACTTTGATTGGGAATTGCTGGGAGATCTTAACGGTGTCGTCTTTGCTACCGCCATCCATAACTATGACTTCAAAGAAGCCTTTGGGATAATTCTGTGCCAGAATCGATTTGAGGCATTCTTCGATGGTGTCTTGGCTGTCGTAGGCTGCAACGATGATTGAAACCTTGAAGGATGCGTTTTCAGCCATTTTGCTATCCCCTGAAGCGAGCCAGCATTATGGAGAAGAGAATCTTTGAACCATCCCAGATTGGGTCAACACCGCTGTGTCCATAGGTACGTTGTTCAAAACTTATGGGTACCTCTGCCACTCGAAAGCCTGCCTTAGCGGTTTTAACCAGCATTTCAGACTCTATTTCGTATTCGCGGGCGTACAACTTTTGTTTTTCTAAAACAGTTTGTTTCATGGCGCGGTAGCCTGATTGGGAATCGGTTATTGCGACTCCTGTGAATAGCTCGATGAGGTAGTTGAAGATTCTTACTCCGAAGGCGTTGAGTTTTCTCGCTGCTACCTTCTTGTGGTTCATGTAACGCGAACCTATCACTAAGTCAGCTTTGTCTTGGAGAATGGGCGCCAAAACTTCTCGGAGTTCTTCGGGGCAATGTGATCCATCAGAGTCTATGGTGATTACGATGTCGCCTTTAGCTTTGGCGAACCCTGCTCGGAGAACATAACCTTTACCCATGTGCTGTTTTAGGCTGTAGAGTCTGCTGTTATGTTCCCTGGCCACTTCTACTGATCTATCACGGGAATGATCGTCCACGACAATAATCTCATATTGCAAACCGATTTTCTCCAACGCTGCTCTTACACGGTCAATAACGTTGCCTACAGTTAATTCCTCGTTGAACACGGGAATTATGACGGAAAGCAGCATTTGGCGTCGGCTCATTTTATTTAAGAAGCCAAAGGAAGAGCTTATAAAGTTTGGCTACGCCAACCTTGTTAGCTACTAAACGGAAAGTTTGATGACAAAATGGAGACTAACCTCAAAGTTAATGTTGAAGGCGACCGCAAGGTTTGGTTTTCCATGTGGTTTCTAGGTGCAGTCGTCACTTTCGGCATTGCGTTTTTCCCGATGTTCTATCGGCTGGTTGACGGCAGAAACAGGCATTTACGCAACGAAGCAGAGTTTGAGGAGAAGGTTGCGGCTTATTCAAAGAAACAGGGAAAAGATCAGCCAACAACAAACGAGCAGTTCAAACCCATGAACGCGAAGGCATGGGCAGCCAGCATAATCCTTGTCGTGCCAGTCTTTATCATCGTTTACTTGTTATCCAGAGATTTAGTGGTTCATGAACAGAGACAAGATGCTTTTCTTGCGGCTACTTTGCCAGAGCAAGTTTTTATGCCGCAGACGATACCCATAAAAACCTATGCTTTGATAACTTTAGTTACGTTGGGCGTTGGGGTAATCTATTGGCTCTACAAGGTTGTTAACCTTTATAACGCTCACTTTAAGGCACACTTACAAGTGGAAAAAGAAATGGTAAGGCTGATGGAGGAGCAAAAACTTGTCAAGCAACTGTAAAAAACGCAGGTTCGTTAGCCACGGCGGAGACATCTGGGGCTTTAGCAGAAAATACAACATACCCCTCGAAGACGTCCTCGAATTCAGCGGACCCATAAACTTCCTCGGACCCTCACCCAAAGCCGTCGAAGCAGTAAAGCAGAATGCTCGGTTAATCAAGTTCTATCCAGACCCAAACCCAGTCGAATTCAAAGAGGAAATCGCCAAGTACGTAGGCTGCGGAATAAAAGAAGAAAACATCCTCTTGGGTAACGGCTCCATCGAACTCATCTACATGATAACGGAGATTCTCCCTCGTGGACACAAAGCAGTAATTCCTGTGCCGTCATTCTCGGAATATGAGAAAGCGACCCTGCGAGTGAGTGGTGAACCCATTTTTGTCCAGTTGCCAGAGGACTTTTCGTTGGATTTGGACAAAATCAAGAAAGCAGTCACCGACGATACAAAAATCATGTGCTTATGCAATCCCCACAGCCCCTCAGGTAAACTCTACAGCAAAAAAGAACTGTTAAACCTCGTGGAGTTCTGCAACAGGAAAGACATCATTTTTAGCGTTGACGAAAATTATATCGAGTTTGCCGGCCAAAGTTTGGAAAACACTTTAGCGGGCATGGTCAAGGACTACGAGAATCTTTTTGTTATTCGTTCTGTCACCAAATTCTATGGCATGGCGGGCATCCGCTTCGGCTACGCCTTAGCTGCAGGAACCCTTATTGACAAGCTTGAAACTATGCGGCTTCCGTGGAGCATCAACGGATTAGCATGCCAAGTCACGATGGCAGCTATAAATGACGCCCAATTCATACAGAACACCAAAGAGACAATCGCTAAAAACCGCCAAGAACTCGCCCAAAGCCTCAGCCAAATTCCAGGCTTACAAGTCTACCCATCCGTAACAAACTTCCTACTCGTAAAAATACAAAACAGCAAAATCACATCCACAATGCTAAAAGAACTTTTGGCGAAAGAACGAATCTTAATTCGCGACTGTTGCACTTTCATGGGATTAGACGATCACTACTTTAGAGTAACAATCAGGTCAATCAAAGACAACCAAATACTCGTGGAAAAAATAAAACAAATCCTCAACAATGGCGTTTGATGACTGCTTTGCAGAAAAGAAGGTTGGGTAGAACAAATCTTCAGGTCTCAACTATTGGGTTTGGTGGAACATGGATTTCTGAATTAACAACAACTAATGCAGTACAGGTTGTTAGGAGAGCCTTTGAACTTGGGATCACCTACTTTGACACTGCTAAACTAGACGGCGACAGTGAAGAAAAAATCGGTGCTGCCCTTCAAGACGTCAGAGAAAAATGCGTCATCGCCACCAAAACGGGGTCCCGAACAAAAAAGGAGTCCCTTGAAGACTTCAGATGCAGCCTAAAACGGCTTAGCACTGACCGAGTAGACATCATTCAACTTCATGGAATCGACGACGAAAAAACCCTGGATAAAGCCATGGGAGCGGATGGTTCGCTGCAAACTTGCAAAGAAGCACGCAAGCAAGGGTTGGTGGATTTCATCGGTATCACTGGGCATAAGCCGCGGGTTTTGGTTAAAGCGGTGGAGTCGGGTGAGTTTGATTCGGTTTTGGTTCCGCTAAACGTTTTGACTAGGCAGGCTTTGGAGGAACTATTGCCGGTTGCAAAAACGAATGACGTAGGTGTCATTGCGATGAAGCCATTGTCAGCTAAAACCTCCACTTTAATCACCTGCCTCTACAATCCTTCACTATCCTTGCTTTCAGATGAGCCAGAACTCAAAGCCCTACTTGGAGAAAGCAGCGATGAAAGGGTTAACAGTGCATTGAAATATGTGCTATCGCAGGACGTGGCAACTGTTATTCCAGGGTTAAAATCCATCTATGAAGTGGAAACCGCAGCTAAATCTGGAGAACAATACAGCGGACTAGCCTTAGAAGAACAAGAAAAATTCGGCTTTAACCTTGGGAAAAGTTACTGCAGAGACTGCGGACAATGTCTAACCTGCCCACAGAATATCAACATAGCGGCGATACTCCGATTCCATACGCTCTTTGAGGTTTATGGGTTAAAGGTTTGGGCTAAGAAACTCTACAGAGGATTGGATGTTGGGGTTGATAATTGCACTTTATGCGGCGAGTGTGAGTTAAAATGTCCCTACCAACTTCCTATTGCAACCATGTTAAAGAAAGCAAAGTTGGATTTCCAATAACCTGAGAGGCACTATTTTTTGGCTATCCAATAACTCATTTCTGGCTTGCAAGTAATTTTATAAAGGTAAAAAAGTGGGTTTCCTATCCAAGTTGCATGTTGGTAATAGTCTACCCGCTTGGACTGTTCAAAGTTTTTTTTGAAAAAAGCCCTTACAATATTATGGTCTAGTGGATGTTCTTTTTTGTGCCAATAATCCGACAGAGTATAATCGATTGAGGGAAGTTTTAACCCTACCATCTGGAAATACAAGATATTTAGGATGGGGTTGGAGTGAAAATAGAAAAGTTTTATGATGTTCGCTATTGGGTTTGGTTCGTCTTTCCAGTAAAATGGCGAAGCCTCGTGGTCGATGTATGCAACGCCGCCTTTTTTTAGGAATCCTGAAAGCCTCTGAAGGGTATCTATGTAATCGGGTAGATGGTGCAGGACTGAGTAACAAGCGATTAAATCGAATTCGCCTGCTTTAAGGTCGACGGCTTCTATTGGCGAGTTGATAACGACTAATTTTTTTTCTGCTATTTCTTTTTGAAACTTGTTTTTCAAAATGGCGCACATTTCAGCGGAAATATCGATAGCTGTAACGTTGTAGCCGATGCCAAGAAGTTTGCCAGTTAAGTTTCCTGTCCCTGCTCCAAAATCAAGAGCTCTATTTTGGTTATCCGTTATTAATTGGTCTGCGGTTTTTAAGGTGGAGATTATTCGTTTTTGTTCTTTTTTGCTGTATACTTCTGGATGGATTGCCTCGTAGTATTTTGCTTCAAACCGGTGGACGGTTACGTTGGCTTGATGTATACTTTCCTGGAGGTTTTCTGTGGAAGACAAGTGTTTATGCCCTTGATTTTAAGTTAAAACATTCATTCTGAAGCAAACATATGTAGCTTTCCGTTAAAAACCAAAAGACAATTAAAATAATGCACTAGATAACAAGGCGGCTAACCAACTGTCTGAACTAAGGGCTGATTTCTCACTTTTTTCCTTTCTAAATTTCAGATCTGGAGAAATCAACCTAAACATTCACCAAGCAAGGTTTTCGTAAACGCTTAATAAGTTCACATGTTTATCTAACATAAAACTTAGCGAACTGTACTTTGGATGTTGAATTTGAATGAAAGTGGTTGTCCACTGGAGCGGAGGAAAAGACTGTTGCACCGCACTGCACAAAGTCGTCGAGCAAGGCCATGAAGTCGCATGCCTAGTCACATACATTTACATGGAACCCTATGTTTTCCACAGTTTCAAAGTAATAGAACAACAAGTCAAAGCATTGGGCATGCCCCACCAATTTGTGAAAATCACCGACAACCGCTATGACGACATAATGGGAACCCTTGAACGGCTCCACAAAGAAGAAAACGCACAAGCCATCGTCACAGGAGACATCGACAACGTCCACCATCGTCGTGTTTGGAAAGATGCTTGCAAAAAATTGGGCGTTCAGCTTGTGATGCCTCTTTGGGACCGCCCACTCAACCTTATTCCGGGCAACCGACGCCGTAAGAGAATTATGGAAATGGAACAGAATGCAGGCGTAAAGGCCATCATGAGCTGCATTGACCAAAGATACTTCACTCCAGAGTGGCTGGGACGCCAAATCGATGGGAAATGCATCGAAGACATGCAGCCGCTCGTAGGTCCAGCCGGCAAAGGCATCGACGTGTCAGGCGAACCAGGAGAATACCACTCCACAACCCTTGATGCGCCGCTGTTTAAGCAACGAGTCGAATTAACCAAGTTTTCCAAGAAGAGCAAGGTGGTTGATTTTGGCGGCTCACCGTTCCGAGAGGGCGATTTCCTTTACATGGATATCGAAGAGGCAGTTCTCAAACCCAAAGAAGAAAAGGCAGTCACTTAGAAAGCACGATTTAGAATTCAAATCTATATACTGTTTGTTGGGCATTGACGAGAAGAAGAAAAACATCAATTCTCTGGGAAAAGTTTGTCCTTCATAGTTGTGAATGGCTACCTTCCATATCAACAATCAAACGAAAGTAAAAATGGCCCCGAAGCCACAATGCATTGAATATCACTAGAATCCAATTTCCGTGTTTTATCGCAATGTTGATTAGGCAAATTTACGCCTAAACATACAAGCTGGAGTGAACCAAACGTCACAAGAAAAACAAACCGTGGGCAACCTAACGCTAAACATCGTTTGGATCTGCGGCGGCACAACAGCCGACATAACTCCAACCCCCCAAGTCAAATTCAGCATGGAGCAAGTATGCGAGAAAATTAGGAAGCAGAAAATAAAAATTCGCGTGAAAGCGCCGATGCTAGTGATTTTTGAGTTTATGAAGATGGAAGTCAGCCTCTTTGATGGCGGACGCATGCTGGTTAAAAACGTGACTGACTCAAAGATGGCGCCTAAAGCTTATGTGGAAATCCTCAAATTCCTCGAAGTCCCTTTTTAACGAAAGATTAGTTTTGAGCCCTTCTTGATTGCGGACCCAACGCCCTCCTGTCTAATCACTCGAATGAGGTTGGAAGCCATGGATTTGCGAAAACTTCCCTGAAACTCCCTCTGAATTTTAACAAGCATATCATAGTCAAAATCAGGGGTTTTGACGCGGGCAAGATAGTTGTCCATTTGGTCGTAGAGGTGCTCTCTTATGACTTCGTCATATAGTTTGCTTCCTGGACAGGCAATGTAGATGTTGAACATGCAGACGTCGGCGTTTAGGCTTTTGGCATACTTGAAGGTGGCTTGCATGTCCTCAACGGTTTCGCCAGGAATTCCCAGCATGAATGAGGTAGCTGTTCTGATTCCAACCTGACGAGTAAGCTCGAAGGTTTGTTTAACTTCTTGGAGGTCTATGTTCTTGCCAAGCTTCTGTTGAATTCGCTCTGACCCAGATTCGGTGCCGAAAAAGATTGTTTGGCACCCTGCCGATTTCATGTCGTAGAGTACTTCTTTGTTTACTAGGTCGGCGCGGGTTTCGCAGGTCCATTTAAGGTCAAGTTTGTTTTCCTTGATTTTGCGGCAAAGCGCGATGGTGCGGTTTTTGTTTATGGTGAAGTTGTCCCCAACAAAGTAGATTCCTCTTGTACCGTAGTTTTCAACCATGCTTTTGATTTCGTCAATGACGCGTTGAGGCGAGAAGGCTCGGCAACTGGTTCCCCAGAGCTCCCGGGTTTCACAGTAGGCGCATTGATATGGGCAACCACGTAGGATGCTCATTGTGTCGACGGGTTTAGCATCAATGTAGGGCAAGACGCGGTCATACATCTTCAGGGGCAACAGATGACGCGCTGGGAAGGGGATAATATCTAAGTCGCCGATGAACTGTTGCTGAGTCTTGGCGATTTCGCCGGAGATTTTGCATGCTACCCCGGGAATAGCAGCAGAAACAGCTATCGGGTCTCCCTTTTGAATGCTGGCTGCAAGCTTCACCATCGCTGATTCGCCTTCACCAACAACTACAAAGTCAATTTCGCTGTGTTGAAGCAGTGTTTCAGGCATGTAAGAAGCGTGTGGACCGCCTACCACAATCTTGCAAAAGGAACATGCTTCTTTGACAGCTTTAGCCATCTCGACGCACCGCGAATAAGTCAAGCTACTGCAAGTTATACCCACAATTTCCGGTTGCCGCTTTTTAATTTCTGCTTTAACCACTTCAATAGGTTGACCCAAAAGATAATTATCGTAAATCTCAACTGAGAAACCGCTCTTTTCCAGAGCCGCCGCAACGTAGGCTAAACCTAATGGAGCAAGTTTTCCCGCCATACCCCAAGGAGACTTCTCGGGAAGCATAGTGGTCATTAGAAGTATCAAGTTTGCTTTCTCCATGAAAGGGTTACGCAACGGGGCTTGTTAGTTTAGCCATCAATGCTCTTCGGAAGTGTGCCATTATAAGCCTTGTAGCACCTAAACCCCACATTTTGCCTTTCTTGAACATGCCGATTGCGCTGATGAAGTATCTTGGGCTGAGGTAGAAGCTTTGGAATGCCTGTTCACGTATCTGTACAAGTTCCTGCATGGTCATGTTTGGAATTTCAAAGGTTGGGGTGGCGGTGTCGTACCTATCGAAGTCTGTTATTTTTAGTGAGCCGTTGGCTTTGACTTCTTCGTACATGGGTGTTCCAGGGTAGGGTGTGGCGATGTAGAAGCCGACGTCGTTAGGGTTAAGTTCCTTGACAAATCGGATTGTTTCCCAAGCACTATCTTTGGTTTCGCCAGGGAAACCTAAGATTACGCCTGCAACGGTCATGAGCCCTGCTTCTTTTGCCCATTTGAAGGCGCGTCTGGTTTGTGTAAGCGAGAAGCCTTTGCCCATGCTTGTTAACTGTTTCAAAGAGCCTGATTCCACGCCAAACCAAACAGCGATGCATCCAGCTTCACGCATCTTGACAAGGAGTGCTTTGCTTACCATGTCAACGCGGGTTTCGCAGTCCCATTTGATTTTGAGTCCCCTGCGGTGGATTTCGTCGCAGATTTCGGCGGTTCTCGCTTGGTCCACGGTGAAAGCATCGTCGTAGAAGGTGAATTGGTTTGCTTTGTAGTTTTTGTGGAGGTATTCGAGTTCGTCCACGACGTTTTTGGGTGTACGCATACGATATTTTCTGCCGAACATTCGAACTGCAGTGCAGAAATTACACCAGAACACGCATCCGCGGCTTGTCATGACGGGATACGGTATGGTTCCGTATTTACGAAGTTCTCCCAGTTTTTCCCATAGGTGAAGGGCGGGGAATGGTAGGCTGTCGAGGTTTTCTAGGAAAGGTCTGTCTGCGTTTTTGACTATTCCATTGCCTTTCCTGCAGGTGGTGCCTGGAAGGTCAAAGAGAGGCTGGTTTTTTTCGACTCTTTGAGCCAGTTCCAACATGGTTTCTTCGCCCTCTCTTCTAATAATTACGTCTAAGGAAGGCGCTTCTTGCAATGCCTTGTCATCCCAGAACGTAACGTGTGGACCGCCAACGGCAGTTATGCAGTTTGGCAGGGCTTCTTTCGCTGATTTTACAATTTTTAGCGCAGATTTGTAGGTCAAGGTCGTGCATGTGACGCCAACGATGTCTGGTTTGTACTTGGCGATTACTTCTTTGAACTGGTCATGACTAATTTTTTGTGCCTGACAGTCAATAACCTTAACTTCAAAATGATTCTTTTCTAACACCGCACCCAAGTATCCTATGCCTAAGGGCATGAATGGTGGATGCTGATGGGAACCAGCAGGGTAAGGTGGATTCACGAGAGTAATGCGAGTTTTCATCTTCTTCCCCGAAACACGTAGAGTTTATGCCTTGGGGTTCATTTACTTTATGCAAAACTGTTTATTTTTTATGCAACGCCTTACTTTTCAGAATTGACGCAAAAAAAATTGATATTTACTTTGTAGGTTGTTTTGGCTTTAGATAGCATTCTTTAATATCCATGTAAAGCCATTTCCGCTTCCAATTCTTTGATTTTTCATCCTTCTTTTTTGCTTTGAACTTGCCAATTTCGATGGATTCTTTGAAAAGCGGCGCTTCCACTACTGTGCTGTGATAGCCTTGGCCATCTTCGCTGGATACATCTATGCCTTTTGCGCCAGCTAACTCTTTGAGTTCTTTGATGGATTCTGAGTCGATTTTTTTTCCAAGCCATTCTTCCCCAAAAAAGTTCGTGTTGATACAGTTCAGCATGGGTCTTAAGCCGCCATCGATGACTTCTTTGAGGACACCATAGGTGTCGCCGTCGGCGCTTACATTCGGCATAAGAAATGCAAGGTTCAGCTGTTTTGCCATGCTCTCGTAGTAGCTTGAATGAACAAGGGCGCAGCCTGCTCCAGCTATGTCGCCCGTAACGATGCCCTCGATGCCCTGCTCCTGCTTGAGTTTGGTTAGGGCGCCCAAGATGTCTTCGTAGGCTTTTTTGATTCGAACAACTTTGAGGGGAGTTCCTAAGGTTTTGGATTGGAGCTGCATGACGTCGAAGCTGTGGAAAATGTAGGGTCTTTGGTACTCGAAGCTGAGCAGACAGGCAACTTGGTGTCCTTGCGCTATAACTTTGTGATAAGCTAAACAGCATTCTTTGCCCCCGCTCCAATGAACGACAAGTTTCATTCTAAACCCCTCTCTTTGGAAATAGGCAAATGAAGTTGCTATAAACCTTTTGTTAACTTGCCGATCTTAACAAAAAATGCTTTGACCGATTATCTTAGCATGACGAGTCAGCGCCGAAAACAGGCTAAAGTTGTTAGAAAGTTGCTTTTTTCCTAAACCGCAAGGCTTCCAACAGAAAAAGCGCTGCAGAAACAATCGTCACCAAAGCTAAAAGCCAGAAGGATTCCTGGATGGGAGCGCCTACCAGCAGATGAGGAATCAACACGGCGATTTCACCGATTAAAACGCCGACAAAGATGAAACCGAACACTGCAAAGCTGGGAATCAGAGATTTTCCAAACCAAACGTAACCTTTCACGCCCATCTTTTCCTTAACTACGTAGTTGCCGTATGAATCTTTAACGACAAGTCCGAGATCGGTGAGTTTTTGGAGGTTTCGGTAGGCGACACTTGGGCTACTCAGGTTTGCGCCGCGCATCACATCTCGGGGTCCAGCGGGTTTTCCAAGTTTGACTAGGTACAGATAAGTTTGAAATGTCGTTGCGTTGAGTTCTTCCTCAGGCTCCAAGCCAACACCCGAATGCATCTTAGCATGTTTGCTCTTAAAAACCAAACGCAACAGATAGCTAAGAAAAGAAAAATATTAGGCGATTAAAAAACCTCTCTTCAAATTGGAGGCATCGCCTTTTTTGCAGGTTATTCAATTTTAGGGTTTACCGTAATCGATATTAACTGTTTACTTAAACTATTTCGAACCGTTGGGTAAGTATTGCAACTAAACCTGCTAACCGTAGGAATTGCCATAGTCATGTTGGTTTTGGCCATCTTGTTAGATTTGGTTCTTGGCGACCCCTCACCCAACAACCCCGACAGATGGGTTTTCAAGTTGCACCCCACGGTGCTTATGGGCAACTTTACCAAAAAAATTGAGCGGCACTTCAAAAACCCCAACGCAAAAATCGAAAAGTTCCTGGGCGTTCTACTGGGGTTAACTGTGATAGCAGCTTTTACAGTGCCTACTTTCATTGGGCTTTGGGCAATCTACACCTTGCTACCCTTCTACTTCAACATCCTCTTCTACGCAATCATTGGCATGATCCTGCTCAAAATGACAATATGCATCAAACTCGAAACTGACTGGGCAAAAGCCGCAGCCAAAGCCATAGACGAAGCCGACTTGCCTGAAGCAAAAAAATACAGCCACTTCTCACGGCGAGAATCCAAAGACCTAAACGGCGCCCAAATGGGAAGCGCAGTCATCGAATCCATGTCAGAAAACCTAATAGACTTCAAACTCTCACCCATGATATCTTTCGCATTGTTCGGGGTAACGGGTGCGATTGCTTTTCGAGCCATAAACACCCTTGACGGCATGGTTGGCTTCAAAACTAAAGAGCACATTAACACGGGATGGTTTAGCGCTAACCTCGACAACTTCGTTAATTATATTCCAACAAGGCTTACTGCTCTGCTTATGATTGTTGCCGCGGCAATTCTGCAGATGGATGCGGGAAACGCGTGGAGAATGGCGCGCCGAGACCACAAAAAAACTCCCAGCCGCAACCACGGTTGGCCCATGGCAGCAGTCGCAGGAGCTTTGCGAATTCAACTGGAAAAGCCGGGGCAATACATTCTGGGGGATGCGCAAGAACCTTTGACTGGTGACAAGATTTTAGGGGCGTTACGCATCAGAGATGTTACGATTGTTCTTTGGGGACTCTTATGTGTAGTTGTCATTGTGGTTGTAAGGTTATTCTTCCTGCCTATTTAGTTAAATTCATTAGCAGCTGGGTTTTCTAAAGACAATTGGAGCCATCTAACAAGTTTTATTAAATTCCCGTTGTTTTAAATTAATCATGAGTTCGATTTTCTATAAGTTAATAGTCATTGTCAAGGTGTTTGGTCAGGTCTTGTTTTTGTTCGGGTTACTGGCTTGGCTAGACGGCGTAATTGTCCAGTTAACTCACCCCGAGTGGCTACCGTTATCCGTGTCGCATCTTTTGCCTTGGATAAGAACCGACACTTTCACGATCTTAATGTTCATAGTAAGTGCGGTCGGGTTTTTTGTTTGGAGAGTAATCGCTGAACTAATCAAAACGGAGAAGAAAACAACTTAAAGCTTAGAATAAACTACTTTCCCATCAACTATGGTCAAATCCACTTTTATATCCTTAATTTTGTCAGAGGGAACATTTGTTGGGTCAGCAGTGAGAATGGCAAGGTCAGCAAGTTTACCCTCTTCGACGGAGCCCTTAATATTTTCTTCGCCCGAACAATAAGCAGCATCGAACGTGTACATACGCAAGGCTTCCTCAACTGTTAATCGCTGCTCAGGATAACTTTCTCTCAATACAGCTTCTTGCATACCCAGCAGCGGGTTCAGGGGTTCCATGGGGCAGTCGGAGCCGCCAGCAACTCTGATGCCTTCGTTTAGCAGGGTTTTGAGTGGGTGCAGCCACTTTGCCCGTTCCGCTCCTAAATGCTCGGTGGCTGACCATACAGTGAATTCTGTGGGAACCATTTTAGGCTGGACTGAAACGACGATATCCTGGGCTCCAAGGCGCTTGACTAGGCCTCCATTGAGGACTGCTGCCTGCTCGATGCGGAACCTAACCTTTTTGGATGAATGTTCTATTACGTTCAATGCTGAGTCAACTGCCATGTCGCCCATCGCGTGGATAACTGGCTGAAGACCCAACGCTATAACCTCTGCCACCCAAACAGCCAATTTATTCTGGTTGAGCAACATTTTGCCATTGTTGTTTTGGTCATCGCTATAGGGTTCTGTGAGTGCGGCAGTTTTGGAATCTAAATAGCCGTCGACAAATATTATGACGCTTCCCAAACGCAGTCGCAGAGGATCATTCGACGTAAACCAGCGTGCACCTTTTAAGAATTCATAGGGCACTATCACGTTAACTCTGACTGGAAGCTTACCTTGTTTATGGAGTGTGTGGATTAGGGAAAGCTCGTTTTCGGAGAGAATTATCCAGTCAATACTTGTAATTCCTGCTTGCACAACGTTTTGGCACGCCAAAGCCGCCGCATCCGCAAGTTCCTCAGTGGTTGGCTCTGCAACTGCTTGCCAAACCAAGTTGGTAGCGCTACCCTGAAAAATCCCCGTCAACTCACCCGTCTCAGATTTGTCTATAGATCCGCCTGATGGAGCCATTGTTTGGCGGGTTACGCCGGTAATTTCTATGGCTTTGGTGTTTGCGGCACACGTATAGGAAGCTCCGTGGTAGAGAATAACTGGGTTCTCTGGTGCAGCTTCATCAAGGTCACCAAGGGTTAGGAGTCGTTTTTCTTTGAAGCGGCTTTCGTTCCAGCCGCGTCCAACTATCCATTTCCCAGCCGGCATCTTCCTCGCCTTCTGTTTGAGGAGTGTTTGCACGTCCCCGATTGATTCAGCACTGGAGAGATCAAGCCACATCAAACATCTTCCAAAATCAGCCACATGAATATGAGTGTCGATTAAACCTGGAACAACTGTTTTGCCCCCGAGGCTAATTACTTTGGTGCGCTTTCCAATCAGCTGATTTATTTCTTGATTTGTACCCACTTTGACGATTCTGCCCTTTGTTATAGCTACTCCTTGAGCAACATTCTGCCGAGAGTTCATAGTTCGTATGTTGGCGTTAATGAGAGCTAAGTCAGCTGACAATTTTCATTTTCCCAAGATAATATTCGTTACAAATCGCTATTAATGCTTACGTTAAACCTGTATCTTGCTGGGAAAAAACGCAACGGCTGATTTTTACAAAATTTATAAATCCTGCATTCGGATAGAACCCTTCGTATGCAACCAAAGTAATGTGTGAAGATAGCATGCGTGTTTGTTTGATTAATCCTCCGCGTATTCAACCCAGGTTGTGGGGTAAGCCGAGTATACTTCAACCGCTAGATATAGCGTATGTTGCGGCTGTCTTGGAAAAAGACCATGAAGTACATGTTATCGATGCTGCAAACGAGGGCTGGAAAACTCTTCAAGACGTGGATGGAAACAAGTATCGGCAGGGACTAAAGAACGAAGAGATAGCTGCAAGACTCAAACATTGGTCGCCTGAGGTTGTGCAGATTACGATTCCTTTTTCAGGATGGTGGAAACCAGCTTACGAGATGGCGGAAATAGCCAAGAACACTAACGAAAACACTGTCACAATCTTGAGTGGGTTGCATCCTTCTGCCCGACCCGTCGATTGTCTTTCGCATCCAAACATAGACTTTGTGATAGTTGGTGAACCAGAGTACACCGCAGAAGAACTAGTCAATGTGCTGGGACAGGAGAAAGAGGGGAAACTCAAGATGGTATTGGGCATCGGTTACATGAAAGATGGGCAACCAATAATCACGCCTCCAAGACCACCCATACAAGATTTAGATGCCATGCCATTCCCAGCAAGACACCTGCTACCCATGGAAGAATACTTCTCAGCCGTAAAAGAGAACCCGCTCAGAGGCGAAATTGGCCATCATTGGACAACAATGATTACAAGCAGAGGCTGCCCCTACAACTGCGTCTTCTGTTCAGTCCACACCCTCATGGGTAAACAGTGGAGAAGCAGAAGCCCAGAAAATGTAATCGCAGAAATAAAACAGCTCGTCGACACCTATAACATAAAGCAGATTGACTTCAGCGACGAAAACATCTGTTTAGACAGAAAAAGAATGGAATGCATCTGCGACTTAATCGTCCAAAACAAGTTTGACATCGAATGGTTCACCCCAAACGGAGTCAGAGCTGACACATTAAGCCCAACACTTTTAAAGAAAATGGAGGCGTCGGGATGCAAAAAAATACGTCTTGCCCCAGAGTCTGGCGTTCAACGAGTTGTAGATGAAATCATTAAAAAGAATCTAAAGCTGACAGATGTGGAGCAAGCTATCGTTTGGGCAAAAAAAGCAGGAATCCATGTCGGACTCTTTTTTGTTCTCGGACTCATCGGGGAAACCAAAGAGGATATTGAGAAAACCATCCAGTATGCTTACAGGCTGCGTGGGTTGGGGGCTGAGAGCTTTCACTTTAGCATAGCCATGCCAGTGTATGGAACAGAACTCTATGAACAAGCACTGAAAGGTGGCTATCTGAGGGAATGCTTCAGTGATGAGGCGCTGGCGGCGTCTGAACCCCTAATCGAAACAGAAGATTTCAACGCAGAAGAGCTCATCGAGTTATGTAAGCGAGCCAACCAGATAAATTCAGCATTAACGCTTAAAAAAATCCTAAGCGCCGCAAAGCACCCTAAAAAAGTAATTCGGTTTATGCAAAGCACGATGTAACTGGGTAAATGCGTTTTGTTTTAATTGAATTGCATTTTAAAAAAAGAAAATGAAAAAGGGAAAGAGATTGGTTATAATCTCTTCTTTATGGTCGTTTTCTAATTAAGAGTAGCGCAAGTATCGCGCCGACTATTGCGATGGCTACTATTATGCCTGCGATTGCTGGAACAAAGTATGTGTCAGAGATAGATACTGGCAATGGTGATGGTGTAGCGGTAGTTTGTGTTGCATCTTCTACAGTCAAGTATGTTGTTGCAGATGATGGGCCATATGCTTTGGTGCCTGCGAAATTAGCTATTATCTGGTAGGTTCCTGGGACCTCTGGTTGGTATGAGATTGCATAGTTTCCGTTTATGTCACTTGTTGTTGTGCCGATTGGGACTGAATTGCCGTTAGGGTCGATAGCGCTTAAGCTAACGTCGACGCCCATAGCGTTTGTTGGCTTTGCCTGTTGCATAAACAGGTATTCCATCCAAGCCGTCATGTCTTGATCAGATATTGCGGGAGTGTCTTTGAGTGGGGTTTGTAGGACATCGTTGATGTTGCGTCTGCCAACTGGTGATTGGTCAGTGACTGTACCTTTTATCGTGACTTTGTTTCCTAGAGTTGATGCGTCATCTTGTGTCGTGACTGTGGTGCCGCTTGGGCCTTTTCCGAATGCGTATAGTTGGTTGTCAAAGTAGTTAAGACCCACTAATACACCGTCAGCCATGATGATGTTTGACGATGATGGTGACATTCCGCCGAAGAATCCTAGTATCTTCCAGATTTCTTTGCCTGTAGAAGCATCTAAGCATCGTAGGTTGGGCCCACGGAATAGTGGTTGTGTTGGGGAGTGTTCGCCTGAAACTGTGTAGAGTTTGCCTTCATTGATCATTACAACTGCGGTTGGATAGACTCCGCCGTAAGCAGATTCTGTGCTTATGCTTTCTGGATAGTATTGCCATAGTACTTGTCCAGTCTTCACGTCGTATGCGGTGATAACTCCGCCGTAACCTGAGCTGTACAATGTGTGGTTGTAGTAGTTTTGGCTCATGCCGTAGTATTGGAATTGTACTTCAGGTTGGCTTGTCCAAACTAGTTGTCCTGTGTCCATGCTGTAGCCGAATCGTTCTGTCGTCCTTGCTTTTTGGAAGAGTATCATGCCATCGTCTGGATAGATTCCTGTGAGGCTTACTGTTTCACCGTCTGCCATTGATGGAGGGACAAATTCTTTGCTTGCTAACAACGTACCTTCCTGGCCCGGTACTAAGCTGATTTTCATGTAGAAACCTGGTGCAGTGTTTGTGCCATTGTTAAATCCTAGCGATGAAACAATCATGTATTCGTCTTGTTTAATCACTGAGATGCTGCCTGTTTGGTTTGATACGGCGTTTCTTGTGCCTAGTATGCTGGGTATTGAAGCATTTAACGAGTAGAAGGTGCGTCCATCATGTACATAGTTGTAGGCGAGTGTGCCAAGGTATGCGTTTGCGCCACCGAAAGTTCCGCCTGCTGGTCTCCATTGCCATAAGCCTGTTCCAAGTTGACTTGAGGGCATGGTTCCTGCTGAAGTGTTCCATACTTGCAAATAGTATTTGGGTGATGCTGTTGATCCAAGGTTTACTATGTTGTAGCGGAGTATGCTTCCGTCAGTTCCGTAGACAGCTGTTCCTGTTGCGCCTGTTGTTATAGCGGTGGGTTGTCCCTGGGCATTAACTTGACCAGGTCTAGTCTCTGTTTGTGTTGTATTGGCTATGTAGGTGATTGTCTCTCCTGTGAATCCGTCAAGCATTTCCCAAACTGTGCCGGCGCTTGTCGGTGTTGCTGTCCTATTTATGGTAACTGAGGCGCCCTGCTGGACTACTGATAAGTTGGTAAATTGTGTCGCTCGTGGTACTTGAACAATCTCTGGTAATGTAACGCCTGAGGTTCTCCATAGGTATGCGAAACCGCCGTGTTGGTTTGGTGATTCATAGTTGTAGATTTGCCCAAATGCGGGATTGGTTTGGTTGTAGTCAAGGAATAGCTGTTCGCCTGTGTACAAATCAAGTTGTTCCCATCCTTGAGTGCCATGTGCAGTCATGCGTGGAGTGAAGTTAATTTTGCCGTTAAGTATTATTCCTGTCCAGCTTAGACCTTGGTAGTGAGCAGTTTGGTAGCCTATGGTGCTGTAGTTCTCATCCATTAAGCCACCAGTGTAGTATTGCTTTGTCCACAATATGTGAGATGTTTCAGTTCCTGCGCCATTAACATAGTTGCTGGTTTGACCTGCGGCACCCTGAGGATAGTTTTGAGCTGCACCGCCCAGCCAGTTTCCGGCTAGTACATACCACTCATGGTTTGCACTGTTTAGGGGGCGATTCCAGTAATCGGTTGTCAGAGGGGTTTCTGACCAAATAGGTGTTGCATCTTGCTGAACTGTCAGATTTGCTGTCGAGCTGTAATCAGGCTGATAATATCTTCTTGATATTACTGCACCTGAACTGTTAGTGGTGTCTTTCCATTCTCCAGGGAAATAGGCTTGCAAAACATAAGTGCCTACTGTTTCTGGCGTGTAATTTATCCATGTAGCACCGACTGGATCGGTACGTGGCATTGATAGAGTGTCGTTGGTTCCATCAGGCTTTGTGATTGTCACTATTGCTGGATTGTTCCATGCGGCTCTGCCGTTTGGTGAAGCGACTGTGCCGGCTGTTTCTCCTACATCTGGAGGCATGTCTGCAGTCCAAGTAACTATAATTACTTGCTGACCAACGCCAACTGTAATCGGGGAAACACCGACGTATATGTAAGAACGCGTATTTGTTACTGGCACTGTTTGAGCTTCAGTTGTCGAAATAGCAAACATCGAAATAGCGATTGTTAACATTAGAAATACTGTAGTAGTGGCAAGTTTTGTTTTATTTTTTCTTAATGTGTTCATTTTTTTTCTTTCCTTTTGTTCATAATTCTAGAAAGCTACGTGCTTACTAGAGTTCCTGAGTATCGGTGTATGGTATATATTAAATTAACCTGAAAAAACATCATCCGAATTAAATTTAATCTTGAAACAGTTGAGAATAAATGTTCCATTTGTTGCCACTATTGAATAACAAACATGGAAAGAAAGAGCATTTTACAATGCAATTGTCTCCCTAAAAAATTGTTACTCTGTTCAATAGTGAATAGACCACATCATAGTCGTCAGGTTTCAGAAATAGTTAAAAAAAAATAAAAAGGGAAATGGTTTATTTGATGCTGACTATGGGCGTTTTCGGAGCATAAGAAGGTTTACTAATCCAACCACTACGATAGCAATGATTATTCCTATTGTGGCAGGTACAAAGTATGTGTCAGCGACAGATTCTGGTTGTGTTGCCGGTGTTGGGGTTACAGTAGATTGTTCGTTGCCAACGTTGATGTAGGTTGTTGCGTATGATGGTCCGTATGCTTTGGATCCTGCGAATGACGCTATGATTTGGTATGTTCCTGGAACTTGCGGGTTGTATGGGATTGCATAGTTGCCAGTTGTGTCACTGGTTACAGTACCGATAGGTATGGTGTTGCCGTTTGGATCGATTGCGGTTAAGGTAACTGGAACACCTGTTGCGTTTGTTGGCATTGCTTGCTGCATGAATTTATATTCCATCCAAGCGGACATGCTTGCGTCGGATATTGCTGGAGTTCCTTTGAGCGAGAAGTCCAAAACGCCGTTGGTGTTACGTCTGCCTGAAGAAGATTGGTCGGTTACAGTACCAGATACCATTACTCTGCTTCCGAAAGCTGCTGCTTGGGGTGATGCTGCGACTGTAGTTGCGCTTGGTCCTCTGCCGAATGCGTAGATTTCGCCGTCGAAGTAGTTGAGGCCTACTAGGATGCCGTCAGCCATGTAGATGTTTGATTCTGTTGGGGACATTCTTGCGCCCCAGAATAGTATGTTCCAGATGTCTTCTCCGGTGGTAGCGTTGATACAGCGTAAGTTAGGTCCACGGTAGAGGGGTTGGGTGGGTGAGTGTTCGCTTCCAACAGTGTATATTTTGCCCTCTGCAACTATGTTTATGCCTATGGGATAATTACCGCCGTAGGGAGATTCATCACCGATGCTCGTTGCTGCATATTGCCAAAGCAAGTTGCCTGTTTCTAAGTCGTATGCGTAGATGACCCCGCCGTATCCGTAGGTGTAGAGTATGCCGTTGTACATGTTGGAGCCGGAACCGTAGTAGACGAATTGCGTCTGTGGAGGAGTTGACCAGATTAGTTGTCCTGTTGAGAGGCTGTAGCCAAACCAGTTAAGGGTGCTCTTGCAGTAGAAGACCATTCTGTCGTATTCGGGGTATACGCCCATTAGACTTACTGAAGCGTTAGCTGCTGATGACGGTGGAGTGAAGGTTGTCTTCCAGAGTTGTGTTCCTTGTTGACCAGGTTTTAAGCTTAAAGATATCATTTGTCCTTGTACGGTGCCTCGTTCGTCGACAAATCCGGATGTTCCGATGATGATGCTGTCATCTTGGCGTACGGATACGATACTTGCAGTTTGGTTGGTAATTGCATTGCGTGGACTCAAAACACTTTCTAGCGGTAATGAAACATTCAAAGAGTAGCCGGTTGCCCCGTTGTGGACCATATTATAGTTTAATGCGGGTCCACCGCCGAAGCCGCCTCCTTGAGGTCGCCATTGCCAATATAGGGTTCCTGAGGTGTCAGCGAGTTCTGTTGGAATTGCAGAGGAGTTCCATACTTGCAGATAATATTTTGGTGCTGTGCTTGTTCCTGCGTTGTATAGGTTATATCGTAGTAAGCTTCCGTCTAACCCGTAAACCATGGTTCCTGCTGTGCTGACGTTTGCAATGAATGCTACGTGGCTAAATGTGTAGCCATCGAGCATTTCGTAGACTGTGCCATTGCCGCTACCCCATACGGTTCCTACACCAGTGGTAACCGTTCTATAAAGGTAGGGAATGCCTCCGTGTTGGTTAGGTGACTCGTAGTTGTATATTTGTCCGTATGCGGGAATGGTGTCGTTGCTGAAGTACAGTTGTTCGCCTGTGTATAAGTCAACTGCTTGCCATCCTCTGGGGGCATGTGCTGTGTCTTGATATTGGTAGATTAGTTTTCCTTGCAGAATTATGGGGTTACCAAAGTTGTATCCTTGGTAATGCGCCGTTTCATATCCCCAGTTTCCTTTACCGCCGTCACTCTCGAACCTTGAATCCATTATGCCGCCAGCGTAGTAGGGTTTTGTCCAAAGAATGTGTGAACTTTCAGGTGCGGAACCATATGCGAAGTTTTGGGTGTTGCTTGCTGCACCGCCGCCGATTGCTCCACTGGAACCAGGTGAGCCTGGTGGATAAGCTGCTGCAAAGGCACCAAGCCAGTTGCCAGTTAGTGTGTACCAGTTTCTGTTTGCATCGTTGAGAGGTCTAGTCCAGTAATTAGTCGTAACTGGTGGTTCTACCCAGTTTTGAACGGGTTCGTTTTGCACTGTTAGAGTAACTGGTTCACTCCAGTCTGAAGTAAAGTATGCTTGAACGTCAGCGACTGTTGAATTTCTCCATTCTCCGGGATAGTAGACTTGGAAGGTGTAGTTGCCTGGAACTTGCGGTACATAAGAGGCATAGGTGGCGCCTACGGGGTCAGTGCGAGGCAATTCAATTTGCGTATCATTGGATCCGTCCGGTTTGATTACATTGACAATCATGTGGGCTTCCCATGCTGCTCGTCCGTTAGGAGCTGGAACTTTGCCGACCGTTTCGCCGATGTCTGGTGGGATTGCTTGAGTCCATGCAACAACGAGGGCTGTCTGGCCGACTCCGACAATGTTGGGTGAAACGCCAATGTAAACATATGATTGCGTTGAGGATACGGATGCGCTGGCAGTTGGTACGTTAGAAAGTATAGGAATAGCAATTGTTAGCATCAGAATTATAGTGGCTAAAGATACTACTTTTTTATTAAACGATATTTTCATTTGGTTCTTTCCTTTTGTTTATTTTTTTCCAGAAAGCATCTGCTTTCCAGAAGTCGAGATTATCAATGAAAGAAATATATTAATTTAACCTGAAAAAATTGAGTCAGAAGATACTCAATTGAAATCGATCTATCTATACTATCAAAAACAAAGTAAAATAAACGACGAAATCGGCTGAAAAGTTATAGAATTTCATCGCTAAAAATTGAACAAAGAATTTAGTTGCCTGGTTGTGTCGAAACCGACGGCGACCCTACTCCTACTGCTTTTTGCTTCTTTTTCTGATGACATACCCGACAGTTACAACTGCAACGACAAGTATGCTTGTACCGCCAATCAATAGTGCAAGGTTAGGAGCTAGCTCAAAGGAGTTTGCAGCGGTTGAAGTTGGGGAAGCTGAGGCTTCGCTAGTGACGTTTTCTCTGAATGCATAGAGATTCCAGTCGTTGCATCCAATGTACAGCATTTTGTTTGCGATTGTTGGGGAGGACCAGCTGCTTGAAGGCATGTCCGTAGTTTCAAGTTTTTCGCCGTTGTTAGTGGCGTCGAGCACGAATATGTGGCGTTGGCTAGTTACATCATAGACTTTGCCGTCTGCATAAGTTGGCGCAACATACAATTCGTCGCCCGTGTAGAAGCTCCAAACGACTTTTCCGGTGTTTGCGTCGAGGGATGCTATGTTGAATTTGTCGATGAGGATAACTTGTCCGTTCACGTATATCGGGGCATTGTAGATGAATTCGCCGGCGTCTTTATTGGTGAAATTCCAAATAACCTCACCTGTTACCTCGTTTACCGCGTAATAAGTTATCACGTTGGAGGACGTAAATACCATACCGTTTGCCACTGATGTTGAACCCAACAGTTCCGTTCCACCGACGAAAACGGGCACATAGGGAATTGGTCGAGTCCAAATTACAGCTCCGTTTGCAGCGTCAAGTTTGTAGAGCATACCAGTGGTCGGTTCGTGGGAAGTAAAGAATACAGCAGCCATTTGAGACTGAAGGAGAATTTTCTATCGGACCGAGAGTCTCTGTTTTCCAAACGACATTGCCGCTGTTCGCGTCAAGAGCGTACATGTTGCCATCCATAGACCCAATGTACACTATGCCATCTGAAACTGCGGGTGAAGATTTCATAACTATGGTGGAAAATGTGTTTGGCATGTTACCGTTGATGAGGCGTTGTCCATATGAGATTGCCGTTGTAAGCGTCAAGACAGTAGACGTTGCCGTCGTCTCCGCCTGTGTAAACTTTTCCGTTCACTACCGCAAGTGAAGATTCAACAGCAGCTTTAGTCGCAAAGCTCCAAATGAAGATTGCCGCTCCATGCGCCAACCGCATAGATGTTTTTGTCCTGAGAACCAAAGTAAACGATTCCATCAACGATTGTTGGCGAAGAAAGAACAGACCCGTTTGTTGTGAATTTCCACGCTAGATGTGAGGTTGTTGGTCCTTCGGGGGCGGTGGATGAGTGTGTTGGGTCTGCTCCCCACATGGACCAGTTGCTAGTGGGTACTGTGGTCGTTCCCATTGCCCAAAGCTGATTAGCGGTAGAGTACTCGTTTCCTGAGATTGTATCAACGGCAGTTGTCACTTCACCTGGAATAAGATACAAAGTTCCGTATGCAACGATAACAGATTCTCTTGGGCGCTAGGGCTTCCATCTTAAGCTTCCAAATTACCTGTCCAGTGTAAGCATCTAAACATGCAAACTGTGAAGCTCCCAACTTCGTTGTTATAATATGCATTTTGCCCAGTTGTCGCGTAAACCTTACCGTCTGCAACCGTTGGGGCGCCTGGAAACATCAGTGGACCTGGACCCGTATAGTTCCATGCAAGTCTGCCAGTTTCTACGTTGACGGCATAGAGGTTACCATCCTTATTGAGCGCATAAACCATACCGTAACCAACTGCTGTACCCACGCAGAAGTAACCGTCAGTGTTTGGCGTATAAGTCCAAAGAATGTCTCCGTTTGTAGCGTTAAAACAGTACAGTGTATTGTCGTCTGTACCTCCCCTAAGATACATGCCTTCATAGTAGGAACCGCTAAAAATCATCGGCCCCTTCGTGAGAGTATCCCAAACAACCTTGCCAGTTCTGGCATCGAGTGCCATCTGATGATTCTCAAAAGATCCCGGAAACACCAATCCACCGCCATACGTAACCCCCGAACCCGTAGTGCCGCCGCCAGGAACGTAGGTTTGCCAAGCCAAAGTTGGAGGTGCCGAAGGATTAGAGAAGTCCCAAGCATTAATGTAGGAACCGACTTTTGTCGTAGAACATTTTCTCTTCGGGACTATACACGTTGGCGACGAAGAGAACGCCTGTGTCAGCGCGAATTGTGTGCTTGTCCACAGGATGTTGCCTGTTTGCGGATTAAGGCATGTGCCTTCAACAACCATATGGGTATCGTCAATCTTGTATGCTACTGGCCATGTTCCATTCATAGGAATTTCCTTGTGCCAAACAACTTGTCCAGATTGGTCAACCGCAGTAACGCCCGTAGTAGTGCAAACAAAAATTTTTCCGTCGAAAGCCACAATGTAGGGTTCTATCCCTGTTATGTTGGTTTTCCACAGCACATTCGATGTTGCTGGGGCTGGTCCTGCTGAAGACCTCGAAAAAGATGAATCGCCTTGGAATTGGGGCCACTCATACTGGTTTAGATTGCCAGAAGTAGAAGCGGAATTAATGTTGACTTGTGCATTTACAGAGTTAGTCCTGCCTGAAAGTAAAGCGAAGCAAAGACTGATGTAACAAGCAATATAAGTAAGAACGATGCAACTTTGAGATTTTTAATAATTTGGCAGTCCCCCAAGAGTTAATCGAATCGTAAGTTAGGCTAATTTAATCTATTGTCCACAAAAACGTTTATGATATAATCACAGTATAAACTTTACGTTAAAATGCCTTCCAGATTTAATCCAACGAAGTTTGATGACTCAAAATATCTGGGTGTTTCTAGCGGTAAAGCTGGAAGGGTTAAATCATCTACAGATACTGCTCAATATTAAATTCTGTTTCTGAAATCTCGAAACACCAATAGTTTATTAAGATTCCAAAGAGCTTCCTACGGTGGATGCTACATGAAAAAAATGTGGCGAATAATACTCGTTACTTTATTTGTTTTCGCCATTTCAACATCCATATTTGCGTCTGAAAACACCGCTAAAGCTGCAAGCAGCGATAATGTGTACGTTGGCGTTACCTTTGGAGGAACCACTGTTGACGAAGCTAAACAGTTGATTGACAAAGTTAGTTCATATACGAATCTTTTCATCGTGGACTCCTGGACCATCAGCGGCAACTTCAATGATTCTACTCCGTTAACTGAAATTTGTGATTACGCAGTTCAGCACAATTTGAGCGTCATAGTCTATTTCAGCTTCATCTATTACAACTACACTCGTTCGATTAGTAACCTCTACAACTCCTCGAGTATGGGACCTCTATGGGGTTTTACCTTGGCATATTGATTGGCTGAACCAAGCTAAAGCAAAATGGGGCGACATGTTCTTGGGCGCTTACCTCTATGATGAGCCGGGAGGAAAACAAATAGACACGGGATACTGGGGAGGAAGCACGATGACGACATTCACTGGATCAAAAATCACCACATTTGTCAATACCACCAGTTATGCAGACGCAGCCAGCCGGTTTATAAGAACTTTAAACGGTGGAAGCATGCAGCATATCATCAACACCACAATTCCCAACTCTGTAACAAGTCCAGTGCCTGTTTTCACAGCTGATTATGCCCTTTACTGGTTTGATTACAAAGCAGGGTACAACACTGTCTTTGTGGAATTGGGGAACAACCTACCAACGAACAGCAAAATCCATCAAATAGCCCTGTGCAGAGGAGCAGCTACAGCGCAAAACAAAGATTGGGGTGCCATAGTCACTTTAGGTACAGATGTGCCAAATCCAACTCCTGAAAATGGAACAACGGTCCTTAGTGATATGACTATGGCTTATGAAGCTGGTGCCAAGTACATCTTAGTTTTTAATTATGAACTCAACGGTCAAGGCATCCTAACAGATGAACAATTTAACGCTATGAAACAGTTCTGGGGCAACATTCACTCATCTTCCGCAGACTCATGGGATAAATCCCCAGGACAAGTTGCGTTGGTGCTTCCCGCTAACTATGGCTGGGGTATGCGACGAATAAATGACAGAATGTGGGGTCTTTGGGATGCGCCTGACAATGCTACCCAAATCTGGAATAACCTCGGCAACCTAACCGAGAGATATGGATTAAACCTGGACATCGTATATGACGACCCTTCTGTGAACATCCAAGGTCTTTATTCACAAACGTATCTTTGGAACAGCACACTCAACTTTGCTTCAACCCCAACTCTAACAAATGAAATCTACATTTTGATTTCTGTAGTGGGTTCTGTTGGAGCAGTTGCTTGTGTATCCACTTATTGGGTTACAAAACGTAGAAAGCCAAAACTACCAGCTCAGTTGGTGCAGGAATTCAACCCAAGCAAAGATGTGCTTTTAGAAGCAACAATAACAACCCAAAAGAAAGTTGAAGTTAACCTCGAATTAAACGACATTTTCAACGCTTACGCTAACATCATCGATCCATTGCATGATCTGCTCATGGACCTCCATGGACATACAAGCTGGACGGACCTAGAAAACGACTTGACCCGATGCAAACTTGCAAAAGCGTTGGAAGGAAAAATTTCCACAGAAAACTTGAACTTCAGAAATCTCTCCAATTTAATAAGGAATAAGAAGGCAAAAGAAGCCGCAAACGAAATCGCAGCCTTAATTGAGACATTACATAGAGACGTGTCAGCACTAAAGGGAAAAGACATCTCAGAGAAAACCCAAATAGATTATAGTACCTTAAAATCGGTAATTCTAGCCTATTTTACCCTGAACGATGTTTTATTGGGTCAAGCCCTTGGCGATGAAGAGCTTGAGAAGGAAAAAATCGAGCTTGCCAAAGTTTTAGATGGCTTTTCTAAGGAGACAGGAAACTGGATTGTTTGCCGAATTCACAGATAGGCTCAAGCTTCAAAAAACTGGTAAACTTTCAGTTGACAAAAGCCGAGAATCAATCAGAAAACAAGTCAATGAGTTCCTTAGACAGAATTAAATTTGGGCTGGTTTATTGCGTGCCCTAAGCTTAATCATGTTAGTGAACGCCCACCTCAGCGACTTTGAACGCCATATGCGGTCGTTTAATGCAGTTCGTCCCATATTTTTGCTGTAGAACGTTCCTTTGACATATTGGCGGGCAACATAGCGCCATGAGTAGAAGTGGTCATAGAATTCACGGCGACTCTTGATTAAATCTACATCTTGAAGCAGAGGATTTTCAAAAACAGGTTGCTGCAAATCGTATTTGCTCCAATCGTCTGAGACCTTCCAACCTAACTCTTGAAGATAACTGCTAAGATGTGTACCCGGATACGGCGTTGCCATGCACAAGTAAACATAGTCTGGGTCGGCTCTATGAATAAAATCATAAGTTTGCTTAAGCGATTCCTTTGTTTCGCCTGGAAAACCAATAATTACTGACATAGCAACTGACAACCCCGCTTTTTTAGCCATCTTCACTGCTTTCTCATTCATCTCGACAGTAGTTTTTTTGTGGACTGAATCGAGGATTTTTTGGCAGCCGGATTCAGCGCCGAAACTTAGCAGTTGACAATCTGCCGCTTTCATAGCGTTGAGAACCTCTGGAGAGATACGATCAACTCTGGTTTGGGCATCCCAGGGCACGTTGATTTTTCTTTTTCGCATTTCCTGACAGATCTTGATTGCTCGCTCTTTATCGTAAGTGAATGCATCATCAAAGAAGCTGAACGCTCCAGCCCCAGCATCATGGTTGCTCTTTAACCATTCAAGTTCATCAACCACTTTCATCGGATCTCTGGCGCGAAACTCTTTTCCAGCCATACGTGACGAGACGCAGTAGGAGCATTGGAAGGGGCAACCTCTGCTAGTTAAGATAGGCAGGATGGTTCGTCCGAAAAACCGGTATTGTTTAAGCGAAAAATACTGGTAGGCGGGGTAGGGCAGTTCGTCGAGGTTTTCGATGAAGGGTCGTTCGGGTGTGCGGATGATTTCGCCGTTTTTGCGGAAAGAAATTCCTAGAACGCTCGCTAGGTCGCCGTTACCGAATAATTTTGAAAGCAGTTCCGCCAGGGTGATTTCTCCTTCACCTCGAACCACTATATCCACTGAAGCCTCCTCCGTCAAAACATCTGTATCAAGGAAGGTTGCATGGGGACCACCCAAGATTACAACGCAATTGGGCGCGTTTTGTTTAGCTACCTTTGCAGTTAGATAAGTGGATTTAATCGTTGGGGTAACGGAAGTGATGCCGACTACGTCGGGTTGGTATGCGGCAAATTCTTTGCCAAGGCTTTCGTGGCTTAAGCCCAATGCAAGGCAATCAAATACTTTGAGTTCATGCCCGTTTTTCTCGATAATAGCAGACAAATACGCCAAGCCAATGGGCAAATTGGGACACCAGAGCTTGCGTATGTCAAACGCAGGGGGAATAACCAGGGCTACCTTAAGTTTTCTGCTTGACTTAAAAACGGCAAGGGCACTCAACGGTCTACAGCATCCTGCTTACGCTTTTTAGGAAAGCAAACAACCCGTCACGTCTTATTCTGCGGAGGAGCGTCTTTGGTGCTGTGTTGAAGCCTCGTTGATACCGTTTTTGGAGTGCGACGACTGATTCGTAGTTGAATTCGTCGGTTTTAACGAAAGCCAAAAAGTTTTCCATACGGTCGTACTCATGCTTCTCCAGTACTTCTTCGTAGAGTAGACTGTGTGGGCAGGCAATGAAAACGTAGAAAGTTGCCCAGTCTGGACCGAGCTTCTTAGCAAACTTGAAAGTAGTTTCCATATCCACTACTGTTTCGCCGGGAACGCCAAGCATGAACGACGCTGCGATGTTTATGCCCGCTTTTCTGCAGAGTTTAAACGCTGCCTCAATCTTTTCCGGGGTTGTGTGAGTGTTCAGTTTATCCAAAATGCGTTGGGAACCCGATTGTATCCCGAAAAATATTGTACTACAGCCTGCAGCCCTCATTTCCTTGAGCACATCTTCAGAGAGCAAATCTACTCGAGTGTCGCATGCCCATTCGAGGTCTAAATTGTTCGCTCTCATTTGGCGACATAACTCAATGGTACGTTCCTTGTTTATTGTAAAGTTATCGTCTATGAAGTAGATGCCCTTGGAGCCGAATTTCTCTTTCATGTATTTGAGTTCGCCGATGACGCGTTCGGGACTAAATGCACGACACTTCATACCCCATAACTTCTTGGTTTCGCAGTAGTTGCAGCTGTATGGGCAGCCACGCATGACATGCATGACATCTACTGGTTTGGCCTTTAGGTAACCTATTTGGCGGTCATAGAAGTTCATGTCTAAGAGGTGACGTGCTGGGTAAGGAATTGTATCTATGTCTTCGATTAGTATGGGTGGAGTTTTGGAAATTTTTCCGTCTAATCTGCAAGCAACACCAGGAATTTTCGCTATGGTCTGTTGATCGGCGCCTTTGGTGATTTGGGTTGCCAACTCCACCATCGCCCGCTCACCCTCACCCATTATGGCGTAATCGATTTCTGGATTTTCCAATGCTGAATCGGGCAAATAAGAGGCATGCCATCCACCAACTACCACTTTGCAGGATGGAAGGACTTCTTTTGTGGCTTTAGCCATTTCAACGGCTCGTCGATAAGTGACTGAACCGCAGGTTATGCCCACGATGGCTGGCTTGCGCTTCTGGACTTCCTGCTTAACAAAATCAATCGTTGTCCGCATCTGGTAGTTATCGAGCATTTGAACCTCGAAACCAGCTTTCTCGAGTGCGCCAGCAACGTATGATAATCCTAACGGGGGAAGCTTGGCTGGGATACCCCATGGCGAATTTTCAGGTGGTATGGTGGTCATTAACAGAATCAATGCAAATTTGCCCTCGATCATGTGCTTGTAAAGATAGCATAACTTTGTTTAATAATAAACTTAACTGTAAATCTGCTTCAAAAAAATTTGAGTGTTTTTTTGCAGAATTAGCCAAGGATGAATGAAGATCAGACATTACGTTCTTCTTTTAATAGCCAAAACCGCTCCTGCAATTATGACTGCCACTGCTACAATTACTACAACGTAGAGGGTTTCTTGGGGAAATTGTGGTTTATCGGGGAGTAGAGATGTTGCGTTAGGGGAACCAGAGATTACTGAGACCACGTTGGTTTCAGAATGTATAACAAAAACCTCGTCCTCTGCCAACGATCGTAAGCTAAGTTTAAAGGCTGAATTTGCAAAGGAACGGTGGCAACCACTGAATTGTTGCTGTCGGAAATAACAGATACTGAACTAGAGTTATAGTTGGCAACAAAGATTTCACCCTTATCTGCGGCATAATCTAAGCCAATCGGGTTCTTTTCTACGGGCACTGTAGCAACTACGGTTTTTTGGCTGTCAGATATCACGGAAACTGAGCTGGAGTTGTGGTTGGCTACAAAAATTTCATTTTTTGCTGAATCGTAAGTTAGGCTTGCAGGCTGGTTTCCAACTGTCACGTTTTCAACAACTTTGTTGGTGCTGTCCGAAATCACCAAAACCTCATTGCCCAATGCGTGGCCCACATAGATCTCTCCTGTCACATTATCGTAAGCTAAAGCGCAAGGCTGATTTCCCACAGGTACAGTTGCAACAACAGAATAATTAGTATCCGAAATCACCGAAACCGAACTAGAATTAAAATTGGCAACAAACACCTCGCCTTTAGCGGAATCGTAGGCCAAAGCGGAAGGCTGGCGACCCACCGATATACTTGCGACTACAGTATTGGTGCTATCAGATATCACCGAGACAGAATTATCACCGTAGTTAGCAACATAGAGTTCGCCCTTGCCAGAATCATATACTATGCCGTAGGGCAAAGTCCCAACAGAAACGTTGGCGACCACCGCATGAGAAACGTCGGATATCACCGTCACCGAATTAAAATCCACATTAGTGATGAACATCTCGTTCTTGCCATAATTATATGCGATGCCGTAATGTCCACCATATTCCGTTCCCGAAGTTATGTTGTCTGTTACCCCTATAGCGCTGACCAGATTGATTGTTTGTGAAATAACAATTAGAATAAAGAGTAGACCCAAGAGCTTCCAAACTTTAACTTTCATATGAATTTTCATCTTCACCATCTTCCTGTTCTGAAGGATGTTGTGTTAGCGTTTTTTTCTTTTAATAACAAACACGACTACGGCTATTATTGCAACGCCAACCAAGATTGTCGCAAAGTAGATGACTTCTGCAGACAAAATCGGGTTGTTTCCCGTGGCACTTGTAGGTGTTTGGCTTGGGGAGGTTGAAGGGTTTGTTTCGTTACCAGTGGATATTTTAGTTAGCCAAGGAAGAAAAGTAGTTCCATTTATGGAGGCTTGCCCTGCAACTGCATAACCGCCGCCTTGCGTTTGGATTACGCAGGATGGTTGTTCTGCTAAACCTATTTCCCATTGATCGGCACCAGCACCATCCACTTTGACAAGCCTAAAACCAGCGATTGCAAAGCCTCCATCAATTGTTTTTGTCATCGCCCAAGCTGGACCTTCACCATAATATTTTTTCCACTGCTCGTTACCTGAAACATCAGTTTTTACAATCGCAATGTTTGGGCCTCCTCCATTCGTACGCAACCATATCCATCCACCCAGAGCATAACCTCCATCATTGGTTTGAACTACTGAAACCACTTGGTTTTCGTCTTGGTGTGGATAGATCCGGTTCCATTGCAAGGTTCCGTTTGAGTCCACTTTGAGGAGCATGAAGTTGGAGTTGACATTTCCAGTTTGCCCTGCGATTGCGTATCCATCGTCGGTAGTTTGTACAAGCGAGATAGGATCACCTCTGCCGAGAGTTTGGTTCCATTGGAGGTCACCGTGAGAGTTGGTTTTAACAAGCCATATGGTATCGTCATTACCATTCAGTGGGTCGTAATTGGATACGCTTACAAGGGTGAAACCTTCATCGTTGGATTGAATTATGGCGCATGCGGCACATGTTCCAGCGCCAGTATAGATTTGCATCCACTCTGTTTCGCCCGTTTGGTTGGTTTTGAGGAGAAGAAGTTTGTTCTGGTATTCAGCTACTGCGGCGTAGCCACCGTCTGCGGTTTCAACGACGTATTGAGCGCTATCAACGTTAAATATAGTTCCTGAATAGGTTCGATTCCACTGTTGGTTTCCAGAGGAATCAACCTTTACCAGATAGAAAATGGAACTCTGCACAGTTGGAGGACTCCAATCTGAGCATAACAAAAGAAATCCTCCATCGCGGGTTTGGATTACAGAATGAGCTACAACTCCAACGTCCTGGTAAGTTTGACTCCAAGCAATCGAGGGAGCTACGTCAGCAGCGCGAACATTGTGAACCGCTGAAACAACAAAAATCAAAATGAAGAAGAGACTTAAATATTTCCAAATACTAGCTTTCATAAATACATTCCTTAAACTTACAAAAGCTTGTATTAACGCTCTTTATCAAGTTCGAATCAACTTTTCCACTTGTTATACTATTTTTGTGCAACACGAGTATTTGCATATTATTGCCCAAGAACATGACTGTTGTCCCCAATCTTTCATTCATTGTCGAGTTTCTTTTCATGGTTTAATTCATTCTCTTTAACCTTTTAGTTTTTTTTCAAAAAAAGGGGTAATTCGTATTTGTGACCTTATATTAAGGGATAGGATGGAATAAGTTTGTTTGTGACAGTTTGTCTGCAGGTACCAAGTTGTTATTAAGGAAGCTGTTTCCATAATTGGTAAGTTGTGCAGTGGCTGTCGCAGTCTTAATTGTTAGGTCCTTGTATAGGGAGACCGAACCATTGTTTATTGTAAGGTAGCCAATTCTTTGAACTGTAACAGAAATTGCGTTAGGTTTTCCAATACTCCATAATCCAAGGCTACTGTTGCCAGTTGTATAGATTCCTGAAGACCCTATTGGGATACTCAAAATAGATGTATTGTCTGTCATGTTAAACTCAAAGTTACCACGAATAGGAGTTGTCAGATTCTTTGGTGAGATCAGGCTGTTGATGTGTTCAGTTAAAGACGAAAGTTCGGAGCTTGAGAAGGATGGATTATAATTTGTGCCGATGAAGTAACAATTGTTTTCCATTATTCCAGTGCTTGCGGTTATTTGAACGCTGTAGATTTCTATTTCAGCATCACAGTATGACATTTGAACGCCTGGCAATCGTGTAACGTTAAACTCGACTACCGATGGATACTGGCTTCTAGGAGACATCAGAGCGCCAGTAGCTGTCGCAGATGTATCATTAAACGGTCCCTCGCCTACATATGCATAAGCTACATTTAATTGAAATTGTGTTTCTGCCCCAGCTGCATTTGAAGTTTGCATTGTATTTGAAGCCAATACAAAGGAAATAGAAACGAGTAGCGTCGTTGCGATAAGTACTATGCTCAATGCTACTAAATATCGTTTCATATTTCTTGTTGGTCGCATTGAATTCTTCAACACGTTAATTATGCTTTTCATCATTAATTGACCCTCATTAGTTTAATATTCTCCACCGTAGTCCCTGGCGGGCGGCGGTGCAGCAGTCTCGATGTAATAATAACTTCCAGTTGGCGCCGAAGACAAGAACAGAAGATTGTTGGGATTACTATTTAGATAGAAATAATCCGATGTATAACCGTTTGTAGAGGATGCGTCGGGATTAAGGCTCAGTATATTATACGAGTATGGTCCGGGATAATACGTGTCGATCCACCATTCGTAAGTGTAATGTTGTGTTGGCACAGCTTGGCTATAGAAGTAACCCCATTGGTAATACCCGTATTGGTTAGTTGCATATTCACATAGTGGTACTGTGGAAAATGAACATGTTCGTCCAGTTTTGCAGCCTATACCTGCTTCATAAAACCATGAGGCTTGGCAATACGCAGCTTCGTTAAAATTGACCCATTTATAGGTATCGTAGTTCGCATTCAAACCTACTGCTACCCAAAAATCATCTGGTTGATTCAAGTTATTATGTACGCATTGACTGAATGTATCAGGTCCTGAGTAACCGATTCTTGCTGTCCAATGAGTAAGAGTTGATTTTGCCGCTTGTATCGTTACTGTTGCCATTAAAACTGCAATAATAACCACTGTAACTATTTTTTTCATTTTATTTTTCTCCAGTTTTTTTAAGCATTCTTTTTTTGTTCTCTTTTTACCCTTCCCTTAGGATAAGGCGGTGACGCGCCTCCAAGACAGTCAGTCCCGGGTTTTTGCTTACAGTCACAACGAGAATCATGCAAATATCCGCTTCAATCATTGACTCATTTCTGATTGACTGCCTGCATTTGCATCTTATAGTCAGCAAGTTAACATATTTCTATGCAATAGGACGACGTGTCCTAAACATAGGACAACCATTAACTTGATTCAAAAATAATTACACATGAAGCTTGAGAGCCTGGGCAACGGATCAAATGTGTAAACTTAAGGAAACATTTCTCTGAAGCAATCATTCAATGTTAAAAAGAGAATTCGCCGTCAATCGACACCAACCATACGGAAAAACATCAGATTATGATAAATCTATCCAAAAAGTCGACTTACTTAAGACAGCGAAGTTGCTAAAGATAGTTGGAATGCTACTTCAAACAAAAGTATACCTTTTCTGGAAAAAGGTCAACAACAAACTGAATTTCAGATTTTTTAGTTTCCACCAAACACATTGCCAACTGCAATTCAATAACAGCCTTACTAAAATTAGGAAATAACACTAATCATTTTGGTTTTTAACGGTTTTATGCAAGCCTCTCCTTTTGATAACCAACACAATCACAGCAATCAAGACTACGCTAACCAAAATTGACACAAGATAGACAACAGCTGTAGGGACACTTAACAGAGAGGTCGGAGTGCTTGTTGGCGATGATGTGGCAGTTGGACCTAGAGATGTAGGTGCGTAAGTTTTGAAAAGCCAACCGCCACTAATTTCGCCACCGCCTGCCACCACAAAGCTTCCGTCGCTAGCCTGAAATATTGAATATTCAGTTTCGTTGGTGGTTAGATTCCACTGTACATTTCCAAATGCATCAGTTTTTACCACACTTGGATTCCCGGCTATAGCGCATCCTCCATCGGTTGTTTGGATAACCGACATTGCAGTCACCAATTCACCGTTATTGCTGTGATCTACTAAATTGAATGTTTGGTTCCACGATATTGCACCTAAAGAATCAAGTTTAACTAACCACAGATTATTGAAAGCCCCACTTGGTGTTTTCGTACTACCTGCAACAGCGTATCCTCCATCTTCGGTCTGTATTATTGAGTGAAGTGCATAGCCTAAAGTGTGGTTCCAAATCATTTTGCCTGATGAATCAATTTTTACTAAGTAACCGCCGTAACTTGAGCCTCCTGCAAGTACATATCCGTCATCTTTGCTTTGAATTACAGAAAAAGCAGTTTCTAATCCCTGTCCAGTGTAACTTTGATTCCATTGAACGTTCCCAAGAGAATCTGTCTTAATCAACAAAAACTTATCGTCTGTCAAGGATGCAGTGTCACCAGCTAAGGCGTATCCAATGTCTTTAGTCTGCACCAACGAATTTATGGAACCCTCATAGGTTTGGTTCCACTGTAATTTCCCAAAAGAGTCAGTTTTAACTAGATCAGCCACCATTGTCAGAGGCACCTGCTAGTGCGAACCCTCCGTCGTTAGTCAGAATTATTGAATCTGCACCTCCAAAGTTAAGGTATGTTTGGTTCCACTGCTCGTTACCTGAGGAATCGGTCTTGACCAGCCAAGAACCGACCTCGCCGAGTTCTATGTTCATAAAAGTTCCACAAAGAGCGTATCCTCCGTCGCGCGTATATGTCATTCCTCGAATTACACTACTTGTTCCTGTACTGTACGTTTGTCGCCACTGTACTTGTGGTGCTGTTTGCGTCTCTGCTTTACCGACAAACGCAGAAATTAAGAGTAAACAGGATAAAAATAATAAAAAGGTTGTTGCATGGGCTTTCGTCATTTTCGATGCAACCTGTTCCTAATGGATAGTTTTCTCTGGTTCATACAGTTGTTTGACTCCTATTAGGGTTATTGTTTTTTTTCAAAGAAATGGGGATGAGTTGAGTTGCAACAACATGTTGACTACGGGGCAACTTTGTTTGTTGCAGTTGGGTGGAATAAATCTGTCTTCGGCAAATTGTCGAAATTCACTAGGGCATTATGCAGAAGACCATCGCCATAGCTGCTGAGTTGAGCACTTGCTGCTACATTACTTATTGAGGCATCTTTGTAAACGGAAACTGATCCGTCCTTCATTGTTATGTAGCCGATTCTGTGAATAGTAACTGAAACAGCGTTCGGTTTTCCAGAACTCCATAAGCCTGGACTAGTTGGTCCGTTTACATAGCAACCTACCGAGCCAACGGAGTGACTTAAGATAGATGTATTTTCTGTCCAGTTGAAGCAGAAGTTACCTCTAACTTCATTGTAGACATTTGGGTCGGCCAGATTAGTAACGGGTACCTCAAGAGCGCTTAATTCGGAGCCAGAGAAGGACGAGTTGTAATTCGTTCCTATAAAGTATCCGTGATTTTCTGCTTCTCCTGTGTTTGCAACTATTTGTACTCCGTAGACTTCTATTACAGCATCGCAAGCAGCAATTTGAATTCCTGGAATACGTGTAATGTTAAATACGACTGCGGACGGATACTGGCTCTCAAGAGACATGAGATTGCCATTGGAATCGGTGTACGAACCATTAGTTGTGCAATGTCCAGCATAGGCATAGGGTATTTCAAATTTGAACTGCGTTTCAGAGACTGCCATGTTTATAGTTTGTGCGGAAGATGTAGGGGATGCTTGAAGGGAGGCAACGATAATTGCGATTGCAACAAGAAGTAGGCTTAATATCGCTAGATAGTTTTTCACAGATTTTTTTGAGTGGAAATTTTTCGTCATAACAACACCTTATCACTAAGAGGCGGTTAAATAGGGGGAGACAGTGTTCGTTATTATTGTCCAAACGTTCGAAGGATTGTTTGGGTCATAGAAATTTGCAGTTGTTGAAGCTTGAATTGTAGAAACCTCTGGACTAAGGGGGGTGCTTGTGTAATTGTAAAAGATGTAATCACAATATGTAGTCCCAGCAAACCAACCCCATTGTGGTGTATCAGTGTCATAGTAATAGCAAGGGTTATTATTTGTTGATAACTTGCATGTCATAACCGAATTTGGATAGTAGTAGTACAGCTGATGATAGTATCCATCACCATACCCACCGGCTGCAGCCTCATTTTGCCAATTCCCTTTATAGAACAAGTGAACTCCGTTTAATTGGTAAATTCCTTCTGCGCCCGTGGATGTCCAAGTATCGTCAGGACCGAAATCCACGGTCCCGTCATGGCAACACATAGAAAAAGTACAAGTCGTAGAATAAGGGTAATTATGACCCTCAGCATGGTGATAACCGCCGGTAGCTATTGTCGTAGGTAATCCTTTTGATAAAGTCAATAGAGTTAATATAGAGATAAAAATAACCGCAACAATTATTTTCATTTTTTTCATTCATTTCTCCTCATTTTTTAATCAGTTTTCTGTTCTCTTTCTGCCCTTCCCTTAGGGCTAGGCGGTGACACGCCTCCGAGATAATAAATCCCGTTTTTTTGCTTACAGTCACAACGAGAATCATGCAAATATCCGTTTTAATCGTTGACTTATTTCTGGTTAACTGCCTGCATTTGCATCTTATAGTCAGCAAGTTAACATATTTCTATGCAATAGGACGCTCTGTTCTAAACTTAGGACAAACCTTAGCTTGAGCTCCCCCCATAATTTAAGAAAAAAATAGGACTAAGATTGTAAATTCTTAGTTCTGTACCCATGTTTCCCAATCGTAGCTTACCGCACCCATAGAATGGGTTTCATGCAAAGGAGAAGTCGCTGTCCATCCTGTAATTATTGAATTTGTCCAGTAAGACCAGCCTTGAGCATTATGTAACCAGTTACGGTAAAAGACAGAGTGCGAGACATCATTTGTGAATTGGCCGTTGCTGTATACTTCCTTTTGTAAACCCCCCTGTACCCATAGATTCGACAGATGCCCACTTCTTACCCACTGATAGTTTATCCAAACATCATATTTCCAGCCACTGCTATCTTGAGTGCCATCTAACAACATAACGTAAGTGTCCGCAGAAGTTGTTGGGGTACCCTTATCCGCATAATAAGTAAATCCTCCTTCATCAGAGTCATAGGTATACCATTTGTATGTTTCACCGTAATTATGCGTAACTAGTACTTCTGCCCAATTGCTACCACCGTCTAAATCACCCAACTGCATACAAACGTAATGATTTTGTGTTTGCCCTGAACCAACATTCATAGAACCGCAAACTATTTCGGCGCTAACACCTGTCCATAAATAAGAAGTAGTCCGCATAGTTGATCTTCTGCTAATTTGCGAAGCGGGAGCACAAATGTCAGAAGAATTAACACTTATCGCAGTATTCGGCATTTTTGCAAGTTCTTCAGGAGTTAATGTTTGCCCGATCCATGTTGCACCTGTCTCTGGATACCAACCCATCCCTAATTTTCCAAGTTCAACTGTTATTTGGTCATCAGTTAATCCTTGCGCTTTAAATTCTTGAATTTTCAAAGTAACGGGGTCAACAAAGTTTTTGGGAGGTTGCCAAGTGCCTAATGATTGCTCTGAACCATTTGTTTGAGCGGCTACTGCGAGCATCGAATAAATCATTGAGAATGTTAAAATCACTACAATTGTACAATAAGTTCTTTTCTTCATATTATTTTCACTCATTTGTAGACGGGATAGGCAATACATTATTAATTTCTATGTTTTAGGACAACTGTCCTAAAAAAAGTACAAAGAATCAAAAAGAAAAAACTTACAGAGAAATCAGGGCTTCATCTTATAGGGCACCCTTCAACCACACCTTAAAGGTCTCATAGCAGAAAACCACGAAAAAAAATCCTATTACAAAAAGTGAGAAAAAATATTCACGGTTAAGTACATCTGGCACAAGAAATACAAGGTCCACTATCAGAGCTACCCCCGCAAAGACAGAGTAAAAAAGGTACTTAGGAATTAGAAACCGACTAATTTTTACACAGCTATCCAAAGTTATTCTATCGATAACGTAATTGCCTGCTTCTTTTTTCACAAACCCTGCACTTTCTAACCTTGTAAGATGGTACTGAGCAACAGACGGACTACTAAGCTTCAGTGCTCTCTGAATTTCTCGAATTCCAAGGGGTTTCTTTGTCTTTAGCATTAAGCGGTAAATTTCTAGGGCATTTCCTTTTAGGATTTCAGTCGACTCGTCGTCATTCAACGCTTATCCCCTTCTAATACAACTGAACATTGTCAACGCATTTAAGAACTACCCTTTAAAAGCCCATGGTGAATAACTGTACAGCAATTAGTACACTGCACCCAAAAAATAATATTAAATAACCTGACTGCGTCATTAGAAAACAAGAGAAGCAATCACTTAGAGCGCATTTTAAATGATTGGACAAAAGGCAAAACTATTCAGCGCAATAATCTTCGCCTGTTTACTCGCATTTTCATTGATTGGTTTAACCTACCTTGTTTTTCCTGAACGAACAAATCAAATGCCCCCACCGTTGCCTGAACCATCGAGATTTGCTCAGATATCTATAGCAATCTACTGGATTGGAATAACGGCACTTGTTACAGCGGCTATAATTGGACTTTTCGTTTTGGTCACCAGAGTGAAGCGGCATCCGAAAAATTAATCCGAAGTTCACTCTTTGAAAATTGCAACCGAAATAAATTCTGACCAACCCTAACTGACTGGGATATGCTTATTTAATTCTGATTTTTTAGTATAGGAAAGGTCATTTGGGTATGCCTATTGCTGAAACTCGCCGTCTCAAGGTTGCGTTGATTAGTCCTCCGCCTGCTTCACAATGGGCTTTTGTTGACTATCAGTATCCGCTTATTGGGTTGGCTTATTTGGCGGCTGTTCTGGAGAAAGATGGGCATCAAATTTTGGTGATCGATTGTCCCCCACAGCATCTGACTTATAGGCACATTGGCCAAGAGCTAAGCCGTTTCCAGCCAGACATCGTCGGCATCACCTCCGTAACCGCCACCTTCAACTCAGCCCTCAAAGTCGCACAAAACACAAAGCAGACGTGCCCACAAGTCTCTGGTGGTTTTGGGTGGACCACACGTAACAATCGCCGACGACCAGTTTCTCCTGCAACACCCGGAAGTAGATGTGGTTGTTAAGGGTGAAGGCGAACAAACCATCCTTGAACTCGCACGATATGTAGCTGGTATAAAAAGCCTAAACGACATTGCGGGCATAGCTTTCAGCAGCAAACGGACAAGTTGTTCACACAGCCAACCGACCCTGCATCCAAAACCTCGACGACCTACCCTATCCAGCATACCACTATTTTCCATTAATCAAATACCGAATCTTCAAAAAAATTGGCGTTCCAATGTTAACCAGCCGAGGATGCGGTTCAGGCTGCAGTTTCTGCTTAGTTCCTCAAATTGCCGGGAACCAGTTATAGGGCACGAAGTCCAGCAAGCGTAATCAACGAGATGCAAACGGCAAAAGACAGATACAATATCGATTTTGTTACCTTCAACGATGAAATCTTCACTTTCGATAAGCAACGGGTTTTGGATATCTGCTCGGGAATTAAGCAACGCAAAATTAAGGTTCCTTGGGATTGCCAAACGCGAGTTGACCTCATTTCAAAAGAACTTCTACATGCCATCAAAGAAGCAAATTGCCAATCCATCAATTTCGGAGTAGAATCAGCCAACCAAGGAATTCTAAACGCTATGGGAAAGGGTACGACGGTGCAGCAAAATGCGGCAGCAATTAGGATTGCTAAGGAAGCTGGATTATCAGTCACTGTCTCCTTGGTTCTTGGCTATCCTGGTGAAACGGACCAAACCATCCATCAAACCATCGACTTCATCAAAAGAACCGAGCCAGACGACCTCTACCTCTTTTTGGCAACACCCTTCCCCAAGCACCCAATTACGCGACGCCGTCGGCGAATTGGGGTGGAAGATGTCGCAGGACTGGAATAGCTACGAAATGCAGACAGCCAGTTTTGAAAACCAAGGTATTCCCTTTGACCAAATAAATAAGATGCGTGAAGTTTTCTATAATCAGCTGTATTCGCCTGCCTACATCTTGAGGCAGTCGGTGAAGGGAACCATTTATAGCAAAATAATGGTTGAGAATGCGATGCATCAGCTTCTTTGGCGAATGAAGTTGACGTGGCTTTCTTCGAACTTTAAGAGAATAGTACGATTATAGAGAAATCGGAATAGAGCGTTTTTTATAACTTAATTGTGTTCGCTAAATGAAATATTCAGACTCATTTTTGTGTTTCAAAAAAAAGAAAAAGGGTTGTTGTTTTGTTTTTGTGGTTGTGGCTTATTTCTTTCTGAGCATCAATAGAGCCAAAACAATGGCAACTATGATGATGAGAACGAAGAGACCTGCAATTGCTGGAACGAAGAATTGATCAGCTACTGATTGTGCGGGGGTTGCTGTTGGTGCGGGTGTTGCTGCTGCTGCGCCGATGCTGAAGCTTGACTCAGCCGTTGATGGCCAGTATGCATGTGATCCTGCGAATGATGCTAGGACTGTGTACATACCTGGGCCTGCTGCGGTCATAGCTGGTGTTACTTCGAATGCATAGTATCCGTTTGCGTCGCTGTGGGTTGTGCCGACTGGGTTGCTGTTTCCGTTGGGGTCAATGATCGTTATTGATACATCGACACCGGAAGCGCTTGTTGGCTTTGGATTCTGGTAGTAGACGTATTCCATCCATGCTGTTTGGTCGCTGTCGCGTACTGCTGGGACTCCGTTGGGGAATCTTAGAGCTTGTTGTGTTTGTTTTGTGCCTGGTGAAATGTCCATGACTGTGCCTTGAACTGTTAAGCCGTTTCCTTGTATGACTCCACCTAGTGGTGTTTGGCAGGTTGTTTGCGTTGGACCCATTGCCGAATGCGTAGATTTGGTTGTCGAATTCGTTTAAGGACACGAGGTATCCGTTTGCTACTGCTAAAGCTCCGCCTTTGAAGAAGGTGATGTTCCAGATTTGTTGTCCTGTCAATGCGTCGAAGTCTTGTAGGTATTCGGCTGCTTCAAGGTTTGGTCCTGGGCTGTGTTCAGCGCTGCTAGTGTAGACGTTGTTTGTTGAGAAAGCTGAGACTGATGCTGGAGCGTATGCCCAATAGCCATCATAGCCCATTTGAGCTGATTGGTAAGTGAACAATAAAGCTCCTGTAGTAGCATTGTATGCGTATACCATTCCGCCTGTGCCGCTTGCGTCACCGCTGTAGAGTATACCGTTGTAGATGCCGCCGCTGACTCCGTAGACGTGGTTAACAGTTTCTGGTTGACCAGTCCAAAGGAGTGCGCCTGTGGTTGTGCTGAATGCCATCCATGTGGCTGTTTCTTTCTGCATCATTGCAAAGACGCCGTTACCCAAGTTGTTTTGGTTGAACAGCATGGTTAGGTTACCTGGACGTGGACCTGAAACTGACCACAAAACTTTGCCTATTGTATCTGGAGCGGTACTGATTGCATACGAGTAGTAAGTTGTTGGTGTTGGGTACGATGCAGTGCCGAGTGTGTTAGGTAGGGTGCTGTAGATTAGTTCTTGGTCGTTTTGGTCTACTGCGAATAGGAGTGGTGATGATGGAGTGTTGGGTATGGTGCCCTGTGGACCTGCTGTTATGTTGTATACTGTGTTGCCGTAGATTCTTGCGTCGATTTGTGCGCCGAGTGCTGGTCTGTAGAACCAATAGCTGTTGGATGAACTACCATAGCTGACACTTCCATTTCTTATTACAGTGTTAGCAAGTTGAGCTGTTTCATAGGCGTTAACGAATACGTTGGTGCTGTTCCATACGGTTAGTTGTTTGGTGGCGTTGTTGACGGAGTAGATTATCATGTTGCCGTTTTGGTCAGTTGTTAAGCTTGGTGAACCGAATGATACTGCATAGCTTGGGACGTTCCAAAGGTTGCATATCCAGTTGCCAGTCATTGGGTCGAATGCTGACCATACGTTAGATCCGTTGTTGGCTGTCCAGATTGCCCAGAGGGTATCGATTGTTCCGTGTTGGTTGGGTGATTCAAAGTCCATTTCCTGTCCGAAAGTCAGTTGTGGGTAGCTGTTCTTGTTGAAGCTGCCGATTTGGATTGGGTTTAGACTTGCACCGCTACCCATGTTGACTGTGCCAGCTCCATGCGTTTGTGCCGTTCTGGTACCAGAGGGTTTGTCCAGTCTTCATGTCAACTGCCATGAAACCGTATTCTGGTGGGTTTGGTGTGTTGTAGTAGAGTATTCCGTTCATGATGATTGCGTTGGAGAACATGGTTTCGTATGATTGATAACCATAGTAGTTGTCTCCTCCGTTGTTAAGTTGCTGTGGGTTACCTGCAATTCCTCCAAAGTTTATTGGTTTAGACCATGCGATGTGGGCGGTTGTTGGTGGTTGTGTATAGTCGTTGATGATACCGCCGATGTTGTTCTCTGGAATTTGGCTACCATAGTAGTTTGGTGCAATACCTTGACCTAGCCAGTCACCAGTTAAATAAGACCATGCTGCGTGCCCTGCTTGGCTAACGGGTTGGCTCCAGTATTCGGTTGGCATTGGGTAGACTATTTCGGTTGGAATTTGAGTTGATTGTACGTTGACTGTAACTGAGCCGGATATGCTTGGGAGGAAGTATCTGTGCCAGTTTGTACCTGCAATAACGGATGCTTCGCCAACAGCGAGTGATACGTTGTTAGCTGTTGCATAAGCTTGAGCGGTTAGCGAGTTGGTGTTGGAGTGAGTGCTGCTACTGCTGCGGGGTCAAGACCGTTTGGTGTTTCATCGATGAGTTTTCCAGCTGTGAATCCTTGGAATGTATAGTTACCTGTCATTGTTGGAGTGAATGTTTCGAATATTGTGCCTACTGGATCCGATACTAGTGGTCCTATAGTTGTGTTTGTTCCGTCTGGTGCCGTAACGACTGCAGACATGTACCATCTGTCACCGTAAGCTCCGCTTCCAGTGGGCGGCAAGTTTGCAGTCCAAACGAAGATGCTGATTGGTTGACCGACACCGACTGTTGGTGGAAATGCGTTAATGTATGTCCACTGAGGAATGTCTATTCCAGGTGGAATTGCTTGTGCCGTAGTTTTTGGCAATGCTACTGCGAAAACGCTGATTGCCATCAATAGAATCATGACGATTGCGCCTAGTGTTGCTTTGTTTCGTAGGAATTCCATTTTGTTTGTTGCTAAAATATTTGACATTTTTTCTTTTCTCCTAAAATTTTATACATATTTTTCATATGCATATCCACACCACTAGGTTTCTGGGCTTAAAAACCCTTTGTTAGTGCCTGAATTGCCAGGTGAACCAAACGATAAACAAAAAAGGAAATTCTGGATCAAAACTATGTCACAAAAAGCAAAAAAATAATAACGCCTAGCAACTGAAGAGATAATTCTGAAGTCATGTTGGAAAACGTGGGATTTTTGAATACCGCAAAATCTTTTTTAGTGTGAAAAATATAGGGTAGAGCAAGATGGAAATCTGGTAGGCAATTGGGGGTTTTGGTTTGGAAGAGAAAAAGGGTCCTTTGCTTATGACTTCTTGGAGAGCCACAGGTGCCTGTAACGCACGTTGCGCATACTGTAACGTTGACGCTAAATGCGAACATGCAGACAGAGAATTAACTACAAAAGAAGCGTTTGCACTGGTTGATGAAGTTCACAGTTTCGGCGTCAGATGGTTTGGAATAAAGGGCGGAGAACCCCTGATGAGAAAAGACATCTTTGAAATAGTTAAGTACGCTAAAAGCAAAGGTCTCAACGTTTGCCTCTTAACTAACGGATGCTTTGTTGACGGAGAAATCTATGATAACTTAGTGAAAAATCAGGTTTGGACATCTGTTAGCATCGATGGACCGGAAGAAATAAACGATCAACTCCGAGGAAAAGGGTCATACAAAAAAGCATTGGCAGCAATCGAAAAATTGTCGAAAGGAAAAATCCTCAACGGATTAGCCTGCGCCATAACAACAATAAACTACAAGTATCTTGACCATGTAGCAGAGTTAGCTGACAAATACCATGCAAACTTTGTCTGGTACAATCATTTGGTTCCGAGTGGACGAGCAAAATCGATGATGGATTTAACTCCGTCTCCGGAACAATACGAGTGGACGTTAAATCACATTTGGGATTTAACGC
>CAWDAV010000003.1:0-246224 GCA_963800365.1 Candidatus Bathyarchaeota archaeon | reverse complement strand
AATGGGTGGTTTTGATTGGAAGGATTATTTCTTTGTAGGAACCACAAACCACTTCACATTATCAAACCCATACTTGGTTACCAAGGGGTCGATGAAGTTTGGGGATAAGTCTTCATCATCGATTTCTGCGAAAACCACGGTATCGCCGATCCGGTAGACGATACAGATAATTGTGACATCTTTTAGGGCAGCGTATTTGCCTTTGATTTCCCAGTAGCCAGGTTCATCCCGACCAGCCTCAATAATCCAAGAATACTTGTCTTCAGGATGCTGACCCTGCATAAAATTGAAAGCGCAAACCACATCCCCAACAGCTTTGGGGTCCTCGTTTGTCTTGACATAGAACCACATCGTCATAACTAACACCAATACTTACTGAGTTGGTTTCTGCCTTTAAATTGTTTCTTCTACTCGCTAGCTTGAGCTTCTATGAGAGTTAAGGTTTCAAAGAAAGGAAGTTTACGCTCTGCCTTCACAACTGCCTTAAGACCCTGTGTACTAAACCCTCGGATGGTTTCTTCGACGCCGGTAAGCGTTGACTGCATCAAAAGAACCTGACCATTCGGCTTTAGGTGCGCTGGAACTTCACAGATAAAACCGTCAATCACTTCCCGCCCATTTGCGCCTCCTGCCCATGAACGCCCAATCCAAGACGCAACCTCGTACTCCTCGGAAGGCAAGTAAGGAGCGTTAAATAAAATTAAATTGAACTTTACAGTTGGGTTTAGGGCTTTGAAAAGACTGGCTTGAACAAAACTCATTTTGTTGCATGCGCCGTTGAGAGCTGAATTCTCTTTTGCACAGCGGATAGCGTAGGGGTTTAAGTCGATTGCCAACACGCTTGAGGCTTTTTTCGCCGCCAATATGCCAAGAAAACCGCATCCGGTGCCAACATCCAAAACAAGTTCGCCCTCTTTGACATTGAGGTTTTCGGCGAAAAGAAAAGTGTCCTCTGCAGGCTCGTAAACGTCCTCATAAACATTGAAAACATGATCATTGAAATGCACTCTTTTACGGGGGGAGGGCATTTGTTATTGCTCCAAAATCTTTTGGGGAGAGTTCCCTTGGACGCCTGTTATGGAAAGGCAGGGTAAGCGCCAATTTCTCCGCGTCCTGCTTATTCAACTTAAAATTGTCTCTTAGGAAGGGGGCAATTGCTTTTCCTACTTTTTTGTTACGTTGAGTAAAGAGCCACTTTACCAACCGAACAAAAAAAGCTTGGTCCTTCACTTGGAAAGTTTTTTGGCTCCACGGTCTTAAGCTGACGATGGCTGAATCAACTTCGGGTTGAGGATAAAACATGGCTTTTGGAACAGCGTCTAAAAGCTCAACTTCAGCATTTTGGTGGGTGACAACTGTTAACCAACCGTACTCCTCGCTGCCCACGGAGGCAACGAGACGGTCAACAAATTCTTTCTGCAGAATCAAAACTCCGCATTCAACTCTTCGCTCCAAGAGCCATAGGACTAAATTAGTAGACAAGTAGTAGGGTGGAATTGCTATAGCTTTGTTAAATTCGGGAAATTCAGCTTTCAAGACGTCGCCCTCAACCACCGTCACGTTACTGAAATCTTTGACTTGTTCACGAAGCACCATCGCAACTTGCGGATCTTTCTCAACTGCTATTACACCTCGGCACTTATCTGCCAAAAAACGTGCTAGCCAACCGAAACCTGCTCCAACGTCCAACACCACATCCGCTTTACTGAGCGCTGCATAGTTGCAGAGTTTAGGGTAGAGCGCGGACTCAATCATGAAGTTTTGTCCCAGAAGCTTGTTGGGAGAAATTCGGTGGGTTCGAAGCAGCTGCTTCGTTTCCTCAAGATTCATCTACTGTACCTTACTGCGCCCGCGTGAACAACCGGTACTTGCTGTCGCCCTCTAGCTCTTCCATAACCCGCTTCGTAATCAACTTAACAGGATTCGGCAGTTCCGTTCGTTTCTGCAGATCGTCAAAGCTTTCGAAGGGCTTACGGTCACGTTGGTTGATGACTTGCCACATGTATTTTTTGCCTATGCCTGGAACTAATTCTAAAGCGTGCATTCGAGGTGTAATCGCGCGGGCGGTGTTGAAGAAATTAACAAACCATTTTTCCCGATTCGTCACTATCTTGCTTATGACACTGGGAAGTTCCGCTTTTGCTGAGGCAGTTAACTCTTCATAGCCAATGCGCCCAATTATGTAGGTAACTTCTTCGCGGGAATCCTTTCCCACATAAACGCGGTCACCTGGCTTTAGAACTAGCTCTTCCTTGACCAAAGCTTCCAGTAAAGTAAAGAATTCTTCGCCAACACATTGAATTAGAGCTCCTGCTCGGTAACCTGCCCGTCCTGTAGGACGAAATCCTGGCTTGCCGTGCTGAAGGAAATCTAACACGTAAGCATGCTCTTCGTACCGCTTTTCCATAACACTCAGAGTCCGTCAGCTAGTCTATTCTCGCTTACTGCTTAAAAATACTTAGTCGATACCCGCTATTTCAACGTACGATTCTCATTCAAAAGCTCAACAATTGTGTGCAATTTTGAGGTTTCGATGATTTTTCGGCCGCCAGCTAAGAACACCCGCAATTCATCCACGGTCTCAGGCATACAATTGATAATTTGTACCGCTTCGGCTTCGTCGAGTTCGTATTCTTTGAGGAGTTTCTGCAAGAGTTCTTCAGCCTTATCGGGATCACACTTGGAGAATTTGCTTACGTAATCTAGTGTTCGGCGTTGAAACTGATCTAGGTTTTCTTCTCCGATGGTTTCCAGAACCTTCTTAACCTGTGGAAGGGTTAAGCGGCTTTCGCTTACTTCTCTCTTGCTCATCTATCTCACTTACCCGTGTATGGCTCTAGGTGCTCTGAGCGAGTGATAATTTCTTTAATAGCATTGCCTTGTGGAACGCTAACAACATATCCGCGGCCTCGTTTTTCTACGATGACACCGATTTTGCCGTGGAACCGTTTGTGTGGCATACTTTTCTGTGTACTAGAATCCATCTTTATGATTACTTGAGAACCTGGAGTGTAATCTTGAAGGATTTTACCAATATGTGGTTTACCTTTTGCACGAGTTGGTTTACGCAATAGACTGCGAGTTCCTGTGTAGTAACCTTTTGAGCCTCTCATTCAATTTTCACCTTTAATTATCATCCATTATTACATTGAGAACGTCAAGCTTAAGCGTCTTCGCTCTGTTGTTAAGCAAATCTGAAACGTTCGGCACTGTTCTTCCTTCATCTCCAGACACCAATTCCTTAACATAGAGCCCGCCTTGACAACGAATTTCCAGCAGAGCCCTCTTAAGCGACACCTTCTTAACTTTAACCTGATATATGTACTTTTCTCGGATTAAATCTGCCCTTCGATGCAAAACGCGTTGAGGCGTCTGCTGTTTAATACAAATACCCGATAGCTTCTCTTCCATGGTGCGAAGGTCTTGAGGGGATAGCTCCTTCTCAAATTCAGCCAACAACGCATATTCTTTCTGTGATCCTTCCCCCTTCTTGAGGTGCCGAACAACATCCTTAGTTGTGAAGTGCAAATCTATAACCTCAATTTTTCCGGCTGCCTCAGCGTTAACTTGGGCTTCAATCTGTTTTAAATCCACAAATCGCTTCTTAGGTTTTGAAACCTCAATCACAAAAGGCCTACCGCTGCCAAGCATCCGTGCATCGATGTCTTCTCTTCCAGAAGCATGCAAAAACGCTTCTTCACCCAAAGTTACCAAAAGCAACGGTTTAGAAGAAAGTTCCTCCACTGATTCAGCATACAATTTGCCGGTTCCACCGCACTTCACGCAGCCTTTGCCTCGGCAGTCTGAACAGAACCATTTTGACTGGGGAATCGTTCTCAGCAGTTTGCGGTATCTTCCAGCGACGAAGAGGGGGTTAACTTGAAGGCGAATTTTCTCTAGAAAAGGGTTGAAAACCACTACTAAATCTGGAATTAGGTACTCTGCTTCTTTGCCAGTTTGTTTAGCGAGTGCTTTACCCAGCAGTCGTCCGAATGCATGTTTTATGCTTTCGCCATAGCCGATGTTGAGTGCGGCTTTAAACTCATCTTCTCGCTCCTCAATTTTTGTTGGCAACTCAATTCCGACAAGAAAAGTTGTGAACTCGTAGTTTGCAATTAGTTTTAGAGCTTGCTGGGTTAAACTGTCAACTAACTCGAACTTGCCTTCGCATAGGCTGCATTTGAGGTCTGCTTCAGTTTTCGGCAGGCGTTTTTTAAGGTGTTTTAGGGTTTCCTGGGCTTCCCGTGAAAACCCGTTGGCTGCCAAAACCTTAAGTCGCTTTATCCCAGCGGAGTTCTTTTCTTGTACAAGGTCGTTGGCTTGCATAGTTAAACTAACTTTTAGTGCTTTGCCACGCACGTTATTTTCCATGCAGTAACCAAGCAACGCGAATTGTCTGCCCAAGCAGTGGTCACAAAGCGGGTATTTACTCAGCAACTCGAAAGCTTTTTCTAAAACATCCATCGCGCGTAGCCTACTTCATGCCAGGCGGCATGCCCATTCCTTTACCGCCGAGTCCAAACGGCAGCTTCTTTTTGTTATGCTTAAACATCTTCAGCATCTTACGCATCATAACGTATTGCTTGAGAAGCTCCTTGACGTCTTTTTCTGTGGTTCCTGAACCCCGCGCGATGCGTCTTGCCCTCGATGAGTTGAGTAGTTTAGGGTTCTCTTTCTCGGCAGGTGTCATGGATTGGATGATTACACCCCATTTTTCTAAGCGTCCTTCAGCAGAGTTCAGCATTTCGTCAGGAACATCGGCAGACGAGAGCCCAGGAATCATTTTCATTACTTTGCCAAACGGACCCATTTTCTTGACGGCTTGGAACTGCTCATACATGTCAGTTAAGGTAAAGTTGCCGCTCATGATTTCCTTAGCTTTCTTCTGGGGCACCTTAATTTCGGCATCATGAACTTTTTCGAGAAGGGTTTCTAAGTCGCCCATGCCTAAGAGGCGCCCAACGAATCTGGAGGGGATGAATGCTTCGAGGTCTTCTATTTTTTCGCCTGTGCCGATGAATTTTATGGGTGCGCCGGTAGCCGCAACCGCTGATAATGCACCGCCTCCGCGTGAGGAGCCGTCGAGTTTAGTTACTATGATTGCGCCGATCGGGGTAGCTTCATGGAAGGTTTTAGCTTGAGCAAGGGCTTGCTGCCCGATAGTGCCGTCGATAACCATTATAACTTCGTCGGGGTGAATGTTCTTTTCAAGGTCCTTCATTTCCTTGATTAAATCCTTCTCTTCCTTATGCCGACCCGCCGTGTCAACTATAATCAAATCTTTATCAGTAAATAGCTTTAGGCCTTCCCTGACGACTTTAACGGGGTCTTTTTGTTTTAAGTCACCGAAAAAAGGTGCGTTTATGCGGGTTGCCAGTTGTTGAAGTTGGTTGTAGGCGCCTGGTCGAAAAGTATCTGCACAAATCAAGCCTACTTTCAGGCCTCTTTTCTGGAAGTATCTTGCCAGTTTGGCAGCGTGGGTGGTTTTTCCTGAACCTTGAATACCGACGAGCATGATGATTTTCTTTTTGCCGGGCTCCCCTTTGAGGGGAACAGGTTTGTCGCCCACGAATCGAGTCAATTCTTCATAGACTACTTTTATGACGTGTTCGCGTCTGGAAACTCCCGGAGGCACCTTCTCTTTTAACGCCCGTTCTTCGATGCGTTTGGAGATTTCGAGGACAAGTTGGACGTTAACGTCTGCTTGGAGCAGGGCACGTTGGATGTCGCGGACCAGTTCCTTCACTGCCGCTTCGTCCACGGCGCCAGATTTAAACAGCTTCTTTATGGCGTCGGTTAAGGAGGAACCTAACTTGTCTAGTGCCATATGAGTCTCCAGCCTAACATTCTATTGTTCTTTTAAATAAAGATTACAGCGTAAAACCGCCACAATACAGGTTAATTTCTGTTTGATTGTTCCTTGAAGCCTCAGTTTCCCCATTAAAGATATTCTTCACAATTCAGACGGCTCTTCATGCATCATTGGCTTCACAGCAAAAAGCTCCGTGCTAGAACATAAACTTTAACGGAAAAGATTAAGAAAATAAATTGTGATTATTTTACTCGGACAATCTTTACTTTGCCAAGTATGGCCCAATACTCAATTTCTGCGCCAGCTACAAGCTTTTCTTTAAGCTCAGGCTCATCTGGGAACGGTGCATCAATGTACTCGTAGGTTTCAAGGTCCATAATTTGGACTCCGTTAGGGTTAATAGCGAAGACTTGGCCTGTTCTCTTATCGATTATAGGAACTTCTGCTCCGAGGTCAACCGGCTTTACGAACTGACGTTTTTGACCATCAAAGACTCCGATTGCAACAATTCTTGCTTTTGCGGAACCATGTTTTCCAGGTTTAGATTTAGCAATGTCTACTATGCGGCAGGGTTCGCCCTCAATCATCATGTAGCCGCCAACGCGTAATTCTCCAACATCAACTGGTTTACTCATACGCACACCACAGATTAGTTCTATTTAATGCAATTCAGAACAACACCCATATATAGATTAAGGTTTACGCTAATAACTGAGCGGTGGAAAATGTTCAAAACCGTAGGTTTAGTTGCCCGCTATGACCAAAAAGCAGCTTTGAAGCTTACTGAAAAACTTGCGGATTCCCTCAACAAGAAAGGCTTGAAGGTTTACATAGAAAACAGCCTTAGCGACAAAATAACTTCTCATCATGAGTTTGTTCCACTCTCAGAGATGAAAACTGACTTCATAATCACCATAGGCGGTGACGGAACCATACTGCGAACTGCGATAGCGGTACCCAAACCTGAACCGCCAATCTTAGCCGTCAACATGGGCGTGAGAGGGTTTCTAACAGAAGTCGAACCCCAAAACGCTTTTGAAGCTATAGACCGAATATTAAGCGGCGACTATAAGGTTGAAAAATGCACTAAGTTATGTGTAACAGCAGGTGAAGAAACCATCCCTGACGCCTTAAATGATGTGGTAGTTTCAGCTGGTGAACCGTCGAAGATCCTCTACGCAGAGATCCGAAAGGGCGGGAAACCAATTTTGAAGTGTCAGGCTGACGGATTAATCGTTGCCACCCCGACAGGTTCAACAGGTTACTCACTCTCAGCTGGCGGACCAGTATTAGATAGCGAAGTAAACGCTTTCGTTATCACTCCAATCTGTTCGCTAACTGTTTTCCATTCGCTTGTTCTCCCAGCCGACTGCACCATAACCATCAACGCGCTAAGACCAAACAACATGTATGTTTTGATTGATGGAAACCTCAGAAAACTCATAACAGAGAATGAGCCATCGGTAAGTATCGAAAAATCAAAAAATGTAACCTCCTTTATTCGTTTTGAAACTGACTTCTACGATCGATTGCGGAACAGGTTGCTCTTTAAGGGAACAGAATGAAAACTCAAGTTAGCTCCTGTAAACGGGTGATTGTTTTAGATACTTCTGCATTTGTCGCTGGGTTTGACTCTTTCGCGCTAGGTGATGAACAATTCACTGTGCCCAAGGTTGAAGAAGAAATTCGCCGAAACTCGATGGTTAAAATGCGTTTAGAAGTCGCTATTGAAAGCGGCAAAGTCAAAGTTAAAACGCCCACTCAAGAATCCGCAGCTAAAGCGGAGATCTCCGCCAACAAGGTAGGCGACTCATCCAAGCTATCAGAAACCGACAAGCAACTTCTGTCTTTAGCTCTTGAATTCAAAGACGAGGGGTTTGCACCTAAAATCGTTACCGATGACTACTCAATCCAGAACGTAGCCACACAGATGGGTATTGAATTTCTATCCCTCGCAACTTTGGGCATTAAACGACTTTTAGAGTGGGTACGTTACTGCCCAGCCTGCTACAAAGAATACGCAGCTGACTCCAAATTCAAAGAATGTCTAGTTTGCGGTACCGAACTGAAAAGAAAACCCAAAAGACCAAAAAATAATTCAGGTTTAAAAAAGCCAAAGCAGCAAGATAAGCAGTAAAGCTTCAGTTCCAAAGATGGGAAAAACCACGTGTTTTGCTTTTTCGATTGCCTTATCCACAAGAGTGGTTACTGATTTTAGGCGTTCTTCGCCTATAACTCTGACTTGCGGCACCATGAAGTTCACGTACCCTACACTGGATACCTCAAGGTTTTCCTCCGCCTTCTTCGCTGCCTCCCCAATGTAGTTGATGAGCTTTTTGTGATCCATTACTTCACCGACCGGATGATAGCCACGTCGCCCAGTCACCGAAGCGGTAACCGCGTGCGTGTCAGTGGTAAAAACCTCGCTTGAGTCAAAGCCAAACTCATCCAAAGACTCAAGAATCGTTTCTCTCAATCCAGGAATCATGTTGTTACCGTCTATAACTACGTAGGCGGTTTTCTGATTTTCCGCTTCAACCACTATGGTTGTGATTCCTCCTTCGCCCATGCCGTCTTTAAGGTCGAATTCTGTTGGAAATATTGTAGCTGAACCGACTTTGAAGGGTCTAGTAGGCAAACCAACAGCTTTTCGGAGGCATTTCGAAGCCGCCATCTTCAGTTCGTCAATGTGTTCAGCGGTGTCTATGATTGCAGTTAAACAGTTGTGAGTGTTCACCACAATCACATTCTTGATTCCAAGCGATTTTGCTTCTTCATTAACGAAGCAGCCTAATTCTTGGGGCAAATCTTCCGTTGTGTTGGGAGCCAGTGTGAAAGAGAGGAGTGCGGTTTCGCCGAAAATCTGGCAAGACGCTGTGGCGGTTCCTTGTTTGACTCGGACAAGAGGGGCCGCCGATGTGTCTTGAACTTTAAACTTGGCGGAAGTTATTGTTTGAGCAATTATTTTGTTGTTCTGAACTTGCGAAGCTAAGTCGAGTTCGTGCCCCAAGATACCTAAGGGAACGCAGGCGTCGCCTCCGAATTCAAGTTCATAACCTTTCTTCATCAAAGAAGGCAAGAGGCTGCTTCCTATGTTCTTAAATGGTCCTGGATGCACCTGTGGAACGATGATTGCAGCCTTGGGTTTGGAGGTATCAAATTTTAGCAGAGTCACTTCAACGTCGGCATCTACACCTATATCTTCGAGATGTTTTTCGAGGGGTTCGTTTTGGTCGGTGACCCAGTTGAGCAGAAATGCCCTAAAGAGGGGCAGCGCCTGAAGAGAGTAGCTTTTTTTGCCTAAACGATCGATGGATGAAAGCAACAGGTAAACTGCGATGTAGCCAAGTAGGGGAGCTAAAAACAAGAAGGGCAAGACCTGCAGGACGATTGTTGTTGAGATAGTTGCCCAAAAAACCAAAAAAGCTATTGCACTTAGAATGGGTTCAAGCAGAATAGACAAGAGTTGCCGCCATTTAGCTGCTGAAGAGATCGCGTTAAACACCAAAAACCTAAGGGTCAAAACCGTAGCGAAGCCTAAGAGGGAAAGTTTGACCCAAATTAACCAGCTGAACCAGAAGCTTAAGGCGACACCTAAGATGATAAAGATAAGCCATATTCCCCAGCAAACAGCCGATACAACTAGGGTTCTTCGCATTGAGAATATTTGGTCTTTTTTCAGCAGAGATTTGCTAACGATCATGCTGGTCACGAAGGATATCGCAAAAAGGGAAATGCCTAAATAAAAATTAACAAACGAGGGAAAGATGAGGAAGACGCAGAGGTTGACCACAAGGATGCAGATAGCGGCGACTGATAAGAGAGCAGTTCTGTATGATGGGAGAAAAAACATTGAGGAATAGTGTTTGGTTGCATTGTCCATTGAGTGATTAAGCGAACTATCTGCCGCCATATTTCTCTCTCCTAAGGAATCAGGTAGCCTTATTAATATTTAGCTAAGTTTTAAGGGCTCGCTTTAAGGCAATATATACACTTTTTTTTATAATTCACAGCCAACACCGGCATGTTTTGTGATGAAGCAATCAAAAGGATCATTAGAGACACGTTATTTAGCTGTGTAAACGCAAAAAAACAACATACCAAATATAGGCAATTGTTTTATCCTTAGTGCTTCAATTATACCAATTTGCGAAGCTTATGCCAGATCAAGACTTGCCCCCATCAATCTTCCACATGCTCGAGAGAAATGTGGGAAAAAAAATACGGGTAATTCTAGACCCCGCTTATGGGTTCGAAGGAACCTTAACAGCGGTTACTCATGAACCGTCAGGAATCTGGCTCTCCGACGCAGAAGCAATCGTTCTAAGATCAACCATCGCACAGCCTATTCCGCAGGTTGCTAGCAGAGAAGAAAGAAGCGAACTATTCTTGCACCTTAACTCAGTTCAAAGAATAGAAGTCTTGCATCCAACAGCGCCAAGACGATAAAAAGGTTAAGCTGGGAAGAAAACTTTAGCTAAAACCGAAATAACGATTAGTGTAACTGCGAAGACCACGAGCAATTCAGGTCGGATTTTTACGCCTTCAGTCTCTTCCTCAAAGAACCTAAGCAACCCTGCGCTTGCAGCGGGCATTGGACCTGTATCTTTCTTTTTCCTTCTTCCACTCATCAAACATTCCTTCCGAAGTTAATGTGATACATGCCTAATATTTGCTTGCACTAATTAATCTTACGCCAACCCAGGCGCTTGAAATCAAAAAGGTGCCCTTCGACCCCGTTTTCTGCTTTATATAAGAGAGGGAGTATCGTTTAGAAGTCACGAGTGCACGTGTATTCTGTATACAAAAGCATCAACCAAAATAGCAAAATCGCTAATTCGAGTTTAATCTTTATTACCGCGCAAAATTAAATTCTTTGAAGTGAACTTTGATGGAAATTCATGAGTTTCAGGAAATGATGAAGAATCTTTACTTCGAAAGAGATTCCGCACGCGGAGCACAGGGCACTTTCAATTGGCTGGTAGATGAAGTTGCTGAATTAGGCGAAGAGTTGAAGGGAACCGACAAAGAAGCCACCGAAAAAGAGTTCGCCGATGTCATCGCTTGGCTCGCATCCCTAGCTAACATTATGGGAATAGACCTTGAGAAGGCAGCACTTAACAAGTATAGCCATAAGTGCCCAAAATGTCAAAGCTCACCGTGTCAATGCACTTTCTAATCGAGACGTTTCTGTCCTAAACCAGTCGTCAACCAAACATACCGCCCACTGCCCTTTCGCTCAACAGTTCCTTCATCCTTCAACAGCTTTAGATGGTACATAACAACACCATAAGTTAAGGCGGATTCTTTTGCAAGGTTAGAAGCACTAAAACCCTGTTTCTCAAGCGAACACAAAATTTTTGTTCGAGCCACAAGACCGAAACGTACGTTTCTGATGTTTTTTAAGTAAGCGTTCGGATGCATAGTTTCTTTGATGATCTCTCCCCCGATGAGATACATCTGCAGACTATATTGAAAAGGTTTAGCTACTCAAAATCAAAAAGCTTAGCTTGCTTTGGCTTCTTGTTGTCAAACATGGTCGCTATCTCTTCCTTGATTAAATCCATGCGCTGCGTATAGTATTTTGGCAAGCCATACTTATCGACCAATTCTTGTGCGGCAACAAGGTATTTCTCTATGCCGCCGCGATAGACTGTGAGGGTTAGTTTTCCGCCGCAATAGGGACATTTCCCTTTAAGGGGTAATCGCCGGAATTTTTTGTTGCAGGACTTGCACCTGAAACCTTGCGTTGAGAAGGCACGCATGTTCCCCGCGATATCACGCATGAAGTGGGTATTCAAAACTTTCAGTGCCACTCGCCTAGCATCAACGGCATCGATTTTTTCGCCCAGTTCCAATTGCATGTGCAACTTATCTATCATGGATTTGAATTCTTTGTACGAACTGTTGGCGTTGCCAAGATTAATGTTTGTGCAGGGGGTGGTGTATTGGAAGCCTTCAAACTGCCCTTCCGTTCCGAGTCGGTGGCTGATGACATCCATAATGGCGCTTGCGGGTCTAGCATCAAACTTCTCCAAGGTTTTCCTGTAGAACTCGATTGGGTAAGTTGCACTGACGTCGAAGTCGTGTGCTTGGCGCTGAACCTCTTTTGTGTTTACAAAGGGAATTAGTAAGATAGGAGCATCCATGATTCCACCGATCTGCGCAGGCAGAAAGACCCTGGAGAAGTTGAGGAGCGTATCCAGCGCCAGCATGATTGCATCTTCGTCGCCATCGCAATCCCGACGCTTAGCCGAATGCCAAACAGGATGAGCATAAATCACGTTGCGGTCCGTGAAACCAACCACTCTGCCTAGGATACAGGCACACGTGTGAGGCGCCAACCCAAAGAGTAAATGCCCAACCAAATCCTCAGCCTTCTTAACATTGTAGTAAGCGGGTTGCTTGTAGACGCGGACTAAAAGGTCATCGATGAAAGCCGCGATTTGAACAAAGTACTCGCCTGCACGCCAGGGAATCACAACATCTTGGATTTTGAGTTCGCAGACTTGATTAGAATCCATTAGGGGCAAGCCATGGGTGTCTGAGAGATAATCCATTTGACGCATCTTTTCGACTGAGACGCCAACTTCAGCAGGAGTGATGTGCGTCAATGGAGCGTTTGTGGCGTCGAAGCGGATGGTGCCATCCTTGTAAACCGATAGCCCATGTTTTGCCCGCAAGATACCTTTCTCAATGTTCTCAGGTGTCTTGTCAAGGTTTGTTAAACCCTTAACACCGCGAAGCATTTTTGGCGCAGGATATCCGAGGTTTGAGCTGGCAAAGGCAATTAATTCTTTAAAGTTCACGGGTTGACGCTGATACATAACCCCATCGGTCTTGCATGTTGAGCAGCCTGTGTCCTTTACTGTTTTACCGCACCTTGGACAAATCTTCTCTGAGATGGTTTCGCAGTTGCATGAAAGACACTTTATTTTCAAAGTGTAGCTTTTGCAGTTTGGGCACTTACGCTTAGCCAACTCGACAAAAACGGGTCCCTGCCGTGAAGCTTCCATCAGGTCACGGTGTGTTCCTCCCTTTAATCCGACAGGGAAGAGGAGATGGACGAGGGGTTTCATTTCGCGGTGTTTAGCTTTTTCTGGTCTGCCCATGCGCCCGCCTACATATGTTGGGGCTTTATCTTTGATTTGCACACTTGACAACAAGCTCAACATTTCCAATGGGGAATTTGCTTGAACAGCCTGTGTTTTTCCGTAGCCAAGAGAGAAACCAAAAGACGCCGCGTCTTCGCCAACAAGCACTATTTTGCCGTCAAAGATTTTATGCTGTACAAAGATTTTTCTAAGAGACTCTATCACGGCATCACTGGCTTCGCCCACAATTTTGCTTGCAAAACTTTCGTTCAATGTTACTTCACAATTCGTTAACCACTGCCTCAGCAACTCGATTTCCTGTAGATTTGATATGCTGCCCCAAAACAAGAGACAATTAGGGGCAAGCGGGATGTCCAAGCAAAAACTTAATGCAGCAGCTTCTTTAACGGTTGGCTTGCATGCAAATGGGTCCGCAACAAAATCCTCTAGCTTCACTATAGGAAGATTCGTCGCTTGAGCAGCCTTCTGAAAATCAGAACCGAATTTTTCCATAATAGCCCTTTGAAGGTCTTTTGCCCACCATTCCTCAACGTATCCCGAGGGTGGAAGCGCTTTATTACAATATAGAAAATCGCCGAAGTCTATGAGCATGTCACCTAAGAAGAGGATTTTTTGAACCTTACCCTTAATATCAGGATAGTTTTCGAGCGAAACTCGCACAACGGAATTATCTTTGAGCAAAACTACAGGTTGCTCAATGCTATCCACGGGCATAGTGACGCCGCCTTTACCGGGCAACTCCAGACGCATCTGTGTACCGGCGGCGAGAAAATTTTCAACTACAGCCATTGTAGCAGGATGAATACCCACTGCTGAGAGCCCCGTATTACGGGACCTTCCATATCTGAGGCGAAAACCACCGCGAGTGGAAGGAAACGCAAAGATAGGTCGACCGGCGATGACGTCGTCCATAAAACCGCCTGATTTCTTCTCAGATTTCTTCTTGAAATTCTTGAGCCATTCCCAACCCTGAAAACCCAGCTTATCAATTATCACGTAGACTTTCTGAGCGCGCCCAACGATGCCGTCGTTTACGACACGAAGGGCTCCGCCTCTGACCCGATTGGTTTCGACTCTCTCCAGGTTGCGATATGACGAGACCTCTACGGGATCGGATTCGGTTCCTGTGCATTCGACTGGGATGAGGTTGAGCGCTTTTTTTAATTCCTCATCAGGAATGTGGTATTGGAAACGTCCCACTGAGCGTTCGTAGAGCCTTAGTTCTTCGACGAAGCGAGAGACTTCTTCCTCAGTTGGCTTGTACTTGTCGAGGCCCAGTTCCCGACGTACGTAATCGCCCACAACCAACGTTAACGCTTGATCGGTGCCGCCAGCTGAACGAATGGGCCCAGCAAAGTACACGGCCAGATAACGTGACTTGTCGGCGTTTGTTTTTATTTTAACTTGGGCTATACCCTGAATTGGTGCTGCAGTTAGACCTTCAGTAAAGATTGCAAGGGCAGTTCGAATCGCTTGTTCCGCAAACTGTTCGGGTCTCTGTTCTGTCTTAGCGAATTTTCCTTGGGCAATTTGTTGAGCTACTTTAAACGCTACTTCTTCTCTCGGCATCTTTGTGCTTAATTCACGAATGCTAACAGCTACATCTTTGGGGCCAACTAACCCTTCAACTAAGTCCGCGATGTCCTGTGCAACGATGCACTCGGTTTTTAGGGCTGGATCCAAGCCTTTGGATCTGGCGCTGTCACTTATAGCGTACAGTCGTTTAAGCTCGTTATCCATTGTTTGAACATAGTTTTGATAGCCCTTGCTAATATTCAATCGACAGCTCACCAGCAAGATATGCTGAGGTAGGTTATTTTGGCTTTCTAGGGAATACCGAAAAATCTAACAAAAAAAATTAGACTTTAATGTTTTGTATTGCTTTTATTATTTCTGAAATCCGTTGTGCTGCATCACGTGATTCAGTGACGTTTCCAGTAACGATTACGTCTGCACCTGCAGAAGCAGCGGCTAAAGCCTGCTCCTTTGATCGTATTCCTCCGCCGACGATAAGTGGAATGTCGATTAAGTGTTTGACGGCACGAATCATTTCGGGTGGCACAGGGTGCGCTGCTCCGGAGCCGCCTTCAAGATAGATGAAGCGCATGCCGAGGTATTGACCGGCTAGAGCGTGGGCAGCTGCGAGTTCGGGCTTGTTGTAGGGCACGGTTATTGCTTTTCCAACAATGCCAGCCGTTCCTCCATCGCCTACGATTATGTAACCCATGGAAATGGGTTCCAACCCATACTTTTTAACGAGTGGAGCTCCCAAGATTTGGGCGCCTATAAGGAAGTATGGATCCACAGAATTGAGCAAGGACATGAACCAAATTGCATCAGCATGACAACTTATTCCCGTGACATTGTTTGGAAAAAGAATCGTGGGAAGGTCTACTTTGGATTTGATTGCTTTGACTACTTCATTTAGGTGGTTTTCAGAGACAAAAGTTGAACCACCAATCATTATCGCGGCTGTTCCGCTGTTCTTGGAGCTTTCAGCAATATTTGAAGCCCCTTCTGCCGTGACTTTTTCTGGGTCTATTAGGGTTATGTGAATTGAACCGTCATTTTTTATTTTTTCGAGCAAGTACCGTTCAATAGGCCCTAGCATGGTCATCCTTCAATTACTCTTTTTTAACGCTCGTTATAGGCGTCCTTTTTTGGGTGCCGTAAACTCGGTCAGTTAACATGCAGTAGACGTCAACTTCACCCTGTGCTAATTTAACAGGGAACTCTTCTTTAAGACCACAGCTACTGCATTGTGCAACAGCGTGTCCGCCCTCTTCACGTGTAATTTCTACTTTAACTGTTTCTTTTCCGCATTTAGGGCAAGAGAAGAACTTCGGTAACCGTTTCTTTGGAATATGAACAACTTTTTTCCTTCTTCGCCCCATACAATAACCCTCTAAATCGTCTGGTAATGTTCATTAATATTTATCCTTGTCCTTAAATACTTGCCTACTAACCATCAATAATGAGGCTGCATCGGCACTTGAAGTTAACACCGTCCGTGTTAGAGATGGATTTTCCAGAAACCCAAAAAAGAATTTGCCGTTTCATCAAAGAATACATTGAAAATGCCGGAGCTAAAGGAATTGTACTCGGGCTCTCGGGAGGAATCGACAGCGGAACTATAGCGGCGCTATCAAGTCTTGCCATTGGCGGCGAAAATGTCTTGGCTTTGATGTTGCCAGAGAAAGAGAATTTTAACCAAAAAGACATCGACGACGCGAGGGCTGTTGCTAAACAGTTTCATGTGGAAACGCAGGTTTGCGATATGTCAAAGGCACTAAACGGCATTTACCATGCCATTCCAGTGTTTGACCAGTCCAATAGACTTTGCAAGGGAAACATCAAAGCTAGAACTAGGATGATCTTCCTCTATTATTATGCCAATAACCAAAACCGAATAGTCTGCGGTAGCTCCGATAAGTCCGAAACGATGATGGGTTACTTCACCAAATGGGGAGACGCCGCTGCGGATATAGCACCAATCATGGATCTGTACAAAACTCAAGTCCGCAAACTCGCGTTGCATTTAGGAATCCCAAAGGAACTAGCCTTAAAACCATCCACACCAGCACTCTGGCCTAACCAGCTAGCGGAATCTGAGCTCGGAATCAAGTACGAAACATTGGATCTTATCCTCTATGGGCTCGAACGATTCGTTTCTCCAGAAGAAATCTCAAATGAACTCGACGTTGAAAAGGTTCTTGTGGATCAGGTAAAGAGTAAATGGCTAGCAAACGAGCACAAGAGAAGAATGCCCTTGGCCCCAAAGATTGGTTACCGAACCGTAGGAAACGATTTTAGGCTTCCAAGGCACGTATACTAAAAAGTGGAACCCAAATGAAAGACAAGATTAGACTTGCACTTGCTCAAATCAGCAGTAAACGTGAAAACAAAAGCGAGAATCTGAGGAAGATAGAAGAGCTAACTATGAAAGCCAAGGAGCAAGGCGCAGACCTAATAATCTTTCCAGAGATGTCTTTAACAGGTTACGTTATTTTAGATCAGGTTTACGAGCTTGCCGAGACTATACCTGGACCTTCAACCGGTAAAGTTGAGGCTTTAGCGAAGAAAACAGGAATGCACATCGTTTTTGGGATGCCGGAGTTGAGCGAAAAAACCCAAGCCACAATCTTTAATGCCGCTGTCTTTGTTGGTCCAAAAGGCCTAATCGGTAAATACCGCAAGATGTACTTGCCAACTCACAGCGTCTTTGAAGAGAAAAGATATTTCCGCCCAGGGTATGAGCCAGCAGCATTCCAAACAGACATAGGCAACATCGGATTATCCATATGCTATGACGTTTTCTTTCCTGAAGTGTTTAGGCTATCACGCCTCAAGGGTGCGCAACTGATAATTTGCATTTCCGCATCCCCAGCCGTGAGGAGGGGCTACTTTGAAATTTTAGCTTCTGCTCGAGCACTTGAAAATACGGCGTTTCTTGCGTACGTTAACCTTGCTGGTGTTGAGGATGGATTGCAGTTTTGGGGTGGAAGCCGACTTGTTTGCCCAACGGGCGATGTTGTTGCTAAGGCAAAGTACGATGAAGAAGATTTTGTCCTCTGCGACGTGGATTTTGGTGACTTGAGGGCTGCTGAAACCTTCATTCCTACCTTGAGAGATTTGCGGCCTGAACTTTTCGGTAAACTGAAGGAGTTTTCAGAGCAAATCTGAGATGTCACAGTTACACAAATTCCTTGAGTATAGCATCACAGGAGTATCACAAGGCTGTGATGCGAGGTGATTTGAGGTAAAAATCACGTATTTCGGGTGATGTCACGGTATTTTTATGATCCATGAATGAGTTGTCACCTGAAAAAACTGTCTTTTAGTGTTAAGATTAACTTAGAAAAAGTGATGGTTGTTTAGTCGAAAATGCCCATAAATAGGGGGTTTTAGGTTTGAGGACGTTTGCAAAAGAGCATTTTTCGTGTAAAGTTCAAGCGCATTGCTTTAAAAAATTAACGAGAATTTAGCCTTTATTATGTCAACTGCACTTATTCTCGCACCAATGGCTAAATGAGTCAATATTGCGTTCCAGATTGAAAATTGGGGTTTAATTTGAGGTCATTATATTTCTCTAATGAGGGGTTAGGGCGCGTGTAAAGGTTAAAAATAAGGGCAAGTATACAAAACCGTATCCATTCAGACTATGGAGGAACACAGAGATTTGAAGTTAAAAGACGGCGTAAAAGCATGGTTAAGCGGGGCATTAAACGACCCCATTGTACAAGTACTGGCTAAAAACAGCCAATTAACTAAAACACAGCTTGAAACATTGCTTATTGACGTTTTAGCTGAAAATATATCCGATAAACATCTAAACTACGATGAAAAATCTGCTTTACGGCTAACTAAGTCCAAAATAAGCCGCGGCTCTTTTAATAGGACATTAAAACAGTCCAAAGAAAATGTCATAAAATCGATCTACACAGTACTACTTTTGGGTTATCTGGGTGTGTTTGAGAGCTCAACTCTTGACCCTTATCTCGAAATAGCCAATAAATTGCATGATTATGTCGAGGCTCACCAAGATATGCCGGGCAAAGAAGAGGAACTAAAAGACCATCTAAAAGTGATAGAAATCATCCGAAATGAGCTCGAAACGAGCCTAAAACGGCTTTCTAGCCCATCACAAGACCAATTGTGACGTCACAAATCACAGATTTCTCCGTTATTTTTTGCATTTTAGATGGGGTAACATAATGTTATCTGAAGAGGCTTTGTTTAAGCATTAATTAACAAAATAGGCCTAATATTCGAGTTTTAAATGAATGGATACAGTTTCAAGAGGATGCATTGTGATGTGTGATGTCATACTTTAATTGGCATGATGTCACCGATAACCTTATTACTCCATGGAAACACTGTGATGTGTGATGCAACCTTTGAAATCACGACGAATCACGGGTGAGTCTTAAATGAATCACGAGGGAAAACATCACGATTGACCTCACACCAGTAATCTTAGGCATTTTAGTAGCTATGACAGCATTAGCTGGATACGAGTACTATAAGCAAGTCCGCAAGGCACATAAAGAATACGAGAAAGCCAAAGATTTCATCGAAGATATCGTGCTCAGTTTTGATCGTGAGCTTAAACGCGAATCAGACAAGTTTGACACGATGGTTTCTAAAGTTGAAGGAAGCTACAACACAGCAAACGTGAGTTATAGAAAAGCAGATAACATCGAAAGTAAGATAGAACCAATAGAGCAACAACTCGGTGCACTTAGCCAATCATACCAAGCGATGTCACAAACAATCTCACAGAAAATAGGTGAAAACACTCAAAATAGCACCAGCATCCTAACTGGGTTGACGGGGCTTGAAACAAAAATAAAAGATATTGAAGTCACACAGGAAACATTGAGAAACAGAATATTAACCTTCGAAGACCAAATTCAGAAGCTTTCTGTTTCTCCACCTGTTGAAGCTAAAAACGAAATTGTTTTGCCTTCAATATTAATCAAACGGGACAAAGCCATGTCCGCTCTTACTGACACGGAAATCGCAGTTCTTGAAATGTTGTCTAAAGAAGGGGCTAAGACGGCGCCTGAAATCAAAGAGAGGGTAAAGCTTAGTCGGGAGCATACGGCAAGGTTGATGAAGAAACTCTATGAAGAAGGGTACCTTGAGCGGGAAGCAGGTAAAATTCCCTTTAGGTATAGCATTAAGAAAGAAATGGAAGCATTACTGCAGAAATCTGAGAACACAGCGGTTTAAGGTAAAATTGTAACTTGAGTTCTCATTGTGTCTTGTGAGGGGATTACTTTATGCGTTGTTTGATTGTCGCTTGTGGTAGGCTTGGGGCTGTCTTATACTTTAAGCTGTTTGGTCCACCCGTCCTAAGCAGCATACCTTTGGTTGCCATCCTTGAAAGATAAGTTGAAACTGTACTTAGGCTCACAGGTTCTTTGAGTTCCTGTTCGTAGATAGACTGGATTTCTTTGGATGAGAACCAAATCAAGGGGAAATTTTTCTGGATAACCAGCTGAACCTTCTCAAAACGTGACAAAATCTTATTCGGTAAAGCATTCCCTGCAATTGCAGTTTGACCTTCGCCTGGCGCTCCACCTAGCAGCTCTACAAGATCCAAAAGGCGCAGAGCTTTATCTCGGGTCACTTGGCCCTCAAAAGCAATTGTATATCGATTACCATCGCTATCGAACAGCTCAACGCGCATTTTACGAGCCGGCATCTGGTTACACCTTAAGGTTGTTCACAACTTTATGCTTCACAACATATAGCTGTTATGGTGAAGCCGATGAATAGGAAAAAGAATTTTTGAGCTTATACTGCCGTTTTGGCTGTAATTTGAAGTGATTTGGTTATAACCAGCTTCACAAATAAACAAAACTGCTAAAAATATTCAGTTAAGGCTTAGTTGTGCTTTTCCAGTAGAAGCGTAGGGGTGCCTTGTTCACTTGTAAGAGACAAGAAAAGGGTAATTTACCAGCAAATAACCCCAATAAAGCGACAAATACATTGTTATTTCACATGCATTCACAGTTTTGTGAACATAAAAACAAAGAAAAATTAACAAAAAAAATTATAGGTAAACTTAGTGATATTTACAAACAAGAAATTACAGAAACAAAGTACTCACCGCCACCATCAAGGAAATTTACCATAGAAAATTAGCTGTAGCCACACCCCTATGTTTCCGCTCGAAGTATTTGGAAGAAAAAGAAGTCAGAAAAGCCTGAAAAAACTTTTGCGGAAGATTTGTCTAAAAACTTTGATGACAAATATTAATATATAAAAAGTCAACTTACCTATTACAGTATATTACTGTATATATAATAAATAGTAGTTTTCTTTTAGCCAACATTTTTCTCCAGTAGAAACTTTGGGGTGTGTGTGCTCTCGCTTTGTTTGGTTGTTATCGCCTATTTTCATTGTTTTTTAGGATTGTTGTGCTCTAAAACTATTTTTTTGTAGTGCATACTTTATCTGTTCCACACGAAATAACGGTGTTGCCTCTGAAGAATGATGAGAGGGATGGCTGATGGGAAATTCAAGCGTACTAGATGATGTATTCGAAAACTTCGTGAACGGAGTTAAATTGTTCAAAGACCGAGAGGTCTTAAGGCACGACTATCTTCCGGAGAAACTTCCACACCGAGAAGACCAGATTCGCCAGTTGGGTGCAACCGTTGCTCCAGTTTTGAGAGATTCAAGATGCTCAAACATTTTCATCTATGGAAAAACGGGGACTGGAAAAACGGCGGTAACTAAATATGTTTTAAGTCACTTGGAGTCTAAAGCAAAAGAATATGGTGCACAAGTAAAATTCTGCTACATCAACTGCCGAATGACTGGGTCTGAATACCGCGTTTTCGCAAGCCTTAGCCAAAGCGTGGGGTTATCCATACCCTTTACAGGTCTTTCTGCAGGAGAAGTTTTTGATCGTTTTCGCCAAGGATTAGATCAATCCAGAATAATATTTATCATCGTTCTAGATGAAGTTGACGCCCTGATCAAGGAACACGGCGACTCATTCATGTACGAGTTAACCAGGATAAACGAAACTTTAACTAAAAGCAAAGTTGCACTAATCGGCATATCCAACGACCTGCGGCTAAAAGAATTCCTCGACCCAAGAGTTTTTAGTTCTCTGAGCGAAGAAGAATTGGTCTTCAGACCTTATGATGCAGGTGAACTTCGAAATATATTGCTTGAACGATCGAAGCTCTCATTCCAAGATAGCGTTCTCACTGATTCAGCATTGAGCATTTGCTCGGCTTTAGCTGCAGCCGAACATGGAGACGCGCGGCGAGCTTTGGATTTGTTGCGCGTTGCTGGGGAAGTTGCTGAGCGGTTGGGAGCGAAAACGATCACGGAAGAACACGTGCGCCAAGCTGAAAAACACATCGAGCATAACCGTGTTGTAGATGCCCTCAACAACTTAACGTTGCATTCCAAGCTTGTATTACTAAGCGTTTATCACTTAAACAAATCAAGCGCAACTACCGGGGAAATCTACGATATCTACAATGAGTTGTGCGGTGAAATGGGCGCTGGGCTTCTAACTCAACGTCGTTTAGGTACTTTGGTTAATGAGCTTGATTCAATGGGGCTTGTGAATGCAAAAGTAGTAAGCATGGGCCGATACGGCAGAACCAAAAAAATCCGTTTGGAGATTTCTCGCAGCTTAATTCGCGACGTCTTCACCAGCGATAACCGTTTTAGTCACTTACTTGAGTACTCGCCCCAAGCTTCCAACAAAAAGCCAAACAACAGTACATAGTTAGTTGAACGAAAGGACGGTAGTCTGTAAGGTTTGCAGGTTCACAACCGGTACCATGCCTGGTGTAGGAACCAACCCTAATTTTTCCATATAGTCGGTTTGGTCTTGCCAACCGCCAGAATTAACAACCAATACGCCACGGTAGTTGCAGTAACCTATCACGTGTATGTGTCCTGCATGGAAAATGTCAGGAATTCTATCCACGACGAGGTAGTCTCGGTTTTCTGGGGACAGCATGGTTTTCCCTCCGTATACAGGCGCTAAATGTCGACTCTGCATAAGTAGCCGCATCGCTTTCTCAGGATGCGCGTGATCCAATCCAGGTATAACAGCGATTATGTCGTCTAAACTTCGGCCATGGTACATTAAAACATCAACGCCATGCAGACTTAGAAGGCATGGGCTTCCGACTGAATGAATGTTGTTCATTCCCTTTATGCCCGTTAAGTAACCTTCTGGTATGGCTGGTTGTGGTAGGGATTTGCGTGCTGCGTCATGGTTTCCTGGCGACAGAAAAATCTCGATGTAGCTGGGAATTTTTTCAAGGTATTTGGCGGCGTAATTGTATTGTTTGTGCACATCCCGTATGGTTAACTCGTTCTGTTGGCCGGGGTAGATTCCTACTCCGTCCACGATGTCTCCCGCAACGAGGAGGTATTTTACTCGACTTGCGATTTCCTTCATCTCTGGCGTTCCATACTTGCCCCTAAGCCACAGAATAAATCTCCTGAATGATTCTTTGGTAAATTTTGTGCTGCCTATGTGAATGTCCGACGTGAGGACTGCGTAAACTAGTTCTTGTGCTCTTTGCTGCTGTTTTCTTCCGACGTCTGGAAAGATTATGTCTTCAGCCATGAACAGGTTGGTCCGCGTTTTGATTACTGCTAAACAGATTACTTGGTCAGGCAACAGCATAAGCGCTTTTTTCTTGACTTCTTCGGGGGCTTTTTGAGGCACAAGAACAGTTGCGCTTCCCTCCAAGTCCTCGACCGAGAGGATAGTGTGGTTTTTTGAATCCCGCTTCTCGGTTAACATGCAGATTATTTTGAGTTTGGTTTTGGCCGGTGACTTGAGTGCCTCTGTTATAGGAGTTGCTGCTTTAACATCCATTCTTTGCCGAAGCAAGCGTTCGATGCGCTTGAAGCGGTCTTGGAAGTATGCGACGTACTCGTCTAGGGTTCCGTTTGAGGTCAATTTGCCTGTGGCATCATCGAGGATTTTGATGTCTGCGGGTATGTCTTTGGCATATGGATAGAACTCAACCTCATCTAAATCTCCAGTTGTTATCGGATGATCAAATTTTATGGGTGGTTCAGGAATAGTTTGTGTCTTTGATATCAGCTCTTCTGTTACAGTAATTGTTGGCTGATGTATTAGTGCTTCCAAAAAAACCCGTTCAATAAACATTGGCTTATCCTGTAACGCATCTATTTTTTCAAGCGCTAGGTTCGTTATGGTGATTGGATCATTGATTTCTGCGTTCTGTATTAGGAACTCAAAAGCTTCGCTGTTAAGTTGGTATCCCGCAGCCATTATCGCTTGAATAGCTTGTTGCAGTTTTTCTCGTGCACTCATCAATTCTGCCCTTGCCCATGGTTAAATGCGTTTTTTTATGTTACGCAGTTACGCTGTTGAGTTATTTACTGTTTTTCATTTACCGACTATTCTTTTGGAATAAAATTTGGCATGACATTTTTAGCTCTTAACATTGGTTTGATTGTTTTTTAAAATTCAAGTTATGGAAAATCAACTCAATCTATATAAGCTGATTCTAGTTTAGATAGGTTATAACTTTCGGGGAGATATCGTTTGGGTGAATCACGGAAAATTCAGCAGACACCAACGGGTACTTTCTTTGTTTGCTTGCCGAGAGATTGGGCAAATGAATCTGGCTTAAAGAAGGGTATTCAAGTAAATTTGGAAGTTACAAGCGATGGAAAACTTCTTGTTGATCCCAAAAATGCTGTTGAACCTGAACCCAAAGTAGCTACTTTAGGAGTTGGTCCATTTTTGGGGCGTGAAATAGTCGGCAGATACCTGTTGGGCTATGATACTATTAACATTGAGGCAAAGGGCCGCATAGATGCAGCGGCTAGGAATATTGTTAAGTCGACTGCTAGTTCGCTAGCAGGTTTAGAGATAGTTGAGGAAACAAGTTGCAGGATTTCATTACAGAGTATTGCTCAGCAACCGTTTGGTTTTTTGCCTCAAAAAATCCTGCAGCGAAATCATGGTTTAGTGGCTGGAATGATTCGTGACGTTTCTAATTCGTTCATTACGAGCGATTTAGAATTAGCAAAAAGCGTTGTTTCCCGAGATAATGAAAGCAACCGACTCTATTTCTTGTTGGTTAGAACCCTGCGTACCATTATCCAGAATCCACAGTTAAGTGAGAAACTGGGGATTACTCCTATTGAATGCTTGGACTACCGTTTAGCGGCAAGCCTAATCGAAGGCATCGGCGACGCATGCGTGCAAGTAGCCTCAAACACCATGGCGCTTAATGGCGCAAAATTATCAGAAGAACTGCGGAAGCTACTACTTGAATTGCAGTCAACCTGTTGCGAAGCCACTGAACAGGCACTCAAAGCATTCCTGACCAAAGACATCTCGGTCGCAGAAAACGTGCGTAATTTGAACAAGAAAGTCGAAGATACGTACGTTAGAATTGAACAAGCCGCAAAAGAATCCTCGGTGGACCTGATGCCTCAGATTTTGGCAGCAGTGTCTTTTCTTAGGCAGATTTACGAGCGCAGCGTTGACATGGCTGACCTAGTTGTCTAACACCTATTCTTACTTGGCACACCTTATTGGTTGCAAAAAATTCCAATACGACCCCCCCAATAGGTTTCTGCATAGAACTGCTTGGGGAACCAAATATTTTGGTTAACACTCAAGACGGTTATTGTCTGTCGTATTTCTCAAATTCATTATTCACTATGGCAAGCTCGATTCCCGCTTGTTTGAACATCTCGATTGTATCGGCGTCAGCGTGATAGCGTTTCTCACAGACTACGCGTTTGATTCCAGCATTTATTATCATCATTGCACAGGTTCGGCACGGAGTCATCTTGCAAAAAAGCGTTGCTCCCTCCAGTGGAATTCCAAACCTAGCTGCTTGGATGATGGCGTTCTGCTCAGCATGCAGCGTGCGGACGCAGTGCTGAGTGACTTCTCCGTTTGAGTTGAATACTTTACGCATGTCATGTCCCGCTTCGTCACAATGGGGCAGCCCCGCTGGAGCACCGACATAACCAGTGGTCATGATTCTTTTATCCTTGACGATGACGCAGCCGCTTCTGCCTCGATCGCATGTTGCGCGTCTAGCCACAGCTTCACACATATCTAAGAAGTACCTGTCCCAATTTGGTCTAGCATTAGTGCTCATTTTTTTGCCCCGAAGTTTTAGGAACATAGTTCACACAACGAATTAATAAATTGTATCTGTGTAGACCCCTTGTTTCTCAAGAACGTGGATTTCTCTGCCAATCATATGGCGTTCATCCATTTCCACTAAAGATGCTGTATGGAGAAGGTTATCGAGTCCGCCTGCGTTCTGCGAGAACATTTCATTTGAGAAAGCATAAACCCTCCTGAACCCAAGTTCCTCAAGTCTTTCCTTGATCGGCATGGTTATAGATTGTCTTGCACGTGTTCTAATGTACGGAGTCACCAAAACCAAGCGACCTCCTGGCTTTAGTGCCCTGTATGCTTGTTCCACAAAACCAATGTACAGCGGTTCAAGTTTCTGGATGATTTTTTCTGCATAAGGACCAGTGGGCACTTGCCGCAGGGCTGGACCCAAATCAGGTTCGCAAACGATGCAATCCACTGCTTCCTGCCCAATCTTCTCAACTAACTTGTTAACGTCTCCTTGCAAAACACGAAAATCCGCACCCTCAAGCTCATACTCTCGTACTAACCACTCAAGATTCTCGGTTGCAGCTTTAACGCACCAGGGATTAACATCCATACCTACTACCATTGCCTTCTCCAGCAGAGCTTCTTGGAGAATGGTGCCGACTCCGCAGAATGGATCAAGCAAGACCTTTCCACTCTTGCATGCGGACAAATTAACCATCATCCTTGCCAACCTTGGAGGCATGCCAAAGATTTTGCGTTGGCTAGGCTTGTAAATGTCTCTTTTCTGGAATTCAAAAGGATTATGCACCGCAACCGTGGATGCAACCCAAGTTTCAGTTCTGCCTATACAGAATAGTACTTCCGCTTTGTTTTCAACCAAGTTCTTCTTTAAAACTTCAACATGGCTTAACTGAGCAAGTTTTCTATCGCTGCCGAACCCCATGAAATTCGCTTTTTTGCCCAAATCAGCGAGTTCGTCTTTAACAGCACTTCCAACAAAACGTTGAATAACAGTCGACGATGACCGAAGAGTACTTTCAGTGCAGTAAACGCTAACCCCAAACAGCACCTTCTCGGGTAATTTAGCTATCCCATCGACTAAACCGCTTGAAGCTAAAGAATCGGTAATTTGGGATTTGGCTTGTTTGTTTTTCTTAAGAAACGCTTCCTTGATGATTTCTGTTGGAAACTTTGTTTTTACTTCAGCAATTTTTATTGTTCCGCCCAAATCTTCAATCGCAGACGGCTCGAAGTCTTTCTTAAAGGATAGGACGAAGAATTCTCCAGAAAAAAATTGAATCTCAAAATCGATTCCCCTGGTTTTAAAGTAAGATGTGAGCTCTGCTAATGAGAGCATCCAGTTTTTTCCTGAAATAAACAGTTTAGTTGGCATTCTGAAAATCAAAAGTAAACTAACTATATAAGTAAATGACCCTCAAATACTCGAATATAGCCGGTTTAGTAAATATCTGGAAGTTAGAAAATGCACGGAAGTATCGCCGCAGTTTTACAAATCGTTTAAATATTGCTGGAATGTGTAGGTTAAAAAGGGACGTTGTATGCAAGCACGAAACTATCGGCACGTAAAGAATCGAGCCTATACCCGAAAAAAATACGCTAGAGGTTTTCCACCACCAAAAATAGTAAAGTTCACAATGGGCGATACTAAGGGAAGCTTTGCAATCGAAGGCAGACTTGTCGCTTTGCAACGAGCGCAAATACGTCACAGCGCATTAGAAGCAGCACGTGTAGCTACAAACCGTATCCTGATGGATAAACTCATAAACGATTATCTCATGGTCGTTAATCTATATCCTCACATTATTCTAAGAGAAAACAAAATGATTTTTGGCGCTCACGCTGACCGACTTCAACAGGGAATGAGACGTTCCTTCGGAACAGCCATTGGCACTGCAGCAAAAGTAGAGGTAGACCAAACCATCATCACAGTCAAAGTTAAAGCAGGCCAAGAAGCAGTTGCCAAAGAATCACTTAAAAGAGGAAGCGCAAAACTTCCAATCCCATGCAAAATAGTCCTCTCCAAAATTCAAGTTTCTCCAACAATGATCGAAACAGCCGAATCCGAAGCGCCTGAAGCGGAGACGGAGACGACTTGACCGTAAAAGAGAAAGAGCTCGTTTTATGGTTTGAAGATGTAAGAAATGTTGATGTTTCCATTGTTGGCGGCAAAAACGCCAGCCTTGGAGAAATGATTAATTCGGGACTTCCTGTCCCTCCTGGTTTTGCAATAACTGCTTTTTCGTATGAACGTTATATTCAAGAGAAAAAAATTGCCGAGCAAATTTACAAGGTCATTAAGGAAACGGTCACAGACCCAAACGACCCCAAACAATACGATGTTGCATCCAAAAAAATACGTGAGCTCATCGAAAAAACACCTATGCCAAAAGACATAGAAGACGCCATAAGAACAGCATATAAAGATTTGAATAAGCGGCTTGAACTCAAGGACACTTTTGTAGCTGTACGATCAAGCGCTACAGCCGAAGATTTACCTGACGCATCATTTGCAGGTCAACAGGAAACTTACCTTAACGTTAAAGGTGCAGAAGACCTCATCGAAAAAGTGAGCAAATGCTGGTCCAGCCTCTTCACTCCACGCGCAATCTTTTACCGCAACGAAAAAGGGTTCCCACACGAAAAAGTCTTCATAAGCGTCGGCGTCCAAAAAATGGTTAACTCTGGATGCGCCGGAGTTATGTTCACCATTAACCCAGTGACGGGAAACCGCGATGAGATTGTTATCGAAGGCAACTACGGATTAGGAGAAACGGTTGTTTCAGGTGCCGTTAACCCAGACGACTTTGTCGTTGACAAAGCTACAACTACAATTAAGGAACGACGAATTGCTCGCAAGACAGTAGAATACATCCGTGACCCCAAGACAGGAAAAACAGTACATTTAGAAATTCCAGCGGAAAAGCAGAAAATAACCTGCATAGAAGACCGCGAACTCTTAGCGCTCGCAGAACTTGCAAAACGAATCGAGAAGCACTACGGCAAACCCATGGATATTGAATGGGCAATCGACCAAGATCTATCTTATCCACAGAACATGTTCATAGTTCAAGCTAGGCCAGAAACAGTTTTTGGTACAAAAGAGATGGAAGCACCTAAAATGGAAGACACAAGAGCCCAAGAACAACTAAAAGTCATAGTAAGAGGTATCTCCGCTGGACGAAGAGGCTACGGCGTAGGAAAAGCAACAGTCGTTCTGAATCCTGACGATGCAAACCGAGACATGAAAAAAGGCGACATTCTTGTTACAGGCATGACTGACCCTGACTTTGTGCCCTTCATGAAAATGGCAAGCGCCATCGTTACAGACAAAGGAGGAATCACATCTCACGCAGCTATCGTAAGCCGAGAACTCAACATTCCTTGTGTCGTAGGCACCGAAATCGCAACCCAAGTAATGAAGACAGGCAAAGAATACACTGTCGATTCAAGAAACGGCGTCATCTACGAAGGTATATTGGCGCAGGCAGTTCAGCCAGCGCAACAAACAATGGCGGCGGAGTCATGCAAATTGCCGAAGCCGCTCCAGTAACAGCTACAAAGATTTACATGAACCTCGGAACCCCCGAGATGATTGAACAATACAAGAACTTGCCCTTCGAAGGCATCGGGCTTAATGCGAACAGAATTCATTTTAGCCAGCGCCATCGGAACACACCCCATGGCTTTTGTCGATGCAGGACAAAGCCAACAATTCGTCGACAAACTTGCTGACGGTATAGCAACCGTTGCCCGCGCAATCCAGCCAAAACCAGTTGTGGTACGTTTAAGTGACTTTAAAACTAACGAGTACCGAGGCTTAAAAGGCGGCGAAAAATACGAAATCGTAGAAGAAAACCCCATGTTGGGTTGGAGAGGATGCAGTCGCTACATAAGCAAATGGTACGACAAAGCCTTCCGTCTGGAATGCCAAGCCATCAAGAAATGCCGCACCGAATGGGCACTCAAAAACGTCTACGTCATGCTACCCATGGTCCGCACGCTTTGGGAAGCAAAAGCAGTCCTCCAAATAATGAAGGAAGAAGGCTTAGAACGCAACAAAGACTTCAAGGTATGGTTCATGGCAGAAACACCCTCCATCGGAATCATGGCTGACGAATTCAGTAAACTCGTCGACGGCTTCAGCATCGGCTCAAACGACATGACCCAAGGAGTCCTCATGATTGACCGCGACTCTGAACGGTTAGGGCAAATGGGCTACTTCGACGAACGTGACCCAGCAGTCAAACGCATCATCGCCCACCTAATAAAAGCCGCTCACGAAAACGGTTGCACCGTAAGCATCTGCGGCGAAGGACCCTCAAACCTGCCTGACTTCGCAGAGTTCCTCGTCCGCGTAGGAATCGACAGCATATCCGTCAACAACGACGCCGTTGTCGCAACACGCAAACACGTCGCAAGCGTAGAACAAAAAATAATTCTTGAAAGCCTCGCAGAACAAGCAGCATTAGCACGTGGACAACCGCTCAAGAAGCCAAAGCAAGACTGGGAATGGCAACTCTAAGCCAAACTCACACCCATCCGTGCAATCTTTAGTTTTTTATTTCCTTTCTTCTCCTAATATTAAAAGTGAGGGCAGCCCATGATAGGGTTTGATTTTGAAGAAGAGCGTATAAAACAAGAAATCACCAAACTCGATGCCAAACGTGTTCTACTTCAGATGCCTGAGGGATTAAAGCCTGAAGCTCCAAAATTAGCCAAAATCGTTGAGAAATGTGGTGCAGTCGCGATAATTTCTGCTGACCCCTGCTACGGCGCCTGCGACATAGCCTTTTCTGAAGCTGAGGGTTTAGGCGTGGATTTAATTGTACATTTTGGCCACGCAAAGATGGTTAAGCACGAGCCAATTCCAACGATTTACGTTGAAGCCCGGGCAACAGTAACCGTCGATGAAGCAGTTGAAAAATCCCTGCCACTCTTGAAGGATTACACCACTATCGGTTTGGCAACCTCGGTGCAACACCTGCAAGCGTTAAACCAAGCCAGAGAAATCCTAACCCGCGCAGGAAAAACCGTCATAGTCGGGGACAAAGGACAAATCGCCTATCAGGGACAAGTGAGCGGCTGCAACTATAGCAACGCCAAATCCATAGCAGACGAAGTTGACGCATTCCTTTTTGTAGGCGGCGGCATGTTTCACGCGTTGGGCATCGAACTGAATACTTCGAAGCCAACTATTATAGCTGACCCTTACGATAACCGAGCTTATCCAATCAACGCAGAAGCACAAAAGATACTCAAACAACGATTTGCAAGCGTCCAAGAAGCAAAAAACGCAAAAAAGTTTGGGATTTTTGTTGGGTTAAAGCCTGGGCAGAAACATTTAGACAACGCGTTGAATGTGAAGGCGTTGGCTGAGAAAAATGGCAAAGCAGCTTATTTGTTGGCGGCTAGAGAAATCACTCCAGAAACCCTCTTAGAATTCCCATCAATCGATGCCTACGTGAACACTGCTTGCCCAAGGGTTTCTCTTGAAGCCACGGGGAAATTTCAAAAGCCTGTTTTGACGGTTAACGAGTTTATGGTGGTTTGCGGCGAATCTTCATGGGAGAACATGCTCAAAAAAGGCTTATTCGAAAACTAGATTTAGAGCGGTTCCTCTCCACTATTGCTCCCCAATCTGACCCCAAAGCTCGCCTTGAACAATACACGTCATCTGAGCAGCTTGCTGCAAACATGCTCTATATCGCTGCCTACGCAAACGACGATATCGTTGGCAGGTCAATTCTGGATTTAGGCTGTGGCACAGGCAGGCTTGCTTTAGGTGCAATGTATCTTGGCGCCAAGGAAGTAGTCGGCATAGACATTGATAGGTCAGCAATCAACACGGCTTCTACCAACTCTAAGAAAACCGATTTTGCAAACGGCGTGCAGTGGATTCTTGGCGACGTAAGCGCCGTCGTCGGAAGGTTTGATACGGTTTTGCAGAATCCGCCGTTTGGTGTGCAGAAGCGTGAGGCTGATCGTGCGTTCCTGATTAAGGCTCTTGAAACAGGCAACTCAATCTATTCGCTGCATAATCACCCAGAAGTTGATACACGGTTGATTAGGCAGCTTAAATCCAGCCAAGGCTTCTTGCAAGTTCAGGCTTCACCTTTCCTTGAACGGTTTGTTTCTAAACATGGCGGTGCCGTAACTGGAGTGTATGCCAATCTTATGACTATTCCCCATATGTTTGATTTCCACACTAAACTAAAACATGACTTTGTCATAGACTTGTATGTTATAAAAAAGAAAAAGTCCTAAGCAGATTCTTTGATTACCAAGGAAAACCGTTTTTTGTTTATTAATCAAAAGGTTTATTGCGTGGATTGGAAACTAAGCATATGCATTTATCAAAATCAAGCTTATTTACAGGTTAAGGGAACCATCATGAGTCTAAAATCTCCAGAACAAAAAAGTGGTCATTTAGTATTGCCTGGCGAACGCCTGGGCGTTATTGAAGAATTTATTCCCGACGCGGGAACATACGTTAAAGACGGAGTCATATTTTCGAAAGTTGTCGGGCGCTCACTGATGGACCTGCAAACCAGACGCGTGTCCGTTTACCCAGTAGTTGATGGTGTAGTTGTTCCTAAAGTCGGGACTGTTGTTATTGGACAAATCGGCAACGCGCAATCAGACAACGTTCTAGTCAAAATATTCAGGATTGGAAACAAAAAACTCTCAGGAAATTTCGGTGGCATCCTCCACGTTTCCGATGTCTCTGACAGGTACGTTGACCAAATAAGCGATGTTTGCAAGCCAGGCGACATCATCAGAGCTAAAGTCATCAGCGACAAGAACCAAGTTTTCCACTTATCAATGAACGACAAAGGATTGGGTGTTCTGTATGGTTTCTGCTCCAGATGTGGTACATTGCTTGAACAGCATGGCTATGACCTCAAATGCCCCAAAGACGGTAACGTAGAAACACGGAAAATATCTCCAGACTACAGCAAAGAACAAATCTAAAAGGCGAAATAGATGAAAGTTAAAGTACTCAAAAAATCAGAAAACGAACTAAAAATCGAAATCGAAGGCTCCAGCCACGGGCTCTGCAACCTGTTGGCAAAGAGACTTTTAGAAGACAAAAAAGTAGAGTTCGCGGGCTACGACATTCCACATCCTTTAGCTTCAAGCCCCATCATCTACCTCCGCATGAAAGGCGCAAATAAGCCAGAAGATGCGTTAATTGAGGCTACCGAGAAGGTTCGGGAAGCCAACGATGCTTTTGGCAAAGAGCTTACACGCGTTCTCAAAGCATAATCCAAACTTTTAGTATTTTATTTTCGAGATGGTTCTTTCAACCTTTAGAGTGCTTTTAAATTGAATCCCCCTTGTATTAATTAGGGAAGAATTTGAGTAAACCAAAGAGTTTCCGTGTCATAAAGCCAGAAATCAGAGTGCTCGGTATAGATGACGGAAAATTTGTTCCACACACCAAAGGTTCAGCTGTGATTGTGGGTGTTGTTTTTCGGGGAGGATACTCAATTGATGGCGTCATGCATACCGAAATCTCAATTGACGGTTTAGATGCAACTGAGAAGTTGGTTTCAATGATTAACAGTTCTCCTCACCGTAGGCAGTTGCGGTTGGTGATGCTGAACGGGGTAACGTTTGCAGGTTTTAACGTTGTTGATTTAAAAAAACTGAATTTGCTAACGGGCCTTCCAGTTATTGCCTTAACGCATGATAAGCCAGATTTGGACGCCATTATTTCAGCGCTCAAAAACTTGCCTAAATGCGAGGAGCGACGACGCTTGGTGCTTGAAGCGGGACCAATTCATGAGGTAACCAACCATGGCACCACAGTTTACATAGTGTTAGCGGGAATATCCCTTGGTGATGCTGAGAAAATTATAAAGTTAACGTCAACCAGGAGCTGCCTGCCTGAACCTCTAAGGGTTGCGCATCTAATCGCGTCGGGCATAACCTCAGATTTTGTGGAAATAGAAAAAGTTTAAAAGGTACAAAGCTAAGGGAATCCCAAAACGGATAAGGATTGGTGTATATGGAATTCTGCCCTAAATGCGGTTCGCGTCTTGAGCCAAAGAAATCAAAGAGCGGTAAAGATGCAACGTTGGTTCTTGCCTGCCCAAAATGCGGCTACAAAAAGCCTGAAGCAGACAAAAAAATCGAGCCAGTAGCACCCAAAGTTATCCAGCATTCTCCTCAACAATTTGTAGCTGTCATCGGCAAAGAGGAGCAGAAGCTAAGCACGCTGCCCACTGTGCGGATTGAATGTCCAAGGTGCGGCAACAACACCGCCTACGTTTGGCAAGTACAGACACGCGGAGCAGACGAATCATCCACCCAGTTCCTACGTTGCACCAAATGCAACTACACCTACAGAGAATACAGCTAACAAGCCGAATTCTTAACTTCTGGCTAAGTCTCTTACTAAGGAAGACAAGTGCTTGCAATTTACCAGAGTATTGAAAGGCGCGAGCCTCCCATAGTTTTGATGTGAGAGTTGGATTTGAACCCATGATATTTGTCTTTTCTTAAAATAGTTTCTGCTAAGAACTATCTTTTCTTTGTTTTTTGTGGGGATGGGTTGCGCTGGAAATTCCCCATCCCACTTTGGGTTGAGTGGGCGGTTGGTTTTTTGGTTTAGGCTGTTTTTCTGGTTGCCTTGGGATGGGAAAAGCGGTTTTTTTGCCCATGTTCTATGTTGCGCCATGTTGATGTGAATGGGATGAGGATGGGGAAGCATATTGGCGACTCAATTTCTATACCAAGCAGAAACTACTGATCTTCATAATGGGTATTGGGCTAGGATAGTGATCGTACTTGGTGGTGGAGCATAATGCCTGTTTATGTAACTCTAGCAATAGCTTCAAATGCAGTAGTTATCAGAAAAGGAAAGCGAAAAAATCATTCTTCTCTTTTCTTTTCCTTACTTAATTGCGATGGATTACATACCACTTTTTTAACATTGAAACTACCATATCCTATTCGTTTACAGGTATGGATTGCCGATGCAGAATCTTCTCGCAAAAATTAAGGAATACTTAATCAAGCTTTTGCCGCTCATCGCGTTTGCCACACCCCTGGCCCTACTGTACATTCTAAACCCTGTCGATTCGGCGCTGAAGATTTCGCCGCAGAATTCTTTCCAAACAATGTGGAAAGGCAGAACTTTTGAGTTATTCTTCATCTGGCTTGTATCGCTTGAATATATTCTAAGTTGGGAAACCATCCAATCAAAAATAACTATGAAAAAAAAGGCAAGAACGTTGTTGTTTGCTGTGGTTTTGTTGCTTCCTAGCTTGTTTGTTTTCTTAGAGTATTCTGGGTTGAATATGACTGTGGCTTCTTGGGCAACGCAGGATGGGTTAGTTTTTGCGGGTACCTTGCCGATCGCAATCGAATACTTGGTATTTTCGCTTCTGTTTTGTTTAGCGGTGTTTGTGCCTTTTGGCAAAAAGGGGTTGACTGGTTTTGCTTTGCCCGTATTGTTTGTTGGCCTAATCGGCGTTATCTACGCTATCGACACCATTTTTCCCTACGGACAATTTACACCGTTTCAGTTGCTTGTTCCCACGACTGCCTCGTTTGCAGGGGACATTTTGAGTTTGATGGGATACACCGTTGTTGTGGGCACGGACCTTGCGACTTCGATGCCGACTCTGCAGGTTACTGGTGCTTTGGGAACCGCAAAGTTTGCGGTAGCTTGGCCCTGCGCAGGCATAGAGAGCCTGCTTATTTTCACGGCTGTGGCTCTGCTGTTCTTGAAGCGGATGCCCATTTCTTGGAGGGCAAAAGTTGGGTACTTTGCGTTTGGAGCAGCCATCACTTACATCATAAACATCTTTAGGATTGTCTCCATTTTTACGATTGGTATGCAGTTTGGGGTAGACTCCTCTCAAGTTCAGGCTTTCCACGCTTACTACGGTCCCCTTTACGCGGTGGCATGGATAATTTCTTATCCGTTAATTATTCTTCTAAGCCAAATGGCATGGCAAAAGTACAAGAACCCAAAAACCTTCTGAAGTTAAGACGTTTCAACCAAAACCGCTAACCCTTGTTTGACCAAAATCTGCGCGTTCTGAGGCGGCAGTGAAGCAACATCCTCCGCCACGAATGGTCCATAGGATTTCATGTCTGCACCCATAATAGCAGGAATACTCTTCAAAAACCGCACAGTCGATCGATGGGCTCGCGGCGGTTCTTCATGGTCGATTGCTTCAACTTTAATTATGACTTTAATCGGCTCTGACACTAATTGCCCTTGCATTAAGCCGCCGGCAAATTTTTTGTAGGCTTTTGAGAAATCGGCGAAGGTTTCGCACATCTTGGCTTCTTCAAACGCCAAGAGCTCAACTGGCAGCTTTTGGCTTTTAGTTACAGTTTTGATGATTTTTCTGTACCTGACCTCGAGCAGTTCTTCAAGCATTCGCTCAACGTTCAACGCCTCACGCTCTAACAGGTTCATTTTGACGGATTTTTTGTCTATAACTTGGTCTTCTTGTTTGATGCGTCGCAGGTACTCGCCGATTTTGCGGTAAAAATCCGTTTGCAGTGCCCCAAGCGTGGGGTCGTCGATTTCCCGTTGCCAAGCCGCATAGAGTTCATTATACATTACTTTGCAACCTCCGCTCTTCTCTTACAGATAAGCATAACCGCCGCAGCAACCGGCAACTCTACAGTTTGGTTCTTGTATGGACCCAACGTTTCCCCACTCAACCTAAACTCTGGCGCATCAAACACCAACACCTTTACCTCGCCCTTTTTAAAAGCTACCGCTCCTGTGAAAGGGTCAAAATCCTGCAGGTTCTTGGCGGGGAACTCGATTTTTTTTAAGCCTGTTTTGCCATGCAGGGTGCCGTTCATGCGAATTAATCGGTGGATGTCAGTGGTGACTACGGTGTCAATCTTTGAGGACTGCTGATCTTTGACGTATTCGGCTAGTTTTAACCACGTTTGTACACTTACGCCGTTGATGCTTTCCCATCTGCCCTCTTTAATAGCTCGATTAACGATTATGTCCCTGTTTTCTAGCAATGCCTTGTTCTTTAGGCCGACAGCTCTGAGATCTTCTTTAGTAGCTTTCACAAGAAACTCCTGCATCCCAATTTTTAGACGCCTATTCCATCCAAAATTGTGCAAACTAAACTTTTTAGTAGCCGTCCTTTTCCCACGTTTCTTCTCTGGGTCTTTGTCGAGAACGCTAATGCCCAAACCCGTAACGTAATCGACGATTTCTTTTCTCGCCATCGCATCAAGTGACCGCACAATTTCATTTTCAATGTGAACGTGGTAACCGCGGTGACCAGAAAAATAAACGTGCATCTCATCTTGGGAGAAGCCAAAGTCGTTCCCCAACATGTCGAGGAGTTTTGCGGTTTCTTCTCGGGCAGATTGAATGCACAAATCACAGGCCCATATTTTGGTTTCAAACTTGGATGCTTCACAGCAGGGGCAGATTTCTGGGGTGATTCCTCTGCCTTCAAAGCCGCATTTTACGCATCTGAATTCGTCGTGAATTTTGTTACATGTCGTTGGGATATGGTCGGCGTCTATGTCGAAGACTAAGTCGGCACCTATCCAGCCTTTTTTGTCCATATCGTAGTCGGGGTTTTCGTAGTAGGCGCAGGAGTGGTAAACATCCGAGGGAACAGTGTCGGCAAGCATTGATCGGAAGGTTTTGAATTCTGTGAACCTTCGGTGTCTAACCATGAAGCGTTCCTTGAACATGAGGTAGGCGAATTCTCGCTGCTCAGGCGTTGAAGTAGCTGGAATAACAGTAGAGGGATTTTGGTAGTATTCCGCAAATTTTAGGTAAACATATTCTCGAGAAGCCTCCATAACCCCACCTCTTTAGTGCTACAATATTCCTGTTTGCATAAATTTAACTTTAGCCGATAAAACTCTTTAACCCCACATTGGTATCTGGGATTTTCAATATTAGAGTCGGTTAGCGGTGATATGCTTGCAAAACTTTTTATCCCTGATGTAAAGAATGCATTTTTTGAGGAAAATAATGAATGAGCAGTTTAGAATCTAACAAGAACTTAGCTGGCATCGGCTCAATACTGCTGATGTTTCCATTTGTAAGCATAGTCGGCATAATACTGGTTTACATCGGTATCAAAGGGCTATCAGAATACTACAAAGACGAAAGTATCTACCACGATGCCCTCAGAGGGTTTATCTTTCTTATTATCGCCGCAGTCGTCATTGCGGTAGCAGTACCTGTTTTCATATTCAGTGGAGTATTTAATATCTTTGCGTTAGGTTCATTTGGGATTGGCTTTGGCATTGTAGCTTTGCTGTTGGTAATTGTTATGGTATTCATATTCTACCTGTTAGCAGCACTGAGCCTACGGCAAGCCTTCAACACCCTCGCACAGAGATCAGGCGAACACATGTTTGAAACCGCTGGAATGCTACTATTCATTGGAGCTATACTAACCATAATATTGGTGGGCTTTGTGCTGATATTTCTCGCTTGGATAATAGCAACCATCGCGTTCTTCTCAATCAAAGTCCCTCAACAACAATACACTTACACACCTCTACAGGCAGCTCAACCAATTCAACCTTCACGGTTCTGTCCCAACTGCGGTGCGTCCCAAGACCCAACCGCCACCTTCTGCTCCCACTGCGGAAAACAGTTGCCCCCAGCCTAAACCTCACCATTTTTTACTTTTCTTGTGGTTGCCGCCTGTAACCACATACGTTTAAGAGATAAGCCAACTCGATTTATTTAGGGGCGTTTCATGGAAAGAAAACCACCTTACGGCAAAAGAATTAAAGACTTATCCAAAATACCTAAAGCACCGCCGCTGCATGAAGAACCTCTACGTGGAATAAACCCGGGCAAGATAGTCTGTACGATTTGTGGAAAAACATTTTCAAACAAAAGTCAATTGGATCGGCACATGATAACTGAGCACGAATTGGACGAAGAAAAAGAGTAGCATTGAAGACTTTAGGCTGTTTTTCGATTTTGAAATTTTTGGCTGCTTGTTTTGTGCTCTGTCGGCTAAATGTAAATGTAATATAGTAATTTGGGGACAAAGTGTCTTCTGAAATGCCGTTTACTTGAAGGAAAAATCTGGTGATGAAAGGGTTGATCCTGTCCAAATGCATCCTCATCTGGTACCCTTCAATAACAGAGTAAAATTTAATGAGTAGTTGGTGCTCCGGCCGGGATTTGGACCCGGGTCGCCGACTCGAAAGGCCAGTATACTTGACCGGACTATACTACCGGAGCGCTTTTTCAATAAAGCATCAAGCAGAATGCTTTTTCCCTCGAATAAACCTTACCCTTCCAGAACCATACTTTAACTAACTGGCTTGTCGGCTTTGGATTTTTTTGGGGCAAACAAATGAGCCGTTATTTGCTCAACAAGTTTAGCTTGGGTTGCAATGGTTTTTTCGAGGTCTTGGATTCTTTTTTCAAGATCGTTGGACATGATTTTGCCTTCGATGCGGTTTGAACTGCGGAACATGAGTAGCATCTTGAACACTTCATCGATTGCTCTCTGTTGTTCCTCTGAGGCTGCAGGTTTTATTCCTGCAACTATCGACAGAAGGTCAACGTAGTGTTCTTTGATTTTTAACTCCGCATTAACTGAAGGGTCGGTTGGGAACGCGATGCTAAGCGGTGTCTTCTTAGCTAGTTCAGCGGCAGTTGGGAAACGTATGATTATATCTCCTTTTATCCAGGAAGACACAAACTCTAAAACAAAGCGTCGAATGTCTTCTTGTGAGTAAAGCAAGGATGACTCTGGCTTTATCTCAGGCTTTCGTTTGATTCGGACACTGATAATTTTTTTGTCTTCTGCATTATCCTTAGACATAGCGCTCCCTTCTATACTATCCAGCCTTCTCTGTATTGTTTTCTTAAGCAACACCTAGTATTTAAGAAAAAGCATACCTCGTCTTTAGAAAGAAATTTTTGCTGCTGAAGGAATCTTTCCCAGTATCTTCGCTGTTGCCTTCTCAACCTTTGCCCTATCCGCTTCTGACGTGTATACTCGCAGGATGTTCATGAAGCCTTTGAGGGTTTCAAAAATCTTCGAACTCTCACTTAGCCGCTGGAGCTTCTTTTCTCCCCCTGGACTTCTCATAAACACTGGAATCTCAGTTGATTCCATGAGCACCGCATGGTGGTAGGGAACAGAAGGCACGGTTGGCACATCGATAATAACTGAATCCAATTCGACGCGTGCTTCCTTGGCGATTTCACTCTGCACCTGCCGCCGATACGACTCACGACCAAACAAATTAGATATCATGGTATCCTTCTCATAGAAAGTCCGTTCGTAAGCGCATTTGAGCATCCGCCGATTTTCTAAGTTGCTGATGATTTCGTTGGATGCTTTGCATTTTCTTAGTGCTGCCCAAACCGTGTAATCATCCAGTGCCATGTATTCTTCAGGAGTTTTGAAGGCTGTTAAACCGAGTTCTTTGTTGGCTTTATCCATGGCTGTTGCCAACATGATTTGGGCCGCTCGTCCGACACGGTGGAAATAGATGCTCTTAAAAGATTCAATGCGGGCTATAACGAACGCTTCCAAAGCCGACAACGCCCCCAACTCAACGGCTAAGTTTTCGCCCAAAACATCTAATGCATGTATGAGACGGTAAACATCAATGAACCCGTATTCGGCGCCTGTATGATAGGTATCTCGCACTATGAAGTCTTGTTTGTCAACATCTACGGCGCTGCTTATTATTTGGTCGAGGAATGCTCTGTCTTTTTTATGTAGCTTTCCCACTGCCAGCCCTGCGACTTCTTTTGGGTTGAAGCCCATCTTGGATAGTTTGTCGCTGACTTCGCTCTTCTCTATTATCCATGAGGTGATGTCTTCGTGGGTCTTTTCCAAGTCCTTGATTAACAAGTGCTCGAAGACGTGTGAGAAAGGGCCGTGTCCACAATCATGCAGAAGAGCTGAGATGCGGCACATGTCCACTTCTTCATCGTTGACAATGCGTGAGATATTCGGATTTTCTAAGACATGCCCTGCAAGGTACATGACTCCTAAACAATGTTCAAATCGTGTGTGGTTGGCGCCTGGATAAACGTACTCGGAGCCAGCCAGTTGCCTTAGCCTGCGGAGCCTCTGCATAGGGTAGGTGTCGATTATGTTTTTTTCTGCTTCCGTAATGTACACGTAGCCGTGTACGGGATCCTTGATTTCTCCCCAGTAAGCTTTAGGCACAAGCGCAGCCTCACGTTGTAAGCTATATTTAGGTAACTTCCATTAATGTGTAACGCATACCAGCCGAGGGATTAATATGGGTAAAAAGGGCGTATTCATCGTTATCGAAGGCTTAGACGGAAGCGGAAAAACCACCCAAGCAACCCTACTCACAAAAAAGCTATCTGAAGACCACAAAATTTTGTTGACTGCTGAACCCAGCCGCGGCAAAACCGGCACCTTCATCCGCGAAGGGTACCTCTACGAAGACAAACGTCTCCCCACCGAAGCGGAAGCCCTCCTCTTCGCCGCCGACCGCATAGAACATTTGTACAGCGAAATAAAGCCTGCTTTAGATGAGGGCAAACTGGTGATTTGTGACCGTTACATATACTCGTCCCTTGCCTACCAGGGCAGCGCAGGCCTCAGCCTTGAATGGATAAAAACCATCAATGCCCGCGCATTGCAACCAGATTTCAGTATTTTTATCGATGTATCCCCCGAACGGGTGATTGAGCGCCTGCAACGAAAGAAGTCGGTAATGGAAACTTTGGAGACTCAGACGAAAGTCCGTGAAATTTACCTCAAATACGTGGCAAAGGGCGAACTTGTCAGGATTGACGGGGATAAGCCCAAAGACGCTGTAGCAGAGGAGATGTACGGTAAAGTTTCTGGTCTGCTTAGGGCTTGCGAGGGCTTTGTCTTTTAACTACCGTTTTTCAACAGTTAATGATAGCTGAAAACCCAATACAGGCCTACCCTCACTTGAGAAAAAGCCTACCCCTCTATCGTTTCTGCAACTACAACCTATTAGGCTCAAAATATTTGGTGAAAATTGGGCGCTTACATTTTTTCGACAATCAGTTCTTTTGCAAAGCCAGCGAGAAACTCAACGTTCAATTTCGTCAGGTACCAAAAAGTTGATGCGCTCAAGTTGCTAAGCGCTGCAAACGGCGTAAAAATGAACCTAGCAGCCATTCTCCTAGCCAATTTGTATACCCCGAAATGTCCATACCTCCTATAAGATATCCCGATGGTAACATAATTTTTTGATGTGCCTAAATGTGTGGCTCCGAGAAACGGCAGAACTTTCCAGATGTAGCCTGTTTTCTGGACGTAGCGTTTGAAATACTGGTCTTCGCCAAAAAACAATTTTGGCGGGTTATAGTTTTCCATGAGTTTGCGGCGTATGATGATGTTGTTGATGTGTGGGTTTGTGTCGAGTTTGCTTAGGTTGTATACTGTGCCAACTACACGCTCGTATGCTGCGACATGCTGGTTCTTGTGGACTGCAACTGTGCCGATGGCGCCGACTTTGGGTGAAATTGCTTTGATGACCCGTTGGAGCCAATTGTCTGGTAGAAGCATGTCGTCATCAACCATCGCTACCCACTCGGTACTTGCCTGCAGAACTCCGTGTTTCCGCGCGATGCTGAGGGGTTTTTCGTGGGTGTTGATGATTTGCCCCGCGCATGGCATGCTCTTAAGTTGATGCATAAGTGTTGGGTTAGCCTCCTCTCTTGAGGGCACCACAAAATCGACTTTCATGTCACTTTCAGAGCAGGATGGCATAGAGGCATAATGTCCGTGTTTAAGTTAAATAGTTTACCGCGACCAACAAACCCCTAATCTGGGCAGAGAAAAGGTTACATGTTAAGGATTTTCACGGCTTTTTGGGCAGCGCGCCTGTAGCTCTTCTTTGTTATCATGCCCTTCTGGATGCCATTGAGTAATTGCAGAATCATGCCCTGCTTGACATGTTCTACCATTTGTTGTTCGCTTATGCCGGGTAGGCGCATGCAGTTGCCGATTTTAACGTTGTAGGCCGCGATGTCGAATTTTTTGGCTATGTGGTAGAGTTTTGAGCCGATGATGGGGTTTGTTATGGACCACGAAATGTACTCGATCAGGTTGTCTCGGAGGCAGTTTTTCGCGAATTCTAAGGTGTTGTCGACTTCTTCGGGGGTTTCGTATTCGAGTTTGCCGTTTGTTTCCCACGCGTTGTAGAGCATCAAGAACCCATATACTTTAATGTGGTACTTTTTGAGTAGCTCAAGAGTTCGGATGTTGTCGGCTTGCGTTGCGTTCTTGCCTATGCCTTTTAAGACTCGGTCGTTGGCGGATTCAAGGCCAATGTGAACAAGCCAAACATGGATGTCGCTTAGTTTCTTTGCTAATTCATCGTTTAGTTTATCAGCCCGCAAGTTACATTGGAACGTCAATTCCTTGAGTTTCAATTTTTCTATTTCGCTGCAGACTTCCAAACACCATTTAATTTCAACATTAAACGTGTCGGAGCGCAGGTAGATTTCCCTTATGCCCCTGCCGTAGAGATAGTTAACTTCTTCAGCTATGTTTTTGGGAGAACGCTGCCGTATCCAAGGTTTCTCAAGCTTCCAAACGGGGTTGCTGCAATAGGTGCAGTAGTTGGGGCAGCCGCGGATTGGCAACATGTACGCCATACGCTTCTTCTTGCTTACAGCTACGTCGTAGTTTTCAAAGTCAATTAATTCCCATGCTGGGAAGAAATCGATATCTTTTAGGAGCGGTCGGATGCCATTATTTTTGTGTTTGTTAACTGTTCCTACTATGTCGGTTATAGGTTTTTTAGCTTGGACTTTTTTGATTAATTCAGTCGTGGTTTCTTCGCCCTCGCCAAGAATGCAGATTTCGATGGGGGTGGTTTTGAGTACGTCTTGGGGGTCGATGGTTGGGTGGGGTCCACCTGCAACCATAAGCATCGGATACCCCAGCGCTTTGACTTTAGCTATTGTTTCAAAGGATAAGTCGCGTCTGGGAGTGGTGAAGGAGATTGCATAGATGTCGGGTTGGATTTCCTTGACTTTAGCTAGGTGCTCTTCCATGGAGAGGAACGGTTCCAGATAAGTAAACTCAACGTTGGGCACCCTGGGTTTCGCGTAACCGATGATATAGAGTATTCCAAGGTTCGGCGACTCAGTCACGGCTTCCCCTTTACATTCCCTGCCAAACGGCGGGTCAGCAAAAACCACCTTAAACTTTTTTTTGGGCGCCATGCCTTTTATCGTCACTGAACCAGCTTCCACTACAAACTTTCCACGCAACCGTATATATTTTGCTGCCTTATGCGCCTCAAGTAAACTTCTTAAACTCCAACAAGAGAATGTAAGGCACACAGAGCTGGGGCAAACTAAGTTGGCAACTTTCCTCGTAGTCCACCCATACCTAGACATCTACGGCGGCGGAGAACGCGTCTGCCACAACGTAATTCAAACCTTAGTAGCGCATGGGCAGAAGGTAGAGTTGTTAACTTTCGATTTTGACGCCAACCGTTACCGCGACATTGTAGGCGACGATTTTCCAAGGGAAGTGGTTATCCATTCCTTGGGTAAACGCATTGAGGTTGAACCGCCCTTCACCATCTACAAGCGCCACCGCAACTTTGTGAGTCTCCTAAAGAAATATCGCGACAAATTAGAATACGATTATCTCTTCTCCACCCAATCCTCCTCGCCCTTTGAGCCAGTCTTTTTAAATAAAGCCAAAAAAAACATTGCTTACGTGCACTTTCCCGAAATACACTTTGACTATGCCCGTTCAGGTTTGAAGAGGCGGGTTTACCTATGGCTGTTTAAGCGGTGGGTTGAGCAAGGCATCGACAAGCTGGATATGGTTTTCTGCAACAGCAACTACACCAAAGAAGCCATAGAGAGTTACTGGAAGAGTCACGGCGTAAAAGAACCAATCGTCGTTTATCCAGCAGTTAACTTAGAAAAATTCTGGTCTGACAAACCCCTTTCAAAGAGGAAAAAAATGGTTGTCTACGTTGCCCGTTTCATTCCAGTGAAAAGACACGAAATCATGAAAAGATTAGCGGCTGAACTTCCAGACTATGAGTTTGTCAGCATCGGTGGATTAATCGATGCAGAGAAGGACTGGTTTGACCGTTTTTCGCAAAATCTGCCGGCAAACTACTCCCTGAAAACCAACTTGCCTGGATCTGAGCTGCTAAACATTCTGCAGGACTCCCGCATCTACGTGCATCTGATGGAGGGCGAACACTTCGGCATAGCTCCAGTAGAGGGCTTAGCAAGCGGCTGCGTTACGATTGTCCATAACAGCGGTGGCATGAAAGAGTTCATTCCCGAAGAATTTCGATGGGAAACCTATGATAATTTGAAAGCAAAAATCGTCAATTACATGAAAGATGGGGAAGCAAGCGCAAGCTGGGACACAATTCGTGTACAGCTATGGAACAATATTTCACTGCTTACTCCAGAGAACTTCCAAAACCACATCTGGTCCTACGTTAAAATTTTAATCGAACAAAAATAAAGGCTACAACATCCTGTTGGTCATAGTCATTAAGCTTATTCCAGCCAATTTCTGATCGTGTTCTCGGTAATTTTGATGCTTTTTACCGGTGGTGTTTTTTGAGTAGTGAGCATGAAAAGGATTAAATGGCTGCAGCGTTGAAGTGAAGGTTATGATTTCAGGGTTCATGATTGTGAAGGATGTGCTAAGTCAAGGGTACCCGTTTGTTGAAGCAATCGCTTCTGCATTACCCATATGCGATGAATTCCTGATTTCTGACGGCAACTCGAAGGATGGAACTTACGACGTCATTCAGAAAATCGCCGGCTTAAACCCTAAAGTCAAAGTCTACCAGATCCGTTGGCCAGATAAAAAAGACTCAACCTTACTTGCAGATGTAACAAACGAGTTGCGCCCCAAATGCCGCTTCGAATACATCCTGTCAGTCCAAGCTAACGAAATCATTCATGAGCAAAGCACACCTTTCATTAAAGCTCTGCCTACAATTTTTCCAGATGTCGAAACCTTCAGTTTTCCCTTTATACAACTCTTGGATACCTACAAGTTTGCGGAGGGCTTCCGGCTCCGTTTAGCCAAAAATCACTCAGGCATTATCGCTAAGGGCGATGCGTGGACGCTTGGCGCCAGCCCCAGCTTCACCAGAACTAAAATCTTGCGAAGCATTATACGACCAAAAAGGTTTTATTATTATTTGGCTAAGGGCGTTGAGTTTGTCCACGCTAATCCCTGCTATGATTACCTTTCCAGAGCAGTTTACCTTCCTAACCCAATTTTCAGGTACTGGGCTCTTTCTCCACAAAACTTCTTAGAAAAATGTCAATGCCACCGCGAATTATTCCAGATGGCTAAATTCTCAAAATCCTACGAAGAACTAAGACTACATGTCAATGAGCCTGAGTTGTTTTGGAAGTTGGGCACAGAGTTTTTAGAGCATACCAGAGACCAGCATTATCCTGAAGCTTTTGAGTCTGTTGAGAAGAAGAAACATCCAGCTATAATTCAAGAGTTCATTTCTAACCCGTTTGCTAAAGAATATTATGTCAGGGAAGAACTGTTTGAGAGAATAAAGAACCTGTAATGAACGGTTAATAGTTATGATTAAAATATCCAAGACAGCTGAAAACCTCGTCGTTGACAAAATCCTTAATAGATGTCTTAAACGACGAGCGCATGATTTCAGCGACGGCTTGTTGTCTGTCAATTTAGTAACTTCATGGAATAAACAATGCGGCATAGCAACTTACTCAGCATTTCTGGCAGATGAATTAAAAAAAACTGTGAAAGTTTACGTTACCGATTTGCCAAATAAGAATCCGTTAACTCCGTACTTCAAAATTTTAGGGCACAACGTCGGTAGCTCTCATGATTTGGTTCATGTCCAATTTGAGTACGGCATATTTCCAAGCCTAAAGCTCATTAATCGAACTTTGACGGCTTTTGCTGCTTTGCCCTTCTACTTTGGGCTCGCAATGGGAAACCGACGGGTGGTAACAACCATTCATGAACCAAGAAAAATTGTTTCAGCAGGCGGAAGAAGTGGGTTGTTCTACACAAATTTGCTTGACAAAGTTGTTTTTGGTGTGTCCGACTTGATAATTGTTCACACAAGGGAAAGCAAGCAGTTAATGAATACACTGTATGGCGTCGCAGAATCCAAGTTGCGTGTAGTTCCTCATGGAAGCTATCAGAAGCCTGTCTTTTTAAACAAGGAGGAATGCAAACGCAAACTAAACCTGCAGGATAAAGTTGTAGTCACCATATTGGGGTTTGTTACTCCAAAAAAAGGTCATGACTTGGTAATTCCGCTCCTTCCACAGCTAGACCGAAATGTCCAGCTTGTAATTGCAGGGGGCCCCCAAAACGCCCAAGACGAAAAGTACCTCGACGAATTAAAGCAACTCGCCCAACAATATCATTGCGCGGATAGAGTAACGTTCACGGGGTACCTGCCTGCTTTTACCGAAGTTCTTAACGCATCCGACGTAGCCTTGCTCCCATACAAATACGTTACCGACAGCGGTGTAATGCATCTACTAACTGCTTATGGGGTGCCAACATTAGCGTCTGATTTAGAGGCTTTCAAGGAAGTCAACCACGAATACGGCTGCCTGATGCTTTTCAAAACTGGCGACGCTCAAGACCTTCTAGCTAAATTGCAGGAGTTGCTATCAAATCAACATCGGAGAGATTTGCTTAAAGCAAATTGCATGGTGATGTGGAACGCTACTAAATGGAGTAACATCGCCCAAAAACATGTTCAACTATACCGAGAAGTCCTATCCAAAATAAGTTAAGCTCTGTTTCTTGGATCCAAAAACATAATCAAGCCATCGAAGCCAGCCCGCAAACAAGTAAACGCACCAGCCAACGCATGATGCTTCAGTTCCACCGCTGTCTTAAGCCATAACTCATAACCAAAAAAATAGACCAGAAACTTCGCTTGGTCCCCTAAGGTGAGGTTTCGCTTGGCAAACAGGAGTCGATTGCGGTTTAGGTAATATTGGCGCTTTTGGTTGTTTTCGCCTCCTATGGAAGATGCGACTTTGTGCCAAACCTTAGAGTTTGGGATGTAGACGATTTTGAAGCCGGCTTTTTTTGCCCGAAAACAAAGGTCTGTTTCTTCCCAGTACGCCCAGTACTTGGAGTACAGAAGACCAACTTTTTCTAAGACATCTCTTTTGATGAGCATGCATGAACCTTCGACCTTGTCCACTTCTTTGGGGTAGGTGAGTTTTTCGCAGTTTTCTTTTCCCTTCACCCGCCACAAAGTGAGGTTTTCACCTGCGAAGTCGACTGTGGTGGGTTGGCCATAGTAGTAAATGGTTGGGCCGCCAATGCCGAATTTGGGCATTTTTTCTGCTTGAGCAACCAATTCAAAGAGAAAACCTCTATCGACCACTATGTCGTTGTTGAGTAAAAGCATATAATCCGCCAGCTGTTTTTGGGCTAAATGAATGGCAACGTTTACGCCTGTGGCGAAGCCATAGTTCACGGGGTTTTCAACCAGAACCAATTCCTTGTTAAAACCAGACGATACCTTAATTGGTGGCTTCACAATTTTTAAGGGTTTATTGGACGAATCGTACGTGAAAAAATTCGATTCTATCCTGATTTCTCCTTTCGCGAATGACTCGATTTTTTGAATCGAGGCGTCCTTTGAGCCGTTGTCGACTAGAATTATTTCGTATTTTGGATAGTCGATTTGGTAGATGCTTTCGAGGCACTCGAGAGTGTTTTTCCAGCTGTTCCAGTTGAGGATGATAATGGCGATTTTAGGTTGGTCTGCTATTTTTTGGGTTCTTAGATAACCTGTTTGTTGAGCCATCTCTTGCCGCCTCGAGTATGTGGATTCGATTTTAGTATAAGTGTGTATAGCGTTTAAATAGTGTGTAGAGTGCAGAGGGTTTATAACTAAAAAAGTGTCCCTTAGTTGGCAATTGAGTTAGCAATGATAAAACTCAGAATCGACGTCGATTATCCGTATCCTTCGCGGATTAAAAGTTTCCTGTATGTAGCTTTGAGGATAAAAAACCGAAAGAGCAAGGATTACCTAAGAAACGCGTTTATCATTGCACGCATGATTAATGAATCGCCTAGAGAAGTTAGAGGTTACTGGTTCTTTACATCCTACACTATCCCAAACAAAGAACTGCTTGAACTATTAAACCCAGAAAAACACGAAATAGCACTTCATGTAGCAAATAATCCGGCAAAAGAAAGGACGGATTTAGAGCAAAAAACCAACCGCAAAGTAGCATACTACACTATACATGGGACCCAACGATTATTCGCTAGGCTACTCTGGGGACGAAAACTCAGCCAAGCCCAAGCGAGCATTCCATCTGATTTCCCGTTGATTTCCTTCCACAACTACACGACGATGAGCCTTGATAGAGAGCGCTACAGGCTTGGCTTAGAAAAGGTCGAAGCTTCTGCAGAAGAATGGGTTAACCAAGATGTTGTGCTATCTTTTCACCCAGAATGGCTTCTTGAACAGAATAATCGGAACCAGAGAGGACCAGTGTCCGATGTACTTCAGAGACTCTTAAAAGTGGATTTAGAGCTTGAAACCTTAAGCGTAAAGAAAAAAATGTTCTTCAAAATAGGCCACGACACATACGAATACCAAAAAAACATCAATCCCACGTCAATATTCACAAAGAAATTGATGGAGCAAAATGTTGATGTCTACACTTTTCTGGAGCGAACATGGTGCTGTCGCATAACTAACCCGTCGAGCAACTGGATAAAAACTGAAGACAACGTTGGGTTGCTGGAAATCAAAAGTTACGATGACTGGTGGCAGGCAATCGGCAAGAAAACCCGCAACCTTATTCGCAAAGCTGAGAAAAGCGGAATAAAAGTCTCTGTTGTTGAGCCAAGTGACAAGTTAGCTGAAGGCATCTGGAAAATCTACAATGAAACGCCAATTCGCCAAGCACGCGCATTCACCCACTTTGGCGAGGCGCTCCAAACCGTTAAAAGAAACATGCGCGATGAAAAACACAACACCTTCATAAGCGCGTACTTAGACGAAGATCTTGTTGGCTTTATCCAATTAGTCTACGGCGACCAAATAGCTATAGTATCCAACATCCTTTCGATGCAGGTGCACTGGGATAAATCAGTTAACAACGCCTTGCTTGCTAAAGCCGTCGAAGTCTGTGCATCCCAGGGGCAAAAATGGTTAATGTACGGCAGAATGGGCAATCACCCGTCGTTGGACAAGTTCAAAGAAAACAACGGTTTTGCTAAAGTCAAAATTGCACGCTACTACCTAGCCCTCTCAAGGAAGGGCAGGCTGGCTATACGCTTGGGTTTGTATAAGGAACTGCGGGATTCTTTGGTAAACTCCCAGAGCACATTGAAGGACCCTTTGATTTCAGCTTCAAACTGGGCGAGCAGAACAAAAGTTAGACTTAAGCTTCGTCTTAGAAAACTAAAGTAGAAGACCAGCCAAGAGACGGTTTAATTCCTGTTTGTCTTTGATGCCTCGAAAGATTGCCTTGCCATTAGCATAGAGGCGAAAAGAAGCATTTTCGTAAGTTAACTCAAAAATTATTCCTGCGATCTTGTTTTTAAGGGTTGCTCTCTTTAGGATGTTCGCTATAGCCTCGTCTTTCTTTTCGTACTTGAAAACTACGATGACATCGCTTTCTGCACCGCAGGTTCCCTCGATGCGCGCAACATAGTCTTCGACGGTTGGCATTAGAGTTGCTCAAGCTCCTTTAAAATTTCAATGAAGCGGTCCACTTCTCCTTCGGTGTTGTAAATGTAGAAGCTTGCCCGCGCCGAAGAATTAAGCTTGAAGAATTCATGAAGGGGTTGTGCGCAGTGGAAACCGCTTCGCATCATTACGCCATAGTTGTCAAAGAACAATGCCACATCATGTGACGACAGACCCTCAACAGCGAAGGGTATGATTCCTAATTTGTTTGAAAGACTACTGGGGCCATAAATTGCCACTTTTTTGCATTCTTTCATACGCTCAACTATATAACTCGTTAAGTCTTTCTCGTGGCTAAGCACATTGTCCATGCCTAAGTTTTCAAGGTACTTTGTTGCTTCCCCCAACCCGATTGCTCCAGAGATGTTAGGGGTGCCTGCCTCAAACTTCCATGGTAACTCATTCCAAGAGACACTGCATTGCCCCTTTTTTTCGTTTATGGAGACTTCTTTTATCATTTCGCCGCCCCCCATGAACGGAGGCATCTTTTCCAACACTTCTTTCTTCCCATAGAGAACTCCGATGCCTGTTGGGCCCAACATTTTGTGTCCCGAAAACGCAAGAAAATCTATCCCTAACTTCTGCACATCAACCTTCATGTGCGGCACTGATTGGGCGCCGTCAACCAGCATCAAAGCGCCGTTGTCGTGGGCAACTTCGCCAATGCGTTTAACGTCGTTGATTACTCCAGTAACATTTGAGACATGGCTTAAGCAGGCAATTTTTGTTTTGCTACAGAGTTTGCTTTCAAAATCAGCATAGTCCAATGTGCCGTCAGGCTTGACTTTGGCGTATTTTATTGTGAAGCCCCTGAGTCTAGCAGTGATTTCCCATGGAACGATGTTACTATGGTGCTCCATCAACGAAACAAGCACTTCGTCGCCCTTGTCAAGACTATTCAGTCCCCAAGAGTAAGCGACCAAGTTGATAGCTTCTGTTGTGCCCCGCACAAAGAGGGTTTCACTAGGTTTAGCGTTGATGAAATTGGCGATTCTTTCCCGAGATTTCTCATAGAGGTCAGTTGCTTCCAAGGAGAGCGTATGGACGGCTCGGTGGACGTTGCCGTTGTGGTTTTCGTAAAAATCTGTAATAGCGTCGATGACTTGGCGGGGTTTCTGAGTGGTTGCGGCGTTGTCAAAGTAAACTAAGGGGTTGCCGTTTATTTTTCTGCTTAAGATGGGGAAGTCTTGTCTTAGCGCTTGGGAATCTATAATTTTTTTTCTGCCTCAGGCTTGAGCCTCTTAGAAAGTGTCTTTGCTAGTTCTTCTTCTTCTAATGCCTGTTTTTCTTCGAATGTATGCTCTTTTGGCAACCAGCTAGGAGCTTCAACACCTTTTTGGGTAAAATACTGTCGAATGGCACGTTTGAGGGCGCCGACGGCTAGGACCCCACAGTGAAATTTAACGGCAGGTAAGCCGCCAATTTCTTCAGTGACTTTTTTCCAAGTTATATTATTCCATGCGTCTTCCAACGTTATGCATTTGACCATTTCGGTTACGATGCTAGAGGTAGCGATGTTTGCGGCGCAACCATAACTTTCAAACTGTGCTTTTTCAATTATTTGTTTTTCTTCGTCAATTTTTAAGTAAAAAGTAATCATGTCTCCACAGGCAGGGTTTCCTGCAACTGCTACGACAGTAGCATCTTCCATTTTGCCAAGGTTCTTTGGGTGTTGAAATAAATCCATAACTTTTGGGTTATACGGTAAAGGTATACGTGACATACTAATGTACTCCTGTTGAGCCAACTATCCCTCTAATACGATTGACAGCTGTAGGTAAAACACTGAGAACGTAAGCTATATCTTCTTCTGTGTGGCTGCGGGTAACTTTCATAAGAATACTGCCATGTGCTTCCTCGAATATGCGTCCAATAGCGATGAGTACGTGGCTGGGCTGCAGAAGTCTTCTGCTGCATGCGCTACCGCTTGAAACATATACTCCTTTGAGACTGAGTTCGATTGTTAAGGCTTCGCCTTCAGCGCGGAGGATGCTGATGTTGGCGTTGTCTGGGCTGCGTTTGTCTCCTTTTGGACCGTTAAAGCGCAAGTCGCCGAGTTCACTGAATATGCCATCAACAAGCTTGTTGCGAAGTGTTCGCATTTTTGTGGTGTTTGCTTCAAAGTTATCAAAAGCCAGCTCAGACGCTTTGGTGAAGCCAACGATTAATGGTGTGTTCTCTACGCCTGGCCAGAGTTTTTGAGTTCCGATTTGCCCTTCAAGGATACGTTCCATGTTTACTCCGTCTCTCAGGTATATGGCGCCCATGCCTCTGGGTCCCTGAATCTTGTAGCTGCTTACGGTGGCTAAGTCAACTTTTAGGTTTTGCACGTTGAAGGGGATTCTGGCATAGGCGTCTGAAGCGTCGGTGTGAAAAAGAGCTTGGGGATTTTGGGCTTTAACGATGTCCACGGCTTCTTTGATGGGTTGGATCGTTCCCAATTCGTTGTTGACTGCTGAAATACTGACTAAAATGGTTTCTTTATCAATTGCTTCTTTGAGTTTTTCCAGATTGATGAAGCCTTCGTGGTCTACTGGGATTTTGGTGGTTGAGAAACCGAATTTACCCATCATCTCAGCGACTTGAAGCACATTTATTGGTTCGATTTCTGAAATTACGATTTTTTTGCCCTTGCTTTTCTGTGAAAAGCATGATCCCATTATGGCGAGGTTGTTGGCTTCAGTTTCGCTGGGGGTGAAGGTGATTTCTTCGAGGATTTTTGCGCCCATGTATTTGCTGATTTTTTGAAAGCTGTTCATGATGACTTCGAATGCTTCCCATCCTGGCTTGTGTGTGAGCGTGGGGTTGCCGTATGCGATTTTGTTGAAGTAGGGCAGCATTGCGTCAACTACTTGTTGGGGAACAATGCAGGAGTTTTCGTTGTCTAAGTAAACCTCATGTGTGATGCCTTCATGCAGTTTGAGGAGCTCTTTAACGTTTTCAACCATACAGTATCCTACCTGATATTTTGGGACAGATAAACTCGTTCTACCTTGCTAGTATCTAGTTCAACTAAAAAAACCTAACCACATAATATCCTCTTGGCAACGCTCTGATTTCCCTCTTAAAATGCCCTCCTTAAAATTTTGCTGAGTATTTCGCCGTTTCAAAAATTATTATGCAAACGTTATCAAATTGCCATTAAAACTCCCTGAATTTGCCTAAATTTAAATAGCTCTTCCGAAAATAAGGGCTTGGGGATATTGAGTTGGCTGCAATGTTTGAAATAAGAAACACAGTTAACGGAAAATTTTACTGGAGATTCAAGACCATAAACGGTGAAATAGCTGCAGTAAGCGAGGTATACGAGTCAAAACAAGGCTGCAAGAACGGCATTGACTGCATAATGAGCAACGCAATTTTTGCCGAAATCAAAGATCAAACCCTCTAAACTAACCATTTCTTTTTTTCAAAACGAATTTTTAGAATTTTTAGATTCAACTCATTTCTTACAATTCATCAACAGTAAACAAGGGAAAACGTCAAAGATTTAGAAAAAAACTCTAATAACCCACCCAACCCCTACTATCCAATAGCAGGTTTATGGCGAATTCATGTTAAAGATTGCAGAGTTACCCTTAATCCAACCCGTCAAAGACATTCTCCACGGCTTGGGAATCATGGAGTTGTTTCCACCTCAAGAGGAAACCATACGGGCAGGAGTGCTGGAAGGCAGAAACGTCGTGCTCGCCAGCCCCACAGCGTCGGGCAAAACCTTGATTGCGGAACTCTGCGCGCTCAAACACGTTCTCGAAAAAGCCGGCAAAGTCATCTATCTCTCCCCGCTAAGGGCGTTAGCAAGCGAAAAATTCGAGGACTTCCACAAATACACATCCATAAAAAAAGTGGATGGCAGAAAAATCACCGTTGGTATCAGCACGGGCGATTTTGACAGCGCCGACAACTGGCTTGAACGCTACGACATCATCGTCACCACTAACGAAAAGGCCGATTCACTGTTGCGGCACCGCGCCAAATGGATGGATAGTATCTCGCTTGTAATCGCCGACGAAATTCACCTTTTAAACGAAGCCGAACGTGGACCGACCCTGGAAATTGTGCTTGCACGTCTCTTGCAGGTTAACCCTAACATCCAAATCCTAGCTCTAAGCGCAACCATCAACAACGTTGATGAAATCGCAGGGTGGCTAAACGCAAAGTTCATCGTTACCGAGTGGCGTCCAATCAACCTCAAAGAAGGCATAATTCTCAAAGATGAAATCCAATACAAAAATGGAGAGGCAAGAAAAATAGAGCAGGAAACCGTTCTTCCCATGGTTAATTTGGTTTTGAACACGTTGAAGAGTGGAGGGCAAGCGTTGATTTTTGCTTCGACTCGTAGGAACGCTGTTTCAGCCGCGAAAACTGTTGCGAGCCATATGGATAAAGCGTTGGCTCCCAAATCCGGGTCCAAGCTGGTTAAGCGTTCTTTGGAGGAAGAATCGAGGAAAGTCTTGGAGAAAGAAGCCAAAAAAATCTTGGATTCAGGCGAACGGACCCAGCTTAGCGAGGAACTCGCAGATTTGGTTCGATGCGCTACTGCCTATCACCATGCAGGGTTGTCGGGGGCTCACCGCAAAATCATCGAAGACGATTTCAAAGAAAGAAAAATAAAAGTCCTAACCGCCACTCCCACTTTGGCTTGGGGTGTCAACTTACCCGCACGAACAGTCATAATCCAAGACTACAGGCGCTTTGAAGCCGGATTGGGAAACTACCCTATTAGCGTGCTGGATTATAAACAGATGGCTGGCAGAGCTGGGAGACCAAAATACGACAAGTTCGGCGAATCCGTCCTAATCGCTAAAACTTCAGACGAAGCTGACTACCTGATGGAAAACTACGTATTGGCTAAGCCCGAACGCATATGGTCCAGGCTTGCTGTTGAAAAAATCATCCGCGCTCATGTCTTATCGACGATTGCTTCGGATTTTGCTCACACCGAAAACGGGATCTACGAGTTTTTCGGCAAAACCTTCTACGCCTACCAATACGACGTGAAAGCTATAAAAAATGTCATAAACAAAATTCTCCGCTTCCTCCATGACGAAAAAATGATAGTAGTCGCAGGAGACAGCATCTTGGCCACCAAATTTGGAAAACGCATTAGCGAACTCTACATCGATCCCCTCTCAGGCGTAATCATCCGAGATGCCTTGCAGAGTAAACCGCCGCTTTTTACCGAGTTTAGCTTATTGCATTTGATCTCCCACACGCCGGATATGGGTCCAATTATGCGTCCTTACCAGCGGGAAATGGACAACTTAGCAGTCCAAACCGAAGACCACAAACAAGAATTCTTCGTCGAACCGCCCGACCAATGGAGCGACCACATCGGCTACGCCGAGTTCTTGGGAGAAGTCAAAACAGCCATGGTTATGAACAATTGGATTGAAGAGTTGCCGGAAGAAAAAATCATAGAACGCTTCAATGTTCAACCGGGTGACCTTTATCGCACAATCGAAACCGCCAAATGGCTTTTGCACGCAATAGATGAGTTGTCGCCAGTTGTTGCTAAGAATAAAGAGGTTTCTTCCTTAAGCCACGAACTCGTTGAGCGGGTGTCTAAAGGCATAAAGAGAGAGCTCTTGCCCATCGTTCAGCTAGAAGGCGTCGGTAGAGTCCGTGGACGCATAATATTCAATGCGGGCTACCAAACCATCCCCGACCTCAAACGAGCGTCAATCGAAGAACTAACAAACCTTCCCTCAGTGGGTCCACGATTAGCTAAGAAAATCAAAGAGCAAGTCGGCGGGTTCGTCAAGAAGGCTGAGTGGGAAAACCTGGATAAGGCAGCGGGGGCGTCGGATGAAGCGACGCAGAAAGATCTGTTCGATTTCTAAGTGCTTTTCGCGAACCGCTCTGCCTGCTTAACAGCGGTGCCCAAATAGTTTTTGGGATTTAGGGCCTGGTCAATTTCTTTATCGGTTAATTTGCTGGTTATGAGTCTATCTTCTTGGAGTATCTGTTTGAACGGTTTCTTTTCGACTGCGCTTTGGATGGTTAACTTGCGTAGCATCTCATGTGCTTCTTGTCGGTTCACGCCCTTTTTTACTAAAGCCGTCATTACTGATTCCGACATGGCCCGTCCCTGAGTTAACGAAAGGTTCTGAAGCATCCGCTCACTATCCACCCGCAAGTTGGCGACGATGTTGCAGGTTAGGTTGAGGATGTAGTCAAGCAGAATGTTCGATTCGGGAAGGATAAAGCGTTCAGCGGATGATTGGGTTAAGTCGCGTTCATGCCAAGTGATCATATCCTCTAATGCTGGCGTCGATAAGCTTCGGACGATTCGAGCTAAGCCGCAGATACGCTCGCAGGTTTCAGGGTTCTGTTTGTGAGGCATGGTGGAACTGCCGACTTGTTTTTTCGCTTCAAATGATTCGAAGAGTTCGGCGATTTCTGGGCGTTGAAGTTCACGAATTTCGGTTGCAAAATTTTCAAGCGAAGAAGCCACTGATGAGTAAATGCAAATAAGTTCGGCGTATCGATCGCGTTGCACGATTTGGGTGGAAATCTCAGCTGCACGTAAACCCAACCTTTTCATTACGAGTTCTTGAATTTGTTCGGCGTGTTCCCCTAAACCCGCCTGCGTACCAACCGCGCCGCTAACTTTTCCAACCAATACGCGTTTCTTGCACTCTTCTAATTGCTCTATATGCCTGTTAATTTCGTATCCCCACACAGCAAACTTGAAGCCCAACGTAATTGGTAAAGCGTGTTGTCCGTGGGTTCTGCCAATCATGATAGTGTCTTTGTGTACCATTGCTTGTTTTTGTAATATACTTTTGAAATCGACGAGCCTTTTCTGAATTACTCCTAAGGCATCTTTCAGTTGCACTGCGTTGGCTGTGTCGACTATATCGTAGCTTGTAGCTCCAAGATGGACGTAGGCGCCGCTTTCTCCGCAAACCTCTGAGAGGGCACGGACTAGAGAGGCAATGTCATGTTTAATCTCCTTCTCGATAGCTTTAACTCTTTCAACCTTAACAAATTTGGTTGAAGCCATCTCAGCGATTTTCTCGGCATCCTTCTTTGGGATGTTTCCTACTTCAGAATGCGCCAAAGCCAACGCTGCTTCAACGTCGAGCAGTTTCTGAACTCGGGTTTCTTCATCGAAGATTTTAAGCATTTCTGGCGTTCCATAGCGACCGGTGTCGATTGGCAAGATAGGCAAGTTGCTTTAACCTCATTGGTATGGTTATGCAGATTAAACATTAATGTTTTACCAATACACTAGCACATTGAAAGCAGATTTGGTGTATGCGCCTTGAAAGTAACCATCTCAGTTTTAGACAAGAACGGTGATAGCGCCGTTACAAGGGTTCTTGATGTTTTGGCTTCGTTTGATTTGTGGATGCCCGTACGTTTCGGCTTAATTACGCCAAAGAAGGGATTGTTTGAGAAGAATGTTGAAATCATGAAAAAGCAAGGATTACAGTCCTCGGCGGTGGCTGGTTACGTTACTTCAAAGCCCAAATCAAACAGTGACTATGAACACTTACAGTTGGATGACGCAGCTTTGCTCTTCGAAGGTAGAGCTTACGCTCCCATTCCAAAAACCACTATCACAGAAGAAGCTGCCAAAACCCCGCAACAGTGCGAAGCTACCCTCCAAACAATAATCCAACAGACCGATGGCGACTACTCGTTTCTAATGCTCAAAGAAAGCTGGATTGCGGCGGGAAGAGACCCCATAGGCGTCCAACCTCTCTATTTTGGCGAAAACAGGGACATCTCTGCCTTTGCCACAAACCGTACAGCTCTTTGGAAACTTGGAATAGAAAACCCATCTTCTTTTCCACCTGGAAATTTGGCGTTCGCCAATAAGGAAGGCTTCAAATTCAAGCCCGTCAAAGCCCTCTCTTACAAGGGACCCGAGCAAATAACTATGGATGATGCGGCAAAAAAGCTTCGTGTTCTCCTTGAAGAGTCTGTTCAGCGGCGAATTTATGGCCTAACCGAAGTTGCATTGGCGTTCTCAGGAGGGTTAGATAGTAGCCTTGTCGCTTTTCTTGCGAACAGAAATGGCGTTAAAGTGAACTTGCTCCACGTGAGTTTGGAAAATCAAGAAGAAACCGAAGAAGCCATCCGAGCGGCAGAGGAGTTGAATTTGCCCTTACAGGTGGATTTGTTCAAAGACTCTGATGTAGAGAGCATCCTGCCCAAAGTAGTTGAGTTGATTGAGGAAGCAGACCCGATTAAAGCAAGTATTGGGGTACCGTTTTATTGGGCGGCTGAGAAGGCGGCTGAGGCAGGTTTCAAGGTTCTGTTGGCTGGACAGGGCGCAGATGAATTGTTTGGCGGCTACCAGCGTTATGTAAATGAATGCTGCAAGGATGGCGCCGAAGCAGCAAACAAAACACTCTTCAACGATGTGGTTAGGGTTCATGAAAGCAATCTTGAGCGGGACATGAAGATTACGGGTTTCCACGATGTTGAGTTACGTGTGCCGTTTGGCACTTTTGACTTGGCAGCGTTTGCGCTTAGTTTGCCCATGGAACTGAAAATAGAGAACAAAGCCGACACTTTGCGGAAGCTTGTGCTAAGAAAGATGGCGCTTGACATTGGAATGCCCGCTCAGATTGCACAGAAACCCAAGAAAGCCGTACAGTACTCAACAGGAATAAACAACGCCATAAAAAGAATCGCAAAAACTCACCAAAAAACAATCACAGAATACATAAACGATCTCTTTCAGCAATCGAGAAACAAAGCTTAACCTTAAAAGCAGTAATCCCTAAGCGGGAAGGTCTGTTTTGTCGTTTTCTCAAGCCAAAGATATGCTAAAGGCTCTGTCTGCTGGGTTTGTGAGCGCATAAACGTTATTAGCGTTGAAACTTCTTTGATTATTTGTTGGTGGATTTGTTAAGTGGCCTTTGAAATTCAAGAGTTGCCTGATGTTATTAGGGTCATAGTTCTGTTAAACCTCAGTAAAGGCGCTAAAATAAAGAAATCTGCGCTTAAAGCTCGAGTTGACCGCGTCTGCGTCAACTATGCCTGCGTCGAAATAAACGAGCTTGACAAAGCGCTCAAAGAAATGTCAATCGAAGGACTAATAACAGAAAAAGATGAAATGGTGCAGTTGACCCCTCAGGGACAAAAGCTGGGAAAAGAGTGGGAAAGCCTCCTGCTTAAAAAAGAACCCATAATGGAAATAGTCGCAGGTTTAGTTGATGGATCAGTAACCAGTTTAGTCGTTATTCTCTCAGCCTTCTTAGCAACAATAACCGCCAGCTCCACATTGCTTGGTAACCCTAAAACCATCGTTTTTGCCGCCCTTTTAACGCTAAGCGCAGTTGCCGTAACCAACTTTTCAAGTTTCCTTTTGGGCGGAATCACCGAAGACTTAGCCGACATCATGACGCTGCAGAATCTTATGAACTACAGTTTAAGCGATATACCGGACAAAAAAGAACGAGACAAATCCTTGCTTCTAGTGCAGAAACTTTTCACTTTGCTTGGAAAACAAATTCATAGGTCTAATTTGTATGGCGCGATAATTTCTGGAACCACAACCTTTGTTGCAGGAATCGTTCCTATAGCCACCTATCTGGCTCTTCCACATATCTATAATATCGCTGCATCGCTAGGTGAAGTTGTCGTTATTTCAGGTGTGTTCCTAGCTCGTTATCGCTCAAAGAAGACAAGGGTAAACTGGAAAGTGACCCTCGCAGAAACAATCGCCATCGTTATAATCGCAACCGTTGTTTCCTTATTGCTTGGGTCAATATAGGCTATCTAATCGTTGGTGCTCAACCATCAAACACTTGTCCATAATAACAATCAACCCAGCATTTATTGCAGCTTTCGCCGCTTGTTCATTAACTATTCCCAACTGCATCCAAATCACGGAAAGTCTGCCAACAGCAGCTTTTAGCTGGATGACTTGCTCCACAATCGGTGGCATATCCTCCGCCTTCCTAAAAATGTCAACTATGTCGATGGCTCTTTGGGTTTCAATAGGAATATCGAGGAGACTTTTGAAGCTTTTTTCGCCCAAAACCTCATCGACAAACGGATTCACAGGAATGATGCGGTAGCCATGTTGCTGCATATAGGCGCTGACTATATGGCTCATTTTTTCGGGGTCTTTGGATAACCCAACTACAGCAATAGTTCTGGTTTTTTCCAGAATGTCCTTCATTTGATTCTCGCTCAATATATTGTAACCTTCTAAAAAACCAGTCATGGAAATTCTCTGAGTTTTATGTTTTGTACTAGTTTTACGGCGCTTATGTTAACGACCTTTTGCTAACTTTCTCGATGGTGTCTAAAAAACAGAGTTCTCATCGTATAACAAAGAGGGCTGCCTCAAAACCAGTTGAACGTCGGTTTTAATAAATATTAATACCTGCTCATTCTCGGCAGAACTGACATTTTTCTGCCCATGCTTGCGGCATTTCTTTTTGGCAGTTGGGGCACATTAGGCCTTTTTCTCTTACGGTTTGGCAGGTTTGGCAGAAGAGTTTGAGGAATTCTGTTTTGTTGTCGGGTTGCTTTATGATGTGGGTTACCATTTGGTCTATTAGGGCTAATATTTCGGGAGTGGTTTCGATGTTTAGTAGGTTGCCTCTTTCGCGTCCGATATATCTGCTGACGGCAGATTGTGATAGTCCGAGGAGGTTCGCGGTTTGTTTTTCGTTGTAGCCGTGTTTTTCAACGATGGATCGTGCCATTATGGCTTTTACTGCTGGCAGGACTGTTTTTACTCCGACTTCGCATGGTAATATCAAGTTATGCACCAATTACCTCTATTTTTCGGGAAAACCTATTTAAATATGTCGCATGTCATAACTTATGACGCATGTCAAGTGGGGTAGCAGCAAAAATAATTTCACTAGACCATCCCATCACCAACTCCTTTACCTCGCTATGACAAACGTCGAAGGAGACTAAACAAATGGGCAATGTCCTATCATCTACCCGAAACAGCGAAAACAACAAAGATGTATCCGAAATGCTCAAGTCGCTGGACGCAGAATGCCGAAATTGCGCACCAACCTCTCCCTTAGAATGCATAACTCGCTGTCAGGTATACAAATTAAAAAATGAGCTCAGAAAACTCCGCGAAACAATGGATAACCCAAACTACATAAAAGAATTATTCAATGTCTTAAAAAACCAAACTAGGCTTCATATTTTAAATGCAATTGTTAACGGCAGGTACTCCGTTAGCCAACTTCAGCAAGAACTTAAAAAAACAGGTCACTCACATAGCCAAGACACTATAAACGAAGAATACCTTCAGCCTTTGATGGCAGTTGGCTTGGCAACTGAATCACGGGACGAGTACTATGCAACCACGTTCGGTGGACGCCTAACAAACACGCTCGGCAGCTTTCCCGAATTTGCAGAAATGCTGCCAGCTCATTCTGAATGCTACGAAGAAAATCTTTTACGCGCATTACTTTCCGGACCTAAAACTTTTGAAGAAATAGAAACTTTAATTTCATCAAAGATTGCCTCACGTATCCTAAAGCGGTTGCGTTCGGTTGGTTTAATAGAAACTCCTGAAGACCGAGACTACATATTCTTCTTCAAATCCAAACGAGATCCAAACAAAGAAACCTTCGTGGATACAGAACGAAAAGTCTACGATTCAATCTTGGCTGAGGGAATCTCTGCCGGAAAACTTGCTAAAGAAACTGGATTATCCATGAGAAGAACCTACAAGTACCTAAGAGGCTTGAAAGGCAAAAAACTCGTGTTCATAAGAAAAACGCCCAAAGCCTACGGTTTAACCTCCAAAGGCGAAATGTTGGCCTCGGTATTGACGGAGCTACAGCAGATAGTTGATGAGACTTGGAGTTTTTCGAAACAAGTCATCAATGGCAACGACAATGCTTAGCAGCTAATTTCCTTTTTTTATTTATCCGCCACCGGGTGCGCCATGGAACGGAACATTTTCCCAAAGCATTTTCCACCAATCAGCCTCAGTTATGGTTTCGCCATGAACGATTATTTCTAAAACCATCTTCAACATCGCATGGTGCCTACATTCATCTTCTAATATAGCTTTAAGCAGGAACACTACCTTTTCGTTTTCGATTTCCGGTATTTTTTCCTGAAGCACCTTGATCAATTTTGCTTCAATTTCTATATGCTTTTTGACCAGTTTTGTTTGTTCATCAAGGTCATCTTGTGTCAGAGCAGTTGAAGCGCTGGTCAACAATGTTAAGGCAGACGTATAGAGCTGAGCGTGCTTCATAGAATCCAATGAAACACCCTTCAAAACACCCTTAACCGCTGGGTTCCTCATGTCGGCGAGCGCTTTCTCAAGAGAAGCAACAATTTCGTTTTCAACAACAATCTGGTTGTTCAAAAAGTCTAGGAGTGCTTTCTTTTTTTCCATAATCTTTTCTCCAACGTTTAGTGTTTAGCCCGATTCATCAAGCTTTCGGAAACCTTCTTTCCCAGATTTCTGCATGAGTTGAGGATGTTTTGGTCCGGGTTATACTTTACTAGAAAAGGCGGTTCAATAGTTTGCATCTCAAACTTGTTCTTCATAATCTCCAAAATAAGCTTTGGTGCTTCACCGCTCCATCCATAAGAACCAAAAGCTGTACCTATCTTGCCCTTTAAATTTTGACCCTTCACGGCAGTTTCCTCGAAGAGGTTCTTAAAGTCAACAGGCATGTCATGATGGTAAGTCGGTGCCCCAACGAGTATTGCGTCGTAACTGTTTAGGCTTTCAGCGTCTACATGAAAACTTATTTCTACCTCAACGTCGCCACTGCTCTGGGCTCCCTCAAAAACAGCTTTTGCCATTTTCTCGGTGTTCCCAGTCCGACTATAATAGAGAACGAGTACTTTCTTCATAGCCAAAAATTAACCAGTAAGTTATTTCAACATTTTCCTTTTCGGAAATTGTCCTACAGCAACAAAACTCGATCTATTGGTTTCTCATCATTGTATTGATTTCTCTGGTTTTCTGTCAATTGCCCCTTTGACTGCGGTTGCTCTGGTTCTGATTCCCCTACTTTCGCCGCCTTTCCTTCCAATTTCCTTGAAGAATTCCGAACCGCGTTTCTCAACCACCTTTTCCCCACCCTTCCTACCTATCCTTCTGTAGAATTCGGAACCTCTTTCCTTCGCCACCTTCTCGCCGCCCCTTTTCCCTGCCTCCTGTCTAGACATCTTGCCATACTCTTCACTTTTCACTGAGATAACCCTTTCACCTCAAACTTGAACTTACGAAAATTGAAAGATGAAAAAACTCAGAAAACCTTTGAAGCGATTACTCTTATTCGTGTTCTTTTCCTTCTTGGATAAGTTTGCGGACCCTTTGTCCTCCTTTTGGACCACCGATTTTTCCTCCTTTACGGCCTATCTCACTGTAAAATTCCCCGCCGTGAGTTTCAGAAGTCCTTAGTCCGCCTCTTCGTCCTGCTTCTTCAACAGTCATTTTACCTCTCTTTTCTTCCAAAGAAATCACCTCCACCAAAAAAATAAATTAATCACTATGAAATGAGAAAAAATAAGTTTAACCAATAAAACGAGTCGTTTTAAGGTGCTTATTCTTCCTCATGTTCCTTTCCCGCTTGGATTAGTCGTCGGACTCTTTGCCCGCCTCGGTGACCTGCTTCTTCGAGACTTGTTTTTCCCTCTGCTTCTGCTGAGCCTTCATGCTGTTTTGCTCGTTCAGATCCGCCTTTGCTGCCGATTTCACTGTAGAATTCGGGTCCTCGCTCCATCGAGACTTTTTCTCCGCCTTTACGACCTATTTCTTCATAGAATTCGCGTCCATGGGTTGAAGCGGTTTTTTCTCCGCCTTTCCTGCCTGCCTCAGCAACTGTCATTTTACCTTTTCGTTCTTCGGTTCGTGTACTCAAAAAATTCACCTCCCATTAAACTGCGCAAAAGTTGATAAGAATAGAGCCGAACAACCGCTCATAAAGCTATGTTGTAGTGGTATAGCAGTAACATGCCTACTAAGCATCAAAAAAATCGAGTTAATATCGATAATTAGGCATAAATCAGCTTATGTTATGATTGTTTGCGATGAAATTGCATCTATAACCTAATTTATATCTATGTCAGTTAAGTTAAATAATCACTGGTTCATCCGATGAAAGTGCTTCTTATTAATCCGCCTCAGACGTTCTATCCAGGCTCAGATCAGCCTGCGGGAAATCTGCCTATTGGTTTAATGTATATAGCAGCGGTTTTGAAGCAGGCGGGTTACGAGGTTGAAATTTTAGATGCTTTCATAGACGCAACGTTCAAGAAAACTGGTGAAACAGTGACAGTAGGCTTGCCATTTGAGCAGATAAAACAGGAAATAGACGCAAGAAAACCCCAAATCATCGGGATATCTGGACCTTTCACCTGTCAGATAGAGAACTCCATCAAAGTAAGCAATTTAGCCAAAGAAGTTAATCCCAACATTCTAACAGTAATGGGCGGTCCACACGTAACCTTAGTTCCCAGAGAGTTTCTTGAAGAAGCCAAGAACGTGGATGTTGCGGTTGTGGGCGAGGGTGAATACGCAATGCTTGATGTTGCTCAAGCGTTTGAGGGTAAAAAACAACTTAGCGAAACATTGGGCATAGCCTACCGCCAAGCAGGCAAAGTCACAGTAAATCCATCTAGGCCACTTATTGAGAATCTTGATAAATTGCCCTACCCAGCCTACGACTTGGTGGATATGAACCAGTACCTGAATCCTCAAAAGATTGGATACCGAAGCTTCCAAAACCGAGCAATATCCATGATTACAAGCCGTGGCTGCCCCTTCAATTGCTGCTTCTGTGCTGTCCATTTACACATGGGACAGAAATTCAGGGCACATTCAGCAGAATACGTGTTAAACCACATTCAATATGTCGTGGAAAAGTTTAAAGTCCAAAACATCTTTTTCGAAGACGATAACCTCACGTTGGACCTTAAAAGGTTTGAAGAGATCTGCGATGGCATAATCAAACGGAAAATTAAGATTAGCTGGGAAACCCCAAATGGCGTCCGCGCAGATTGCTTAACCCTAGAATTGCTCAAGAAAATGAAGCAATCAGGCGCCAATAGCGTCTTTGTAGGCGTCGAATCTGGCAATCAACAAATCCTCGACAACGTTATTCGCAAAAGTCTTGACCTTAATCGTGTCGTCGAGTTCGCTAAGAACGCCCAGCAAATCGGTTTAAAAACAGGTGCCTTCTATATCATTGGGTTCCCAGGTGAAACCAAAGAGACCATGCAGCGAACTGTCGATTTTGCCCTCGAACTCAAACGCAAGTACGATGTGGGCATGCATCTGTTTGCTGCTACGCCGTCTTATGGTACGCGTTTGTATGAAGAATGCAAAGCTAAAGGCTACTTGCCAGCAGATCTATCGTGGAATAGCTTTGCCCAGGCACGGCAAGCCAAAGGCATGCCCCTGATTACAACTAACGAGTTTACACCTGCGGAAGTCAAAGAGATTGCCGCTAAGGCTTTGGCTGAATACAAGAAATTATCACTGTTAGGCCATATCAAGCATCCTGGAAAAGCGCTTAAAACAGCCTTTAAACAGCCGCAACTCATCCTAAAATACATTAAAAACCTGTTTTAACAAAAGTGGCAGCCCACCTGTTTATTCTCAGGTTTCTATTTGACGCCTTAAAGCGTTTATTCTTGTAACCCATTATTTTGTTTTTTCTCTTTGTGCGGGTGTGATGCCCTAAGAATTGCACACCACACTTGTGGCTTTGAAAATGTTTGCTTTTTTGGTTTAGGTTATTTTTCTGTCGTGTTTTGAGTGTGAAAAGAGGGTTTGTTCCACACACTTCAACATTGGACCTGTGTTGAATAGTGTGGGTGTGTGTGCAAGCATGTTAAGTGCTGTATCTGTAACGACAATCCAACGGCAAATCAAGGTCTAAGCGCTAAAACAATGGCGCCCTCAGGGATTTGCTTAAACTATTAAGCGGAAACCACTGCAATCGAAGGATAAATACGTGGTATGTTCTGGGATTTGAACTCCTTCAACCGTGGAGACGTCACCGCACTACCCCATTTTTTCTAAAGCCGCACAGCGGTTTACAAAATGGATCACTTAGCGCCGCGGTGAACCGCAAGCTTTCTCATATTCGTTCTTCGACCGAACATATTCCTAACTTGTTCTTCTGTCATCGCGACTACGATGGTCGTCGGTTTTCCTTCCCAGCTACTGTCAACTTCCAGTAACTGGATTTCCGGCGTCAATTCACAAGCAATAATACTGAACTCCGGCACGCTAAGCTCGCCCATAATAAAGGTCACTGGAAAGTCCTCCGAAATGTCCTCGACGAACACCTTCCTCCCGGTCTTCTTGTTTCTAAACGAGTCCATCTCCATTTCCTCATCCTTTCCAAGGAATTCCCAACTCTTGCTTGTCAGGAACTCGCGAACTCTGGAATAAGTCATCGCTATTTTGAACACGTTTTCTAATTCCAAGACCAACGCCTCTTCGATCTCTTTATTGTATACTTTCTTACCAAATAATAGTATGTCGCTTGCATTTTTGAGGTACTATTCCCTTCCCTTTTTAGCTCACAACTGAAAAGTTCATATTCGCTCAGGGGGTGGCGGGCCCGCTGGGATTTGAACCCAGGATTCTCGGCTCCGGAGGCCGATGCCTTAATCCGTGCTAGACTACGAGCCCACTTGCGAAACAAACATGCCTTTGCGATTTAAAGCTAACTTATTCCTGAATTAATTCCTCGTCTATCCACCATGCCTTCTTCTTACCTGATCGTTCGCCAGCGTAGTATTCGATTATGGGTTTGCCGATTTGTTTTTTGCTGGTTTTTTGGATTTTCTGCAGGCGGTTAAGGATGAGCCAACGGTTGGTTTTAACGTAGTCCGCAAGTTGTGGTGTGGTTGCGGATTTGTAATGCATTAGGTACTCCATGATTTTGTTGTCTACTTCGTCAATGCAGTAGGTGTGGGGGTCAATTTTTCCATGTTGGAAAGTGAGGATTTCGAGGTCGGCGAGGTATTTTCGGATTTGTCCGAATTCTTGCTCGATTTTGCTCATTCTGTCTTGTAGGGCTAAGAGTTTGTCCGCTTTGGGTGTTTTCTGGAGTTTTTCTGCTATGGCTTCGCGGATGAAGGCGCTTCTGTCGCCTTCGGGGATGCGCAATGCCATTTCCTGGTAGACTTCTTCAGGCAGTTTGACGGTGACTACTCGGTTTTCGCTCACTCAGACGCCTCAGCCCAGATATGGGTGGTTTAGTTATTTCATGGTTTCCCCCAAAAAGACAGCCGCTGTTTTTGTATTGCCTGTAGATAGCAGCCGTTCATAAAAGAGTTCGGAAAAATCATTTACGCATCAATTTTTGATGTCGACAAAACCCATAATGTTTTATTAGACTCGTACACAAAATACACGCACGGTGACTTATGTGATTGATTGGTCGCAGAAAGAGTTACTTATCTTGGCTTTTGACCATCGAGCGTCTTTCCTGGAAAAAATGTTCGGCATAAAAGGTCGTCAACCCACCCCTGAAGAAAAAAAGCAAATCGAAGAATACAAGAAAATAATTTTTGATGGCTTCCGATTAGCCACAAAAAAGAGCGTACCCAAAGAAATCGCGGGATTGCTAGTCGATGAAGAATTCGGAGCAGGAGTTCTGCGTGAAGCCAAGAAAGAAGGCTTAATGTTTGCTATGCCCGTAGAAAAATCGGGTCAAGACGAATTCGATTTCGATTATGGCGACAAATTTGCCGAACATATCGAAGAATTCGATCCAACCTTCGTGAAGGTGCTTGTTCGCTACAACCCTGAAGGCGACGTAGCCATGAACAAAAGACAGCTTGAGCGCCTAAAGAAACTAAGCGACTATTTAGCAAAGAAAAAGCGAACTTTCCTCTTCGAATTAATAGTTCCAACTACAGCAGCGCAACTGGCAAAATTGGGCGGGTCAAAAGAAAAGTACGACCAAGAACTGCGCCCCAAACTTATGGTGGACAGCATCAAAGAGATTCAAGATGCAGGTGTCGAACCAGCCATTTGGAAACTCGAAGGCGTGGACAAACCGGAATCTGCCAGGGCTGTCGTTAAGCAGGCGCAGAACGGCGGAAGAAAAGTCGGTGTCATCACTTTAGGACGTGGCGAATCTAAAGAAAAAGTCCAAGAATGGCTTAAAGTTGGCGCAAAAATCCCCGGCATCATCGGGTTTGCGGTTGGCAGAACTATCTTCTGGGATCCGTTGGCAGAGTTCAAAGCGGGCAAAACCACAAAGAAAGAAGCCGTTGAAAAAGTTTCTCAAAACTACCAAGAATTCGCGACGTTGTGGTTAAATGAATGTAAAGGCAAGAAGGAGATAAAGAAATGACCTCGCTAAGATCACTATCACCTTCTCTAACAAGAATCACCACAGCTGGAGCAGTCGGCGCTGCATTACACATCGGTAAAGGTGACCCAGACAAAGTTGACCAAACAGCATTGGATTTCTCCAGGGCAGTCCTCAATCAAACCGAGGTTGATGGAGAAGTCATCTGCTGCGAAGGACCCAAAGACAACGCTCCAGCATTCAGCTACATGGAAAAAGTCGGCACGGGCAATGGTCCAAAAGTAGAATTCATCATTGACCAAGTAGATGGTACAACCGCCACATCCAAAGGAAAAAAAGACGCCATCTCAGCTTTGTGTTGTGCTCCTGCTGGATGCCTAAAGGTTCTGCCAGATGACGGCTACTACTTCAAAGTTGCAACTGACGGCATAGCTAAGGGAAAAATCAGCCTTGACATGTCGGTCGAAGAAATAGTGCAGACGATAGCTAAATTGAAGCATCGCCCTTTGGCAAATTTCACTGTGATTATGCTTGAACGTGAAAGACACAATGAATTGCTTGCAAAACTAAGAAAGATGGGTGTAAGAATTATCCTCATAGCCGACGGCGACATCGGAGGATCCATCGTCACATGTTTACCTGACTCAGGGGTTGATCTGCTCATCGGTGCAGGCGCAGGAGCAGAGGCAACAATCGCTGCAGTCGCAGTGAAATGCCTCGGAGGAACTATGCTGGTTAAGGTCTGGAAGGATAAAAAAGACGACGCCAAACGAATGGGTCGATTAACAGCCGCAGGCGTTGATATCAACAAAACCTATACTGAAGAAGAGTTAGCGAAAGGCAAGGAAATGATTTTTGCAGCTTCAGGTGTTACAAAAGGCGAAATGCTTGACGGCGTTAGGTTCACTGCTGGCGGTGCAATCGTCCAATCGATATGCACAAGGTTACCCAGTGGCACCCTTGAATGGTCAACAACCAACCTGAAATTCAAAGACCACCCGGTCTATAAACAAATAACCTAAAACCCTTTTTTGGGGAAAATTTTTCTGTTTTAATTTTAAAAAAGTAATTGGAATATTAAATATGGGTATGTCCGTGTTCTTCGGTTGCGATGGGTTGACCTGATAATTGTGCCAGTTTAAGGTACCTTTGCTCAACAATTTCATGCAATTGCTTTCGCAGGTCTTCTCCAATTAGATTTTTCTTCTTAAGCAAAGCGGTTTTTTTCGCTAATTCCTCATCGCCAAGTCCCCTGAACCAGTTTTCAAAGTCGCCTCGCTGCATATGGAATTCTACAGATAACACGTCGGCTTTTTCAAGCTTGTTCGCGAAATCTCGTAGGCTATGTGCATGTAGATTTAGGGGTTTTCCAAATGTAGCATAAAAGTTGAATGCTTTATCGTGCGGCGCATACGCGATTATTGACACAGCTTTTTCTTTAGTTATCTCGGGTATGCCGAGTGCGTGTTTTCCTTTCTCAGTTATCATGAATAGTCCTTTTTCGGGTAAATTTACATAACCCATTTTGATGAGACCTAAAAGGTGCATGTTTACTGGCTGATACTCTCTCTTGGCATCTTTAGCAATATCCATGGCCTTGAGTGGTTTCTCATTTAGAAGCATGGTTTCCAGTATTTCTTGTTTAATAGACGATAAACTCATTTTAAGCACCTGCAGTAAGGCTATGTAAAACGGTCTAATCAAACTTTTCCTTAAACTTTTCTTCTAAAAGCATCAGAGTTTTGGGGAATTTTGAGCGGTTGGACAGGGATAAGTAAAGCTTTAGTATAGAGGTTCATAATGCTAAATGATAAATGGTGACGTTACGACATGAAGATTGCCGTTTTTGTTTATGAGTACCCACCAAAAATCGTCGGCGGGCTGGGCACTTATGCAGCTGAAATCACACGCAAGTTTGTTCTAAACGATCATGACGTTACAGTTTTCACAATGAACGATGATGCCGGTTCTTTGCCGACTAGGGAGATTTGGCGCGGAATAGAAATCCACCGTCCCCTCCACTTAGACGTGTCTGATTCGTTGCCTGACGTAATCGCTGAGGACATAAGAAAATGGGGCAGAGGCATCCATCTGTTCGGTAAACTGATGGTTTATAACTACCTGTCAGCCGCAAAACTGGTTAACGAACTCATTAAGAAAGAAGGCATGAAATACGATATCGTTGTGGCGCACGATTGGCTCTCAGCCATGGGTGGTATCACAGTTAAACGTGAAACTGGGTTGCCGCTGGCTTTCCATGTCCACTCAACAGAGAAGGGCCGAACTTTGGGAACCGGTTCAAGTGTGGTCAGCAACATAGAGTTGCGGGCTGGTAACATGGCTGACTTAGTTGTCACAGTTTCTTATGCAATGAAAGATGAATTGGTCCAGCTGGGTTTTCCTAAAGAAAAGATTCAAGTTAGCTACAATGGAGTTGACCCGCAAAAGTATAATCCTGAACATGTGTCCAAGGAAAACATACAGAAAATCAAGGCGAGATACGGCATAAAAGATGATGAGTTAATGATTCTCTTTCTTGGGCGCCTTGTTATGGTGAAAGGTGTTGACAAATTGATTATGGCGATGCCCCACATCATCTCCAAGATTCCAAAAGCCAAATTAGTCATCGTAGGCGTCGGCGACTTACAGGAATACTTAACCAACCTAACAAAGATGACAAAGCTGGATGAATATGTCAAATTCTGCTTTGACTTCATACCAGAAGAAGAACGTATCCAACACTACGCAGCCTGTGACATCGCAGTTTTCCCAAGCCACTACGAACCATTCGGAATAGTCGCTCTTGAAGCCATGGCAATGGAAAAACCAGTTGTCGTAGGTGCAGCTGGGGTTAGCGGTATGCGGGAAATCGTAATTTGCTGCGGAGAAGAACAATGCGGCTACCACATAGACCCCAACAACCCCTCCGACATCGCATGGGGAGTCATTAGCGCACTAGAAAATCCTGAAAAACGAAAAATGCTGGGCAAGAATGGTAGGAAACGTGTCTTGGCAGAGTTCACTTGGAGCAAGATTGCCCAGAAAACCGTGGAGCTCTACGAAACAGTAATAAAACGGTAACTGATTTGCCTGACGACTTTGATTTAAAACGTCGAGTAGCAAGAGAAGCAGCGACCCTTCTCTATTTTGGAGCTGAAAAAGAGTACAAGCAAGCAAAAGAGAAAGCAGCAGAAACCTTCGGGGTTCATTTTTTACCTTCTAACCTTGAAGTTGCTTTGGAGCTAGACAAAGTTGCTGAGGAGAATGAGGGTGCAAAGCGGATGGATCGTTTGATCCAGATGCGCAGGGAAGCGCTTGAGGTTATGTGTCTTCTGTCGAGGTTTTGCCCTATTTTGATTGGGAGTGTTTGGCGAGGAACGATTAAGCAAGGGAGCGATATAGACATCGCCGTTTACGCAGATGCGCCAGAGGATATTGTTAATGTTCTCAAGGCTGATGGCATGAAGATTTTGAAGACTGCTTGGACAACGGTGAACAAACGCGGAGCAACTTTGGAGTCATTCCACATCTACGCTGAAACCTTAACTAAACACGGACTTGAAATTGTGGCTCGCAGTCGAGAGGAAGCAGGAAAAAAACGCAAGTGCGAAACCTTTGGTGATGAACTTAAAGGTTTAAGTGTTAAAGAACTTGAAAAAATCCTCGAAAAAAACCCAACCCAGAGGTTTGTTCCAGCGTAATTCTCGCTAAAATCTGGTTTTTCATCAAAAAAGAAAATAAATGACCCCTTCAAATAATATTTTTGTAGCCTGATGCAAGATGGCAATCGATAAAAAATCCATCAAAAAAATCTTTCCTCATCTTTACGAGGAACTCGAAAACGGAGAAGTCAAAGTTCCTATAAATGCCGTGCGCAAGAACCCTTTAGAAGCTGAGGAAGAAGCAGTTGCTGGCGAAGTTGGCGAAGAATGTGACTCCACCGAAGAAGAGTTTACGTCCCATACAGAGACGCCTGATAAACTGCGTCATTTTAACCCATCCGCAGTAGATTTTATTCGTCGGTGCGATACAGAAGCGCAAGCGGAAGAGATTGTTGTTTACTTGCAAAAGAAGGGTGAAATAACAAAAGAATTAGCCGAGCAAATGCGTTGCCAGCTGAAGCGAGATGGCGTTAGAAGTTTTGGTCCTAAAAAAGAAGAGTACCATTACTTCAAAGAAGGCGGCCTCTACTAAACCATTTTCAACCCTACCTAGCCGAAAGACCTGTCCTCGATTTATGTAATTGGACTAATCTTCTCTAAGCAGTTGAGTTTGCGCTTGTTATGAGCATTTTTTTGGTCGGAAAATTAATAAGTCCATAGCTAATTGTACAAACGAGTAAGATAGGTGATTATTATTGGCGAACATTAAAGTTGGAATTAACGGGTTCGGAAGAATCGGAAGACTACTATACAGAGCAGCGATCGAAAAGAACGCAAATATTGATTTTGTAGCCATAAACGACTTGGCAGATGCAAAAACTAACGCTCACTTGCTCAAGTACGACTCCGTACACGGACACTTCCCAGGAACGGTTGAAGTAAAAGGCAACGACTTGGTTGTCAACGGAAAAGACCTCAAGTGTCTTAGCGTAAAAGACCCTGCACAACTCCCCTGGAAAGACATGGGCGTCTACCTAGCAGTTGAATCCACAGGCTTATTCACTAACCGTGAAGGCGCAACCAAACACCTCACAGCAGGAGCCAAAAAAGTCCTCATCTCAGCTCCAGCAGAAAACCCTGATGCAACCATTGTATTAGGGATAAACGATAAAACATATGACCCGGAAAAACACAATATCCTCTCGAACGCAAGCTGCACAACAAACGGCTTAGCACCCATCAGCAAAGTCCTCTCAGACAACTTTGGCTTAGAAAAAGCTCTCATGACCACGTGTCACAGCTATACAAACGATCAGAAAATCCAAGACATAGTTCACAAAGACCCAAGACGCGCAAGAGCAGCAGCAATCAACATAATCCCAACCAGCACGGGCGCGGCAAAAGCAATCGGCTTAGTCTTGCCAAGCTGTGCAGGAAAGATGAACGGTTATTCGCTGCGTGTCCCAACCCCAGACGTATCTATAGTTGACTTAGTTGCAATCCTAGGAAAAGAGACAACTAAAACCGAAATAAACGCAGCTATGAAGAAAGCAGCGGAAGGCGAACTTAAAGGCATACTGCAATACACTGAAGATCCAATCGTAAGCACAGACGTTCTCCACAGTACATACAGCAGCGTTTTCGATGCGGACTTAACTATGGTTCTTGGCGAGAAAAGCAACTTCGTGAAGGTTTTCGCATGGTATGACAACGAATGGGGCTTTAGCAACCGCATGGTTGACTTCATCGAAATGATTGGCAAAAAAGCCAACCTCTAAAACTAGAGTAAACCCTCATAATCCTTTCTTTTCTTTTTTAAATAAGAGAAGTGAATAACATGGCAAAGTACAAGACATTAGATGATTTTGACGTTAAAAACAAAGTAGTCTTAGTTAGAGTTGACTTTAACTCAGAAATTGATCCAACAACCAAGAAAGTGACAAGTGACGTGCGAATTCGTGCTCACGCCGAATCAACGCTGAAAGAACTCGCTGAGAAAGGCGCAAAAACCGTGGTCCTCGCCCATCAAGGCAGAAAAGGAGATCCTGATTACACACCTCTAAAAGAACACGCTGAAATCCTCGGAAAAATCCTCAAATGCCCCGTAAAATACGTCGATGACATCTTCGGCGACAAAGCCAAAGCAGCAATTAAAAACCTGCAGAGCGGAGAAATTCTCGTCCTCGAAAACGTTCGCAGCTGGGATAAAGAAACAAAGAGCATGACTCCTGAAGAAGCCAGCAAAACTGAACTTGTACAAAATCTTGCTCCATTGGCAGATTTATTTGTTAATGACGCATTTGCCGCTGCTCACCGTGGGCACGTCAGCATGGTTGGCTTCACCGCAGTTTTGCCCTCCGCAGCTGGACGCATAATGGAACGTGAACTTAAATCCCTGAGCAAAGCCCTCGAAAAACCTGAAAAACCATCAGTCTATGTTATGGGTGGAGCAAAAGCCGACGATTCACTAGAAATTAGCAAGTACGTTTTGGGCAATGGTATCGCAGATTATGTGCTTACAGGTGGTGTTACTGGTCAGTTGTTCTTGGCAGCTAAAGGCTTTGATTTGGGTAAGGGAAACATGGCCTATTTGGCAAAGAAAGAGTTGACTGGTTTGATTCCCGGCATTAAAGCGTTAGAGGAACAGTTCGGCGATAAAGTGATGGTTCCGTTGGACTTCGCGTTAGATGTTAACGGTAAACGCAAAGAAATCTCAGTCAGCAAACTCCCTACAGAAAACTCCATCATGGACATCGGAGCCAAAACCGTTGAAGCATACGAAGAAATTATTGCCAACGCCAAATCTATCGTGGTAAGCGGACCCATGGGTGTCTACGAAAACAAAGAATTCAACTACGGAACCAAAAAAGTCTTCGAAGCCATCGCAAACAGCAAAGCCTTCAGCCTCGCAGGCGGCGGAAACACCATCGCAGCCATCAACGAATACGGCTTAACCAAAAAAATCGGTTACATAAGCACAGCTGGCGGCGCACTGATAGAGTTTTTAATGGGAAAGAAACTGCCGGGTGTTACAGCGTTGGAAAACGCGGCGCAAACAAAGAAAATCTAACTTTCTTTTTCTTTTTTAAGAATAAAATGAGTTGCCAAAAAGGCAACTGCTTAACTTAGTTTTTTAGTATAGTTGTTTGCCACAGTTGGGGCAGAAGCGTTCATTTGCTTGAACGATTCTTCCGCATTGGGGGCAGGCACGTGTTGATTGCTGTGGAGGCATAGAGCTAGCTTGTGGCGGCGGAGCATATTGTTGTTGCCCGTAAGGTTGTTGCCCTACAAGTACAGGCTGATACACTAAGGCTAATATTCCTCCGATGAAATCCAAGATTGACCATCCTCCAATTATCGAAAAAAGCAGAATAACGGCACCCCACTTCGTATGTTGGAGTGGTTCTGCTTTTAATCTTGAAGCTGCGTAAATTACGATCACCGAGCAAATCGTAATCCAGACACCTATAGCACCGATAAATGCGAAACCGAATCCTAAAGTGAAAACACCCACAACGGCTCCGGCAAATATAACAAATATACCGCCGAGCAAACCGAGGATTCCACCAATCATTGATACCCAATAGGCTGCTGTTGGTTGATTTTGAACTTGATTTTGGTACATTATTCTTTCTCCTTTAAACTGGGGTTTCTTTGTGTGTGTTGGTGGTATAAAACGTTTGTGAGGTTGTCATGTATGCAATTAAGCGTTAATTAGTTTGTTTATTGGGAGAAGATTTCCGTGATTTTTTGGGGAATTGAAGAGAGGTCCATTGCTATGCTGTCGGGTTCTTGTTTGCTTTCTTTGAGGTCTTTTAGCGAGTGAAATTGTGAAGGGACGAATACTGTCTTTAGTCCTCTAGCTTTGGCGCCTTCAATGTCTTCAATTGGGCTATCACCGATGTAAACGGCCTCTGTAGCCTGCACTTTGAGACGGCTGAGGGCATGTTGAAAAATACAGATGCTTGGTTTACGCCAACCAACCTCTTCGGAAACCACAACGGCGTTGAAGAACTCGCTGATTTCCAATACCCCGAGGCTCTTGTAGATGACTGGTGCATGAGTAAAGTTAGAGATTAAACCCACTTTACCCAGTCCCTGGGCATGTTTAATCAGTTTTTTCGCGCCATCCCTCAACTCAAGCGTGTCGATGAAGTCCTTGAAAAACACGTTCAAAGCAGCCTTAATACGGCAATCTTCTGGCGACACCTCAATTCCCAAACTGCAAAGAGCCTCAGCCACCCAAACCGCGTTGGTCACTTCCCGCAGCTCGCCATAACGTACCACGCGGTATTTTTCATGCGCCAAATCATATGCAACCAAAAATCTGTCTTTCTCAACACCAAAGCCTTCAGCTACAAGGGAGTTGTAAAGATTCAGTTTTGAAGCATCCATGGTATAGTTTCTGCAATTAACCAAGGTGCCGATGTAATCAAAAATGACTGCTTTACAGACCATTTAAATTCACTTTTGGGATTTTGCTGCTTTTTTGATTTGTGCCATCATTTTGCCGAGGGCGGTTTCCAACAGTTTTTCTGGGTTGCCGATTGCTGCTTCAACTTTCGAGTCATAGGGGATTGCGCCAAGGTACCTTAGCCCCAACTTCTCAGTGGCGGTTTCAACTGCTTTTGAGTTGTCCATCTTCAGGTTCTCAACTATCCCGATTATTGGCATCTTAAGCTCACATAGCAGGGTAACCTGTTTTTTGACGATTTCAAATGCCAGAAGCGACGAAGTAGTGATAATCAAGAAGTCTAAGTGTTCAACCAGTCGTACTAAATCCAAAACTGCATCGCCGATTCCAGGCGGCATGTCGATAATCAGAAAATCAAGATTTCCCCATTGGGTAACCGATAAGAGTTCGATTAATGCGTTTGAAACGTCCGCACCACGCAACGGAGCTGGGTTATCCCCGACAAAATAAACAAGGGACATGTACGCTAAGCCGTCAACGATTGGTGGGACCAGGCCTTTTTCTTCTTTTGGTTGCACATTTGCCGGAACGCCGAGAATTATGTGAGTTGATGGACCCGTGAAGTCTAAATCAAATAAGCCAACCCTGCATCCTTCTTTAGCAAGCGACAACGCTAAAGCACTTGCAACCATACTCTTGCCTACGCCACCTTTGCCGCTGGAAACGGCGATAATTCGATTTATTCCGCTTAAACGTTGGTTAATTACGCTTGACCGCGGGTCAAACATCTTATTTGGCTCCTTTTATGTCCTCAAGCCAAACACCGCGTCCGGTTACTATCTCAAAGTCGGGGCTGCCGCATTTTGGGCACTTGATAAAGCTGTGTGAGGCTTCAGGAACAAAATGGATTGCTTCGGCGGCGGCTTTGTCGAGTTTTTTTAGGCTGAATTGCCAAGTGGTTGCGCAGACTCTGCATTTTAGCGTTGACTTGGCTTTGAGAATGTGGAATTTGGTCTTCCTAAAGAGCTCTGGCTTTAATTGGGTGAGGGCAAATCGTAGGATGGGTGGTTCAATCTGTTGGAGCTCGCCGACTTTGATGGTGACTTCTGTGACTTCTTTTAATTTTTCCTGTTCCGCAACTTGCTTGGCGGATGCGAGGATTGCTTCAGCGAGCGCCCATTCATGCATAAATTAACTTAGGCTTTAAGCAACAATAAAAGAATATTGCAGGCAATCCATTTTACGTGCATCCTGCTGAGTTTTTCTCGTCTAAAACCACGTTTTTTGGTCCTGCAAGCTTCTTTTCCAGAGCAATTGCCCTCGCTGCAACCTTATCAGCTTCAGCCTTAACCCTTGCGTCCTTGATTTCTTCTTTGCGTTTCTCGTTTGACTTCAAGATTAGCTTAAGAAACTCTGAGTCGTAGCTTTTAAGCAAAAGTTCGGTGTTGGGGATAAGGCAGTGCCCGCCAATTACTCCCGGGAACATGACTGGCCTGTCAAAACGCTCTTTGTGAGTGTCTTCGAGGAAATCCACTGTTTCATCGAATTCAGCGCCAAAAGCCCTTGAGATTCGATGCATCTCTTGGAAGCATGCAATCATCCAAGCACGGTAAGTGGTTTCGAATAATTTTGCCAACTCGGTTTCACGGCAGCTTTTGAGGACCTTGACCCTGAGTCCTAGCTTCTCAAAATGGACTTTAGCAGCTTTAGATGCAGCAGCGTCAGCGCCGCCAACATATTTGGTCCAACGCTTCATTTCCCAGACCATATGCTCAACGTTTATGTGGACTCCGCGAGAGGGCGAATGAGCGACGAGGCATTTGCAGGATACTGCGACTTTGAGTGTGGTTCCGGGTGGAACAGTGCTGTTAATGATTGCGAGTTTGGGCTTATACTGATCAAAGTAGCCTTTGATTATTTCAGTGAATTTTTCTGGGCTGCCGCATGGAAGGCAAACCTGCAGGGTGTCAACTTTGGCTGGAATGTTTTCTTTGCTTTGGTCCAGTGCTTTCATTTTTTCCATGTCTAAATCTAAACCATAAACCGAGAATTTTCCTTTAACTTCACGATACAATGTGAAGAGGGTGTGGCCTATCTCGCCTAATCCAATAATCAAAACGGTTTCTTTAGCCAAAGCATGCCACCATCATTGGAGAACTCAAGTTAATGTTAAACTATTTAAATCTGGAGCTCGAAAGGACAAGCATGCAGAATCCGAAGAAAGGCACCGGAATCATCACAGGTACAAACGTAGAGATAGGCAAAGACGTATCCATCTGGAACTATGTTGTGATCGGAGACGGCACCAAAATCGGTGACGGCACCATGATTGGGAGCTTTGTTGACATCGGCAAGAGCGTGGTTTTAGGCAAAAACTGCAACATACAAGCCCACGTAACCATATCTAATGGATGTGTCTTAGGCGACAACGTATTCATCGCTCCAAACAGCAGTCTCCTTAACGACAAGTACCCAAAAAGTGGCCTCCTCACTCCGCCAGTCATTAAAAACGGCGCGGCAATCGGCGGAGGAGTCACCATCCTTCCAAATGTTACTATAGGTGAAAAAGCCGTGGTTGGCGGGGGAAGCGTTGTAACTAAAGATGTGCCGCCTAAAACCGTTGTGGCTGGCACACCCGCCAAAAAGGTCATGTCTTTGGAGGCGTACGAAGCCAAGCGCGAAGCCTTCCTAAAAGAACAGAGAAAGGTGCAACAATGAAAATTTGGTATGACGCCTGCACAGGCAAGCATACAAGATATGGTGCTGCAATTGGTAAGCGTCTTAGGAAATTGGGGCATGAATTTATTTTTACAACCCGAGAACACCCAGACACAGTTGCGCTTGCCAAAATTCTCGGAGAAGAACCTATCGTCGTAGGCAAATACAACCCATCAACACTTACCTCGAGGCTAGAAGAGAGCGCTGAACGCATAATTCAATTTGCAAAACTCTTCAAAAACAACCGACCAGACATCGCTATTGCACACCAATCAGTTGAGCTCTGCCGCACAGCCTTCGGCTTAGGAATCCCCATAATTCTAACCGCCGATACACCCCACGCTTTAGCCACCAACAGACTAACGATACCGTTTGCTCATACAGTGGTGGTTTCCGAAGCTTTGCCTAAAAGCTTCACCCGGACCTACTGCGCAAAAAATGTCGTTTCCTTCAAAGGCGTTGATGAAGTTGCATGGATTAAGGATTTTAAGCCCGCAAAAATGGCAGGTTTGAAGAAGTCCCTGATAGTGGTTAGGCAGATAGAAACCAAAGCAGCTTATGCAGGTGGAAAGCAAGACAACGCAAAAACTTTGGCAGATAATCTTGCGTCACTGGGAAACGTGCGTTTAATCGAGCGGTACAATGAAGAAAGAAATGCTTTTGGGGTGAAGGCTGACTTTGAAGATTCGGTGAGTTTGGTTGCGAACGCTGATTTAGTGGTAAGTTACGGGGGAACCATCGCCAGGGAAGCGGCGTTGCAAGGTGTTCCTAGCATAGCAATCTCCGACATGGCAAAAACTTATGTGAACACTTATTTGGCAAAGAAGGGGTTTCCCTTGTTTATTACAACCGAACAGCGAGTTCTTGAGTATGCCAAGAAGAATTTTGGCAAACGATTGAATGTAAAAGAAAAACTAGCCGAATTAGAAAACCCTGTTGATGTTATCGAGAAAGTCGTCGAAAACATAAAAACTAAGCAGGCGTAACCTCAACATTGTCTTCAGTTGAAATGTGGAACTTTTCCGCTGCGCTTCCTTGGTTTAGCGCTATTTCCAGAAAACCATGGCTACCTATCAACGCTATGGCTTCTTGAGGTTTAGTTTGTGCATAAGTTTTGCCCAAGGACAACTTGAGAGAAAACTTTGGCAGTTTTACGTTGAGTGTTTTTGCTTTAGATATTTCTTTGCGACTAATGTTAGTGATTATGTTACCAAAGCCATCTACGTGCAACACTTTGCCGGTTAATTTCCCATTAATTGATTTTAAGCTGGCAAACTCAGGAATAACTACGTTGGTTATTTCTGGGCCAAACTCCTCAGGCTTCACATCCATGTCCAAATAAGCCGCTGCAGGAGCAAAAACATCCCTGCCATGAAAAGTGTTCGAAACCTCAGATAACATAAACTTGGGGTTGGCAAGCTCGTATACATGTCCGATTCCCTGATTTTGGGCAGCTAACATCAAAACGCCATTGTCGGGTCCAACAAAAAAACCCTTTCCTGTCTGCACTAAAATGGCGCGTCTTTCCGTGCCCACGCCGGGGTCCACAACTGCCAGATGAACGGTGCCTTTGGGAAAGTAAGGTGCCGCTGAAGCCAGCATGAAAGCTCCCATTCGAATGTTGAATTTTTGAACATCATGCGTTATGTCGATTATTGTTGCCTTTGGGTTTATGGTTAATATGGCACCTTTCATCTCTGCCACATATGGGTCTTTCAACCCAAAATCGCTGGTCAACGTTATCATTGGTTATTAGCCGCCGTGGACAACTGGAACAAAAACAATTTCGTCCCCATCGCTCAATTTAGTTTCATACCCGTTTAAAACGCTGATTTCTCTGCCGTTAACAAGTATGAGCGAGTTTGACCTTGAATCGTTAAGTTCCTGATCGCTAAACGTGTGCTTTAATTCGGGGATTTCTTGGCTGATTTTTTCAAGCAACCCCCTTACCGAGATGTCTTCCTGAAAACTGGTTGTGAACTGTGTTTTTCCTGAAAGATGGCGCAGTGCACCAATGAATTTTACGGTTAAAGTCACCAATCTTCACACTTAAAATATAGATTGAAGTTGAGGTTAAAAATTTAGCTGAAACTTTCAAACTTTTCCTGTGTTAACGTTTCCACAATGTCGGTTGCGATGTCCACGATGGAATCTGCCTGCTTCATCATGGCGTCCCCATTTACTTCTTCTAGTTGCGATAGCTGCTGGACAATGGTTTCGATTTCAATTAGAAAACGCAGAACAGAATCGTTTGTTGCAGGGTTTTTGGTTACTTCTTCACGGATGAGTATTTCGATAAAGGCAGGTTCGCCAAGGCTGTAGTATATGGCGTTTCGGGCTTTTCGGATGGCTTCAACAACTAAGCCTGGAGCCATGTAGGGGATTTTTCGTGCAGCTTCAAGTTCAGCTTTGGCTTCACGAAGGTACCGAAGCGCCCACCCTTTCCTGTATTCATCCATCATTCAGGTTTCTATCCAGATTTACTCTGTTATTTCTTCTTCTTGATCCATATCAGATTCAGCTGCTGAGCTAGCTTGAGCGAGTGCGAGAGTGCGTGTAATGTAACCTGCAGTTTGGTTTCTTATACGCGTTGTCGTTCCTTTCGTTAAGTCAACTACTGCGTGTTTATTGTCGTCAAAGCTTGTGTTGAATTTGCTTGGAAACTGCTTCATCAGTTCTTTGCCCAGTTTTTTAACCTGATCGGTCTTTACTTTTCCCAGTTAGTATTCCTCCGAATTTAACAGTTTAGTTTTCTCCGACGTTTAAAAGCGTAAGAGCAACTCTCAATAGATGATGGGCTTAATTTAAGTTTACGCCTTAAAGCTGCTAATTGAGTAACCCATAGCCTGCGAAGTGAACAGGGAAGAAAAAAATGGTACGACTAGTTTATTTTTATGTTGAAGAATGTTTCGAAGTTCTTGATTATTTGGTCTGCGACTTCTTCAGTCGGGATTTTTTTGATTTCAGATACTGCCCCAACGACGTGTCGTATGTATGAGGGTTTGGTTAGTTGTCCATTGAAGGGTTGTTTCCAATAGGTGACCGGGCCATCGGTTTCTGTTAATAGGTTGGTCAGAGGTGTTTTGTCTATGACTTCGCGGATGCCGTTGGAGTATGTTGCAGGTGGACCTTCCGTGATGAAGTAGCCATTGTCGAGTGCTTTGGTTAGGGCACTCAAAGGGTGGCTAAACCAATGCAGGAGCACGCGCTTAAGCTTGTAAGATTGAAGTATTTCAACAATTACGTCCGTGGTTCCTCGGGAATGAATGATTACTGGCAACTCTAGCTCTTCGGCTAAACGAAGCATCTTGTCAAAGACCATAGTTTGTTTTTCCCATACCGTTTCGTACTTGCAGTCTAATCCGATTTCGCCGATTGCCTTAACGATACCTTTCTGTTTTTGTATAAAATCTATCGTTTCTTGAAGTTCTTTTTCTTCAATAACGTTTACGTTCCATGGATGAATTCCTAAGGCGGGGTAGACTAGGTTGGGGTATTGCTCGGCCAGTTTTATGTCGTTTTGGCAGGTTTTGAGATCCATTGAATTTGTGACTAAGGCGGTTACACCTGAGTTTTTTGCGTCCGCAATTAGTTCTTCGATGTGACCCGCGTATTCGGCATCGGAGAGGTGAACATGAGCGTCTATTAGTTTCATTTTTTCTCTGCGCTATAGTCATGCTTGATGGTTTTATAATTTTTCTTTCCACAAAGGTTTACTTTATGGTTAAGGGCTATTTAGGGAAAAAAGTGATAACAAAGGTTAAATATTGCCTTAAAGAGAAAAAGAAGCTAAAGAGATGTCGATATGACTGAATTAGAAATAGCAGTAGCTCCCATGCACAGATTATGCAAAAAAGCAGGCGCTGACAGAGTATCAGAAGCAGCAGCAAAAGAACTCGCAAAAGCACTAGAAGATATCGGCGTAAAAATCGCCAAAGAAGCACTCGATTTTGCGATGCATGCTGGAAGAAAAACCATCAAAGCGGAAGACATAGAAATCGCCGCTAGAAAAATCATGGGAAAATAGTAAGCTCATAATCTAATCATTTCTCCCCTTCTTCTTTTTTGTGAAAAACCAATTTTTAACATGTTAATGGCTTGAGTAAGCGCCAATACGATCCTACTCTTAAAGTTAAGCGGTAGCTGAAGAATCCCATAGAAACTGGAAGTATTCTCGTGCAAACCCCACTAAACCGACGTGGTTGCTCCAGATGACGAGGGTTGGTTTGTCTTCGCCCAAAAAAAGCATGGCTTCTTTGCCATCAGCGATAACGCCTCCACCGAACATGTGATCACGGATACGCAGTTCGCTTAATCCAGAGAACTTTTTGAGGAAAAGCCAATCCTCTTTTTTCCCCGCTGCCATCAACTTCACCCTGACCGTTTTCTTCAACCCGCTCCCAAGCAAAGGTTCAGCTAGGGCAATCACGGGTTTTGCAAATTCCGGTGCAGCTATCACGATCTCCAACGAGGCTTTTTTGAGGACCTCTTCGAGCTTGGACAACACGGCTTGTTGGCCTCGCAGAATCAGCATGTCTGGGCGTTCGACTAGTTCTCGTTTTTCGTAGAGGGGTTGGAGGTTTTCAGCTACGGTGTTTTCCCAGTTTAGGTACTTGTCTTCTAGCCGCAGTTTAGTGAACCTTGTCGCTTCCAAAGGTGGGACAGGATAGTACTTGAAGGGTCGGGTTTCGCTACTCTTTATCCAACCTTTTTCTTTAAGGGAGTTTAGCACTTCGTACATTTTGCTGTAGGGCACTGTTGCTTGTTGGCTGATCTCCATCGCCGTCATTTGCCCTCCTTCCAGCAGAACTATGTAAGCGTCGATTTCGTAGGCGTTTAAGCCCATTTCGCGTAAGGCATCCCTTGTATTCTCGTTTATTGACATGTTTTCCCCTCAATCACCTTAGGAAACGTCTGGAAACCTTATTATCATTACTTCTGCACTTAAGCACTTCGAAATTAACGCTTACCTGAAAGAAGGCAAATCACATGAAAGACATCAAACCAACAAGAAGCATTTGTCCCGAATGCCTAAAGGCAATAGACGCAACCATCTACGAAGACGATGGAAAAGTTTTCATCAAAAAAACCTGCCCCGAACATGGGCCATTCCAAGAACTTTACTGGTCGGATTACGACCAATATCTGCGTGCAGACAAATTCGGTTTTGTTGGCGACGGCATGGAGAATCCCCGCACTGAGAAAAAACACGGTTGCCCCTACGACTGCGGTATTTGCCCCGAACACAAGTCACATACTGCCCTTGCAATAATTGACGTTACTAATCGTTGTAACCTAAAATGCCCAGTGTGCTTCGCTAACGCCTCTGCAGCTGGATACGTGTATGAGCCAACAGCCGAACAGATTACAGGTATGCTTGAGAACTTGCACAACAACAAACCCGTTCCTGCAACAGCACTGCAGTTTTCCGGTGGCGAACCCACAATTAGGAACGAACTGTTTGATTTCATTCGAAAGGCGAAGGAAATCGGTTTCAAACACGTAGAAGTTAACACTAACGGTGTTCGAATAGCATCCGACCCTGAATATGCAAAAAAATTGAAGGCAGCAGGCGTCAGCACAATTTACCTGCAGTTTGATGGTTTAACTCCTGAAGTTTACAAGTTTATTCGCGGCTTAGACCTGCTTGAAACCAAGATGAAAGCTCTCGAAAACCTGCGCAAAGCAGGATACGACAGCATAGTCTTAGTTGTCACCTTGGTTAAAGGCGTGAACGACCAGCAATTAGGCGATATCATAAAGTTTGCAGCCAAAAACTTTGACCTCATCCGATGTGTCAACGTTCAGCCGGTATCTCTTTGCGGCAGACTTCCACAGCAAGAACGAGAAAAAATGCGCATAACCATCCCCGACTTCATGAGTCTGGTCGAGAAGCAAACCGATGGCGACATCAAAGTCTCCGACTTCTACCCTGTACCAGTAGTTGTTCCAGTCTCCAAAGCAGTGGGCGAAATAAAAGACAAAAGATACGTTGAATTCACTGCACATCAACACTGCGGTATGGCAACCTTCGTTTTCATCGAGAACGGCAAAATGACCCCAATTACCCGCTACGGCAACATCGAAAAATTCGTCGGCACACTCAACCAAGTATACCTTGATGCACAGAAAGGCAAAAAGAGCAAAGCAAAACTTCGCCTCATGGGCTCCGCACGACATATAAAATTCAATTTCCTACGCAAATATGTCCTTAAAGTTCTCATGGACGGCGACTACAGTTCGCTAGGCGACTTCGCAAGAAGTGCACTAATGGTTTCCTCAATGCACTTTATGGATCCATACAACTTTGACCTCGAACGAGTCCAACGGTGCGTCATCCACTACGCCGTGCCAGACGGACGCATAATACCATTCTGTACCATGAACTCCATTCATCGCGCTGAAGTAGAAAAGAAACTTGGCATTCCGCTCAAAGACTGGAAAGCGCAACATAAGGTTGAAATAAGCCAACCACAATAAAAATGCAGACAAAAAGAACTAAAGTGAAAAATAATGGGTGGAAAAAAGAAGCTCGGCATAAAGCAGATGGAAAAGCAGCAAGTAAAGACTGATGACGATAAAGCAAGCAAAGATGCTAAGAAGAAAGAGAAAGCTGGACCGCCACAGAGAAAAACAACTGTTGGTATTATGGTTCCAGACGCAAAAGACCCTAAAAACGTCAGCGAAATCAAAAAGATGGGTGTCTTAACTCCATATGCAGTTGCAACTCGATATGGCATACGCATAAGCGCAGCCAAAGACTATCTCGAACAACTGGAAGCAAACGGGGCAGTTCAACTCGTCTCTGGTAGTCATAACATCAAAATCTACAAGCCTGCAGCTTAAACTGCAAACTTAACTTTTATTTTATAGTTATTTTCTTAATTTGGAGTTTATCCTTGTGAGTTTCCCCGAGAGAGTTTACACATCTGAAGAGGTAAAAGACGCTAAGGCACTAGTTGACCAAGGCTACAAACACAATCTAATAGTTGAGGGTACGCCTGAGTTCCGAAAGCAAGTAAACCAAGTTCTAGAGCTAATCAAAACTGCAGGGTACTATGATTTCTTGCTTTCATACATACGGATAGTAATGGAGATCGATGGTATAACCCAGCTTCGGGAGACTGAAGTAGCAATCTGGGCAAACAAATTCGCTGTGGAAAACCCTGTGGACGCAGCCAGCTTATTTATCCAAAAAGCCTACGCTATGAAAGAGTACTTGGACGGTAAACTCTACTATGGGGGCAGTGCCGAAAAACGTTCAGTTGCAAAACGCATCGAGTTTTTGCAAACGCTAAAAGATAAAACCAGCGACAAAGATGTTGAAGCAGAATGTGTGCGGCTGCTTGAAATGTGGAAAGACAGCTCGCTTGCTTTTTAAGCTAACTGGATTTTTATTGTTAAGCCACTTTTGACTTCTTTGAAAAGTTCCAGATTACTTGTGATTTTTCCCAGAATGCTCACTGGGCTGTAGGGCTGTGATTTGCCATAGAAAACGCATAATGCGCTGCCCATCGGCCAGAAAGCAATCGTGCCCTGCTCCACGGTTGGCTTGGCTTTTTCTTCTCCCATCTTGAGGGGAATTTCAAAGTAAACCTCTTCTTTCCAAAGAGCTGCTCTTCCTTCCAATGGAAGTTTGCGGACAATGTAGTCGATGGTTCTTGGTGCAAGGAACCTGACGAGTTCGCCTTCTGCTTCACCTAAGCCTTCGATGAGAAACTTTACTTTTATGCGGGAAACGCCTTCTTCAGTGCTCAAAGGTTCATACTCCTCATATAAAACCCGATAGTTCCTGCAAACGGGTGGCTATATAGTGCGTGATGTGTAATTTAACTCTTCACTCAAATGCACAGAGGGAAAGAGTTACAGGAGGTTTAGAACAGTTTCGCCGATGAAATTTACCTGCTCGTCGGTGACTCCCGGATGAATCGGCAACGAGAACACTTGTTTTGAGGCTTTTTCGGTTTGAGGAAGTTTGGTGCTTCCAAAGTTTTCTCGATAGAATGGCATTTGGTGTACAGGATTTATGTAGTAAACTTCGGCTCCGATGCCCTTCTTCTTGAGTTCATCCACAAGTCGGTTGCGCTGTTCCTCTGTAGCGTCTTTCAGCCTTGCGGTATAGAGGTACCAGCTGTGCAGCCTATCTTTTGTCTCGTAGGGCAAATCGAGTTTGCTGTTTTTCTCGAGCAGTTTGGTTAGTTGCTGAGCGTTCTGGCGGCGTTTAGCTATAAACGAGGGCAACTTTTGCATTTGCACGTTGCCGATGGCCGCTTGTATTTCGGACATGCGGTAGTTTGTTCCAAGCATCAGAGAAGCATACTTGGCTTTTTCTCCGTGAGTGCGAATCATTCGCAGCGTTTCGGCTGTTTGGTACGTCATTTGTAGTTACAACTCCGCCTTCACCCGTAGTCATGTTCTTGCTCGCGTAAAGGCTCCAGCAAGCAGCATCAGCAAATGCCCCTGGAGGTTTCCCCTCATAGGTCGTTCCGTGGGCTTGGGCGGCGTCCTCAACCACTGCTAAGCCGTGTTTTGAGGCGATTTCTTTGATGGGTTTCATGTCAGCTGAAAAACCGTACAGGTCAACGGGCAATATTGCTTTGGTTTTTTTGGTTAATGCTTTTTCAACCGCTGAGGGTGATAGGTTGTAGGTTTTGGGATCGATATCGGCGAAAACTGGTTTTGCACCTGCTAAAACAATTGCTTCTGCGGTTGCGACGAAAGTGAAGCTGGGCAAAATAACTTCATCGCCCTGCTTAATCCCGACGGCTAAGACAGCAGAGTGCAGCGCGGCGGTGCCAGTGTTAACTGCGACAGCATGTTTAGCACAGGCAAAATCCGCGAAACTCTTCTCAAACGCCGAAACTTCGGTGCCTGTTCCAAGACCGCTTGTCAGCATGCCACTTCTTAGGACTTTGACTACTGCTTGCACTTCTTCTTCGCCAATTTTTGGTAGGTTAATGTAAATCAACGATTTCAGCCTCAGTTCGTTACAATAGGGTTGATTACGGGTATATTTCTGTTACCAAAAACCAGCCAATATTCTCCGATGTATAGGATTCCAGTTTCGAAAAGAATTATTCGATTTTCATTTCTCTTGTTGTTTTATAGTCAACTACGACTTTAATGCCATTTGACCTAAACTGTTCATCCAACTCGGTGTCCCCAGTATCAACCCGTAAACTCTCAAACCGATCCAGCTTGCTCTTGGTCGAAATTACAATAATGTTGTCTAAGCCTACTTGACGGATGACCTTGGAGCTTATCTGTTGGTTCCCCCTGCCGAAAATGAAGCCTTGGCCCCCAATAGGCGTCACAATAACCCGCGTAGGTTTTCCATTTATTGCCTGCAGAATTTGTTTTTCATTCACGTCCTTGGCTATTATTATCTTGTCCCGAAAGAGGTCCACGCCCAAGAGAGTTTTTTTCTGGTCTAAGAGGTCGCCGACTGTTCGGGTGGTGGTTCCTGGACCGACAATGTAGAGGAGGTTGGGTTTCATTTCTTCGATTATATATATGGCTATAGCTGCTTGATTTTCTACTTCGTTCTCGGTCATGGGGCTTGCCATCTTGTTGCCCTGAATCAGATGAGGTTCAAAGGGGCTAAGCACGTACCCGTAGAGCCTGGCCGACAAATGCCCCTGTCTAAACTCTGCTTCGTCGACATCCATGACTTCAGCTTCATGCAAAGGCAAATTTCCCCACAAATAAGTGACGGAAACTCTAGCGGCTGCTTGTGGGCTCACGGCAAAAACTGCGCTGTGCATCTTAACTCCTGTCGGAACACCCAGAACAGGAACATTCAGTCTGACACTTTTCATTATGTCCCGGGTTGTTCCGTCGCCGCCACAGTAAACAAGCAAATCAACCCCGATATCTACAATGGCTTTAGCAATGGTTTGCGTGTCCTTAGACGTCGTTTCCTCTTTTGCTTCTCCGACAACCTTGAAGGTAAAACCGCATTTTTCCGCTTGATTCTGCCCCATATCACCTGCTCCGACGATTAGGTTGAGGCTTCTCCTGGTTGGGATTAGTGTGGCGAGGAAGGTTTCTGCTCTTTGTGTGGCGATGGGTTTGGCGCCTAGGGCTATGGCTTGGTTAAGAATAGCTTTGCCGTCTGTCCCTTTTAATCCGACAGCGCCTCCCATGCCTGCGATGGGGTTAATGATTAATCCGACAGATTTTGTAGGCAAAGAGTTTTCAGTCAACTTAGATAGCCATGCCTAGTATAAGTTGCCGATAAATAAAAACAAAAAAAAGAAAAAAGTTAATTTGCGAAACTAGTACGTTTCGCAGCCGATGTATTGCTTGCTAACTTCGTTTAGCCACGGGTAGAGGTTGCGCAGTTTCGCCATGGATTCGGTGACTTTCTCTGTTGGGTACTCATATGGCTGCAATCTGCCGTTGAAATATTCGTCGTAGGCTGACATGTCAAAGAATCCGTGTCCTGTTAACGCAAACAGAATCGTTTTGGGTTCGTTGGTTTTTATGCATGCTCTTGCGTCGTCGACGACGGCTTTGATTGCGTGTGCTGATTCTGGAGCTGGAATTATGCCTTCACTGCGGATGAAAATCTTTGCCGCATCAAACGCGTCCACCTGGTTAACTGCCAACGTGCTGATTTTCTTTTCTTTTGCGAGCACGCTGATGGTTGGTGCGATACCATGGTAGCGTAGTCCGCCTGCATGGATCGGAGCTGGCATGAAGTCATGTCCCAACGTGTGCATGGGGACTAGCGGTGTGAGTTTAGCGGTATCGCCGTGGTCGTAGGTGTAGTATCCTCGTGTGACTTTTGGGCATGCGGTGGGTTCAACCGCGACAAACTTTGTTTCTTTGGATGCTTTCTTGGAAACTTTGTCGTAGTAGAAAGGCCAGAACAGACCGCTGAAGCTGCTTCCTCCGCCTATGCAGCCGTAAACCACATCAGGGTAGTCGTCAACCATTGCGAATTGCTTTTGGGCTTCCAGCCCAGCTACGGTTTGGTGCATGCAGACGTGGTTGAAGACGCTGCCGATGGTGTAGTTGGCTTTTTTGCCTGTTTTCTCACTCTCCAAACTGTCCTCGATAGCTTCGCTGATGGCTATGCCAAGGCTGCCCTTGTTTTCTGGGTCTTCAGCGAGGATTTTTCTTCCCGCCTCTGTCTTGTTGCTGGGGCTGGCGACGCATTCTGCGCCGAAAGCGTTCATCATGGCTTTGCGGTAGGGCTTCTGGTCGAAGCTTGCACGGACCATGTACACGGTTGCTTGCAACCCGAACATGCCGGCTGCAAACGACAGCGCACTGCCCCATTGGCCTGCGCCGGTTTCGGTGGTGACGCGTGTTATGCCTTCTTTCATGTTGTAGTAGGCTTGTGGGACGGCACTGTTTGTTTTGTGGCTGCCTGCGGGGCTGACGCCTTCGTACTTGTAGTAGATTTTAGCTGGAGTTTTCAAGGCTTTTTCTAAGCCGAACGCTCGGAAAAGCGGGCTTGGTCTCCAGATCTTGTAGATCTCGCGTACTTCATCGGGTATGTTTATCCAGCGTTCTTGGCTGATTTCTTGTCCGATGATTTCTTTGGGGAAAATTTTTGGGACTATACCGACGCCTGGTTTCCCTGTTTCCGCTTCTATGAATGGCGGTAGCGGGTGTGGCAAGTCGGGGACTATGTTGTACCATTGTTTTGGTATGTCGTTTTCGGTTAGTAGAATTTTTTTGTCGGGCATTTTTTCGCCTTCTTGTTTGGGCTTTAAACCGTACTTGAAGGTTTTATTTAAGGCTTTTGTGTACGGTTGTGTACATAGTTAAACAACATATTTATACCTAAAAGAACAGAAATATGCACAAGCGACCTGAAATGTGGACCCAAATCAAAACCCAACTCCAAGAATACCCCGAACGCCTCAAAGTAGCACGTGTCCTCATAGAAAACGGCCTAAGCGCCCAAGGCGACAAAATATACCTCAACCAAATCGAAATCCCCCCTGTCCGCATAGCAAGGGTCGCAGGCGTCGACCGCAGAACCGTCAACGAAACACTCTGCACCATCAAAGCCATCCCCGAACTACGAATGATTTTCGAAGAAATCCGCCCCGCAGGGCACTCCCTAAAAGAAATCGCTAAACACCTAAATCTAGGCGTCTTAGAAATAACCCCCATAAACGCAAGGTCACCTGGAATCCTCTCAAACGCAGCCATGCTGCTCAACAAAGCTGGCTTAAGCATACGCCAAGCAATCGTAGACGACCCCGAACTCTCACCCGAACCCAAACTAACGTTGATTGTGGAGAAGAAAATTCCGGGCGAACTAATCCCCGAACTGCTAAAGATATCTGGTGTCGCCAAAGTCTCCGTTTATTAGCTCTGGCAAAAATGAAACGTCAAACACCCCAAAAAACCGATTAATGATGCAAAAAATGCTTGCATACTATTTGTTCAGCATGTCTTGACAAGGAAAAACTTATATGGTTAGTAACGTTTTGTTGTTGTTCGCATTATTTGGAGGTTACTTGATTTGTCAAATTTACAAGCTGGCGGTGTACCTGTTCTCGTTATGAAAGAAGGTTCAAAGAGGTCCCGCGGAAGAGAAGCACAACACGCCAACATCATGGCTGCAAAAGTAGTCGCTGAAAGCGTCCGAAGCGCACTCGGCCCAAAAGGAATGGATAAAATGCTGGTTGACAGCTTCGGGGACGTTACAATAACAAGCGATGGAAGAACAATCCTTGACGAGATGGATGTTCAGCATCCAGCAGCAAAAATGATGGTGGAAGTCGCCAAAACCCAAGATAAAGAAACAGGCGACGGAACAACATCCGCCGTCATCATTGCAGGCGAACTTTTAAACCGTGCAGAAGAATTAATCGACAAAAACATTCACCCAACAGTCATAATTGATGGTTACAGAAAAGCCGCTGACAAAGCCTTAGAAACTTTAGACAAAATCGCTATTTCCATCGATTTAAAATCGACCGATTACCTAAAGAAGACAGCAGCAACCTCTATGGGCAGCAAAATCGTCGCTGAATACAAAGATTACTTAGCAGATTTAGCTGTTAAGGCAATGTTGGCAGTTGCAGAAAAACAGGCAGACGGCACCTACCGAGCAGACGTTGATGATGTGAAAGTTGAGAAAAAAACAGGCGAATCCCTCAAGGACACCAGCCTAATCTACGGCGTAGTCTTAGACAAAGAAATCGTACATTCAGGCATGCCTAAACGAGTTGAAAACGCTAAAATCGCGTTACTCGATGCATCATTAGAAAATGAAAAACCTGAAATGGACGCAAAAATCAGCATTGAAAGCCCAGACCAGATTGAAGCGTTCCTCAAGCAGGAAGAAGTCATGCTTAAGGGTATGGTTGAAAAAGTTTTAGCTTCAGGCGCCAACGTAGTTGTTGTTCAAAAAGGCATCGACGATATGGCTCAACATTTCCTTGCACGAAAAGGTGCAGTAGCTATTAGACGCGCCAAGAAATCAGATATAGAAAAACTCGCGAGAGCCACGGGCGCAAAAATCATAAGCAACATCGACGCGCTCACATCCGAAGATCTTGGTTTTGCAGCGTTGGTTGAAGAACGCAGAACCGGCGACGACAAGATGACTTACATCGAAGGTTGCAAGAACCCCAAATCAGTCACCCTTCTAATTAGAGGTGGAACACAGCGGATGACTGCAGAAGCAGAACGCTCGATACATGATGCACTTTGCGTAGTAAAAGATCTCATCGAAGAACCCAAGGTAGTTGCTGGGGGAAGCGCTCCAGAAATGGAGATGTCAAGTGTTCTTAAGAAATATGCTCAAACAGTGCAAGGAAGAGAGCAGCTTGCAATCATCATTTTCGCAGAATCCCTCGAAATAATAGCGACAACACTTGCGGAAAACGCGGGTTTAGATCCAGTTGACATACTTTCACAGTTACGAACAAGACATGAAAAAGGAGAAACTTGGGCAGGCATAGATGTTCTCGCAGGCAAAGTCGAAGACATGACAAAAATAAACGTCTACGAACCCCTCGCCGTCAAAAAACAAATCATCAAATCAGCCAACGAAGCCTCATCAATGATTCTTAAAATCGACGACATAATATCCACCGCGAAAATGAAGACCCCTCCAATGCCACCAGGAGGAGGAATGCCAGGCGGAATGGATATGGGCGGAATGGGTGGAATGCCCGGCGGAATGATGTAAAATGTCACAAACAATCAATGTAGGACCCCCAAAAATTACTCGATTCGAGAAAGCTAGAATCGTGGGTGCACGTGCGCTTCAAATCTCGATGGGAGCACCAATCTTGGTAGATGCAGCTGAAAACACAAACCCAATCGACATCGCACTCAGCGAACTCGCTGCAGGCATATTGCCAATCACGATCCGAAGAACATTGCCAGATGGAACATTCCAAGATATTCCCTTAAAATGGTTGTCTTAAGCGCCATTATTTTCTTTTAACTTCCAAGCTTAGCTTTAGCTTGGCTTAGTGTGTTGTTGATTTGTGTCCAGTGGGCTCCTTGCCAGTAGATTTGTCCACAGTTAGGACACTTCCAGAATTTGTCGTAGTGGGCGAAGGTGTTTTTTTTCAATTGATCCTTGAGCTGTTCTTTAGGTGTTGCCGTAAGTTTTGTGTTGCAGATTGGGCAATGCGACTTGTCCATATCGATGGTCAACTGAAGGCTATATCGTTTGGCGACTTCCGCAAGCCGCTCCGCTTCAGTCGCTCCTTCAACGTAATAAGCGTCTAAGCCTTTTAGGATGGCGCGTTTGTAGAGCTCAAAATCCTTCGTCAACAGAATGAGCCCCTCTTTTTTCGCCAACGCCAAAAGCTCAGAATCATCAAACTCAACAGAATAGCGGACATCCTGTCCAAGCATGCGCAACCAACGCGTTAACTTCCCAAGCATGGCATCCGCAAGGAACTTCACACGCTGCCTCTCCGCGCAATTAAGCCGCTTCCCTCTTTAGCTACAATTTCGCCGTCGTCGAAGACTACTTGCCCGTTCACTATGGTTTTTACCACTTTGCCCTGGACATCCCAGCCTTCGTAGGGCGAGAACTTGGCTTTGGACTTGAATTTGGAGGCATCGATTTTGAATTGGCGGTTAAAATCTACCACGATTAAGTCGGCGTTTTTGCCCTGTTCGAGGTGTCCGCGGTCGGTTAATCCAAAGATTTCTGCGGGCTTTTCGGCGAGCAAATGGATAGCTTGCACGATGGTTAACCTGTTCTTCTTAACAAACGTCATGATAAGTGCCAGAGTGGTTTCTAATCCTGGTACGCCGACTTTTACGTCCCAGACGCTGCTAGCTGCCTTTTCTTCTTTAGTATGAGGCGCATGGTCTGACCCAATAGTATCTACGGTCCCATCCTTTAACCCCTTCCAAAGAGCTTCAGAGTGGATTTTATCTCGGAGCGGAGGAGCCATAATCGCCATTTGCCCAATATGCTTTACATCTTCGCTGGTTAGTAGCAGATGGTTTGGTGTAACCTCACAAGTTAATTTTCCTTTTCTGTCTGATTTTTTTGCTTCAACGATGGCGTTTAAACCTTCTTGGCTTGAGACATGGCAAAAGTGAAGATGCACTTTCGACTGTTGGCTTAACTTTAAGAAACCCTGGATAGCTGTGAGTTCTACAGCTTCGGTGTGTGCCCGCAAAAAGTCGGCAGTGCCAATTTTTTGGGCTTGCTTCAGTTTCTCCTCATTTGCCGCCAACATTGCCCTGTCTTCAGCATGTATCGCCAAAGGCACCTCCAGTTCGGCAATCACATTAAACGCATCCTGTAGAGCTTGATTGTCATCAATGTTTAAGCCGCCCACTTGAGAACCCATAAACAGCTTAAACCCAACTGCCCCTTCAGCAACTATTGCTGCAGTTTCGGCGATATTTTTCGGGAATTCAGAGTAGACCCCCACGTTAGTGAGGATTTTTGTTTGGGCAATTTCCATGCGGTTGCGCAGAGTCCGAACGCTCATGGTAACTGGGTCATTATTTGGCATATCCAGAACAGTTGTGAATCCACCAGCAGCGGCAGCGGCTGTTCCTGAAGAGAAATCTTCCTTGTATGCCTTGCCCTCATCGCGCAAGTGAACGTGTTCATCAATTAAACCCGGCAAAACCAGCAAATTGTGGAGGTCGGTTTTTTCGTCGGCTTGTGGCATTTGCGTTTCTTTGCCGATCTTTTGGATTTTGCCCTCTTCGATGGCTATGTTGCAGTCGATTATTTGCCCTGCTATGTATGCTTTGGCGTTTGTAAGGACGGAATCAACAATCAAGGGGGTCACGCTCTAGGAATAGCGGCTGGTTTAGTTAATTAAAGTTTATTTTGAATAAAATTTGTGGTATAAGAAAAATTGTTATTTTTCTTCTTCGAGTTCCACGCGGCATTCGTCGCAGATGTTTTGTCCGTTGCGTTCTTTGAGGCTCTCAGAGTAGATATTACAGCGGTCACAATATCCTGAGAGTGGGGCTTCTTCAGTTTCTTCGATTTGGGCGGCGCCTTCTATCCGTGAACGCTCCTGCATTATTTCGATTAGCTCGGGCATTACGCCAAGGATGTCTTTGCTTGAGATTATACCGAGCAGGTTGCCTTTGTAGATTACGCCTAGCCTTCTAATGTCGAGTCTAGTCATTCTTCTGGCCGCGTCGCTTATGGTGGCTTCAGGCTCAATCGTGACCAAGGGGGTTGTCATGATTTCTTTGGCCTTAATTGTGTCTGGCTTCTGGTTTTTCGCCAATACTCTAATGACTAAGTCGCGTTCGGTTATGATACCTATTGATTTTCCAGCTTTGTTTGTGACTATGACGGCGCCTAAATCATGCATATCCATGTTGGCTGCGGCTTTGTTGGAGGTTTCGTCCTCATCTATTGTTACAACGGGGCTACTCATAATGTCCCTGACGAGCATTTTTGTTCTTAATCCAATTTCAGACATTTAATAATTCACTTCCTACAATTTTTAGCTGGCTAAGCTTACTCCAACAATAAAGAGACGCATAATTTAAGAGTTGCTTTAACACCTAAAAACGCTGTGAAGTTTTATTAACCCCAAAACGGTGACCTCACCATCAGAAGGGAAACAATTATGCTTAGGACGAACTTGGAAAAACTCATCAAAATCTCGGTCATGGGTGAAATCGCAAGTCCAACAATTCGCAACGTATACAATGTTTCCGCTACAGGCAAACCCTTAGTGCTTCCAGGAGTAGGCGGCATAACTTACAACCTAAGAGTCGGTGACCCAGCGTGCGGTTGGGAAGCAGACCACGTGGAACCAGGCGTTAGTGTGGAAAACAAGGAGAACGATGCCCGTTCAGGTCAAGCAGCCAACACTGCATTCAACGTTTTGTCATGCGTAGGAAACCAGGCAACGGTTGCCACTGGCGAAGCGAAGGGCGCTAAAGGGGTTGTTACAGGTAAGCATGGTGGCATTGAGCATGTGCTGGTTGATTTTCCGACGGAGGTTTTAGATGGCCTTTTACTTGGTGACAGGATACTCGTAAAGTCTTATGGAATAGGTTTAAAGCTCTTGGATTTTCCGGACATAAAAGTTCTCAACATTGATCCAAATTTGCTTGAGGTATGGAATCCAGAGCCCAATGGGGACAAATTAGAGGTGCCTGTAACCCATATAGTGCCAGCAGCGATTATGGGTTCAGGTTTAGGCGCTAACCAAGTTAACTCTGGCGACTATGACATACAACTCTTCGACGAAGCCGTCGTGGCTCAGTATGGCTTGGAGAGTTTGCGGTTGGGTGATATAGTAGCGATTATCGACGCGGACCATTCATTCGGCAGAATATACCGGCAAGGCGCTGTATCGGTGGGTGTAGTTGTTCACACAAATTGCATTACCGCAGGTCACGGTCCTGGAGTAACAACATTGATGACTTCGTCTGATGGCAAGATTATTCCAAAGATAAGTCAGAACGCAAACATCGCTTCTCTTCTCAAATTAAGGTCAGATATATAAGATAGTTAAATCAATAAATGGAACATTAGAAGAAAAGAGGATATAATTAATGCCCGTTAAACGAAAAAGCCGAGGAAGATCAAAAGGAAACAAAGGAAGCAGCACTCTTGTTCAATGCGCAAATTGCGGGGCTTCGGTGCCACGTGACAAAGCGAAGAGGTCGACACGCAGAGTTTCTTTTGTTGAACCACAATTGGCTAAAGAACTTAGGCAAAGCGGCACATACTTAGCCTCTTGGGTAGACACTAAATACTACTGTATCTCTTGTGCTGTTCACCGCGGAATCGTTAAGGTCCGCGCAGAAAACGAACGCCATTCTAAAGGCTATAAAAGAAGATACTAAGCGGCTACTGCTGCTTTTTTCTTTAATGTTTTGTAAACGTAGACTGCTCTTTGTATAACAGTGAAGTTTGCGAGCACCGCTAAAACTGCTATGCCATAACCTATGGCGGGCAACCAGAAATACCCAATTATGCTGACGCCGGCTAAGATGAGCATACGCTCGGCTCGTTCAGCAAGGCCAACGGACTCCATTTTTATGCCGACCGCTTCGGCTCTTGCACGGGTATAACTCACTAACAATGAACCGGAAAGAGCTGCCAAGCCCCAAACTGAACCCCAAAGAGAACCCCAAGCAGGATTGGATAATCCAGCAACGATAATGGCTGCGTAGACTGCAGCGTCTGCATATCTGTCGAGGACCGAATCGTAGAATCCTCCGAACACAGTTGTTTGCCCAAATGTCCTTGCTACTATGCCGTCGAGGGTGTCGCAGAACCCTGAAGCCAAGAGAAAAACAACCGCTAAGAGAAGCCACCATGAATTCTGAGCAGAGGTTAGGGCGAATGAAACTGCTGATGCCAGTGCAAGTATAAAGCCGATTGTACTGATTTTGTTGGGAGTTAAGCCTATTTTGTGCGCTGCTGTTGCTTGAGATGTAAGCATTTGCTGAATTTGTTTCTTCAGTTTGGTTAGCAAGTTAACTCTCAACTTGATAGGTATTATTGCTCATTACGGGTTTGGTGTAGAAAAGCCTTTCTTACTTTTTTGTTGAACGTTTTTCTGTTCGGGATGGAGTTTCAATGGATTTATAGGGAAGAACTGTATATTTTGGCAATAACGTTCTGAGCGCCGCATAGCGCAAAACAGCAACGTTACACAAAGCAAACAAAAAGGAGTTAAAACAAATGACTGAAAATGCAGATGTTATCTTCGTAGGAAACAAACCCCCGATGAGTTATGTTCTGGCAATCATCACAAGCCTCTCCGCAGGAAACCTGAAAGAAATAACTTTGAAAGCAAGAGGCCAAGCCATAACGACCGCCGTTGACGTAGCCGAAATCACAAGAAACCGGTTCATTAAAGACCTTAAAGTTAGCAAGATTGCCATCGGAACAGTTGAGATGCCACCTCGTGAGGGCGAGAGCAAGTCCAGAATGGTTTCCACAATGGAGATAACTCTTACCAAAAAGTAAGACTGGACAACAAAAAAAATTTCCATTTCTTCCATTTTTTAGTTCAATTTATCTGATTACTTTATCACTTCAAAAAATAATTTCCCTTTTGGATTTTTCCATCTTTGTTTGTATCGTAAAGTTAATAGCTGATTTTGTTAGTAGAGAATTAATCTGTGAGAACATGTTAGATATCAAGTTAATCCGCGAGAACCCTGAACTTGTAAAAGCTAATTTGGCCAAGCGTGGAAACCCTGATGCGTTAAAGATGCTTGAAGAACTGATCATTGTAGATAAAGAGTGGCGTTTGAACCTTACCAAACTAAACGAGTTGCGTCACGACCGAAAACTAGTCACTATAGAAATTGCTAAACTCAAAAAAGCAGGCAAAGAAGCCACCAACGAATTCACAAAAGCAGAAGATGTCGATGTGCAAACAAAGATCGTTGAAAAACAAGTAGCTGAGCAGGAACAGAAAACTCACGGTTACCTTTTGAACCTGCCAAACCTTTTGGATGAGACTGTTCCATTGGGGAAAGACTCAAATGATAACGTGCAGGTGAAAACTTGGGGAACAATCCCTCAATTTACTTTTCCAATAAAAAACCACATTGATCTTGCGTTGAATCTTGGCCAAATCGACATGGAACGTGCTGGAAAAGTCTCTGGTGCAAGATTCTTCTACTTAAAAAACGAAGTTGCGATGCTAGATATGGCCTTGATGAGTTTCGCAGTCGAGGAGCTTTCAAGGAAAGGCTATACTCCTGTTATTCCGCCGTTGCTGATGAAGAGGGAAGCCTATGAAGGAGTGACCGCTTTAGGCGATTTTGAAGAGGTCCTCTACAAAGTTGAAAACGAAGACCTCTACTTAATCGCTACTTCCGAGCATCCCATGGCGGCTATGCTCATGAATGAAACCCTCAAGGAACAGGATATGCCAGTCAAACTTGCAGGCATAAGCACATGTTTCCGCAAAGAAGCGGGCGCACACGGAAAAGACACACGTGGCATCTTCCGAACTCACCAATTCAACAAAATCGAACAATTCATCTTCTGCAAACCTGAAGATTCAGCTAGGCTCCATGAAGAGCTCCTCCAAAATGCTGAGGAACTCTTGCAAAAAATCGGTTTAGCTTATCGTGTTGTTAACGTTTGCACCGGTGATATCGGCACTGTTGCAGCTAAAAAATATGATATTGAGGCTTGGATGCCCGCGCAGAACGGTTATCGAGAAGTGGTTTCATGTAGCAACTGCACTGACTATCAAGGCAGACGATTAGGAATCAAGTACAGGGAAAAAGAAGGTGCAGCACCCAAAGGCATGGTTCACACTTTGAATTCGACAGCGATAGCTACGGGTAGAACCATCGTTGCAATATTAGAGAACAATCAGCAAGAAGACGGAACAATAAACATACCTGAAGCATTAAGGAAATACATGGGTAACAGAGAAAAAATTGGTAGAAAACCGTAAACCTTTTAATATTCCCTTGAGAATGTTGTGGCACGTTTGGAGAAATAAATTTGTCTTCCAAAACTAAACACATTCGCGATAAGTGGCGAGGCAAATCCTGGTATATGGTAGTTGCGCCATCGTTCTTTGGTAACATAGAGTTAGGTTCGATACCTGCACAAGAAGAACAACAAATGATCGGCAGAGTTGTCGAAGCAACCCTATATGACATTACAGGTGACTTTTCTCATCATTACTTGAAAATGTTCTTCCAGATAAATGCGATTGAGGGAAAATCCGCCAAAACACTCTTCAAGGGTCATGAATACTCACGAGATTACCTTCGCAGCTTGGTTAGAAGAAGAACCACCAAAGTTGACGGCTTATTCAACTTAACCACAAAAGACGGCTACAAGCTTAGAATTTCAGTTTCAGCTCTGACGCTTTCAAGAATAAAGACATCGCAGGAAAAAATCATCCGCACCATGATGGAGAAAACAATCAAAGAAAAAGCCGCTGCATTAACACTTGACCAATTCGTTCAAGAAATGGTCCTTGGAAAAATCGCTTCAGACATCTATAACCAAGCTAAGCTTGTTGCTCCATTACGTCACGTCGGAATTAGAAAATCCAAGCTCATCTCTGCTCCAGCAAAACTGCCCGAAGCACCAGTAGAAGCGGCACCTGCACCAATCGCAGCCGAAGCATAAACATAATTTCTTTATTTTCTTATTTCTATTCTTTTAACCGTAAACAGTTTTAGACACGAACCTTTAGTATTTTCTAACAGGAGAACGCAATTTTTGACCAACGCTGGTGTGCATGAAAAAGGAACCTTCAACGCCCAAGATGCCATAGACAACATCAAAAAAGACCCCAACTACCCAAAAGCCGGCGCAATCGCTCTTTTCATTGGCGTTGTTCGCGGAGAAACATTAGGACAGGAAAAAGAGAAAGTTGAGAAAATAACTATCGAAGCTTACGAGGAAAAAGCTGACCAAACGCTCTCACAGATAAGCGAGGAATTAACCAAAAAACCCGGCATAATGAACGTTCAGATCCATCATCTTTTAGGCGAATTTAGTGTCGGCGAAGACTTGGTTTATGTTGCCGTCGCAGGAGCACACCGAACAGATGTTTTTCCTGTTTTGCGGGAAGCGGTGGAGAGGTACAAAAGTGAAGTTCCTGTTTTCAAGAAAGAATGCATAATCACAAAGCAGGGCGGTTCATCCGAATACTGGGTTTCAGAAAAAGAAAGCCATCATCCCTAACTGGGCGGGAACCTTTGATTACGGCTTTGGCAGGAGGAGTTGGTGCAGCCAGATTTCTAACAGGCTTAACAAAGCTGGTTAACGAAGAAGACCTCTCTGTTATCGTTAACACCGGCGACGACATCGAACTTTATGGCTTACACATTTCACCTGACATAGACATCGTCACATACACGTTGTCAGGCATTGTTGATGAAGCGAAGGGCTGGGGAATTAGTGGTGACACTTTTCGATGCCTCGACATGCTCAAAAAACATGGCTTAGATGCCTGGTTTAGTTTGGGTGACCGTGATTTAGCAACCCACCTTTACCGAACTCACCGTTTAAAGCAGGGCTTCACTCTTACACAGATAACCGATGAAGTTTGCGACGTTTTAGGGCTCAAAGTAAAGATTTTACCCATGACCAATGACAAGTTTGAAACCAGAGTAACGACGACGCGAGGGCTCAATGCATTTTGAGGAGTATTTTGTTAGAGAACAAGCAAAAGATGATGTTTTAGGGGTAGAGTTTGTTGGTGCCGCGGCTGCCAAGCCTTCGCCGGGAGTTTTGGATGCTATTTTGGATGCAGACACGGTAGTTGTTTGTCCAAGTAATCCCGTCGTTAGCATCGGCACCATTCTCTCAGTTAGCGGTGTGCGGGATGCGTTGAGGCGGACAAATGCAAGGGTGGTGGGTGTTAGTCCCATCGTGGCTGGTTTGCCCATTAAGGGGCCTGCAGACAAGATGTTGCGAAGTTTGGGTGTGGAAGTTTCTGCTTTTGGAGTGGCGAAGTTTTACTCTGATTTTCTTGACGAATTCGTCATCGACACTAAGGATGCTGAAAAAAAGGATGCGATTGAAAAGCTTGGAGTCAACGTGAAGGTAACTAACACGGTTATGAAGAGTTTAGAAGACAAGGTTGCGTTGGCAAAAGTTGTTCTAGAAGAATAAAATGTCTATTTAGACTAAATGGTTCTCTATAGATTATTTCGGGTATTCTAAATAGGCAAATAGGACAAGTATCCTCAAGCGTGCTGTGCCATGAAAAGTCGAAAATTAAAGAAGCAACGGGCAAAACCTGAACCATCATGGTACTTCAGTCACATCTAAGGTCAAAGGTAGTTTGAGGGGAAGATGTTGAAACAAAAGATAAATGGTAAAAAGCAAGCGAAAGCTAAAAACGCTGATCTTGTAGATTGGCTTTTAGCTATTGATTCCTGCTTAACCTAAACAGTACGCGATATAAGGAAAACGTGCATTCCAAAGTGGACAGTGAAAGCCATATTAAGCGAAGGGTTATATTTGCAAACAAGAATTAGTGCATATTAAAAGAGCGGTTGTAGATGGAGAAAAAAAGTTACGATTGGTTTGAGCAACGCCGAAGAACCAGAGGATTAGAACTAGCTCACGAACAGATAACGAAGGCTTTTGATACAGTAAACTGGCTGCAAAAAGCCACCAAGAGCTTTTCAGAGAAGAACTTTAAAGACACCAAAAAATACGTCGAAAACCTCTACAAAGCTGAAGAAGAAGTTGATCAGCTAAGAACAGACACATTCATGGAGTTATCCAAGGGTGCAGCGTTGGTTTCTGATTACCGCGAAGACCTCTTGCATCTTGTTAAACGGCTAGATACCCTTGCAGACCACACTAAAGATGCGGCTAGGTGTCTTGAAATGCTGGGTGAAGCCGAGATTCCGCAGGAACTTTCGCAGAAGACAGTTTTTATGACTTCTAAGTTGGTGGAAACGGCTCAAACACTTAGAAGCGCCATCGAGAAAATTTCTTCTAACCCCGAAGAAGCAATTAAAGAAGCTAAACAAGTAGGCGACATCGAACATGCAATAGACGTTGAATATCTCAAAGCCAAGAGCCTCTTCGTAAAGTACGGTTCAAGCATAAACTGTGGAGCCATGGTCATATTTGACGATTTAATCGAGTTTATCGAGCAAGCAGCTGACATGTGCGCCGACACTGCAGACTACATCATTGTGCTATCAAGCCGAGATTAACAAGCAACCCACCAAAATTTTCCTATTTCTATTTTTCACATCGCTTTTCAATAGTTTAATATATCATCTCTTTACAGGTCATTGCTTGTAAGGGTGGATATGAAAAAACAAAAATGGTTGCTTATCATCCTCATTTTCATCCTCTTGGCTTTATCCAGCTCTTTTTCAGCGGTCATGGGCACAAACACTGGTGACTGGACAACTTTTCGCAATGCGCCAAGCCGAAACGGTTACACGACAGGTGGTGATTCAACAAATGCGGTTAAGCAGTTGTGGAATTACAGTGCGAACGCAGCTGTTTGGTCTTCTCCAGCAGTAGCAGACGGCTTAGTTGTAGTGGGCTGCAAAGACTGCAACATCTACTGCTTAAACGCCTCAAGCGGGGGTTTGGTTTGGAAATATCCCGTTGGAAACGAAGTTGATTCTTCGCCAGCCATCGATAATGGCGTTGCCATTGTAGGCTGCGATGATGGCTCCGTTTATGCAATGAACATTTCCACCGGCAAACCCGCTTGGATATCACATGTAGGCGGTATGGTACGTTCATGCCCTGCCGTTGTGGATGGGCGAGTATACGTTGGTTCAAGAGACCATGACCTTTTCTGCCTGAATGCTTCGAACGGTGATTCAATTTGGACATTTCCCACTAACCAGGGGGTAGAATCTTCACCCGCCATTGCCGAAGGCATGGTTTACTTTGCCTGCGATGACTTCATGGTTTATGCCCTCAACATGTCAACGGGCCAGGAAATTTGGAGCCATCATACAGGAAGCGACCTAAGCTCGCCTTGCATCTACAACGGTTGCATCTACATTGGATCATACGATGGATACGTAATTGCATTAAACGCTTCCACGGGCCATGAGATTTGGAAATATCAAACACAGAATTCCATAGTTTCTTCGGCAGCCGCCGCTTACGGGTGCATTTACATTGGCTCGGAAGATAACAGCGTCTACTGCTTTAATGCTTCCAGCGGAGAGAAACTTTGGCAGACACCAACTGGGTACTGGGTTATGTCGTCTCCTGCTGTTGCAGACGGCAACTTGTACGTGGGTTCGGAGGACTACAACCTCTACTGCCTAAACGCTTTTAGTGGAGAAATCAAATGGGCTTATCCAACTCGCAATATGGTCGATTCATCCCCCACTATCGTTAATGATACTCTATACGTTGGTTCCCATGACTATCACCTGTACGCTTTAACCTTGTACAATTCAACCAATAAACCATCAACCAACATACCATCTACGAGCCTCACGGTTACATCATGGCATACATTTCTTTTCGATGACATCGCATGCGTAATAGGCATCGCAATTATCTTCATTTTTGGTCGGTTCACTTACTCAAAAATGCGCAACAAAGAACAACCCCCAGAAACCGGCCTTCTCATCAAGAAACAGTCGTGGTTTTTAGCCCACATAAACCTGCTTTGCATTTTAGCCATATTGGCTTTTACAGTAGCGTTCTTTGTTAGTTTGGGCTCGGGTCCTTTGTGGGCTGCGGATGAAAAAACTTATTCTCAAATGGCTTATCACATGGCTAAAAGCGGAGACTACCTCACACCTTATTCGTATGGTGAGCCCGCGATTTGGGCCGGAAAGCCACCGTTACTGATGTGGCTTATATCACTTGCATACCAAGCCTTTGGTGTGAACAATTTTGCTGCGCGGATTTGGAGTGTTTTATTCGCCGTTTTGTCTTTGGCGACGGTTTTCTATTTGGGCAAGAAGCTCTATAACGCTTCTGTCGGGTTCTTGTCAGTTGTAGTCTTGGGTACATTTGTTACTTTTTTTGCGTTTGCAACCCATGCGATGACCGATGGTCCAATGCTGTTCTTCATTTTGGCTAGTGTTTTCTTTTTGCTTTTGAGTGAGGAAACAAAAAACAAGAATCGATTTGCAATTTTGAGTGGATTATTCTTCGGGTTGGCTTTGTTGACTAAGCAAATTGAAGCGTTATTGATTCCGCTAATCGTAATAATTTATTTTGCTCTAACGAAGAAAAGCTTAAGGTTTCTTTTCACAAAACAGTTCGCCTACTTTTTGGGCTTCGCATTGCTCTTGTTTGCGCCCTATGTAGTGTACATGAATTTTACTTACCGTGACTTCTGGAACTGTTATTTCGTTTACTCCAGTTTTCAACGAACCGTTACTCCGCTTGAAGGGCACGCCGGAGGATACCTGTTCTACTTCAACTATTTAGCGACAAGTGAAAATCTGCTTTGGGTACTGCTGCTCCCGTTCGCGGTGGTGCTGTGTGCCTTCAACTCTGTCATTAAACGCCATAAAGCAGACACATTAATCCTCATCTGGATAGCCTTGGTGCTTGGAATATTCACTTTTGCCCAAACCAAACTCTACTGGTACATCCTCCCAGCACTTCCCGCATTCGCCATAGCCATAAGCAACCTTCTCTATCGGATAGCCAACAAAATCCAAAGCCAACAGAAACCAAAAGACCAACCAAAGTTGAGCTAATAATTGCACTTTGGCTCTTGCCTCTATTGTTAGCAGCTGGTCTATGCTCAGTCTTAGGGGCACCTACTTAACGCCGTTCGAGCGTTTATTTTTTAGCCCGATGTTCTTTTTTCTCTTTATGTGGGTGTGGTGCCCTAAAATTGCACACTACACTTGTGGCTTTGGAATTGTTTGTTTTCTTTGTTTGGGTTGTTTTCCTATTGTATTTGAGTGGGGGGAGACGGATTGTTCCACACAGTTCACCATGGAACGTATGCAGAGTAATGTGGGTGTGAGTGTGCACGCATGTTAGAGACTCTATTAGTCGCGACAGTTCAAGCGCGAATCAACGTCTAGTGTTAAAGCAATGGCGGGCCCGCTGGGTCTTGAACCTATGAATCGCATAGGAGTTGTTCATCGACTCAGCTTAAGAGAAGAAGAAGATTGGAAAATTTGCTCTTCTTCTACCCACATAGAATTAGGGGCTTAAAGGATTCGGCTTGACTGATGGAAACAACACCCTGTTTGTAATTTTTAATCGCTGAAATGCAACAGTTAGTTTGCAAAATCCTGTTGAAGCATCTTCTCAGGTGTCCCTCGTAACTCTTTAACTCTGATTGTTGTTGCAACCGCTCTGTAGAATGCAGTTGCAGCAGCAACAGCAACAACTTCTCGCATGCTCAGCAGTTGTTTTAGCATTCCATAATAATGGAGTCTCTTGTTGAGGCGCCAATAATGAAGTTGAAAACTGAATAAAGTAGGAAAACGGAGTCTTTTGAGTTTGCCTTCTTTGAAATTTTTCCATAGAATTTTAAGGGTTCTGTTTCGGCTCGTTTCTTAAAACGGTCTTTTGAAAACTGAAAAATTGAAAATTATTGGGATGTGGGAGAGGCTGATTTGGGCTTTTTTTCTTCTAATGCCCAATGCCGTTACCGACGTGGCTGTTACGACTGATGGCAGAATCATAAATGATAGAAATTCAAAAACGGTAGACGAGGATGTCGGAGTTGAAGTGCCAACATTCCATACGCTTGATTGGGTTAAGTCCCAAGTTGAGTTAAGGATGCTGTATTGCGTGGAATTCTTCTCATCTGTGAAAACTTGGGTTTGTTCAAAGTGGGTGGCAACTCCTGTGCTTTTATCAAAGTAAATGTCCTCATAGGTCGTTACATTAACATGGGCATTGAAGTCATCTGTCTCAAGCGTGTAATTTGCATGATTTATTGTTCTTTGCCCACTTGGATAACTAACCGTCTTAGAATCATTGACTACGAATGCTGTATAGTTTAAGCCAACTGCTGTGCCTGAAGGGGAACTATCCAAGGTGATTGGATATAATTTGTCATTTTTGTTCAAGTTACTCTCGTAGAACACTACGTTGCCATACGTTAACGTGTTAACTGAGTACGTTTGTCCATTTTGATCAGTCATGTTAAAGGAGTGTGTTGCTTGGTTAACTGAACCAATTTCATATTGCACATCAGTGTTGTTGTTTTCAGACGGGGAATGGCGATAAAAAATAGAGCCAATTTCCAGTCCATGATTTGAGAAATTATTCCTAATCGAAAAAGAGAATTTGTCTCTCTGAGCCACTCCCACTTGAGCCTCTGCTGATTCAATCGTTAATAGGAAAGATACCGCAATAGACGTTGCTAAAATTGCAATTAAGAGCAGAGAGAGATACTTGCCTGTTCTGGACATAGAAAAAATTATGTTTGTACGGTTATAAAACTTACTTGGTTAGTTGCTACCGCTCAAAAGTATATCCGATGTTTAGCCTCCCTTGATTAAGTTAAGTCAATGTCTCTCGACGTGCTTTCGATGCCTAAGTATCATAACAGTTGAGAATAAACTAAGGAGCAAAGGCACAATTACCAGCGAAGATAATTCTGGAATTGTTGGTGAAGGCTTTGGCGAAGGAGTTGTAATGAATGAAATTGGTCCTGGCGTGCACTGCAAGTTATCGGTTAATCCCTGGTGCATTGCAGCACGAGTGCCTCCTATCGCATACAACACATTGTTCAAAGCTGCTGCACATAGTCGAGAAGTCGGCTTAGGCAAGGAAGCGCCGAATCCCCAAGAATTGTTTTCTGGAAAATACGCCTGGGTCAAGTTTTGAGGAGAAAAAATATCAACTTCCCCGCCGATAACGTAGATTGCTATTGTCGTGCCGACTCCCTTGATTACAGCCGATCCTGCACCTCCTACAGAAACTGGAATGGGAGCCCCCAAACTCCACACATCTGTCTGGGGGTCATAGATTTGGGTCAGATTAGAGATCACATATATCTTATTGTCAACTACTCCGGAGGCATAAGCATAAGCAGCAGTCGGTATCGATGCCTTGGTGGACCATTTGTCTGTTGCAGGGTCATAAACCTCGTTGAAAGTTCCATTGACATCTCCACCAATCAGATAGATTTTGCCTCCAACGACGTTCGCCTGTAAAAAACTCCTAGCTGTAGGCATGGGCGCTTTAGTTACCCACCTGTCGGTTACAATATCATAGACTTTTGTCCCGTTAGTCTCCACTTCCAAGCCGTTATCCCCTTTAATTTGTCCACCAAAAACGTATATCTGGTTTCCATAAGACGCTACTGCACAACCATATGTTGGAGTTGGCAGTCGTGCCTTTTCATACCATGTGTCTGTGATTGGATCATATTCTTCATTATTTCCCAGAAGAGTTCCTGATTGAGTGCTAACGGCACCTCCAATGGCGTATATCTTTCCGTTTACAGAAGCTACTCCAAAACTGAATCTTGCCGTCGGCATAGGTGCTTTTGAAGTCCAAGAATCCTCAGAAGCCTTCACAGGTTGAATGATGATTATGCATGACGCTGTTAGAAAAACAAGAACGAATACCTGAAAGAAGTTTCTGTTCATGCCTATCCACTAACCAATTAGGTAATTACTGGAAGTGTCTTTTAACTCTCCCAGAAGAACAGCGTGTTCCCCTAAAAGAACACCCCCTTGGAACTGCCAACACATTGCCTGATATTCATTTTGAAAAACTATTGGTGGTCCCGAATCCAAATGGTTAGGCAGCTGGGATTTGACCCAGGATTCTCAACATCGAGGCCGATGCTTTAATCCGTGCTGCAACAGAGTAGGGATTAGTTATTAAGAAGCTACAGCGGAATTCTTACTATCTCTTTGATTATGTCAAGCTCTGAATCGTCACTGATTATTTCTGTAACCTTCCTTTCAAGGGCTGATGCAACATGAATGGCGTCTCTTGGCTTAATTTTCTGTTTCTCAATTAACCTTTGGGCATGGCTTAGAACTTGGCTATCGGCTGGGATAAGCTTCAAGTTGGGAAAATCCAAGAGCTTTTTTCCTTGATTTATCCCCTCACTTCTGTTTAGAGTTCTGCTGACAACCCAAACCACCTCATCCCACGTTAAAGTTGATGTGTAAGCATCCGTTTTTCCGCTCTCTATGTTTTGCAGTATCTGTTTTGCCCTCTTTGCTTTAGGCTCATATTCCGCTTGGTAAATTACAGGATAAATAAAAACATTGGAATCAAGGTAAGGCATGCCTATTTGAGACCTCGTTTAGAATAAGCTTCTTTATATTAACTGATTTTTTCAGTTTCGGCGCTTTAGTTGAAATATAATATTCGGTATAATTACTCTCAACTTTGGGCTTGCTTATTACGATTTCATCATCCCGTAACTCCACGGTCACTTCAATGCCTGGTTTAAGGCCTATTGCTTCCCTCATCGGTTTCGGTATCAAAATTTGCCCTTTTGGTCCAACACTTTTCTTTGCCATAGCACATAATAGGTGATACTTTCATTTAACACTTTCTTACTTAACGGTATTACTTTTTTAAGCATGGAAGTTGGCGAGTTCGCTGAGATTTGAACCAGAAATCACATAGAACATCGGCTATAGACTCAGCTTAAAAGAAAGTTTGGAAAAAATTTGCCCTTCTTCTTTCAGTTGAAAGGTTGCTTTATTTAAGAGAAGAACAACAGTTGAAAATGCAGTGTTGTTGTTCTTCTCTTAAGTCGCAGAGTTGAGTTGAAAGAAGAAAAAATCATTGAATAATTGTCAATTGTTTCTTCTTCTAATCGATAGCGGTTATGCAACAAAATCATGAGCAACTGAATATTCTGAAAGAAGAAGACAGTGGCTGCACACATCGCTGTCTGTGTTTCTACCTGAGCCTAGTTGAATCTGCAATAGGCTTGTCATTCGCTATCATCGATGATATCAGAAAAAACGTGGCGCCCAGGAATAGCCGTAACATAAATAAAAGTGAGAAATCGGGTCTATTTTTTTCTTTTGATAAATAGCCCTGTGCCAATCACTGCTCCGATGCCTGCAAACGCCCCGACGATAATTACTGCTACTGTTCCCCAGTTTGTGACATATCCGATTCCATTGCAGGCAGAACACGCTATTTCGTTATCTGTGGTAATTTGACCTGTTCCATGGCAATTACTGCATGTTGTTGTCTGTGTAAATTGACCTTGCCCATTGCATGTACCACAGGTAGTTAATGTTGACTTTCCACCGCTTCCGTCACACGAGCTGCAAGTAATATCGTCAACAGTGATGGAAGCTGACCAAGTCCAATCCGTAAGCGCCTCGATTTCTTTAGTGTCTACTGTTACCTTCACATTAGTGTGTGGTGCAAAATATGTTCGCGTCGAACTGTGTGTATAATCATTACTGACTGTATGAACTGTCGTTGTAACTGTTCCGTAAGTCCCTTGGTCGCCTTCATTTTGATAAGTTACTTCGACCCTCGCTACCCAATCAAGACCGGATAGTGTGCCGAATGCGTTTTTGCTTGTTTGTGTCATATGAGGGGTAATTTTTCCATCTCCACCACAAGTACTGCAGGTAGTGTATGTAGTAACTTTTCCGCTTCCCTGACAGGTTTGACAAATACCTGTTGTTGAAATGGTTCCACGACCATTGCATGCGCTGCAGCTTTGGGTTGAGTGTGTTGTTACATGACCAGTGCCTTGGCAGTTTGTACAAGTTTGGTCCCACAGACTCAATGCAGACGCTGACTGAATAATGCATGATGATATCAAAATTATCAAACAGACTGTTATTAATGATACATTTATTTTCATATAGGTCGCTTGTTTGTATACCAACCTAATTAGTATTTAACATTTTCATTTTATCTTTATTGATTCTTGCTAATTGCCAAGAAGTTGGATAGCCAGCCTATGAGTATATTGCTATCATCGATGGTAGCTAATAAAGAAAGTATGCCCTCTTTGTGCTTTTGTTTAATAGTGCAACCTTGCGGTGCCTCTCTATGGCGTGCGGTCAGCCAACAAACGAGGGATTTTGAGGCCTGAGCGTACGTAGGAATGAAAAGGTTATCAATTCATTTCTTCAAAGCAACTCGCTGGCCTCAAGAGTTGTCAAGACCGTCTTAAGGACTTACTCCTATTTCTTCCTAACTGTAAATTGTATTCCTGTAAGTAAAATGGTGGCGGGCCCGAGGGGATTTGAACCCCTGACGTCCGGCTCCGCAGGCCGGTGCCCTAATCCGTACTAGACGACGAGCCCAACTATTGTTTGTCCCAAGAAATTGAAAGGGCAGAATAGTAAATACCTTGCTTAAACTTAAAAATAGTGGTTTGTTATTTTGGAAAAATCAGTTTGACTGTGTTTCCCTGTCAAATTTTGATCTAAAACCATATCATGCCGTCTACGCCTCTGCCAATCGCTTAATGATGGTTAACCCCAAAAAAATGTTAAAAGAAATAATAAAATTAGCTTTTGCTCAGTACTCTCTGCAGCGCTGAGATGACGTTTTGTTTGCCCATGGCAAGCACGTATGGACCAAGACGCGGACCCTGCGGTGCTCCCATCAATATCTGATAGAGCACTTTGAAGAAACCCCCTGGTTTTAGGCCGTTGTCTTTGGCGCTGTTGAAGATGGCGTTTTGGATTTTGTCTGGGTCATCTTCTGTTTGAAGTTTGGTGACGAGTTCAGTGAGGGCTTTCTTTTCTTCGGCGGTTAGAGCAACTGCTGTTTCTTTAATTTCTTCAAAATCTTGTGTCCAATTCAAAGCATACTCCATATGCTTTAGTAAACCAGCATCGAGGGCTTGGTTTTTCTGGAGGTAACCATAGCTCTGTAGTTTCTCTGCGACATAGTCGTTTATGCATTCTTTAGGTGCCATCTTGACGAGGAATGCCATAAGGTTGTAGGGTACGTGTATGCTGGGTTTGGCTGGTGGCTTCATGACGTAGCAGTACAAGTATAAGCCTTTGAGTTTAGTGGCTTCTTTTTCATTGACTTGTTTTTTGCCGAAGTATACATCTTCGAGACTGTCGATTTCGTTCATGTACGCGGGAATATCAGAAACATCTAAAGTTCGTGTGCCAACGAACCGCTTAAGCATGAGCAGAAGCAACGATTCCGGCGAACCGTAATTGAACCAAACTTGTGGCGTAAACACGTTGCCTGCTGACTTGGAGATTTTCTTTCCGCCCTTATCTAGGAACATCTCGTATTTAGCGTGAGAAGGCGGCTCGAAGCATAGGACTTCACGGCATATTCGGTCGTTGATACGCACAGAGTCGGCTATGTCTTTGCCGAAAGCTTCAAACCTTATGTCCAGAGCTTTCCATCGGGCGGCGAATTCGCTTTTCCAAGTAAGTTTGCCTTCGCCGCTCTTAATGTCCACTTCGCCTTCGTGGCCGCAGCCTGCGATTAGTTTGCCTCTGATTTCAAGCCCTTCACATTTGTAGGAGACTTTGTCGGTTTTGGGGTCAAACTTGTAGGCTCGGGTTGTGTAGAGGTGACCGCACTTTTCGCAGACAGCGAAGAACGGCAGAACTTCGGTGTAGGTTTCTTGTCCTACTTCTTCTTTGACGATTTCGCCGATTTTTTTGGCGTTGGTTAGAATGGTGCGTATCTCATCGAGGAGTAAGCCTTGTTTGTAGACTTGCTGGGCTGAATAGTACTTGTATTCGATGCCACATTTATCCAAAGCTTCCAACAAGAGGGAACTCATGTGTTTGCCGTAGCTTTCATGGCATTCAAACGGGTCAGGGATACTTGAGACTGAGTATCCAAGGTATTTCTCCAAGCTTAGTGACATGTCTGCTGGTAGTCCTGCTGGAACTTTTCGTAAGCCGTCTTTGTCGTCGCAGAAGGCAACGAGTTCAGAATTACACTTTAGGTTTTTAAGCGCTAAAGTTACTGCGTAGCTGCGGGATGCGTCGCCTAAACTGCCTATATGGGGAAAACCTGAGGCGCCAAGACCCATCTCTGTACGGATTCTGCTCATGTCTCGGTTTAGAGATTGTTCTCTTTCGATGACTTTTTTAGCCATCATGTCGTACCATGTGCCGTGACCGATAGTTTCTTCACTCATACCAGCGTGCCTTCTCCATCATGACTGTGCGAGGGTATAGAAAAATGTTTAGAGCCAAAAAAGGCTCAACGGTTTATTTGTGTCTTAGTGCGGTTGCAATCGCTAAAGCGGCGATTGCCAGCAGGATTACAACGAGTGAGTAGATCCAGTTGATGCTGAATAGGTACCATGCCACGCCGAGGGCGATGAGTCCGGCGCCAGATGCCATTGTGCTGAATGTTCCACGCCCATACTTTTGCTGTTTACCTGCTTGCATTCCAGCTAAAGCTATTATCCAGCAGCCTGAAAGCACCGCGATGACTGGTACAAACAGTCCCCAGCCGATTACTCCGGTAAAAGCCAGTAGTATTCCTACAACTATAATGATGAGGAATACTCCGAAGCTAAGCAGTTGACGGTCGCTACTACTCATTTCTGCTTCCTCTTAGCTGCCGATCTTGAATCCGCACTCTGGACAGAATTTGCTGTTGGCGGGGATGGATTTGCCGCAGTTGGGGCACTTCATCGCGTTTTCTGAGGGTGGGGTTAGGTTGGTTCCGCAGTTGGGGCAGAATTTGCTTGTCGCTGGAACTTTTTCTCCGCATTTGGGACAGATGACGAGTGCCGCTGCGGGTGCTGCCTGTGGGGTTCCTTGTTGGTTCATGATTTGTGGGATAAGTACCATGCCTGCGCCGAGGGCTCCTGAGCCTCCTCCTTGACCGAGGCTTGCTGCTGCGCTCTTTACGGTTTCCATGCGTAGTACGTCTCCAGGTGCGGTTTGGCCGGTTTTGAGCCAGAATAGTCGTTCTCGGTATTCGGGTGTGGTGTCGATGCCTTCGAATCTGAGGTCGGTTAGTTCGATGCCGACTCGTTTGAAGTAGTCGATTAGAGAGTTTTTGACTATTACGGAGGTTTCGTCTAAGCGTGTGAATACGGTGATGAGGTCGTAGTGGCTGAGTTCATCGATTATTTTCTCGTTTAGGAAACCGCGTAGGAAGTCGTTGACTTGATCGGTTGTGTACGCATTTTGTCCGCCGATGACTTCGTTGACGAATAGTGATGCATCGGCAACCTTGAACCAGAACTGCCCATAGGTCTGCAATGGTGCGAGTTCTGTGGTTTGTGCTTTTGTGCCCCATTTGCCAGCGAAGATTTTGGTGCTGATGAATAAGACCGTTGCTTTGAAGGGTTTGTTGCCGCCAAAGCCTGCTATCCTTGTCAGCAAGCTTGTTAGTATAGGTAGGTTTAGGGTGGTGAGTGTGTGTCTGCCTGGACCGAATGCGTCGTAGGCTTTGCCGTCTCGGAAGAAGACTGCCATTTCATATTCGTGTACGATTAGTTGGGCGCCCCACGTGATGTCTTCGTTTGGGTAACGCCAAATTATTGAGTCTGCACTTGCGTTTGTCCATTCTATTACTTGCGGCATTAAGCTGTCACTCCTAAAATTACTTGTTCTCTTTTATCAAACGTGTCCTCGAGCAACTCAAACTTGTCTGCGATGGTTTGTATTTTGTCTTTGAGGTTTGAGTAGTTTCCGCTTAGCAGCTGTGTTTTTAGATCTTCGATGCTGGCGGTTAAGGCGTCAACTTCATCGAGGAGTTGGTTATCGAAGGTAATCATTCGGTCAAGGCTGTCTTCTTTGATTTTCACGATATCATAGAAGCCCGCGTAACCGTAGGATGCATGGTTAACTTTTTCAGTTATGCGATCCATCTTTGCAGTTAACCTATCGATATCGGGTAAAACATCCAGATAGCGTTTATCAGCTATTCGTTGGGCGATGCTTCGGACGTTATCCTTATCTTTGGAGAGTTTGAGAGTTAAGTTATTCCTAATCAGTTTGTCTGATTCGCGGCGAAGTTCCTTCTCTTTATATCCTCGGAACCCTGGAAGTGCCGCAGCTATGCGTTCTGAAAGCCGCATCTGACTTTTTGCTTGGGCATATACATCGTTATTTTCGCTCATTTACTAAATCCTCCAATATTTGCATCTCGTTATAAAAAAGGAGTTGCTTTTAAAGTTTATTAAAGCAGTTTAGAACTTGGAAGAGGGTATATCCCCCTTCAAAATCATACCCGTTGCTCCATCCACAATCATTTGGTAGTTGGCGTTCTTGTACTCGTATTTTATGAACCAAGCAGGTGCATGCAAGTAAACCATCTGTTTTAGGTTGATTGTTGTGGTCGCTTCAACGATTTTATCTATATCCTGCTGAAGCAGAAAACGGTGCATTGCTTCTATCTGTTGCTTAGCAATCTCTAAAGCTTCTTCACGAGTCATTTCACTGTTGAGTAATTTGGCAAAACTCTCAATTTTTCTGAAATCGTAGGGAATCTTGCCCGTTAAAGGAACATCATATTCGCGGGTTGGAAAGCCTGAGGCTTCTCTTGCTAAAACGAGCCAGTTGTATTCTTTTTGGATTTGTCCTTCTTTGACAATTGCCGGAGATATGCGCTCGAAAATTCCTTTGTATTTGGTAGTAGCGTCAGCTGAAACAATCCAAAACGGCAAATAAACAAGGTTTTTCTCGGATAACTTGGCTTTTTTTGCTAAATCGCCGGGCTTCATGAAACCAGAGCGCATCCAATCACGCACTAAATCTTCGATTTGCGCTTCAGAGTAGTTATTTAGGAGAAGTGAATGGTCAAAAGTGAAGGCTTGTCCGGTTTCGATCACGGTTGTGAAGCCGCAGTATTTGCAGGTGGCGAATAGTTCGCCTGGCTTGAATTCGACTGGGGCACCGCAATGTGAGCACCTGATTTCCTGAGCTACAGCAGCCATAGGGTTACGCCTTCAGTTTTTCTCGTTTGAGAATTTCTCTTGCAACAATTACTCCTGAAGCTGACGCTTGAATTAAGCCGCGTGTAACGCCCGCGCCATCGCCGATGGTGAACATGTTTTGGATTTTGCTTTCCAATGCGTTGTTTAGTAGAAGGTGCGAGGAATAGAATTTGACTTCGACGCCGTAGAGTAATGTTTCGGGTGAGGCAACGCCTGGAGCAATTTTGTCGAGAGCTTCGAGCATTTCACGAATGTCAGTAAGGTAGCGATAGGGCAAAACAAAGCTTAGATCTCCCGGCGTGGCGTTTTTGAGGGTGGGTGTCAAAACGCTATGTGCAAGTCGCTCGGGGGTGCTACGTCTGCCATGGTTGAGGTCACCGAGCCGTTGCACCATTACGCCGCCACTGAGCAGATTTGAGAGTCTAGCAATGTATTTGCCGTAGGCAATCGGCTCCTTAAATGGCTCCGTGAATGAGGTGCTGACGAGTATAGCAAAGTTTGTGTTGGCGGTTCTGGTTTCTGCTTGGCTACCGCCGTTAACTGTTAAGACCCCATCGTAGGATTCCGTGGTGACTTCGCCATAAGGGGACACACAGAAGGTGCGTACCTGATCATCAAAGGAGCGTGAAAAATAGAGAAGTTTAGGTTCATAGAGAACTTTGGTTAGCTTCTCCATGATAGACGCCAAAAGCTCCACACGCACCCCAATGTCAACTGGGTTGTTAACGGTTTTTAAGCCGCGGATTTGAGCTTCAGTTTGAAGCCACTCTGCGCCACCTCTGCCCGGAGCGATAATGACGTATTTACCCATGATTTTTTCGCCGCCGACGGTTTCGACGCCTTGGATGGTGTGGTTTTCGGCGATGAGCCCTTTAACTTCTGTTTTAGGCAGAAAAGTTATTTTGTCGTTGAGATATTTTCGCATCCGCTGAAGGGTTTCAAGACATTTATCAGTGCCCATGTGGCGGACTTCTTGTTTGATAAGTTTGAGACCTGCAAGGGAGGCTTGGCGTTCGATTTCATCTATTTCCTTGTTTTCGCCGCCGTAGACTTGTTCGCTTGCGCCGAACTTGAGGTAGATGCCGTCGCAATATTTTACCAGTTCAGCAAGTTCTTTGGTTGATACGTATTGGTTTAGCCAACCGCCAACTTCGGTTGATAGGGTGAGTTTGCCGTCACTGTAAGCTCCTGCACCGCCCCAGCCGCTAAGAACAGAGCACGGTTCACAGTGGACACATTCAAAGCCTCTTTTAGAGGGGCATTTGCGTTTGTCGATGTCAGCGCCTCGGTCGATAACGATGACGTTGAGGTTTGTTTTCTCCGTTAGCTCAAGTGCTGAGAAAATGCCTGCTGGACCTGCTCCTACAATTATCACGTCATATTTCAAGGAATTTTGCCCTCTTGGAACCCAAACTTAGATGTAACAACTAGCATATATTTTTAGCTACAACGTACCCAACTAAGTGGCAAGTTACTTTTCCGTATGGGGGATTAAGCAGAGGAACTTCAGTTGCCCTTCGCCGCTGCTTCTGAATTGGTGCAGCTCGTTCGGGGGCACAAAAACTACATCGCCAGATTGCAAGGGCACCGCATTTTTTCCGTCAAAGACTGAGCCGTTGCCTTCTAAAACGAATACTTCATGTTCCCACGCATGAGTGTGCAGGGGGCTGAATCCACCAGGAGACATCTCAAAGAGGCGCATAGCAAAAGTTGGGGCACCCGTCTCTTTGGTGATTAGCCATCGTATCTGGGTTTTTTCGGGACAGCAGTCTGCTTTTTCTGCTTGGACAGTTTTGTAGTTGAAGACTTTCATGGTTATCAGAGTATATGTTGATTGATCGGGTTTAATTAATTTGGCATGAGTATTTTTCAGATATATCTGAATAACATTTATTATAGCAAACCAACCCAATAAATAATGACCGACATGGCAAACGACCCGCAACCAACAAATATCGACGACTTAATCAGCGATTTTTCACGCTTCTACATACTCACCATCCTCTACGAAGGACCCGCCCATGGCTACAGCATAATCAGCCGATTCAAAAGACGTGTCAAAAAAGAAATCAGCCCCAGCCTCGTATATCCATTCTTGCAGCAACTCGAAGACAAAGGTTTAGTAAAACATTCTCTAAAGCCAACTGGCGACAAAATAAAAAAAGTCTTTGAACTCACCGGGGAAGGACGGGAACTTTGTACAGGGCTTTTCAAACGCTTCGCCACCCTAGTTGCAATCGCCATTGAACCAAGCATCTATGTTTGCGCTCATTGCGATTGCAAAGTCTACGAGGGCGGACACCGAGAAGTCATCGATGGCAAAGAAATAGCATTCTGTTGCATGCATTGCGCTGCCTCATACAAGGAATGCAAAAAATCAATTGAACAAGTAAAATAGTTATCAAATGCTAAAATCAAATAGAATAATCTTTTATGGTTCCTGTAAGATTAAGTAGCAAAATCTCTCGCCAATCCTTTTTTCCAATGTTCTACAAAAGTCAACTTCAAAGCCCTTTCATTTCTCGAAAAACCCTAAATGGGAAGATATCCATCAGGTTACCCAAGGTTTAGACTGCAAAACGGTGAAAAGCGTCAGCAATAAAACTCTTGAAAATCAAGTTGATGCAGTGAAAAAGACGGGCATTGAAAAGTCGATTGAGAAAGACGACTTAAAGAGAATTTTAGGCGCCCAAAAATGGGAAAATTGAGTTATTTATGTTTGCGACTTCGCATCAGGAATAATGCTGCAACAGAAATTATTATCAAAATTACGATGACTGCTCCAATTATGTAAGTATAGTTGATCGGGCTAGAGGAGGTTGAGGTCGGAGTTGCGGTTGGGCTTGGAGAGGTGCTAGTAGATGCAGCGACGGCGTAGATGTTGTTGTCATATGAACCAAAATATATTACTCCGCAGATGGTTGCAGGAGATGAATAGAGGTCTCCGCCGGTTTGATATGTCCATATAAGATTTCCTGTAGTGGCATCTAATGAGTATGCTTTGTTGTCGAAGCTTGTGACAATTATAGTGTTATTTGCGATTGCTGGTGAAGAGAAAACTGAACCTCCAGTCTTGTAATTCCAAAGTTTTGTCCCGGTTGTGGCATCTAGGGCGTAAACGTTGGAGTCCAATGATCCAATGTAGACTTTCCCGTTGGCGACCGCGGGGGAGGACTGGATGCACAGGTCGTTGGTTTCTGGGAAGTTCCAGAGTTGCTTGCCTGTAGATTCATCTAACGCGTAAGTGTGGTTGTCGTAAGAGCCAATATACAATATGCCGTTGGCGATGGCTGGCGAAGATTCAACGTAGCTGCCTGTGGTGTAATTCCAAAGTTGTTTTCCATTTGATGCATCTAAAGCATAGACATTGCGATCATATGAACCGAAGAATACTTTGCCGTTGTCTACTGCAGGAGATGAAATAACAGTGCTACCCGTCGGGTAACTCCAGATAAGAAATCCGTTTGTAGCGTTTAACGCGTAGAGGTTTTGATCGTTTGACCCCACATAAACTATGCCATTTGCGACAGCTGGGTTTGATTGCACCTCTTTGCCTGTTGTGAAGTTCCAAACGAGCTTGCCGTCGGCAGCATTTAATGCGTAGACCTGATGGTCATTTGAACCAAAATAGACTAACCCATCTGAAACAGCTGGCGAAGTGTAAATTTCGCCACCGGTTGCAAATTTCCACTCAAAGGTGCCTGTTGTCGCGTCTAATGCGTACATATTTTTGTCAAAAGAGCCGGCGAAAAGTACCCCGTCTGTTACTGCCGGGCTAGACCATACTCGACCGTCCGTCTTATAAGTCCAAAGAGTCTGGTTTGTGTCAGGTCCATTTGCAGGGGAAAAGCCGTCGTGGGCCAAATTGTTGTGAAACATAGGCCACCACCCCGACGCAGTTTCTTGACTGATGGAACCCGTTATTTGATTATTGGTTGCAGTTTGGGATGCCGCTAAGACAAGCATCGAAAACATGGATATGCAAAGAAATCCTACTACAATAAATGCAAAAAGTTTTTTCATCCGATTTACTTCCTAAAAATATCTATCAAACTAAACTCTTTGGAATTATATATAGTTTCATTTTCACCACAGCTATCGCAATTTTATCCATTTCTCTTGATGTAGTCTAAAAATGGTTCTCGTCAAAAAAGATAATATTACTTTGTAAACCGCTTAAATGAGTGGGAAGCTCACCCTTGCACGTGACAAAGATGCTATAGCCAAAATCTTTGCAACCTTCTACAATCCAAAATCCACTTTTACAAACCTTCAAAAAAGCATGTAGCGTTGAAGCTTCAAAACCAACGCTTCAAAGAAATAGGCTTTACAAAAAAAGAGGTATGCTTCACATTAAGCAACTGCTTTGTTACCGAAATCCAAGAAACACGTTGATCTGCATAGATCTGGAAAAACTTTATTCCAAAATGCTGACGAAAGTTCCAAATAAAGTGGCTCAAAACTTAGATGAAGCTTGCAAACTACTAAAAGCAGACTTTGAACACCTAATCGGCATTAACATCGCGAAACTCTTCAAGAAAAGAACGTAGTCTCTTACGCACTACACTAATCTTTTATAGCTTCGATGAAGCTCATAACGTTCCAGAGTTTAACCCGAGTGTACGGTGGCATGTTGGGATCTTGCAGAATCTCATCCAGCATCGACACTGCATTTGAAGCACGTACTGCAGGAGTGTATTCGGCGCTTTGAAGGGAGCTCATGGCATCTTTTGCGGAGCGACGGATGTTACGTGGCGTTGTACTATCTTCAGAAACCTCGGTCAGAACAACTAGTGCTTGCTGAATCTTTGCTTCATACTCATCCGATTTTTTCTTCCGCACCATAAATATTCCCTCTGATGCACTTTGGCAGTGACCAAGTTATATAAGCATTGAGACGTATTTACTTTGGGGTTCACCATGAAACCTAGACCAGAAAACACAGTTGTCAAACGAGGCGCAAATCTTCTGCTACAAGGCGCTGCATTGACTGACCTATCCTGCCCAGCCTGTTCATCTCCCCTCTTTAGACTTAAAGACGGCACACTTTGGTGTGCAAAAGACGAGAAAAAAGTGGTAATTGTCAAGGAAGGCGAAGAAGCACCCAAACAAGCGCCAGCACCCAGCACAAACTACGATAAGCTTGAAACAACATTGATGGCGAAGATAACGGAAATAGAGGGGAAAATTGAAAAAACTCAGGACATGGATGAACTACAAAAACTTACCAGTGCACTCTCGGAACTACTAAATACGCTTGAAAAAATCAAGAAAATGAAAGCCTGAGCACGACTAATTTGACTCTGGGGTTTTACGAAAATTTTCCGATGAACATTCATCGAGTCGACAGGTTCAATTCAACTCTCTCAAGCAAGCAGCTCCAGCAAAAATTAATCAAAGTTTTAAAATTCATTAACTGCAGCGAATACAGTTTTGAAGAAGTGGCCAACCCCACCATACCAGGAGGCAGGGTGATTTTTGAGTTTGGACTGGCTGAATCAGGAGACTTCAACTTTATTGACGATGAAGAAGTTAAGAAAACATTGAGTTTTCTGATGAAGAAACAGTTGGATTCGATGGATTTCTTCTGTTCTATACGGTACTATAAAGGAGCGGGCGAAAGTCGGACTTCTTTAAAGTTTGATTATTACATGCTTAGAACTGTTTTTGGCAAGGATATGCTGGAAGTTCAGGTTCACCATGAACGTGGTCCCAGGTACATTTCGCCTGAAGATTTAACAATGGTTATTTTTTCAAAGGTAAATGCGGAATCAACTGGAAACAAAAAAATTCTCAAGAAAGTACCAACTTAGTTACCGCTTGGAGCTATGCTATTTATGTGTGTTCTATAGCCGAAAGTTATATTTCTGTCAGCATCACCTAAAGAAAAGATAGCAGTTTACAATTTCACGGAGCTTACAAAGTATGTTACCAATTGAAGTTTCATCCCTAAAAAAACACTACGGCGACCTAAAAGCCGTTGACGGCATCTCCTTTACAGTTAAAGAGGGCGAGGTCTTCGGACTTTTGGGTCCAAACGGCGCAGGCAAAACAACCACCATCGAAATCATGGAGGGCTTGCGTGAACGAGACGAAGGAGACGTAAAAGTACTCGGACTCGACCCATGGAAAAACGGTTACGAACTTCACAAGAAAATCGGCGTCATTCCACAGGAATTTACGTTCTTTGAAAAAACCACTCCAAGAGAAGCTATAATCTACTACGCTGACCTTTTCAACATAAAAGTCAATCCAGATGAGATACTGAAAGAAGTTCTGCTACAGGAATCTGCCAAAACCAATTTTGATAGTCTTTCCGGCGGGCAGAAGCAGAAAACAGGGCTTGCGCTTTCACTTGTTAACTCGCCTGACCTTCTCTTTCTAGATGAACCAACTACTGGTTTGGACCCTAACGCTAGAAGGGCAATATGGGAAGTTATACGCGGGTTAAAAGCCAAGGGCAAAACAATCATCCTGACCACACATTACTTAGATGAGGCACAGCAACTCTCTGATAGAGTAGCCATCATGGATCATGGGCACATTGTAGCTATGGGAACCACCGAAGAAATCATCCAGCAGCATGGTTCAGGTGAACGCTTAGAGATTCATGGAAGTGAAAAACTCGCCGACTACATCAAAGCAAACACGGAATTGCAGGTTGACTATGACAAAGTCAAAGGCGAAATTACAGTTCCGTTGAAAAAGAGAATTGATGCTCTCGCGGCTTTGGCGGCTGCTGAGCAGTCAGGTTTGGAATGGGGCGATATCCAGACGCGTCAAGACAGTTTAGACGACGTTTTTGTTAAGCTCGTTAACGAACCTGTCGGCGACCAAGGAGAAGCCGCGTCGGAAGAAAAAACCAGTAAGAAGCGGAGGCGCTAAATATGGTCAGTGGAAAAAGAATCTATTCAGACTTCAAAGTCTTCAGCCGAGGATACTTAAGAAACAAGTTCGGATTGTTCTTTGGCTTAGTCTTCCCAGTAATTTTAATATTGATTTTCGGGGCAATCTTCGCCGGAGGAAGCTCGGGAAAAATAAATGTTTATACCCAAAATTTAGACACAGGACCGTTCCCCACAGGACAAAACATCGGTACCGGTTTCCTTGAAGCACTTAACCAATCAAGTACAATCACGGTAATTACCGTAGATCCTTCAGAGAACTTCTCTAATTATTTGGCAGACCATTCTGTTTCTGATGGAATCATTATTCCAGCTAATTTCAGTTCTAACTATGTCATGGGACATCAGTTAAACTTAACCGTCTACGGTAATCCGACTTCAAGCACCAGCGGCATAGTGAGCGGAACAGTCGGTGGATACGCCAACTTCTTCAACCTCAACTATTTCCAAACAAAATACAATGACACAACACCAGCAATCATAGGGATAACATCAGCAACCGTGAATACTCAACAGACGAAGTACATCGACTTCTTGATTCCAGGTTTAATCGGCTTCTCAATACTTACCAGCCCAATGTTCTCGCTAGTCAACATTTCCTCAGAATACAAGAAAACAAAATTGTTCAAGCAACTCTCACTTACCCCGCTTACAAAGATGGAATGGTTAGCCTCTAAAGTTATATGGTACATTGTTCTGACAATCGCAGGCTTTTTGTTAATGGTGGGAGTGGGCGTCTTCGCTTTCGGCGCACACGTCGCATTGACACTTTGGCTTATACCTTTCCTAATCTTAGGACCCACGCTATTTGCAGCACTCGGAATGCTGGTCGGCACGGTGACCAAGAACCCTGAAACCGCAGGTGTCATAGGCAACATCGTAACTTTCCCAATGATGTTTCTCGCAGGCACTTTCTTCCCAATCAGTAGCATGCCGCAGTACCTTCAGACCTTCGCTCATGTATTGCCATTATTCTATGTTACTGAAGGCTTAAACAATGCCATGGTCTACGGAAACATCAGTGGTACAATCATTGACATTGCTGTTCTCGGGGTTCTAACATTAGTCATCTTCGCCTTAGCAGTGAAACTGTTCAAATGGAGAGAAGACTAACCACCAACCTTTCTTTCTCTTTTTCCAATCTTTTAAAATCACGCCGATATGAGAACATGTTGTCAGCAAGTTTAAATCCGCTCGGTTGATTCATTTTACTTGTTCTGGCGACTCTCATGTCTGAAAAACTAAAAGTCCTCGCCTTTGCAGGAAGCTTAAGGAAAGGCTCATTTAACAAAGCCCTAATCCGCGCAGCCGTTGAAGTGGCGCCCGAAAACATTGAAATCGAAGTTTTTGATTTAGAAGGCATTCCACTATTCAACCAGGAATTCGAGGCTAATCCACCTCAGAGGGTTAAGGAATTTAAGGATGAAATCAGAAGCGCTGATGCACTTCTAATTGCAACTCCAGAGTATAATTACTCATTTTCTGGTGTCCTTAAAAACGCCCTCGACTGTGCTTCGAGACCTAGAGCCGATACGCCATTGGACGGTAAACCAGTCGCCATCATGAGTGCATCCACAGGCAGGTTCGGCGGCGCCCGAGCGCAATATCACTTGCGGCAAGTATTCATTTTTCTTAACATGCAGCCGGTTAACCGACCTGAAGTCCTGCTATCAGATGCAATGCACAATGTGGACGTCAATGGAAACGTAACTAACGAGCAAACACGCCAACTTATCCACCAACTGCTTGAAGCCCTCGCCCTGTGGACCATAAAGCTAAAACAAGCGTAACAGTAGCGCCTTGCACAGTTTCAGTTTTGATACAGCAAAGCCTTAAAGCGTTCCGCAACCACGCTAGGAATTGGGCATTATCCATGAGAGTCATAGCTGACCTGCACATACACGGCAAATACAGCCGAGCCACAAGCGAGCAAATGAGCATTCCCGAAATCGCAAGGTACGCAAAAATCAAGGGCCTCAACTTGGTTGGCACTGGCGATTTTACCCATCCCATGTGGCTAAAAGAAATCAACGAAACACTTGCCCCTGACGGTGAATCGGGACTCTTCAAATTAACCGACGCAGACTCCCCTATACGGTTCATGCTACAAACAGAAGTCTGCACAATCTTCGATCACAAGGGCGAATCAAAGAAAGTTCACCATGTCATACTTACTCCATGGATTGAAACCGCCGAGCAAATCAATGAGCGCCTTCAAAGCTTCGGCAGTTTAAGCTCAGACGGCAGACCCATCCTAAATGTTTCAGCATCCCAATTGGTCGAGCAGGTAATGGAGGTCTGTGGCGACAATATGGTTTTTCCAGCGCACGCTTGGACTCCATGGTTCAGCATCTTCGGCGCCTTCAGCGGTTTTGACACCGTGGAAGACTGCTATCAAGACATGACTAAACACATCCACGCACTGGAAACTGGCTTGTCGTCTGACCCACCTATGAACTGGCGACTCAGCAAACTCGACCGATACGCGCTCGTTTCGAACAGTGACTGCCACAGTTTCTGGCCTTGGCGTATTGGCAGAGAAGCCAACGTTTTTGAACTGGAAAAGTTCAGCTACAAGGAAGTTACAGATGCAGTCATAGCCAATGATTCTTCCCACTTCAAATTCACTATCGAAACAGACCCCGCCTACGGCAAATACCATTGGACAGGGCACCGCAACTGCAAAGTTTCTCTCTCACCTACAGAAGCCATAAAATTCGGCAACATATGCCCAGTTTGCCGCCGACCACTCACCAAAGGAGTTGAACAACGCGTTGAAGAACTCGCCGATAGACCATCAGACTTCAGACGTCCGGGAGCGCCGGGGTTTAAGCGTCTGCTTCCACTCTCAGAAATCATTGCGACAGTGCTTGGGACTGATTCGCCTTCGACGCAGGCCGTTTGGAAAAATTATAATTTGTTGATTGAAAAATTTGGCGATGAATATTCAGTGCTGATTGATGTGCCTTTGGATGCGTTGTCTCAGGTGGTAGATGCTTCCATGGCTCAAGCAATCGTTAAGGTCAGGGATGGCAACGCCAAGGTTACGCCCGGATACGACGGCGTCTATGGACAGTTGGTTTTAGGTGTCGATGCGCCGCCGCAGGTTAAACTTAAGCCCAAACTAATCCAGCCGATTGTTAAGCAGAAGAGCATGATTGATTTCTGGTAAAATCAAAACAAATCGTTTAATTCCTACAAACAAATCTAGTTTTGGAAAGGACGTTTACTTGTGAAAGACCTTCTAACAAAAATCAGCAACACCGCCACCCAAAAGTTCGGTGCCCAATACGCAGAAGCCAGAGGTCAAAAACTCTACAAAACGGCGTTGACGCTAAAAGAGGAACGTGTAGAAGCTGCTAAACAGGGCATCGAAAATGGTGTAGCCATCCGTGTGCTTGTGAATGGTGCATGGGGTTTTGCTTCAGTAGGTTCCTTTGATGGTGCGATTTTGGAAGATGCGGTTTCGGATGCTTGTCGTATGGCGAAGTTGGCGAGTGAACGGTTGAAAACGCCCATTAAACTTGCCGAGGCAAAAGTCGTTGAAGACCATGTGCTTTCTAAACCAAAAAAGAACCCAGCCGACATCCAAATGGAAGATAAAATTAAAACGGCTTTGGCAGTGAATAAGGCAAGTTTAGGATTTAACAGGAAAATCAAAAGCTGCACTATCGACTACTTTGATTTGACGGGTTCGAGTTTTTTTGTGAACAGCGACGGCACCAGTATAGAGCAGGATAAGCTGTATGTTTGGGCTCGGATAACTGCTTCGGCTCAGGATGAAGGTGTTTTCACTTTTAGTCGCGAAGAAATCGGCTCTACAGCAGGCTACGAACTCTTTGACGAGCAGGCGCCCGAGAGCTTAGGTGTGAAGGTTGCGAAGCTTGCGGTTGAACAGTTAACCGCTAAATCTCCCAAAGGCGGCAAGTTTCCTGTAGTTTTGGGTCCTAACGTAGTTGGTGTTTTTGTACATGAGGCATTTGGGCACCTGGCAGAGGCAGATTTGGCGCTTTCAGGCGGCGTGTTAGCAGGCAATTTGGGAAAGAAGATTGGGTCAAACTTGGTAACGTTTTTCGATGATGGTACCATCCCTGGAGCGTTTGGCGCATTCAACTACGACGACGAAGGAGTTGCAAGCCACAAAACATTGCTCATTAAAGATGGCGTTGTAAAGGGTCTAATGCATAACCGGGAGACCGCACAAAAGTTCAATGCCGAACCCACTGGGAACGCTCGGGCTGAAGACTTCCGCGTAGAACCAATCATCCGAATGCGATGCACATACATGGCACCAAGAGACCAAACCGTCGAAGAATTAATTGAGGGCGTTAAGTCGGGTTATTATTTTAAGAGTTTTAGGGGTGGACAAGCAAACCTTGACGGGACCTTCCAAGTTGGCATCCAAGAAGGCTACGAAATCGTGAATGGCGAAATAGGCACCGCTGTCCGAAACGCATCAATTAGCGGCAACACCCTTGAAACCCTCCATCATGTTAACGGTGTGGGAAAAGATTTCATGTTGGATCCTGGGCGATGCGGGAAGGGTCAGACAGCTTTTATTAGTGATGGTGGACCGCACATTAGATTAAGTGAGGTGGTTGTCGGTGGCAGTGCTTGAAAAAAACCTGATGATTAGTTTAGCTGAGAACGCTGTAAAAGCTGCTCTCAACAAAGGAGCCCATGACGCTGAAGCTTATGTTTACGAGGGACAAGCCTCAAACATCGGCATTGAACTGGGGCAAATCAGCAAGACAAACCGCATAATCGACCGCGGCCTTGGCATAAGAGTAGTCGCCAACAAAGCAATCGGGTTCGCCTACACAAACATCGTAGAGGACCTAAAAGCAGTTGAGAGCACTGTGAATAGTGCGTTGAGCGCGGCTAGAGCAAGTAAACCTGACCCAGACTGGAACGGACTGCCTGAAAAGAAACCGTACGCAACAACCGAAAAGACGTTTGACCAAAAAATCGTCGACCTCACCTCAGAAGACCTCGTACAAATCGCCGTAGCCATGCTAGACGCCGCAAGTCAAGTGGATAAAAGGGTTTTCCCCATCGAAGGCGGCGTAGGCAGCGCTTATCTTTCTAACGCCATCGCCAACTCAAACGGCATAACAGCCTTCGACAAAGGAACCGTGATTGAGTGCAGTGTGGCAACGCTAGCAAAAGAAGGCAACACCGTTACACCAGTATGCTTTGAATTTAACGCAGCACGGGACTACAAACTTGACCCAATATGGGTTGGACGGGAAGCCGCAAAAATGGCGCTTTCAGCCCTAAAAACCAAATCAGTGGAAACCAAATCTGGAAAAGTAATCCTCACACAATTTGCCCTACAAGACCTTCTATCTTACACCCTAATCAACGCCATAAGAGCCGACAGCGTTCAAAGGGGACAATCGCCTTTTAAAGGCAAAATCGGAGAAAAAGTCGCCTCAGAAAACCTCACAATCTTCGACGACGGCTTATTTTCAGGTGGATTACGCACGGGAAGCTTCGATGCAGAAGGCGCGCCGCATCAGAAAACACCCGTCATAGAAAAAGGAATCCTGCGCAACTTTCTCTACGATAACTATACAGCCCGAAGGGAAGGCAAAGAAAGCACCGGTAACGCTTCAAGAACAGGATACCTCTCAACGCCGGGTATCGATACCACAAACTTCCATATCCTGCCAGGAACCAAAACCTCTGAGGAAATGATAAGCGAAGTGGAAGACGGCTTAATCGTTTACTACCTACAGGGCGCCCACAGCAGCAACCCCGTCAGCGGCGAATTCTCCGTTGTAGCGACGCCTGCGTGGAAAATCAAAGATGGAAAAATCACCCATTGCTCCCGAGGCGTGATGCTCGCCGGCAATGTGTTTGAACTGCTCAAAAACATCAGCGTAATCGGCGGAAACGAACGGCAAATGGGACAGTTGATTTCGCCTTGGATTCAGGTGGAAAACGTTAGGGTAATTGGGCAATAACTCAAGGTTTCAGGCTATTTGCCCAGAAGCTTTTGGAGTATTCGCCTAAAACACCTTCGTAGATATGTTTGGTTTGCTGGGCGATTTTTTCCCAATCATACTTTTCTTGAACCCGCCGATACGCATTTTCTCGGACGTATTTGGCGAAGTTTGGGTCAAGCAGAATTTTAGATATTCCCCAAGCTAACGAATCAGGGTTGTTTGGGTAAACCTTAACGCCCGTGACATCGTGTTCAACAATTTCTGATAAGCCACCCGTGTCAGATACCACAACAGGGCTTCTTGCAGCCATAGCTTCCAATGCAACAATGCCGAAGGGTTCAAAAAGTGACGGTACGACCGACACATCAGCCACTCTCTGCAGTTTAAGCAATGTTGGTTCATCGAGGAAGCCTTCAAAGAGCACTTTATGCTCCAAGCCCATGCTGCGCACGATGTTTAGGAGTTGCTCTTTCATGTAGCCGCTGCCGACGATTATGAATTTGGCGTTTACTTTGCTTAGAACCTTGGGTACAGCGTTGATTAGGACGTGGATGCCTTTTTCGTAGACTAAGCGTCCGACGAAGAGAACGATTTTTTCTTCTGGCAGGGCAAACTTGCTACGGAATTGGCTTAAGTCTTCATCGCTAACGTAGTTCTGAATGTTTACGCCGTTTGGAACCATGACTAATTTGTCGCTTGGCAAACCAAAAGTGTATTTTACGTGGGAAATCATATAGTCGCTACAGCAAATTACTTTCCATGCTTCGTAGGTGAGCCATGCTTCGGTTTCATGAATCATTTTTTCGGCAGTGGTATGTAATCCATCTCTTCTGCCCATCTCAGTCGAGTGCATGGTTACCAAAAGGGGTTTTCTGAAAACATGCTTCAAGCCGATGCCTGCATTTGCCACGAGCCAATCATGTGCATGGAACACATCGATTTTATCCGCGATTTTTCTTGTTAGTGCAGCGGTTTCTTTCTGCATGTTCATGTTCATCAAGTAAACCCACGTGGCGAAGTCTGGTGAGGGGTTCTTGTACGAGTCTATTCGGTAGACTTCCACGTCGTCGATTACTTCGTGGGCGGGGGCACCTGGGAAATCGCAGGTTACCACGTAGACTTTTACGTCTTGTTTAGCCAAGTATTTGGATAAGAAGTAGATGTGGGGGGATATGCCTCCGATAACTCTGGGAGGATACTCCCAGCTTAGCATCATGACGGTTAATTTATGTTTCATTCTTTTTTGCCTCCGCCACTTTGCTGAACAATATTAGAACATCTGCCACTAGAGAAGTGAGGTCTATGGGAACAACGGTAATTTTTTCTTTAGGAACCTTGTAAATTCGCTCAACTTCATCCTTCATCCACTCAGACTTCACCACTACTGCTGCGGCTTCAAAGAAACCCAGCCACTCTATACTTTTAATCGCCATGTTGTAGGAAGCGTTAGCATTTGGAGAACGATGATCTTCGAGGCTTTCCACTGAGTAAACAAAGGGTATGCCCAGACCGTTCTTGAGGGTTACGGCTGCTGGAATAAAATGCCAATCATGGACGTCTATGAGGTCCACCTGTTTATTTGATTCGTAGTAGATGTCTGCAGCAACCCGTTCAACTTCTTGGTTGAGCGTTAAGACCCAACTTAAAACGCCGATGTGATTGCGCACAGGGTTAGCAACTCTGAAGGCTTTTACGCCGCTGGATTCTTGCGTTCGGCCTGTTGCGGAGTCATCGTATGTTACAACGTTAACGTCTACTTTGTTGTTGGCAAGTTGGGTGGACAAGGCGCTGACGTAACCTGAGAGTTGACCTACTACTCTAGGCGGATACTCCCAAGAAAAAATGATGACACGCATAGATGTTTCCACTATGTGAAGAGCGAACAGACCTTAATTATTCCTCGTCCATTTAGATAGTACCTTTTCTTACCTTCGTTATCATAGAAGCTTTCAGCGAAACCCTCAGATTTGTATCTGTCTAAAATGCCCTCGATTTCGCTGGGGTCTTTCTGCAAAAGTCGTGCGACTTCTTCGCCTCTTCTAGCTAAATCGGCAGCGGTTGCGCACAGATTATGCAGTGTCTGCAAGACTTTATCGGGAAACGGAAGCTCTTCTCTCATTTTAATTGCACCCTGCTAAACAATTGTACAGCGACTTATCTTATAAACGCATACGAGACAGGTTTTCTTAGAAGAGTTGGGTTGCATCCTGTAATTCCTTGCTTTGGGTAATATACCGCTTTTTTGCTATGTCAACTATGGTTTTTCTCAATTTTTCATCTTTTTGTTCAGAAACGGCGATTTCTTTTAGTTTTGCTGCAAGTTTCTGGTCTTTAAGCGAACTTTTTGCCCAGCTTTCAAAGTCTCCGTTGCCAACGTGGAATTCGATGGCTTTTACGTTTACTGCCTGAAGTGCTTTCACAAAGCCTTTCAGACCCCACGCCATTTCGCCCGTGTAAAACTCTTTTCCAACGCCTGTGTAGAATAAGAAGGGCTCGTTAGCTGTCAAGATAAACATTCTCAATCGGGCTTCAAAATCGTTGAGCAGCGTCTGTGCAGCGACGAATGCATCCATCGGCGATTCGTAGGGGCTGAAGTATGAGTGAACTTCTCCTGGTCCCCCGCCTGCGGTAAACATGTAATATAAGTGGTCGCTTGTTTGGAAGTCACGCCACAACTTCAAAAACGTGTGATCTTCGGCTTCTTTTATGAACGGTTCCAGCTTGCGAAGAGTCGTGTAGTATGCCCATTGCATAACGTTGCCAAGCCAACCCGATTGGTCGCGTTTTATATCTGCCCAAGAAACCGTACCCTCAGCTTCAGGAACATCAACTTCTCCTGCCGAAACATGTTTATCAACCACTTCAGAAGGCGTAGCCATCTTGAGGTGGTCATACTTCAAAATCTCGTCTGGCAAATGCTGGAGGAAACTGTGGATGCCTGTTTCGGGCCAATGGTGTTCACCGAAGGTTTCGTAGTCAGGGAAAATGTTGATGCATTCGCCCTTGGTTTCAGCTAACCAACGTGCATACTTGTCCGCTGTTAGGGGCCACTCTGGCCACCAACGCGCTGAAAACCTAAAACCTATGTCATCGGTTAACTTGTAGTTGCGGAGCAGAACTCGGATTTTCTTGGCGCCTTTTGGAGTGTAAATGTAGTTGGGCGATTTTTCTCCTAGAGTCTTCTCTACGCCTTCAGTATAAATGCCTTTGTACCCCATGTCTTCAACGGTTTTGGCGATGGTGTTGTTGTAGAGCAACTCTGTGTTCTCAAAAATCCGTGGTGTATAGCCGAGCAAATCCTTTGTGATCTGCTTGTGCATTGCAACCTGAGCAATGAATTCTTCTTTTTCGGGGTAGAGACTGGCGATTGAGTGATAGTAGGTTTGGTCCAACAGCTCCACGCATCCTGTAGTTGCGAGTTGCCTAAAACTTTCAAGCAGGTCCTTGTCAAACATCTCGCATTGTTCAAGAAAAACCCCTGACACGCTAAATGAGAATTTGGCTTGCTTGCGATCGTGCTTGTGTCTATCTATGACGTCAAGGATGATTTGGTTTGAGGGAAAATAACATTTGCGAGCTGCGCGCTTGAAGATTTCTCTATCAACCTCTGTGTCAAAGTAGTAATCGAATAACTCATTTTTTGATAAGCGCCTGAAAACTTTGCCTTCCCAAAACAGGTTACGCCTCAATCTGTGGGGTTGGTGAACCTCAAAGACAAACACAACATCAGTCATTGCAATCTTGCCCTAAGCAGAAAGTAGGTGCAGGGTGTATTTATTTGTAATTTGCGGTTTCAGCAGCGACAGCGCTATTATGTCTTTTTCTAGAAACAAGACGGTAAGTCAACACAACTGAGGAAAAGAACACAAGGATGCCTGCAGTTAAAACAACAAAATACAAAGCTAGGGGCGATGGAGCGGCACTAATTTGCCATCTGTTGGTGTTGATTAAGTTTATCACATCTGTCTTCAAAACGACTTCGCCAGTGTCGTTATTGGTGAATCTGTGGGTTCGCAGAAACTCAACTGGCATACCCGTTTCCCTGTCAAAATAGCAGTTGCCCCAATCATCGGTGCTATTCCATTCGACATGGTTTATCTGCCTTAAACCGCCAGTATAGGTACGGCTCGTGGTATTATTTATGGTTAATTCGGCAGTTGGGATTCGATCGCCTGCACCCATATTGGTTGCGCAGATTGGAACAGATTGCCCAGAGAAAACACTGCTTTGATTATCAGGATTTATGTTGTTTTCATAGTTAAACTCGGTTTCGCTTCCATTCTTGAAGTGCAGAGTGTAAACCTGATAAACCATTGAGCTCTCAACATCTGTTATGTTTATTCTAACCCACTCTGTGTTGTTGTATTCGAACTGTGGAATCACTAATGTAGTGTTTGAGCGGTTGGAAGTGAATACCCCGTACATTTCGTAGGTGAAATAATCGCCGTTCACTACTCCTGTCGCATATGTTTTGAGACCAGTGGCGTTGGCGCTTGCAAGAAGCAAAAAGAACAGAAGCAAAACAGCGGGGGGCATTAGTTTCATTTAGCGGTCAATTTTGATTGGGTGTCTTGAGTTAAAGAAATTTTGCATTATAATTTTGTTTCTAAGCTGCTCAAACCAGCAAAACGCCTTTCTTAGTGAAATTGGGAAAAATCTTATATGAAAAGCCGCTGACTACTTGGACATGGCTCCCAATAAAAATAACAAATCTAAACACAAATCCAACAAGACATTCTTCTTTGCAATAGGCATAATCGCCATAATGCTAGTCGGTATCGGGGCATACGTTGTCCTTGGGCGGTCAAATCAACCCGGAAACGTCTTGCCCACGCCAACTCCCACACCTGCTCCAACCACTTTCAATGGAACTCCAACTCCAAATCCCTCACCTACAACATCTCCCACCGGTGAAACTGACCCATTGTACGTTGGCGGAACAAAAGTTCTGCTTCAAACTAGCGTGGGAAACATTACTCTCGAGATGCGAAATGATAAACCAATCACAACAACCAACTTCGTTAACCTTGTGAATAAGGGCATATATGCTGGCACAATATTCCACCGTGTCATTGCAGGCTTTATGATTCAAGGCGGACAAAACAGCAGTGCCAACGTTGCAACGATTCCCGACGAAATAGGAAACAACAATCACAACTTACCCTACACTGTAGCTATGGCTAAAACCAGTGATCCAAACTCGGCAACAAGCCAATTCTTCATAAACGTCGCAAATAACGGAGTGAATAGTGGTCCTACTTTCGATTCAACCTACGCCGTCTTTGGAAAAGTAATCGCTGGACAGAGCGTAGTTGACGCAATAGCTAACGCACCAGTAACCTCGAATGCCTACGAAGCAAACAGCACACCGATAAATCCAGTAACAGTGCTAAAAGCAACTGTCATACCTTAACTAAAATTCTCTTATTTTTCTTTAAAATTTTTTGTTAAGTTAAAACTTCCTGTGACCTTTTCCTTCTCAATAACTGATTTGGCTACTTTTTGAGAACAAAAATAAAACTAAGTACAAATCACAATCGCCTGTGATGTGCAATAGGCATATTAGGTTTCATACAAATCTATTTCTGGGATTATATTATGTCAGGACAATCAACAAATCAACCTGAAACCAAAGTTCTACTCCACACAAGCATGGGCGACATAACAATCGCTCTACGAAATGATATGCCAATCACCACTAGCAACTTCAAAAAACTTGTTCAACAAGGAACCTTCAACGGCACTATTTTCCACCGTGTTATTCCAGGATTCATGATTCAGGGCGGTGACCCAACTGGAACAGGCTACGGCGACCCATCAATCCCCGAAATTAAAGACGAATTTACAAAAACAAACCGCAACGACCGTGGCACAATCTCGATGGCGAATGCGGGTCCAAACACAGGAAGTAGTCAATTCTTCATTAACCAAGTCAACAACAACTTCTTAGACAGCAAGCACCCAGCGTTCGGCAAAGTCATTTCTGGAATGGATATCGTAGACAAAATCGCCAAAGTACCAACAGGCTCAAATGACAAGCCACGTACAAGTGTAACAATAATCAGTGCATCAATTGTCCCGTAAACAAAAAAACGGATAAAAAATTAGGTTAATTCTATTTCTTTTCTTCTTTCTCTTTAGGCTTAGAACCGATTTCGACAACTTGAATGCCTATCTGGTATCTTTTTCCGCCCGCGACCATCTTGCCTGTTCCATAGTAGCCTTTGCTGCCTGTTTTGAAGTCTTTTTTGTCAAGGATGAAGTTTTGTTTATCGCCACATAACTGTATGGTTGCCATATTTACATCGCTCATTTTCAAAGTTCACCTATGTTACTTCTAATTCAGTGTACGTTGCTTTTCACCTTTTCGCTTAGATACCGGGTTATTTTTTTATTTTCATTATCCCCAAATCTACCGCCACCATGAAGATGAATGGGAGCGCAAGGTAGAAAAATGCGAAAAATACGTTGCCAAATAATGTAGCGAAGGGCCGTGATAGCACCGTTGGGTTTGATAAGTCTATTCCAGCAACCTGTATCAGGCCAAGCAAAGCTGAGCCAGTAAGGGTTAGAGCTAAGCTTACTATGAATTGGATGGTAAGTCGTCTTTCTCTACCAAACATGATGATTGAGATAAGAGCTGATAGGACAAACATCCAAGCAAACGAACAGATGAAAATTGTTGTGTCTGCGTTTGAATTGATAAATGAAGCCATCGAGGGAACAAAACTTCCAAAAGAAGAGGCAACGGTGGTTAAGGCAGTTCGAGTAAAAATCTGGTAGCTAACCATCAAAACCCACGCTATGACCAAATAGATTACTTTACGGGGGATTGATCTAGCCACCAAGTCACCTACAACATTAAGGCGCTAGGTTTGTTTTATAACATTTACCGTATCAAGTCGATCAATCAGTCAATGATTTTCTCTAAGCAGAAATTTAAAAGTAAGAGATTGGTGCGGTCGCCGGGATTTGAACCCGGGATCATTAGCTTGGAAGGCTAAAGTCCTAAACCAGACTAGACGACGGCCGCATGTATTTTGCTGACTAAGGCTATTTTCAGGTTTTATCAGGTCATGGTCTTTTTCAGTTTTACTTTGACCTATTTGACCACACAATGCCTTTTCAGTATTCAGAGAAATACCTTGAGTTTTTAATAAAGTTTTCAGAGATTCAAAGTATTCTGTTTGCAATAGGTAAATTGTGGCTTGTGGGTAAATGCGATAGCATGAGAATAATGGCGAATCCGTCCATTCTTAATGGTGCCTTCTTTGTTTAGAAAGATTTGTGCTATCCCTGACTTCTTACATTGACATAATAACTCTACACATTTAATCTTCATACCAATTCCTTCTGATTGGAGATGACTGGAGCGCTGGAGGAGCTATATAATGACCCCTTAAGAACTATTTTTGAGATATGGAAATTATATGATATATACTGATTTATTGACTGTGACCTTGAAGTTATGGTGGCATCTTCCACAATTATATGCCTCTATAGTAAAGCATTGATTCTTTAGGGTGCTTGAGGGTTTTTCAACTATTTTGCCACAACTAGGACAATGAGCCATATGTATCAACTTTTCTTTGCTCTAAAAAGAATATGAGTTTTATGAATCTAAAATAAGTAATAATGTGTTAATCAGCCCTTATACGCTCTAATTCTTCTTCGTGTCCTAGGCGAGGCTATTTTATGTTCTCTATAAACAAAACGATAAGCCTGTTTCTATAATAAATAAACCCGCCAGCCACTATTTTCTTAATATGGAAAGATTACTTTTTATTCTTAGTTCCAAGTACTTTTGCTCTTCCATAAATGAAATTCTTGTTTTTAATGGAATACTATATCTTGCTGATGGCTCATGTTTAATTGATAGTTAGGTTGAAAACGATGAGTTCAGGAAAGGATAGGCATAAAATTCCGGGCAGCCGCATGAAAATCCTAACCAAAGACGCTAAACAAATGGTGAATGGACCATACTATTGCCCAAAATGCCGAAAAGAACTGTTGCAGATTTGCCAAGATACCAAAAACAAGCAGGTCTATGCAGTATGTAAATGCGGGCTTGAATGGCAGTTAACTTATGCACCTGTTTTCCAACCCATAGACTACTACAACAAGTTTAGAGACGCTTGGAAAAAGCAGAGTTACGGTATAATCAAACAAAAATAATCTTCTACAACATATTTCCCAACTTGTAATATGCTAACCACTTTGTCCTTGTGTTCATCAACTCCCAATTGAATAATGATTTGGGACAAGTTTTAAACGGTAGAATATGAACATTACCACATCGAAATGGTAACGATGAGTCGACTGTCGCTGAAACAGAAACCAAGCAGACTGTTAATTATTGTATTTTTGACGCTAATCATATCTGCCCCTATATTGCTTTCTCACACGGTAGCTGCACAAGCCGACACGTACTATGATCGGTCATTCTCATGGGATTATAACGGGAAACATTGGGACTGGAACCTTAGCATTCCTCAGGACCTCTACAACGTTTACAAATCCGTTCCAGACTCCACTCGAACACGCGATGGACCAGCTGGCTATGACATGATGATCACGACCAGAGATACATATATCCAGAATTTGGCTGAAAGGCTAAATGAAACTACAACACAACTCGGGTACAATTCCTACGAGCAAGCAAACTTTGTTTTAGCTTTTGTCCAAAGTATTAATTACAACTCTGATCTTAACACAACAGGGCATGAAGAGTACCCAAGATTCCCGATTGAAACTCTAGTAGACCAAACTGGAGATTGCGATTGCAAAGCCATACTTTATGCTACATTAATCCTAAGTTTGGGTGACGGTGCAGTTTTCATTAATCCGACGGATCATTTAGCTGTTGGAGTTCTAGGTGATGGACTTCATGGTACATATTGGCCGTACAACAATCAAACATACTATTATGCTGAAACTACAGGAGTAGGCTTCACCATTGGACAGTTGCCTGATGAATTCCAAGGTAAGACTGCTTACGTTTATAGTATAGACCTAAGCAAACAGTACATTCCTGATATCGAGGTAACACCGACTACTGAGCCATCCCTACCTAATCCCCAAAGCATAACAACTTCGCGACCGACACCAACCTCAGCACCTTTAGACCCAAATCCCACAATATCTGGTTCTCCCGATGTCTCTGGACCAAGCGTTCAACCAGTTCTGCCTTTATCATTTAACTTAATCGCAGAAAACCCCGTATTTTTTGTGATTGTCCTGTTTGCAATTGTCGCTTCAGTGATTCTTGCTGTTTGGTCAGTAAGAAAACAAAAGCTATCCCAAAATAATGAGCCATCTCCTTCTCCTGAAACGGTCGCTCTGCAAAATGATGGTGCCCCTTCAGAAGAATTCAAGTTCTGCATCTTTTGTGGTTCAAACAACAAAATGTACGCTGTGTATTGTGAGAAATGCGGCAAACAAATAGGATAACAACCTAGCAAATTTCCTTGAGTGCTTCTTCGGCGAATGAGTTAATTTTGGATTGAGAATAAACCACGATGGCGGCTTCCAACACTATTATAAAAGATAGAAAACCTGCTAATCCCCACGTCAAATGGACGAATGCTTGGGCTGCCGCCAAATCAATGTTCCCATTAACCGTGACAAGCCAACCCCAAAAACCAGGCACGTTAGTCGCAGTGAACGCACTTAAATCCCTAGCCATCCAAATGCATAAGCCCACAAGAACTGCCGCAAACAAGCAGCCGATTATAGTTATATTTTTCCAGTCAGATGATAGCTTAGAAGAAAATTTTATCCGTGTTCGCTCACCGTCTTGTTCAAAGTGCACAATAATATTTTTTTTAGCTGTTTTTGGAGATATCCCCCAAAGTGAACCCTGTTTAAAAAAAAATTTACTCAATGCCTCTTCAGAAATAACTTTGCAATCCTTAGCGGTTAAAGCAGCTTTGAATTTTGGATAGGCTTCTTCGATTTTTAAGTTAACCACGCGCTCAAGCAAAGGGACACCGCAAACCCATATGCAAAGGGAAGCTATTGTGGTTTTTCATCGTTTTTATAAAGCCGTTTCTGATACTGCGAAGACTTGAATTTGAGACCTCTCACTGGCTGGCGGGGCATGGCTCTTTGCCGCTCGAGATTCTTGATTCTCGCATAAAGTCTGGAAACTTTTGTATTCGACGGAATCTTTGATCTTGGTTTATGCACAGGCACGGGGGTAAACGGCTGGGTAATCTCAAGTTTTTTCTTGGATTTCTTGAAAGCTACCTTCCTGACTTTCTTGAATACTGCGTACCCTTCTTTGAAGTTGACCTCTTGCACTTCCCAGCCCCCATTCAGCCAAGCCTTCGCATGAGCACTCGAAGATGTATTACTCCACCAGGCAATGTCGCGGTAAGCAGCCATCGGAAGGTTGGCACCGATTAACCCATCAATGCGTGCAAACGTGAGCTTAACGGTATCTGTAAAGGCGGCTCTAAACTTTAAGTGGCCTTCAAGTCCGCCGTATTTGGAGACAGTTTGGGGCGAAACTACTCGTCTTGCGCAGTGTAGACAAAGCATCGCCATTGGGTCGCCTGTGGCAACGTCGGGTGTCATGCAGTCTCGGCAGAACAGTTTCTTGCAGCGTTGACATTGCCGCATGTACGTCGTGCGCATAACTCTCCCGCATATTCCACATTCATCTTTCAATGCTAAATCAACCTAAAACCGCTTAACCTAAGTGTGTACTTTTAAACATATTGATTTTCACTTGTTCCGGAACCAGTTCCGCCTAAAACATCTGTCCGATGGATCAACTGTTTTAGGGTGACAGAAATTTCTTTCCATATCAATCGTACAAGATCCCTAGCTTGTGCATCGATAAGCAACAGTAAGCCAACGTAGAGCGCGAAGCCCCCGACAGTTTTAGAAATTGTCATTAAAAGTGTTGTTGTGGCTGGAATAAGGTAGAGAACAATAGCCATCAGTAAAGCTGCTAGGACATATTTGGTTATGCTTTTCCAAGCTATGGGTACGTGTATTATGTTTCGCATGAAGATTTTTAGTCCGATGAAGGTTCCCAAATGGACACCGATGAGTATTGCTACTACTGCAACTGTTGCCTGCACAGGATTAGCTAGTGGAAATTGAGTTAGAATGTAATACGTTACGGGCAGCAAGACTGCAGCTTGAATGTAGGGGATGCTGAATAGTTTGAAGATTTTGCTCTTGACGAGTTTATGTAGGGCAATTCTTCCTTCAGCGTCGAAGGCTTCTACGCCCATAAGACAAGAAGAATGGAAATTGTATACTAAGACGATTAATGTATCAACCGTTAAAACAACCAAGACAGGCCAAGCTACGGTATATGCTATGTTTAGGACAGTTAGAAACGAGGTAGCCATAATCATTGTTAGGGTAGCAAGTGGGATTGCCAACATCAAAACTGTCCTAAAAGACATGCCTACCTCTTCTTCTGAGCAAGAGTTAGCTAAAAGTTTCGGATAAACCGCGACTGCTAGTGATGAAGCATACCCCACTATAGTGGTAAAGCTCAAGGCAGCTTGGTAGTATGCTCGGCCCTCTGCCCCGCCATACAAGAAGAGCAAGATAAAGAAAAACGAGAGCAACTGGCCGCCGATGGCGTTGTAGAGGATGGCTGGTGAGCCCTTAAGCCACTCTTTTAAGTAGCTCCAATTTGCTTTTTCCTTCAAGTAATCAGACAAGAGATAACCATAATATAGGACTTGTACGGCTGGAGCAAGGACCAACGCTAATATCGCTCCGAGAAAGATTTGCTTAAAAACTAAGATTACAACTAAAGCCACAGCGACTTTGACTATTTCTTGGATGATGAAGCCGTAGCCAGTTGCTTGCGGCTCGGTAGCTTGTAGAATTGACTCAAAAATGATAACCATGTAAGAGGTCAAGATCGAGAGACCTGCGATAAGGTAGATGGGCAAGTAGGCTGTGGTCCCGATGGCGTTTGAAATCAAAAAAATCGCAGGCAAATACACTATCATGGATGCCAGAGCAATCGTTAATTGGCCGAAAACGCTGGTTTTTACGGTTCCCGCTTTCTTTCTAGCTGTAAACCTTGTGACCCAAAACGGTAGGGTGCCGCTGAACAATATGAAGTAGGGGATGTAATCGAAGATGTTTGTCCATATACCAAACTGTTGGGCAGTCATGCTACGAGTGAGGAGGAGCGTAAAAATTAGGCCAGTAATGACACCTAGCAACTGGGTTGTGAAAACTACGAACCCGCTGTACCTTAGCCTAATTTGATTCTTTCCCAAACGCCGTTCCAACTTGCATTGAACTGTTTTCTACTGACTTTGATTGGCCGTAAATATACGATTACCCAAATCAAACCCAAACAAAAAATAGGAAAAAAAGCAAAAAAGGGGCTTAGCCCTTCACAACTGCCAGCGGAACCAGCCTCGCAACCTTAGTTGCGATGCCAACCTTGTCGCTAACGTCAGCAACTATGTCCACGTTCTTGTAGGCTGGGTCAGCTTCCTCAGCTAATACTGATGCACTCGCGGCGCGAACCACAATGCCCCGCTTCTCCAGACCAGTCTTTATGTCGTTACCCCAATACTGCCGCTTAGCTGCTGAGCGACTCATCATCCTGCCTGCACCATGAGCTGTGGAACCAAAAGTCAGATCCATCGCCTTTTGCGAACCCACCAGAACCCAAGAGCTAGTGCCCATGCTGCCTGGAATTAGGACCGGTTGTCCTTCGCTACGGTAATCGTCGGGAATGTCGGGGTGACCTGCTGGGAAAGCTCGTGTGGCTCCTTTACGGTGAACCCAAACCTTCTTTTGGCCGCCATCGATGTTGTGGGTTTCGACTTTAGCTATGTTGTGAGCAACATCGTAGACGAGGTTCAAGCCGAATTTCTCTGGGTCTTGACCGTAAACTTGCTGGAAACTCTGGCGGACCCAATGCATAATCGCCTGTCGATTACAAAAAGCGTAGTTGACGGCGCAAGCCATTGCTTCGATGTAATCTTTGGCTTCGCTGCTGTTACCTGGGGCGCAGGCTAATTCTCGGTCGGGCAGGGAGATTTTATATTTTTGCACGGCGTGCTCCATTACGCGGAGATAGTCGGAGCAGACTTGGTGACCGTAACCTCTTGAACCGCAATGAATCATAACTGTAACTTGACCCTCCTGAGTAATACCGAAGGCTTTGGCAGTTTTCACGTTAAAGATTTTGTCAACTTTTTGGATTTCCAAAAAATGATTACCTGAGCCCAACGTGCCGATTTGGGTTAATCCTCGGTTTTTTGCGGTGTTTGAAACCTTGTCGGGGTTGGCGTTTGCCATGTGCCCGTTTTCTTCGCAGTGCTTTGCATCTTCGGCCCAGCCTAATCCGCGGTCAATGAGCCATTGCACGCCTTCAGATGCTAACTTTTCTAGGTCGCGGTTGGATATAGTGAGATCTTTTCGTCGGCTTCCAAGTCCAGACGGGACGTTTCGGAAGATAGTTTCGGCTAAAGGCGCGAGTTTGGGTCGAACATCCTTTTCTGTAAGCGTTGTTGACAGCAGGCGAACGCCACAGTTAATGTCGTAGCCGACTCCGCCTGGGCTAATGACGCCATTTTCATAGTCAGTTGCCGCAACTCCGCCAATTGGAAAGCCATAGCCTTCATGCCCATCCGGAAGCGTAATCGCGTGTTTGTAGATGCCGGGTAACTGAGCCACGTTTGAGCATTGCCAAAGCGTGCGGTCAGTCTTCATTTTCTCCAGAAGCACTTGGTTAGCAAAAACCATACCTGGAACCCGCATCTCAGGCTTGTACTTGGGAATCTGCCACATGTAATCATTAACTTTCTCTAACGGAACCCGCTCGGGAGCTCCTCTACTTTCACTTTCACCCAAAACCTTCACCTTTGAACACAAAAGATGGATGAGACTATAAAACATTTATGAGCCATGTTTTTGTTTGGCGTACCCGATAAAGCCCAAGACACAGTTTTCCAACATGGTTTTAGAATAGATTCGATGCGCTTTGACAAAGCCAACAATTCGGTTCATTACTTTGTCTTCGGAAACTATGCGGTCGCGGATTTCTTCTAAACTTTGATTTTTCTTAACTCCATTCTCAGCGATGTCTGCCCAAAGTTGAAGCTGAATCTTATAATCCTCAAGCCGTTGCACTGCGTTGGTTGCTTTTCCGAAATGGCTAAAGTAAAGTACGGTTGGGTTTAGACTGACGATTCTATCAAGAGAAGCCAAGGCTGAATCCAAATAGAAGGGCGGTGGAGTAGTCGGAACGACCACGTCGAATTCTGGGAGATAAGTGCCTGCAGCATCGCCAGGGAAAACGCCGCCATTGAAGGATTCTTGGAAACTCAGGTTGTGCGAAGCGTGTCCAACCGTTTCGGTAACCGCCAATTTTGCACCAAAGCCTAAGTCAAAAGCGCCATCCGTCATGGGAATTATTCGGTCTTTGGGGACGGGATCTGGTTTGCCAAAGATTTCGCTGACGAATCCCAAAACCGTCTGAGCAGAGCGCCAAAGGCGTTGGGGGTCGATGAGGTGCGGCATGCCCCGGGGGTGAACTATGACTTTTGCGTTTGGCAAAGACTTCAACAACGTGCCCACCCCGCCGCCGTGGTCTAAGTGCACGTGTGTCACAGCAACGTACTCCACATCCTCAAATTTCACGTCAAGCTCCTTCAATCCACTAATCAGGTTTGGGATGGAATTGGTTGGACCTGCCTCGACCAAAAAGGGTTTTTTACCCTTTATAATGTAACTACAGATTAGGTTTTTGAAACCTCCCGTTTCTAGATCAACCATGAAGAGGTTTTTCCCGATTTCTTTAGTATTCAAACCTTACACCTTTACATTCTTGTTTAGAGATTGTAGCATAAATATTTCCTTGAAAATCGAGCAGGCACAAAATTTAATTATAGATTGTGCTTGTATCAGAAGAGACACAGGTGAAATCTATGTTGAAAGCGATTATCTTTGGAGCTCCAGGTGCAGGAAAAGGCACTTACGCCTCTCGGCTTCAGACTAAACTTGGCGTTGACGTTATTTCTATGGGCGATATTTTCCGGGAATTAATCAAGGAAAACTCCGATCTTGCACGGAAGGTTAAGAGTTACATGGAAAAAGGTGCATTGGTCCCAGACGACGTTGTCGTTGAAGTGTTAAAGGAGCATCTGTCCAAGATTTCTAAGGGAAAAGGCTTCATTCTAGACGGTTATCCACGCACGCTTGACCAAGCAAAGAAACTCGATACAATAACACCAATTGACGTTATAATGCAGCTAAACGTTCCCGACTGGATAATCATCGAGCGCTTATCTACACGCAGAATCTGTAAAAACTGCGGAACAGTCTACAACGTGAAATTCCTTAAGCCAAAAGTAGAAGGTGTCTGCGACAAATGTGATGGACCACTTTATCAACGAGCAGACGACAACCCTGAAACCATCAAAAACCGACTAAAAGTGTATCGGGAACAGACAACCCCGCTGATAGCGTACTACAAAGAAAAGAAGGTTCCCTTCATAGAGCTTGAAACAAAAACCCTCGACCAACCGCCAGAACCCATGGTTGAAAAACTCTTCTCGGAACTAAAGAAGCTAAAGCTTGTTTAGATGTCGAGGATAAACTCCAAAATCACCCGGTCCATCTCACGGATAATTACCATGCGGTGGTAGGTTACTGCTTTAACCGCGACTTTCTGCGGGTGCTTTTTGGGGTCAAATTTTTCTCCCCAAATTTTCGCTTTGAACATAAATTTTTCTGCTGTTTCTTTCCAGCCGGTTATATGAAATTTTGAATATAGCATATCCAACGTTTCAGATTTTACCAGCACCGCTTCTAACCAATTGTAGAGCAGAGCGTATTGGTCTTCGGCTTCAACTTCAAGACTATCTTCCACCGTGGGGGCAATTTTGTCTGTATCAGTAATAGTTTCAAACATTGACAAGGCGGCGTTTTCGTAGGCTTCCTCCATGGTTTTACCATGTGCTCTAACGTAGACGTCTGCTGTGTGCTCCAAAAAATCAAATTTTCCCGCGAATTTGTCAGGTTTGCTCATGCCAAATCAACATTAGAGATAGAAAGGGGAAGAATTAAAACAATTGCGCAAACAATTGAGACTAAAAATATTTTGTAGCTTTCTGGATTGCTGCTGCGGTTAGTTTTGCACCGTTTTCTATGTCTTTTAGGCTAAGCATGCCGACTGGACTGTGAATGTAGCGTGTGGCGATAGATACGTTTCCACTGGGGATTCCTTGACGGGTGATGGAGATTCGTGCTGCGTCTGTACTGCCCAATAAACCTGATTCGATTTGGAAGGGAATTTTTTCTTCCTCAGCCGAATCTATAAGCCACCGCAAAACCTTCGGATGCGTAATTATCCCCGAGTCGGAGATAGTTAGGGCGGGTCCTTTACCCATCTTCACGGTGGTGTCGAATTCTCTAACGCCCGGCACATCGCCTGCGATTGTGACGTCTAAGGCAATAGCGAGGTCTGGGTCAACCCCAAAGGCAGCTGTTGCAGCTCCGCGCAACCCAACTTCTTCTTGGACAGTGCCAACGGCGCAGACGGTGCACTCGGTTTTTTTGAGGAGCTTAAGAGTTTCAACCATTGTTATACATCCAGCTCGATTATCGAAGGCTTTGCCTATTACAGCATCCTTGCCCAGTTTGACGTATTTTATGTCGAAGGCTACCGGATCCCCGATTGCTATACCCATGCCCGCAGCATCTTCTTTGTTTTCTGCGCCCACGTCAATGAAGAGGTCATCGTACGCCAAGATTTTCTTGCGTTCCTCTTCTTTCTGGATATGCGGCGGCTTCGAGCCTATTATGCCTGGGTAAATGCCTTTTTTTGTGTATACGGCTACTTTTTGTGCTGGGAGGATGCGGTCGTCAATGCCGCCCATCTTTGAGAATTGCAGAAACCCGTCTTTTGTTATGGTTTTTACCATCAAGCCAACTTCGTCCATGTGTGCCGCCAACATGATCTTGGGTGCTTTGGCTTTGCCATTTTTGATGGCTATGACATTTTCCATTTTATCTACTTGGATTTCGTCAGCGTACGGTTTGAGGAGTTGAATCATAAGGTCTTTGACTTCGTTTTCTCTGCCTGTGACTCCGCAGGCGTTTGAAAGTTTTTCTAAATTATCATTTATGGACAACAAGAATGCCCTCTTAATTTTGTAGTTAGACTTCTAATTGTATGGTTATTAAACGGTTGCGGTTTTGAAAAAATACAACCAGTTATTTCGAGCCTATTGGAGTTCCAATTGCTCGTTATATACAGAAACGATAGAGGGGGGCTATTCCTAACAGGAGCGGATTGTACTGACGATTTTTCAAGCCAACAAGAGTTGAAAATAAAGGAAAATAACCGGTTGCGGTTTTGCAGAGGCTCTTAGGGTGTTAACCTAACTCTGTCCCGCGGGTATAAGGTTACTTCTCTGATGTTCTTGTTTCCAGTTAAAATCATGGTTAACCGCTCAAGTCCCAGACCCCATCCCGAGTGTGGTGGCATACCGTAATCGTAGGCTTGAAGGTGACACTTGAACGATTCAGGGTTGAGGCCTTTTTCTTGTAGCCGTTGGATGAGTTGATCTTTTTGGGCAATTCGTTCGCCGCCTGAAACCAACTCGATGTAGCGCCACATCAAATCGAAGCCTTCACAGATTTCTGGTTTATCAGTTCGTGGTTTAATGTAGAAGGCTTTGGCGTGTGTGGGCCAGTCAGTTATGAAGTAGAAGAATGGGTAAAGCTTGCCTAATACTCGGAAAGCCTCAGTTGGGATGTCTTCGCCCCATGTAATCATTACGCCCTGCGTTTTGAGGTCTTCGAGTACTTGGTCATAAGTTAAACGCTTGAATGGCATGGTGGGGACCTCAAAGTTGTATTTGAGTAGCGAGAGTTCCTTGGTGCATTTCTCTTTAACAACGGTGCATACGTGATGGATGACTTGTTCAAGAAGCGCCATAACGTCTGTGGCGTTTGCAAAGGCCGCTTCAATGTCTACAGACGTGAATTCGCTTAGGTGTCTTCTTGTATGTGATTCTTCTGCTCGAAAGAAAGGTCCAACTTCGAACACTTTCTCAAAACTGAGGGTTAATTCTTCTTTGTAGAGTTGGGGGCTCTGTGCCAGGTAGGCTTTTTGACCGAAGTAGTCAACACTGAACAGTTCAGCGCCGCCTTCAGTTGCCGACGCAATAATTCTTGGGGTATGAACCTCCAAAAAATTCTTCTCGAAAAGGAAGCTGCGGATTGCCTCAAGCGCTATGTGTTGAACTTTGAAAGTGGCTAAGCTGTGTTCCTGAGTTAGGTCGAGTGGTCGTGAATCCAAGCGTGATTCAATTAGGGCTGGAGTTTTGCCTGTTATGTCAATGGGTAATTGTTCGGTTGCGATGTTGAAGATTTTAATGGCGCTTGGAATAACTTCGATTCCTCTTGGGGTCATGTTGGTTTTTTTAACGTTGCCCTTAATGCCAAGGCTGAACCTTTTTTGCAAAAGATCCGATTTAGCTAAAACTTCAGGAGCAATTCTCTTTTTTGGGATTGTTAACTGGATTGTTCCTTCACGATCCTGCAGAATGATGAAGCGGATTCCACCCAAGTCGCGGATGTCTTGGACCCAACCAAAAAGAGTAACTTCTTTACTATCACTTTCAGGTGTAACCTGACTAGTATAGTGAGTTCTAATCCAGTCGCCTATAGAGTCCAAGTTCATGCTACTTGCCAACCTTAATCTGCGATTTCAACGCGTAAGGACATTTTACGTACTTTACTGGCAATTTCCTTTAATGCTTTAAGGTCAAAGGGTAGTTGTGCGCCACGTTTCCTCTTGAGGATCACTCGTGTTTCAGTAGTTCCGTCTGGAAGCCAGATAGTATTGATGGTTAAGATGCTGAAGGGTACAAAGAGGTCTTCGAGGAATTTGCGGTCGTCTACACCATGTTCTAGTACGCGTACGTTTTTGCCTGTTTCATCACCGAGGGTTTTGACGATTTTTCCGCCGTAACCCAAAAGTTTAGGGACATCTCCGTGTCCAACGAGGATAGCTAAGGTTTTTTCAACCTCAACAGCCTTGTAGAAGCAGACGTTTTGCAGGGATGGATACTTCTCTTCCATAGAGAGCAGTATGCGAGCGACTTTTAGGTCTATGTCGCTGATTTCGCCAGCTTTGACTTTTGCTGAACATTTTTGGCATAGTATGCCACTTTTTAAGCAGAAACTGCATAGTTCTGTTTTCATTTGTGTGTCGTTTTTCCTGCAAAGAAGGAGTTCAGCTTAAGCGTGATTTATCGTGTCAATGTTATTTCGATTGTGCTCACGTTGGTTGCCGTGTTGCCACCATCTTCCTGATCTTGTGGTAGGAACTTGTCTGTTCCGATGCTGATGCTTTTTATTTTTGCATCTGGAAGGAATCTGTGTCTAACAACTTCGGCAACATCGATTGCTCGGCTGATGGATCGACCGCGTGCTTTGATGCTGACTTCTTTTGCTCCGCCGTGAAAGAATGTGATGCATGCAAGGACGTAGTTCATTATTGGTTTTTTGCCGATTAAGACTGCGCCGCCGTTTTCCGTCACGATCCGCTTCACTCCTAGTTTACTTTTAAGTGGCTTGACTTAAGCTTTTTTTCAAAATAAATAGGTTGTGGTGTTTAGTTTGTGTTATTGCTGGAAGGAAAATCAGCCGTTTTCTTAAAAGTTAAGGTTTTTTAACATATTAACTGCCTGATGAAAAAGCAATAATTACCTACCTCTTAGAGCCACTTCACGAAAACGAACCATGGGAAATGAATCAGCCCCCGAAAAATTTTGGAATTTTTTGCTTCTCGGTGGGAATCGAGTTAGCGTTTTTGAGAGTCAGATTCTTAAGGAAGTATGCAACTATTTGTAAAGGTTTAAGTTAACAAAACAACACAAAAGTGACTAATTTGGAGCCATTAACTAAACGTTCAATACAACTCTTAAAAACTCTCTACGAGAAAGGCAAATCCACAAACACATACACCCTCAGAGTGAAACAAGACGAATTGTCAAGCCAGATCGGCGTAAGTAGGCAAGCATTAAACGTTCACCTGCGCAAACTAAAAAACCGTGGGTACATCCGCACAGGAAGAGGATTCATCGACGTTACTGAAAAAGGCTTAAGCGCCCTCGGAGTGTCCACCACTCCCGCATTTATCCTACTAAAGGTTTCCCCCATCAAACGTATCCAGGTCTACGAGCAAATCCATGAATTGGCTGTTTCCAGAGCTTTCCGCATTGCAGGAGAAGTTGACGCGCTAATAATTGTTGAACGGGAAAACCTAGATGAAATCTTAAAAAAACTCTACAGCATCGACGGCATAGAGGATACCCGGTCTTACGTTACTATTGAAGTTATCAAGTAGTTTGTTTTCGTGTTGAATGCAATATTTACAAGTTCAGACAAAAGGTATATTTGATACTTAACTATCAAAGAGTTAGCCAAAACGGAAGGTTTACAATAAAATGCCGATATTAGATCCAGTAAAAAAAGCCATAGCGCAAGAACACCGCCTTTACATGAAGATCTGCAGAGACTGTGGCTCACGTAACGCTGCAACTGCGCTAAAATGCAGAAAGTGCAAGGGCAAGAACCTGCGCTGGAAGAAACGAGAAATAGTAAAGTAACCTGTTTACTTTGCTTTTATTCTATTGGTAAAGAATAATTGCTTTTCGAGTGGTCTCTCTGTCATTTCACCTTTCAGATAATAGCTTTAATTGAAGGGCGTCGGATCCTTAGATTTTACCAACTCATACTTAAGAAAAAATGGCTCCTCAAAATTTCAAATGCACTTTCGTTGCTTAAGCAGCCATCGTAAGAGTCCATTTAACTGAACCGCAAGTTCTGCAGGGAGGGAAAGTTTCACTTTTTGAAAGGGGGATGTTTGATTTTTCACCCTTTTCATTGCAGAAATGCGCCCAAAGACCCGATTCTGGACATTTCTCGCCGGTTCTGTAGATTTTTTTTCTTATTTTTTTGGCTGCGGTTTTGTTATCAGGCATAAATATCAGACAAGTTCTCTTTGGTATGGTTTGGCATTATAAGCTTTGCTAACTGTTAATCTCCCAATTGAGCAATCGACTGGCGGATTAGAGCACTTTTCTGAGTGTTTCCATGTTGAAAACGGTGCTTGCGCAACCATTCTTTATCAGCGGTATTCCTTGCCCCGATACATTCATGCCGTTGAGAAGCGGACCCATGATTTTCATTTCTTCCCCGCATGCCACCCCAACGATTCCCTCATAATGCCTATTTTTAAGTATCTTGGGGATGCAGGAACCACCAGGTAATAGGTAAACGTCGTAGCCTTTCTTTCTAGCGTATACGTCTGCCTTGTTTACCATGCAATCCTCTGAGCAATGTGAACACGAATAGCTTGGGATGTCCGCGTTGAACATAGCTTTGCAACGACTATCCATGTATTTTCTTGAACAATGAGGCAGGAAAATTGCTCTCTTCTTGGTTTGCAAAAACTTGCCTCTTTGTGTGCTGTTGATTGCCTGTAAATCAATTAGGTCCTGAAGCAAGGCCACGGCGTCAGAGAGGTTAAGTCCGGTTGCTTCTTGAATTTTAAATTTGAGAATCAAATCGTTAAGGGTTGTCAGGAAACTTTTGTGCATGCCCTTCTGGTAACTAATCATGGCTATTTCGGTGAAGAAGAAACGCGGGACCTTTGAGAGGTCGAAGGTGAATTTATAGGGCATAACTTAGCATTAGCAACATGCATGCTTAAAAAAATTACTTATTCTTAATTAAGTTTTGTGTTAATTATGATTATCCAGATTCATCCCTAAAAACTCCCGAATTGACTTGAGGTCTTCTTGTAACCGCTTAACTTCGTATTCAAGGTCGTTGGCTCTTGACTCAGCATCTTTCTTTAAAATCTCGATGTCGTCCTGAAACTCAGTCTTGGACTCGAGCAATTCTATCATTCGGTGCAGGTTGGCAAGGTTTTGTTTGAAGTCGACTTGGATTTCTTCGAGTTTAGCAATCGAATCTTCTAATTTTGGGTTATCGGAAAGTTTTGAATCAAAAAAAGTCATTGACAGAACCTGAAAAAAATAAAATGTAGGATTAAATGCTTATCTGGAACATTAAGCGTTCAACGAGTTCCTTGTACCGATTCCTAATAGTAACCTCTGTGACCTGAGCTATCTCAGCGATTTCTCTCTGCGTCTTGCGTTCACCCGTTAAGACAGATGCAACGTAGCTTGCTGCAGCGGCGATGCCTGTAGGTCCCCTACCTGAGGTTAGTTTGAGTTCCTTTGCTGCGGTCAAGATTTTGTGGGCGATTTCCTCCACTTTTCCCTGCATTGTGAGTTGGTTAGAAAACTTCGTTATGTACTGGCTTGGCCGTAATGGCGGGATGGAGTAGTTTAATTCTCGGATTAGGAAACGATAACTCCGACCAACTTCTTTTTTGTTAACTCCTGACGATTGAGCGATTTCGTCGAGGGTTCTGGGTAAACCGCATTGTCTGCACGCTAAATAGATGGCTGCTGAAGTGACGCCTTGGATTGATCTGCCCCGGATAAGCTTTTCTTTTACTGCTTTGCGGTAAATCACTGAGGCTGTTTCAAGAATGTTCTTAGGAAGGTTAAGGTTGTTGGAAATCTTTGTGATTTCGGATAGTGCAAACGCCAAGTTACGTTCAGTTGCATCTGAAACTCTGATGCGGCGTTGCCATTTCCGCAGGCGATAAACTTGTGCTTTCTGGCCTGGCGATAGGCTTTTCCCATAGATGTCTCGGTCATGCCAGTCGATCGTTGTCGATAATCCCTTATCATGAATGGTGTATGTTAGTGGCGCCCCAACACGAGTTCTCTTTGACCTCTGTTCATCATCAAAAGCTCGCCATTCTGGTCCACGGTCGGCAAGTTTTTGCTGCACGACAATGCCACAGTCCATGCAAACTATCTCGGCTGCTTCAGAATCATGCATAAGTCGCAGACTGCCGCATTCAGGACAGACCCGCGCTTTCTGGGGTTCTGCTTGAGGTGCAACTTGGTCTGGATTTACTTTTGTTTGTTCATGTAACTTGCTAGCTCTACTCATTATCTTTTGCTCCGTTTTGTTTTCGAGAGAAGCAAGTACACCGGTTTATTCACTAGTTTCTCAGGTTCCCTAATGCTTGACTTAACTATTGCGTAGGGAGCGGAGACAGGTCCTACAATGTCAAAAACGCTGCCAACAACATTCAAGTTTTCGTCGACAACTTCAAAACCAATTTTCGGGGTATTTTCTGTTTTTACCACCATGTTTCGCGATGGAGTTACATTTGAAACCTTGCCCAATCTTTGCAAACGCAATTCCCCTCTCGAAAAACATGTAGGAAACCGTAACAGTTTATATAAAGTTTTCTAAGTTGTTTATAAGCCGAAAGGACAAGTATGCGGTTTAGTAGTCGAAAGATTATTAAATAAGAAGCGTGGATAAGACTGTGCCTTAAAAGGGTGAGGCTAATATGTCAAAACCATTCTATGTAAAATATGAAGTCCCAAAAGAAATCGTAGATGCAGCCTATGAAGCCCTAACGATTGCTTCAAAATCGGGATCAGTTAGGAAAGGAACAAACGAAGCTACGAAAGCTGTTGAGCGATCACAAGCAAAACTTGTAGTAATAGCTGAAGATGTTGATCCGCCAGAAGTTATAGCACATCTACCACTACTCTGCGACGAAAGAAAAATACCATACGTATTCGTGCCAAGCAAAGAACAACTCGGCAAATCCATCGGCATCGACGTTCCATGTGCAGCAGCCTGCATCATAAGAGAAGGAGAAGCAGCAGGCTTACTCAAAGAAATCGTCACACGGATTGACCAGGTTAAACGAGGAACTCAGTAATGAGTAAAGAAGCAGCTGAAGAACTTATTCCGTCGGAAGTCATTCAAGTCATAGGTCGCACAGGCGTGACTGGCGAAATCACACAAGTCCGCGTTCGCATCATGGAAGGCAAAGATAAAGGCAGAATCATTACACGCAACGTTAAAGGACCAGTTAGAGCACAAGACATTCTGATGCTGCGAGAAACTGAGCGAGAAGCAAAGAAAATTACTAGATAAATAACTTGGAGAATTTGTCATGCCAAAACCGAGAAAATGTTCGTTCTGTGGTGCTGATTTCCCAGCTGGCACAGGCATGATGTTCGTTAAAAACGACGGCTCAATCCTATGGTTCGATTCCAGCAAATGTAAGAAAAGCAGTTTAGCATTCAAACGGGACGCACGCAAACTAAAGTGGACCAAATACTTCGGCAAAGAAGAAAAAGGCAAAGGGTAAATCCACAGCAGCAAACTACGTTTCAACCCATTTTTCATTTTTAATATTTTTAAACCTTAATTCCACATTCGTTTTTCGACCGAATACTTATCTTCTAGCTATGGCAATCTGGGCTTAGGTATTTGATTGCCCTGGTTCCTTGCGAAAAAAGAAGTATTCCAGTGGTTAATGAGTGGCCAAAAAACAATTGATGTCCGAAAAGGCAACCCCAAGCCTGGTGAAATCGTTGTTTTTCAGTCAGGACCTAATGCACTGCGCTTGAAGGTTGTAAAGAAAGAAGTTGGGTTGCTTTCGGAGGTTTTGCGTTCGGACAATTTTAAGGCGGTTATTCCTTCTGCTTTGGATCTTGAGGATGCGGTTGGTTATTTGGAAAGGATTTATGGCGTTTGTGATGGAACCTTTACTGCTTATTATGTTGAGCCTTTGCTCGGTTCCGAAAATGGTTGCTTTGCGGTTGAATTTAAGCGTTAACTCGTAGCTATTTACGTTTTTAGTAAAAAATGTGTGAAAAACGTAATGCTTAAATATATGTTAACCAAACTTCAGTACCCAAAAGAGGAATAACAAATGGTTACATTCAGCGGTTGTTACACAGCCCTAATAACTCCTATGAACCGTAATCGGCAAGTCGATTACGAAGGATTACAGCAACTGGTAGATTTCCAAATAAAAAACGGCGTCAAAGGCGTATTAGCCGTCGGCACCACCGGCGAAAGCCCCACCTTAGACTGGAACGAACACACGAAAGTCATCGAAAAAGTACATGAGTACGTAAACAGCAGATGCCTAACCATAGCGGGCACGGGCAGCAACTCAACCCAAGAAGCCATCGACGGAACCAAGCATGCATACGACTTTGGCGTAAATACCGTCCTGCTAGTTGATCCATATTACAACGGGCCAAGCTCGCTTGAAATTCGCAGAGAATACATCGAGCCCATCGCACAGCAATTCCCAGAAGTCCAAGTTATCCCATATATCATCCCGGGCAGGACGGGAACCCAGCTTTACCCCCAAGACCTCGCAATCTTACACCAGCAATACCCGAATGTTCGATGCGTAAAGGAAGCTACGGGCGACCTCAAGAACATGGAGCTAACCCGGCAACTTTGCGGAGAAGACTTCGACGTCCTCTCTGGAGACGACGATAAGACTTACACTATGATGATTTCACCGGACATCGCTGCAAGCGGAGTTATATCTGTCGTTTCAAACGTTGCTCCAAGCGCAGTTGTCGACATGGTACACTACATCCTCGATGGTAATGAAGAAGCAGCGAGTGTAATTTCCCAAGCACTTCAACCACTCTTCAACATAGTAACTGTGAAGACACAGGAACAAACACCTTTTGGACCTGTGGCCTGCAAAGCTCGTAATCCCCTTGCCTACAAGACACTTATGAACATACTGGGTATGCCTTCAGGACCCTGCAGACAACCCCTAGGAAAAATGACTCGAAGTGGCTTAGAAGTCGTCTTAACTAACGCGCGAAAAGTTTACGAGAGCAACCCGCAGATTCTAAAGCCCATTGCCGACTACTTTGGCGTAGACCTCAAAGACAGACTATACAACGAAAAATACTTGGAAGGTCTCTACTATGGTTAAGATCTGTGTCGCAGGCGCTGCAGGACGAATGGGCAACGCCATCATCAGAGAAGCCGTTTCAAAGGGCCATCAAATCGTAGGCGCTATAGAATCATCCACAGCTCCTGGCATAGGTAGGAGTCTAAAAGAATTAAACATAGCTAACTCCGACACAAAAATCCTCAGCTCCGACAAACTAAGCGAAGCCCTCAAAGACGCCGACGTTTACATAAGCTTTACAGTGCCAGCTGCCGAATTAATCAACATCCCAATCGTAGCAAACCAAAGCAAACGCATAATCCTCGGTACTACAGGCTTTACGTCCGAACAAAATCGGAAGCTTGTAGCTACAATGTCGGGAAAAATCCCGGCGGTGTTCTCGCCAAACTACAGTGTAGGCGTCAACATACTCTTCAAACTAGCTGAAGGACTCAAATCGTTTCCGCTGGGTTATGATTTCAGCTTAAGCGAAATCCATCACACAGGCAAGAAGGATGCACCATCTGGAACCGCAAAGAAGCTTGAACAAATAGTTTCCCAAGCCCGCGGTTACACAAAGATAATATACGGTAGGGAAGGTATCAGCCCGCGGCAACCAGCCGAGCTTGAATCGGTAGCGATTCGTGCAGGCGGAGTGCCAGGAATCCACGACGTCATCGTTGCAGGTCCACACGAAATGCTGCGCATTGAACACATTGCATTCTCACGGGACGTGTTTGCACAAGGCGCCGTGTATGCGGCTGAATGGTTAAGCAAGCGAAACGAGCCTAAAGTGTTCAGTATGGCAGATGTTTTAGGCTTAACTTAATCAGCAAAACCATTAACTTTTTTATCAACGACATACAGAGTGAAAAGAGCAAAGGAAGAAACACCCATGCCCAATAAACGTAAAGTCGCCATATTAGGCGCAACCGGAGCCGTTGGACAACGGTACATTCAACTCCTGCAAGGTCATCCTTGGTTCAAGATTGAGGTGCTAGCCGCTTCAGAGCGGTCAGCAGGAAAAAAATACAATAACGCTTGTAACTGGCTCATGGAGTCGGATCTGCCTAAAGAAATTGCAGAAATGCCCGTTGTCAACGCTGATGTAGTATCCGTAGAACAGGCTGGGGATGTAGATTTGATTTTCTCATCAATGCCTGGTGATTTAGCTGGACCTGTTGAAGCAGAATTTGCTGCTTTTTACCCAGTATTTAGTAAAGCGAGTGCTCACAGAATGGAAAAAGACGTTCCGCTGATCATTCCAGAAATTAACCCTGACCATGTTGAGTTAATCAAGATTCAACAGCAACTTCGAGGATGGAAAGGATTTATCTCTACAGACCCAAACTGCAGCACCATCCAAATGGCAATTACGTTGAAGCCCCTCATGCAATTCGGTTTAAGACAGGTTATAGTAACTACTATGCAAGCACTCAGCGGTGCAGGTTATCCGGGCGTAGCTTCCCTAGACATTATCGATAATGTCGTTCCTTTCATTTCTGGTGAAGAGGATAAGATGGAGACTGAAGCTCTGAAGATACTTGGAACCTTTAACCGCGGAGTTATCCAGAACGCTGATTTCAAGCTTAGCTCCAGCTGCAACCGAGTCAATGTAAAAGATGGCCACTTAGAATCCATATTCGTGAAATTAGACGAAGACCCATCGCTTGAACAAATTATGGCAGCATTCGAAGACTTCAGGGGCGCACCTCAACTGCTCAAGTTGCCATCTGCTCCAGCCCAGCCAATCATTGTTCGTCATGAAAAGAACCGCCCTCAACCCCGGTTCGACAGAGATGCAGGCAAAGGACAAAGCGTTGTCGTCGGGAGAATCCGCAAAGATCCCATCATGACTTTCAAGTATATGTGCCTTGGACACAACACGGTTAGGGGTGCTGCAGGCGGAGGCATTCTTAGTGCAGAGTTGTATGTGGCTAATGGTTTAGCTTAAATTGGGCTCCTGATGTAACAGTAGAATCTGGTGTGAGTGGATGGTTAAGAGAAAGCTCCGTGAACCCTTAGAAGACCGAAAAGGTAGTCTCTTTTTTGACGGTTTTTCTGTAAAGGAATTGGCTGAAAAACACGATACGCCACTTTACGTTCTGAGCGAGAAGCGTATCAGGGACAACTACAACCGCCTGCACAACGCCCTAATCAGCAACTACAAACACCTGCGTGTTTACTATGCTTGCAAAGCCAATACTAACCTAACTGTTCTTAGAATTCTGCAGTCAGAAGGCGCCTACCTCGACACCGTTAGTCCTGGCGAAGTTTTCATGGGCTTAAGTAGCGGATTCACACCCGATCGCATCCTATTCACGGGCACCAGCGTACGCACAGACGAATTAACTTTCCTCGCAGGTGCAGGTATTACAGTAAACATAGATTCCCAATCAGAGCTCGATAGGTTGCTAAAGATTACTGTCCCGCCGATTCTATCGGTGCGTGTTAACCCTGAAGTCGGCGCGGGACACCACAGCCACTGCATAACTGCTGGTCCAGAATCCAAATTTGGGCTCTGGGCAGAAGAAACCATTCAGGCTTATGCGATTGCGAAGCGGGCAAGGGTTGAACGATTCGGTATACACATGCATATTGGCTCAGGTATCCTAGAGCTTGAGCCTTTTGCGTTAGCAGTTGAAAAACTCTTAAGCATTGCAAAACGAGTGCACGATGAAGTAGGCATCGACTTCGAGTTCATCGATATCGGCGGCGGATTTGGCATTCCCTACAAGCCTGAAGACAAAGACCTTGACCTCACCGAGTTCTCAAATAAGGTCATAGCCCCGTTCAAAGCTAAGGTTAAGGAGTTTGGGTTAGGAAAGCCGTTCCTATGTGTTGAGCCTGGAAGGTATCTGGTTTGCGATGCGAGTATTCTTCTCACCAAAGTCAACACGATTAAGGTTACGCCTGCCCACAATTACGTCGGCGTAGATGCAGGCTTCAACACGCTGGTTCGCCCAACAATGTACGGATCCTACCATACCATCTTAGTTGCCAGCAAACTGGCGAAAGCTGACAAGGAAACCTACAATGTGGTGGGTCCAATTTGCGAGTCAGGCGATGCCCTAGCCAAAGACCGGCAGCTTCCGGAGGTCGAAGAGGGCGATTTACTAGCTGTCCTAAACACTGGCGCCTACGGGTTTAGCATGAGTTCACAATACAACTCCCGCCCCCGAGCAGCGGAAGTTATGATCCGACAGGGAAAGGACGTGTTGGTTCGCAAGCGAGAGGAAATAAGCGATTTGATGGCTAGTCAACGAATGCAGAGTGATCCCTAATGCGTTTTTGGAAAATGCATGGTTTAGGCAACGACTACGTTGTAATTGATGACCGAGACCAAAAAATCACTGATCCCGCCAGTTTGGCGAAGAAGATTTGTGAACGACGCTTCTCAGTCGGCGCCGACGGTCTTCTCCTCGTCTACAACTCAACGGTTTCCGATGTCAAGATGAGGATTTTCAACTCAGACGGTAGCGAAGCAGAAATGTGTGGCAACGGCATACGGTGCTTTGCTAAGTACTGCTACGAAAATGGCATCGCAAAAAAGGCTGAGTTTACGGTTGAAACTCTCTCAGGAATAAAGCATGTTTGGTTAACTCTCGACGGAGAGGAAGTCGCAACTGTTAAAGTTGATATGGGTGCGCCAAACTGGGCACGAGCATCGCTTCCTATGCTGGGAGAGGGCACATGTATAAACTGTAACTTAGACGTTGACAGTGAACCTTACAAAATCACCTGCCTCTCTATGGGCAACCCTCATTGCATCATATTCGTAGAGAATGTGGATGAATTTCCAGTTGACTATGTAGGTCCAATCGTCGAAAACGACCAGGCTTTTCCCAAAAGAACCAATGTTAGCTTTGTCCAAGTTCTAAACAAAGATGAGCTTAAGGTTCGGGTTTGGGAGCGAGGCTGTGGAGAAACCTTAGCCTGCGGAACAGGAACCTGCGCGGCTGTTGCAGCGGCTAGCAAGCTCGGAAAAGTCGGCAAAAAAGTTTCAGCCCACTTGCTCGGTGGAGACCTTCAAGTAGAAGTCGCCAAAACCCTGTTCCTGACTGGAGTAGCTGAGAAAGTTTATGAAGGAACACTATTCAAGGAGCTATAGAAATTGACGTTTGAGTATGCAGAACGAATTAAAAGGTTACCCCCGTACCTTTTTGCTGAACTTGAAAAACTTACCCGAGAAAAGAAACGTTGCGGTATCGACCTAATATCTTTGAGTATCGGTGACCCTGATCTCCCCCCGCCACCTTTCATAATCGAATCGCTCAAAGAAGAAGCAGGTAACATAAAAAATCATAACTATTCCTTCAGTCAAGGCGAGCCAGACTTCAGAGAAGCCGTGACGGAGTGGTGCAAGAAACGATTCAATGTTGACTTGCCACAGGACCAAGTCGTCGCACTTTTAGGTTCAAAGGAGGGCATTGCAAACGTTGCACGAGCGTTCATTAACCCCGGTGACCAAGTTTTGGTGCCTGACCCAGCTTATCCCGTTTATGCTCAAGGCGGCACAATTCTCTGCGATGGCGTAACTGTGCCCATGCCATTGTTGGAAGAGAACGGTTTCAAACCCGACTTTGACGCAATCGACACAAAACAATCAAAAATGATGTATCTAAACTACCCGAATAACCCCACTGCCGCGACGGTTGACAAGAAATTCCTCAAGGAAGCAGTTGATTTTGCCACGGATAACCACTTGATGTTATGCTATGATAATGCTTATTCAGAAGTCACCTACGACGGCTACCGTGCTCCGAGCGTTTTGGAAGTTGACGGCGCCATGGACGTCGCTATTGAGTTTCATTCGCTTTCGAAAACTTTTAACATGACTGGTGACCGAATAGGCTTTGCTGTTGGAAACAAGAGGCTTGTCGAGGGATTAACTAAGATAAAAACTCAAATCGACAGTGGACCACCCGTATATACTCAGAAAGTAGCGGTGAAAGCCCTCGCGTCCTATAGTAACGGTGAAGCTCCAGATTTTCTGAGGCAAAACAACCAAATTCTGCAGGAACGCCGTGACCTACTCGTTGACACACTTTGTAAGCTTGGCTACGAAGTTGAAAAGCCAAAAGCAACCTTCTATGTTTGGGTTAACTGCAAATGCGATTCGATGAAATTCGTTGCTAAACTTCTCAATGCAGGTGTAGCAGTGGCTCCTGGCGATGGCTTTGGGAAATATGGTGAAGGATACGCCCGCATAACGTTTACACAGCCCAAAGTACGCATCACCGAAGCCTGCAAACGAATCACTGCCACATTCAAATAAACACAAAAGAATTTACCCTTTTTTGGGAGATTATTTTTTGAGATATACTGTGCTGGTTGGAAACGCCATGTCTATTCCTTCATGTTCAAATGCTTCTCTGATGGCGAAATTGATGCTTTGTTGAGTGTCAAGGTAGGCAGCGTAGTCTGAAGTTGTCACGTAGTAGCTAATGAGGAATTTTAGGCTGCAATCGCCAAACTCAGTGAAGTGCACCCGTTCAAACTCGGCGTTTTCTGCGCTTTTGATTATGTCCGTAATGATTTGTGGGATTTTTTTTAGTTTTTCGGTCTGTGTATCATAGGTTACCCCTATGTTGAAAGCTATGCGTCTTTTTTCCAGTTTACGGTAGTTTCGCACGCTGGCTGTGGTCAATTCTTTGTTTGAGATGACGAGTTCTTCGCCTGACAGCAGCTTGAGCCGAGTGGATTTTACTCCTATGCTTTTGACTGTGCCGTTGAATTCTCCCACGTTTATGAAGTCGCCGATTTCAAAGGGTCTATCCAGAAAGATTGAGAAAGCGCTAAAGAAGTCGCTTAAAGTGTTTTGGAGGGCAAACGCTATTGCGATGCCTCCGACTCCTAAACCGACGATTGCACCTGTGAAGTCTTTAACGTTAAAGACAAAAAAGAGAATTATCAGTAAAGCTGAGATGTAGACGATAGCTTGTATGATTTTTTTAAGTATAAAGACTAAGTGATGTTTGTTTTTCCCTGGTCCTGAAGCTTTGTCAGCGTACCAATCAGCAAATATGTTCGAAACGCGAGTGGTAGCAAATGCGCCTAGTAAAATTTCTATTACTAAGAATATGCTGTTAAATGTGCCGTTGTAGGGTTGCAGGAACGACAACGGTTGCAGTGAATACTCTATGCCGAGTATTATGACTAAAATCACTATGAAGCTTTTAACGGCATCGATGATGTCGTCGTCAAGGGTTGTTTCGGTTTTTTCTGCCCATTTAGAAAAGTACCTGTTGAAAATAAAATAGATTGCCCATCCGATTATAGCCACAAATGTGAATAGAAGTATTGATGCTAAGATTTCGGCAATGTCAGTGTTTAAGTTCAGAATTTGCTGGATTGTTTCTGTAAGATTGGCCAAATTATCTTCTCATCCTTAACTAACAGGGCGCCTACTTGAAAGATAAATAGAAACTGAAATTTATCATAAATAAATATAGTCATCCAAAATGAAAAATTGTTTATAAAGAAAAGATAAGAAATTAGCTGCTTATTTGACAGCTGCTTTTGCGAGTTTCTTTAGGATTTGGTCCTTAGCGATGGTATAAGCGATTGAATAGTCAAAGAGACCTGAAGGTTCGGCTGTTGCGCGTTTAATCATTTCTGTTTCTGTTTTGATTTTTAGTTTCCCGATGGCTAATGCACCGATGCCGTAGACGCCTGGTTTGAGTTCTTTGCCGTCATCATTGGGAGCTAAACCTTCCACCCCCAATGGCTTGATAGCGTTTATGTCTGCTACTATTTTGCAAGTAGGTGACTTATTCAGATCTGCGGCTGAGAGTAATTGAATTCCGCCTGCACCTGCCGAAAGGACAATTTCTGCACCCTCGATAGCTGCGGCTGTTTGTTCAGGTTTGGTGACTTCGACAACTGTAACTCTTTGTGCACCGCATTCCTGGTTGATTTTGTATGCGACCACTTGGCCTTTTGCAAGTGAGCGGCTGGTGATGGTTACGTTGGCTTTTTCTGCAGCATAGATTCTGGCGGCTGTCTGCCCAACTGGTCCAGTGCCTGCGAGAACTGCGACTTTTTTGCCTTCTAAGCTTCCGAAACCTTTTTCCATGGCTGCTCCGAAGGTTTTTGCTACGGCGGCTGCTGCTGTTGAATATCCGCCTCTTGGGTCTACAATGATGCTGTTTCCCCATGGGGCTGACTTCATGGCTTTCTGGGTGGCTTCGACGACTTTTTCTACCATTTCAAAGTTGCTTCCATTGATGAAGACTTTGGTATGTTTTGCGCCTTCGGGTCCGCGTGGGAACAAGAGGTCGTAGACGATTTTTGGAGCGTCTTCGCCTGTGACATTTTCATATTTGAATATCATTGAATCTGGGAATGCGTCTATGGCAACCAGCATGTCAAATGGACTGCAATATTTGTCTGTGTCTAGGAAAACGAAAACTGTTTTATAACTTGGTTGTTGTTGTGCCAATTTTTACACCTTACCTTGTTTGAGAATGCGGTTTAATGATTTAAGAATTATCCAGAATCTCTTGGAATTAGAAAAGGTGATATGGGCGCCACAGCACACAAAGCAAAAGTTAATAGGTTTGTTTAAGAGCGCTTGAGATAGGCGTGTGGCATAATCTTTCGTTGTGAAGCGGAGGAGCAAACCGATTTTTCTAAACCGTTCTAATGAAAAAAAGCGTTTCCTATTAGATTTGTTCTAGAGCTCTTTGTATCTCCTCATAGTTTGGTTCAACCGATGGGTCCTCAGAAATCCAAATGTACCGTACGAAGCCCTTTTCGTCGAGGATGAAGATTGAGCGCTTAGCAACCGTGTACCCCTTTAATCCTGCAAAATCAAACAATTCCACACCGTAGGTTTTGATGAGTTCCCTGTTGTAATCGCTTAGTACAGGGAAGGGTAGCCTGTTTTTTTCTGCAAAAGCCTTATTCGAGAACGGATCGTTAACGCTAACTCCGATAACTTGAGCATTCAAATCGACTAGTCGTGCCATGGAATCGCGGAACTCACATACTTCCTTGGTACATGTTGAGGTGAAAGCGCCAACGTAGAAAGCTAAAACAACTTTTTTTCCTAAAAACTCATGTAGGCTTCTGGGGTTCTTGTCCATATCGACTACCGTGAAATCCGGTGCCTTGTCTCCGACTTTAACTTGGTTCTCCATAAAAATCAGTCCTATCTGCAAAAAGAAAAGTTAACGCTTGTATAAATGGCTAATGCCTAGCTGAATGTGAAGGCTGAAGGGCAAATCTTATTCAAAACACATATTTCACATCTGGGTTTTTTTGCCATGCACACTTGTCTGCCGTGAAAAATCAGCAAGTCAGTGAGGGGCATCCACTTTTCTTTGGGAGTAATCTGCATTAATTCTTTTTCTATCTTGTTTTGGTCTTTTTGCTCTGTTAACCCAAGCCGCTGCGACAACCTGGTCACATGTGTATCCACCGCAATGCCGGATGTCACGCCGTAAGCGTTGAAGAGGACTATGTTAGCGGTTTTTCTCGCAACACCCGGAAGCTCCAGAAGTTCCTCCATAGTCTTGGGCACTTGACTGTGAAATTTTTCCACCAGGAGTTGGCAGCAGTTCTTTAGGTTTTTGGCTTTGTTGTGGTAGAAACCTGTGGAATGGATGTCTTGTTCGAGGTCTTTTATGTCCGCATTTGCGTAGTCTTGGGCGGTGTGGTATTTTTTGAATAGTTTTTGGGTTACGACGTTGACTGTTACGTCGGTTGTTTGAGCTGAGAGCATGGTTGCTACGAGGATTTCCAGTGGGTTAGCGAAGTTTAGGGCGGTTTTGGCGTTGGGGTATTGTTTTTCGAGTAGTTCAATTACTTTTAGTGCTCGCTGTTCGGGTTCAAGGTATATTTCCGGTGTTTTCAAGTTAATATTCTCCAAGAAGCCTGATGACTTATATTGATGGTGCTGGCTAAAAAAGTTTTGAATGTGTTGGGAGATGCTTTCGTATGCTAAACAATTGTCTACAAATTTATGGTTAAGCTTTAAACATGGACATTAAAATCTCCATGTTACTACATAATGTTTATATAATTTCCAATAGTCTGAAAATGTGTCAAGCAAGTGTCAAGTGAAAACATGGTGAACCCGACAAGAATAACCGTGGCCTTCGACAAATCAACAGCTGACTTGCTCGAAAAAATAAGCATCGAAGCCCAAGTTTCACGGAGCGAAATAATGCGCCGCGCCTTAAAATTCTACAACGAAAACAAAGCGCTCGAAGACCCAGCAACCAAGAAAAAAATCCACGCCTTCCTCGACATGCTACTCACCGGCGAACACATAATCCTAGATGTTGACCACTGGCTTATGTTCCTCCGCCTAATCGCCACCTCACCCGAGAAGGAAACGTTCTGGAAAGAGCATAAAGAAGTAGCACGTGCCCATTGGGAACAGCTAAAAACCAAAGTGCACTCACCAGAGGAAATGCTTTATCGGCTTGAGGTATGCAACTTTTATCGCTTAACCAAGAACGCTCCAAACGACTACACGCTAGTTTTGGTTTCAGAGGTATCCAAGGATTTCATAAGGATTTTCCTTGAGGAATATTTTGCAGCTATGGGTGTTAAAGCGGAGATAAAAGAAAACTTAACCAAACTAAGAGTTACTGTAAAATCTGGCAACTCCAAAGTTAGATGGTAACTTTTCATCCAACTACGAACGCAAACCTTTTTACACTTTCAAATTTTAAACAATACCTAGGTGAAACAAAGTTGAGTTTAAAGCTGAAAATTGATGGAAAAGAAATACCGCTAAACGAGTTTGTTGGAAGAATGATGAGCGGAACAATAACTGGAGCTGTAACTTCTCTTAAAGGAATAAAAGACGATTGGAAAAAAATTGAGATAGAAATCCAAAAATAATCTTTTTTAACCCTTGAATTCGACTTTGGCTTCTATTTCTGCAAACATTTCCCTTTTAGCTTTACAAATCGGGCAAACGTAGGGTGGGTCCTCGCGGTAGACGACGTATCCGCATTGTTTGCAGTACCATAACTTCTTTTTTACCTCTACCTTCTGCGGTTGCGAGGCGGTTGGTGCGACGGTTTTTTCTTGTATCCCTTGTGCTGGAGCTTGTTGAGAAAGACCTGGCATTCCGTATGCTCTTCCTTGTTTTTCAAGCGGCCGTCGTTCGGGAACTTCAGGAAGGTTTTGGCTATCAAACACCGCTTTGTTAACATAAAGCCTGCAATAGCATGCGCCGAATTCTGCGACATCAGGGTCGCGGTAGTCACAGGGGCAGATGATGTCTCGGTCAATTTCTAAGTTTCCTGTTGCCAATCTACAAGGGCATGACGGATAACCATAGCGGTCTTCGTTGGTCTTTAGTCCTTCAATGAACATTTGCAAAAGGTCGGCTTGGGGGGTTAAGTAGTAGCCGTAGGTTTTCGCGTCGGCTTCTGCTCTTTTGCGGACTTGTTCAAGTGTGGTCAAAGGTTCAGTGCCTCTTTAAGAAGATCTTTGCGGAAACCTGTGATTACGGTTTTGTCATCCACGATGATTGTTGGGTAACTCAGTACGCCGCCTTTGCTTATTATGTCCGTATGAACTCTGGTTTTATCGTTGTCATCGAGCAAATCGACATCAACCCATTGGTATTCGACGCCATTGTCGTTTAGGTATTGTTTTGTCATTTTGCACCAAACGCAAGTGCTTAAAGCGTAGAGGGTGACTTTGTGGTTATTTCTCTTGCCAGAAACTTTGGAAAACTGCATAAAAATCTCACTAAATAAAAATTGGTGTAAGGCTAATATAACTGTTTAGATTTTGCAGTTTTAGTGTTGTTGCCCGTGTTCATGTAAGTTGCCAAAAGCGTTCTGTACGACTTCGTTGAGAGCTGGATGGATGTGCATTCCTCTTGCGATGGGACCGAAATCGCTTTTCCCTGATACCATCGCGTCTGTGATTTCCTGGATGAGTACGGATGCGTCGGGACCGATGATGTGGGCACCCAAGATTCTGCTTGTTCCCTGCTCAACAATGACTTTCACAAAACCTTCAGGGAAACCTAATGCAGCACCCATAGCCGTATCCTTATAGAGTGCCATGCCAACCAAAAACTTGTATCCTTGCTGCTTAGCTTCCTCTTCCTTCAACCCAACTGAAGCAACTTGAGGATGGGTAAAGATTGCGTGGGGTGCCGCTGAGAAATCCATCTTTGCTTTGTGGTCGTGAATGGTGTTGTGCCAAGCTATGCCTGCCTCGTAGTTGGCAACGTGCTTGAACATTTGTTTGCCGATGGCGTCGCCCAATGCGAAAATGTTTTTCTTAGTTGTTTCGAGGTATTCGTTGACTTTTATGAAGCCGCGTTCATCGGGTTGCACGCCCGTTTTTTCAGGTTTAAGGATGTTAGCGTTTGAGACTCTGCCCGTGGCAACCATTAGGGATTCAGCTGAAAATTCTTTGATGCTGTCGTCTTGTCGGTTCTTGGCAACGATGATTTTAGAGCTGCCTTCCTGTTTAGCCTCTAAGGCTTCAAACCCTGTATAGATTTCCATGCGCTTCCCCAACTCAGCTTTCAAAAGGTCGGAAACTTCTGGCTCCTCTTCAGGTACCACTCGGAAGGGACGCTGTAGTATGGTGGTTTTGGTGCCGATTGCCGAGAAGAAGTGGCCGTACTCCATGCCGATGTAGCCCCCACCTACAATTAATATGCTCTTGGGTTGAGTTGTTAGCTCCAGCACTCTGTCGCTGGTTAGGTAACTAACGTTTTCTATGCCTCTAACAGGGGGGATTGCGGTGCGTGCGCCTGAAACTATGAAGATCACTTTGGCAGTTATCGTGTGGGCGCCAACCTGCAACGTATATTCTGAAGTGAATTCAGCTGATTCTTTGAACCAAGTTAAGTTCTCGGTTGCTTCGACGGCAGCTGCCTGCTGCCCAGAATCATGGTTAACGAGCGCATGCATCCTGCTCATAATGTTGTTGAAGTCAACTGAGTTCACAGTTGCATTGATGCCCAATTTCTTTGCCTCTTCGATGGTAGCTAAAACATCGGCGGAGTAAATCAGCATCTTCGAGGGAACACAGCCTACGTTGATGCAAGTGCCGCCCATCTTTCCATGTTCAATCAACGCTACTTTGAAACCTTGCTCAACCGCGGCGGATGCAATTAGCATTCCTGAACCCGAACCGATAACGATAACATCAAACTGCTCCATGAAACGACCTCAAGTATGTACAAGAAAATGGGGAATTAAACTCAGATAAACCTTTCAATTGCTAATGCTCGGTTCAAAAAGTCTTTTAAGCGTCTGCCAGGTTACTCTTTTATGAGGAGTTTTATTGTCAAAAAAACCTAAAACTGCAGAAGAAGAAAAGAAAAAAGCTGCATACTACAGTAAAGCCGAAAAAAAGGCTAAAGTAGTTAAAAAGTAGCTTCTTTCATCAAAAACTTTGGTCGACACCGCTCATCGTGGACGGCGTCAAAGCTTTCTATTTCCTCTTTTCTTAATGGTAATGCGATTCTTGATACTAAACCGTTTAGGCTATAGGGCAATCGGATTAAGCGGTATTCGCCTGAAGTTACCCATTCATCGATGTGAAAACCGGCCTGTTTTGCTTCCCGGGCAAGGTCCAGCCGCTCTTTGAGGCTAAGCGTGTAGGCTTTGGGGTCAAAAACGTGCAAGTGAAAGCCTCTGCCTGAATAAGCAACTCTCAAATTCGAGAAGCGCTTTTCCAAAAAATCGTAGAGCCCACTTGCCTCTTTTTTTACCATGTCAAATTCAATTTCGCAGAAGCTTAATCCTCGATGGAGTTTCATCTTATCTGCCAAACTACCGTGGATAGGACAGGTTATGTTTTCGGGATCAAGGTCAAATGCGAGCTCTTGCTCAACTATTTTGTTTTTTGCATCGTACACATTTCGGTCGTAGTAGACGGCTTCTGGCAGAAACTCCAATATTTGCTCACGCAAATCCTCTAAATTCTTGTACTCATCGATTACTATGGTTGTTGCGGCGTCTTCTTTGTATTTTTCTGGGAAAATTTTTGTATGCCTGCCTATAATGACTGCAAAGTTTGTGTTGCCCAGTCCACCTGTGAACCATTCAGCCACTTTCTTAAGGTCGAATTCTTTGGAGTAGAATTGTTTTCTTTCCTCCAAAGTCGAGTATCCCATGCCAACGGGCAAGTAATATTGACTCATTGAAACCACCCTGTGTTATGCTAACTAACCCAAAATGCTTTGTGTAAAACTTCAGGCAGAAAACCTAATATTATGGGTTTCCTCACGTTATTATGGTGAATTTTTTGCCAATAGACCCTGATTTTCAAACTAAACGACAAGTTGTAAGTGAACATAACGGTCACAAAGTCTGGGGACCAATTGAAGCACCCAAAAAACTTGGAATACATGGAACAACTAGTGCTGTAGACTGGGATAGCTGCGTTGGAGATGGTGTGTGCATCGACGTTTGCCCAGTTTCGTTGTACGATTGGGCTGATTCTCCTGGACACCCCCTTTCTGAGCGGAAATCTGACCCTGCACGCGAAAAAGACTGCATACAATGCTTAGCTTGTGAAATGCAGTGTCCTGCCGCAGCGATAAAAATCACTCCGCCACCCTAAGCGCATTTTTGGGCGCTTTTCATTTTTAATAAAAACAAAAAAAGAAAAAGTAAGATAAGGCTTACTTTACGAGACTGAGGTTCTTGTTGACTTTGTCCCAGTTAACCAGGTTCCAGAAGGCTTCTACGAATTTGGTGCGGTCGTTTTTATAGTCGAGGTAGTAGGCGTGTTCCCAGACGTCGAGTGTCATCAATATCTGGAAGTTAGGTATCACGTTGACATTGTGTTTTTCGATCTGCATTATGATCGGTCGCCCTATGCATGGATGCATAGCTAGCGCAGCCCAGCCTGAGCCTTCGGTGCTTGTGGCGGCAGCTGAAAACAGTTTTTTGAATGCGTTAAAGCTTCCGAACTCCTTGTCGATCACGTCAGCGATGGCTCCACCCGGTTGTCCTCCGCCGCCTTTGCCTGCCGGCGCCATATTTTCCCAGAAGGTAGTGTGCAGCATGTGGCCGCCTATGTTGAAGGCAAGTTCTTTAGCGAGTGCTTTTACGTATCCAAAGCTAACCCAGTAATCGAGTTGCGTGTCTGTCTTCATGGCTTCATCTATATTGGTCAATAATTTGTTGGCGCCATTGACGTAGGCTTGATGGTGTTTGTCATGGTGGAGTTTTAGTTGTTCCTCGGAAATGTAGGGTGCAAGTGCGTTGTAATCGTAGGGTAGTTTAGGTAAGGTAAAGGATTTTATTTTCTCCATAAAATTCACCAAAATCACTCTTTTCCAAAGCAGAAAACAACTAATATACTTTGCCTTGAAGGGTTTTTTGGATACGGTATAGCTTATTACCCCCTTGTTACTCTAATATTTTCCAGTGAATTTTATGGCTAAAACTGATGAAAACCTAAAAGCTGCCTTCGCAGGCGAATCCCAAGCCAACCGCATGTACACGGCTTTCGCTAAGAAGGCAGATGAAGAAGGCTTACTCCAAACTGCCAAACTCTTCCGAGCAGCGGCAGAAGCTGAAACCGTACATGCCCTAAACCATCTGCGTGTTTTGGGACAGGTAAAATCAACCGCTGACAACCTCGGTACAGCAATCTCCGGCGAAACTTACGAGTTCAAAAAAATGTACCCAGACTTCCTTGTCGAAGCCAAAAAAGAAGGCAACAAAGCAGCTGCCCTAAGCTTTGACTACGCAAACAAAGTTGAGCAAATCCACGCCAACCTCTACCAAAAAGCACTCGACGCTCTCAAAAACAAAAAAGAACTGCCAAAAGCAGACATGTACGTTTGCCCAGTCTGTGGAAACACCTTCGAAGGCAACACGCCCGATATGTGCCCCATCTGCGCTACACTGAAAGAAAAATTCATGAAAATAAATTAGAAAAAAATTATGCTTTGATTTTTTGGGCTATTTGTTGCCCAAATTCAAAGCATTTTTTCAAATCTTCCTCGTCAGGAACAAATTTTATTTCAATACTCGGCTCGTAAACTTCAAAGCCTACTTCCTTAACCATTTTGGCCATGCCTTTAACAGCGCCGCCTCCCCAGCCATATGAACCAAAGAAACCCCACAACTTAGACTTAGGTTTCAACCCAGTGGCATAAGTTAGAAATGCGCTCAGAGTTGGGAACATTTGGTTGTTTAGTGTCGGCGAACCTACCAAGACGGCTTTAGCGTCTAGTATTTCGGTCATGGCTTCGGATATTGCGTAGGAACGCAGCTTAAGCAGTTTAACGTCAACGCCTTGGTTTGCGACTCCTTCGCCTATAGCTCGTGCCATCTTGTCAGTGCTGTTCCACATTGTGTCAAACACGATGACAACTTTGTTTTTGGTTGCGCCTTGACTCCAGTTAAGGTAAGCATTAACTATTTTCATTGGGTCTTTTCGCCAAATTATGCCGTGGCTGGGAGCGATCATATCGATTGGGATTTGCATGGCGACAACCTCCTGAATCTTCCTCGTAATCAACGGTGAAAGCGGCATGAGGATGTTAGAATAGTACATCGTGGCTTCTTCCATGAGGATATGCTGGTCAACCTTATCGTCAAACCGCTCGGAGGATGCGAGGTGTTGACCGAAAGCGTCGTTAGGCATCAAAATTTTGTCTTCTACAAGATAGGTGAACATGCTATCTGGCCAATGGAGCATCGGTGCTTCAATAAAACGCAGGGTTTTAGCGCCAAGTTTTATTTCGTCACCTGACTTGACGGTTTCCACTCGCTCAAACTCTTTACCGTAATGCTCGATTAATTCTTCTTTGCCCCTAACGGATGAGAATATTTTGGCGTTGACTGCCAATTTCGCGATTTCTGGGAGGCTGCTTGAATGATCCATTTCCACATGGTTAACGATTATGTAATCGATTTTTTCAAACGGCGTTAACTCTTTGATTTTTCGTATTAGCTCATCGGAGAACTGGTGTTTTACCGTATCGATTAATGCTGTTTTTTCATCTTGGATTAGGTAGGCGTTGTAGGTGCTTCCTCGGTTAGTAATGTATCCGTGGAAGTCTCGTATGTTCCAGTCGATTACGCCAACCCAGTAAACTCCATCCTTTAAGGGTACTTTAACCAAATCAATCTACTCCAAAATCTCGTTACAAAGGAAATTCGTGAAAACTCTTATATCACTTTCGTTCGCAAACCCACTGCAAACTCTACAGTTATATTTCAGGAATAACAGAGTCTACTGTAGACGTTATATTGGCAAACATTTTTGCGGAGGCAAAATCTTGAGTTTATTACCAGACGATAAAAAAGAATTACTTAAGAAAGATTTTGAAGATAAACTGGTTGACCCAGTAAAAATAGTTATGTTTACACAGGAGTTTGAGTGCCGATATTGCTCGGACACAAGAAAACTCGCCCAAGAACTATCCACCTTAAACACCAAAATAACCACCGAAGTTTACGATTTTGTCGCTGATGGCGCTAAAGCCAAAGAATATGGAATCGACAAGATACCTGCCTTAGCCATAATAGGGAAAAAAGACTACGGCGTAAGAATCTACGGCATCCCCTATGGGTATGAGCTACAAACTCTGATTGAGGCGATTATTAATGTTTCAAAGGGCAAAACTGACCTCTCCGACAAAACCAAGCAGATACTGTCGGATGTTAAATTGCCCGTTCACATTCAAGTTTTCGTCACCCTCACGTGTCCACACTGCCCAGCCGCAGCTGCTGTCGCCCATAAATTAGCAATAGAAAGCGATATGGTGAAAGCCGACGTAATAGAGAGCAGCGAATTCCCAGACTTAGCCTTGAAATACAATGTGATTGGAGTTCCAAAGATAATAATCAACGAGACAGTGGAGTTTGTTGGAGCCTTCAACGAGGACCTATTCGCTGAACATGTCTTGCTGGGTGCATTCGCAGAGAAGTTGCCTATTGAAGAAAAACCCAAAATGACCTAATAAGAAAATATTAGATGATGAAAATAACGAAAGAAAAGATGTTAAAAGCTAACTCTAATGGTTAGCGATGGTCATGGCCATAATTGCAACCGTGCTTTGCCGTAGCTGAGTTGCCCGCGTATTTTGCTGGAGATTTGTAAAAAGTTGCTTTGCAGGTGGCTGCGCAGAAATAGTCGATGGTTGCCTATCTTTGCTGAGAGAGGGCGGTTTTTGTGTCTATGGCCATTCCGCATACGAGTCTCTTACTGTTGTCATTTTTCTCCTCTTTGGTTGAATCGTGATTGTCTGTTTACAGGTGTGGATGTGTCTGAAAAAAATATATCTTTAGCATCAAAAGTGGAAGAAATTACCAAACATACTAAACAAAACAACAAAAACTGAAACCACAACCGCCATAACATAAAGCCAATTAGCAGCTACTCCAAACTTTTTAGACTCAACCTTTCCACACTTTAGAAACTGTCGAAATACAAAAATAACAAAAAACAGCCAAAACGCACCGAACAGCCAACCGCCTAAAACATCACTGAGCCAATGAACGTTCAAGTAAAGCCTATCAAAACCAACAACACCCGCCACTGACCCCAATCCAACACCAATTAAGGCTCTTGAAAGCTTGCTTTGCCAGTGTCGCCAAGCAAAATAAGCAAGCACTCCAATAAAAACTATGCATCCTGCGCTATGACCGCTAGGATATGAAAAACCGGTGTCGAACAATATGTTATTCGTTGGTCTAGCAACGTGTTCAAAGGATTTAAGGGCTGAAACTATCAAAGCATCACCACCCAATGCGCCCAAAAGGAGTAGACCTTGCACTTTGTAATTCTTCCAGAACAAAAACCCTGCAATAATCAGAGAGAAAATCGCAAGACTTGCTGTATCAAAAAATAATGCAACCCCCTGAGCAAAAAACGTTAACGTGTCTGATTGGATTGATGGAATCCACTGGTTTACCTCGACATCAATTTGGTGAAAGTTTGCTCTGAAAAGTGTAACCAGCAAAAAACTTAGAAGGAACGCTAAGCAAACTATCAATAAGGTCCTTTGGTTTTTGATGAGGTTCAGTTTTATGTTGATCGCTTAGATTCCTGCCTTTTCTATGGAACATAAAAAGTGCTTAAGGGCTGATTTACCCTGATCGCATCTGTTTATTCGATTCGTTTTATGATGTGGTACCCAAACTGAGTCTTAACAGGAGCCGAAGTTTGACCCTTCTCGAGTTCGAAGGCGGTTTTCTCGAATTCTTTCACCATTTTGCCTCTTGTGAAAGTTCCCAGGTCTCCTCCTTTTTTGCCGGATGGGCAGAGGGAAACTTGTTGGGCTACAGCGCCGAATTTTTCGCCTTTGTCGAGTCGGGCTTTGGCGTTTTGGGCTTCTGTTAATGTTTTGACCAGTATGTGGCAACAATGAACTTTGTCTGGCATAAGAAGGTTTTAGGTCGCGTTAGAATATAACTTTTGCTCGGGTTAATGGAGTAATATTTGATGGAAAAGTTGATTTGTGTAGTTTTATCTGAATAGTAAATACTTTCTTTCAAGTGTTGGGTGTGCTAAATTTACATGGAAGTGTTAAAACGTTAACTTCGGTTTTTCTGCCACTTCGAACTTCGAAGTGCAAGCCAGAGATATTGTTATAGCAAAAGCCGCCAATAGGAGAAGCTATGCAAACGGATAATTTAATCATAAACATAGATGAAGAACAAGGCATAGACCTTCCAACTGCAAAGCAACTTGCAAGGATAGTGGAGTTTCTTCTAAACCTTGAAGATTGAACCCAAAGTTCAATTGCGTTTTATCTTTTGCTTCAACAAATATTTGACTAATAAAAGGGAAACTCTCAACCTCAACTTGAGATTGTGGAGATATTTAGTTTATTCGATTACCTGAATTGCACCTTCGGGGCATTGTGCTTCACATGCTCTGCAAACAAGACATTCACTTGACTTGCTTGGAACAGATTTGCCAGCTTTGATTTCGTATACGCCGACTGGGCAAGTGTTGACACAAGTTTCGCATCCAGTGCATTTAGGATCGACGACAATTTTTACCATTTTTGTCTTACCTCTGGGATATTTCCTTCAAAAGTTGATGAGTAAAATAAAAGGGTTTAGGTGTTTTAGCGGATTTTTTCACGTAATCTCAGTAAAATTCCGTTTATGGCAGATTCAGCTTTGTCTCTTTGTTTCTGGTAGTCTCCGATGGATCTCTTGTAGACTTCAAGAGATATTTCTCCCTTGTTTTGCCGCGCTTCAAGGTTCTTTATGTTCTCTTCGGCTTCAACCAAGTCTGCTTCAGCCAAATCCAGTTGCTTAACTAAATCAGAGTAGCTGCCAGTTGTGCCCATGAAGGTTTTCTTTGTTCTCTCAATGTTTCGGTTTATGCTTTCCAAACGAACCTCTATGGCGTTTCTTTGAACTTTGTATTGGCGTCTTGGAATCTTTCCTTTTTGCGCTTTTGCATCCATCGACTTCACCTCAGCATTTAACTGTTTTTTGTCTTCGTAGGCATCTATGAATTCCCTGATGGTTTCTGCAGAAACTTGTTGACTTGTCTTCATTTCAGCTCCCCTAATTTGCTGCGGAGATGAGGGTGTCTGAAGTGTTGCTAACCGTTCGGTTTTTTCTGCGTAAGTTTCTTCTGCTGGTTTATGTCTTCTAACGAAAAAGACTGCTACGCATGCAACCACAGCTAGAAGTGCCGCCCAAAACGTGGGTCTGAAAGAAGACCATACTGGGTTATAATTGAATTCTAGTTGGATAGTGTTCTGTTGGGGTGCAAGATAATCCACGTAGCTTAAGCTGTTCTTTGTTACGGTGAAGCTATCTTGATAGGTTTGCCTTGTTATTGTTGAAGACGGGTCAAGGTCTGAAGCTTTTGGAGTAATGATTGTGGCTCCTTCAGGCGGACTAAAACTTATAGTGGCTTGATTAACAAAGTAGCCAAAATCTGGAAAAAGTTTGAAATTCCCTAAAACATAGTTGCTGCCTTGAAGCGTTGCACTTGGCAAATCATATTGTGCCGTCAACACCGTCGTCTGGCCATTAGACAAAAACGTCACTAAAGTTGCGTTAGCTACTATCGAATTATCGCTTATTCCTAAGTTGGCGGATAAAACTCCGAATTGATCCCTTATCTGAACGTTCGTTGCCTCTCCGGGAAGGGTAATTGCGAATGAACTCATGAGTGATGTGGAGTTACTGATTATCCGGTAGTTATCTGAAGCCGTGACTTTGCCTGTTGCGTCGATGTTTATTTGGCGGTTTAAGCTGGTTATGGTGGTTAACTGTATGGCTCCAGTTGATAATTGAACGACGGCTGTGGCCGGAGCGAAAGTGTAGGCTGCTAAGTTAGTTTTTGTGTAAGTCGCCGTATCTATATTTCCGTCATCTTTAGAGATTGTTATGGTTGTAGGTGTACTTGGAAAAGTAATGGTGACGTCGCAGGTTCCTACATCTTGTCCTAGACTGGGGTATGCAGGAAAGTTAAGATTGTAAACGCCAGTTCCTTGTTCACTCACGAGGCTGTTGGATAATACAAAAGCTACTGTAAAGACGCTGGGTGTGTTTCCATTGAAGTTTACTGTTGCACCATAGAATCCGCTACGGTCGCCTAGTTGAACACCTAAATTCATCTGGTAAACATGAGTATCGTCGTATGCTATGCCCTTGAGGACAGAAGCGCTGAATTGAGACGGTAACCCGATCATGAATCCATCTGTTATCTGACCAGAAACATGGATAGTATCGAGTATTACTAAATGTCCCGAATACATAACTTGAACCTGATGGTCTACTTTGTCAATAGTGTAGCTGCTGGTTTGAGCTGAAACACCAGAGGGCAAAGCAACTGGCAAGATAACAAGTAACGAGAAAGCCACAATCAATAGGATTGCATTAGGTCGCTTCACGGAATTCACCAAACTGAAGTTTCTTTAATGTTATGTCAACCTATTTATTTACTTTTACAGTAAACAAGCCGTGTTGAGGGCTTAAAAACTAATAAAAACTCGCAGCAAAACTTAGGGTGTCTTAAAAAAGGCAAATACGCCTTTTAATCCACGCGCCAAATTGGGATTTTAGATTGCTGACCTACTTTTTGTTATTAAATGCTTTTTCTTTTTGTGTAGGTGTGGGGCGCTATAATTGCACACTACACTTGAAGCTTTGGAACTGGTTGCTTTTTTGGTTTGGGTTGTTTTTGTCTTGTGTTTTGTTTGTGGGAAGAGGGTTGGTTCACACAGTCATGTAGGATTCTATGTTGGACAGTGTGGGTGTAGTGTGGGTGTATGTTGGCGTTTCTGTTTCTGTGTCGATGTTGGTAAGCGGCATTTTACCACAAAGGAGGCTTTGTTGTTTTTCATACTTAAATTATTACAACGTTTTCGTGTGAAAAATAGATTTGTTGGTAGCGGGGAGTAGATTTGAACTACTGATCTCTGGGTTATGAGCCCAGCGGGTTAATCCTGGCTACCCCACCCCGCTACAGGTTTGGCGACTTTTTTGAGGATTCATCCTATTAGTTGAAGCGTCAAATATTAATAGTTTCTTTTTCATTGTCGGCAAAAGGATTTTAGTGTCGAACATTCTTTGTATGGACGGATGGTTTAGTTTGGACAAGCCCTATTTGCGTACCCTTTCGAATCCGACTCTTGAAAACCCAATCTTTGTTCAAGGGCTCCCCGGCTTTGGAAACGTCGGTAGGATAGCCGCGCACCTGCTCATAAAGTTCTTTGACGCTAAACCTTTCGCCGAACTATATTCTCCTTCTTTTCCAGATTACGTCGCCATAACCAGCAAGGGCATCGCTAATCTGCCACGTTATGACTTCTACTATGCACCCATGGAGAAGAACAATCTAGTCATAATGACCGGCGAGATTCAACCTTCGTTTGACGATGTAGTCGCTCACTATACCGTTTGTGATGCCGTACTTGATTTCGTCGAAAAATTGGGCTGCAAATTCATCGTAACTATGGGTGGAGTACCTATAACTGAGGATAAAACTCAAGTTTATATCGCTGCCACGTCGCCGCGATTGGCAACGGAGTTTATGGAGAAGGGCGCCGTAATCTACAGTAAAGGCAGAATCGTCGGTGGAACAGGCTTAACGTTGGCGTTGGCGAAGGAAAGAAAGATTGACGGTATCGGTTTGCTGGGTACTACAATGGGTTTTAAGGCTGATAAGGGCGCTGGATTCTTAGTTTTCAAGTTCTTGATGAAGGCATTAGGAAAAGAGATAAAAGAAGGGCTAGTAGAAAACAATGCACCTGAAGAGTAAGTGGATGGGCGTCGCATGACAGAAAACAATGAAAATATGCAAGTTAGCAGTTTAGATTCGAAATTCATGAAAGTAGCAATGACGATAGTCTCTGTATTCTTGATCTTTGTTGGTTCAACGTATGTGCCCTACTTGATGTCGGATGTCCTAAAGATCGATTATGGCGCCTCCGTACTTGTCGGCGGTGTCCTGTTCATTGTTGGATTGGTTCTACTGATATTCCTCGTCCGAAAGAAAATAATCGAGTAAATTTTGCCTCAGATACCCTAGGGTGCATCATCAAATCAGCTAATTAGGTTCTTCATCGGCACCCAATAGGGCAGAGCCAGTTTTATTAAGTATTCTTATGTTTTTTAACATTAATTTTATTACTTTTTTTGCCGAGGGATCGCCATGAAAAACTTGGGTGTACAATCTACATAATGTTCAGGATCGGGGTTGCAGAAGTTTAGAAAAGAAGAGGACGGTTGGACAGAATTCAGCAGCAATAGCTCAGTCCGGATCCTGTACCGCAGAACAGTTTATTTCCCATATTTCTCTTGTTGATTGGAATAAAAGCGGCCAACTGTAACTGCAAAGGTGAGCAAGAACTTGAACCTGAAAGCTAACGGCGGTTTAAATCTTTTAGCAGGGCTTTTGCTTCTGAGGATAATCTAGGTTTGGTTTTACGGCTTACCAGCAAAAATAAAGAGCCGATCAAAATTAGAGCTGAGCCGAAAAGGGCCCCAGTTTCTTTTGGCAGCAAATCCAATTCAAGTCCAACTGTAAAAGACACCATAGCAATTCCCATGACAACCATTATCCAGTTGCTCATTGAGGCTGTTGATTGGAGGGCGAACTCTTTTTTTCCAGTGTCGGTTACAAGGAAATATCCTTGTTTTTCCTCAATCATGCCGGCGTTTGTTAGGTAGTTCCAGTCGTAGTGGAAGTGGCCATCAGACTTGTAGCCCAAAACTTGGGAGATGTTTGATTTGGTGCCGGGGGCTGCTTTGATGCGGCTGTTGGGAGCGGAGTAGATTAGGTAGAGTAGTCTTGTTCTTGGTGACTGCAAGTCTGCGTTTATGCCACGGGATTTCGCCAATGCTTCACCCTGCAGTGATATTTGAGGAAGGAGCAAATAAATTAAACTCTTATTGGCTGTAGTTTTTCCATATTTTTGGTCTTTTGCTTATGACTCTAACCCTTAGAGTCCTACCTCTAAAGTTCAGATGCGCAGTTCCAAATGTTAGGGCTATATCCCGAAATCGCTATAGGGATTTCAGCGAAAAAAATTCGGAGGAAAAACAAAATGAATGTGAACTTTCAGTATAGCAAAACATTGGCCGGTGAAGGCGGAATCCTGCTTTTACTTGGCTTAGTTCCAACCGTAGGATGGGTCCTTGGCATAGTTGGCATAGTCCTACTACTCAAAGCAATGAAAGAACTATCATATTACTACCAGGATGAAAGCATCTATCGGAACACTTTGACAGGTCTAAAATACTACATAGTTGCCCTAATCGCGGCAGCAGTGGCCATCGGCGTTGGCGTGATAAGCTTTGCCAGCTTTGGGTTATTCTCTGGTGTTACTCCATCGCTTGCTTTAGGCTTCGTAGGAGGCGTCGTTGCAATCTTAGTTGGACTCGTAGTCGCATTTGTGTTCTACTTGCTCGCTGCAATACACCTAAAAAAAGTCTTTGAGACAATGGGACAGAAAACAGGCGAATCATCCTTCACTACCGCAGGCACATTGTTCATAGTTGGCGCCGCATTAACAATCATCGGCATAGGCTTAATACTGATACTCATCGCATGGATCTTTGCCACAATAGGCTTCTTTAGCATGAAGCCCAAAGACTACCAACCCTACGCCAATGGATACGGATACTCACAGCAGCCACCTACCCAGCCAAACCAAACAACACAAGCCAACCAAAACCGACTCTAAAAGGCGAAGAACATGACAACTGAACAAGTTGAAACCCAAACAGGCTATAGCTGGCAGCTGTTCCTAAGAAAGCACTGGCCAGCCTTCGCCCTTTTTATTACAGCAGCCATTTTGGCGTTTGCAGGCTCAATTTACGTGTTTGTCTGGTTCACTGGAAATGCCCAGTCGACAGGGTTGGTTCCAGCAACTCTTGGCATGTGGACGATGGGTAACTCGATATCGTTTATTCTGCATGCAATCTTATGGGAGCTTGTCTTAATCGGAATCCCCGTAGCTATAGGTGCAATAGTAGGTTGGCAATGGTGGAAAAGAGTACCTGATGCAGAAAAGAGCGGCCTCTCTTGGAAGCGGTCACGGTCAAGCAGTGCTGGAGGAGCTATTTCGCCGTTGCTCTTCATTGCCTTCGCAATCAAAGTCTATGTTGACGGAAATTGGAACGTTGCCATCTCAACTTATACCTTAGACTACGTCGTGGGCTCAATGGTGACGATACTGCTCTGGATAGTTGCAATCTTTGCAATTCCTGCAATAGTAGGGGTCGTCTGGTGGATACGCCACGAGATGACAAAAAAACCCTAACCTCTTTTATTTTTTTTGCAAATCTATTTTGCCTATAAAAATCAGGATTTACAAAAGTCGTTTTAAATATTCGATGCCTTGGATGACGGCTGATTTGTTTCAGAATTTAACAATTGACTTTTTTGCCTAAGTTGCTATTCTGTAAACGTCATATTCAGATAAGAAGTGCCATTCATGACTCTGCATAGACGCCTCTCAGTTGGGATTGGCTGACATAGGCTCCTTCTCGTATAGCTTTTCCAACAATTTGCTTCCATTGTGACTCACTTGCATGAGCACTCAAATGAACGTAGATGAAGCTTTCTTTAATATTCCAGTTGAAGACAAAAAAATGGAAAGCAGACGAATTAGTACGTTTTTGAAGTACTCCGAAGAGGAGGAAAAATAGTTCTTGTAAGCATCAAGAACTGGGCAACTTGGATAAGGTTCAGTCAAAACAAATTCTGGAAACTTGCGGAGTTGCAGCCCGCAGATTTAGAGCATAATGCAAAATGGTTTCTAATAGTTCCAAAACTGGTTGCATCAAAGAGAGTTAGACAATTACTGACAGCTCACAGAATAGAAGTAGTTGAGACAAGAGAACAAATTACCCTCGATGAAACACAATCACAAACAGCCCAAGCTCATTGGCTATGCATCCTAAACGAAAAACTAAAACCACAACTTTACACCTTTTTTGGTCTATTGTTATATAGAATACACTATTACACTGTTCATCGTAACCTCAGAATCACAAGTAAAATCAGCTACTTCTATCTCTCAAATCAGCTTTAAGTAAATTATATAGTGAAACAATGAAGAATAGCTTTTCATTCTCTATTAAATCATCAAAAAATCCATCCAGTGTCTGCCTCTCTTCTCATATTAGGAAAGAACAAGTGGAAAACTATAATTCAGAACGCGAGTCAGCATTCTTAAATTCTTATTGCTTTCTATACTATTCTGTTTAGCAAATGACACAATTATTAGACTGGAGCAAAACTATAGTTCCGCAACGTCATGAATCTGGTTGTGTTCCAACGGGCTATGAGTGGCTAATTCGATATTTGAAGATTCAAGGAGTGAATCTTGGGACCCTTCAAGAGGATTTTGACCTTGGGCAAAATAATAGTTTTGACTCTGTTTCCGCGAAGATTAGAAGTGTGTATCCTACAATCAACATTAAATTACAAAGCTTTACCAAGGGAATAGACAAAGTGAACCGTATCAAATCACTTTTAGAAGGGCAAAAACCTTGCTTGATTTCGTTAGCTTTGGGTAATGGTCAGGGTTGGCACATAATGCCTGTTGTACGCATCGATGAAACTATACAATTAATACATCATGCGGATGCAGATGGAAACTATACTTGGGTTTTTCCTGTTGCAGAAATCGTTTGGAGACATGATTACTTGCAAGGTGGAAATGATATATCATGGATCGAACCATGAATAGTTCCAAGTTTGATAGAACATCAACGACGAGGGAAGTGTTCCCCAAAGGGGAATTCCTTGAAGAGCACAAGCTCTGATATTTTAAAGCTAAAATACTTTCAAGCATGCTTGACAATTATGGGCTATTACTGCAGTTTATGCAAAGCATCAATCACTGAAGGCGTTCATCAATACTCGATGGACCGTTTTGGTAAAGCTTTATGCGTGAAACACCAAAAAACAGCTACATCTGAAACTCATTATTGTAATGAATGCAAGCAGACTATAACTTATGCTGAATTCAAATTTTCAATTGAGAACTTCGATATGCCGCTTTGTAGGGATTGTCAACCTGAAATTGAAGAAAAAGTAAGTGCGCTACCGCAAAGATATCAATTAAATAAAACTTCAAAAATTGAATTTGGAAGAAGTTCTTCGAAGAAATAGCACTGACAGGTTCTTCTACAAATAATGCAAACATCAAGTTCCAGAGTTTCTTTGGGATACGTGGCTCGTTACTCGACATTTCATTCGCAACTTGGAGAAACTTGAGGGAAAACTCAAAAAAATCACAATAATTCGAGAGTGAGAAAATGTTAGCGACCACAACAATAACAAAATGGAACTCATGAACGGAGAAATCCGAGACAGAGAAAATGAACAGACGCAGATTTGACAGAACCTTAACGCTGATTTTAAATACTCAAAGAATCAAACAAAGCGTATCTTCTCAAGTGGAAAATAAGCGAGAGAAAAGATACAGATAGATGGAGATGGAATTAATATCTAAAGAATTTGTAAAAAATTGTCCTTACTGTGGAAGCAGTAACATTGAAAACACAGAAAGAGAAATAAAATGTCTTGATTGTACAATGGGTAAGTATAAAGAAGATAAAGATGGCAAACGTAAATAAATGTCCATTTTTTTAAGTAAATTCTAGAATATAAATTCACTTTACTCTCAGAATCACCCGACTGTTAACACCTTTTTGCGAACAGCAAAAATATCGCCCGATTTTTAACAGGAATTTTTATCGCCTCAGAAGTTAAAAGAACCTATTTTTGCGTTTCAGCGTTTGATAATCAGGCAATTTGCTTAAAAAATTGAAAAAAATTCAGAATTTGCCTATCATTGTTTCTTTCAATAAAGCCCAAAATATGACGCTATCTCCCGACACGATAGTTCCACTATTAACTATTTCATATCCTTTGTGTTGCATATTCGTCTACGGCAGTATTCCAGTCTTTGAGTGGTCTTGATTCCTGATTAGTAGTTCCTTCTCTATCGCTCTTAGCCCAGCTTATGAGAGCTGGAATTTTATATGGTCTATAAATTGTTATGTATTTCACGGTTTTCCCCTAAGTTCATCTACTACGCTATGCAGATTTAATACTTATCATCAGTTCCAAAATTGAAAAAGTTAAGACCGAGCGTTTGAAACACTACTTTATGAAAAGAAGGCGTTTATAGCCTTCTTCAAACGCAAAATCGCCCTAAAACAAAACATTCATAAACACTCAAAACAAGTGAGCCATAATTGTTGAGTAGTGAGTCAAATTGACCAGGTTTAAATTAGAGCGTTTCTCTGTTCATGAAGAGTGAAAGCTAAGCTAGAAGGTGTTTTAGTTTGAGTTATGATAAATATTTTCTTGATAGCTACCGCGAATATGACAGCGTTGAATATGCTTCTCTAAAATTTATGAAGGAACATTTCAATTTAACGACAGAACAAACTAAAACAATTCGCAAAGCCCAACAGGTTAGGCGCAGACCTTTCCACGATAACGAAATGAAGGCTGTTACATGTTATAGTGTTTATGATGTAAAAAGCCTTTTTCAAATAAAATAAAAAAGGAAAAAGGTTTTCAAGACACTTGCGGGTTTCGGCTGGAACAGTAGATCCAAAAGCTGCGACAATTGATCTGATTTCGGTGATGAGTGCTTCTTTTTGAGATATTATTTCCTTCTGTTTGCTTTTAGTATTTAGATTTTTTCTGGATATAGTTCTCCTCGGTTCTAGATTTGAAGAGGAAAAAACCGATAGGAAGGCTTAAAGAAACAAGCCAACAATACGCATATAGAGCGGAAGAACTTGGAAAAATACAGCGACGACTTATTCACTTTTGACTTTTTCGGTTTTGGTGAAAATACATGAAGGATTTTAAGTGCCCAATATGTGGTGGATCAACTGAAAAGATATGGGAAAATGCAACTAAAACAAGATACGGGATGAGATGTACGAAAGGTCACCCAAACACCGGTAACAAAGCAGCGGGTTCATTAGAGTACCCCACAATTCTTGTTTCAAGTGAAGAACTTGTCAAGTAAAGAATAGGCGCTTTTCTTGCCAGTTACAGAAACCATTTTTCTCTTTTAACAAAAACTTATCCTCACTATGGGGTACCCCTCGCACCTAAGGACTCTGTTTTTGCACAAGAAACCAATAAACAAGGAAATTTTAGTAGTTAAGACGCCTCTTTAATGTAGCCTTCTACCGCTTCGTCAGATAGCATACCCCATTTCTTTGTTGCTATAGGTATCACGGCAATCTTTATTCTGAGCGGTAACTCCCTCGCTTGTAACGCTTTCACTAAACATTTTACGGCAAGCTTAATGCCTTTTTCAAGAGTTAAATCTTCACGATACTCTTCTTTCAGCATTGATAGAACTGTTTCTGTTCCTGCACCTACTGCCGTGGCTTTGTATCCCTTATAGTTTCCACTTGGATGAGTTCCGAAGACATGTGGACCTGTTTTGTCAACTCCCCCTAAGATCATAGCGATTCCGAAGGGTCGTCCACCACCATGTTGTGTATAAGTTTGTTGGGTACCGCATATTTTTTGGGTTACGACTTCTACATCAATGGGTTCAGCGTATGTCAGTTTATTACTTTGCGTGTTGATGCGTGCTTGGTCGATTAGGACTCTTGCGTCGGAACTTAAGCCTATAATAGCTGCTCCGATGTGTTCGTCTAATTGAAAAATTTTCCATGAGCGTCCTTCTTCTTCAAGGACTTCAATGTTTTCTTCTGAACCAAGAACAACGCCTTCCGCACATCGGATACCTAAAATTGTGCCTCCACGATTCACTAATTCTCTTGCATATTCGACTTGGTAAAGTCGTCCATCAGGCGAGAAAACAGTTGAATTATAATCATATGTGCCTGGTTGTGCAAATGCAGCCATAGTGTTACCTCTATTTCACGATGTAACTTTAAGTTTTCTAGAGACTCATATAAGGATGCGCTCGGTTCACAGCAGATTGGCTTTATAGCCAATTTTGAAGATACTATCTGGATTCTACCAAACGTCTCATTGTGTACTCCATCTTATCCACCCTTCATTAACAAGTTTATGTTGCCGTTTGCTCTTTAATTGTAGGGTGGCGATAAACATGAACGCAAAGCAGTTCTTCAGAATCGAAGTTAGCGCAAGTTGGGGACATTTGATAAGGGAAAGGAAGACGCTAACTAAAGACGAAGAGAAAGTAAGAGAATCAAGAAGAGCTTATCGAGATGGAATCAAAAAAGCATGGGACATTTACACCCAAGACAACCTGTTAGTAAAGGAAGCAAAGAAGACTCTTGACTCAGCAATAGACGAAGCATACAAATTATGCTTGCCTGAACATGGAGAGAGAATGGCACAAGCAGAATACGAACAGGCAACCAAACTTTATTTCAAAACTTTATACAAAGTTCATCGCAAGTTTGCGGATACAATTGGGCAAATTTGGGGTGTTTTCATGAAAGACGTGGAGACTTCTCCGATGTTAACCAAGAAAAATACTTAGAAGTTGAACCAAAAACCCTGTTAATTCTCCACCGGCTCATGGTGCAATTCCTTGGAAAGAATTTAAACTGAACTCTAAACGATTACCTTGTTAAAGGAAGGTTCAAATAAAAAAAGGCGCATGCACTTAAAACTGAAGAACATAAACCCTGAAAACTTCCGGCTAAATTATATTTTTAGGGTTCTGCTTTGTCAGTTCGCACAACCAGAAAGCAAACGTATGTAATTGCAGATTTTGAATATGCTTGCTGAATACATAAGACATATTAAATATTCCTAGAGGAATAGGTGCTATGCCTGATAGACGAAACATCTCTGAGGCGCCGCCAGAGAAGAATGAAGAAGCAAAAAGAACAACCATCATCCTTGAGAAGGGCGAGCGCGAATTCATAGAATCACTGATAAGAGCGGGCAAAGAACCAGGCATAAAACCTCTTATCTCCAAAATGCTCGACATCTACAAGAACATGATGATTTACGACTGGCATTTCCCAGGCGAATACTACTGTGGAATAAGCCGCACCGCCTTCGTAAACGTAGAATTACTCAACATACTCACTCAACAGATCCCCAAAGAGAGATGGCCTGCAGTCGGCGAAAAGATGGGTGATGCCCTAAAAGTTTCAATACAATCCACCCTTGGGGTAGATGCGAGCGAGCAGGAAAATTGGGAAGCCATATTCAAGAGGCTAAAAGTACAGGGTTTCGGCGACTTTTACTTGAAAGACAAGTTTTTGCTGCTAAAATCGCCCTTCATTCATGACTGCGAGATTTGGAAGGGTCTGCTCGAAGGGTTGCTTGACGTTGAGTTGGAGATACGCAATTCAGTGGCGCCCCTGGTTTTTGAGATTAAAAAACCCAAATCCACTTCTGTTTAACCCATATTTTGTGTCCGACAGTTAAATATTGGGAAACAGATTTATTAGGAAGACAGGCGTTCAGGTGTCTTCCAGTGGTATATGATGAGGGATTGCGTTCATACAAGGCGATTGCCTTCATTGAAAGCGTAACAACAGTTAGCTATTTAGAATTAGGCGCAACCCCCGAAAACCCGTTTTGTGCAGACAAAATCCCGTTAGATACCTCTCTAAAAGTTCAGGAGAAAAAAATTTATGGATAAAATAAAATTTGCAATACCAAAAGGCTCACTAGAAAAAGCCACAGCGGAATTCTTCTCTAAATCAGGATTCAAAATCGGCGGAACAGAACGCACTTACCGCCCCAGCATAAACGACCCCCAAATCGAAATGAAGGTTCTTCGCCCCCAAGAAATCCCTGTCTTTGTCAACGAAGGCCTCCAAGACCTCGGCATCACAGGAGAAGATTGGGTTAAAGAAAACAAAGCCGACGTCGAAATACTCCAGAATCTCGAATATGGAAAAATCAAACTCGTAATAGCGGTGCCTAAAAGTGTTCCTGAAAAGAGCACGGTAGGCGAGTTTATGGAGTCGATTTGGAGTCAGGGCAAAAATTTCCGAATCAGCACAGAATACCTCAACATCGCCTCAGAATACCTCAAGAGCACTCCCCAGTACAAGAAGAGGTTTGGCAATGCCGAACCTGTGCTCGTTACTCCGTGGTGGAGAAAAGGTGACAATTCACGTGCCAAAATTTTCCTTTCCTTCGGTGCAACTGAGGCTAAGCCGCCAGAAGACTCTGACTGCATCATGGATGTAACTGAAACAGGCACAACAATAGAAGCTAACAACCTGCGAATCATAGAGACTGTCCTAAAATCGTCAGCAGTGCTCATTGCTAACAAGAAAAGCCTTGAAGACCCTGAGAAACGCGAAAAAATCTACGACATAGTCGCTTTGCTCAAAGGTGTAGTGGACGGTTCAAAAAGAATCCACATATTCGTCAACGTCAAGAAAGCGAACCTGCAACGGCTGCTCACTGAATTGCCCGCATTAAAGAACCCCACCATCGCACCGTTAGCGGACGACACATGGGTTAGCGTAAACACCGTAATCGAAAAAGACTGCTTAATCGAATTGCTACCTAAAATCCGCAAATTAGCCCAGGGCTTAGTCGTCTATGAACCAAGACAGGTCCTAGCGCTCGACGAAATTGCACGGAGAAACGAAGGTCAATGCAAAAAGGATTCAACATAAAAGTCTGGAACTCTAAAGAACTGCCCGCCGACTGGTTTAGAAGGCAACAGGCAGACCAGAAAGCAACCCAAGAGCTTCAAACCAGCGTCCAAGCCATAATAAACCAGGTAAAAGCAGACGGCGATACAGCGCTCGTGGAACTTGCCTTAAAATTTGACCGAGCTGAATTGTCTTCGCGTGCTCTCAGAGTTAAACCTTCAGAAATCAAAGAAGCTTACACAAAAACCACTCCCCAACAAATCTCCGCAATAAAATTTGTGCAGGAAAAAGTTAACAAATTCCAAAAGCAACTGCTTACCCAAACCGACATCAAAACCGCCAGTAACGGAATATCGGTTCAGACTGTTCTGTGTCCGATTGCAAGTGTCGGATGCTACGTTCCAGGCGGACAAGCCGTTTACCCAAGCACACTTGTCATGACGGTTGTTCCAGCCAAAGTTGCAGGTGTTCCACGAGTTGTCGTGTGTTCGCCTTCAGATGCCCAAGGGAAAGTTAATCCATTGGTTTTAGTTGCCGCAGACATTTGCGGAGTCGACGAAGTCTACAAAGTAGGTGGTGCACAATCCATAGCTGCTTTAGCTTACGGAACAAGAACCATTGCACCCGTCCGAAAAATCGTGGGTCCAGGCAGCAAGTACGTGACTGCAGCGAAAGTTCTGGTTTCGACGGATGTTGCGATTGATATGCCTGCTGGTCCAAGCGAAGTGCTTGTGTTGGCGGACGAGTCGGCTGATGCGCGGTTGATTGCATTTGATATGGTTTCCCAGGCTGAGCATGGAGGAGATAGTGTTGCTGGACTCATTACAACTTCTGAGCCGCTCGCTCTGAAAGTGCAGGAAAATCTGGCAAAAGTCGTCGCTTCTGCAGAAAGAAGCGAAAAAATCTCTGAGTCACTAGCCAAATATGGCTTCGTCATAATCTGCAGCAGCATGGACGAGGCAATCGGACTGGTAAATCAGTTTGCTGCGGAACACTTAGAAGTCATGACCGCCTGCCCCAAGGAGGTTGCAGAGAAACTCATTGCTGGACTCATACTATTAGGTCCCTATAGCCCTGTTGCATTAAGCGATTACGGAAGCGGAACCAACCACGTCTTGCCCACAGGCGGTTTCGCTCAGTCGTTCTCAGGCTTGTCGGTCTTTGACTTCATGCGACGTGTAAGCATAGTCGAAAGCACGCGAGTAGGCCTCGAAAGAGTCAAGGACAGCATCAAGGTTATGTCGGAAACTGAAAACCTTCCCAATCACTACAAAGCAATTCAGGCAAGGTTAGAAAAATGAGTGAATCATACAAGAAATGGATAAAACAGAAACTCGAAAAACTTCAAGCAATAGACTGCTACTCCGCTGGAGCAACACCCGAAACAGTAGCGAAGCAGCTTGGTGTCACAACAAAACAGATAATCAAGTTAGACTTCAACGAGAACTTGTTCATGCCTAGAGCAAAACAGGCTAAACTTGTGAAAGAGTTGGCTGATGAAATCGATTTACGAATGTACCCCGAGGACGAGGAGATTAAACTGCGAGAAAAAATCGCGGGCTACATGAAAGTTCCAAAAGAATTCCTTATTGTTGGTAACGCAAGTGATGAATTAATCGACCGCATTATCAGACTTTTTGTAGAGAAAGGTGACATGGCGGTCTCGTTCACACCAACCTTCAGTATTCCAAGGCTTTGTGTTAAACGACAAGAAGGCGAATACCTCCAAGTACCGCTCAAAAAAGATTTGCAGCTTGACGTTAAAGGAATGTTAGCTAAGTTCTCCGATAAAACAAGACTCCTTTACCTCTGTTCGCCCAACAGCCCAACCGGCACACAATACAAAGCTGAAGACATCGAAGCTTTAGCACACGCGTTCCCTGGCATAGTCATTTTGGATGAGGCATATGGCGAATTCGCTGAATATTCGTTTGTGCCCAGGATAGGGGAATTCGAGAACATGATTATTCTACGGACTTTCTCCAAAGCGTTCGGTTTAGCAGCACTTCGACTCGGCTACGCCGTTGCAAATCCCGAGTTAGCTAAGCTTCTGACCGAAAAAGCCCCCCTGCCCTACCCTGTTAGCGGTTTTACACTTAGGATGGGCGCCAAAATGCTTGATAACGTCGATTTGATGATGGATTCTGTCAAGCAGATGAAGAGTGAACGGGTAAAACTGATTAATGCACTTAACGAAATAGAAGGAGTACAAGCCTTCGACTCGCAAGCAAACTTCGTGCTGATGAACACCCAAAAGCCCACTGACATCGTCAACCAGAAGTTGCTTTGGAAGGGCATTATGGTTAAGAAATGCGGCAAAATCCTAAATTACGAGAATTGCTTCCGCGTCACCGTTGGTTTGCCAGAAATGAACGCTAAACTAATCGAAGCACTAAAAGAGATTGAAGGGGAAGATGAATGAGAACCGAAGAAGTCTACCGCAAGACCAAGGAAACCGAAGTTAAAGTATCCGTGAACTTAGACGGGGATGGAAAAGTATCGGTTTGCTCAGCTGTGCCGTTTCTCAATCACATGATTACTTCTCTTGCCACCCACAGCTTAATCGACATAACCGCCTCAGTCAAGGGCGACTTAGTGCACCACAGCGTCGAAGACCTAGGCATAGGCTTGGGCGAAGCCCTAAACAAAGCGTTGGGCAACCGTGAAGGCATCGCACGGTTTGGCAACGCCGCCGCACCCATGGACTGTTCCCTCGCACTCGCCGCCGTTGACCTCGTCAAGCGCCCCTACTTCAAAATCGACCTCAAACTCCGCGGCAAAAAAGTAGAAGAAATGCCTACCGAAGACATTAATCACTTCTTCGAATCCTTAGCCCAATCGTTACAGGCGAACGTGCACATATTCGTTGAGTACGGCAGCAACGACCACCACAAAGCAGAAGCCGCAACCAAAGCCCTCGCACTCTCACTTCGCCAAGCCATAGCCATGGATCCAAGACGCAAAGGCGTGCCCAGCTCCAAGGGAGTTATCTAATGCCGCAAGCAGTCATATTCGACTATGGCGTCGGCAACCTCCTCAGCCTCAAAACAGCGCTAGAAAAAGCAGGGTTAACCTCGTCAATCGGCACCACAGCAAAAGACTTAGCAAAAGCCGACGCTATCGCATTGCCAGGTGTCGGAAGCTTCACCGCCGCATCCGACAAACTCGACGCAGCCAAAGAAATCCTCCAAAACAAAATTCAAGAAGGCACCCCTCTGCTTGGCATTTGCTTGGGTTTGCAGCTTTTCTTTGAATCCAGCGAAGAAGGACCAGGCACAGGATTAGCACTGTTCAAGGGCAGAAACGTCACGTTGCCCAAAACCGTTAAGGTTCCCCACATGGGATGGAACACCCTAAACATCGTGAAGCCAAACGAGTTGTTCGACGGCGTAGCAGAAGACACTTACGTTTACTTTGTCCACTCGCTTTATCCCGTGCCCAAAGACAAAACCATCATTTGCACAACAACTGAATACGGAGTAACTTTCACATCCGCAGTTGCCCAAAAGAACATCTACGGCACCCAGTTTCACCCAGAAAAATCAGGCGATATTGGAATTAAAATCCTAAAAAACTTCGCTAAAACAGTCGTGAAGTGACCAATATGCAGTTGATTCCAGCAATCGATTTAATGAACGGCAAAATCGTTCGCTTAACCCGCGGCGAAGCCAAAACCGCAAAATTCTATGAAGGCGAATTCGGTACCCCACTTGAAGCCGCAAAACGCTGGCGAGACGAAGGCGCTGCCAAACTTCACATCATAGATTTAGACGCTGCTTTTGCGCTTGGCAACAATCATTCTGTCATAGCTGAAGTTGCAAAAAACGTGGATTTGCCCATACAAGTCGGCGGCGGCATACGCAGCTACGAAGCGGCAGAGAAACTCTTCCAGACAGGCATATCCCAAGTTATCCTTGGCGCCTTAGCGTTTAGTGACCCCTCGGCAATTGGTAAAATCCGGAAAAAATTCGGCTTAGAATCCGTTATTGTAGCATTGGATAACAAGGAGGGGCTCGTTATGGTTGAAGGATGGAAAACCCAAACTGCCATGACTGTAGACGGTGCGCTCGAGAAATACACCGAGTTAGGTGTTCGTCGTTTCCTGATAACTTCTATCGCTCAAGATGGCATGCTTAGCGGTCCAGACTTACAAACGCTTAGCCAAGCTGCATTATACCCCAACGCCAAAATCGTTGCGGCAGGTGGAATCGGAAGTATCGGCGATTTGGCAGCTCTAAAAGAAATCGGCGTTGAAGGTGCGGTAATCGGCAAAGCCCTTTATGAGGGACGTTTCACGTTAAGGGAAGCCATACAAAAAATAGGAGCCTAAAGATGCCGCTTGCAAAACGAATCATACCATGCTTAGACGTTGATCATGGGAAAGTGGTTAAGTGCGTTAACTTCTTGAATCCAAAATGTGCAGGCGACCCAGTTGAAATGGCTAAACGCTACTCTGACGAGGGTGCTGACGAGTTGGTCTTTCTGGATATCACTGCATCTTCTGAGAAACGGGATATCTTGCGAGGTGTCGTTGAGGGCGTCGCCAAAGCAATCAGTATACCCTTCACTGTCGGAGGAGGCGTTCGCAACGTGTCGGACGCACGACTGGTTTTATGCAGTGGCGCTGACAAAGTGTCGGTTAACACAGCAGCAGTGGAAAACCCGAAAGTCATAACCGAATTAGCCGACGTTTTCGGAAGACAATGCGTTGTATGCGCCATTGATGCTAAACGCAACCGAACGCCCGGCGAAGGCAAAATAATGGTTGAAACGGGCGAGGGCAAGGTTTGGTTTGAAGTAGTCACTTATGGGGGCAGAAAACCCACAGGCATCGATGCTTTAGCGTGGGCGATGCAAGCCGAGAAGCTTGGTGCAGGAGAGTTCCTCGTAACCTCGATGGATAAAGACGGCACAAAAGACGGCTACGACATCGAATTAACCCGAGCCATATCCGAACGCGTCAACGTGCCCATAATTGCAAGCGGTGGAGCAGGAGTACCCAAACACCTCTTAGAGGTCTTAACCGAAGGAAAAGCAGACGCGGCGTTGGCTGCATCGATTTTCCACTATAACAATTACCCTGTTCCAGTTGTGAAGGATTATCTCCGTAAAATGGGGGTGACAATACGAACATGACTAAACAACAAGAATTGCTCGAAAAATTAGATTTCAAAAAAGGTAACGGGCTCATTCCAGTCATTGTGCAGGATGCAAAAACAAAGGAAATTCTAATGCAAGCCTACGCCAACAAAGAAGCAGTTGAGCTTACCCTCAAAACCCGTAAAGCAACCTACTGGAGCCGCAGTCGAAATGAACTCTGGATTAAAGGCGAAACCTCGGGACATACACAAAAAGTCATCTCAGTTGCAACTGACTGCGACTACGACTCACTACTCTATGTTGTTGAACAGACAGGTCCTGCATGCCACACGGGCGAATATAGCTGCTTTTTTAACAAGTTACTGTAGGAAACCATTTTTCGGTTTAATTGAAAAATTTTTTTAATTTTCTTAATTTTGTAGTTATGTGGGTTTAATTTTCTTGTTAAGTTGTTGGTGCTCATTGCATTCTGATAAAAACTCGCTCCATGTTCTGTTACCCTTCATCAACTGCAAATACTTCTTTACTTCAACTGGAACCGAGATATTGACGTATTTGACCATTTTTCCCACGTGATCTACTTCTTTAAGCTCTTTATTTAAATCATATTCGATTTCCAAAAACGTCGTTAGAGCAGTGAAGGGTCAACCCTTTTAAACAAAAACTAACTCTATTCTTTTGTGGATTTGTTATGTCTTTACATGAAGCGATGTTGTATGAGAGGCAGCCTGAGGGCAAAGTAAAGTGTGCACTATGTGCAAGGCGCTGCCTGATTAGTGACGATGCAACTGGCTTCTGTTTAGTTCGAAAAAACCAAGGGGGCACCCTCTACACCCTCAACTATGGCAAAGCCGTTTCTGTAGGCGTAGATCCTATCAGCAAAAAACCGCTTAGCCACTTCAACCCGGGTGCATTGGTGTTGTCGGTTGCTGCGGCTGGCTGCAATTTCCGCTGCCAATTCTGCGACAACTGGATGATAAGTCAAGACCACGAAGTCGCAGGCAACCCTCTTTCCACCCGAAGAAGTGGTCAAATCCGCCAAGAACGCTGGCTGCCAAGGAATCAGCTACACCTACACTGAACCCACCATATTCATGGAATATGCATACGACAGCGCAAAGTTGGCGCGTGAAGCAGGCTTATTCAACACGTTCGTAACCAATGGTTACATGACTCCTGAAGCCGTTAAAACCATCTCACCATACTTGGATGCCGCAACCGTTGATTTCAAGGGCGGCGGAGACCCCGATTTCTATAAATCCGTCATGTCGGTGCCCAACGTTGAACCAATCTACGAAACCCTAAAAGAACTCAAGCTGCAGGGCGTACATGTCGAAATTACCAATTTGGTGGTTCCAAAGGTAGGTGATTCCATGGATAGAATCCGAGAAATGGCCAAATGGATAAAAAATTATTTGGGGCCAGACACTCCTTTCCACCTCTTGCGTTTCCATCCTGAATACAAATTAACGACTACTCCCGCAACAAGCGTCAAAGATATGGAACGTGCGTATCTAACAGCTAAAAACCAGGGCTTAAATTACGTTTACATGGGCAACGTTCCGGGTCACCCGGGCGAAAATACTTATTGCCCCAACTGCGATACAGCCGTCATCAAACGCAACAGCTTCGACATCACCAATTGGAACCTAACAAGCGACATGAAATGCCCCGTATGCGGACAGCAAATCCCCATAAAAGGCAAACTCCACCAGAACAACCAAGGCTTCCCTTACGCACTATTCTAGCGATCTCTAACTTCTGCTCAATTGGTTGGTGTGTGATTTAGGCTTAAGCCTTTATTAGGTCAAAACCCAACCTTGCAATTGTAGCGTGCCCTAATCAATGACCAAGTACACAGCGTTGGCAATCACAACCAATTACTGGAAGCCCCACAGCGACTATACCAGCAAAATCCTTTTTGCCGTCGAAGGGAAGGTTCTGGATAATGATTTCGTTGTGATTTCAGAAAAAGCAGTTTCAACAGCGCTGGGCTGCATGGTTGACGAAAGCGAAGTAAAGCCGAGTTTGACCGCGAAAGTTCTGGTAAGCTTCTGGATGCGTGTTATCTGGGGTTACCCCTTTGGAATTCTTTGTAATTTTGGTCCACGTCTCCTGAAAAGACTGCAAAATTATCCTATAGACTCTGGTAGCCGACACAAACAGGTCGCCCTGCAGTACGCTGGGTTTTGGCAGGCGCTTATGTTTGGTTCGGAAGGTGGAATCGACGGCTCCAACCTGCCCTACTCATACGTTAGCTTGCCGTTGAACAAGCCGGATGAGCCGGCGCAGAAAATTCAAACTCAAATCCGACAGCGATTGCAGAAAAATGTGTGCGTAATCATCGCTGACACCGACAAAACCTACAAGTTCCACAACTTCTTTTTCACGCCAAGACCCAATCCGCTTAAAGGCATCCACTCGTTGGGCGCAACCGCTACATATCTTGTAGGCAGAATTCTCAGGCTCAAGAAAAGCTCCACCCCCTTATCAGCGGCGGGTTGTGATCTTTCAGCGGCCACCGCGTTAACAATTACAAACATTGCTGACAAAGCGCGGGGTCCAGGTTCAGGCGCCACGGTTTGGGATATGGCAGCAAGATTCCATGTAGATGTCAATGATGTAACTTGGGAAATGCTTGAAGCAATCCATCATAAACCCATAGTAATCGTAAGAAAAATAAGTAAACAACGTTAATAACCAAAGGAACGATTAATCACGTTAGCCAAAAATGCTTTTTTGGGAGCAACACATAAAACAAGGTTTGTAAGCCTTAAGCGGAATGGATGGATAAGCTATGGAAGAGACACTTCAGAAGATGGATGCATTCTTCAACCCTCACTCAGTCGCAGTAGTCGGCGCCACAAAAAAAGTCGACAAAGCAGGACATGTCATCTTCAAGAACTTCGCTGTAAATAAAGACCGAGGAGTCTTTAAAGGTGATTTGTACCCCGTTAACCCAGGCGAAGACTCCATCCTCGGTTACAAATGCTTCCAATCCATCACTCAAATTCCCGGCGACGTTGAATTAATTGTTGTCATTGTGCCCGCCAAGGTTGTGCCTTCGATTATGGAGGAGGCAGCGATTAAGAAAGTGAAGACAGCCATCATCATCAGTTCTGGCTTTAAGGAAGTGGGCAACCAAGAACTCGAAGACCAAGTTGTCGCCGCCGCAGCTAAGGGCGGAATCCGCGTTTTAGGACCCAACTGCCTTGGAGTTTACTACTCAAAAACAGGGATCGACACATTGTTTTTGCCCGAAACCAAAGTGTTGACCACAGGCGAAGAAGTCATTGCAACACCCCGACCAATGCCAGGCAACATTGCTATGATTACGCAGAGCGGAGCCTTCGGAGTCGCCGCATTAGACTACTTGACTGGCCGCCAGATGGGTGTCAGCAAATTCGTGAGCTTCGGCAACAAATGCGACGTAACCGAATCCGACATACTTCACTACCTGCTCCATGACAAAGAAACAAAAGTTATTCTGGTCTATCTGGAAGATGTTACCAGAGGACGAGAATTCCTTAAAATCGCAAAGAAGGTTACTTGCAAAAAACCCATCGTCATAATCAAGTCAGGTAGAAGTGCGGCAGGCGCAAGAGCAGCGGCTTCACACACAGGCGCCATTGCGGGTTCAGACAAAATTTACGCCGCAGCCTTCGAGCAGGGAGGTATCATCAGGGCACGTGACATGGAGGAGTTCTTTGACATCGGCAAAGCCTTAGCCATGCAGCCTCCAGCTATAGGCAAGAACATCGGCATTTTAACTGACGCAGGCGGACCCGGTGTTATGACCGTGGACGAATGCGAATCATTGGGCTTAACTGTAGACCACTTCTCTGAGGAAACACTGCAGAAGTTCCAGGAACTAAAAGATCAAAATATCATACTAAAAATCGCAGCCACCTCAAACCCCGTGGACCTTACGGGCTCCGTAATCGACGACATGTTCGTCATGGCAGCGGATCTAATGTTCCAAGACCCCACCGTAAACGGCATAATCTTGCTTGGGCTTCACCATATGCCAGGACTACGAGAAGTCTATATCGACGGCATAGTCAAAGTCGCCGAAAACTACCATAAACCCATCGTCATGTGCGACATCGGCGAAACAGAAATGGCCCTCTACACCCGCGCACGCTTCGACAAACTCGGCGTCCCCTCATTCTCCTCACCCGAAGACGCCGCACGCGCCATGAAGGCACTCTCAGCCTACGGCGCCTACCTCAAAAAATCCGGCTGCGAAACCGAATACATGGAAAACTTCAAAAAAACAATTGGCCCTAAACATTAACCGAAACAACTACTTCGCTGCCATCCGCCAACTCCAGCTGCTCCCGCAGGCAAACTGGTGCGATAACCTCCAAAACATCGCTTGGGTAATTGGGAATTTTCGGAACCACAACTGCAACATCTAAATCGCCTATTTGCGCTTTGAACATTACACCTGGACAATAACCCGTTTTGGGCTCAATCCAAATTGCCCCTTCATTTCCAAGCAAAATTTTTTTTCCAGTGCTCTCCGAATTCAAGCGAATGTTCAAGGTTCCTAAATAGGGAGAAAGAGAGAGTTTTTCTTTGATTTGGCTTTTAACCCAGGGTAAACCGATGAATTTTTTTCCTTCGCCTTTGCCAGAAAAAACTGTGCCCACAAAAACTATTGACTGCAAAACGGGCCCTCAAAAATGGGCTTACTCTTTGAGTTCTTTCAACCAGTGAGCGACTGACTTGAGAATAGGATCTGACGTTATCTCAACGACAGGTACAATCATCTTTTCCTTCGTCTCGATAATCTGCATATACTTAGGCATCATCGCAAACCCAACAAACGTCCAGTAAACCTTATGCTTCTCCAAAAGCTCCTTGGCAACAATCGCCGTCGAAGCCGTCAACGGAAAATACAGAAAAACCACCCCATCAACCCAATACAACCCAGCCAACTTGCCGCCCGCAATCACCGAGGTGAACCGTGCAATTTCTTCGGGGCTGTTGAAACGGGTTTTCTCCATAATAACAATTTCTTGAAATGGCTCATAAGAGACAGCTACATCCATAACACTTCACCGATAACTAAGTGATTGTGTTGTCCGTTCCCTTTATAATTTTGCTACGAACCTAAGAAATGTAAGTCCTAATTGACCACAGAACCGCCAATTTGTATATTGCTTTTTAGTGCTTAGAATTTAAAGAAGGAAGAAGGGTTTGGGGACTGCTTAACGCAGTTTCATGAGGACCATTTCAGCTGCTAAGACCATGGGTTCCCATGTTTCGCAGAGTGGTGGCGCATATGCAGTGTCTGCTTTGGCGAGTTCGCGGACGGTCATGCCTTTTTGGATGGCGAAGGATAGGCAGTTTATGCGTTGGGTGACTTCTTCTCCGCCGATGACTTGTCCGCCGATTATGCGTTGAGATTCTTTTTCGACGACGAGTTTGACTTTGATGGGTTTGGCGCCTGGGAAATAATCTGCTTTGGTCTTGCTGCTTATAGCTCCCGTAACAACTTCGATGCGGTTGCGTGCTGCTGCGGTTTCGGTTAAGCCTGTGTTGCCCGCTTGGATTTCAAAGAGCATGGTCACCGCTGAAGCTAAAACGCCGCTGAACTGGCTGTAGTCGCCTCCTGCATTTGCACCCGCCACTTTGCCTTGGCGGACGGCGATGGTGCCGAGTTGTGCACAGGTGGGTTTGTGGGTTATTATGTTTGGGGCTTCAGCACAGTCGCCGACGGCGTAGATGTCTTTTATGTCGGTTTCCATTCTGCCGTTGGTTTTAATTGCGCGGGTTTCACCTAAGGGTATACCTGCGTCGACGGCGAGTTTGGTGTTGGCTCGGACTCCGAAGGCGCTGATGAATAAGTCGGCTTCAATTTTTTCTCCGCCAGCCATCACCGCGGTAACTTTGTTTTCGCCTAGGAATTCTTCGACTCCTTTGCTTGTGAGATATGGTCATGCCTTTTTCTTGCAGGTGCGCTTGAACCATTTTTGCCATGTCCGCATCAAGAAGTTGGGGCAGTATTTGGGGTAGCATTTCTACGATGGTAACTTTCAAGCCTCTTTCCATCAAGCCGACGCCAACTTCTAAACCGATTAAGCCTGCGCCCATTATGACGGCTGATTTGGCGCCTGCCTTAACGGCGGAATCAATTTTTTCGCCATCTTCTATGCTTCGGAGGCTGAGGATGCCGGGTTTTTCTTTGCCCTTAATCGGTGGCATGAATGAGTCTGCGCCTGTGGCGATAACGAGGCTGTCGAAGGGTAAAACCTCGGTTGTGCCTTCTTTGGTGGCGATGGTTACGGTTTTTTCTTTGGTGTTAATTGCGGTGGCTTTGTTTTCGCTGCGCAAATTCAGCTTGAGCATCTGGAAATAAGCAGGTGGATAAACAATCAGGTCCTTAAAATTCGCAATCTGCCCACCGATGACAAAAGGTAAGCCGCATCGGGAGTATCCTGCGTTTTTCTCGTTGGTTATGAGGGTAATTTCTGCCGTGCGATCTTTTTTGCGTGCCGCTGAGGCAGCTTCTACACCTGCAGCGTTTGCGCCAATGACGATTACGCGTCGTGCCATCCAACTTCGCCTATCTATTTGGATTGGGCTTGGGCTTTGTGCCATTCAACGGCTTTTTCAAAGTCCATAATGTTTGCAAGTTCAGCTTGCAGATTTGAGGGTTTAACTACAATTAACCAGCCTTTTCCGTAGGGGTCTTCGTTTAGGGTTTCAGGTTTAGATTGGACTTCATCGTTGACCTCCTCTATGGTTCCACTTATTGGAGCGACGAGGTCTGAGACAGCTTTAACGGATTCAAGGGTTCCGTAGGGCTCATTCTGCTTAACCTCGCCTCCAACGCTGGGCAATTCTGCGTAGACGATTTCGCGGAGCGATTTTTGGGCGTAGTCAGTGATGCCCATGCGAATTTTGTCGCCTTCAACTTTTACCCATTCAAAATCTTTAGAGAAATAAAGACCTTCAGGCACTTCGTATGCTTCAACTTTTACCATGCACTTGAACCTTCTTTAATTTAGACTAGTAACCAGAATGGAATCATACATAAAAGGATTAATGAAGAGAAAAAAAGGTTTTTAGCGTTCGCGTTTGCCGGCTATCCAATCTTCCGTCCATTGTCTGGCTTCTGAATCTGGCACCTGAACTGGCGGATGCTTAAACGCGTAACTGGGCATGCTTATGAGTGTGCCTGAGATTTTGCGGTCTAAAGCGATTTTGGCGGCGCGGATAAGGTCTATGACGACGCCAGCGCTGTTGGGTGAGTCTTCCACTTCGAGTTTTGCACTGATGGTTATGGGCCGGTCGCCGAACGCTCGGGTTTTGATTGATAAGTAGCATATTTTCTTGTTCTTTAGGAAAGGCACGAAATCTGAGGGTCCGATTCTTGTTGGCAGAGCGTAGGGAACGAGGCTTGTGACTGCTTCGGTTTTGCTGATACGTTTAGAAGTTAGGCGGTTTTCGACTGTCATGTTCTGGAAGTCTGTGTCTCCACCGAGGTTTAACTGGTAAGTTTCATCCACGATGGCGCCGCGATCTAGGCAAAGCCTGATAAGTGTACGGTGCAAAATCGTTGCGCCAACTTGGCTTTTGATGTCATCGCCCAAAACTGGTAACCCTGCAGCCTCGAATTTTTTGGGCCATTCTTTGGAGGCGTCGGACCCGATGAATTCAGGCATGCAATTCACAAACGCACATCCCGCGTCAATGGCACATTGGGCGTAGAAGCGTACTGCATCGTGGCTGCCGACTGGAAGGTAGTTTACGAGAATTTGGGCTTTGGATTCCTTGAGGATTTTGACGACGCTTTCTTTGGAGGTTTTGCTGTCGTCAAATACGTTGAAAGTTTCGCGCATGTGGGGTGCGGCGCCGTCCATGATTGGGGCGGGTGAAACTTTGACGCCGAGATTGGGAACGTCGGCGAATTTTTCGCAGCAATTGGGTTTTACCCAGATGGCTTCGGAGAGGTCTTTGCCGATTTTGTCTTTGTTAACTTCAAATGCAGCGACGAATTTTATGTCGCTGATGTGGTAGCCGCCGTAGTTCACGTGCATGAGCCCGGGAACAGTTTCAGTTTCTTTAGCGTTCTTGTAGTATTGGGTTCCTTGAATGAGAGCTGACGCGCTGTTGCCAACGCCTATGAGGGCTACGCGAATTTCAGGCATTAAACGTTAACCATCCAATGAATTGATTTAGGTATGGCTTAATGTGTGCCTACGCTATAACTTTTTCTAAAGAAACAGCCAGGTCGCCGTTGAATGGACCGAACTTTTTAGCTTACAAAGCTCCCGCGTAAGCATTTTGTTCAAAAAAAATGAATTAAAAAAATAATCGAAAAATTAGGATTGCAGCAACAAAATGGCTTTTGCTAGGTCGCCGCCGCATTCTTGAAGGGCTTCTTTTGCTTTTTCCAAGCTTTTGCCCGTTTGATCCGCCACCAACTGCACGTCTTCTTCGGAGAATAATGGCGCTGCAACCGCTGCTGCTCCTCGTTGTGATGGCGCTTGCTCGCTGACTTGGCCGCCGATAACCTGATACATCTTTTGTCCTTGAACTTGGAGAATAGCAACTTCGGGTTCATCTATAACTATGTCTTTGTTTGCGGTTCGGATTATGACTTGTTGGACATCTGCGACAGCGTCCATGTTCATGCCCATACGCTGCATCATACGTTTTTGCTCTCGAGGATTCATACGTCTATTCAATGAATTTCACATCCAAGAAGTACTGCATTATAACGTGATATAAACTTAACTTCACTACCATCCTCAACATCAAAGTTATAGTCCTATGATGTTGCTAGGGCTTGAATGCTTGAAACTTGTCCTGAGTCTGCCCAAACTCCTACAGCTATTTGAGTAACTCCATTAGGATACGTCTTATCCAAATACAATGTTACATACCAGTACGGGTACAATGTAAAAACGTCTGTGTCGCTGGGTTTTGGATAAAACTGCGCTGACACTGGGTTGTCTAGTACCTGGAAGTTGGTTACTTGCATTCCGTCCGCGGTCCAGGAATAGCTTTTTGCCGCGTTTTTCGCTATCAACACGGCTTGGTCTTTAGAGATGTTAATCTGGGTGCTTCCAACTTTAAACATGAACCAGTCGTCACTGAATTCAGTCAGTATTTTGTTTTGATATGAAAGATGGAGGCTTTTTGCTTGGAAATCAGTTCCGTTATAGGAGTACATCAGTAGAACGTCGGCGTAGTCGTCATAGGCTGAAAACTGAAGCTTCGCATCTCCAAAGGTTTGGCCGCTTGAATTGCTGTTTGCCGAAGTCATGAGGGTATCAATCTGGTCCATGTAGGAATCTTTGAAAGCTGCTTTGTACCTGTCAAGTAATCCTTGGCAAGCTTGGATAACGTCTGTTGGCTGTGGCTGTGTGTAGATCAAGGGGAAGTTTGGTGCGCCTTCAAGCTGGTTTATTTGAATCAGCGAAAAGTGACCGTTCCTAAATCTTACGGTCAAATCGATTCGGCTGTAGTTGTTTACTAGTGAATACTGCAAGATTTCTTCGATGACGCCGCCTAAATCTGTCCTATGCTGTACGGTATCACCTTTTAGAGTTATCTGGTACTTTGAAGTATCAATTTGTAGTACACTGTTCATTAGGGTTTTAGCTTGTTCGGCGTCATTTGAGGTATTCGATAAAAGTAGCTGTTGGTTCTGCGCTTGTATGCTGTTATAGTTGGTTTGAAGAACACTATAGTCGGTTGATAGCTTGTTGAATGAAGAAAATTCAATTACAGATAAGCTTGCTAAAAGTACGATGGCTATGATGAAGAAGGCATAGAGGCTCTTCCATCTTAACGGTAAAGCTGAAAAATGTTTGGTATGTGTATCCGGGACCTCTTCTGCGCCCCGCATCATGGTAAGCGCTGCTTTGCCAAAGCTGGAAAGCTCATACCTTCCGCTTTCATCCTTTACGACCAGGTCACCAAGGTTCTCTAAATGATAAGTTAAATGGGAACTCGTTATGGCAAGCTCTTCAAGCATCTGAGAATAAGTTACTTTTCTTTCTGAAAGCATACGGAGGATTTTGCGGCGAGCTGGATGCCTAAGTGAACTGAACATTACGGAGTAGATTTCTTCCTCTGAGCCCGACACCCAAATACGCCTATTCAACAAATATAACTCATTAGATTATAAGTTATCTGGAAAAAACCACAAAAAAGATTGTTAATGGGATTTAGCAGAAAAAATAAATTTTTTTAGTCAATTTTTGTTGTGTCAAGAAATCTTTACAAGAACCGTTTTATGGGCTTACATGCTTTAGATGTAACTGTCTGAGGCGCTTCAAATGAATTCTGCAGTATCTGAAACCAAACTGAAATGCCTAACAGTCATGGTTTTCGAAGAGAACGGAAAAACGATTATCCAGCCAATAATCCGAGGGCAAGACACTCAGCACCTGCACGAATTATTCCAGAAAAACACTCTTGAAGTCTGGCTTCCAAACGGCCGACCAGAATTTGAACAGTTTGACATAGGCATCCTCAAGTACAAGCAGATGGCTCAGCCATCAAAAGTTTCTAGTAAAACCAAAGACAAGGATTGCTTGGAAAACCATTTTGAACCAATAATTTCCTCCCGAACAAAAGAACCCCAGACTAAAAGTAACTTCGGACACGCCCAGCTTCCCAACTTATCTTTCCGGTTGCGGAGGCTGGGCAGGTGTTCAACGTAGTTGGAAATTAGTTGCTTGCGCCTGCACTTCGAAATCACAGTATTGGAAATTAGGTCCATAAGATGTAGGCTTAAAGAGAAAGCAGACGGGGCAAACAAAAGCAGGAGATCAAAAAAATGGGAACTGTACAAATATCAAGCCCGAAAGCAGAAAACACCCAGACCCTATCTGGAATAATGAAATCCCTTGAAGATGAATGCAAAAACTGTGCTCCAACAACACCCCTTGAATGCATAAGCAGATGCCAAGTATACAAGTTAAAAAACGAATTGAGAAACCTGCGGGAAACGATGAATAACCCAGAATACATGAAGGAACTTTTCAATGTTCTGAAAAATGAGACACGGTTTTATGTTCTGGAGACAATTGTGAACGATAAATGTTCAGTTACCCAACTTCAGCGTGTTCTTAAAAAAACAGGCTACAACTATAGTATGCAAGGCTTCCGAGAAGAATATTTACTGCCTTTAATCAGAGTTGGTTTAGCCACGGAAGCGAGAGAAGAATACGGCACAACGATGTTTGGGGGGCGATTAGCTGAGTTGCTGCAAGATTTCTCTGAATTTGTCGAAAAACTTCCCGCTCGCTCCGAATGTTACGAAGAAGTCATTTTGCAGAAATTACTTGAAGCACCCAAAACCTTTGAAGAAATTGAAACCCTTATTCCGTCAAAGAGTACTTCGCGAACCCTCAAACGATTACGCTCGGTTGGCTTGATAGAGACTCCGGATAAAAGAGATTACGTATTTTACTTTAGAACGATACGTGATCCAAACAAGGAAACGTTTTCAGCTTCTGAACGGAAGGTTTACGATGCCCTAATGGACGAAGGGTCTTCGGCGGGAAAGCTTTCTAAAGATACAGGGCTTTCAGTGAGAAGGACTTACAAGTGCATTCGTGTTTTGAAGGGGAAAAAACTAATTTTCCTTCGGAGAACTCCAAAACTCTATGCTTTAACTGGTAAAGGTGAAAAGTTAGCTTCGCTTTTGCGGGAAGTAGAACAGATTGTCGAAGACACTTGGAACTCTTCAACACAAGTTATGCAAATACATTAAACCCTAACTTTCACTAATTCCGTGACGCACCTTAACTGCTACGCCCGTCTTGAAAGCCTTCATCTCTTCGCTGGAGAGCAAGGTGCGTCCAACCGCTAAAACCTGCCCATCCTCATCAAGCACGATAACCTCGTCTCTTGCCCCCACCTCACTATCAACCTTAACAACGTGGACTGCGAAAACGTCTCCTCCTTCAGCGATGAATTTGGAAACATCATTTTTCACTGTAACAAAACATTTAGCAAAGGGGGTTTTTTCAGCCATAAAAACGGCGGCTTTGATACTTAAAGAAAGTACTCCGTCAGTTGGGCGTAATGTAGCTAATCGTTCGCCGTCTAGGTTAATGTAGCGTATTCTGCCTGTTCGCGGCGAATACTGGATTTCTACGTTGCTGGGAAAAAGCTCTAAGCCTACACCTTTTCCAAATTGGTAGTCAGCTATGGACCTTACTTTTGCAAGTGAATTCTCCATGAGTCATCACGATGAAGTTGTTTCGACAAGTATAAACATAACAAGATTATAAAGACAGTTAAAAGGTGAACGTTTCTTGAGATGTGAGGTTTGTGGACGCAAAATACACGATGACCCCGTACGGGCAGTTATCGAAGGAGCCAAACTAACAGTCTGTTTAGAATGCTCCAAGCATGGACAAGTAATAATACGTGAACAGCCTAACCTGCCTGCTGCTCCACAGAAAATGCCTTTCTCACGCCCATCCCCAACCTCTCCATCATCGTCCTCAACCAAATCAACGATGCATTTACCAACAATCCAGAAAAAACCACCTATTGCCCAAGTGCAGTTAACCACGGAACTTATTGAAGGGTATGCCAACAAGATTCGAGTTGCAAGAGAAAAACTTGTTTTGAGCCACGAGGATTTGGGCAAAAAAATCAACGAAAAAGCCTCTTTACTAAGACATATCGAGACTGGCAAAGTTGCTCCTAACAACCAGCTAGCTTCAAAACTGGAGCATGCTCTGAGAATTCAGTTGATGGTTCCCATTGCTGACGAAAAAGCTAATGTTCATGTGGGTAGGGTTGCAAGTGAAGAGATGACTTTGGGGGACCTCGTCGAGTTCAATGAGAAAAGCGGGGAGGAACCCACGAAACGAAAGCTATCATAGCACAGCGCAGGTTGAACCGTGAAGAATCAAGTTTAGATGAGCTTAAAGCGTTAGCGCAAGCTGCCGGCTACGATGTTGTCGGAACGATGGAGCAGACTCGACCGCCTGACTCACGCTACCAAATTGGCGCTGGAAAAGTTGAAGAGCTCTCACGAATGGTCGAGGAAACGGGTGCTGGCAAAATAATTTTTGACAACCAACTCCGAACAATTCAAACCTACAACCTTGCGAAAGCAACCAAAGTCGAAGTTATCGATCGCTTTCAGCTCATATTAGAAATCTTTACCAAACGAGCTACAACAACGGAAGCCCAACTTCAAATTCAACTTGCATTGGTGCGAAATGAACTAAAACATGCCAGAGAAAAAGTGCGGCTATCCAAGGGAAGCGAGCAACCTGGGTTTATGGGGCTTGGCGCTTATGAAGCAGACGTTTATCGAGACGCCATCAAACGGCAGGTCCAAACCATCCTTAAAAAACTTGAAAGAGTACGGGAGAAAAGGGTTCTGCAACGGGAAAGAAGAACCGAGCTTGGCTTTCTTACTGTTTCGCTCGCTGGATACACTAACGCTGGAAAAAGTTCCCTCTTCAATGCTTTAACGGAGGACACAGTCAAAGTAGACAACGCTCTATTCACGACGCTATCTACAACGACTCGTATGGTTGAGTTTTCTAACCGAAAATTTCTCTTAACTGATACTGTGGGGTTCATCGACCGCTTACCGCTAGCACTTATCGAAGCGTTTCATTCAACTCTCGAAGAAACCATCTTCTCCGACCTCATCATCCTGGTTATTGACTTAAACGAACCCTTAGAAACCATCGAGAAGAAAAACAAGGTCTGCCTCGAAACAATCGAGCGCCTCGGAGCATGCGGCATACCAACCATAACTGCCCTAAACAAAATTGACAAACTAACAGAAGAGGAAAGACAACAAAAATTCGAAGCCCTCAAAGACAAAGTTAGAAACCCAATCCTGCTGTCTGCAAAATGCCAAACCAATCTCGATGCGCTAAGAAAACATATTTTGCGTGTCCTCGAAAACTACGTTCAAGCCCAGTTTTCAGTGCCACTTACGGGCAAGGCAATGCCGTTTATTTCGTGGGTTCATGAAAAAACACATATCGAAAAAGAAAACTTTACCAACGATTCGGTGGATGTTGTTTTTGAAGCTGCTCCAAGTATAGCTGAGCAGGTTAGAAGGAAAGTGGAAGATTTAAATGGAAAATTCCAAACCATCGAGTGATCTGCCTCAGATTTACGTATTGCGTTGGGGACACCGACCACAACGTGATGTGCGTTTAACTACACATGTGGCTTTGACTGCTCGGGCGCTGTGTGCTTCAGGCTTCATACTCTCCGACACAAAAGACCCTCATATACAAGAAACCGTAGCAAAAATCACCAGAGCCTGGGGAGGAAACTTTTACTTTGAAATGGGAACACCTTGGAAGAGAGCACTTCGCGAATGGAAAGCTAAGGGCGGTATCGTGGTGCATTTGACGGCTTATGGCGAAAACATCCAGTCAAGTGATGTCATGAGCAGAATTAAGGCAGCAAACAAAGATGTGATGCTTCTTGTAGGGAGCCAGAAGGTTCCAGGCGAGTTTTACTCAAACGAGGTCTCAGATTTTAACGTGGCTGTTGGGAATCAACCGCATTCAGAGTGTTCTTCGCTTGCCATTTTTTTGGACCGCTACTTCGGAGGCAAAGAACTAGCTCAGCCCTTCGAAAAAGCCAAAATTGAGATAGTTCCAAAAGAGCGGGGAAAAGAAATCAGAAGTCACGCGAACAACGTGGATTTTCCTTAATGTTTTGGGAAGGGTTTTATTACCTCAAGTTTCAATTATTAGGGTATTCAAAAAGGAACATTAGAGTATGTTAGCGACTATTGATGATTCAACCCTAACGAAAGTAGCGTTGGCGTTAGGTGGAGAAGAAGCAGTTCAACTTATAGCTCATTTAAAAGGCGTGGAAGAGATAACGGATGATGAAATCGCAAACAAAACAGGCATCCGCCTCAATTCAGTCCGCAAAATCCTCTACAAACTCTATGACCACTCACTCGTAAGCCTAAGAAGGACACGGGACCCAAAGACTGGATGGTTTATTTTTCATTGGAAACTTCAACCCGACCAACTTGAAGGCTTTATTTTAAGTCAGAAAAGACGTGTTTTAGAAAAACTCAATGTAAGGTTGGAATACGAAAAAAACCATGACTTCTACTACTGTGACAGTCCCGAATGTAAACGGGTTCCTTTCGAGGAAGCAGTTGAACTAGTTTTTCATTGTTCCACATGTGGCAAAAACCTCGTACATTTTGAAAACGAGCTGATGATAAGCAAGCTTTCAGAGAAAGTTGAGATATTAAGGAAGGAACTGGGTGAGTAGCCTGCTTCCGAATAGGGAGCAAGCTATAGAACTTCTCCGCAACAACAAGTGTCCACTTCAAGTCATTCATCACTGTGTAGCTGTTGCAGATTTAGCTGTGGAAACAGCGAAGAGACTTGAAGAAAAAGGACTAACTATTGATGTTGATTTGGTTGAAGCAGGTGCACTTTTGCATGACCTTGGTCGCTCAAAAAACCACACCGTTGACCATGCAATAATCGGAGCCCAAATGGCACAGGCATTAGGCTTACCGGAATCCATAATTAGAATAATGAAGAGGCATGTTGGCGCAGGAATCTCAGCTGATGAAGCGGCAAAACTGGGTTGGCCAAAAGACACCTACATGCCCCAAACGCTGGAGGAGAAAGTTGTCTGCTACGCCGACAAACTGATTGATCACGGAAAAAGAAAGCCGATTGAAACGGAAATTGCTAAGCTGCAGAAAGAAAATAGGAAGGAAGCGGCAGAAAGAGTTAGAAAGCTATACGATGAAATAACCAAATTACTGGGCAATAAACCATGACCACCTTAACATTATTAGTTAAAGCCTCAAACCTTGGGCAAGTCAAACAAATAGATGAACTGTTAAAAACACAGTTCGAAGAGTTAGATGTTGAAGTAAAAGTCTTAACCAGCACCGCCAACAGATGGGTCCAGGTTTCTCTTTCAGGCGAAGACGAAGCCATTGCCACAAGCTACATCAACAAAAAAATAGGCACGTGCCCCTCAAACCTCGAAAACGCTAAAAACCTCCCCACTCTAAGAGGGTTTGTTGAAAAAATTGATTTCAACAGGCAAGAGTTACTCGTGGACGTTGGAATTTTTGAACCCAAAACGATTCCAGCTATTATACCTGTGGCAAATTTGCAGGTGCAACTTGTGAACGGCAAAGCAGTGGATTTGAAGAAAATTGTAGAAATGTATAGCTTAGCCGAACGTTTACCTCTGAGCATTAAACCAATTTCTTTTGTGACTGAAGAAGCTGAAGGACTGCAAGCGGAATTGGCGCTGGAGCAAGTTGAGAAGCTTCATGCTTGGCAGCAGTCTTTGCTAGATAGGCTGATTATTTTGGGTGCTTCTAAAGAAAAAATAGATGAAGTGCTAGAGCGGACTCGGTTGAATCGGGATGTAATTGATGTTGAAACATTGGGTATGTTTGAGTATGCTTTAACCTGTAAGCTTGGAACTTATGCGGCGGGTTTAGTGGGAATAATGGGTCGGTACCTGAGGAATTCGGTTTTTGTGGTTTTCAGCGCTAAGAAAAGCCTTGAATTAATGAGTGAAAATACATTAACCTTATAATAGCGTACATAGATAATTGAAATTTGATTGAAAGGGGGAGGGGCTTAAATGAGTCAAAACGAAGAAAAAAGAAAATACAGAATCGACATAGGTGCTTATGGCAGCATCGGAATTGAAGCTCCAACAAAAGAAGAGTGCTTGGAACTATTCAAGGAAGTCACAAGAACAAAACGTGATCAAAAAATAGACGAAGCAATCCGCTAAGAGTAACCTTCAGTTCCGTACTGAAATAGTCCCAGATCAGGCAAATTGTAGCTTTCTTTATAGGACGTCATGTTCTTCTTTACAGTGCGCATCGTAATCCTTGCGGTTGTTGTAAACCTCTTGGTCAATGGGGCACTTGAATTTTTTATCCTTGGTCATTTCAGGGTTAGGAATGGTAACCCGTGGCGCAGTCCTTTTTAGGTCTTCTTCAATCTTTTTTGGCAAATATTTCACCTCCGACTTAGAATCGGATAAGTATAAAACAAGTATCTTAGCGATTGGATTGTTATTAAAAATATGTGACTGCTCTAACACACCAACCAGATCATTTGTTCTTTAGTTTTCTGCAGCTTAAAAATGAAAAAAAATTGGAATGAGCGATTTAGCTAATTTAATTTTTCTTGCGATAGAAGAATACGCCGATTACTCCTCCGACTGCAATTGCCAAAACTGTTACGACTGCTGCAATCAGTAATGAGTTGTCAGATGTGGCTGTTTGTGTTGCTGTGAGGTTTGGCTGTGCTTCACCGGGTACTTGTGTGTCATCTGTTGTGGCGCTGTTGTCTTGAATAGTGTATAAGACGTTGTCTTCTTGATTTGTAGTTGAATTGTCATTTGAATCGGCTGTTGAAGGGTCGGGTGAGACTGAGGGTTCAGGAGGGGTTGTTACATCTGAAACGTTATCGTCTGCGGCGACCAAAGAAACGAAGGCGCTGCAGAGGAGAACGGTTGCTAAGAGGGTTATGACGATTAAGTTTTTGTTTTTCATTTAAATCCCTTGCCTGCTCAACACTAAGCGATCTGGCTTATTTAGCACCAAGCACACGAACAAGTTGTCCAATTTCTGGAACCATCAGAAAAAGCACAACGCATTTGTTTTTTAAAGTTCTGATTGTTGCTTTTTTTCCTCCTATAAACTAATAGAGATAGCACGGCGATTACCAGAATTAGCACAATTATAATAGTGATAATTATCGTTTGAGAAAAGCCTGAGCTTTTGAGTTAGGCGTCTCTGTTGGAGAGGAAGATGCTTGCTGGGTTAATGCTTCAACTCGGTAGCTGTACCATCCTACTTGGAACGTCCAAGTTCTCACTATTTTGTCCAGCAGGGTTCACTTCAACAAACACTGCTCCTGTGTTAGTGAAGTTCCAAGGTTGGTTTTGGGTTAATTGGTGTTTTGGGTCCCCGAAATCGCCTAAGAAGTCTCCGTTTGAAAGAAGCCAAAATTAGTTGGGAGAAATGAAGCAGTTTGTATGTTTCATGTTTAATCATTCTAAAAAGGGTAAATGTGGCTGAAGCGGCAAATACAAGACTCCTCTATCACAAAAGTTCTAGCTGTGCCTGGACTGGCATTTCAACATTTTACCATAAAAGAACCAACCGACGACATGCTGGAAGTATCAATTAAAGTAGTTGTAGAAGTAGACAAACTAATCCGCTCCAGCTGAGCGCTTACACAGTAATTCTAATAAGTCTGTAGGTTAAATATCGCTTCTCCATGATTCCTCAGCCTTACAAAAGAATAGTTGAAAAAAACTCACGTTTTTTAACTGTTATTAGCGATAAAAACCTCAGTAAATTTTTCGAAGATTGTTTCAATGATCACATGAGTGAGTTAGGCTTATACGCTTGTTGGATTTGTGTCAAGTGTATGGAGCAAAAAAACTTGGTAAGTGGCTATGGTGAAAGGCCTCCAATTTGCCCTAAATGTGGGAAACCTTCCGCTTATATGGTTGGAACTTTTCAAGCATGGGCATCCAAAACAGGTGATGTTTTCGAGTGGGCTTTCTACCATTTAATGGTTGACTTAATGAACGTAAACTTAGTAAAATCACCACCTGCCACAGAGACTCACGATTTTGGTGTGCCTGGAATAATTGGAATAGAGGCAAAAGGCTCAGCAACTTACGTGAAGAATCCAGATGGAACTATCTACCAGCTGGGCAGAGCAGGAATGCTCAGAAGTGATACTAAGAAGAAAGCTTTCAGTAATGCTAAAGAATTTAAAAGAAAAAAGGTGGGCTCTTATTTCTACATTGCAACAAACGCAATGCCTGATGAACTGGTAGATTACGAGGACAGAGATATCGATGGTATCTTTGATGTAACCAAAGAAAAGCAATTAATGAAATTTGTTAGTTTATTGAAGGCTAAAAGGGCTAATGCGCTCTTTTAGTTTCAAAATTTTTTTAAGGTTAGAATTATTACCTTTCTATGTTGATAGTTTTGTTTGTTCTTGCTTAGCCTTCAACTCGGCTACTTCAGATTTAATTCTCTTTTCCGCTAGCTCCACATATTCGGGTTTAGTGTCATAGCCAATAAAGTGGCGATTGGTTCTAAGTGAAGCAAGTGCGGTTGCTCCACTCCCCATAAACGGGTCGAGAACTATATCGTCTTCAAAAGTATACAACTGAATTAGCCTATATGGCAACTCAACGGGAAAAGGAGCGGGGTGACCAACCCTCTTAGCGGATTCCGTAGGAAACGTCCAAACGCTCTTAGTGAATGATAAGAATTCTTGGGCAGATATAGTATTCTTTTTTCCTGTTCCGCTTCTTGAATAGGTATCCTTTGAAAAAACCAAAATGTATTCATGCGTATCTCTTAACGTTGGGTTAGTCGCTGATTTCCAGCTTCCCCATGCTGTTGAAGTCCCAGAACTCGCAGACTTATCCCAGATTATCTCCCCGCGCATATGAAAACCGACTTCGTGGCAGAGCAAATCTTGAATAATATAGCTATGCAGTGGAATGTAGGGTTTTCTTCCAACGTTCGCCACGTTTATACATGCCCTTCCACCGCAAACGAGCACTCGGTAAACTTCTTTAAACACATTGAGAAGTAGCGTGCGGTATTCATCCAAGCTAAGATTTTGGTCGTACTCCTTAGAGACATTATACGGTGGCGAAGTGACCATTAGATGAACACTGTTATCGGGTAATTCACTCATCTTTTCGCTGCTTGAACAATATATTCTGTCTAAGACGTCTGCATTTACTTGATTCTCAACGACATTAGTCGGTTGGTTTTTTGGGGTTCTTCCCTGATACAGCTTTGAGTTGTAGAAAAGGGATGAATCATGGTTCTCTCTTTTTGAGGTTCCGAATTTGCTTGTGGAGGTACCCTTTCCATTTCTCATAGGTGTATCAAACTTTCTTAAGCTATAGAACGGTATATTTACTCTTTGTTATAAAATGGTAAAATCGCTTTTTCAAACGAACCCGTCATCGATGCTTATAAGCTAATCTTACAACATCTCCAACCTTTTTGTAAAAATAAGAATGTCAAATTGTGCCATTAAGTTCAAACTAGGTTCGATGAAAACACAATTTAGGCGATTCAATTTTTTAATCTCTAGATTTTGCAGTTTACATAAAACGACCACAAAAAAACAACAGTCTTTTCTTTTCTTTTTTTTTGATAACTATTTATCGAAAAAACGGGCAGGAGATAAATGTAGTTTGAAACAAAAGACTGTCAGCTTCCTCATATGTTACACCTGTTTTGTTAATACGAGAAAGTAATTGATGTAGCGTTTTTTTTATCGGTAAGTAAGACCCATGCGCTTTATGAAATCAAGCACTTTCTCGTATTCTCCAAATTATTGTTTGCCTTTCACGGTAAATCTAAGCGAAGATTCGTCTTGAATCAGCCCAAGACCGCTGCGCTCAAAGATATATTTTTTTCAAACATCAAAAGGCACATTAATTCGTACCTGAATACGCGTTAACACTATCTTTTCAGTTTTGGCTTCATCGTTCAGCACAGCCAACAAACTTATTAGCGCTTTGGGGTTGTTTACTTTATCCATGAAATTGGAGAAAAAGAAAAATATCTAATGGGGAAAAAAAATGTTTGAAATGCAAAAAACTAAAACTATGGCTACTATGATCACTTTCCTTCTAATATTGGCAATTGCTTTGCCTCTAACGACAAGTGTTCAAGCTCAACAAAGTTCAGTTCCGGCAGCTACCCATGCCTTTGTCAGCGCAACCCCAAGTCCAATTGGAGTTGGCCAACAACTATTTGTTGTAATGTGGCTTGCCGAAATACCTCCATTTGATAAAACAGGGACAAGCGTAGATTTTCAAGGCTATCAAGTGACAGTAACCCTGCCTGATGGAAGCAACCAAACAATAGGTCCATTAAGTTCAGATGATATTGGAACAGCCTACTCAGCGTTTACCCCAACAACCGCAGGAGTTTATTCCTTCCAATTCAGCTTCCCGGGTCAATACATAAACGTGAGCTCATCAGTAACAGGGCCTAGCGCGACCTCGTTTTCAGTCTATTATCAACCAAGCTTATCTCAAAGCGTATCTGTCACTGTGCAGCAAGAACCTATACCCTTCTACCCAGAGACAGCATTGCCAATGCCCGGTGACTATTGGTCAGCACCTATACAAGGCGCAAACAGTTTCTGGAACACCATTTCAGGAAACTGGCTTAGTGTACCACTGCAGTTTGGAACAGGTGCGAGCTCTAACGGAGCCTTTAACCCATATACAACAGCACCCAACACCGCTCATATTGCTTGGACTCAATCACTAGCAATTGCAGGAATGGTCGGCGGAGTATTTAACGACACAGACTACTACACAGGCCTTTCATACGAACCAAAATGGAATGGCGCTGGAATCATCATAGACGGACTCTTATTCTACAACCTGCCCTTATCAAACAATGCGAACGGCGCAGGCGCAGTATGCGTTAATTTAGCTACAGGAAAACAGGTGTGGTGGCAAAACATCACCCTAACCCTAGGTCAACTCTACGACTATGAATCACCAAACCAAGCAGGAGTCATCCCATACTTATGGCAAACAGGATCAACTTACCGGTGCTATGACCCATTTACAGGCAATTTAGTAACTAGCTTCGCCAATGCATCAACAGGCAGAATAATCATGGGTGAGCATGGTGAAATGCTGGTCTACCTCGTAAGCGCCAGTTATGTAGCTATGTGGAATTCAACACAGGCCTTTATCGCCAACGGCATGCAAACCTACAGTGAACCTGGAAACAAAAACGGTCAATGGCGACCCATAGCCGGAACATACGAGTGGCGAAAAGGTATTCAATGGAACACAACCATACCTACAGTATCAGGGCAATCCTTGGTAACACTCAGTCCCGATGTCTTATTAGCAGCAGTAGCTAACGCGACAGCAAGTACTCCGTACGTCGTAATCATGGGCTACAGCGCTAAAGATGGGCATCAAATGTGGAACTACACGGTAAGCCCATTCTTCACCAGTCGACCACAATACAATTTCAGTCCAATACAAAACGGAGTCTATGCATACTTTAACCAAGCCACAACACAATGGTACGGCTATAATGCTCTAACAGGCAAACAAATCTGGGGACCAACCGCACCCTACAACAACTCATGGGGCTTCTACAGTCAAAGCTACGCGGGTGCTGGCGCGGGGAACCCAACAGTTGCTAACGGTGCACTATACAGTTCAGGCTACGATGGTGTGCATGCATATAACATGACAAACGGAGATTTAATGTGGTTCTGGTCTACTGGAAGCACTGGCTTTACAGAACCGTATGGTCAATCACCATTCTATGGAGCACCAGTAATCGCCGACGGAAAGGTATATGCTGCTACTAACGAGCACAGTCCAAACTCAGCCTTGTATCCGAATGAACGACTCTACTGCTTAGACGCAATGAATGGAACTCAAATATGGAGCATCGAAGGCTTCATGCCCGCTCCAATCGTCGCCTACAATAGTTTAGTAACCTATAACAATTACGACGGAAAACTCTACTGCTTCAGTAAAGGACAAACAGCAACAACCGTGACTGCACCAACACTCCCTTCAACCATCGGTTCCGATGTTCTCATTCAAGGAACAGTAACAGATCAGTCACCCGGACAAACCGCCTTCAATACTCCCGCAGCAGGTACTCCCGCAGTATCCGATGATAGCATGACAGCATGGATGCAATACCTCTACATGCAACAACCAAAACCAACCAATGCAACAGGCGTTACCGTAACCTTAACCGCAGTTGACCCTAACGGAAACATAATCCCAATAGGAACAACGACAAGTGACAGCCTAGGCAATTATGCATTCTCATGGCCCGCACCAGCAATATCCGGTCTATACAGAGTCACAGCTACCTTTGGCGGAACTGAATCATACTATTCCTCAAGCGGTGGAACAAGCTTCACGATTGCCAACCCAACATCAACACCGACACCCACACAACAACCACCCGCATCGATGGCTGACACATACTTCCTGCCAGTATCAATTGCATTAATCCTGATAGTGATCATAATCGGGATTGTACTGATTGCATTGATGCTTAGAAAACGACCATAAGAAAACCGAACAACAATCTTCCTTTTTTCTTATTTTTTTTCCAAATCAACACCAAAACGAAGAAGTCTATGAGGGACTGAGAGTGCTCTGTTAAAACTCAACGTAGATCGTAGTATTGCGTAGAGCAGGGGTTTGTTCCAATAACATATGCAAAAGCACCGAGGGTTTGACTGGCATCCCCTGCAATCTTCCGCCAAACTTATCTCGAAGATGAAAAAAGTGGAGAGTAACTGTCAAGATACTTATTGAGAGGTAATATGCCCTCTTTCTCTGGTGTCCGAAACCCACCCTGCACAATAAATAAACTCGAAGGGGGTTTTGTGTCCCATGACGATACTTTTGCTTTCTTTAGTGGCCTATCTCAACAGTGCCTTTCCTTCGAGTATGACAAAGTAGACAACAAAACAAGACAACACTCACTATGTCTATGTTTAAGTAATGATATGCGATTGTTTTTTACGAAGATAAGCTAAATTGATTCGACTTTGGAATTAATATTTGCACTCACGATAGGTGAGGACATATTAAATACGACTCAATAGGATAGGAACTTTTGTTGGCAAGTAACCTTCTGAAAGATTATTTGTCAAACAGAAATAGGAGAAAAGAAAATATGAATATTTATAATACAAAAATTCGACTTTTTGCATTGATTCTCGTGTTGTCTATTGCTTTATCAGCACTTTGTGGTTTTTTGCCAAACGCTAATGCGCATACACCACCATGGAACGTTCCAACCTCAGCTTACGTTACTTGTGCGCCAGATCCTATTGGGGTTGGTCAAACAACCACTATTGTGGTATGGGTTGACAGATACTCACCCTTTGCAGGTGGCGGCGTAGGTCAACGTTGGGATGGCTTTACAATAAACATTACATCGCCCAGTGGAAAAACACAGATAATCGGTCCGTTCGAATCTTCAAGCGACGTCGGCAGCGACTGGAAAGCGTTTACCCCTGATGAGGTTGGCACATACACGATCGTTTTCAGTTGGCCAGGAGAAATAGCTAAACCAACAGCCGCTCTCCAAAACACTGGCTCCTCAACATTTGACATAAATAACAACGGCGATTTCTACCAAGGCTCAACAAGCGCACCCTACAAACTAACCGTTCAAACAGACTCCGTACCGACATGGCCAGAATCACCACTGCCCACAGATTATTGGACTAGACCTATAAGCGGTGCGAACAGACAATGGTCATCTCTGCCAAGTAACTGGCTTTTGGGCTCATGGCTATACCAGAACGTCCAACCAGCCGGCACAGGACCGAAATCCCCGCATATCCTCTGGTCGAACCCCATTATCCCAGGCTATCCAGGAGGGCTCGTTGACGCACAATGGCCAGACATACCAGTAGATGCCAACGACTATGAGGGTCCATGGTCATCGCCGATAATCATGGAAGGAAAAATTTACTACAACTCTCCAGCCGTAGCAGATAGCAATCAATATGGGTACTACTGCCTCGACCTCCAAACTGGACAACAAATCTGGTATAAGAACGGCACCGATAACGGACTCAACAACCCAGTATCATTGATAACAGGATCTTTTGGCGGTATTCTTCCCAGTCTCTCTCAACAATATCTCAGACTGACGAACGGCCAACTATACTACTATTACTCAGTCAACGGACAGGGAGTGCTCGCTTATCTTTGGATACAATCAGGCACCACATGGTACATGCTTGACGCGACCACCGGAAACTTGATACTGACATTGATAAACGTGCCAGGCGGCACAGCCGCAACGGACGAAAACGGAGACCTGCTAAAGTACAGCTATAACGCGAATACAGGAACGATTCTCTGCTGGAACTCCAGCCAAGCCATTTACCCCGGCGGAGTCACGGGAACAGGACAGCAACAATGGAAGCCTCGTATTGGCGGAGTAATCGACGCAGTTAACGACACCTCATGGATCAACGGAACGTGGTCTGCAAACCTGGGACAAACAATCAACCAGGCACTGACTAAGCCGCACTCTGGATATACGATGAACGTAACGGACGCCTCGCTGAAGAATTTGCCAGGAAGCCTGGCTGGTGTTGTCAGTGACAATCGAGTGCCTAAGATACTGTTCGGTACTAACTTCCCTATAACCGTTAACACTGGTTCAAGCGTCGGTTTAGACTATTTCCAAGCGTGGGCAGTAAAGATAAATGACCACGCAACAGACTACAGCCCTAACCCTGGCTACCCAAGCAACCTACAGAACAATCTTGGATTCACGACAACTTTACTATTCTCAAAAAATATACCCGTTCCAATTACAGGCAAGAATTATACTTGGAGCATGACTGGATATAGCTACAGCGATAATGTCTTCTGCATAACTTGCAAACAAACAGGACAAATATGGGCCTACAGTTTAACAACAGGAGAACAAGTCTGGGGACCAACAACAACCTTGCCAGGTGGACCTATGGCATTCTACGGAGTTAGCACCAACTTCTATAACGGCAAGTGCATCGTAAACTCGGGCTACAGCGGACAAATAGCTGCTTACAATGCAAAGACCGGCGAGCCACTTTGGACCTACAACTCCACAGCCGATGCACCCTTCGAAGGCTACTACGGACCCAACATGCCGCTTAGTATAGGCGCAATTTGCGATGGAATGATCTACACGTACTCCAATGAACACTCACCAACGAAGCCACTGTGGCGCGACTCTTACCTGCGATGCATTAACACAACAGACGGAACAGAAATGTGGAAGCTACTTGATTTCAATCAGGGCTTAGGACTTGCAGACGGGAAAATCGTAACATGCGACGAGTACACCAACAACATATATTGCATCGGTAAAGGACCAAGCGGACTTACCATAGATTCACCGAAAGGTGGCGTAACACAGGGAAACAGCTTTACACTTACGGGTATAGTCACCGACCAATCGCCAGGTGCAGTAGCATACGCAAAGAAATTCGGCCTCCTGAATGGATTACCAGCAGTATCAGATGATAGCCAACAAGCTTTCATGCAATACATCTACCAACAACAGGTAAAACCCACCAATGTAAAGGGCGTTCCAGTAACGATTGATGCACTAGACCCCAACGGCAACATAATCAACCTCGGTACAACTACTAGCAACGCCAACGGCTTCTATAGTTTCCAAGTCAATCCAGACATGCTTACAGCGGGTGCAGGAACATACCATGTCATCGCAACCTTCGCAGGCTCTAACTCTTACGGCTCATCAAATGCAGAATCTGCATTCACACTCAATTCCGCAGCAACAGTCCTACCAACCGCTATACCTCAAACAAACCTAGCAACTACAGCAGATTTGATCGTTTACATTCTCGCTGCAGCAATCGCAATAATCATCGCCATAGCCATAGTCGGAGCGCTTATACTCAGAAAGCGATAATAAAAGCTACATAACCAAAATCACCCCTTTTTTTAGTTTTTAATTTAAAGAATATGAGTGGGGCTGCGAACTCTGATAAATCTTTACTCAGAATTTTCATTCGTTCTTCTTTAGTGTTTTATAGAGCCTCAATGTGAACCTTGTATTTAGACTTCTATAAAAAGAAAAAAAACAACTGCATCAACTTCAAGAAGGATAGCAATGACACCAATTGAATTAGATCGTTTAAGTCTTACCTTTAAGGTGGTTGTCTGAGAACATTACACTCTTTGTGCTCTGGAAATGGCATAGCAATCCATAAGCAAACATAACCTTTCCCCCTCTTATTTTTTTAAATGATTAACGCGCCACACTCAAATTAAGAGGAGCACAATGCCTGCAACACGGGCAAGGAAAATATCATCCTAAAGGATTAAGCTTTTTTTATTAAAAGTTTGTACTTCCCTGATCTTGGCTCTTTCTCAGTTTTGTTGCCTCTTCATACACCGATAAGACGTTATCAACAGTCTAACAGTTTACCGCTTAGTCAGGATTTAAAATATTCTAGTTCCCACCTGACAACAGTTCGGGTCGAAAAAAACTATTATCAAAGACGTGGGAATAAAAACAACCATAATGTCATCAGAACGAAGAAAAAAGAGAAAATTTGCGGAGAAAATGAGTTTGTTGGCGACATCGCCTCTTTCACTGGGGTTCGAATCCCTTCTTCCTACAGAGTCCGCAAATCCTCACTCCTTGTGAGCAATCCCTTATTCATCTTCAAATAAGCTCATATCAACTCAGATTTTTGAAAGATGGTGGGCCGAGGCGGACTCGGACCGGCGACCTTTGGCTAGTAAAGCGCTTATCGAAACGGGCTTACGCGGGTTATAGTAGAAGTTGTATCAGCCATTATTTGCTTCATTCTTGTAAGATACATGATAAAACCATATTCGTTAACAAGAGAAGGCCGCTATCTTGGTTTACCTTTGGGGTTTGCTTTTCTTGGTGCATCATACGCTATTTCCGCTTTTACCTACTCCGAACTATATTATTTCTCTGACTTCCTATGGATTCAGCTGCTTGTAAGGACATTCGCATTTGTGTTCCTAGCAGTGACGTATTACTTTTCTAAGAAACCTTCAAAAAATACCCGACTAATGTGGGACATAACCTTCAGGATAGTTATAATGCCAGTCAAGTTTAGGTTAGAATTTCTAATGTTCTTTATCTTTCTTCTATTGTTATTCATAATCTTAGGGATCACGTAAAGAATCCTGATCCAACAACAATTTGGGTTTCAATGGGTTTTATTCTGCTTGCAATAAGCCAATATTCACTTTTATTCTGGTATCTTGATAATAGTTTAGCTGCGTTTACCGGAGCCTTGGTATTTCGTTTGATTGGGTTGGTCGTTTTTCTGGCAGTCTCCTATTGTTCGTTCCTCGAAAGGAAAAGGGAAGAAGAATGATTCAGCTATGAAACCTTTGAAAATTTTATAAGAGAGTGCTTGATAAATAGTAATAGTTCTCCAAAAGTTTTTTAGGAGAATGAAAATTTGAAAAATAAAATTGTGAAATTATCGATAAATAATACAAAGACAATTGCAATAATTATGCTGCTTCTGCTCTCTTTAGCTGCTGAATTAAGTTTGCCATCTACCAAATCTCTTGCTCCAAATAGCCCCCTCGTAAGTACATATTTCGAGTACTCATACGTTAGTGTCGGCAGTAACGTAGTAGGAAAAGGTCAGCAGATACTGCTCGTTCTCTGGACTGCAGACATACCCCCAGATATCGGTGAAACAGACGGCTTAATTAGTACTCCACTAGCCAGAGCTTCATGGATTGGTCAACAATTCAATGTCACAGATCCCAATGGAAACTCAACAATCATTACGCTCGGAGACAGCGACCCAGTAGGCGGAGGATATTATTCTTATGTGCCGCTGATAGTAGGCACATATACGGTTGTGTCTCTTTTCCCGGACACATGGAAAAACAGCACTATCGTGACATTGTCCAATGGAACAAAGACTTTAGGTCCACATGAAGCTGGATACAACGCCAATCCAAATCTTTCCGTTGCACAAAACCAACATTATCTCGCAGCTCAGAGTAATCCAACGACATTCTATTGCCAGGAAGGTCCAGTACCACTATGGACTGAATCTCCACTTCCTAGCGACTATTGGACACGTCCCATAAACAACGCTGCCTAGACAATGGAGTGCACTTCCTGGAAACTGGCTTAATGGTGCTTGGAATCAACCTGCAGGACAAGCTGGCGGCACAACCACACGTTTTGTGTATGGTGTAGGTACGGAAACTAGCCATATACTTTGGACGCGACCGCAGTATGTTGGAGGCTACGCTGACGCCCGATTCGGTGACGAAGGGTATATGACAGGGCACTATCAAGGCTTAGAATTCGACTCAATAATCCTCAATGGAAGAATCTTCTATGCGGATCGCGCAGACGCATATACACAAGAAGCTTCAGCTACAGGCTTTAACGTCATTGATCTATACACTGGTAACTTAATAGAGTACGAAAATAAGACGATGCCGAATCTTGGGCAAATCTACATGTACAACTCACCCAACCAACACGGAGCCTATTCATTCTTATGGCGGACATCGGGCGTAACTTTACCACCGGGTTATACAAGCGCTGCACAGCAGCAACCTGTCGGCGGCGGGTTCTTCTTTGCTGGACCACCATCTCCTAACTGGGAAATGCTGGACGGATATTCACTGCCACTACGCCACATATGTTACATCGGTAATGTAACTGCTGTAGGTACACAAGTCATCGGTAACAATGGAGAAATACTATATTACAACATTGTCAACAAAGGAACCAATGACAACCCCCGTTTCTACTTAAGTTGCTGGAACAACACTAACGTACAAGGATTGACTGCGACACCGCCAGGAACTGGAACTTCTTATTGGCAATTTAGGCCAGAAGGCGGCGGTTTTGGTGGAGGACCAGCGTACAGCAACAATCTAGTTTTTGACGGTAGCACTGCGTGGTCATTCAACGTTTCGATACCAAACATTAACGGGCCAGTAAATACCATAGTCAACCAAACAAGCACAATACAATGCGTTCGCGTAGGAACAGATAATGCTCCAAACTCAGGATTCTCAGATAATGTAGGCGGCTATGTCATCGTCGGAACTGGCGGATCAAACAATGAACTAGGAGTCGTGAAAGGTCAACTATGGGCGCTTAGTCTAGACAGAGGCCAAGAGGGTAAACAACTTTGGACATCAACTTTCACACCGCCTTTTGTGTCGCTTGCTCAGAACGAAACCGTAGGCACTTTTCTTTCAGTAGGCTTGATAGGCGTGTATCCAGAAGACGGAGTTATAATCTTCCACTCTACAAAGAAACTAACCTATTGGGGCTATGACATGAAGACAGGAACACAACTTTGGCAATCTGCACCGGAACCCGATGAAAACTACTACAGCACCCAGTACAACTACTACAAGGGTCTCTTCATCACCTCAGGATATGGCGGAGTCGTGATCGCATATAACATTACCACAGGAAACCAGGAATGGAACTACACTGCAACAAACATCGGTGGCGAATCTCCTTATGGCAACTATCCAGTCAACATCTTCGCTATTTGCGATGGAAAAATCTACACATTGACAGGTGAGCACTCCGTCACTAATCCCCTATGGCGAGGACCCAACATCCGTTGCATCAACGCAAAAGACGGAACAGAAATTTGGACCTTGCTAGGCATGGGAGCTGATAACGGCGCGCACCTCACAGGGCAATACATTCAGATGGGAGACGGAAAAGTCGTAGGCCTCAACTACATGGACAACCAAATCTACTGCATCGGTCCAGGACCCAGCGCAACAACAGTCTCCGCACCAGAAGTGGTTCCTACACTTGGCTCTAGTGTAATGATTACAGGTACAGTGACGGATCAGACTCCTACTGGTAGACGCAATGACAACTACCAATTCGACTTTACGCTACAGGGCACACCAGCAATATCAGATGAAAGCATGGGACGATGGATGGAATACATGTTTGAGAACCAAATTAAACCGTCAAATGCAACTGGAGTTCCAGTAACATTGACTGCTTTTGATCCAAACGGCAACACAATCACCATCGGCACTGTGACAAGCGACATACGAGGAAAATACGGTGCACAATTCACTCCAGATGTTCCAGGACAATACCAGATAATCGCAAGCTTTGCAGGGTCTAAAGCGTACGGACCCTCCTCTGATTCAACCTACATGGCTGTACGTGAAGTATCAACGTCTCCTACACCAGTATCAACAGAGCCGCCTTCTTCTGCGGCTGACCTGTACTTTGTTCCCGTAGCCGCTGGACTATTCGTCTTAATCATCATAGTCCTCATCCTACTGGTAGTATTGTTGCTTCGGAAGCGAGCATAAGCCAACTCTAAAACAAAATCCTCTTTTTTTTCTTTTCAATCTTGCTTCTTTTTTAGGTCTCTGATTTTTTTGGGAAGAGGCTCTTATTACCTTGGGCTAAAAATTAATAAAAGGCGATTTCTTGTTAGCGAAAATGCAAGAAACAAAAGCAAACCGCTACAGTTAATTGTATTTTTAACTCATTGAAATGATGAACAGTATATAAGATTAAAAACTATTCAATTGATTAGATAAATTATGAAGAAATCGATAATAGTACTCTGCGTTGTTATTGTAATATGCAGTCTACTGACGGTTTCGCTACTTCTAGAGTTTCTCTCAGCGCCTTCTGGTGATGAACCGCAAACTTCCTTGCAACCGAATGATGAGGCGTTACAGCAAGCAATAAGCCATGGCATTGCTTATTTGAGGCAGATAAAGGAACCTATGGGTTTGTTGATGCTTAACGTAATGTACCGACAGTTCGGCATAGCAGAATTCAACGATTCATTGCAACGGTTCGACAAGCAGTTCGCTTCAAACCCCGACTCAATATCCCGAATATTCCGACGTATCGCGGACTATAACAATGTTGTTCAACCCAAGGATTTCCTTTCGGTGACAGACCAACTTGATCGCCTCACGGTTCCAGCTCTCTACTCCGACCGAATGACTCTGCCTGACGATTACCTTTCCCAGCTCACAGACTCCGTTAATGGCGGAAGCAACTTACTAACCCACGCGTTGCTAGCGACCATCTGGCTGCAAAATAACCACTGTAGCCTCAAACTACCAAAAGACTTCACAAATACCCTCTACCAAGACAACGCCCTATTAATCGGCGATGGCTCGCGAGTCGACGACATTGAGCTTGAAGCGGCTGCTTTCCTCTATCAGGCAGGGCAAGGTAACCTGGTTAACCCTGTCTTCGTTCATAACATTTTAGCAGCTCAGTATACTGACGGCGGCTGGTCTACCACACAAGATACACCATACAACACAAACTGGCATCCTTCAATTTTAGCACTCATAATATTGCTTTACGTTGAACATCCTGCTGCAACGTACCCGCCAATGCTAGCTCCTTCACCAAGTTGATGCCAATTAGTGCGCGCCGCGCTCGATTGATTCTGATTATTTGTGGTACTTTTTCTTCCTGTGCTTTGATTCTTGCATTCGCCTCTTCTTTTGTCGCAGTTTATTAATAATTGAGTTCTATCTTGTGCTGGTCTGCTATTTGTTTGATTAATTCAATACATTTGAAAGTTCTTCACTTTTTTCTCTTAATGCCATAATATTCACATCAACCACTGCTTCCCTGACCCCCGCAGCCACAAATGGACAAACAAATTGGCTACGGTGTGGGAGTATCAAAAGTGATTGTGGTGATAGTCGTGGGCGGCATCTACCTTGTAATAAGAGGCAAAAGAGGCAAAAGGTAATTGAAGTGGGCCGAGCCGGACTCGGACCGGCGACCTTTGGCTCGTAAAGCCAACGTCCTAACCAGGCTAGACGACCGGCCCACAGGTGTTTGAATAAAGGACAGCATTGGTTAATATTAGAATTATGTTTCCTGAAGTGACTGTTTATCTGGTTTTTTGCCAGAAATAGAGAAATTACACACAGCTTTTGCAAAGATTGTTTACAATGGTTAAAAACAGTGGGCATGGATTTGAACCTCTTCTTCCAAAATTAATCGAATAGGTTAGGTTAGCGGAAGAATTTCGTAAAATCTAATATACATCTTACAGTGAAATACCGCCCTTATTGGCACCCAATCTCATGGAAATTGAATGCCAAAATAAACAAAAGGAAAGAAAAATTCAAATGAAAATAGAAAACAAATTGATTGCAATAGCAATAATAGTCATTTTTGTCTCAAGCATAGTCACATCGACTTCGTTATTACAAACAGCTTCTGCCCACACACCTCCGTGGAGAGATGTTCCAACACATACCTTCATAGATTCAGTGGACACAGTAGGTCTTGGTCAACAAATAGCGATCATTTGGTGGCTTGATTGGATACCGCCAACATCATACGGCTATTACGGTGACAGATGGGTAGTAAATGTCAACATCGTAAAACCTGACGGAACCAATGATACCTTCAGCAACTTAGTATCCGATCCAGTTGGAGGCGCATACATTACTTATACACCCGCTGAAATAGGCAATTATACGATGCAGGCGTTCTTCCCAGGACAAAAACTTACAGGCGCTAACAGCCCGCCAGGTCAACCTTCAACAAACGCTTATGTTAACGATACTTTCGCAGCTAGCACAAGCAAACCAGCTTACTTCAATGTGGTGCAAGAACAAGACCCCTACTACCAAGAAACACCTCTTCCAATGAACTATTGGGAAAGACCTGTATCAGAAGTTAACAGAGGATGGGGCAATGCCATAATGGGACAGTGGCTTGGTGGAGCTGCATTTGAAAGCTCAACAACAGGCTATAGACTACACGGTGGCATTCCAAACCAAGAGGGTCCGGCAAGCAGCCACATACTCTGGACATCACCGGTTTGGAGTGGAGGAATTATGGGCGGCACCTCTAACGATACGGGATACTACACAGGCATCGCCTACCAACAATATGCAGGACCAAACGTCGTCCTCGATGGCAAAGCCTACTACAGCGTCTCACAACCTCCAAACCAAGGCTGGTACTGCGTTGACCTATACACTGGGGAAACACTGTTCTTCCGTAATAACACCGATGGCTCTGACCCAATCCCATCATTCGGACAAATCTTCAATTATCAAAGCCCTAATCAATACGGAGGCTTCGATTACCTTTGGCAAACAACCGGACAAACAGTTCCAGCAGGAAGCACAAGCACAACAACCTGGCAAATGCTCGACGCATACTCCGTCAAGCCAATCTGCAAAGTTGCTAACGTTTCTGCAACAGGCACCCAATTCCTTGACTCCTCAGGCGGCATATGTTACCTAAACTTTGCAAACCTTGGAACTGCTAATTCACCCAACTACTATCTGCAAATTTGGAATACTACTAAGGCTATTTGGTGGCGACCAGAATACGGCGTAGATGCCCCAGCAACGTTACTTAACGGCACTACTTCACCGGCATCGGCAACGTCAAACACCTTCTGGATGTGGAGACCTGGCTCAATTAATCCCTCACAGGGCGGCGTCGGTTACGGAGCAATTTATGACGGTAGAAATGGGTACTCAATGAACGTTTCAGTTGCAAGCATCTATGGACCACGCAACTCTGTTATCAATCAAACCGCCACAGTGATGCAGATTATACCAGACAAAGAAGTCATCGTCGGCATAAGTGGAAGAAATGACGCTAGAGGAACAGCACAAGGTTTTCTCAGAGCCTACAGTCTTTCAGCACCCACCTGGGGGCAAACTCTTTGGAGTATAACCTTTACCCCACCAAAAGCATTAGACAACTTCCCCAACAGCACATACCTCGGTGAAGGCAGCTGTCCAGTAATTTGCGACGTATCCGAACCAAACGGAATATTCCTATTCCAATCCAAAGGAACAGGTTGGGTATGGGCATATAGTCTTGCAACAGGCGAGCAATTATGGCAAGCTGAACAAACCGACCAATTTGCGTACTATGGCAGCAGCGGCAGTTCGCTTAATAACATAATCTATCAAGGACAAGTTTTCAGCATATGGCGAGGCTCATCGCTTAAAGTCTACAATGCAACAACAGGACAGTTAGATTGGACCTACATTGAACCATCAGTTGGCTACTTAGAATCTCCATATCCTGCTTCAACACAACAGCTGGTTTTCTTTGTCGGCAAATACCTGTATCTGCAACCTTACGAAGGCGCTGGCTTAAGTGACCCAATAAGACGCGACGGAAAAATCATCTGCTTAGACACAGAAACAGGTGAACAAACCTGGAGTCTCACAGCATGGGTGGGTTATAACCCTGGTGTCTCCATGCCAGTAATCTCCGACGGTCGAATTCTGTATCTTGATGTCCATACCAACCAAATAATCTGCATAGGCAAAGGACCAAGCGGAACTACAGTATCTGCACCACAAACTATTCCAGCACTCGGGTCAAGCATAATGATAACCGGGACAGTCACCGACCAATCTCCCTCTGGATTACACAATGTTAACGGAGACCTTCAACTTGCGCTCAAAGGCACCCCCGCTATATCTGATGCAAGTATGGATGGCTGGATGGAACATCTATTCCAAAACAGACCAGTACCAGCAAACACAACTGGCGTAAACGTATCCTTAGACACGATTGATCCAAACGGCAACTTATACCACATAGGCAACACAACCACTGATGTTAACGGCAACTATGCATTACCCTACACTCCAAATGTACCCGGAACATACCAGATCATCGCTAAATTTGAAGGCTCAAACGCTTATGGGCCCTCTTCAGCAACAACTTACTTAGCAATGGGAAATGAACCAACAACCCAGCCAACACAGGAAGCACAAGAGATAACTTTGCCACCGACAGAAATGTACTTTGCAATCTCGACGATAGCTATTGTTATCGCAATAGCCGTAGTTGGTTCAGTCTTGTTCATGGCAATTAAGAAACGACCATAAAACAACAAACAATCCTTTTCTTTTTTTTGAATTTATTCGATTATATCGATAGATTGAGCTTTCTTGACATATTCCCGTTTATGAAATATCCTTCTTAAGGCAGGCGAACAACTTGATATTTGAGGAGAAAGGAGAGCCCTCATTCAAATAAAAAACCGTTGAGGTAAGAATTAATGGATAAAGAAATTTTTGATACAATATTAGATAGTTCAGACGGTGACTACATCTTTAAAGCTCAAACTCTGGCAGAAATGAAACCCACCGGCTGGTAAATTTCGCTTATAAAAGAAATGATGTTGAATCGAGATTAAGGCCAACAATGGGAAATGAACGATTTTTTTGTTTAAGCCACAACTTCGGCTATTCCAGATAGCAAAGTAGCCTTTTCTTGCTTTACTGGAAAGATGGCCTTATTTTTTAGAAAAAGAGCTAACATTGCAAACAGGTTTGCCCATAAGCATCAAGTCGGACTGGGCACCTCACAAACAAGAAATGCCCTCCAATATACTAGCTATCATCTCGCAGATAATCATGGCGAATATGAATAATTGGAAAATCAAACACCCGGGTTATGAAAGCAAATTTCCTTTTAATCAAATTTTAGAATTGTTAACTTCTATAAATAATTAGGAGAAAAAATTCATTCCTGACTAAAATCAGTTAATCTAATATATAACTTGCGAAAATATGCTGTTTTCGTTGGCGGTCAAGCTGCCCGAGTTTTGTCTGCCAAACAAACAAAAGGAAAGAAAAATATGAAAACATTTTTGAAAAACAAGACTAAGAGTTCTTTAATTGCATTGTTTTTAATGCTGAGTATAATCGCTACATCTACATTTGTTGCTTTACCAACAACTAACGCACATACACCTAGCTGGAATATCCCAACCTACGCATACCTCAGTGTTTCGCCAACTACTGTTGGCATCGGTCAATATGTTCAGATAACCATGTGGCTCAATGCCTTGCCGCCTACAGCACAAGGTATTGAGGGTGATCGATGGAATGGTTACCTGGTAAACGTTACCAAGCCTGATGGAAACAAAGAAACACTGGGACCGTTCCAATCCGATTCAGTAGGCACTAAATCCATCACATACACACCTGATCAAATTGGCAACTATACTTTTGTATTTAGCTTCCCTGGGCAAATAGCAGGCAACGGCACTGGATTACCTAACCCTTCAGGGCTTGCCTACGTCGGCGATTACTTTGAACCTTCCACAAGTGATATAGCAACACTTCCCGTAACCCAAGAACCAATATCCTCATGGGTAGAACCTCCAATACCCACAGACTACTGGACACTTCCGATACATGCCGCAAACAGAGAATGGTCAGTTCTAGCAAGCAACTGGTTAGGCGGCAGTTGGTTGGTGGGCAACTGGCAAACAGAAGGTCAAGCACCAAACACATCACATATACTATGGACAAATCCGATTGGAGCTGGTTCGCCAGGAGGAATCGCTGATGCCCAATGGCCAAGTATTCCACCTAACGTTGATGACTATGAAAGCTTTTTTTCATCACCAATTATTATGAACGGAAGGATCTATTACAACACACCTCAAGTTGCCTCGACTCAACATTATGGAATTTATTGCATGGACTTATACACTGGAGAAATGATTTGGTACAACAATAATACATATGCCATGACATTAGGTGCTGGACCTCCAGCGCTCACTCAAACTTTTCCAACATTGGCATTTGGTCAAATGTATCACTATGATTCAGTTAACGGGCAGGGCGTGCTATCATACTTGTGGATGACACAAGGAACAACTTGGTACATGCTTGACGCAGACACTGGAAACTTGATATTAACGCTAAAGAACGTTCCGAGCGGAACAGCCGTAACAGACCAAGACGGAAGCCTACTGCGATTCAGCTACAATTCTGCAACGGGCAATGTGCTCTGTTGGAACTCAAGCCAATCTATCCCACCGCTAGGTCCAGGATATGGGACCAATGGACAACAATGGAAACCCCGCCTGGGAGCAACAATCGATGCAGTCAATGATACCTCATGGACTTCATTTGGTGCACCCGCCGGAAGCACATGGACATTAGCGGATGTCGCTCCACGTTCTGGATACACAATCAACTGTACAGTACCTAAAGGGTTGCCTGGAAGCGTTACCGCGGTTCTATTAGATGAAAACCGTGTGCCGAGAATTATTCTTGGTTCACAAACAGGTGCGCTTGGAACAAACACTGGCGGTGTAGAGAAATTCTCTGCGTGGGCTTTAGGAATATCATATGGCACTGGTGTACGTACGGCAACAAACTTCGGCGAAAGCATTGACCTACTATGGTATAATAATTATGCTACGCCCGTAACAGGCAATCAAACGATGCTCATAATTGGCCAACTTGCAGATTACAGAACAGGCGTCTGGACAGTAAATTCGAAAGAAACCGATTCATGGTGGGGATATAGTTTAACCAACGGATCCCTATTATGGAGCCAAACCACCAAACAAAGCCCATGGGAAATGTTTGGAAGCGTATATCGCGGCGCACAAGCTTACGGCAACATCTATGCAGGTCAATTTGGTGGAGTCCTCAACTGCATCGACATGAAAACAGGCAAAATAGAATGGAATTATACAGCTAAATCAGTAGGCTATGAAAGCCCCTACGGAAATAACCCCATAGCCTTTAGCGGGGCCATCGCATTTGCTGACGGAAAAGTCTACTTCGGATGCACCGAACACTCACCTACCAAACCCCTCGAACGTGGATTCAACCTATACTGCTTAAATGCAACTACAGGGCAAGAAATGTGGAAAATACTACACTATCATTATGGCATCTCTATTGCAGACGGTTACCTCGTTGCTGGTGATGAATACAATAACTTAATAGAAACCTTTGGAAAAGGACCAACCGCCACAACTATTCAAACACCCTTAGCAGGCATTTTGGAAGGACAAAGCTTCACGTTGCAGGGCACAGTGATGGACAATTCACCAGGGGCTTCGCAAACTGCAGTAAAGGCAAAGTTCCCAAGCGGTCTGCCAGCTGTATCTGAAGACAGTCAACAATCATGGATGGAATATGTGTATTTGCAGCAATCATTCCCAACCGGAGCAAAAGGTGTTCCAGTTTCTATCAATGCAATTGATCCCAACGGGAACTACATAAGCCTTGGCACAACCACAAGTGATTCAAGTGGCTTCTACAGGTTCCAAGTGAATCCAAATATGCTTTCTGCGGGTCCAGGCACTTATACAGTCATTGCTTCATTTGATGGCTCTGGTTCTTATGGATCGTCACGCGCCGAATCTGCCTTCACCGTCAACTCTGCACCAACTGTAGCACCAACCGCTATACCTCAAACAGTAGGAGTAAGCAACACCGATCTTATGACACTGATGGCCTCTGGAATTGTCGCTATAATAATCGCGATAGCGATAATCGGATTCTTAATGCTAAGGAAAAGATCATAAAGAAAATAACCCAAAAACTTCCCTTTTTTTTCCAAACCTAATCCAATCGTGAGTTTATTTTTGAAGATTTAGATTGGTAAACCAAACTATAACTTTCTATAAACCAAACTTTCTAAATCTATTTCTGCCTTTTTGGAAAAGATTGGCCTTGTTGGTCGGATCGGAATATTCTAGTGGTACACGTGAAGGAATTGTCAACCCGAGGTCTAATTGCTCTTCTTATATAACCCTGAAAAGATTAATGTGGAAAAATATATTTAATATGAGGGAAGAATTGTTTTCAGTTTACTATGCCTTATTCCTCGAAAAAACAGCAAGCCTTTGCAATAGCTCCTCTTGTTATACTCGTCATAGTGTATTCGTCGGTATTGCTGTTCGGTTTAGGGGAGGGCAGCGTCTATGCCTCACCTGATCTGTTGTTTGCACTAAACACTGCGTTTTTGACGGTCTCTGGTCTAATTATTGCAGTTCTTTCAGCTATTAGTTACCGATCAGAGGGCTCATTAAGTCTTTTGCTGCTGGGATTGGCTACAACAGCCGGTGGCTTGTCAGCTTGCGTTGCAGGCTTAGCTGCAATTATATCCGTGAACTTCAACGTGGCAATTTTTAACCTAGGTTTTCTTCTATCTGGTACTTTACAATTTTTAAGCGCAGTTTTAACTATTACAGGAGCTTTTCCAACTTCTCGTGACCGTCGAAAATATACACTTGCCTTAGGCTACTTTATGACAATTTTTCTAGTTACAGCGATGTCTGCATTAGTTTTGAGTGGCTTGGCCCCCACATTTTTTGATACAACTGGACCGACCGTAATTCGGCAATGGATTATTGGTGCCGGAACGTTACTTTTCAGCGTGAGTGCTGCATTTTTCGCTTGGCAGTACTTCCAGACTAAATCCAAAGTATTATTCTGGTATACTCTGGCGCTTGCATTCATGGCTTTATCACTATTCAGTTTAGCTGTTTACAAAACGCCAAATTCAGTTTTTAATTGGACTGGCAGAGTCGCTTACTTTGCCGCGGGATTTTATTTCTTGATAGCCGTTATTAGCACTCGATTTAAAAAGGGTCTCGAAGAAGTGGGAACAACAGCAAATTGGGCGGATGCATTCCGCAGTGATAAACAGCAGATGGATACCCTGTTTTCTAAAATGCTAAACGGCTTCGCTTACCATCAAATTATAGTCAAAGAAGGAAAACCGGTGGACTATGTTTACCTTGCCCTTAACGATGCCTTTGAGAAAATGACAGGAATCAAAAGAGAAAATGTAATCGGCAGGAGAGTTACGCAAATTTTGCCAGGAATTGATAAAGACCCCGCCGATTGGATAGGGATCTATGGTAAAGTCGCTCTTACAGGTCAACCTACAATGTTTGAGAACTACGCGGCACCTTTAGGCAAGTGGTTTTCTGTTTCGGCTTACAGTCCTAAAAAGGGCTTCTTTGTGGCAATTTTTGAGGACATAACTGAACGCAAAAAAGCCGAATTAGCATTGAAAGATAGCGAGGAAAAATTTGCCAAGGCTTTCCACTCCAATTCAGCAGCAATGACCATTACTCGTATGATCGATGGCATGATTTTAGATGCTAACGAAAGCTTCGAGCGCCTTTTTGGCTACAGCCACGACGAAGTGGTTGGTCGGACCACAAATGACCTTGGAATATGGCTATCTCAAAAAGAACGAGATGCAGAAGTTAAACGATTGATTGCAGATGGTAAGTTAGAACCTCACGAAGTTATCTTTGGAGCAAAGTCTGGTGCTCGCATTAATGCAATTTTTTCGGTCGAACTGATCACTTTCGGTGGTCAACGGTGCATTCTATCTACAATTATGGACATTACCGAGCGGGAGAAAGCAGAGCGAGAACTAAGAGCAAGCGAGGAAAGATTCCGAATTGCTTTAAAGAACGCCCCAGTTTCGGTGGCAGCCCAAGATCTTCAACTAAGATATATCTGGGCATATAACCAAAAAACAGCTATTCCAAATGAAATTATAGGCAAGACAGATAGTGAAATCTTTACCGCTCAAGAAGCAGCACATGTCGAACAGATTAAGCAACGTGTCATAAATGAAGAAGTGGAATTGCGAGAGCAGATGTGGCTTGACAGACCATCAGGAAAAGTCTATCTTGACATCACTTGGTCGCCTCTCTGTGACGAGAATGGCAAAGTAATTGGGGTTACAAGTGCAACCGTTGACTTGACTGCAATGAAACATGCCCAAATTGAGCTTGAAGAAAAAAGAGAGCAGCTCGAACAAACTCAAAAGAAGCTTGAAGAAAATGCCTGTTTACTTGAAGAGTACTCGAACCAGATGGAAGAGCTTGCAAAACAACGGTTAGAGAAGCTGAAAGAGTCTGAACGTTTAGCTACCGTGGGTGCAACCGCAGGCATGGTTGGTCACGATATTAGAAACCCGCTCCAAGCTATAACCGGTGATTTATACCTAGCCAAATCTGAGGTTACTGGTTTGCCTGAAAGTGAGCGGAAGAATGCCATTCTTGAAAGCTTAGAGGAAACCGAGAAGAACGTTGAATACATTAACAAAATAGTTCAAGATCTCCAAGATTATGCCAGACCGCTTAATCCTAAAGCAGAAGAAAGTGACCTAAAAGAAATCGTTGAAAAGTTAATTGCGAAAAATGACCTTCCAAGTAACATTAAAGTAACGATTAAAGTGAATGATGAAGCAAGAAAAATCCGTGCGGATTCTTATTACCTAAATCGCATATTATATAATCTTGTAAATAACGCGATTCAAGCCATGCCTCAAGGAGGCAAACTAATTATTAAGGCGGAAAAAGGCAGAAACGACACAGCCTTAACCATTAAAGATACCGGCATAGGCATTCCTAAAGAAATGCAAAGCAAACTGTTCACTGTGATGTTTACTACCAAGTCAAAGGGACAAGGCTTTGGTTTACCTGTTGTTAAACGCATGACTGAGTCACTGGGCGGTACTGTTACGTTTGAAAGTCAAGAGGGTAAAGGCACAACATTTACCATTCGTCTACCCCAAACCAAATAAACGATACACATCTATAGAAACCAATTTCTCAGCTTTTGCATAGGTAAATAAAGCGTAATCGAATTATGACCCCACAAATTCACTCTAGAACGATTTTGATTTTAAGACTTCTTATCCCTATTTTCTTATGCACGATTAGAAATGTCTATCCTAATTGGATATTTGCGGACTGTACCTGAGCATCTTTACCGATTTAAACCATAAATTCGATTGGGCGTGATTTGAACCCGTGGCTTCCGCGTTGCGAACTCGGTAATTGTAGGTATTATTTTCCACTAGTCATAAAACAAGAAATAAATTTTAACTTACTTCTATCTATGTGCTCCAGTTCTGGAGGTTAAACTTGTTTTTGTGGATGTGATGGACGAGGCAATTTTCTTTGTCTAACAAAAAAGACAGAAACTATTGATATCCCAACAACCAAGCTTACTACCGCTATGACGACTGTGGTTGTCCAGTTGTCACCTAACGCTCGAGGTGGAAATGAAGCTGTTAGATCTTCGGCTGATGAAATTGAGACTGTTCCCAGCGTTAAAAGAATCATGGCTATGAGTGCTAATGAGAAAGATAGTTGGTTGAAATTCTGCAATGTTGTGGCCTCTCTTTTGTGCATTGTATCGTAATATTCGCTATTTAAAAATTGTTGTTTGCAGATACTGAACCGAATCAGGGCTTTCAAAATCTGAGGCCAAGGAGGACAGAGAGTGTCGGATTTAATCTTATCTTCAGAAAACATAAAATGCAACAAATAATTCCCGGTTCAACAAATCAATACTTGTGCAGCTTTAAAATGGCAGCGCAATCTTAATTTATTTCTCTATTTTATTTTGTATATAGAAAGGTTGAGGGGTAGTTTTTAGGAGAAAAGATGGGTAAATGTCTAGTAAACCCAACTGCCCAACCCTCAACCCCAAACACTAATTCAACTGAATTAGCTTAAATAATTTTGCATAATTTCTCTATTATTGGAAAACAATCTTCCAATTATTTGGATTAAGAAAAAATGGGCTGTTTACCTCATCATCAGAACGTATTAAAAATTTAAAATATTTTTTAATTTCTCTTACTTTCTACCCATCCTTTTCCGAAAGGTCTTTGCCCATTCAAAGTCCGGGATATACCTGCACAGATCGAATAGGGAAAAAAAGAAGATGTTGAAAAAGTTTGAGCGGGTTTTGAGGCTAAACGTGAGCTGCCGTTAGTATTTTAGTTGCTTCGGCTTCTGTCCATGCCTTCATCGTTACGGTGCGGATGTTTCCCATGCTGCCTATGCACAAAGAAATTGCAGCCATATCTTCATCTTTGGGTATTTCGACTAAAAGCACAAAATCATATTTTCCCATGGTTGTGAAGTACTGCATTTTTCCGCCAGCTTTTTCAATCATTTTTCTGCTTTGCTTGACTCTTTCCGGGGCTTCTGTGATATTTTTTATGCCTTGTTCAGTCCAGTTTCCTAGAACAATAAAATTCGACAAAATTATCACCAATATGACTCTGAAAAATTGACTATAAAAGGGTTCTGACAATCCAGAAACGTGGTTTTCTGTTGCCCAATCACTGTACTTTTTATCTGGGGTAAATTGGTCTTCCAAAAATATTTTGCTTTTTTATAACTCCTAGATGGGAACATTCATGCAACAAAAAGTCCGTGGCTAAACAAACAAAATAACTTTTTTTATGAAGGAAAACGTTTCAAGAAAATGTTTCGTAATTGTTTCAACGAGCTATCTTACCATTCGAAGCACTATTGTATGTTGAGGTGAAAAAGAACATGAACCCCAAACTAATAGCAGCATTGGTCATTGTTGGAGTATTAGCAATTGCCGTAATTGGATTGGCTTCAGCCCAGATCGTTAGCACAGCGCCTAACGGAACACCAAACGGAGCAACACCGATGGCTTTTTCGGCTGGTGGGCAGATATTTCGGATTTAGAGGAGCACAATACCATGGGATAGGAACATCAGCCAATCAGGGTCTACCATCAAACATAACTGTAACAGACTCATATACCAACACAGCAACGTTCTGTCAAGGGTACTCTGGATATGGTCGATGCATGGGGTTCTTCCCATAAACCACCAAACTTGCTTTTTTTAAGACTGGTTTTCTTTGCCTGAACGGCAATATACTTTGATTAAAAAAGTGATTTTGGTTTTTCTGCTCCAACTTGAAAAACTCATCGATGATGAAAAACAATGTTGATTATCTGTTTGGTTATGTTATCTCTATTGGTAAGTAATACCCATACGCTTCATAAACTCGAGAACGCTCTCATATTCACTTAGGTATTGTTTTCCTTTTTCGGTAAGTACAAGCGAAGTCTCATCTTGAATTAATCCCAGTTCCTTAATTTCAGAAATATAATTTTTCAAACGGTCAAACGGCACGTTAATTCGAACTTGAATATGGGTTAACACTATATTTTCATTTTTGGCTTCATCACTAAGAACGGTCAATAGGTCGCCATAAATTTTCAGTTTGTCTCTCCGCGAAATCTTTTTCATTTTTCCGCCCTTTTATTTTCTTTAAATGAAAGATAGGTGATTGCCAGGAAAACGGATAACGCCATTAAACGGAGTACCAGAGAACCTGTAAAGGCAGCTAAACTATTGTCAAGATACCAGAATAAAAGTGAATATTGGCTTATTGCAAGCAAAATAAAACCCATTGGAACCCAAATTGTTGTTGGATCTGGATTCTTTATGTGCCCTCTAAGTGTATGAATAGCGATGTAAGAGAGGCAAATTACGATAAAAACTCTGACATACACTTGGCTTTCAAGATACGCATCTGACGCAACTTGCGGAAATATAAAAGTCACCAGAAACAAAGCAACTACAATAACGATTAACAAACTAAGAGTTATATCCCATAACTGCCGGGTATTTTTTGAAGGTTTCTTAGAAAAGTAATACGTCACTGCTAGGAACACAAATGCGAATGTCCTTACAAGCAGCTGAATCCATAGGAAGTCAGAATAATGATAAAGTTCGGTGTATGCAAGGGCTGAAATAACGTATGATGCACCAAGAAAAGCAAACCCCAAAGGTAAACCAAGATAGCGGCCTTCTCTTGTTAGCGAATATGGTTTTATCATGTATCTTACAAGAATGAAGCAAATAATTGCTGATACAACTTCTACTATGACCCGCACTTCTTGGTACATAATGTTGATTTAGTTAATTCTGCCTTTATTTTGTTTTCTCTTAATAATTCTGAAGAGTAAATTGCAACCCAAAAGATAAGTTGTCGCTTTTTTGTACTCACGATACGTGCGATTGTTTTATTAAGCTAACTTAACGATTTTAATAACCACAAATTGAAAAGGAAGAGAAAAAAACAAAATGACTTCAACAAATAGAACTGAAAAACTCTCAAAAAACAAAATATCAGCTGCAACAATCATTCTTCTGCTAATAGCATCTATGGCTGGCGCACTTGCATTTGCGCCAACTGTTGATGCTGCTCAAGCTTACCCTACTAATGTAATTACTCATACCTCTTACGTATATTGCAGTGTATCTAGTAATTTGATTGGCGTTGGACAGGACGAAGTCTTTGCTTACTGGACTGCTGACATTCCGCCAGACACTGGAGAAACAGAACTCATAACTGCAGGTGCTTTCAATAGAGCCGTGTGGAGTGGTGTATCATTTAACATCACAACGCCAAGTGGAGTGACTACTAATGTTCCAGTCGCAGTGGGTCAACAAGACTCAATTGGCGGTGGATACATGATATATTCACCCACAGAAGTTGGTCAATACACTGTCAAAGCTATTTTCCCTGAACAATGGAAAAACAGCACTCTAATACAGGCAGCTAACGGAACTTACGTGTCGACTCCAAAACAATATGGTTACCCAACTCCGACAAGCCAATTGTACACCGCGGGAAATAGCGAAGATGTTACTTTTACTGTACAGCAAGATCCAATACCGGTATGGAATGTATCCCCTGTTCCGCAAGATTACTGGGCACGCCCAATAAACAACGCTGCAAGAAATTGGGGTTTCCAACTTGGAGGAAACTGGCTTAATGGCGCTTGGAATCAACCTACAGGACAAGCCGGCGGTACTACGACCCGTTTTGTTTATGGTCTTGGGACAGAAACATCCCACATTCTATGGACAAGAAGCCTATATGCAGGCGGCGACGTTGAAGCTCGATTCGGCGATTATGGCTATATAACTGGACACTATCAAGGAATGGACTTCAACTCGATAATTCTAAATGGCAGAGTTTACTATGCAGATCGCGCGGACGCCTATAGATCAATTGGCTTTAACGTTGTCGACTTGAACACAGGTGAATTACTAGGATACTTTAATGATACTATGCCATCTTATGGTCAACTCTACAAATATGAATCACCTAACCAACACGGAATATACCCACTCTTGTGGAGAGCTGGTCCAAGTCTTGGTACTGCTAACGGCTCAGTCTTGGAAATGCTCGATGGATACTCACTGCCGCTTCGCCACATATGTTACATAGCTAACGCATCCGCATCAGGTACAAACGTCGTAGGCAACAATGGTGACTTACTCTGGTACAACCTTGTTAACTCTGGAAATGCAACAAATCCCAACTACCGCTTAACCTGCTGGAACAACACTAACGTTCTTGGCGAAACCGCAACAGGACCCAACACTGGTACAACTTACTGGCAATGGAGACCTGAAGGCGGAGGATTCGGAGGAGGTCCAGCACTAAGCAATGCTTATGTTTGGGATGGTTCAACCGGCTTCTCAGTGAACGCCTCAATAGCAACGCCATACAATACACGCAACGCAATCCGCAACGAAACAGGTACAATTAGAACTGTTCGTGTAGGTGACACAAACGGTGTAGGCGGCTTTGTAATCGTCGGTACACAAGGACAAAACAACGAACTAGGAAATGTACAAGGTCAACTATGGTGCTATAGCTTGGAAAAAGGCAAAGAAGGCACACAATTGTGGACTACAACATTTTCAGCGCCATACGCATCAGTTGCACAAAACGACACAACCCTAACCTTAAGCGGCGTTTATCCTGAAGACGGCATAATACTATTCCACTCTACAAAGCAACTGAAATACTGGGGCTATGACATGACGACAGGCGCATTGCTCTGGGAAAGTGCAAGAGAACCTGACCAAAACTACTACAGCACTCAAATCAACTACTACAAAGGCTTGCTTCTAACAACAGGATATGGCGGAGTATGCATTGCCTACAATATGTCAACTGGTCAACAGGCATGGAACTTCACTGCTACAAACGAAGGTGGCGAATCACCCTATGGCAACTACCCGATTAACATCTTTGCAATTTGTGACGACAAAATCTACACTCTGACTGGTGAGCACTCAATTACTCAACCCTTGTACAGAGGACCAAACATACGCTGCATCAGTGCAGCTGATGGAACAGAAATCTGGTCACTTTTAGGCATGGGCGCTGACAACGGTGCACACCTTACAGGTCAATACATGCAATTCGGCGATGGCAAAGTTGTAGGTCTAAACTACTTTGACAACCAAATATACTGCATAGGTCCAGGCACAAGTGCTACAACAGTATCTGCACCTCAAACGGTTCCAGCATTAGGCTCTAGTGTAACCATTACTGGTACAGTAACTGACCAGACTAAATCAGGCAGACGCAACATGAACAATCTCTATGACTTCACACTTGAAGGCACTCCAGCAATTTCTGACGCGAGTATGGAATCATGGATGGAATACCTATACCAGAACCAAGCGAAGCCAACAAATGCCACCGGTGTATCAGTAAGTTTATCCGCAATTGACCCCAACGGCAACTTAGTTACAATCGGATCCACTACCAGTGACATAACCGGCAACTACGGATTGGCTTTCAAACCAGATGTTCCAGGAACCTACCAGATTATCGCCAGCTTCGCAGGCTCTAAAGCATATGGTTCATCACAATCGTCAACCTACCTAACAGTAGGTGACGGACCAACGTCAACACCAGGACCGACAGCAACCTCAGAATCCATCGCAGACGCATACTTTGTTCCAGCAATTGCCGCGATAATTGTTCTTCTTGCATTAGTGCTGGTCATATTAGCAGTGCTATTACTAAGAAAAAGGACATAAACACGCAATAAAACACAAAATCATTTCCCTTTTTTATTTTTAATGAAAAATCAAATTGTTAGAAGAAAAAAGCAGAATAAGGGGGCTGAAAGAGCTCTGGAAAACTCAATCGCGGTTGTAGGTTTATTCTTCATTTCTTCCTGTTCCTACATAGAGCTCCAGCAAACCCAAAAGCTACCTATTACATCCAGAATATTTTCTTTTTGTTCTTATTTGAATAAGCGCATGGATTTTACTCGCGTAATTCCTAAAGTAGTTGCTCCTTTTTTGTCTTCACCTTAGGTGAGTGAGTATTATTAGTGCAGATTGCTTGATTGAAAATGTAAACAAAGGAAGAAAAAAACTTATGTATACAGCAAAATTCTTTTTAAAAAATAAAAAAAAATCGGCATTTGCTTTGATACTAATGTTAACTATTACGTTATCAACACTTTTGGCTTTTTTACCTTCTGCTGATGCACACACCCCACCATGGAACGTTCCAACCACTGCCTACGTTAGTTGCACCCCCGACCCAATAGGTGTGGGACAGACAACTACTATCATTGTTTGGCTTGACCGCTATTCACCGATGTCCGGAGGTGGTGTGGGTCAACGTTGGGATGGCTTCACCATAAACATTACAAAACCCGACGGAACAACGCAAATAATCGGTCCATTCACTTGTTCAAGTGATGTCGCTAGCGATTGGAAAGCATTCACACCTGATCAAGTCGGCACATACACCATAGTATTCAGCTGGCCGGGAGAAACAGTTATTGCTACAGCTGCACTCCAAAACACCGGATCAGGTACTATGAACCCAGATAATATCGGCGACTTCTACATGGGCTCAACAAGTGCCCCCTACTACCTTATTGTACAGCAAGATCCCGTACCAATTTGGCAAGAACCCGCTTTCCCAACGGATTACTGGACCAGACCAATCAACGACGCCAATAGAGGCTGGGCATCACTCGCAAGCAACTGGCTGCTAGGTACATGGCTATATCAGAACGTTCAAACATCAGGCACAGGACCGAAAACTGCCCATATTCTTTGGGCCAAGCCAATAATTGAAGGCTACCCCGGTGGAATCAGTGATGAACAATGGCCTGCTATTCCCGCAGACGTTAGCGACTACGAAAGCCCCTGGTCATCGCCAATCATAATGAACGGCATCATATACTACAATTCACCGGCAGTCGCAGACAGCAATCAATACGGGTATTACGCATCGAGCTTGTACACTGGCGAGCAAATATGGTACAAAAACGGCTCAGACAATGGTCTTAACAATCCAGTTACACTAGGCAACATTGGCAACTCTCCAATCGGACCCGGACTAACCCAACAATATCTACGACTAACTTTGGGTCAACTATATAATTACTACTCAGTTAACGGCGCAGGTGTACTTTCATATCTCTGGATACAGTCAGGCACAACTTGGTACATGCTTGACTCGACTACTGGAAACTTGATTCTAACCCTAAAGAACGTTCCCAGCGGTACAGGTGCCACAGACGAAAACGGCGATCTTCTAAGATACACCGTTAACACTGCAACTGGAAACGTACTGTGCTGGAATTCAAGTCAAGCAATTTATCCGGGCGGAGTCACAGGAACCAGTCAACAGCAATGGAAACCCCGACTTGGCGGAGTAATTGACGCAGTGAACGATACTTCATGGTTAAATGGAACGTGGTCTGCTGGTGAAGGTCCAGCATTCAATGCATTACTGATGAAGCCACACTCTGGCTACACAATGAACGTAACTGATGCTTCATTAAAAGGTCTGCCTGGAAGCCTAAGCAGCGTCATAACTGACGGCTCACGTGTTCCAAAAATTCTATTGGGAAGCAGTTTCCCAATAACTGTCAACACTGGCTCAAGTGTCGGCTTAGATTACTTCCAAGTATGGACAGTAAAGATCAATGAACATGCAACAGACTACAGTCCTAACCCTGGCTACCCAAGCAACCTGCAAACAAACCTTGGATTCACCACAACATTACTTTTCTCAAGAGCCATTCCAGTACCAATCCTTGGCAAAAATTACACATGGAGTATGACAGGATATAGCTATGACGATAACGTTTTCTGCATAACCTGCAAGCAAACAGGGCAAATATGGGCATACAGCTTAACAACAGGAGACCTCGCATGGGGACCAACAACAACTTTGCCAGGTGGTCCAATGGCGTTCTACGGAGTCAGCACCAACTTCTACAACGGCATGTGTATTGTAAACTCTGGATACAGCGGACAGTTAGCAGCGTATGATGCGAAAACAGGCGCTCCACTATGGACGTACAACTCCACCTTAACCCACCCGTATGAAGGCTACTATGGACAAAACCAACCGCTCAGCGTAGGCGCTATCTGCGACGGTATGATATATACCTATTCAACCGAGCACTCACCTACCAAACCATTGTGGAGAGAATCATATGTTCGATGCATTAACACAACTGATGGGACTGAAATGTGGAAACTGCTTGACTTCAACATGGGTCTAAGTCTAGCAGACGGCTACATTGTAAGCGGCAACCAATACGACAACTTAGTTTACTGTATCGGCAAAGGACCAAGTGCAACCACAGTGACCGCACCTGACCTTGTACCAACCTTAGGACAAAGTGTCATGATTAAAGGAACAGTCACAGACCAATCTCCAGGAGCAAAAGGAACTGCTGCCATATCTGATAGAGACCAACAGTCATGGATGGAGTACATGTATGAAGATCAAATCAAACCCACAAACGTCACTGGAGTAAACGTAAGTTTAGATTCGGTTGATCCAAACGGCAACCTTGTCCACATCGCTGATGTAATTACAGATACCACAGGCGCTTACGGATACAAATACACCCCCGAAATCGCCGGAACATACCAGATTATTGCATCTTTCAAAGGAACAGACTCCTATGGCAGCTCCTCAGCACAAACATACATGGGCGTATCTGATGCAGCGCCAACAGCTTCCCCGTATCCAGCGATAGCTTTACCTCCTACAGAAACCTACGTTATAGGCATTGGAATAGCCATAATCATTGCAATCGCAATAGTCGGCATAGCTCTTGGAATGATGATCAAGAAGCGTCAATAAAACAAAACACTCTCTTCTTTTTTTTATCTTATTATTTAATTATATTAAATCATACAAATACAAGATTTGAAAGATGTTTGCACTTTTTTGCACTCACGAGGGGTGAGTTCGGCTTATTAGCTATAACATAAGCAATGATAGTTTACAAACTAAAAAGGAAAAAAAGAAAAATGAAACTATCTAACAACCTAACGAAAAAGAAAACCTACTCTATAATCGCATTATTTCTAATGCTAGCTATGATTATTCCAATCGCAGCTCTACCAAACGCAGCGGCACATAACCCATCAGTAAACTACAAAGTATGGGTTTATTCAGCCGCTGCTCCTGACGTCATAGGCGTTAACCAGCAAACACTCATCACTTTCTGGTGTGGCACAGTTATGCCCACAGCATCCACTGACAGTCGTTACGGCGACAGATGGATCTTCTATTTGGATATCACCTCACCTAGCGGGGTCAACCAAACCTTAGGTCCATACGCATCCGACCCTGTTGGCGGATCATACATAATGTACACACCAACTGAAATTGGCAACTACACAATCGTAGCACGAATGCCCGCATACACTCTAACAGGGCTACCCTCAGCCGACGGAAAGCCAATTGCAAGCGACAACCTCAACGACACTTATGGACCAGCATCCAGCGACCCAGTCACCCTAACAGTACAACAAGAACCAATCCAGGGATGGACAGAAACTCCACTTCCAAATGACTATTGGACACGACCAATCTACAGCGCAAACAGGGACTGGTACACACTTTCAGCCAACTGGCTATCTGGTGCACAAATCAACCTCGCCCCCAACACAAAGTACAATATGGGTCCAGGACCAGAAAGTTCACACATCTTGTGGTCACGACCCTACTTCGCAGGCGGCCTCATGGATGAGGACTATGGCAACATAGGCTACCAAACAATGCATTACGGCGGACTTTCTATCAGCAGCATGATTATCCTAAACGGAAAAATCATTGTTTCTGACCGAAACACCGCACATGGAAACAACGGTTGGTGGGTCATCGACCTGTACTCTGGAAAAACAATGGCTCAATACAACAACACAGTCATGCCCTCATTCGCATCAATATACAATTATGAGTCACCTAACCAGCACGGCGGTTTTAGTTACCTTTGGCGAACTTCAGGCGTTACACTCCCAACTGGCTCATACAACTGGAACAGGAATGTCAACTTGGGAATGTCTCGACGGCTACACCTTTGACACAATCACAAAAATCGCAAACGTTTCATCCAGCGGAACACAAGTCTACGGCCAAGACGGAAGCATACTATACTACAACAACTCGGTCTCAGGCGGCAAAATGTATCTAACTTGCTGGAACTCATCAGCTATCCCCTCAGAACTCTTGGGCGCAACCGGAACCAACTATTGGCAATGGCGACCACAACAATACGCTGTACATGACGGACGACAAGGCTTTCTCACTGAACGTAACCCTTGACGGCCAAGGCGGAAGATCACTTCCTGTGCAAGGAACCATCAGGTGGGTACGAGAAGGCATAGACGTAGTCGGCGGAACAGCAGGCACTAACAACGGAACAACTATAGTCCAAGGCAACTTCTGGGCACTCAACCTAGACCCCACCAAAGGAGTCGTCGGCTCATTGCTATGGAACGAGACCTATACTCCGCCAGAAATGGCAAGCAGCTTATCATATGCAGGCACCCGACCAGGCATGATGTACGAATCGATGAGCGTTGAAGATGGCGTCTTCATCTACAGACAAGACATGACACGACAGTACTGGGGCTTTGACCTGAAAACCGGTCAACAACTCTGGGAAAGCCAACCTGAATCGCAAATGCAGTTCTATGGCTTAAGTTCAGCAGACGACACTGCCATCTATAACCATATGTTCTTCAGCTACGGCTACGGTGGTCAAGTCACAGCCTATAACATAACCACAGGACAGATCGTTTGGCAGTACACAGCAAAAGACCAAGGCTTTGAATCACCCTACGGAAACTATCCAGTCGGTATCGCAGCCATCGCCGATGGCAAACTCTATTGTACCAGCAGCGAACACTCACCTACCCAGCCACTCTGGCGAGGATCAGACCTACGATGCATCAATGCAACTGATGGAACAGAAGTCTGGAAGATTCTCCACTGGTCAGCAGGCATGGCAGCAGGTACCGGCGTATACATCGCAGACGGACGTGTTCTAAGCTTAGACAGCTACGACAACTGCCTATACTGCTACGGACAAGGAAAATCCGGAACCACAGTATCCGCACCACAAATCGACATACCCCTCGGCAACAGCGTCACCCTAACCGGAACAGTTACTGACCAGACACCCTCAGGTAAACTGAACGAAAACTACGCCGTACCCTCATTAACTCAAGCCCAAGGCGTCGGCGAAGACTTTGTACTCAAAGGCACACCCGCAATATCCGAAGACAGCATGCAACCATGGATGGAATACCTCTTCAAACAGCAACCAAAGCCAACAAACGCAACTGGAGTACCAGTATCCTTAGACGCATACGATCCAAACGGCAACTACATCCACATCGGAGACACAACAAGCGACCTAACAGGCGTCTACGGTCTTGACTGGACACCACAAGTTCCAGGAACATACCAGATCATCGCAACCTTCCACGGCTCAACATCCTACGGTGCATCCTCAGCACAAACATACATGAGTGTCAGCAACGCAGCGCCCACAGCATCACCGTACCCAGAAATTATTCTGCCACCAACTGAAACCTACATCATGGGCGTCGGAATAGCCATAATCCTCGCAGTCGTCGTTGGATTCGCTGTTACGATACTTGTCCTAAGAAAACGGCCATAAACAACAAAAAACAACATCCTTATCCCTTTTTTTGATGGGAAGAAAACAAAAAATTAAAGGATCTGGAAGAAAATGGTTGAGTCAAACCTCAAAGAAAGTACCCAAAATAGTGACGTTTCGCAAGTAGTTAGTTTGGATTTAGCTTCTTACAAGATCAAGCCGAGAGCACTAATTCTTAAAGCGAACGAAAAGGATCTTAATAAGCTTAAAGAATTAATAGAAACGCAGTTCCCTAAAGTCGAAATCGTATATATCACTACTGGTCCTGCAACTAGCATTCTTCGTGTAACAAAATCAATGCCTTTTGAAACACAGAACTACCCTTCCCAACCACTTTACACTATTGAGTAACTGCCGATTTGTAAGTGAGCTCTTTATCGCTTAAAAGTAAAACTATTTTTAGATTCTTTAAGTATATTTAATTGCGTACTTTTGCTCTAATTTTTATTTAATAAGTATAGAAATATTTAGCGACACGATCC
>CAWDAV010000002.1:0-117327 GCA_963800365.1 Candidatus Bathyarchaeota archaeon | reverse complement strand
CACCGCCATCGCATACGACCACCAGTTGCTCTTGGTGATCAGGGTGAGGATTCCCGCCCCGACTGTGACCACGATCGCCGCGGCGCCCCAGATCGCCAGCCTGCGCCACCGGCTCCCCGCCCGCGCCGCGGCCCGGACGACCACGAACGCGCCGGCGAGCAATCCCGCGGCCACGACGATGTGCGCGGCCAGTTTCTCGATGGTGGCGGCGTGGGCGGCTCCCGTGGCCTCGGATGGCAGGCCGAGCAGGTTCACCGCCATGCCGAGCAGGAACTCGACGGCCAGGAACATTACCTGGTTGCGCGAGTGGAGCCGCGCCCCGGCCAGGCCCACGCGGGCGGCCGCGTCGCCTGGACCGGGGCCTGCCGCAGGGCGCGGCGGGTGGCCCCGCTCACCGCCGGCTCGCGTAGAGCCGGGCAGTGACCGGGCCGAACACCGCCACCAGCGCCGCTGCCGCGAGGAGGACCGGAGTCACCTGGCCGGCGGACGGAGTAGGAGCAGGCCATCTGTATGGCCAGAACAGTCCACGCCAGCGCGACGTGCTCTGACCAGTGTCCGCGGAGGCCATAAAGGACGGATAGCTCACCGCGATGCCGCCCGTCGCGGCGGGCGACGATCTCACGCGGAGCACGCTGCCTCACGAGTGGAGGGTGGTACCGAGTCGCTGATCTATTCGAGTCCGACCCACCGATCCCGTTCAGCGCCGCAACTCGACAACCACAGGCGCGCCCGGCGGCCAGGCCGGGATCCGCTCGATGCCTGGGCGCCGCTGACATTGTCGAACTGCAGTGTCATCGGGATGCGCAGACGGCTTCGATGAACTCGCCGACCAAGCCTTCAGGCAGGTGACGCGCCAGGTCCGCTTGGCTGATCATGCCTACCGGCTGCTTGCTCTCGATAACCAGTAGCCGATGGATCTGGAGCTGTTCCATGGCGCGCAGGACCTCTGTCACGTCCGCTTGTGACTCGATGGCGACCGGCATGCCATCCGCCAGTTCGCCCGCGGTGACGCTCGCCGGGTCAACGCCGCGGGCGACGCACTTGGTGACGATGTCACGGTCGGTGATGATGCCACGCAGGCGGTCATCGTCCCCGCAGACCGGGAGCGACCCGACATCAAGGTCGCGCATCTGCTGGGCGGCGTGCTGCAGCGTCTCGTCTTCTCCGATGCACGTCCCTCGGGCGTGCATGATGCTTCGCGCCGTCGTCATCACATACCCCGCAGGGTCCGGCAGGGGCACCGCCCCTGCCGCCGCTGTCTCATCGTTTCCTTTCTGGACTGGGCTGCCGGTCCACCCTCAGGACGCGCGCCCGCGCCACAGAGATAGTCAGTGTGATGTGGTGATCTGACCGCCAGCCTGCCGATGCGGGCCCTGGCTCGGATCGAGGACCGTGTGCTAGCCGCGGCAGATGAGGCTGTAAGCAGCCAGACTAGCTGCGCCACTGGCGGCCGGAAACTCGGAGCAATGCTCAGGGCTCATAGTGCCCGTGACTGATCAATCCGATCCGGACCGATCGGCCAACCCGCTGAGATGCGGCCCGACAGACCGAGGCAACCTGGCAGCAGCACTGCTGCGCGGAGACAGTCAGCTTGATCACACAGCTTGATCACAGAGCGCGGGACACGTGCAGTGCCGGTACGCACACTGACCCGCCTGATGCGTCGCTCTGGCACGCTCGACGACAGTCAGCTGTGGCGTGCAGATCCGGTATTACATGCGCGTGTGGCAGAGCGCTGCCGGTTGTCGCCCGTCCGTCTGTCCGGCATTGTTCAGGGGTCGGCCACCCCGGCCGTCAGTCCGGGCTGGCCGCGGCGGCGCCAGGTCCGCCTCTGCACTGGCCTCCAGGCTGCAGCTTCCGCGCTGTGTGCGGTGGTGGCTCACGGCGTCTGAGTGCCGGTACCACGCTGGTCCTGGACGATGGCTACCGCCTCCCGCTGAGTCAGCGCGGCGCCGGCGGAGAACGCCTGCTCGAAATGGCCCGTGCCCAGCTTCTGGCGGACCTGGGCCACCAGCTCGGCCTCCAATTTCCGCAGGTGCGGCCAGGCCGACAGGCCGACCCGCAGGCGCAGGCCCTCGGCCGCGCCTTCCAGCCGCGCAGCCCGCTCCGGGTCGCCGTCTGCGAACGCCAGCCAGGCGTACCCGGCCAGGCACAGGGTCACGAACGGGGTGCTGCGGGCCGCCAGGCTCCGGTCCAGCGCCTCCTCCAGCAGTGTCCGGGCCTCATCGGGCCTGCCCCGCACGACGTCCAGGATGCCCAGCTGCACCCGGGGGGCCGCGGCCAGCCGGTCACCGCAGGCCCGCTCCGCCAGGTCACGCGCCTCACGCAGGTGTCGCAGCGCGTCATCGTAGCGGCCCAGCGCCGTGCCCGCTGAGCCGATGGTGTACGCGGCCAGCGCCGTGAAGACAGGCTCGTTCTGGCCGCGGAACTCCTCCAGCGAGGCCGCCGCCTCCCGCAGCGCCCCGTCATAGTCGCCGGTGATCGGCAAGGTCCACGCCATCGCCAGCCGGGCCACCGCATGCAGGAAGGGGTCCTGGATCCCGGGCAGCAGCGGCGCCCGGCGCTGGCGGGCCGCCAGCCCCGCCGCGTCGTCCCCGATGTCGCCGGCGAGCGCCGCTGCCGCCCGAGCCAGCTCGGCCCGGGCCTGCGGGTCCAGCGTGCCAAAGCCGGGCAGCAGCTGCTCCACCCAGGACCAGGCCTCGCGCCCGAGGTCCCGCTGCGACCAGAACAAATACAAGATCCGGAACAGGTGCGGCAGCGGCCCGCGGTCATGGGACAGGTACCAGCGCACCGCGGCGGCCAGGTTCCCGCCTCGGCCTGGAGCCGCTCCACCCATTCGCTCCGGCCGGTACCGCGCAGCGGCCGGTCGGCCTGCTCAGCCAGCTCCCGGTAATCACCGCGCGTGCCGTCGGCCGACCTCGGCGGCGTCGGGACGGGCCGCCGCGCTCGGCGACGAACTCGCGGACGGTCTCCAGCATCCGGATCCGGGGCCCGAGCTCGGTACTGTCCAGGTAGAACAGGCTGTGCCGGGCCAGCGCCTCGGACAGCTCCAGCACCCGCTCCTCGTCCAGAGCAATACGTAGAGCCCGCTGAGGCTTCTTGGTTTAATTATCGTATTGCTCATTGCCTTGGATTAGGGTAGACACTTTTACAATAATATCTTTTATTATTGCTGCAATTGGCTTTCTTATTTGGAGATTAACCAAAGAGATGCTTGTTTTGTCTTAATTGTTGATTACTTTTTACTATTTAACGAAGATTTGGTCTTATCTTTGAGTTCCCGGAGTGTGCAATTTTTTAAACTATCTGCCTTTAAAGATTAAAACAACGCGAAAATCCCATCTCACTATATCAAATCGCATATTTTTACATTAAAACAAGTTTTGTATAGCCGATTTATCAAGTACGGTCATATTTCCAATTAGGGAAGAAACACTTTTAGCCATCATCAACCAACTCAATACTGGCTGGCCAAAATGAAGGACAAGAAACTTGGCAAAAATTAAAGCCGAATCTTCATGATAATTGCAGCCTTATTTACTATATCAGGCATAGCCTTAATTTACTTTTCAATAATTTCTTCATCAGAAATATTAGCGCTTATAGGTTTAGGACTGCTTTTTTGGGGAGCTACTTTCTTCTTAATCACACCGAGTGGATTTGTCGATACTCGCCTTTTGCTCAGTACGGTATATTCAGAATATTCAACGTTCGATCGAATTATCGATGATTTCGAGTGTAAAAAGTGCTATTACATTCCAAGTACCCTTTACTCAAGATATCGTTGATGGCAGACTAAAGAAGACGAAAGATCCCGGTTCTGTTTTTGTCAGCTGAAACAACTTCTAAAATATTAGGAGATGAAGCCTTCTTTACACAAAAAAAGTTCTTGCTTGCAATAAAAGGAATTATTTTAACTCCTCCGGGTTTAGGTCTTATGAAATTGATTGAGAGGAAAAAAATAAACTTTTAGAAACATACCTTGAGAAAATGTGTGAGGTTCTCCCCCATCTTATCACTCAAGATTTTGTTCTTAACCAACGATCTTGTCATGAAATCCAGGATGAACGTATTAATGTTATAATTCAAAAATCAATATACAAGGGTTTGTATAATCCTGATAAAGGATCAAATAGTGCAAAGCTTTTTGGCTGTCCAATCGTAAGTGCGATTGGATGTATCCTTGCTCAAACTTCTGGAAAAATAGTAACAATAGAAGAAATCAAAGCTTCGAAGGATATGTCAACTCTACAAGCTCAATATCGGATTGTGAACTAACTTGATTAATATTCCTCTTTCTCTATATAGTGTCAGCTTATGGTTGGCAGTAACGGCTATTGTACTTCTATTAACATCTGAGATGATTACTTTGCTGCTCGAATATTCCCGTCGAATGCCAATTAACAAAAAGTTTTTGCGCGTCTTGGGTACTGGGTGTGGCTTTGCCTTTATGATAGTTGTTATACTGCAAGTTTTCTCTTATTAGATAATTGTTGTATGAGCCAAAACCCACGATTTATTTAGAAAGACTCTTATCATTTGAACTGTTCATTTATATTGTAATTTTATCGGTCGCCGATCAGATGTTGCTTTGGCTAGTTGTATTTTACCCTTTGCAATGGCATTGCTTGCTTTCTGTGAGTCTTAACAGTCCAATCTCTATTTTTTATGGTGATTGGTGTGAGTGTAAAGTTAGTGAAAGCTTACGTGTAAGCAATAAACTTTAAAAGTGGTTTGACTGTAAACATTATTTATTATTCAACATGGATAGTGTTAAAAATGAAGAAAAAAGTATTCCTACTAACGATTGCATTCTTAACTGTCATTGCATTGGTTTTTTCATTGAACGCTATTGAAACTGCAAAGGCAGACAGTAATCTTAAGTGACAATTTTCAAAGCGGCAACTTGAATGCTTGGACCCAATTCGATACCTACCGAACACACTTGCCATAAATAGCCAATTACAAACAACGGCGAACCCTATAGTGTAGAATGCACAATTTCAGCAGGTCGAGACAACAACATAGATTATCAACACTTACCCCAAGTTACAAATCCAATACATTTCAGAGAATACGTCTACATAAGTTCTATAGCAACTCCTTCGACGAGCGGCGACTACTATCAAGTTGGCGGCTTTTCTAGCAGTGGCGGCCCAAACTATGGGGATGGAGAACTAATTGTAACTAATGTCGGTGGAACACTTGTATTGGGGAGTATTTTATCGCCAAGCGACAGGTTCTATTAATCCCTCAGGCTTTGCTCGTCAAATAAGCACTACTAACAGTACAGGCACTGCAGTGCCAGTTACAGTCGGCTGGACTTGTTTAGAGTTAGAACAAACAACAGCAACTAGCTGGACAACAAAACGGCGAAGAAAAATTATACGTGAATGGACAACTTATTGTAGATGCTACAAATGTGGTAAATGGCGATAGAACTCCCTTTAATGCGATTATCGGTGGAAGCCAGACTATCACTAGCTTAAGCGGTGGCACATTGAAATATTATATTGCGGACGTAATTGTCAGCGAGCAGCTACATAGGATTAAATCAAAACGTTTTAACACTGTTTTCTAACGCAGGTACCGTGACTCCATCTAACGGCTCTTCTTACGCGCAAGGTCAACAAGTAACGATTACTGCAACCGCACCGACAACTGTACCAGGTGAACGGTACATTTTTACTGGCTGGACTGGTTCAGGTATTGGCAGTTACTCAGGCACCAACAATCCTGCTACAATTACGATGAACAGCGCAATTACTGAAACAGCCACATGGGAACATCAGTATCAGTTGACGATAATTTCGCCTCAAGGTACAGTTACTGGCAACAATACTTGGTATGACGTTGGTACTACTGCGACTGCGCGCTCACAGCTGGAACTGTGGCTGGCTCAACGGGCACTCAATATATCTTTGCAGGTTGGACTGGTGATGCCTCAGGTTCTGCTCTAACTTCTAACACCATTACGATGAATGGTCCTAAGATTGCTACAGTGAGTTGGACAACTCAGTATTTCTTGACTACAACTACAACTCATGGGTCCGTTACTGGTTCAGGCTGGTACAATGCTGGCACCACTGCAACAGCGACACTTAACGCTTTAACTTCACCTGGAACAGCAGGAGTTCAATACGCCTTTACCAACTGGGCTACTGACGCTACAGGCATTGCATTAACCTCAAATGCCATAACCATGAATGCTCCTAAGACAGCTTCAACGGTTTGGCAAACTCAATACAACTTGACCTTAACACAATCTGGCGTAGGTTCAGATTACACTGGCAACTTGATTACCGTCAATGGAAATGCTTACCCTTCAAGCGGCTACTCAACTTGGGCAAATGCAAACTCCGCATATACATTTAGCTACACACCTATAGCGATAGTAAGCGATACTACGACAAAATACCTGCTTACTGGAGTAACCGGCAACACCTCCGCAACATCCATAACTGTTGCAGCACCCACAACATTAACCGCAACCTATTCAGCGCAATACTACTTAACTGTCTCCTCACAGTACGATTCGCCTTCGCCAACAAGCAGATGGTATGATAACAACACGAGCATAACCGCCTTTGTTTCATCTCCAGCCTCCGGGTATCACTTGTTCAGGTTGGTCAGGCACAGGCAGTGTTCCATCTTCAGGCGGCTCATCAGCTACGACATTTGTGATTACTGCGCCTTCAACTATTACTTGGAACTGGTATGACGCTTCAGCTACCCCTACACCGGCTCCCACTGCTGCACCAACTGCTACACCGCGACCTACCGCTCATCCTACAGCTGCACCAACTGCTACTCCTACACATGCACCAACATCAACTCCCTCTCCAACTCCTTCACACACTTCGTCTCCAACACCTACTTCAACATCGTCTGATTCCACTGGAAACTCTGCTAACAATCTATACATCTACGGCGGTGTAATTGCAATAGTCATAATTGGAATCATAGCTGCACTCCTGTTTCTAAGAAGAACCAGAGCCAAGAAGGTTCTCCCCTAACCTTTCTTTTATCCACTTCTTTTTTCAAAACACCACCGAGCAGCAGAAAATAAACTAAGCGGCCATGAAGAAAGATAAACGCAAACTTTCTTTTTTTATTTTTTAGAAAACTATAAACTTCTTTCTAGTTGTCTTTTATTTATGAAGGAAGTAAAGAGAACGTTGGAACTTATTTCATTTAGAACGTCAACAACCAGAATATCAAATCAGGTTAAATGAAAAGAAGCCGAACACTTTTCGAATCTTCAGCAACAATACTTTTAAACGATGCTAAATAGCTTTTGCCAAAGTCTCTATACGCGCTCCAGTGCTTTGGAGATACGACAAAGATCTGCTATTTGTTGTCCAGTTGAAAAATCTGTTCTTAAGTCCCTTTTTTTGTATCCTATATTCAGAGTTATTCCGAACCTTTGCTTTCCACCGAGACTTGTACTCCTCGTCACCACGCAGAAAATCAAGCTCCTTCAACTTTTTATCAATTCCATATTTTATGAGATTTTTAAACGCTAAATGTCCTGGTCGATACTTGGCATATTCCGGATCAAATCCACAAAGGTAGGCGTATAATTTTCCATTGTACTCGTAAGAGTAAATTGCTGAAACAGGTCTGTCATTGAACGTTAAAAAGAAAAGATCTAACCACCCCTTATTTGCAAAAGCCTTCGCCAAGTCCTCGTGGAAGCTCTTTTGGTCGCCACTTGAAAAAACACCATAGTTACCCTTTGCAACTTGGCGCTTCTGGTGCAAATCGAAAAAGATTTTCATCCCTTCTTCAACGGTTCCGATTTCATCGTATTTTACGAATTCGACCTTGTAATCTTTTAGTGCTTGTTTTTCCCATACTTTCAGGTTTCTTCGCATGTTCGAACCTAAAGTCTGACTGTATATCTCATAATTATTGGGAAGCGGGATATACGGGCATGAGCTGGTTGCAGAATTAGAAGTTCCAAAGCAGCCCTCCTTTGATACCTTCAAGCAATATGCAGTAACGGAATCTTCGGGCACTTCACCAAAAATAACGGAGTCTGTATCATTTGAGTCTTCCATTATGTTTTCTATTAATTGGTTCATGCCTTTAGCTGCTTCTTGGAAATTTGTAATTATAAAACTTTGATAATCAGAATCCCCTGAAGCGACAAACTCTACCTTAGTACGTTTTGAACCTAAGACCTTGCATGTGGAATACATCACTGGAACAACAAGCGAGACTTCATTTTTGTTTTCTAAGGTAAAGAGTTTCAGTTCCTTTCCTTTTCCAAAATGTTTCCACCATATTGTGAGCCATTCGTACGTCAAAAATGGGTGGTTGTCTATGCTGTTGGTAAGTAACTGATTCCACCAAGTTTCAAAATCGTTATGATCATCAAATCGCTGAAATTCTAAGATTGCCATTGTAAGCATCTCGACATTTAAGACTTATGACTTCTACAGCATAAAAGCGGTATTCCAATTTCAGTAATATTCCGGAAAAAGTCGGCAGAATATCTCTGCTTGTACTCAATTGGAAAAAATCGTGAACTACAAAACTTAAATTCCAAAGAACAATTCATGCTTTAGAATAAGATATTAATTGAAGTTTCAACAAGGGTAACTGAATGCTTAACATCAAGAAAACCATAGGTAATCAAGATATTTTCACAGTGCTCATGATAGGTATGGCTCTTTTAACAGGAGTAGTCCTGATAGTTTTATCAGCACTGAATAATTCATCATTTCTAGCTGTCGTCGGAGTGTCTGTAGCCTTCTGGAGCATCTTGCTTCTTTTCTTCACTCCCCCGAAACAGGCGTTTCTCTCTTTGTTGAAGGCTTCTGCGAGTGCAAGTGGAAGCAGCATCGATCGCTTCCTAAACGAGTTCAATTTGGTTGAAAAAGGAATATATTTGCCCCCTCAAAACCTCAAGAACTTTGACTCCAGCGTTATATTTGTACCCAAATCGCCAGGAACCTCTCTGCCAACATCTAATGAAACAACTGACAAGTTGTTCAATAAGGCGAAAACCGGCTTGTTCTTCACTCCCCCAGGACTTGCTCTTTCCCTAATGTTTGAAAAAGAACTCGGCTCATCTTTCAGAAAAATTACTCTACCTCAAATGCAAGATATGATTAAGGAGCTATTCCGCAACTTGAAATTTGCGGAAGATGTTCAAGTTCAAATTAAAGATAGAACAATTACTGTAGAAATAACTAGTAGCATATTCAACTCGCTTTGCTCCGAAACCCGCACTAATCAACCTCGAACGCATGCGCAAATTGGATGCATTATAGCGAGCGCATTCGCATGTGCATTTGCTAAAGCCTCGGATAAACCGATAACAATCCAACAAGATACACTAGATCCCGAAACAAAAATCCTAAAAATAGAGTATCGAATGGAAGAACTATAACCATGTTACTTCCCCCCATAACTGGTCAAGACCTGAGTATTCTCCTGGCGGTTAGTGCGATTCTTCTCCTTATTACCGCTGAACTTTTACCTTACATATTTGGAGAAAAAACATTAGTCTCAGACATGAAGAAACTGAGGAACATAGCTATAGTGCTTGGTGTATTATTTTTGGTGACTATTGTAATAACATATTTAGCATAATTTCAACTTTCTGCAATGGATGAATTTGTAACTCTAACAGTATACGATTAGGTAAAGATTAAAGTTGGTAAACCGTTATTTTCATAAACGATCAGCCAAATCCATGTTAACAAGAAACATAAGATGAAGAAACATGAACAAAATGCACATCCTAATAATTGCGCTTCTAATTTCGTTATCAATCTTCGCATTTGAGAATATACAAGTCAAAGCTCAAATAACTGGGATTTCTGTTTCTGCTTCTTCTATAAATAGAGGACTTGAAACTTCTACTTTAACGGCTGTTGTTTCTGGCGGTCCTTACAACTATCAATGGATGATGGCGGCTCCAGGACAAACTGCCTTCACTAATATTGCCGGTGCTACTGAAATTACATACACTTTTGCGCCCTCAAGCTCTGCAACACCTGGCAACTACCAATTTGAGGTTAGTATACCTGGTCTTTTTCAAAGTGATCCAGTTTCTGTTGCGGTGACTATTCCTTTTACTATCAGTGTTGCTCCTGCTTCTTGGATCATGGATGTTGGTCAGGTTCAAGTGTTTACGGCCGTTACTTCGGGTGGTTCTGGTGCGCTCTCATATCAGTGGTATTTGGCTGGTTCTGCTGTTTCTGGTCAGACTGGCTTAACTTACGCATTTACTGCTTCGTCAGCTGGTACACCCATGATTTACTGCAAAGTTACTGATCATTCTACACCACCGGTTACAGTTCAGTCTAATACGCCCTCTATTACAGTTGCAGCTTCGCCTACAGTGAGTGTTGCTCCTATTGGTCCGCTTAAGATGGATGTTGGCCAGGTTCAGGTGTTTACTGCTGCTTCTCTGGGTGGCTCTGGCACTATTCATTATCAATGGTATGTGGGTTCTGGTTCTGTTGGGACTGACAGTTCAAGTTATACTTATACTGCGTCGGGATCTTCTGCTTCAATTACTTGTAAGGTGACTGATAGTGCTTCATCTCCAGCTACGTCGGTTGCTTCTAATGCTGTTTCGATTACGGTGAATCCTGCTTTGGTTGCTCCGACTGTTTCTGCTTCTTTGGGTTCGATTAGTCAGGGTCAGACTAGTAGTTTGACTTCGTCTTCGGTGTCTACGGGTTCTTCTCCTTACTTGTATCAGTGGCTTTCGAAGGCTCCTGGCGCTGGTTCTTACTCGCCGATTAGTGGTGCGACTTCATCTAGCTACATCTTTTGTTACGTCGGGTTCTACTGTTATTGGTTCTTGGAGTTTTGAACTTCAGGTGACTGATGCTACTTCAGCCGGTGTAATTTCAAACGCTGTGTCTGTTACGGTGAATGCGGTTCCGACGGTGAATGTGTCGCCTGCTTCTTGGACTATGGATGTTGGTCAAAGTAAGACGTTTTCAGCTGCTGCTAGTGGCGGTTCAGGCGTTTACTCTTCTTATCAGTGGTATGTGGGTGGGATCTCTCAGTCTGGTAGCTACTTCGTCAACGTTTAATTATGCTCCTGGGTCCTCAGGTTCTTATTCGATTACTGTGACGGTTACTGATAGTTTAGGTGCAACTTCGGCTCAGTCTTCTGCTGCGTCTGTTACGGTTGCTGCTTCGCCTACTGTTAGCTGTTGCTCCTGTTGGTCCTCTTAAGATGGATATTGGTCAGACTAAGATTTTTACTGCTACTTCTCTTGGTGGCTCTGGCACTATTCATTATCAATGGTATGTGGGTTCTGGTTCTGTTGGGACTGACAGTTCAAGTTATACTTATACTGCGTCGGGATCTTCTGCTTCAATTACTTGTAAGGTGACTGATAGTGCTTCATCTCCAGTTACGTCGGTTGCTTCTAATGCTGTTTCGATTACGGTGAATCCTGCTTTGGTTGCTCCGACTGTTTCTGCTTCTTTGGGTTCGATTAGTCAGGGTCAGACTAGTAGTTTGACTTCGTCTTCGGTGTCTACGGGGTCTTCTCCTTACTTGTATCAGTGGCTTTCGAAGGCTCCTGGCGCTGGTTCTTACTCGCCGATTAGCGGTGCGACTTCATCTAGCTACTCTTTTGTTACGTCGGGTTCTACTGTTATTGGTTCTTGGAGTTTTGAACTTCAGGTGACTGATGCTACTGATGCAGTAGTGAATTCTTTCGTTCAGGTTACTGTAACACTTTCTCCTACTCCGACGTCTTCACCCATTCCAACTCCAACATCTACAGCTACACCTACTCTACTCCGACTGCCTTCAACTACGCCAGAACCCATTCCCACTTCAACGCCAACTCCAACGTCAGCACCGACTTCTACAAGTACTCCAACTTCAACACCAAAACCATCGTCTTCTCCAACTTCAACAGCAAAACCATCGCCTTCTCCAACTCCAATAGAAACGACGGTAAAAGCTAAGACAGACAGTGGTGCAACAGTTAATCTTGCAATCAGCGGAAACATAACAAGTTCCCAGATGTCCAATGTCACGATTATAACAGACATGTCCACCAATTCAACAACAGTGTCTATAAACGTGACCGGTCAAAGCGGCAACACAGGTTTCAGCAATATAACTATTCCTAAAACCGCAATAAACTATGGGACAAACCCAGTTGTTTTCATAGACGGCCAGCAAGCTACAAATCAAGGCTACACGCAAGACTCAAAAAACTTTTACGTATGGTACACAATGCCTTTTAGTACACATCTAATAAAAATACAATTTGCAGTTTCTTTAAAGCCGCAAACATCGTCATTTGAGTCGCTTTTGGCTGTTGGAATAATAGCCCCTGAAATAATTTTAGTCTACACGGTAATTGCAATCAGACGTTTGAGGCGAAGACCTGAAAATACATAACTAAACCTTGAATCTGTAGCTTTCTGATTCCGGAATCGGTTTCGGAATTCCCTTGTTGATCACGGTCTCTACTTTTATGTAAAGACTAAACCAAGTTGTTTAATTTTTTGGTGTTGGTTATGTTATTCTGGTGGCGGTTTCTATGATGAATCCTTTTCTACCCAAAGTATAAGTTAAGCCTTCTTGTTGGGATTATCGTTCCGGACATTTTTCTTATAATCAAATGCCTCATAGTCGAGTCTGCAGCCCAGTTTAATGCGAAGTTAATTGATCCTTCGGCAAAGTGGTTCATGGTGGCATCAGCTTGAGGATCCTGCATGCCCTCGGTGAGCAGAAGTAAGTGGTAATTTAGGCCTTTTCTGTTTTGATGTGTCATAGCGGTTAATAGGTTAGCTATTTCTTTGATCTTATGGATTAGCAGTAGCTCTGAGACTGAGTCTATGGCAACTGTTCTTGATTGTTCCATTTCATCCAAAACGGCTTTTAGCAGTTCATTTGCTGTTGTGTTTTTGAGGCTCTTGAATTTCCATGTCTATCTTCTTCAAAGGGCAATGTGTCCCATCCATAAGCAGACATATCTTCCCTGATGCTTTCAGCTGTAGTGTTCACAGTGAAGTAAGTTACTGGGCACGTCTTTACTCTGTTGAATAAGACTTGTTTGGCGAAGACTTCGTTTCCTGAACCTGGTGCTCCCGTAAGAAGTATGATTTTTGGGGGCAACCCACCCATTAAAAATTCGTCAAGTCCAGCAATTCATGTCTTCACAATCTTCATTGGCAGTCATCTTTTTGTTATCCACTATCGTTTAGCTTAGTTATAACTTTTGTATCACTGAAGTATTGATTATAAATTCAAATCTTGGTATTGCTCAAATTATAACAATTAATGATCTTATTTGACGAAGATATGCTTGGGGAAACTCCGTACAATAATGCGTGCTTTTGATAAAAAATAATTAATAGGCATCTGCTCTTGTAGGATATGCGTGTTCTATTAAATCCGAAAAATTTTTTCGTTTACGGTTTTATTAAGAAGAGTTTGATTGAAAAGGGTTACGAACGGCGGGTGCTTTGTTTATATGGTTTGTTTATACATTTTGTTTATACAAGCTTATTGTGAGGCTTTCAATATTGGCTTTTGTGAAGAGTAGCTAAAGGTTTTTTTTGGCTAAAACCTTTGAAGCTCATTGATTATTTTCCATTTCCTTTTGATTAACCTTCCAGAGTTGGAGTCTGTTTGCAACTTTTTCTTTGAATTTGGGTTTTCTATGTCTGTTGCCAAGAGTCTGAACCTGTTTCATTAAGCTTGAATTTGATGCTCTTTTGTAAAAATAGGCTATCTTTGGGGGTGATAATGACGTTATGAACGACCATCCTTCTAACATTCGATATATTTCGGATTTTGATAGAAGATTAGTCTATCATGCTTTTTATGTGCCTGGGCTGAATAAAGAGTCAAGCAATCAAATAAGGAGAAATAAAATAAATGAATATTGGAAAAACAATAAGAAAATTCCGTAGAAACACTCGCGCAATCTCACCAGTAATAGCCACTCTACTAATGATAGCCATCGCAGTCGTAGCATCCTTGGTAACCTATGCCTGGGTTATGGGATACATGAACTTCACAACAGAAAAAACAGGCAAAGCAATTCAAATCCAAAGTGTTAGTTATGATTCCAACTGCTAATCATATTTACTGTTTATGTGCAGAACGTTGGTAGACTCACCTGTTCAGTTTCAACTGACCACAGCAACATTTTCATTAACGGTGCAAATGGCCTCAGGTACTTCTATCACCGAAACCTGCTCACATTAACGAAGTGAAACAGCAACATTAACTGGTAAAATCGCTTCAGAGTCTACAATGCTAGGCGTGCAATCAGTAACTATCAAAGTGACAACTTCAGACGGAACTTTCAGCTCAAATAACTCAACAATTCACCATCAAACAATAAGCGTGAATTGTTTTGAGCTTTTTCCTTTTTTATTTTTTTAAGCTTATATGCAAAAAAAAAATTATGTATGAGGGGGCATCGCTGAGTTGACATCTTACAAAAAACTATTATCTCGCAAAAAACCAGCAGAGGTTTCAAAATCTGCAGAAGATTCACAATCAAAGATAAAGAAGAATAAGAAAACTTCATCCCCCAGAAAAATATCTTTGTTCACTAAAAAAAGCAAATTAGAAGTTCCTGTTACTCTGGTTCCCGAGATAGCGACAACTGTCTCAATATCCGATCCAGTTAACGAGAAAGTGCTCGAATCGTACTCGCTAATCGAGCCTTATTGCCGCGTGAATATTGTTAAGGATTTGGACAGGGGAAACATCAAATATGTGGTTGAGGAACCCAAACTCACAACTGACGATGAAGTCCATCTTAAGCGATTAAAAGAAATTCTCAATCAAGTAATTACTCTAAAGCCGGCAGACTTACAGTCTAAAGAAGCGGCTGGAAAGTACCTTGTAACCAAGAGCAAGGAGATTTTTAATGACTACGATTTCAAAATCGATGAAGCAACTCAAAATAGGCTGCTCTATTGCATAGTCAGAGATAATCTCGGTTTTGGGAAAATAGATTCATTAATGCATGACCAATTAATTGAGGACCTTTCATGCGATGGAGTCAACATTCCAATATTTGTTTGGCACCGCAAATCCGAATCCATTCCAACTAACATCCGTTTTGAGACGGAAGAAGAGCTTGATTCGTTCGCTTTGCGTCTTGCCTACTTGTGTGGAAGTCACGTGTCCATCGCTCAACCATTATTAGATGCCAGTCTTCCTGATGGCAGCAGAATCAACCTTACTTACGGTAAAGAGGTTACTAGAAAAGGATCAACATTTACAATAAGAAAATTCAAGCTCGACCCATTCACCGTAACTGATTTAATCACTTTTGGCACTCTCTCGGCGGATATGGCTGCTTTCTTTTGGTATGCAGTCGAAAACCGAGTATCAATCCTAGTGGCCGGTGGTATCGCTGCTGGTAAAACTACACTCCTAAACTGCTTAAGCATGTTCATTAAAGCTGACTTAAAAGTCGTATCAATCGAAGATACACCTGAAATTAATCTTCCGCATGAAAACTGGATTCCAGCCACCACCAGATCGCATTTCGGTATAGCCACAGATTCAGCAGACGTTACATTATTCGATTTGCTCAAAGCTTCTTTGAGACAAAGACCCGACTATATCATAGTGGGAGAAATCAGGGGAACCGAAGCATACACACTCTTCCAAGCCGTAAGCACTGGGCACCTTGGAATGTCAACTGTCCATGCTGAGTCAGTTGAATCAGCAGTTTATCGGTTAGAATCAGCACCTATGAACATTCCTCGTACTCTAATCGCAGGCATCGACATTATTGTGGTTCAAAAACGTGTCGAAATAAAAGGTAAACCCATGAGAAAAACAGTCGCTGCCTCAGAAATCGTCGGCTTAGATCCTCGTTCAGGGGAAATTTTAACAAATGAAGTTTACAGATGGAACGCTACCGACGAAACATTCGATTATACCGGACGAAGCTACATTCTTGAGAAAATTGCAGAGAAAACGGGCATAAGCATCGAACAAGCCGAAGAAGAACTCAAAAACAGAAAGAAAGTAATTACTTGGATGGCTAAGAAGAATATTCGTAATTACAAGGACGTATCAAACATTATTCGCACATATATGGAAAATCCTGCACGCATACTTGCGGAGGCTTTAAAAGACGAATAAGCGGTTGCTGGCTCTCTGTCTAAGAGTGTCTAAGTTTGTTCCATCATACTTCGTCGAAGAATTCAAAAGCATGGAAGATAACCTGTCTAAAGCTGCAATTAAAATCACTTTCCAAGCATACTTAGGTTTGATGGCGCTCTCCACGCTCTTAACTACAATAATGGGATTTGGCCTTTCTCTTCTGATTTTTTCAGTCAGACTGCCAGTTGTGCCCGCATTTATATTTTCCATAGTGTCAGCAATGGTAGCTGGTATTGCCGTTTTTGGGTTTTGCTATATTTATCCCGTTCTTGCAATTTCTTCAAAAGTGCGAAAAATAGAGTCAAATTTGCCCTTAACTGCCAATTTCATGGCTGTATTAGCAAGTTCAGGAATGCCCCCGGAACGTATTTTCCGATCATTAGCAAATGTCGGTGATGAATTCGGAGTGGGCGATGAAATGAGGCGTGCAATTGCTGATACCGAATTGATGGGTTTAGATTTGAACGATGCTTTAAAGCGTGCAGCTGTAAGGTCTGCTTCAAGAAAGTTTGGTTCGATGTTAGATGGAATTGTTACCACTGCGCATATGGGTGGAGACTTAGCCTCTTTTCTCAGAGATGAGTCTGAAAAAGCCAAGAAGCTAAGGGTTACTTCAATGAAGAGCTTCCTTGACAGTCTTGCAGGTATGGCTGAAGTCTACGTCAGTTTCATGATTGCATTGCCGTTGGTCCTTGTTGTTATGCTCTCCGTAATGTCTTTCTTAGGAGGCGGATCGATGCTTGCTGGCATGGATCCTCAAACAGTTTTGGTTCTAATGACATTCGTTGTAACACCTGCAGGTGTAGGAATAATGTTGCTAATGGTAGATTCAATGACTCCTCCGAGGTAATAATATGGGCAAAGTAACAATTAAGAAAAGACAATATACCGTGGGACTTTCGATACTTGCTGTAATTATAGCTATAGCAATTATTGCCGCTATTTCATTCAAAGCCTTAACAACTTACGTCAACGAAATCTTTTTCGTCAGCATACTAGTAGTATTAGTTCCCTCGGCAATTCTTGACATAAAACATCAAAGATGGATATCCTCAATAGAAAATCAGATGCCTCTACTCGTTAGAGGCGTTGCAGAATCTCAGGAAACCGGAATGACCTTAATTCGAGCTTTAGAGAAAGTTGTTGACAACAAAATGGTCAGCGGCCCCCTCTCCAAAGAAGTAAAACAATTAGTTATTGAAATGTCCTGGGGAACATCTTTTGAAGATGCACTAACCAATTTCAAAAATCGCATAAACTCACCAATCGTAAATCGCTTCTGTGTCCTAGTTCTAGAAGCAAGCCGATCAGGAGGCACAATTAAAAAAGTCTTTACAGCAACAGCAGGGTTTATGGAAGAGATGAAGGACATCGACAGGGAAACCGACGCACAAATGAAACCCTACATAATAGTAATTTACGCTGCCTTTGCAGTGTTTATAGTTACAGCAATTCTGCTAGTACGCTCATTCTTTGCTCCGATGTCGGGTTCTCAGCAAATATCAGGCAATGCCGTCATTGGCGGCGTTGGCGGTATGAAAGAATTCTTCTATCAAGACATGTTGGTTTCTGGGTTAACGGGAGGGTTGATGGCGGGAAAAATAGGAGAACGTAGAGTAGCTGGAGGCATGAAACATTCAATCTTACTGGTGGTAATAGGATACGCCATATTCTTTGCAGGAATACCTCCCAACTGGATGTGAAAAAATGAAGCGAAACCTATTCAACAACAGAAAAGGTGTTTCAACCGTTATCGGCACCATTCTAATGATATTGGTTGTTATGGCAGGCATGAGCATTCTATTCGGTGCTTTAATCGTGTACTCTGATGATTTCCATTCGGGCAGTGGAAGCTCAGTCTTAGAATCTTTAACCGTAGAAGATGTGCAATTTCGTTAACTCGAATACTGTGAATCTTTCGATTTATAACACCGGTAAAGTGAATTTCACTGTGACGAATGTATACATAAATGGACAAATGGCAAACATTAATGCACGTTAACTTCCACTGAATGAGGGAGAACATGGAGCAATTACTTTGACAGAACCTTCATTCCAGATTCAGTGCTACATGTAGGTTATAATTTCAAGATTGTTACTTTAAGAGGAACTAGCTTCGAGGGAACATACATATGGTAAACAAAAATACTCCCAAGTTTCTGAAACGGTTCATGGTCAATCGTAAAGGCACCGCAGAGGTCATTGGAACAGTTCTCTTCATTATAATCCTACTTTTTGCCTTCAGCAACATCTATCTTTGGCATGATACTCAAATAAAAACAATGAACACGCTACTCTCAGACAAATTGAACTCTCAAATAGAAGTTCATTGGCTGCTTGACGATGCAACTGGGCAAGAAACTAATACTTTAGTGATTACAAACACTGGCGGAGTTGCTACAAGCTTATCAAGACTTTGGATAGTAACGAGCAATCAGGCATTAGCCAGACATCTATATGCTAACCTTGAAAATGTAGGAGTAACAGGCTTGAGTATTGCAGCTGGGGCTTCAATAAAAATTGATTTGACTAGTGGGGCACATCCCTTCAGGCTCTGAAATTACCCCTGTAACATTGTCAGGCGGAGACGCTCAAGTTCCTTATACCCGCACAAAAGCTGCAGGCGAAACATTCACGGTTCTAACAACTCTTGGTAACATGGCATCTCCACAAGGAACGCTAAAGATTGTAAACCAAATCGGCGGCGGAGATGGAGGAAATGGAAACAGTAATTCTCCAGTTGGATCCGTTATTGTCGCGAATTTTTCAACTTTCGATTATTATCCAGTTTCAGGGTCAACAATAGGTACACCTAGCAACGGTTACAACATAAATTCAAATGCGGCAAATGTTGCTTTTAGTGTCGTTCTCACAAACCAAGATGAGAACCATCGAAATATCGTCTTAAACTATACTAGCCAAATGTTTTTCATCAACACTAAGAATCCTAACAATGTTGGATACCTTATTTTCTATACTGTTAACGTTGATAATAACGGTAATATCTCGCCGACATATACAAACGTGAATTTGGACTATGGTAAACCTACCGCAGTGTACTTCGCTTCCGCAAACCCTGTTGTTGGGTCTTCGCATTACGCAGCTAAGAGCCTGGTAACTTCAGGAAGCAAAGCGGATCCGGGTGTTTATCCATTAAATCTTGCATTGCTTGGATCTTTCAGTGACGGTAGCGTTTTAGGGCAAAATGTGCCCTTTGTGTCTGTTTATATAAACAGTTAACATCTCTTCTTTTTTTCTGTTGCATCTTTGAATAAAATCTGCAAGAGTCAACTGGAATACTTTACCCTATTTTAGTGGTGGACAAAAAGTTTTGCGATTACGGTTTTATTTAAAAGTCTCTTTCTAAAATGATTAAAGATATTTTGATTGTTCAAAATGAAAAGGTTTAGTTTCCCCATTCCAAGCTGGCGTTGTATGCTATCAATGGGGTGCCGTGGTAGGGGAATTGGATGTCCACTTTTGTGTATGCGCCTGCTTGTAGGGATTCTATGTTTGTGGTGCTGTCTATTCCATTGGAGTTATCGGTTCGGGTTGCCGATACTTGGAGTACGCAGTTGTTTGCTGTGGTTGTTCCAACGTTGCAAACGTATCCGGTTACTTCCAAGAAGGGTGCACTTATGTCTGTTCGGTTATCTGTGTATTGCATGCCAACGGTGATTAGTTTAGCCACTGGCAAGGTTCCATTTGCTACTTGTGTTTGAAGGTTCACAACCTGGTTGTTCAAGGATTGGATTTGAGTGTTTTTACTGTTCATTTCTGAGTAGTAGGTAAATATAGAAAAGTTTAGAGCAACTAAAGTTGCAATACAGAGTACGACTAGCGCAATTGCCACTTTTCTGCTTATTGTTTTGGCTGTTTGTGTCATAGGGAATCGTCCTTTTTCCTACAGTTGTCTCATTGAGCATAAGTATTTTTCGGAGGATTATTAGATCGACAGTAATGCGCTCAATCGTTATCCTCCTATTACACCTTTAAAAATTAGCTCTTAAATGGGTATATATTAGCCATTCTCCTTTAGCTAGGTAGGTTAAAAGTCATGCCGAAATGTCCAAATTGTCTAACGCACACGTAGACTGCGGGAATGGAACTTTGGGCGATTTCGAATCAAGATGTATAAGTGCAAAAAATCGGAAATCAATTTAGAGTATTTTACAAAAAAATACGCTAAAATTCGTGTTAAGCGCCCACAACGGCAGTTTAGGAAAAACCAGAGCCACAAAAGAAACAATGGATAGGCAAAAAACATACCAATAGACGCTTCCATCAAAGAAAGGAAATAGACGAGTTTCCTTTGAGCGCTCGCTGAGAGATGGCAAATAGAGATAACAAATAAAAGAATAAGCTGGCTTAAAAAAAACTAAAATATAAACAAGGAATGGAACAATTTTGGAACCAAACAATGAAGAGAATAAGATTATTAATGAAGTAACAGAGCACATCAAAAAGAGGTATTTTAAGAATAAACCTGTTAAATTTGAGGTTTTTGAACCACTAACTCCCGAGTGGAAAAACAAATTCAAGTATCCAAATGGAGGGTACGCTTGGGGTGACAACTGGTCAAACGAGATTATTCACTTAACAAGATGCCAAGATAGGATGGCATTCTATGAACTTGTTTTCCACGAAATCTATAGATTGAACACGCCAGAAGGGAGCGAGGAAATCTTTCCAAAAGAAAGACGGTATATTGAAGCAAAATTCGGAGTCAAACTTGATAAATGGTTGCCTCTTCAAGACGAAATGATTAGAACCCTCTACCATGTAGATAAAAAAATGTTACAAGATAGTTTAAAGAATTGTGGGGAACAATCGAGAACAATAGATGAAATAGAGCAACGAGCAAAAGAGCTGGGGCTTTGATTTTTTTAGCCTTTTTTTTGAAGGCGCTATCATTCTCCCTAACTAAGCAAGGTTTTAGCAAACTTCAAAAGGATTAATGGCATTAGGGGATGTATTCTGTAACAAGCTTCTCTGCTTGTTCATCAGACAAATAGTCTGATAGATACATATGAATGAGTTCTCTCAAAGCACTCCCTACGGAGTTCCTTGTTGAGTTTATTATTGGATGCATTGTTGATTCCACTATTCTGATTGTTAATGTAGCTATTTGGGTTGTTAATGTCATAGTTTGGGTTATAGAAGTCGCTTTTTGGATTATTTAGGTAGCTATCTGGATTGTTGTCTTGAGTCTTCAATACTTTGACAATTTGTCTAAATATAGAACCAATTGTAACAGGCATAAAAGTAGTCTCCTTGTTATGTCTAAATCTTAAGGCGGATCATTCTTATTAGTTTATAATATTTGATCTTAGACCCTGCTTTTTTAAAGCAATGCTCTCATAAGATTGGGTTTGGATTTAATTTTAGTGCCAGACCCAAAGCTTGTGATTGGTCTTATGCTATCACATAACCTTATTTCTATTCCACTGCTACGAAGTCTCGTTAATGAAGTGAATTAAGGGAGGTGTAGTTTCTTGTTGTTTTTGTACTACTTTAATTGGGTTGGGACACCTGAGGAGCTTAAGGAATTTGCTGGGCAAATTAAAAGCATAATGAAGGGAACAGAAGGTATCGAGTTTAACGGACTTTTCATGCCGATAAGCGAATGGCATTATGTTATGGTGTGGAAGACAATAAGTTATGAGAAGGCATTGCAAGTTATGAAGACTTATATCGAGAAATTTGGCTGGTCAAAAGCTTCTTTGGCAAAAGTTGAGCTATTACATACGTTTGAAGAGTTGGGCTTGAAAGAGTAAGAGTGTGGGTGCCGCCAAAGTACTACGCACAGACCTATGGACAGTCAAACAAAGGGATAGAGCGTTCAGTTCAAGTCTTTGGTATATTGTCAAAGTATTACACACACAAGATTAAAATTAAATTTAACCGCACCTAAAACTTTTTGAAGGTTAATGTTGTTCATTTAATAAGGATAGATTTTGATGGATAAAGCTAAAATTAAAGATGAAATGTGCAAGTGTGAGCATCTTAAAAGTGAGCATTCGTATTTTTTAGATAGAGTATGTACTAAACATAGATGTGAATGTTACAAGTTCATTTTGAAGGATGAAAAATAAAAACCTACTTCTTTAGACTAGCGGAAACTCATATGACCGCTCAAACAAGAAGAGGACAATTAAAAGAGCTTCTCTGCTTTGGGTCCTTCAAAACATGCCGTAATTACCTTCAGTTTCTTAACTCTTGTAAGTCTTAAATCTGCACAGCAAAGAAACAGATTCTTATGGCAAGAGGAGTAAGATTAAATTTTACTGCGCACACATTTTGTTAAAATTAAGATTCCTTACCAGGAAAGTTTTTTGTTTGCTCAAACAGAATGAATTAAAGGTCTTTGAGAGTTTCGTTAATTCGGTCAAGTTCTTCTTTTCGTTTTCTTTCCAGTTCAAGGAGGTTTTTTTCTTCAAGTAACTGCTCGGCTTTTTTTCTGTTGTAACCATCATTTGCTTGCTGTATATACTTGTCCATCCACTCAACATTAGCCTTAATATCAGACTCAAATGATACAAAAATAATGGTGCTCTTTTCTACAAATACGCTGCTGGGATGTACTCCACTAGCCCTATTAAATAAAGGGTGTCTAAAGTAGTCTTGCACCCAAATATAGTCAGGATAGCCATTAAGAGAAATTTCAACCGTGAGGAACCCGTTTACATCTTTGGCTTTGACCCTGGGTGGTCCAACCCGTTTAAACTCCGCTTTTTCAGTGCTCATTAGGATGCCCCTTTCATAATTTGTGTTAATTGCTTATTACTGGATACTGTTGTTAACCGTTACAAAAAGACTTTTCGTGCTGGGTAATTTCAAAGTATCTACTAACCAAAGGGTTTAACAGGTTAAAACACAGAAGTGCTTTTGGGGGATTTGAAAATGGCATCAAAAAATTCTAATGTTGGTAAGCTTTTTGATTTTAATGTAAACGGATATGGAGTAGTAACCCACGAAGCAAAAGTAGACTATAAAACTTGGTCACCCGTTATTCACATTTTAAAGTTTACAGATGATAAACATAAAGACTTAATTAAACTCAGATTCGGATATTGTGATAACACTGGAAGACTTATTGCGAGACCATTATTCCTTAGCGAAAGTGAACTTACCGAATTGGGAAAAGAAGCTGCAAAAGACCCAGAAATGAAGAAAATGCTCAAAGGCTTCTGTGACCAAATCAGGTAACTTAAACTTAACAAATGGCAGACCAAGTTTTAATGCAACCACATTTTAAATAAATAAGGAAAAGAGGCGTAAAAACATGAATAAAGGCCGACTTTATGAAGAATTAATTCCAATTGAACAATTATCCTATAAAGGGTTCACTACTCCTGAACTTGTAAATGCCAAAATAAAACAAATTCTAGATGAAATTAAAAAAGAAATGCCGCTTTTCACCGAAAAATGGGTTAATACAGAATACGAAAACCCTGATTGGAAAGCAACCTGTGAGACTATGAACGAGAGGACAATAGCAAGAGAAAAGTGGTTTATTAAATGGTTTGGTGAATAAAAATAAGCGAAGTCAAAAAAGCGAAAAAAACCGCTGACTGTAGTTTAGAAGATGCTTCAATACTAAATAGACAAAATTAGAATTGATTATAATGCGAGTTCCAAATTGGCTGCGAAATCAAAAAGCCAAAAACCCAAACGTCCCAGTACCTAATTAAGCTTGGTAACTTAACCAAACTTAACAGTATCACTCAATTGAAGGTTTTTAAGATTCAAGCCTCTATCGTTTAATAGACGGTAATAAAACGGAGTAATATTATGAGTAATTCAAGGCAAGGTGGCGGTTACGAGGGAAAACGTGGTCATGGTAAGGGTTTTAAACGTTGCCCAGTTATGTTGGGAGAAGAATTAGAAGTAGCCATTACGGAATTGAGTCCCAAAGGAGAAGGCATAGCTAAAAACCAAGGCTTTGTAATTTATGTTGCCGACACAAAACCTGGAGACCGAGTAAAAATAAAGATCACGCGACTTACTAACACGGCAGCAAACGGACAAGTAGTCAAATAGATTCACCTTGAAAAAAGTGAACTAAAATTTTGCAAAATCAACAAGTACAATTATAACAATAACTACTTAGTTAAAAATCTCGCTAATTCTCTAAACGAGTTTAAATCACTGTATGACAATATATAAGTTGCAAAGTCAGCCGTTTTTAAAACAGTTGAAAGTTTTAAGTTTCGAGTCTCTTACTAGTCAAATGTCTCTTATTCGGCGTGACTCCGAGATTTAGGCGTATCCTACGAATCAAAAAAAAGCTGACATTGCTAAAAAAAGACTATTAATAAATAAAATTAAGGAGAAAATAACATGGCATATTTAACGCAAACCCAAAGTGGTCAACCCGTACTCATCTTGAAGGAAGGAACCACTCGAAGTAGAGGCAAAGAAGCCCAACGAAACAACATCATGGCAGCCCAAGTGATTGGTGAAGTACTGAAAACCACTCTAGGCCCGCGAGGCATGGATAAAATGCTCATCGACAGCTTAGGAGACATCACCATAACAAACGATGGAGCCACAATTCTGAAAGAAATGGACGTGGAGCATCCAGCAGCAAAAATGATGATTGAAATCGCCAAAACTCAAGACGACATGGTGGGTGACGGAACCACAACCGTCGTAGTGCTAGCAAGTGAACTTCTCAAGAAAGCCGAAGAACTCTTAGACCAGAATGTCCACCCAATGATACTCGTTGCTGGATACCGTAAGGCAGCACAGAAAGCAATCGAAATCATAGCGAAAAACGCTGTGGCCATTGACGTTGAGGATCAAAAAATGATGATGAAAGTTGCTTTGACGGCCATGGGAAGCAAAGCTGTGGGGGGTGCTAAAGAGCACTTTGCGGAAATAGCGATAGAAGCGGTAAGGCAGGTAGCCCAAAAGCACGGAGACAAGACGATAGCCGACATAGATAACATTCAACTGGTGAAAAAGACGGGAAAAAGCCTCATTGAGACGCAACTCGTCAAAGGAATAATCATAGATAAAGAAGTCGCCAATCCAGGAATGCCCCGAAAGAAAGAGAATGCGAAAATCGCACTTTTAGATATGGCATTAGAGATTGAAAAAACCGAAATAAGCGCCGAAATACGCATACATGAACCGAACCAGATGAAAGCCTTCCTAGACCAAGAGGACAGCACACTCAAAGAGATGGTTACTAAGATCAAAGCTTCAGGAGCGGAAATAGTGTTTTGCCAGAAAGGAATAGACGATATGGTTCAACACTACCTTTCTCACGAGGGCATAATGGCTGCTAGGCGCATCAAAGAGTCAGACATGGAAAAGCTGGCGAGAGCAACAGGCGGACGAGTAAGTTCCAATTTGAATGATTTAAAGGCGGCAGACTTGGGTTTTGCCGGCTTAGTGGAAGAACGCAAGATCGGCGACGACAAAATGATCTTTGTCGAAAAATGCAAAGATCCACATTCAGTAGCCATCCTCATCCGTGCAGGCTTAGAGCGCATGGTGGATGAAGCTGAAAGAGTAATAACCGACGCTTTGTCAGTAATTTCAGACGTCATAGAAAACAATAAAATCGTGGCTGGCGGCGGAGCAATCGAAATCGAAATCGCTAAAGAACTACGCAATTACTCAACCAAAGTCGGCGGAAGACAGCAACTCGCAGTAGAAGCTTTCGCGGACGCAGTTGAAGTAATCCCACGCACGCTCGCAGAGAACGGGGGCTTAGAGGCAATCGATATACTTATAGAGCTACGTCAAGTGCACGATAAAGAAGATGGCAAATTCATTGGCATAAACGTGTTCACAGGTAAACTGCAAAACAGCATTGAAAACGGCGTCATTGAACCAATCGTCGTTAAAGAGCAAGCTATACAATCCGCAGCTGAATCAGCAGCCATGATTCTACGTGTAGATGACATTATAACAGCTAAATCTCCAAAGGGCGGTCCAGGTGGACCAGGCGGCATGGGCGAATAAATTTCGTCCTTTACGATAACTTAAGAAGTGATTAGTAATGCCGAAATGTCCAAATTGTACAGGGCACAAAACGGTAGTTTAGGAAATCAGAGCTGCAAAAGAAACAGTGGATAGGCAAAAAACCTGCCAATAACCATCATCTAAGGTATTTTGAGGTCAAGCTTACTTGGTTTCTTAAAATATGCAAGAAATAGTGAGTAAGCATAAAAATGCCTCTCTACCAACTATTTCACTTCTACTTTGTGCTTTTTAGGCGCGGGTGCAACGGTCTTCTTTGGGATGCAAACTTCAAGTAATCCGTCTTTAAATGTGGATTCTGCTTTCTCAGGGATTACTTCTTCGGGGAACGAGAGCTGTTTGTAAACATGCGAGTAAACACGTTCTCTAACTACAAAGTTCTTCTGCTTGTCTTCCTTTTCAACGTCTGTTTCAGCCGAGATTTCAATACCATCGTTGGTCAGGGCAACGTCAATCTTGTCTTTAGCTACGCCTGGCAATTCAGCATGCACCACAAACCTGTTTCCCTCATCAACCAAATCTACAGTTGCCTCACGAACTGGAGCGTATGGTTCAACACTTACCCAATCCCATGGAAAAGCTACGCTTTCAATAAAATTTTTTCGGAAATCCTCAACCAAATCGTCAAAGGTCGTTAGAACATGAACTGCGGGTAGGTGCTTTGCGGGAACGCGTTTGGCCGGAAGATGTTTAGCAGGAATATTTTTTGTAGGTTTTGCTTCGATTTCAGCTTTCTCAATAGCTTTCAGCGGTGCCTTTTTTTCTTCGTTAATCATTTTTTTTCACCTCTATTAATCTTATTACTATGATAGTAACCTTGAATTATCTCAGTTCTTATTGCACCTGCAATCCCGCTGCAATTTCTTTGGAGATTCTTCAAATCCCTTTGCTAAACTCTTCTTGTCAACTTCGGTTGGTGCATAAAACTTGACTTCTTTAGATGAAACCAAGCTCCAAATTCTGCATTGAAAATCGGAAATGCATCTATCGTTGATCTTTTAGCAATTGCAGTCGTTTAGCGACTTCTTTGGAAACTTTTTCTAAGCCCTCAGCCAAATCTGACTGATCTACTTCATCTATAGGGTACCATTTCCCTTCTTTGTCGATGAATACAATTTCCAATTTTCCAACTTTTCTATTGACCATAATTTCCACCCTAATGAATAAAATTCTTTGTACAACTATTCTAAAGGGGATCTCACAGTTAGATTGCCCATAATTCCCTGTTTTGAGGGTTTTCGAGGCTAACTGGTTCCCTGCGCCCATTACCGAGGCATTCTTAATAATTTAGTTACGGGGTTTTAGGAGGGGCGGCTTCATTGTTGTTCTTGTTTGTTGATCCATGTTTTTACTGCTTCTTGGACAGCCTTGGATAAGTCGCCTTTCTTGCCTCCGAATCTTTCTACGGTTTTTAATCTTAGCTGTTTTTCGATTTCGTCTGAGATGTCAACGTTGATGCGGCCCAAGTTTTAATCACTTTTTGTTTGCTATATGTTTTTTAAATAAGCGAGTTGCCATTTTATCGTTTTTGGGTTTTTATTTTTGTCATCTTTAGTTCGCTTATTTACATAAACACATAAGTGCATACGTGCTTATAAGCTTATGTATTTAAGTGCTTAAATCCTCAGGCACATAATCTCAGATTATGCCCTTTCATCAGAGAGATTTTCCGATCTTAGGATTTTTCCAAGTTTGATGTGAACCTACATTGAGCAAGGCGTCTTAAGATAGTATCTGATGGCTTGTTTGTTGTCTCATTCGGGTGCCAACAAAACATCAAATACACTTTTTCACAATAAACGTGAGTTTAGAAAAATGCCGGAGACCTTCATGACAAAATGCCCAAAGTGCAATGAAGAAATTGCAAAACCAGATAAATCCCTTAAAAACCACTATTTCAAAATAGAATCATATAAGTGCCCTAAATGCAAACAACAATTTAGAATTGCTAATTAACTATTTTTTGTCGCACGAAAAACTAATATTCCATTAATAGTCACCATTTCTAAACCGTGGTTAGCAACTATTTTTTCCAAGCACAGAACCTCTGACGGATGAGGGATGGAATTAACATGAAGTTCCCAACTGTCACTTTTCTTATTTTTCTCTATGGATACTGATTGTGCATCTTGGAATGACCCGCAAACAGTCGCCATTTCCTTCAATAGTAAGACTGCCTCTTGGCGATTCATCGGTTACTCTCTTCCCCTTGACCCCTGTTCGTACATAACCAATTTAAAGCTTACCTACCAAACCTAAAAAAACTGATTTACACTTTTGCAACAGTTTAACGATGTTGGGGCTGTTTAAGGCACTGGGACCTGATGTTGGACCATAGGACCACACAATTTGTTTTGCAATGTTCACTTCAATTATTCTGTTTTCATTGGTCAGTTATGAGCAACTCGCGGTTTGGTAGTTGAATTATAGCGATAGGAACGTTTAAGTTGGTTAAAACCTAAACCTGTTATTCCTACTTGTCATATCGAGAATGAATTTTTTTCCTTCATTCTTTCGCCTCCATTCAAGTTGTTATTTATTTCCACGACTTGTTTAACATCAAAAAAACTTGCTATCTATTTTTGTGCATTATTCTGCAAAAAAACGAATCTACACAACACTTGATTTGCTTGGATTTACTAGTTTGACTTGGGATTCTGACTCATGGTCGGGCTTTTTGTTGGTCAACTAACTGTTTTGCTTTTCCAAAGGAGACTCTCATCTTAAGATCACGACGCTTCGCCCTCTTTTGGGGTAAGCAACTCGAACAACCTTGATTCCATATAATTCCCTCTTCATAACTACTTAATATCTTTGGCAAGCAGTCGCACTGCATTCAAAGCTGACAAAGCTGACGTTTCCATGCTTGAGACAGAAGGCTCAACTGAATTGATGTACATGAACCGTTTATCAATACGTGTTGAAGGCAGCTTAGTGACTGGCTTGAATATAGGGTAGGCGGCTTTCCAGCAATGTTCCAAAACCGTAACTCCGCCACCTTCGAACACACCATTGAATGCGTTGGAATCCAAGGGTTTTGGCGAAGAAATCGTAACCAATGATTCGCCATTGCTTGCTTTTTGGATGCCGAAGTGAGTTATTGGATCTGCGTCTTTTGTAGTCAACACTACAGCTGGAGGGCCAGCTGATTTTTTCAGCCCGAAGTAGTCTGGGTCAAAAATGCCCCGCATAACCCGCCTGTAGACAGCCTGATAAGGCTGAGGCACCCATCCCTGCAGAGATAAGCCATCAAATTCTATGTCAGCAAGTTCTAAGGGCGTAGCGACAATAACGTTGTCGAAAACTTCCCTTTCAGCCTTTGTGTATAAGAGGTAAGTTCCTTTGGAAGTCTTTTCTATCCTGTCAACTTTTTGACCCAATTTAACCGCCGCTTTCGAAGCATTCGCAAGGCTAGCGGGCAAACTGCTGTTACCCTCAGCCAAACTATACGTTGGTCCTGAGTAAACACCAATCAAAGCCGAAAGCCCAGCGAAGCCCCCCAAGTCTGCGTTCTGAGAGTAAATGACCCTTGTAAGGGGAGTTACAACTTCATCGATGAAGGCTTGGCTTACACCTCTCTTAATCAACTCTTCTCCAAAAGATATTTTGTGCCATTTATCAAGACCTGCGGATTCAAAAAGTTCTCCGAAGTCTGCGGGATTTTTTTGCGCTTCTTGATACAAATTAGCAACTTGTCCTCTTACTTTTCTGAGAAGCAAAAAAGTTTGCACTAAACTCAGCCGATATTTAGAAAGAAGACTAAAAATAGTGGCAAAGGATTGCTTGTTTGACCTAAAAACGACTTCAGAGCCATTCCACACCGCAAAATTTTTGGGTTCTTCAACGAGTGCTATTTTTAATCGCTCAGCTTCTATTATGCCTAAAAGCGTTCTGTTGAAACGGTTGAAGAAGGCAGCACCCAACTCTATGATGACGCCCGATTCATTGTATGTTCGGATTCTCCCACCTATTCTGTTTTGAGAATCGAAGATTGTCACGTTTAAGTTTGGAAGGTATTTGCGTGCAAAATAAGCAGCTGAACAACCGCCTATGCCAGCACCAACGATTGCTAAATTCGCCATCTCACACTCGAAAATATATGCTCAAATAATAAGATAAACCTAAGTATAGAGATGAGCAGGGTCAAAAGTTACGTCGCCACCTAATGGTTCCGTCACTGGCTTAGCAACAGTCAACCTCAAAGAACTGCCCTTAATTTTCGCAGTGAACATTTAGCACACAGCTCTATTAGCAATATTTTCTATAATATTGGGTTTATTTTCAAAAAGCTACTCAGCATTAGGCTTAGAGTAAACGCAATAGCTACGATCACAAAATCCTTGGCTAACACTTCGCCTAATTTGAAGAGTTTTTGTATGTCTGCTTTGTCTCTTTTGAATAGTGTTTGCCTTTTTTGGATTAAACGCAGAGTGATGAAGCTCGCAAGAGTCACCAAGGTAGCATAGTAAATAATTGATAGCTGAAATAATACGCCCACTAGAACCATAAGTGGAATCATGACGTAGCCCAATATGACAGTCAAAAATAAGCCACGTCTAAAACCCAAAATTATCGGTATAGTTCTTGAGCCGCTGTGGAAGTCCGAGGCAAAATCAGCCAAATCCTCCCACAAACTGTTCACTGCTGTTGTTACACCGATAAGCAAAATCAATATTATTATGTTAATTGAAAACAAGTTAAAGAACGCTGCAATAATCATAACCGGAACCGCACCCACAGTAAAGTTAATGATTGGTTTGTAGATGGTTTTTCGCAGTCTGAAGGGTGGAACGGAATAGAGCACTCCAAAAAAGATGCCTATACCAACAAATAATAGCACAAACGGCATCAATGTTACAGCACCCAACATTAAAGACAGCACTGTAAATGCAACCGCGATTAAGAAGCCAAACTTACCCAACTTCTTAGTGAACTTAGCCCGCACTGGATCAGACAAAACATCCAAGTCCACATCACAAATGTTATTCATGGCATCAACAGCACTCCAAATACAAAAAACGATTACGCCAAGAAAAAGCGCTGCAGGCCAAACGAGCCCTTGGCCCATAAGAAATGTTGCTCCAACTGAAATCATGAAGAGCATCAGTCCCCGTTCAACAGAGATAAATTGGGCAAAGCCCTTCAGATCCTGGAGCATGCCCACTTAAGCAAAACACGCTTTCTTAAGCTTTTCACACCAAGAACCCGATTGTACCCTTAATAAAATGTGGTTTCTCTTATGCGAAGTTTTTCCTTTGATTTTTGTGTCTTCTTTTTTTGGCCATGAACCTTAATTGAATAGCGCCATTTTCTGAATGGTTGACAAAAATTCTTCTGAAAATATCCAATCTGTTAGGGATGAAGCAAGTTATCGGTTTTCTATGTTTCATTTAAAATAAAAAGGGAGAGGATATTATTTGTATCCTGTTTTGTTTTATGGCCGTTTTCTGAGCATCAAAACTATTAGAGAACCCACTATTGCAATTGCAATAATTATGGCGACTGTTGAAAGTGCGAAGTACATTTCTGTAGGTGGTTGAACAGTTTCTGGAAGCGCTGATGCAGTGGGTGTCAAGCCATCAGCAGTGAAATGTGTCTCAGCGGATGACGAATAATAGGATTCTGACCCTGCAAAGGTAGCTGTGACCGCGTAATCACCTGGTATATCAGGTTTCCATGTGTAGGCAAATGTGCCGCTGTCGTCAGTTGTCGTTGTGCCTATTGGTCTGAGATTGCCGTTAGAGTCTAAGGTGCTGAGTGAGACTAAAACGCCTGTTGCATTTGTGGGCTTGGGTTGGTCCATGTAGAGATATTCCATCCATTGGCTCATGCTTGCATCTGAGATTGCTGGCGTGCCTGCAGTCGGTATTCCCAAGCATGTTTTGCCTGGTGATTGATCTGTCACTGTTCCTCGTAACACTACGTTGTTTCCAACGGTGACACCTGTCATTGGTGCATCAACAGTAGTTTTTGTATTGCCCTTGCCAAAGCATGTTAACTCGTTTGTGTACCCATCGATGCCTACCATATAGCCGTCTGCGCCTACTGGTCCTCCTGCTTGGAACCATCCATCGATGCTCCAAAGTAATGATCCGTTGTTGCCATCGACCGCGTATAATTGTGCTCCTCTGAACATTGGTTGGAGATGAGTATGGCCGCCTACTGCGTAGATTCTAAGTCCGCCGGTATCTGGTGCTCCACCGAAAAAGCTTGCGCTTATGAGAGGCCAATTACTGTAGCCAGCTTCGAATCCACAGCTTCCAGTTGTAAAGTCCCATAGCCATTTTCCTGTGTAAAGATCCATACAGTGTATTTGTCCGTCCATTCCTGGCAGGTAAACTTTGCCGTTTCCCACCCAACTAGTTCTCCATGATCCGTATTCAGCAAATGCGCCTACTGCTGGACTTACCTGAGTTGGTCCCCATAATTTAGTCCCATTTGTTGCACTATAAGCTGTGAATGAAAATGTCTCTCCAATGTATTCCACATAGACTCCGTCTGACATTCCAGTGAGAACTGCTGCGTCCATAACTACTGCCGTCCGGTTTATTGGTCCCCACAGTAAGGCACCATTTTTTGCGCTGTAGCCTGCATCTTGGGCTATTGAGGTTCCATCATTTTGCGCAAATTTCGCCTGGCAAAGGACTACATCGCCATTGACTTTCTGAATTGATGGTGATCCTGAAACTGCGGGCTCTGTTATGTTCCATTGAATGCCAAGACTCCAGTTGAGTGCTGCGCTGCCTGTTGGAGGTCTCCATAACCAATAGTTATTTCCTGACCACAGGTTTGGCATGGCTGCCCAGATAGCGAGGCTTGAGTTCCACATAGCAAGCCATCTGTTTGTGCCTGTTCCACCCGTCATGTAAACTAACATACTACCATCTGAATCGCTGTAAGCAACTGTACCTGTTTGTGCGTTTACGAAACTTAGTATCCAGTTTCCCGTAACTGCGTCATACATTTTATACGTTGAACCTAAGCTCCACAAGTAGGGGATGCCGCCAAATTGGTTGGGTGAAATATAGTTGTATATTTCTCCGTTAGATATGGTGTAGTTCTGGTACCAAATTTGCTGTCCTGTTCGTAGATCGTAACAATAGCATCCATAGTATGGGGCTGCACCAGGGGGCGAATTGAAGTATAGCCTGCCATTGAGAATTAGCGGTGGCGCAAAAGCTTGTTCATATGACATTCCAGTGTAGTAGCTCCCAACTCCGCCATCTTGCGAGACATCGCCTCCCATTATTCCTCCAAACTCGCCTGGCATTGGTTGTGCCCAAACTATGTGTGCGCTGGTTGGTCCAGTAGAGTAAGGATTGTATCCGCCTCCTTTGTAGTAGTATCCTTCGCTTGCTCCGTTATAGCCTCGTGATTCAACCCAGTTTCCCGAGATTGTCCACCATTCTCTGTTCTCTCCACTTATTGGGCGGTCCCAATAATTGGTTGGAAGGGGAGCTGATTGCCACTGCGCTACTGATTCTGCTTGAACCACAAGGGTTACGGGGTCGCTGGTAGCTGAAACATAAGTATCGTTGACGAAAGCATATCCAGTGCTTGAGGGTCCCCAATTTGGAACGAATCCATTGGGGTCACCGCCGGTTATTTTATGTGCAGCAACTGTTGTTACGAAGGTATAGTTGCCTACAGAATCAGGTGTGAATGAGGTATATCCATTTCCAACTGGGTCGGAGGTAATTGGTCCTAGTGTTTGGTGTGTTCCATCTGGTTTTGTGACATCTACTGTAAAGGACCATCTATCACCGTTAGTGCCGACTGCTGTTGGTGGCATTTCGTTACTCCAGAAGCAAATGGAGTCTGTCTGACCCACCCCAATTATGTTTGGTGAAACTACAGTATAACAGTAGACAGTGGTAATAGTCCACGGCGGTGTATGTGCAATAGCGGTTGGAATTAGCATAGTTGAAGCAATCATCGAAAAAACAAAGAAAATTGCAATTATAACAGCTGAGGTTTTATTTTTTATTGTATTCATTTTTGTTTTTCTTTCCTTTTATTTTTGTTTGAACGAAAAAAGCGTTTTTTAGCGAATTTGTTGGCAATTTAATAGGTGCTCTTTCGCTCAACAAGCGCCTTTATACTCAGTTTTGTTTATAACATTTGCCCATTTCTTATGAATTAAATTCTCTAGAATTCAATTAAGTTCTTAAGATTGCGAATAATGCGAAGACTCTAAATTGCAATTTTTTTTTAAAATAGAGTTTATTAGACTTACTGTTCTTGTGACATATTCTTTCAAAATGTGTGGGCACATGGATTTGTGAATTTGCCGAGTGAAAAAGTTTATTCGGTAAGAGCTACAAGTAGTAAACGTTGTCTTGTTTTGGAAGCTTGCTATTGCCCCCTTTGTTTAATTCTTGCTTTGTTTCAAAAGCAATTTCTTGCTTTTTAGAAGACCTTGAAGTCTGAAGAGGGAAGCTCAATCAGTAGTAGCAAACCACTAATATTATTTCGTTTACAAACGAGAAAATGTAAGTTAATTTTTGCAGCCTAATAATAAGAATTCTATCCAAGTGGGGTTTTAGCGATTTGTACACATTTTGGTCTGCTACTGGGCGGACTTACTTTGCCCATAATCTTAGAAAAGGAAAAAATTCTTGAGGTTTAAACGGAGAGATTCATACTCATTTGGAGTAAGATCGGTACAGACTCAAACTTCTTCAGGTTCGATTAACCTTCAGCTTTTTCTTCTTGATTGTTGATTATCACAGCTCTTTTTTCCGATTGATCTCCATCCTCCGCATTTTCTGCAGAAGAAAGGAACACATTTCTCTGCAACTATTAGTTGGAAGTATCTGAAGGATACAACTAGTCTGAACCAGAATGCGGCAAAACCTGATAGAAGACTAGAGGCAACTGCAAGTACAGGCGCTATCCCCAAAACATTGTAAAGAGTACTGCTTACTATCTGAGAGAATCCTGCAAGCATTACGCCCTGCACTTGGATGTTGCTGACTATTGTGTTTGTAATGAGAACTTTGTCAAATCCAATGAACACGCCCAGGGCATAGAAGACAAACAGAAGCACAAGTGCCTAAATATTCCTGACATAATTTGGTAGATAGTGGGTTTGATCATTCCTTTTGGATTACAGCTAAAAGATGGGATTCCTTAACAGCAATTGATGGAAAAAATTAGTGATTACTGCTTTGACAGTTTGTTGGTACAGTTTTCTTTGGAATTTATGCAACACCGCTAAGTTCCTTCAATAAGAGGTTTGACTAGTCCGTTTGGGCGTACCATGGTAATCTTCGTCGGTTTAATTGAACCGCCGTTGATTACGTTGTGACTTTAGTGAACGGAACATTCCATTGCTCCTTTCTGAGCTACTGCAGCACCTACATATTTTTCAGATACGGGATATTTTGGTTTATTGTGCGGAGATTTTGCCGTGTTAACTTCATTGGAGCCCTAAGAAACTAGAGGAGAGTCAGAGAACACTTTACTGTACAATCTAGCTTCGTTCATTGATACACAAACTTTTTAACGATTTTAAACCGATATTTGGATTAATGCTGAGTGATAATTATCGAAGGTGCAAAAGATGGTATTACAGCTTTATGATCAGTTGAAAAAGGCAGAAAAAGACGATTTGCTACCTAGTGTAATAGCTTATCAACGTGTTGACGGTCCAGGCTCAAGTTTGGACCTCCGAGAGTTCCAGCAAGCGCTCTGGCGCCTGCCGAACCAAGCAAAAAACGCCGAGAATGACCCAGCGATGAGTTGGACCAGTGAACTGCCGAGGACTATTGCAATAACGATTAACACGGGAACCAAAATTACAGCTTTCCCATTTACGCCTGGTTTGATTGGAGTAGAATCAAAAGACTATGGGACAAAAGTAACGGCTAGAACAGGCGAAGTTCTACCTGTAGAAGAAAACTGGTTACTTAAAATCTTAGATCTATTCAATCTTTCAGGCGTTATGTTCGTTCTAGAAAATAAGCGTTCAGATATTAAGTCTGCGGGTCTAGGCGGTTCCGCGACAGCTGCAACTGGAGTTTGCGTTTTAGCAAATGAATTGTCGGGTAGACCTTTTAGTGGAATACAACTAATTTCGATGGCTTCTCGAATTGAACAAGATTTGGGAGTAAGCATCGTTGGAACCCAGGAACAATCTAACGTTGTGTTCGGAGGAGTGACTGACTATGTTTGGTTTCCATGGGGCTTTCCAGGTTGTGCGGGGACCGGTTATGGTGAATCTTTACGCTCAGAATTAATTTCGCCCAAGGATTATTTTGAATTAGAAAACAGAATGGCAATTTTCCACACTGGACACACTAGGGAAAGCTCTAACGTTAACGCGGTCTGGAGGCAGGCGCTTTCAACTTTAGAGGGATTCAGGCTCCACAGCAAGAAAACCTCGATTGCCTATCAATTCCGTGAGTCGTTAAGATTGCGCAAATGGGATCAAGCCGTCGAAGCTTTGAGATCTTATCGTGAGATTCGTACAACTCTTTGTGCTGATTACATGAATGGATCCCAAGAAATCTTAAAATTTGCTCATGCAAACGGTTGCGAAGCTTTTCCTCTAGGTGCAGGCGGAGGTGGAGCATGTTTTGCTTTTTTCTGCCCAACCCCAACCGCTGCAGGCACTTCGGGATAAGCTCAAAGCATATAAAGAAATCACATTTAAGATAAAGGATAGAGGGCATGAATTAGTTAACTTGCCTCTTGAATAAGGAGAAATAAGGATTGACTGAAAAACTTCCGCACAAAGAGGACAGCATGTTCAGGATAGTTAATTGGAACGTTGCTGGAGCAAAATTTCTCGAAGAAAAAGATGAAGAAGAAAGAGAAAGAATAAAGAAGGAAGTTAACCTTGAGTTGAGACGACTCTTAGATAGAATAAAACCCCATGTTGTTAACTTGCAAGAGAATGTCCAGTATCAAGAGGCAAATACCGAATTAAAAGAATTTATTGACAAGGATACCATTAAGGGGTATCGTTTTTTTTCGTTTCCATTAATTGACACCAATAGACATGCGTACGTTTCAAAATGGAAAAATATTGTAAAAAACTGGAAAAAAGAAAAAATATATTTTGCCCAAGGAAATGCGGTTTTATATCAGGAGGACATGCCAAACGTACCCATCTGGAGTTTAGCGCGTTCCGCGAGTGTTGCACTAGAACAAAGATAAGAAAGACAACGTAGAACAAACAAATATCAGGTCTTGCCTGTACTTTGGAACTAGAGACACCGAGCCTCGGTGTGCTTTGATCTCCCATTTTATATTTACTAAAGAGAATAAAAAACCTCAAGATGTATTTGTTGTAAACCTACACCTCACTACACTGACTGATGAACGTGAAGGGATACCGAAAATCGACAAGGAAGCAACTGAACTTCGACTCAAACAATTAATCACGTCTTTAACCACATCGTTGCAACTTATAATATGTGGGCAAAATCTGGTTTTCTTTTGCGCGGAAAAGAACCAGATATTGATAGAAAAACTGAGACCGTTAACCGCTGCAAGCCTTTATGGATAATTTCAGGCGACTTCAATTTCACGCCTGAATCAGCAGAATATGAACTTCTGGCAAGAAGAAACTTTGTTGACGTAATTCCCAACAATGCTGGTACAAAAGCAAAAGGAGTTGGAAATGATCCCACATTAACTCTTGACTACATTCTTGCTGGTCCGAAATTCATATCGCTTGACCCAATTATGACCCAATTAGACAAAAGCAATAACCGCGTTGCATTGGAGGTCAAATGTTCAGATCATTACCCATTGATTGGTCGCATTCCTATGGCGTTTGAGTAGCAAAATTTGGTCTTCTCGTATACTTTCCTCATAAACCATCACAGAACTTAGAATGAGAAGAGAAAAGAAAGCAGTGATAAGTCGACTTTGCGATTTTGAGCTTATTGAATTATTTCTGGTTCCCCATTCAAGTTTCCTATGTATGTGGGAGTATTACAAGCCCTCTCCATTACCACGGGTAGCCGACGCCAGTATTCAGCGAAATCAATTGGCTTACCGCGTACAATCTTCAAAGGAATCGAGGGGTCGTATGAGTTATTCCGGCGGTCAGATGGGCTTGTAATATATGTTGATAGCATTTTAGCCGCTGCGATTGAACCTAAGGGATGAAAACCTGCCATCAAAACAACGACTCGCTTTTTGTCAACATCTGTTGCCCAAGGGTTACTCGTCAAACATAAGACCCCGAGCCCCCGGTCGTTATTATCTCCGTCTCGGTAAATGGTGTTCGGGCCGACATTAGAAATAATCGCACTGAATGGCATAAACTTGAACTGGAGTGATCCTTGGAAATGTTCCATCAACATTTTGGTGACGTAATTAACTTTTCCTGACCCTATAAGTAAGAGATTACTGTTTTGAAGAGTTGGAGTTCCAAATATATCAATATCCAAATGTGAGGTGGCATTTATTTTTGGCAATCTCTCTTTTAAGGAGGAAACAATTTCCGGAATACCTAAACAATCAGTTCCAAAGCTAACGTGGTCAGACTCATAGTACCTACCTGAACCAACAATTACTGCAAGATTAATTGTGTTGTTTTCTATCGTTTCATTTAGAACTTCTGGAAAGTCGGTGAAACTTAGTTGTCTTTGGTTTATGCAATAAGGCTTCATTAATTTCTGAGAGGTAGCTATTGGAGGGGTCTGATTTTGAGGAGGCGGAACTACAACTTCACCTGGTAGAGTACCCTTCCAAGATTCATCATTGTCTAAATCCCGCCAGCTAGCGTCTGCGCACCAACGCATAGCCCCCGACCAGATACGAGGCCAAATCTTTAGGCTGCCATTTGCAACGTCTATTTGAAGAATCTCATATTGATTGGGAAAACTCTTTCCCGAATAGATACATCCAGCACCTATCGCTCTGAAGTTTATATCTTCCCCAAGAGAAATAGAAGCGCTCTGATGCTCATGGGAATGCCCATTTAGCAAAATCCCCCTTCTTCTTCCCAACGAAATGCAAAGCATTTTTTTATCTTCAGGCGCAATCCAGTCGATAGGGTGATGGGCAAGCATGATTACGAACTCATCACTTTTACATTCGTTTAATGTTTCGGTTACTTGGTGTTGGCTGACATGGATTTTTCCGTACATGTCTTCTTCTTTGCTTGTTAATAATGGAGTCGTAAGCCCGATAATCCTAAATTGAGTATCGCCGATTGTTTTTCGAACTGAGTACCAAGGTTTTACACCCCCTTCTTTCGAACTTTCCCAAAGGGTGTCGGGATTAGCGATTCGTTTAGCAAAACGCAAGTATGATTGAAATTTATCTAAAAATATCTTGTAGTCAGAATATCTTCCAAAATATAGATCTAAGGTTCTCCGTCGGCTGATGATTGAAACCAAAGCATCTTCTTCAGGGCGAGATATTTCATCAAAATTTGCATCGTGATTCCCTGGGACTATGAAAACATTTTCTAGTTGAACTCCAGATGCGTCGATTATTTCTTGTATTTTCTCGTATGCCAGAGCATACTCATCTGAGTGTCCCGAATCCGCGATGTCTCCAGTGATAAAGATACTATCGATACAACGGTTCCCTTTTGTTCGCCACCTCTTAATGTCGGCTATTAATCCCTCAAAAATCGGTTGACTTGCCCAAGCGTTTGCTCTTTGAAAGTGAAAATCGGACAAATGCAGGAAACTTGCCATGGATAGATGTCTGTTCGTCTTTCTTTTTAAGACTTGCGATACATTCGATGTTAGATATGGAAATTGTCGAATCCCCTAACCAAGCCTGTGAGATACTTTTTCTTATAACTTAGTTTTCGTCTTTTTTGGCTCTAAGATGTCTAAATCGTCCTTCCATCCCCGAGTTTTCTGAAAGAACAAATCGACTGAAAGAATAATGCAGCACGTGGCAAGTAAAATCACTATAAGCACAAATATGCTAACATAACTCTGTAGGACTGCTACTTGATAAGCAACAATCGAACACACTGAAGCAGTTAGCAAAACGTAGGTAATAGATAAAGATCTGCTGGCGCTCATTGGGAAGACAGAAAAACGATCTGCACGCTTAAGCTCACAATATTTTCTCCAGCGTGTTTCATATCGCATCATTGGAACATTTGGCTCAATGTAAGTACGTATGTATGTTGCAATGAAATGATTCTGCTGTGTATTCGAAGTCGTCAATTCTATTGCAGCAAGAATTACAACTAAAGCGAAAATGCCTAAGGCTGAAGGAAGGTAGGAGTTCCCTCTGATGAAAGCACTATCCTGAAAAGAAATACCTAAAATTGTGCCAACCACGGCCATAGTAAAAGCTAAAATGTATAGACGGGCATCCTGTCTTTTCATTATTTCGTTTCTTAGTGAATTGTATTCTATCAACAGCCCGTCGTATTTCTTTTCAAACTGATTATTCTGATCCTCTTTGGTCAACCCTTCACCTCATAATCTCTGTAACAATTAACAATTCTATCAATTATGCAGAAAAAGCTTTGCACAAAAGAGGACATTTTTTGCGAAAGAGAGTTACAATCAAGTTCAATAGTAAAACTAAGAAAAAGAAGACGCAAAATACGAAAATTCTGTTGTCGATGTCGAGAGCGGTACTGGATCAAACTATGCTACGACGGCACATACAAAGGCCCAGACCTTTTCTGTGGTAAGCCTGCTCCGATCTATCCTTAGAATCTTTAAACTTGTAAATTGAGAATGGTATCCCACGCAAGCCAATTATTAGCATGCATCTTTTCTTGGTACTATGTGTTTCACGGCTTAACCGTTTGTGGTAGGCACAGAACAAACACATATTCTTAACTTAACGGCTGAGTTTGAAATCCTAAACAAAAGAGTTGTTTGAAATTGGATCACACAGTTGTTCATTTTGAAATTCCTGCAAATGATGTTAAGAAATTGCAAAAATTCTATGAAAATGTTTTAGGATGGAAAATCACGAAAGCCCCTATGCCAGATGTAGAATACTATAATATAGCTACTGTTCCTACCGACGACAAAGGAATGCTTCAGCGACCAGGCGTAAATGGTGGATTATATCCGCGTACTTCAGGAATGCAAAACGCTCCTCAAGTCAATTACATAAGCGTAGAAGACATTGACAAATACGCAGATTTGGTTATCAAAGAAGGCGGACAGATTCTGGTTCCAAAAAAACAGATACCCGCTGTAGGATGGTTTGCAATAGCCGCTGACCCAGAAGGTAACTCATTTGGACTTCTGCAGCCGGACATGCCACCGAAAACGTAAAGTCAACTAAGAGATTATTTGCTCAAATCGTCTTTTTCTGATTTCTTATTCTTTTATTAGTTGATAGAATCTTTTTTGTCATTTTAGAATAAGTGAATCGATCATGCTCCGAAGTTTTCGCCAGAAAATTGGTGCAAAGAGTGCTTCTTAATCGGTGAAATAAGCTACTATTTTGTTTTAGCTTAAACACACTTTTGTGGGTCTATTGTTGCCTATTCCGTAGATTATCCAGTCGCCAACAGAGAGATCAGAGGGGGCGTTTGTGGTTCCAGCCATGTTTGCGAGGTAAGCTGTGTCTTCTTTGGTTGTTGTTTTTCCAATTATTTGGTATCCCATTTGAGAAAGTACCTTGCTTCCGAGCTCTGAGGGATTTGTGGTTAGAAGACAGATCGATAATGCCTATTTTTCTTCCCTCGGCAACTGCTTGGTTTAGTGTTTCTCCTTTGAGGTTTTCTGCTTCTTCAATTATTAGAAACTGCGGCATGATTTTTTGTTCCAATCTCAGTTTCAATATCGTCTGTAGGGATTCGAGGAAAGCAGACCGTTTTTCTTCAAGTGCCATTCCTTGTGCATTTAGGACGGTAATTGGGCTCTTTTTTATTGTTTTAGTCAGAGAATCTTCATCGATTTTCCCTTTTAGTTCAATTTTTTTTGCCGAATCTATTGCGCCAGAGTATTCGTTGTATGCGTCAAAGATGATTATTTGTGTGGAAGTTTTACCGGAGATTTCTTGGAGCAACAATTTGGCGAGGCGAGTTTTGCCGACTCCAGGACCAGCTGCAATTATTGAGTTTTTTGAAGTGAAATCCTGTGCGTCTATGAAACATTTGATGAATCCATGATTTTCAGGGTCCTCTACTGAGGAATTTTTAAACATTCCAATTTGGATTGGTGCTTTGAAGGGTTCCCCTTTGGTGTTTCTATTCAAAATGTCCTCAAGAAACTTTTTTAGGGGTATATAGACGCGGCTGCCAGGATTTGGCGGAACTAAAACGTCGCAAATAGGTTTGCTTTCATTTCTTAAGTCGATGTAGCCGATGATTTCGGCGGTGGCAAACATTTTGCCCATTTTATCGCCGATGGTTGAACCGGCGACTTCTTCATAACTTGTTATATCCGTTATAACAGAGAGCATTGGGCAGGATTCGCCATAAAGTGGGTGGTCAACTATGACGTAGTCGTTTTTTTCTACGCCTGATCGATTTTTTGGGGGACTAACTAGAAAGCCGAATTTGCCTGTGTGGGTATCGTTGGATACTAACCCAAAATGTTCTCTTATGCGTACGTTTGATAGATCCATTAATGTTACCTCTGACTTGCTGCTCTTATTTGATGTGTTGAGGATTTTAATTTATTGGAGTACAAATTCAGGTTCCCTTTAACGGCATGTTGGTTGCTCTATAGGGATTTTGGGGCTTGAGGTGACTATAGAACAATCTTCCATGGTTTCTTATATACAACTTTCTCTTAGTTAGCGCTTAATGGAATCTAAGTTTGTAATTAAAATTAAGAAGGGAAAAGAAAAATTGACAAGAATTAGAAATGTAAGAAATACTACTAAATTCAAACGTTCAATAAAAGCAATATCTCCAGTAATTGCAACTCTACTAATGATCGCTATCGCTGTCGTTGCTTCACTTGTAGTCTATGCATGGGTAAGTGGCTACATGGGAACTACGACAACTAAAGCTGGAAAAGCCATACAAATCCAAAGCTATGCCCCAACAGGCACCGACCCACTAAACCCCACTAACTTGCTCGTTTACGTGCAAAACGTAGGTCAAAGCGATGTACAAATTACTCAAGACCAAAGCGTCTATATTGACAGCATCTTGGTAAAACTATCAGCTCTGCCAACCCACACCTACCGCATGGCCCCTAACTCTCCCATTGGGACAAACTGTTGAACTTAAAGTTCCATTACCTACCGGATACCAAAAAGGGGACACACTTAACATCAAAGTGACAACAACCGACGGCACATTCATGACCGCAACAGGCAAAGGCGCAAGTAGCTCAGGCGGCGGTTCAGGCGTTACAGCAGCAATTACTTTAAGTTCGAATTCAGGTACCGCAGGTTCAACAGTTACTTTGACAGGCTCAAATTTTGCAGCGGCATCAGCTATCACTGTAAAGTTTGATACCACTACTCTAACAACTACTCCTGCATCGGTCATCACAACCGCGGCTGGTGCGATTCCAACTGGCGCGACTTTCACTATTCCAGCTATCGCTTCTACAGGTGCCCACACAATCACCGCAACTGATGCATCATCCAATTACGCTACCACGACTTTCACTGTAAATGCGGCCGGAAAGGCTACTCCAACTGTATCTGTTCCTACTTTGGCTCCTGTTAGTCCGATCACCCTTGGTGCTTCTGTGACTGCTTCTGTGACTGTTTCTGGTTCTGCTGGCACTCCAACTGGTACGGTGACTTTCCAAGTTTCAACTGATAGTGGAACAACATGGAATACTCTTGGTGCTGTTAAGACGTTGGCTACTGGTTCTGCAACTTCAGATTCATACACGCCGGCTGCTGTTGGTGCTTATCAATTCAGAGCACAATATGGCGGCGACAGCAACTACAACGGTGCAACTGGCAATACAGCTTCACTCACTGTGAATCCTATTGCGTCAGGTGTTGATCACTTCGTATTTGGTGCCATCAGCGGTGCTAAGACGGCTGGTACAGCTTTCAGCATAACAATCACAGCTCAGGACTCAAGCAACCATGTAGTCACGGGCTACGCAAGTTCAGTTGGTCTCACAGCTTCTACCGGAAGTACAACAATAAGTCCTACAGCCACAGGCACTAGCGGCTGGTCAAACGGCGTATGGACGGGCAACGTCCAGCTAACCAAGACCGGTTCAGGGATCACCATAACTGCAAATGATGGCAGCAGCCACACTGGTATCAGCGGCGGCATCACGGTCAATTCAGGCTCACTCGCAAGCTTTGCTATAACTGTTCCTGCCTCTTGTACATCTCACGCATATTTCGCCATCGGAAGCGATGTTATTGTAACCGCAAATGATGCTTATGGCAACGTTAAAATCGACTATACTGGCTCAGTTTACTTCACTACAAGTGACACATCAGGCTATTCAAAAACACCATATACTTCAGGTACCAAATACACATTTACCGCAGGCGACGCTGGCGTTCATACGTTCGCTGGTAACGGAAATAGTGGATTTAGATTAATTACGACACCCTCACAGACCATAACAGTAACCGATGGAACAATCTCAAAACAAAGCAGTTCGATAACAGTGAATCCGGGTGCTCTAAACAACTTCGCCTTCGCAACAATTGGTACCCAAGCACATAACGTAGCCTTCAGTATTACAATCACTGCCTACGATGCTGACAATAACGTCATCACAAACTACGCTGGCTCAGCCACTCTAAGTGACTATACACATCATATTTCTCCAACTGCTAATAGCGGCGGATGGGTCAATGGTGTTTGGACTCACACAGTTACTATTACGCAAACTTCAAATTATGACGTGATAACTGTAACCGACGGCAGTGTAAACAGCCAAAGCAATAACTTCAGGGTAAATTAATCAGTCGAAGCCCTCATTCCTCTTTTTATTTTTTTAGCATCTTCATCTCTAAATAAGCCCTCTTAACATTTCATTGTCGCCAGAGCTCACACAAGACATATAACGCTCTTGACACCTGCAAGTGTAAGTTCAGTATTTACTTCATCGCTCAATGATGATCCGATCTTCCTTACTTTTCTCATTCTCTGAAATGTCGCTATGCTGAAAAGCGCAAATTTTGCATTCCTAGGTGGCGGCAGATAGGATGTTGCTTGTGGTTCGTTACTCGGTGCTTTAGAATAGGGTACCGTTTTATGATCAACCTTAGAACCATTTCTCCGCGTAGAGACTGTCTCTTGATTGTGGACGTGTTTTTGATTGATGAAGGGTTGAATGCGTTGCCATATTGCCTCCTGTTTTGGTGTGGGCGGATAGGTGTTTGCCTTTGTCGTCAAATAAGAAATAAATAGACGTGGAATTAGGAGAGATTGAATAGAAGAAAGACCCAAATAATCAAACTTCACATAGGTGTTCTTTTGACTGGAAACTAAGTTGAATGAAGAAGGACGGCAATTCCGTAGGAATGTGTTTTTCTTCTTCTATTAATCTTAGTCTTCTTTGAGTTTTAGACGTATTTATCGGCCAAAATTGCAGCCAACCCTGGAACCAATGCGATCGCAGCCGCAATGACAAGGACTCGATTTAAAACGACAAGGCGGGAAAACATGTTTTGACGTAATTCGAGTAGATTACGAAAACATGTTTTTCCAAACTTAGAAAATCGGGCATTTGGAGTATATTGTGGTGCTATTTGCCTTCTTTTTTTAAATCGAATGGTTCTAAAAGGAGAAAATCATCATTGGTATTCAATTTTTTTTTATCCTGAATCGAGATTTCTTTTGTTTGCCTTTTACGACATTAAATTACGTAGTACGAAAAATACAGTATCTAACTAAAACGGGGAGTATGTTCCCAAAATTGGAATCGTTTGGTTTGGTCAACGTTGGCAGGACGCGGATGCTACTTAGCCCAAGCAAATAAAAATTTTGACGTATCTGCACCAAAACGTGCTATGCCCCCCAAACACTTACTCCCCTTTTCTTTTAAAAATATTCTACATTTAGAGAACACCGATGAACGAATTCTGATTTCACACTACGATAATGTTTCAAATCGGTTACATGTTTAAAGAAGCAAGTTCGGTTATTTAGTTGAGGTTCGATTTCGCGTATTGAATCGAGTTTTGCGATACTATGCTTGGCTCGATAATGCTTTATGGCGTGTAAGCAATTACGGCGCCATCTTCAACTTTCAGGTTCAAACCATGTTTTTGTAAAAAGGGTTTAATACAGTCCCAGGCGTCGCTTTCAAAAACGCAACGCATCTTTATTTCAAAGCCGTTAGAATTTTCCACAATCCGCGATTTTGAGTCCAGAGAAACTTGGTTCATTGAAACCGATTCTTTTGACTCATTAGATATTTCGTGCAAAACCTCCAACGCTTTAGTTCTATTAATCTAAATTCCCCTGGCAATTGAAATTTTTAATACTGACTATTATTTTCGGTGTACGCACTTAAAACTTGCCTAATTATTAGGAAACCTTATCGCAGACGGGGAGGTTTGTAGAATTGAAATTAATTATTTGTTTTTGTATGTCCATTTTACCTCTTGAGCTTGGCAAACACACAATGAAATAATTTGATCATCAAAACTTAAGGGAGTCTAAATTTATGATCATCAGCTTTGATTTGCTTAGAATCTTTTTTTGTGCTGCTGTAACTTGTATTTATGGAACAATTTACTGCTGAAAAATCTGCGATGTTTTGTAGTTCTCGGAACTTTCTTAGGTATTCTTGTCCTTTTGGGGGTGTTTTTTACTTTGAGGGTGTGTTTGGCGGGGTTTCTATTAGTTTTGTATATTCTAACTCGGTCAAATATGATATGAGAATTTTGTGGCTTAGGTTTAGACTTCTCATTATTGTTGTTTTGGTTTGGGGTTTTTGGCATTCTTCAAGGATTTCACTTATTATTTGCAAATATCTCGATTTCTCTTTCCGTCAATGACAGACAATTTAACGCCTCAAAAAGTTGCTGCCTTGTCTAAAACTTGCGCAATCAAAAGATGCTGGATTCGTGCTTCTTGAAAGGCAGCTTTAGCAATATCTTTTTCTTTTTTCGCATGTTCCAAAGAGTGATCCTCAATAGCTTTACTCATAGCTTTTAAATCGGGAACTAATAAAATTTCAAATCCGCATTTGCAAATAATGAATGAACCAGCTTTCGTCTTTCTTTGTTTTTTATTTGTCGACAAAGTAATCATCAACTGTTTAGCTCAAGTTGATATTTGCACACAAACAGCTTAAGAGGAATGTTCCGAAAGCAAGAATATTCCAGCAGCTTTATTGAAAAGGTTGATAGAACAATGACTTAGACTGGCAGAGGTCAGATTTAATCGGCGTAACACTAATTATCCCCAAGGGACAGGTACAACGCATTGCTGATCCTACAACTTTTGGGCAACATCGCCATAAAAGCGAGCTTCTGAAATTAAGAATCAAAAATCACCTCTTTCTTTTCCAATTACTCTCAGCCAAGACCCACTGTTCAAAGTGTCTTTAGATGAGTGTTTAAAAAACTCAAAACTGCCTTCGCTAAATGCCTTAGAAATAGGCTTAGAAAGCATTTGCTTGTAAGAATCATATTCTCTGTGCTAAAGAAGGTTATTCAGTATAATTTTTTTCCTTTTAGAATTAATTATTGACATCAGGATTCAATGCTGGGTTAACAAACACCTTTTAAAAGTGTCCAAATACCATTGTGTATACTTGAAGTAATGCGATCAGAATTACAACTCTTAGAATAATTAGTCCGAGATTTACCAATAACGCTTTTCTCCAATCGTTTGTCTTCCAACGCAAGAAATTATAAAAAGACAAATACAGCACAATGACCCAGAACCAGCCGTAAACATTGCCTACAGAGGAGCCAAACCATATGCTTGAAGGGGTCCATGTCCAAAAGCCAAAAATCTTTGCAGTCGGCTCCAGTATTAACAGATCTAGCAATAAGAGAGGACCACTTGCAGCAACAGCAATAGCTATTGAATTTTTCAAATGAAGCTTTTGCGTGACAAACCAATAAGCAATGTACATTAGAGAAGCCCAAGCCATTGATATGAACACGGGTACATTCGCTACGTCAACTAAAAAGTCTCCACCGTAAAAGTATCTGTGAAAGACTTCTTGAGTTGCATATTCAAGCAAGAGCCCCCAAACCAAAGCTGGCAAAAAGAAAACGGCAGATTGCTTGAATCCCTGTCTTTTCACCGAGAAACATAGAACCAAAACAAATATGCTAAACCAGATTACTTCATACGAAGCCAAAATCGGCTGTACCACAATTAACTCCACAATTTACTTCAAAATAATCTGATATATTGGTTTCGTTTTTCTTGGCTTATCAGAAAGGAATGACGATTGATGATTGCCAAAATCAAGAAATTTAGTTTGATTATCCAGCTAAACTTTTTTTAATTTTACTTTCCCAATTTTAATTTTTATCTTAATACATCATTAATGAAAAAAATTATATTTATGATATAACTAAGCTGTTCGGTGTACGTTTACTTGGATAGAAAACAAGCGATGGCTCTATTGCGCGAATTAATAACTTATGATTTAATTGAGCATTCGTAGAGTCTCCATTAATAAAAGACAATCTAATAGTTATCAACTTTAGATTAAATGCGAATACAATAAACTCGAAATAGAAAAATACGCTAAAACAGAAGAAATAATAATTGAAGAAGATAAGGAAAGAAAATATTTACTTATTCATAAGCCCTAGTCTTTAGCTTAGCTACGCTTACTTGAGAACAAAAAGATTGATCCAGCAAAAATGATAACTCATACCTTCAGTTTCGAAAATGCCGAAAAAGCGTTTGAGAAAATGGATAAGAAGGTGGATGGAGTTATAAAACCGATTATTAATTTCTAAACTTAGAATTAAATGGTTTATTTTCCGTTCTTCAACATTGGCTAACGGTTGTTAATTTGAAGAGAGATTGCTAAACTATGTTTTAATCCATTTAGGAAACGTCGGATTTGATTGTGGTTTGGGTTTCATCCTGCTTCTCTTTTTGTTGTTCCACATTTTGTGCATCGAAGGAAGGTGATTGTCGAATGGATGGTTTCGTCTGCAGCTTCTACGTTCCATGTTTCGCTTTCGTTGTGACCGCATGTTAGACAGACCATTTTAACTGTCGGGAGTTGTCTTAGAGATGCTACATTTTTGTCTATGACCGCAATTTCCACTGATTTACCTCTGTGCATGTTTATTTTTTGTTTTGTTTCTTGTTGGCTTAGAGGTTTTTGGTATTTGCATTTTGGGCATCTAAGTGAAGGAGTGCCCTTCTTGACTACTTGGAGCAAAGCTCCGCATTGTGGACAGAAGTTCATTGTGGTCACCTGAGGAGGCTTTCTTATTACAAATGATTTTTAAATTTTGTGACTTTCAGGAGACAAATAATTTAATTTATGTTCTAATTGGTGCAATAATCATAACGATTCCATTCCATTAGACAACAGATAATTAATCCACGGGAGTCTCAGAAAACAAAATTATAGAGTTACCAAAAAATCCGTTTATATCTCATGTAAATTAACATTTAGTATGAACCGAGTTTTGATTTCTGGAGCTGGAATAGCAGGGCTCACCCTAGCTTGTTGTCTTGCGGATTCAGGTTGGCAAGTAGACGTTATTGAAAAGGCAGATGGCGAACGCAAAAGCGGGTATATGATTACGTTTTTTGGAAATGGCTGGAAAGTCGCTGAAAGAATAAAAATTCTTGAACTGATTAAAGAAATTCGGTATCCTGCCCAAGAATTTCAATATGTTGACAAGTTGGGGAAATCGTATTTCAATGTTCGCCTTGAACTTGTCAGAAAAGGCTTTGGACAAGAATATACATATCTGAGAAGACCTGACATTGAGCATGTTTTGCTTGAGCGCTCCAAGGAACTCTCAGTTTCTGTTAGATACGGCACACAAATTGCGGAGATCAATGAAACACTCGATTCGGTAAATGTAAAATTTCAAAATGGCGACATTAACTCATACGATTTAGTTGTTGGCGCCGACGGTCTACATTCTGTTGTTAGAAAAATGATTTTTGGCGAGGAACATCAATTCAGCCGCTACTTAGGTTATGGTATAGCTGCATTTCAAACTTCATATCGAGATGAAATCGGCAACAGTATAAAAATCTATCAAGAACCCAACCGGTCAGCGATTTATTATCCAGTTTCTGAAAAGACAATGGACTGCGTGTTTCTATTCTCTTGCAACAACACTGAAAGGGTTCCCAAAGAAAGCTACAAAAGTATTTTAGCAGACGCTTATGCTGGCTCAAAATGGATAAATCGGGAAGTAATTCAAAGCGCGCCATACGAAAGTATAGGATTTTTTGATGTACTAAAACAGATCCAGATGCAGAAGTGGGCTAAAGGTCGAGTATGTCTTACTGGTGATGCGTGTGCTTGTTTAAGTCCTCTTGCTGGCCAAGGAGCTTCGATGGCAATGTTAGAAGCGTTTGTTCTTTCAAACGAGTTGAAAAAGAGCTCCAATGTCCAAGAGTGTCTTGAGCGCTATGAAACCATCTTGAAGCCAGATATTGCAAGTCGCCAAGCTCAAGCAAGACGCATCGCAAAAAGATTTGTTTCCTCCTCAGCACAAGAAATGGCTTGGTATCGATGGCTTACCCACATGGAGTTTAGTTCCCTTCTAGTGAATAGGACTGCAAACGGATTCAAAGGAAAAATCTATCAGATTTAAATTCAAGTTCGAATCCGGTGGAAACGACCTTTTCTGAGGTAAGTCCGATTCGATTAAGATCTTTTATAAATAAAGTCGAGCGAATCGTGAACCTGAAGGTTTAATATTTGGAGTTAGCATTTTGAGTAATGAGGTTTTTTATGAGCGAAAATTTTGATAGAATAAGAGTAAGAGCGCCAATCTGTTATTTTCCGCCAATGTGGGAACTTGTTCTCAACAAAGCAATAGACCCCGCTTTAGCCACAAAAACAGTCGTCGCTGAACCGGATCCACATCCTTGGGCAATAGCAAATCATCTCAAAGAACGCATTGCCATAGTAAAGCAGTTGTCAGAGAGTAAGAAACTTGATGCCGGATTAGCTAAGATTGCCATAGCCCACTTCGAAACTCACTTAAAAGAGATTGCTACTCTTCAGGCGCAGCGTTAAATGAAATTTGTCATCTTGGAAGTCGGTTACTCGTGCAATGCTTCATGTAAATTCTGCTACAACGCGTGGCGGACTTCCAAGAAAAATAAGTACCCTGAGGCTCAGGTATTATCCAAAGCCTCTTTTTTTTCTATTATAGATAAATTAAAGGGGTGGGGAGTAGACACCCTTGGCTTTTCCGGCGGAGAGCCACTTTTAAATCCAAACCTCTTCGAAATAGCCGCCTACGCAAAAGCAAATGGCTTTAAAAATTCTCTACTCACAAATGGAATTCTCGCATCGAAATTTGCAAGCCAAATAGCTGAGAACTTTGAAGTAGTCCAGATTTCTTTGCAAGGCCTGCAGGCAACTCACGACAAACTTACTGGTGGGGTCGGCAACTTTCAAAATGCGTTGCTTGGAAGGACGGCTTTGATGGATTATAAGGTGGCAGTTTCAGCGGTTGTCGTGGTTAATCGGCTAAATCTTCCTGAACTCAAAGACACGATTGCTCTTGCTGCCGGAATGGATATGAATTCTGTTTTAGTAAATCGCTTTTTGCCCGGCGGGAAAGGATTAGACAATATAAACTTGGCTTTTAAAGAAAACGAGCTAGTGCAAATGCTAAATTTGATCGAGGAATCAAGTGAAGCATATGGAATCCCCGCACTTGTTGGCACTCCAACACCTTTGTGTCTTGAAGGGCTGCGGAGCTACAAGTTTCTGCTAAAAGAAGGTTGCATGGCCGGCAAAGGTATTCACTGTGCAATCGATCCTTCCGGGGGTTTAAGAGTCTGCAATCACTCTCCGCAAGTGCTGGGCAATTGCTTGGAGAACGATCCCAAGGAAATCTATGAAAACTCCGAGTACATCAAAGGATTTACCGAACTACGTTACACCCCTGAAATGTGCAAGGACTGCGACAAACTAACTAAATGCAAAGGTGGCTGCAGAGAATCTGCGCACGTTCTCTACGGCAGCTTAAATGATCCCGACCCCATTTTCCACAGTAGACAAAAGTCAGCATAACACTATTTTCTTCAAGTTTTTTCTGTTAGATAGGTTTAAATTACTATATCCTTTTCCTTCATTGTCAGAGTCTTTTGAAGAGTTTTTATGGAAAATATTGGAGCAAAGACCATGAGAAAGGTAATTTTGTCAATGCAGATGACACTGGACGGCTATTCAACTGGACCAAACGATGAAATGGATTATCTTCCTTCTTTCACTGATGAAATGATGTGGAAAGACCTTCATGAGGAAATGTGGAAGAATCTCGAAGAAGCTGACACTTTTGTCCTTGGTCGAAGAACTTACCAAATATGGGAGAAATATTGGCCAGCGGCAGCAAAAAACCCTCAAAGCACAGAAAGTGACAAAAGGTTTTCAAGGTATGCTGATGAAACCCAAAAAATTGTTATCTCCAATACTCTAGACAAGGTTGAATGGAAAAACACTAAGCTGATTAAGGATAACATCGCTGAAGAAATTCAAAAACTAAAACAGCAACCAGGAAAGAACATAGTTGTTGCAGGAGGCGCAACAGTAGCGCAAACTTTTGCAAAACTAGGGTTGATCGATGAATATCTGATTATTGTTCATCCAGTGATTTTTGGCAAAGGAAAACTTTTGTTAAAAGACCTAAATGTTAGACAGAATCTAAAACTAATCGGCACAAAGACCTTTTATTCAGGCGCAGTTGAATTAAGCTATTCAAAAATGAGTTAATTCAAAGTCTCGTCATCTATGGAGAATATGCGTATGTCGGTTTTTGTGTTTGACCAAGATACAATAGCTATGATTCGCTATATCTTGGCACTACGGCGTTTTAAGGAGTATTCCGTTGGACCTCAAGGCTTAGACGAGTATCTGTCTGCAGCAACTTTCGACAGGGTACTAATCCAGACGGGACTAAAATTTCCCAAGTTTCAGAAAGAAACTCCGGGAGATATTCGAGTGGCTGAGGTCATACGTTTCTTAGAGCAGAAAAGCCACATAAATCCTACAACAGCCCAGAAACTAAGAGAATATGCGGATTTTCATGACTCCCTGATGAATCACAGTTCTCAAACCGCCACAAAAAAAGCTAATTCTAAAGCTCAAGAAATCTTGCGGTTTCTTTGCACTGAAGCGGGCTTGGATCAAGATGAGGAACTCAAAAATAGAACATTCGAGGACATAGCAACCCTTGCAACAAGGCAATCTGCTGCAAACGAAAATTATGAGAAGCTTGTTGAATCGGATTTTGACAATTTCGATAAACTCTACGAGAAGTGTCCAGCCTTACAGCTGGAAATAGAAAAAAGACTCACGACCTCGTTGAGGCGTGCGCAAATATCGGGCTTTACTCCCAATACTGGCGGTATATGGCTGCCTTTTGGGACGGCAGAAACACATGATAGTAGAGCACACATTGATAGGGCAAGTGTTGGAGTAACTTTTACGCCTCTTGATATCCGGATAGGGTTGAATTTTGAGGGTCAAGCTCACAAGTTTAGGATAAGATATTATGAAATGCTTTTGCATGGGGAATTAATGGATGAGTTGGAGTTTCTTAACCGCAAAGATACGGGATACTGCCTTTGTGACACTTTTTGGCATTATCACATAAGAAATTTGCAGTCTCTTCAATGGTGTCTTACTTTGTATGGCAGTACCAAGATAAGTATTCAAAACGCTATTGAAGAGACCAGACACCTCAAAGGAACTCCTCTGACGGCAAACAGGTACTTAATTAGTAAAGTGATTAAGAGAAGCCGGGAAGATTTTGCTTATGTCTTAAACGGGGTTGTTGATGAGGTTTCGAAGTCTCTAAATGAACTTTACCCAATAATAGAGCGTATTAACAAAGCTTAAGTCTGAACTTCCACTGCAACTCCTTTTAGAAGAAGAAGTGGCAATTCAGCAATCTTCTTCTACCCTTTAACAATGGCGCACAAAGAAAATTTGATTCAAGTTAAAAGAAGAAAAAAATTGGTATTATGGGAAAACCGATTTTTTTCCTCTTCTAAATTCGGAAGATGCGTTTTTTTGTAAAAGCTTAATCATTTTAAAATCTAATCTACTGTAATCTGACTTTTCGGTGCTTTTCCGCACCTCAACATTAACGAAAAAGGAATGTTTTCTTGTTGTTTCATTGGAAAATATTTTAATATTATGTTCAGAGACGTTAACTTGTAAGATAATGAAACATAATCACAGTTTTGGAAAAAATTTGCCGAGAGTTTTGTGTGAATGTGGTGAGGAGATACTTGTTATTCCAGATCTGAAAGAAATGGCCCGTTGCATTGAAACTCACGCTATAATTCATGAGAAGAAAGAGTCAGATCCTAATAAAGCAAAAGGCGAATATAGCAGAATAGAGGAGCAATTAACTCAAAAGGTTATGATTAAAATTGCGGATATGGCAAATAATGAAACTTAACTCTTCTGTGTTAAGAATCTTGGTAAGATTTATATTTTTCTTGCAGTAAATTTATGAGATAAGAGTTCCATTCATATGCCCGCTAGCTTGCTAATGCAATACATAGAAATCACCCAGTTACTTAATGAATACGGCCCTCAAACGATTAATCAAATGAGTTCTTCCTTGAGCGATCTTAACCCAATCGTTTTGAAGCAAGCTCTGAATTTTTTTTCAGAAAGCAAAATTATATCCGGGAAAACAACTGGTGCAAATCTGAGATATGAACTAACTGAGCGTGGTGTTGGAGTCATAACATTCTTTAAAGTTAAACCTTCAAGAGCAAGCGATAAACTGAATCGTTAAATTCCCCTCAGGGTTCTTTTCAGCAATGGACTACAGTTTCTTAAGGAGCGGGCAGGCTCTTTATAGTGAAACATTTGAATTTAAATTCATTCTTAACTGTTTGGAGAGGGGTTAAGGGTTGTGAGTATTTCGGCAAGGAGAATGGGAGTATCCGGTCACAACCAATAACCCGTTTCTTTAGTTAGCAAAGTTATTAGAAAAGGTTTGTTAAGAAGCGAAAATAACGAGATTTGTCAACTTAACTTTGCAAGCTTGCGAAGCCATCTACACAAAACAAGCGAAGCTGACATTGTAAAAAACAATATCTTGCGATAAACGAATCTTAAGACTAAGACGATACAGGTGGTAAACATAATTAGAGATCAACAAAAGAAAGTAAGCTCTAAATCGGAAAGTCATAAAGGTAAAATTCATGGAAAAATGCCAGTTTTTAGTTGTTCATGTGGAGTTAAAATTTTAGTTGTTCCAGATTTACGTGAAATGGACAAAGCTATAGAGAATCATTTAGTTGAGCATAGAAAATTAAGTGGACAGATACTAACTAGGGATAGCCTCACGCAGGAAATCCTAAAAGTCATCATAGAAACCATAAATGAAACTTCATCTTTTTTGGAATAGTGAAAGCCTGAGAATCAGAAATCTTGGCTTTTTAGATTGAAACATAAGATTTCGGGAAGAAAAGCCGACACAAAAACCGTTAAAGATGATAAAATGAACTAATTTTTTTCCTCTTAAATCACTTTGATATACAAGAAACAAAATTATCGTGAAAGCTTTAGGAGTGCAGGAGTATGCCTACATGTGGACTATTTGGTGGTTTTATTAGAGGTTAAGGTCAAACTGGTGCCATAGGACTTCCCGTCAGGTTTTAGCGAGGTAGCAAAATTTTGGCATAAATCATTGTTATAGGCTATAAATTGAAAAATTGTAAAGTACTGCTTTTCTACGGTGGTCGACCACTCAAATAATCTACTTTTGTTAGGCGCCAAAACATGTTTTGACAAATTCGAGTTGTATACGAAAACATGATTTTTCAAACTCAGAAAATCAAACATTTTAGACCATCCTGAAATAGTATTTGCCTTCTTTTTCCAGAGTCGAATGGTTCTGAAAGGAGAAAATCATCATAAGCTTTCAATTCTTTACTCCAAATTGCGGTTTCTTTTGTTTGCCTTTTATTATATTAAATAACGTAGTACAAAAAACACAACAAAAAGCCCTTTATCAAAAACAGGGCATCTGATTAAAACGGGAAGTATGATCCCGAAATTGGAATCGTTTGACTGGATCAACGTTGGCAGGACGCGGAGGCTACTTAGCCCAAGCAAACAAACTTGACGCATCTGCACCAAAACGTGCTTTGATCCCCCAAACGCTTACTCCCCCTTTTTTTACACTATTTAAGATTAAGAAATCAAGGCAACAAAAATTCTAATATAAAAAAATGATTATAATATTTATCGTTTAGTCGTTTAAAGCTGTAAATTAAGGGTTACTAACATTAACGCTTAGGATTTTGCAGGTTGAATAGCAGTCTTCGCACTCCCTAAACTTGACTGTAATAGCATTGGAGTATGTGATTTTTTGTACATATTCAGCCAGAAATAGTCTCTTAAGACACATAACCCTTTTATCGTTCAACCTTAAACCTCGTGTTTAACGTGCAGTTCAAATGGTCAAATGCCCAAGATGCCAAAAAGAATTCGCTAACCTAAAAAGTAGTCATGAAAGCGATTATTTCTCATTGAAATACTATACTTGTGATAAATGTAGTCACATTTTCAAAGTAGCCCGCGTTAAATATCCGACAGTCTATAATGAGCAGACCGGTCTAAAGTAATAAAAAACACGATCAGAAAAACGCAATAAAGCTTTTATTTTGGAAAGAAAATATTCATTATAGCCATGAAGAACCAAAAGAAGAACCGCAAAGAGCGACGCAAAGAAATCCTGGCTGAAGTTCTGAATCAACAAACTCTTTAGCGGTTAGTAAATATTAAATCTTCAAAGAAGATCTGGCCTTGAGCTCTGACAAAGGCTGTAGACAGTAAATTTGCTAATCTTACTTCTTTGTAATCGGTCGGTTAGAAAGCTCCTGCATGTCTGTGAATTGTATGGCGATTCTTCTTAGGAGTCAAGGTTTGCAGTATTTACTGTTTTTCTATGTATTCTTTGATTTCTTGGAGTGTGCTGGGCTTAGGTGATGTTGATTATGTGAAAATTTGTTGTGGTTCCATGCCTGGATAATGTTTAGAATGGCAGTCTTCTTTTGGGCATCCTTCGCAGCTGCGAAAGTCGCCTTTTTGGCACGGTAGTGTATATGAGCGATCCAATATCTTTCACTTCCTTTTTAGTTTGTATTATATGTCATGTCTTGCTATACCAAGATGCTTAAAAGATTTGCTATCTCGGAAATACTATTAACCATATCTCAGGACGGTTTGTTGACTTTTTAGACTTCAAAACTGGGAATTGTTTAGTTATTATTAGGTATTTTTCTGAGACGGATGCTTTCATGTTTGGTACATTGGTTTAAATGACTAAAAAAATGCCTGGTCTACTATTTGCGGACTAAAACTACAGATTGTCTAATTTCTTTTTTTTCCGCTTCTGTTTTTCGCTAATTGATCAGGAATATTTGACATAGATTTAAAAACATTGTACATCCTAATAGGGTTTAGGGGGAACTCTTTGAATAGGGCAGAGGCTATGGCTCTCTTAAAAGAATTAATTGCTGGCAATATGGTAGATCCCACTTTTGTTAGCTTGTCACAAAGAATGCCCAATCATTATCAGCTTCAGATAAAGAAAGATTATTGCAGGTCAGAATTAGAAGAGTATGCAAAAAATTTCGGCTTAATCATTGAAGATGATAAAGAAGAAAAATACTTAGTTATTTTCAAACCATAAAAAAAAATATTTTTTAATATTTATCGCCAATTGAGTTCGTATTTCTCGAAGAAAATCAATGTTAAACCGATTTAGCCGTGCGGTCATAATTGATAAAACGCAAAAAGATGGGGAATATTCTAGACTGAATTAGCAGTCCAATCCACTTAGCGCGCTATATCTTGTTGGTTGAATCTTGCCTGTCAGCACCTATCGCTTTGTAACGAAATAGACGAATGTTGTCGTATCTTGATGCAACAACTCTTACTTTTTCCTCAGAGAATTATTATCAGTTTAAAGAAATTAGACAGCGCTTTGGCTTCTTTGATTTAGCAGCTGCACGATATTTTCCACAATATTGATAGGGACCACAAATGCATGTTTCGCTTTTTTCTTGATGAAGGTTGCAAACATTCCGTTCAGGGCAACCCCGAAAAACATGATGAACCCTTTCCTTAAAAGCTCTCATAACTTTATTTCGTACCTCTCAAAATTTGTGTCTTCATATTTTTAAGGCGTATTTCGAATATTGGAATATGGCAGGATAAAAAAAAAAACAAACATTCTGCAAATTGATGTTGCGCAACTTTATCAAAATAAATTGAACTGCAAATCTTGTCTATCTTAAGCGATTTGTGATGGAGTTAGACTCTTATTCCTCTCTTAGGTCCATTCGGAAATGAGTATTTGCCCACCCATGAATTCTTCTTATAAGATAATAAGAGCAAAGAATAAATCGATTAAATAAATAACTAATTACAGGCGTTTTTTATGTCTAAAGAAAATAAAACAGTTAAAGACAATGAAATTTTGAAGAAGAGCGAAATACCCATTAGCAAGAAAGAAACAAAATTATCCATAAAACCCTCAAAAAAACAAGCAACCACAATACAAGTTCAGCCACAAGACCTTTGGCAAGCCTTTGACGATACCTTTGCACGATTCAGAACCGATTTTGAAGACCTTCTTTTTCCAGCTAATTGGGCTGAGGCATTCTCGTTTGTCCCAGAAATCAGAGTTCCAACAGTAGATCTAAAAGATGGAGAAAAAGAGTACAACTTAAAGGCAGAGATGCCTGGATTTAAGAAACAAGATATCGAAATTGAAGTACAAGGTGATGCAGTAGCGATAACGGGAACTGCAGGCTGGAAATACGATGAGAAGGGTCAACTATACATATGTAAAGAACGCGCATGCAAGACATTCTACAGAAGAATTGAGCTACCTGAAGAAATAAAGGTTGAAGAAGTCAACGCCAACTTGTCAGACGGTGTACTAGAGATAACTCTTCCTAAAAAAACAATAAAAGAAAAACGAAAGGTAACTGTAAAATAAGCTCGCAAATTCAGTATTCAAAACATCTGGCAAATGGTTAATCATTTTTCTTTCTAATGTAGCCAATTTTGAGAGAAGAAGAAGTGGCAATTCAGCAGTCTTCTTCTTCTACTCGTAAGTGATTTTTCGCAAATGGACTTTTGGTTTAAGTTGAAAGAAGAAGAAAATTCAGTTTTTCCCTAACAGCAATTTTTCTTCTTGGAGGATTGTACGATTTAGTCAATACTTGTAATAATCGAGACGCTTTCATCGCAAAGATGTTTAAAACCTTTACAAGCTCCAAATAGATACGTCGTTTTTAGAGCTCTTTTACAAATCCAATTATTCAAGCCAATACGTGATAGTTCACCTTTTAAAATCTTCTAATCAGTTTTAGGTTTTTCTGAAGCGTTTGGTTAGTTGCTTGTTGTAGTGGCGAGGCTACAGCATGATCTTATATCGTCAATCATCACTCTTAATATATTGGTGAATTTGACCTTTTGGAGAAGATAAATGTGAACAAAAAAATTTTTCATGGAGCCATTCTTGAAAGCATACTTCTCAACCTAATAAACGAAACCTCAGACCAAGGTTTACATGGCTATGCGATCTTAAAGATGATGCAAAAAAAATACGGAGTTAATTTGGGTTCTTCTGCGATATATCCTGAACTTGGGCGTCTAGAAAAAAGGGGACTTGTAGCGTCAAACTGGGTGTTTTCGTTTGAAAAAGCCCAGAAAAAATATCGAATAACGCGGAAAGGCCAAACTCTTTTGAAGGAATATTTTGTGGAGCTAAGAGCCGTTATTCCAGTTTTGGTTACGTGTAAAGTGTAAGTGACTACAAACAATTTTGGCAAAAACAGTTTACATAAGAAAGATAAATAATCCTCCGCTAAAACGTCTTGATGAATTATCGGAAGCGTTAATATTGTTAACCCAAAAATCCAGAAAAGCTACTTAATGATTCAAGTTATATTATTTATCACGAAAATACATGCGTTTGAGCAAAGAAACTAATCGGCTTTCGACAATCGCAGGGATTTTTTGTAATAATACTTGAAATAAATAAAACTTATATAGTAATAGTTAAGTAATCAGATTGCAGCAGTGGGCCCTCTCTATGGTAAAAACTACCGGCAGAAAAAAGCGTAGTAAACTCACAGCCGCAATACTTTCCCCGATTCTCTTAATTGTTTTCATAGTGGGTTGGGTGCTTTTCATAACGGGACAATCAAGACATCAAAAGGTGAAACAAACACAAAAACCTGTCAAAAGTACATCCATTTCTCAAGACAATGTTGAGTTAATTGTTATTCCCGCCGAAGAAGAAATACAGATCCAGGAATAATGGGAACTTCATCTACAAATAATTAAAATTCGAATCCAGACCGTACAAAAACTAAAACTAGTGACTGCCTCATTCTTATACGCATAAAATGATCTTGATATATTGGATAATTAATTAAAGCAAAAGGCAAGAGAAGCGCTGGCACTATTAGCCCCCTTTTCTAAAGCTAAAGTAGCTAACTCTTTAGCTATCCTCCATCTGAGGAAACCGATAGGAGCTGCAACGAAGCTTACTTTAGAAAATGTTGTCAATACATTAGGGCAACAAATTGAGCACGGTGGCTAAAGCTTGCTGTGCCAAATGAACCTGACTTTTTTTATTTGAGTGTTCTTTCTTTTGTCTGTCCATGACGACAAGCATAGTCCAACTAGAAAGATGGGCCCAAGAAGAGGTAATATGACAATTTTGATTACTCCGTTCATTTTCAAAGCGTCCATTCCCCCAGTAGCGATTATTATCAAACTTAAGATAAAACTTTTTGCAAAGCCCGCTTCGCTAATTTGTCAATTCTTGCACAATATCTATCAAAGATCACAGGTCATAAATCAATCCTGAAGAAGTGAATATTTTCAAATTAAGTATCATTCATTCCGGAAAATTGCCTTAAAAACTTTGGGTTTTTAAATTAATCAAATAATAAGGAGAAACGTTTGTTGAACTTAATCGCTAAAATTGAACGTGGGCTTTCAGTTCTAGTAATCGCGCTCTTGCTTGTGCTTGAAAACAAAGAAAGAGTTGGAAGGCTCTAAGAAATAGAAAATTATCAAAAAACAAAAGTTACAATTGACTTTGGGCTCATTATGTTTTTTGTAATTTGACTATAAACAGTGTCTTAGCTCTCGTTTCTTAAGAAAGTATGAGTGCATGAAAGGAATAACAATCGTGTACTTCCAGGAAATATTTAATTGAAAATACAGGTGTTGAACTAAGTTGACCCAAAAAACTACCAGATAAAATTCGAAAACTACTCTCAGAGGCTAATATTGATTTTGAATATGCGGAAAATCAAGCATTGAATGATTTCCCTCCAAAAATACTTCAAACCTGTCCCTTTACAGAAGATATATGAACAAAATTAAGATGCCTCGAATGCACAAACACTAAATCAAATAAATAGATTTTGATCTGAAAAAATCAAAGAAGGAAGCTAAACTTTCTTTGATTTCGCTGTTATTGTTCTATAGTGGTTATAGCTGTTTCAAAGCTGAAGTTAGTTATGTCCATTACTGTCGGTTCCACTTTTAATGTTAATTCTATTGAAATTACCTCACCTGTTTTGAGAATTTGTCCAGTATAATTCCAGTTTAGAGAAATATATCTTGAAGTAGCGGATGGAGTCCACGTTAATGTGTTCAACTTTAACGTAACATCTGAATTGCATTCATTTCTGACATAAACTGTCAAATTATTGCTTGAACTTAAATCTATTAGTCCCCAATTGAATGAAAGAGTTCTGTTTGTACAGGTTTGATCCCAGTAAATTCCGGCGCCTATTGCCATTACAGAATTTGCTTGGACAATGCTTCTGTTTGAACCGAGGTCAGTGATGGCTGCACCGAGAACTATGATAATTAGAAGGCATGATGCGGCCAGTAAAGTTTTTTTGTTAAAATTGTTGCTGCGTGGTATAGTGAACTTAACTTTCGGCTTTGCAAATTGTGTTCTAATTTTGTTTTGTGATTCGTTAAGGTTTTTTCCTGCCACTCTAAACAACTTCTGTATTATGTCTTAATATATTATATTGAATTGTGGCAATAAATAATGATGTGACTGCTAGGGTACAATCACAAATACGTTTCCAACAAACCCGATGATTTAAGCGATTGGGTGTCTTCAACCAACTGAGTCCCGTCCACTTTTCTAATAATCGCCTTTCGCCGAGAATGATCTTCTGATTTTTTCTGCAATCCAAAAAGTATAAATTAATTTTTCCTTTTCATGCGTCTAAGAATTCTTTGTCTTATAAACTAAAGATTTCCGGAGATTGTCAAGGATTGATTACTTTGGCTGCTTTATCTTGCTAGCTACAATTAGTACCTGCTCTGTCAAGAAAGTTTCCAACAAGGCAAGTCTATCTGGATCGTCATTACCTTGCTTGTGCTCGACAATATGATTCTGGATCGCCTTGTTCATGGCTTTTAAATCGGGTACAACTAAGATTTCACATCCGCAATCACATCGAATGGTACACGTGCCCATTTTATGAGAAACGAAAATACTTTCGTTTTCATTATCGGAAGTTACGTGAACTTTTTGGATGCTTTTTTTGTAATTCTCGCTCACTTTACAATAGCCTTCTCTTGTTTGGACAATCCGTAGACGGTTGGTTCATTTTCTCCGATATAAAACTTTTTGACAGTTTTACAAAATTGAGATAGCAAATAGTTGGTGACGGGAGTTAAAGTTGTCTTATTCCACTCAGGCACATGATTCTGGCATCTCATTGTCATGTCCGAATTTAATATTCTTGGAAAAAGAATGTATTCGCAATAGAATCGTTCCCAATTTGCAGTCGTAGGCACTGCGTTATCATCAAGATTTTTTCTATTATTAGTAGAATTAGATTCATTTTTTAATACTAATATTTTATTTGTTAATAAAAAGCAAAATTGCTTGAATTAAACAACAGTAAAACAGCAATGTTTATAACATTCTGTCATATAACATGCTGATGTATATGGTTGAATGAGGGGAAGGGAATCAAGATGAGACGATCAAAACTGGAAATGTACATTGATATCCTCAACGTTTTGAGCCATCGAGGACCATTAAAGTTAACCCATATCATGTATAAAGCCAACATAAACTGCAGCGTACTCAATGAATACATAGACTTCCTGATCAAACAAGACCTAATCGAAAAACGAACGATCCAAAAAGAACGCATAGTTTTCGAAATCACCCAACACGGTATAACAGTATTGAAGTACTTCCGAGAACTAGAACAAGCGCTGCCTATATCGGAAGAAACTCGAAAACAAACAAAACCATTGCTCACTCAACCGACGAATCGCACTTCAAAGTTCTCAAATTAATAAGCAAAAACCAAATTCTTTCTCGAATCGAGCCACACAACCAAGCCAAATAATTTTTATTTCGTTTTTCAACATTTTACGATAGTGAGAAAAACCCGACAAACTTTTACCTTTGTACGGTCCCGATTTTTCCTTTCGTTAATGACAACAATTTAAAACTTAAAAAGTCGCTGCTTTGTCTAGTGCTTGCGCAATCAAAAGATTCTGGATTCGTGCTTCTTCAAAAGCAGCTTTCGCAATATCTTTTTCTTTTTTCGCATGTTCAGCAGCGTGATGTTCAATAGCTTTGCCCATAGCTTTTAAATCGGGAACTAATAGAATTACAAACCCGCATTCACAGATAATGAATGAACTACCTTTCGTCTTTCTTTGTTTTTTCTTTGTCGACAAAGTTTCATCAACCGATTTGCTCAAGTTGATAATTGTACAGAAAATGCTTAAGAGGGATGTTCCGAAAGCAAGAATATTTCCGAAAAAATCTTGTGATTTTTTAAAAGAAACGTAATTTTCTTAATCGTTAAAAAAACAGAATGTATCGATTTTGTTTGATTTTCTATTACTAAATTAAATCTGGTTAATTACATTATTATTCTAAAATTCTGAAGGCTCAGCATTATGCTTTGAATCTGTTGCCACATTTGGGGCATTTTGAAAGATACTATGAAAAAGACAGTTTTTCTATTTTTTTTCTCTGGTTTGTTGAGTTTTTTCGTAAACGGGGCAGTCAACTGCTATGAGTGTGCTCTTGAAATCAATCACCTATTGTTTAATAATTTGAGTTTATAGATGGAAAAATGGATGAGCAGTTATGTTGTCTTGGTTTTGTTATCACAATTTAGCCATGGCTTTTACAGCTTTACGCCATAATACAGTGTCGCCAATGTGGATTTGATTCTGTTAATAAGGTTTAGAGCGGAATGCAGCTGTTTATTCTTTGGTTGTGATTGTGTGGTGACTATCACTACATTTTATATATGATGCAGTCGAACGCAACAGCGTTATCTTAAGATGTAAGAAGTGAAGTACCGTTATAAAGGAAAATCGAAATATAGACTTCCATTCTTTTCAAGAACAGGCTACCACATACGAATTAACGAAAAAAAGTATGCGTTTTGCAAGATGCGCCTGTGGATTCAAGATCTTAATTGTTCCCGATTTGAAAGCCATGGATCGAGCCATAAAAAATCATGTTGCCCAACATAAGAAAGCAAATAGCACACAGGGAAAATTTACACCTGCCAAACTGACAACATTTTTGACTGAACAAGTACTGATAGCGGCAAGCAAATAAATCTGTAACTGAAAAATTAACCGAACAATTACTTAGTCTGCTTCTAAATAGCGTTTAATGTAGCTTTCTTATGTCAATACTTGAATGCTTTTAAGATATTGTAGAAATCATCAAATAATCATTGTAAGGTACTATTCGTAAATTGTGGCTTTTAACATAACTCTCTACTTCATCAATACAGCTTTCATATGCCAAAGATAAATTGGCTAAAACCACATACTCAGTTGTTCCAGCATCACTAAAGCCCCAACCGGCGAATGCCTTGAATATTTTGGGGTGACAAACAGGAAATTTTTTTGAAAACTCTATCGCTTCAGAGAATATCACAAAAAAATCTCCTTTTAAAAACCTAAAATTTTGAAGGAAAGGATTTTGAGAAATTTGGGTGCCTAGATGGAGGGGGCCTAACGTCTGCTTCGATAATAATTGAGAACACTTGACTAATTTCGCCGAAATAGTTCAATATTTTGAGGCCTCGTTCAGTGACTAAGAAGACGCCTCTATCGTTGCCGGTTGTTCGCTCTTCAACCAATTCTAGGCGAATTAAGTCATCAAGATCTTCCCTGAGTACGGTGCAATTGATATTGACCCTGTACATGAGGTGTGTTAGCTTTAGAGGACCTTCGTGAGCTAGGGTTTTGAGCAAATCAGCGTAAATTTCAAGTTTACTGCGTCGCATAGTGGTCTCTCCCTTACTTGACTGAAAGATATTTATATACTTTATTATTTTTGTTGTTGCTTACGACAAGCAAATGTGCTTTTTGTGGACAAAAATAACTAAAACAATAATTATTGAATTGAAATAAATAAAATGGGCTAAAATTGTGTCGTATTGAAAGTATAAAAAAAGCTGCTTTTACGCGAAGATTGAATGTTTTTTAAGAAGAAAGCTTGTTTTAAGCAAAATATGGCTCATTTTTCTCCCCCCGACATCTGCTAAGCCGATTTTGCTATTCAGCATATAAACTCTATAAAATGCCCATAAACCAATGTATATATATGGATTTGCGCAACTGTTAAGATGCAAGATGGTTTCCTTGGATCATTTATCTTTACTCAGATCAGAACTTAAACTCAAAATTTTGTTAAGTCTCTTTAACGGAAAGAGAAGAATAGCCGAGCTAAGATCTGATGTCGAAACGAGAGATACTACTATTCTTCACATTCTCGAAGAATTTGGTGATCTTAATCTTATAACAAAAGCTCAAGGCGTTTACACACTCTCGTCGCTTGGAGTCATAGAAGCTAAAATTATTAAAGAATACCTTTTAGCTGAAGAAGCGATTGAAAAATTTAAGGATTTTTGGTTGTCCCATAATGTCGATGATATACCTGCATACCTTCTTCAAAACATGGGCGCACTAAAAGAGGCCCAATTAGTTAAGACTGGGGCAACAGAACTAGGAATTGTTCATAAAACAGTCCTTGAAGCCCTTAAGACATCCAAAAAGATCATGGGAATCTCCCCTATTTTCCATCCAGACTTCATTTCTTTATTCGGTCAACTGCTTGATCAAGGATGCACAATTGAATTAATCGTTAGCAGTGAAGTTCTAACGAAGATTACAGGGTTTGTCGACACAGAGTTAGTCAAGAAATATTTGAAAGAGGACAAACTGCGGATTTATCTAAGAGAAGATGTTAAAGTTGCTCTTGCATTGACGGAGAATAGTTTCTCACTTGGTCTTTTTTCGCCGTCGGGAATGTATGATGACCGTATGGATTTATTGTCTGATAGCATTGAGTCGATTGAGTGGGGTGAGCGTCTTTTCGAAGATGTGGCTAGGCGCAGTACACGAGTTGGATTAGAGTTTCTTTCTTAAGTTTTATTTTGGCTTTTTGAAATTTGGGCTGTGTTTGAATAGTTTTTGGTTTTCGAGTCTAATTTTCCTTAGAGTAAAAGTTACTTATCTTGAATATAGATTAGTGATTCATAAGTGTCATTACATACTTGAAATCAATATTTAGCTGGAGAGAGGCAAAGTGAAAGACCAGACCTTTCACACGGAATTAATAAACGCACAAAAGCAGAAATTTGAAAATTTTACGTTTAACAAGACATATCTACCAATTTTTAGGGCCTTAAAGTTCATGACTTCAAGCTCCCTTCTTTTAGCTTTGAATGGAATGATGGTAGTTGTCTTTGGCTTTTTCTTATATAGTTCAAGAATAGTTCCCAGCCTACTTCTGGCCGCATTTCTAGTGACTTTTGCAGTTTACGGCTTAAACAAGGTCACCGATAAGTCTGAGGACTCAATTAATAAACCTGAAGCAACGTCTAGTTCTTCAGGATATTTCTTAACTTTCTCGATCATTTCAATGATAATTGGTTTTCTTATAAGTCTAGACCAGGGAGTTATGGCTTTCATGGTTCTTTTTATACCAGTCATAATAGGTGTGATTTACAGCGTTAAGATTTCAAAATCGGTTCCAAGACTTAAAGAAATTGTAGGCATAAAGAGCCTCGTAGTCGCCGTAAGTTGGGCTTTAACAGGCTGTTTTTTACCCGAAGTTGACGTTGTTGTGAAACTTCAAGCAAGCCTAGTTATTTTTACTTATATTTTTATTCGAATATTCGTGGGTACCATTCTTTGCGATGTCTTAGATAGTCAAGGTGATTTTTCGTCAGGAATAAAAACAATACCGATAAAACTTGGGAGAAATAAAACCAAAAAGCTATTAATTGCTATGAATAGTTTGGGTATTTTTTTGTTGGTCTATTGTCAGTTAATGGGAATTTTTGTTCGTTTCCTGCCTGCGCTCCTTTTTGGAGTTTTATACGGGTATTTTGCCATCTGGTATTTCTTTAAGGATAATTGCAAAAGATTTACTGGGGGCTTAATATTGGATGGCGAATGGTTTCCTATAGTTATCATCGTTTGCCTACTTATCAGGTAACAATATACTTCTTCTTTGTTTGAATGTTTGTTCAATCATGCTAATTCTTGACTTTTCCCATTTCCTTCCTCAGAATCTGTTTAGTTATGAGTGCCCGCTAGTCAGCAGAGTTCATTCAAATTGGAACGCGTGTGTTATTGTGGTTTGTTAAATCCCGTCATATATAGCGAATCGTAATGTTGTTGATATTAGCCTAAACCAGTAATATTGCATTGCAGAACAAAAAGTCATAAAGCTCTGGAGAAGGTTGAACGATATGATTATAACAGAAATGCTGCTTTCCGCAAAGTTGAAGGAAGCTGAACCAACCTTGGATTTGCTTGGTGCAGATCGGAAGGTACTGAAAATTGCGTACGAGGACTTTAAGAACTATGAAAAATTCCTCTCTTTAACCTCAGACAAAACTATGGAGCGTTCAGAAAGTATTCAAATCAAGATGCAGATGTTTGAAAAGGAATACCGATCAGAAATTGGTGAGTTTTTAAGTGCTTGGACTTGCATATGGCTCAAGAAGTGGAAACAGCGATTTAGCCTCATCTTGGGACAAACCAACATCAAACAACAAAATGCTCATCCAGAAGCAACAGCTAAAGCACAAGCCGCGTGGACAGAGCTTACAGCAAGAGAAGAAATGATTGAAATGATCGCCCTCACCTTAATCAAAAACTCAGAGGTTTGCGGAACCAATATTGTTGCAGAGGATATTTTGAAAAGAGAATTAGGCAGAAACCCTAACATAGATATCGAATGCACTAAACAAGTTTTAACCCTTCTAAATACAACATTGAATTCGGCTAACGAAACTTCCAAAAGAACAGGTCCATTCGTAGGTATCAAAGTCGACAAGAACTATTACTGTGAATCTTGTCGATAAAAAATTTCATTTTGGGAACATTTATCTTTCGCGTGTTTTGCATTTCCTATTAGCCAGCCTACCATAACATTTTCGGTTTGATTGGGATTTAATTTGACTGAAAATATAGGCTTGATCTTGAATCCTAGATTTTTTCATCAATTCTTTCATTTAAAATAATAAATAAAGCATTAAAATTAGTTCACTAATATGGTAATGTATGTGCATATGATAACAAGTTTATACTCAGAATTTATAAAAAGAAAAATAAAAGTGCTAATAAAGTTGAAGCTATAGTAAACTCTTGGATGTGGAATAAAGAAGGATTTCCACAGAGTTTGGAATTTTGTGGTTCCCTTGCATAAGTTTGGCATTAATAGCCTATTCAATCAATTCGGCCTCTCGCCAAAAAATCAGCTCTTGATATATTTTTTTTGGATTATCACTATAGAATATTGTTCCATGGATCTTAAATACGACTTCCTTCAAGATTAGCATCACGATTTAACGCTAACTTAAAAAAATGATAAGGAAAAAAGGTAAAGAGAGATAATCATGAGAAGAATAACTAAATTTAAGCGGTCAATTCGAGCTATTTCGCCAGTTATTGCTACATTGTTGATGATTGCCATCGCAGTTGTAGCTTCACTTATTGTTTATGCGTGGGTAACCGGCTATATCGGCGGTACCACAACAAAAGCCTCAAACAGCATGCTAATTCAAAGTGTAAGCCACACACCGGGAGGGTACGTAGTTATCTACGTTCAGAATGTTGGTCAAGGAACAATCCAACTATTGTCAACGCAGAGTATCTATATGAACAGTATTTTGAAGAGTATAACCGACAGCAATCCCACGATTTCTAATAACATGGTAACCTTTCCTCCAGGAACAACAGCTTCACTCACAACCGATTATCCATACACAGCAAATGAAAAACTCAAAATAAAAATAACCGCCACCGACGGAACCTTCGCAGAATACACAACAAGCGGATTAAGCACAGTCACAACCGGAACTTTCCCAACTGGGCCATCATTCCAGTTTCCGTATGTCCGCTTCAACACTAACTGTTGGTCAAACTGTTACATTCACAGATACTTCCACTGCGGGCAGTGGAACAATTAGTCAATGGTCTTGGAACTTTGGCAACGGTGCATCACCAGCAACAAGTAATGTTCAAAATCCCACCATGCAGTATCCTATTCAACTACGGCGTCGAAGAACCGTTTCTTTAACAGTGACTGACTCAAACGGTAAAACAAGCACAACAACACAAACATTAGTTGTAAGTGATTATGCCTCGCCAACAGCTCTCTTTCATATGAACCCACCAACCCGCACTCAATCAACCTGTTTCGTTCACCGATACATCAACTGCAGGAAGCGGAACCATTACTCAATGGTCTTGGAACTTTGGAGCACGGAGCAACACCAACAAACAAGCACGATTCAGATACCCCAAACAGTGACCTATTCCAAGTGCGGTCAAAAAACTAGTCACTTTAACCGTAACTGATTCTAACGGAAAACAAGCACTGCAATGTTGACAGTAAACGTGGGAATCGTTAATGCACCAACTGCTGAATTCACAATATCGAATTCTAACCCGAATGTTGGTGAAACCGTAACTTTCACCGACGTTTCTATCCCCGGGTCATCAGGCACAATTAATCAGTGGTCTTGGAACTTTGGCGACGGTACACCACAAGCGCAGTCAGAACCCAACGCACTCATACACTACCCCAGGCGAAGAAACTGTTACTTTAACTGTTACCGACTCCCTTAGCCACACAAGCACAGTTACACATTCAATAGACGTAATGACTACGCGGCACCAAGTGCCAGCTTCACTTTCGCTCCAGCAACGATAGCTATCGGCCAAACTGTTACATTCACCGATGCATCAACTGCTGGAAGCGGATCCATTAACCCAATGGTCTTGGAACTTTGACAGCGGTGCCTCACCAGCAACAAGTACCATGTTCAGAATCCACCCGCATGTCCTATTCAACTGCCGGTCAAAAAACTGTGTCTTTAACAGTAACTGATTCAAACGCCAAAACAAGCACCACAACACAAACATTAACAGTGAATTCACCGACCCCTTCAGGCATCGTTGAATTAATTATTACAACTCCATCTTCTGCGACCGCCGGCACTGCTTTCAGTGCAACAATAACTGCCAGAGATGAATCAGGAACCCTACTCTCAAGCTATGCAGGCACACTTACCTTTTTATCATCCGATAACCAGGCTATTCTACCTGGTTCTTCGACTCTTACCTCAGGCACAGGAACTTTCTCTATCACATTGAAGACCGTTGGCTCAGAGACAATTACCGTGAGTGACGGGACAGCGACTAGCACAAGTGGAGTCATAACCATTAACCCCGCTCCAGCAACACAATTAGTCTACACAGCAGGAACAAGTCAGTCGATAACCGTTAGTGACGTTTCATCGGTTATTACAGTTCAAAGACAGGATCAGTATGGCAATCCTGTAACCACTGGAGCCATATCATTGACGCTGTCTTCAAATTCAGGCAACAACGGACAATTCTATACAGATTCAGCAGGTCACAACAGAATAACTCCGCCTGTTACTATCCCGGATGGTTCTAGCTCCTACAGCTTCTACTATCATGATACCGGAAGCGGCACTCCAACTCTTACCGCTTCTTCCTTAGGATTAACTTCAGCAACAACTCAATTCACAATAAGTAGCTATCAGCTAGTTTTCTCAAGCAGTCAGAAAATAGCCGCCGGAGCAGTATCCCAACAGATAACTATTCAAAGACAAGATCAATATGGGAATTCATACCACCCCAATACAGCAATTACAATCCAACTAACTTCGTCCTCGACTGGTAAGTTCTACTCTGACGCAAATGGCAACACACAGATTACCTCAATCAAAATCAACAGTGATTCAAGCTCAACTACAGGTTTCTATTACATGGATCCAATCCAGGGTGCACCAACGCTTACAGGCTCATGTTCTGGATATACTCCTGCAACAACGACTTTCACCATTACAGGACCTGCAACTCAACTCAAATTCACCGCTGGGACAAGTCAATCCATATACACTGGCCAAGTTTCATCAATAATTACAGTAGCTCAGCAAGATGCAAGCGGCAACGCAATCAACGCAGCAGCGACCTTAACAGTTAACCTAGCTGCCACATCCACGACAGGGTCGTTCTACAGCAATTCACAAGGAACAGGAACCCCAATAACTACTGTTACCATTGGGTCTGGCCACAGTTCAACTAGCTTCTACTACAAAGACACAGCCGCAGGCTCCCCAACCATCACAGCCTCATCCGCAGGTCTGACTTCGGCGACAACCACATTCACTATCAAACCAAACCAAGTGTCCGACGGAGGATTTGATCAAAGCGGTAACAATAGTCCATGGAAAGACACCAGTACAAATGGCGCTTATGCAACAAATCATGAAACAAGCGATACAGCGCCCAATACTTGGGGTCCATATGCAGAATTAGAAACAGTCCAACCAGGCTTTTCGGGAACAGGTTCCGGAACTTTGACAAGCACCTTTAGCCCGGCATTGGCAATCAGCTCAATCCCCAACGCTGCTGGCTCACTTTCAATGATGATCTATAACAATGGATACAATGGCCCAGGTCTTTCAGGAGGAACTGGATACTACTCTTTCCAGATAACTTTGACAGCAAGCGACGGTTCACAACTGATCTATTGGTGGGGAAGCAATCCAGCAACAGCACCAACGACAACCAGGCACTTTAAAGGTCATTAACTTGGGAACTATCCAAGGCACGTTCACAGCTGGACAATGGGTACAATTCAGCAGCAACTTGCGCGTTGACTGGACAAATTCAGGGTTATCAGCATCTGCAACATTGACAAGCATTGCTCTGATATGCAACGGCTACCACACAGGCAACAGCCAATACGGACAAGAGCTGTTCATCGATAACGTAGCTATCCAATAATTAGCTAAAACAATTCTTTTCTTTTATTTTTTTTTTTAAAAAAGCCTAAATTTTTGGCAAAATCAATTTTACAAAACTCATCTTTGAAACTAATAAGATACAGTTTTGCTTTTATCGTTTTCCAAATGCCTTCGGTTATAAATAATGTATCCAAAGAAGTATGCTGAACCCAAAATCAGGAATGCGCTATCTAAAGAATTTGGGAAAGAGGGAAAATAAACCCAATGATTAAAGAACGTTACAAACTTCAAAGCGATTCCTACGGTGCCAAAGAAAAATATCAAAAGTAATAAAAAACTAAGAAACTCTTTCCTACTTTTATAGAAAGCCTTCATATTTTTATGCCCACTTGTGTACAAAAACAGCCTTGCCTTCTTGCAAAGGACCGCTAGTCACCATTGGATAACTGGAACAAAAATGTTTGTGGCAACACTGTAACAATCACAACAAATAGGAAATGGAAATTTTCACATTCAGTTCGTTAGAAAACTTTTTTCTTTAATTCCTACATCAAATCCGAACTAAGCAAAAATGTTGACTAAACTTTCGCTTTGCATCCTTTGCTTAGATAACAGGCCAGGCAATTTTTTTCTTCGCCAGTATTCCAACAGATCCTTGTGTTTTTTTGAATGGGCGTTTCTAGATCCTGTATGCTTGAAGAGATAATTATGAGGTCTTTAGAGCTTTCTTGCTGAGTCTGGCTATTTGAGTGTGACATATGCTTCAGCTTTAGTATGCAAATTAGATATAAGTCTTTTGTTTATTAAGAAACAATATTTGATATTCGTATCTGATTCGCATCCACAACTTTGCACTTTTGCACGCTCAAACTCGATAAAATCTTTTTGCCTATTTGAGTGAGATATGTTGAGTTGTTTTTGGGTTAAGAATAAAAGTTTAGGGTGACCAACTAATATTGAAGTGAAGTTTTGCCGCTGAAAGGAGTTGCAGAGTAATACAATTTGACATTTCTTTTTGGGCCCTGGCCATTTTCGCATAATAAATCAACAACACCTTGTTGCCTCTGTAAGAATTCTAAGCCTTTCGTCGTTGGCATATACATAGATTTTCCATTGAGCGATATTTTTTCAAGAAGGGCTGTTTTCAAAAGTAACGATATGTATTGGTTTAGTTGGCTGAAACTTAGGTTTGCCTTGAACATGATTTGAGTTTTCGAGCTTCCTTTTCTAGTAATATTTATTATTTCTGCTATTATTATGAGCCTGTCACGCCTTTTGGGTTGGTTATTGATTATCTGGACCGTCATTAGTATTCCTCTTCTAGAGATTAGTTCTATGCTACTTGAGATGGTTAATTTGTATTATAAGCCGTGTTTCACTTATCTTAATATATCAGAATTGGGAATATGGCGTTAATTCTCCTAAAGAGGAATTTGACCTTAATAAAATAATTAGAAGCCACAGATCAGCGATTCACTAAAGGGTTTGATCAAAAGAAATTTTGAACACCCAACGGACGCCCAAGAACCCTTTAAATTGGTAAATTTTTTTCAGCGTTATGCTCCTTCTTTGGAGGTTAGGAACTCTTTAACTTTGTTTGAAGCATCTGCTTTGAGAATATCGCCGTGACCAGGCAGCATAACTTTAAAGTCTAAAATTGCGAGCTTGGCGATAGACTGCTGCTCTTTTACCTCATCCCAAACGTACTGTTTAGGTCCAGCGACAACTTTGTCGCCGTCAAGGCGTAATGTATCTCCTGAAAAGATAACTTTTTTGTCATCGTCATAGAGGAATATGCTTCCCGGAGTATGACCTGGTGCTATAATGACGGTTAAATTGCCTATTTTATCACCGTCCTTAAGGTTGATTTCAACGTTTGTTGGCATTACTTTGATGAGTGATGATGCAGCTCGCATCAGAAGGTTTTTGGGTTTTGGATAGGGTTTTGCGCCTGAAATAACTTCTCCGTCTTCCGCTGATGCGGCTACTTTGGCGTTGGTTATGTCTTTGAGGTCTTTGACGCTGCCAGTATGATCCATGTGAAAATGAGTTAAGATGATGGTTGAGACTTCGCTGGGTTGGTGACCGATTTTTTGGATGTACTCAACGATTTTATTTGCGTTTCCTGGAGTTCCAGTATCAACCACGAAGAGCTCTTTTCCGTTAATTATCAGGTAAACGTTGCTATGTGCCATGTTGCTGCTTGCTTCATCTATTCTGTGAATGCCTTCAATAATCTCCATAAAAAAACCTCTGTTTATATAAAATGGTTAGTTTCACGGCATATAAAAAGTAATTGAAAAATTCTATTTAGTATAGGCTAAGATAAATTGAAGTTCAACGTTAAAGTCAACCGATGACTATTGGTAGCATCTAACTTGAGATCCACGTTATTGCGACGGAAAGCTCCGCAAATAATCGCTGCATCAATAATCATCATTATTGCTATTTACATTTCCTTTGAGTTTTTAGAGGATGTGTTTATCGAAGGTGCCCCCTTAACGAGTGGTCCCTTGGTTAGCGCCATCATTTCCTTCACGGGCAACGTAAAAGATACTGTGTCGTCTTGGGGGTATCCTGGAATTTTTGGATTAATGATTCTTGAATCAAGTTCCTTACCTGTACCCAGCGAAGTAATACTTCCCTTCTCAGGCTATCTCGTTTCCACAGGACAACTCAATTTTCTGGAAACTGTAGTTGTGGCAACCGTTGCCGCTATAATTGGTTCATTGATAGATTATTACATAGGATTGAAAGGAATTGAAGCATTAACTAAGCGCAAGGTGTTGGGAAGAGCATTGTTATCTATGGATCAATTGACTTATGCGGGAAAATGGTTCAGCAAATATGGTTCCATAGCAATTTTTCTTGGGCGTTTAATCCCTGGAATCAGGACTTTGATATCGTTTCCAGCGGGAGCAGCAAAGATGCCCCTGACCAAGTTTCTGTTGTATACCACTGCAGGATGTGTGTTGTGGAACAGCATTTTGATTTACGTGGGTTATTATCTAGGGAAAAATTGGGCAGAAGTAGCAAGCGTTTCCCACTACATACTCATCGCCGTTATAGGTGCATTGGCAGTCGTAATTGTTGGTTACTTGGTTAGGCGAAGAAGAAAAAGAATGGAGAAAAGCAAAGTAAAGGAAACTAATTGATTACATTTATCTTCGGCTCTATTTCGCCTTCGATGCCAAGGATTTTTGCCTCTTTAACCTGCACCAAGCAGTCAACTTCTGCTGCTTCGTTTAATTTTTGGTAATCAACCGATTGCAAAAACGCCGCGTCAATTGAAACAGGCGAGTTAGAAGCAAAAATGCCCACGTCTTTCATGATGATTTCACCGGGGTTGGGCAAGCAATCGCAGTATTGCGAAATGTCTTTGGCGAAACTTACATAGGACACTTTGTTGGGCTTGAAGGTGGATAGGACGCCGTAAGCAGCTGATGCTAAGGCTTTACTGAGGTTTTCTTTATCAACGAAATGTATGGCTTCCATGGGGCAGGCGCCGATGCATATCGGGCAACGCATGCATTGAGTTGAGGTGTTGTGTGCTTTTCCTTCAATAATTTCCGGTATCTGAGTCGGACAGGTTTCTTTGCATTTTCCGCACCCTACACATTTTGAGCTGTCGATTTCTAACCCAATAGTTCTATGTTGCCTAATCTTGCCGGTGCTTGGTGTGCAGCCCATACCCAAATTCTTTATTGAGCCGCCGAACCCACTGAGCTCATGGCCCTTGCAATGTGAAACCACAATCATGGCATCTGCTTGAGCTATGGCGCCTGAAACTTCAATTTCCTTTAGGATACCCCTGGTTTTTACCAGTTGAAAGTTTTCGCCTCTGAGTCCATCCGCCACGATAAAAGGCGCCATGTTGTACCCGTTCATCAATGCGGTTTTCATGTGGTCGAAGGCGTTGTTTCGTTGCGCGTGATAGGCCGTATTGGAGTCTGTGAGGAAGGGTTTACCTCCAGCCTCCTTTACTCTTCGGACCATGTCGTGAACAAAGCAGGGTTGTATGTAGTAGGGGTTGCCTAATTCGCCAACATGCAATTTAATGGCTACAAGGTCATCTTTCTGTATTCCGTCAAAGGTTCCAGCTTCGTCATAGAGTCGATTTGTTTCCACCAGCAAGTTACGGCTGGTATCCCATGGAACTAAATGAACAGTCAATCTAATCTCTCCAACATTTTAGAACATTAAACCTTCTATAAAACTTAACTTTGGACGGATTCGAATAATAGCACTACTTTATTATAAGCCGATATCACTTGCTGCAAAGAAAAATCGGTTAAATGTTGATTAATATTTTTTTCCAGTGGCAAGTTTTTTCTGAATTTCCGAAGCTTGAATTTCGTTGTCAGCTAATATGTTAATCCATAGTTCGAACTCTGCTTTTGATATTTCCTTCTGAATGACGCCCTGTTGGTCTCCAGAGAAAAATCTTGATGGACCAGATGTGAATATTTTTGTGTAGAATATTCTGTCTGCTATGGTTATTTTGGATGAACAGCCAATCTTTTCGCCTTCAACGTAATCGATTTCGTAGCTCACTTCTGAGACCTCTATTAATGCGTCAGTTAACGATAATTAAAATTTTCTGATGAAATCCCGAAAGTTGTGCTTGGCAGTTTTATCAATTTTTATCTGTTTCTTTTTTGCTGGGTTTTTTCCGCTTAACGAGCAAGTAGCCTCCAGCTAAAACAATAGTGACTATTGCTATTACGGCAACTAACAATACAATTGGGAATGGTGCGATGTTGAAATCAACTGATTTCTGTCCTGAATTACCCACCTCGTCAGTGGCATATACCGTCAAGAAGTGAGATCCATTCGCTAACGCCGCCAAAGTTACATTTCCAGCAATCGCTTGTTTCTCTTGTCCATCCAAACTGTAAGCTAAGTAAGTCACATTTTCATTTACGGAGAAGGTTAACTGGATATCGGTTGAATCATAGGATTGATTTTGCGGAAGCAAGATGTCAATGATCGGCGAAAGAGTGTCGATGGAAAAGTAGACTGTGTTTGAAGAACCCATGTTTCCTAAGCTGTCGTTTGCGTAGATTGTAATGTTGTGGGCTCCTTGAGAGATCCCTGAAAGTGTAGGTTCTGTCGTCAAGGTTATGTTCGGGTGGTTGTCTAAACTGTAACCCATCCATTGCGTTCCCCTATTAACCGTAAACTCCAATGTCACATTTGCATAAGTTTTGTTTTCTGGGGAGGTGACCTGCACTTTCGGCGCTACAGTTCCGTACCCAACTGGTTTGTACTCTTCGTTAACATTAAGCCAGTTTGTTCCATCAAACCCGCCGATGCAATATATAACATCACTCACCACTGCTATCCCAAGGTATGCTCTGGGCGTGGGCATCGTGTCCACTGTACTCCAGGAATTATTTTCAAAACTAAACGACTGCGTTAAACCGCTCAATACGCCGCCATAATAACCGCCTACACGATAAATTCTGGATGGCGCCATAATACCTTCAGTTACCGCAGTTGCCCCATAACTGTTAACGTTGGGCAGATTAGTTGCCAAACTCCAATTGCCCGTTTGAGTATCAAACATTTGATTGGCTGCAGTCGATGGTCCATTTCCAAGCGGAATAGATCTCAATGCACCCCCAATGACGTAGATTTTGGTATCAACGACAACAGAGGCATAGCCCGAAACAGCCGTCGGAATGGGTTTGCTTAAACTCCAACTATCTTTGATTGGATCATAAACTTCGTTGAGGCTTGTTTCGTTGAAGAAAGGATCTGTGCTCGAATATTTTTTTCCTCCGATAAGGAAAATTTTATCGTTAACTACGCTTGCACTCAAGTCGGCTCTCGGAGTAGGCATGGATGCTTTTGGCTCCCAAGTGTTACTTACGGGATCATAGACTTCGTTGTTTCCAACAAACCCGTTGCCAACTGTTCCGCCTATAACGTAAATTTTGCCATCGTAAACCGCAATAGCGAAGCCACTTCGCGGGGTAGGCAACGGCGTCATACTCGCCCATGTGTCAGTTTGAGGATTATACTCCTCATTCGTGTTGAGGGGTAAACCGTCTCCGTTTAAGCCTCCGAGCGCAAATATTTTTCCGTTGACGGCTGCAACACCAAATTCTCCGCGGGCGGTAGGCATAGGTGTAAGTGTGCTCCAACCACTTGAACTGTTGGCAGCTGAAGCAGGGTAAACATGAATCGCTGGTAGAACTGCAGCTCCAATAAGTAAGATGATTAGGATTTGAGTGCGTTTGTTTATCTGTTTACCCCCGCGGTGTCTTCAGTATAAAATATCACATTATCCTTATAATATTAAAGGGTAACCAGCCCACAACGCTTGACGAACACAAGGTAGATAGGCAAAATCTTGGTTTGTTAGGCGCAGAAAAGCTTAAGCCTACTAAAACAATAATTTCTGTGAGGAGAAGTGCTTGATTGGAAAGATTTTGGTAGCTGTGGACGGCTCAGAAAATTCTGATAGAGGTTTGGATTTTGCGTTGGATTTAGCAGAAAAATTCGGCAGTGCTGTTACGGTTTTGAATGTTAGTGAGTCGCCCGCAATGGGAGCGGTGCCCATGGAGCCTATTGCTGTTTCAGGCGAAAGTATGGTTGTTTTTGGTAAAGACTTGAAGAGGATTCATGAAGAAATCCTCAACAAAGCGGTTGCTCGAGCGAAAACAGTTAAGCCCCATGTTGAAGTTTTGTCGGTGTTACGTGAGGGGGATCCTGCGTTGGAGATTGTGGCTGTGGCTAAAGAGGAGGGTTTTGATTTGGTTGTGGTTGGTCATAAGGGATCTGGGCGGGTGAAGGAGTTGTTTGGGTTGGGTGGTATTAGCGAGAGGGTGGCTCATTTAGCTCCTTGCTCGGTCGTAATTATCAGATAATTCTTATTTTTAAGAAAAGTATAAATATTCTTATAAAATACTCATTTCTCCAGTGAAAAACACATGACTTCCAAAGAATGTTGCAACAAAGAATGCTGTAAAATCGACGCCGTTGTCACAGTCGATGCCAAAGGACAAATCGTACTTCCCAAAGACCTCAGAGAAAGAGCAAAAATAAAACCCAACGACAAACTGGCAGTCATAGGATTCCAAAGAGACAGCGAAATCTGCTGCATCGTGATGCTGAAAGTCGACGCACTTGAAGATACCATCAAAAACCTGTTAGGGCCAGTTTTTAAGAATGTGTTTCAACCGGAAGTGGAAAAAATATGAAAAAAGAAAAAGTACACAAAGTAGTAAGAGAACGATATGGCAAAATAGCGAAAACAAAGGCCCAGCCCTGCGGATGCGGCTGCACATCAACCAGCCAGCAAATAGGCTACAGCAAGAACGAATTATCCTCGGTTCCAGCGGGCGCTGATTTAAACCTCGGATGTGGGAACCCCATCGCTCTCGCATCGCTCAAAGAAGGCGAAACCGTTATTGACCTGGGTTCAGGCGGCGGTTTAGACTGCTTTTTAGCCGCGAAAAAAGTTGGGGCAAAAGGCAAAGTCATCGGCATAGATATGACTGCTGAGATGCTTGAGCGGGCAAGAGCCAACGCCAAGAAAGGCGGCTACCAAAATGTCGAGTTTCGCTTAGGCGAAATCGAGAACATGCCAGTTGCCGACAACACTGCCGACATAATAATCAGTAACTGCGTTGTAAATCTCTCACCAGACAAGCAACGCGTCTTCAACGAAGCATACCGCGTACTAAAATCAAACGGGCGATTAATGATTTCCGATATGGTTCTACTCAAAGAGTTGCCCGAGAGAGTGAAGAGTAGCGTTTTGGCGTACGTTGGGTGCGTTGCAGGTGCAGACTTAAAAGAGGATTACCTTGGCAAAATCAAGCAAGCCGGGTTTAGAAACGTTGAGATAGTAGCTGAGAACCATATGCCCGAACTGTTCCTTGACGAGCCAGACGTAAAGGCGTTCGTTGAAGAGCAAAAGATGACGAAAAAAGAAATTGCTGAGATTTCAGATGCTGTTGTCAGCATCAAGGTTTCAGCAAAAAAACCATAACTTTTTATTTTATTTATTTTATTGATGCTAACTCAAATTTGGCTGGTTTAGAGCTAGATGCCTTCATAGCCTGCAATCCTCTCAGCCGATCTATGTCTTCCATTGCCATTTCGGTTAATTGATTATATAGTTCGGGGGTAAGCTCGGCTTCATAGACTTTGAGGGTAGCTTGATAGATTTTAGCTTTTTTTATTTTACCTAAATCGATTTTTTCGTCTGCTTCAAGGCAAAACAGGTGCCCAGATTCCATGTCAACTGCATCCACATGTCGTTCTTTAAGACTAACTCTGTTAATTCGAATCTTTTTTTGTAGTGTTTCAACGTATTTCCAGTCAGGTTTAAGCATGCTAATCAAACAGTGATATTTGCTGTACTTGCATTTTACCTTAACGGGGCGACCAAAAACTGCAGGCAGAAATACTTAATTGCCGCTTTAACGCTAACAGAATTAACAAAATTTTCGCTTAACCAAAATCGAGGGTGGGGTACTGTTGCAGAACGAATATGCAATCCAAACAGTCAACTTGACAAAGACATACAAGTCAAAAACCCCGAACAGCAGCATCTTTAATCGCAAAACTATTTCCGTTAACGCCATCGATAACCTCAACCTTGACATAAAAAAAGGTGAACTATTCGGGCTGCTTGGTCCTAACGGCGCAGGCAAAACTACGCTGGTTAAGATTCTTTGTACGTTGCTACCACCGGACCAAGGGTCAGCTTCAGTTAACGGTTTTAATGTTGCCAAGCAGCAGATGAAGGTGAAGCAGTCGATTGGTACGCTCTTTAGTGTGGGTGAACGCGGATTTTTCTGGAGGCTCAGCGGCTACCGCAATCTGGAGTTTTTCGCAGCTATAAACAATGTCCCCCGAAGCAGCAGGCATCAGCGAATTATGGAAGTTCTGGAGTTGGTGGGGCTACATGACAAGGCGGACGTGTTCTTCCAAAAGTATTCGGGCGGCATGAAAAGAAAGCTCGCTTTAGCTAGGGCGCTGTTGGCTGATCCACCAATCCTGCTTTTAGACGAGCCGACCACAGGGTTAGATGTTACCTCTTCTAGGAGCATTCGCGACTTCATAAAAAACGACCTCAGCAAAAAACACGGCAAAACCGTCCTCTACACTACACATTATATTGAGGAGGTTTCCCAGATGTGCGACCGCGTCGCCATCATGAACAAGGGCAAAATCATTGCTTTAGATACACCTGACGCATTAAAGGGCATGGCAAAGAAGGGTGAAGTCGCAGACATTGTTGTTAAAAACATGTCTGAATCACAAGTAAACACGCTGCGGGGTTTAGCGGGCGTTTCGGGTTTAGCTGCTGAAGTGCAAGATTCAGTTCTCGGGCAACGTCGTTTGCGGGTGCGTTTGGAGAATGTGACCGCTTTGCCGATGGTGCTGGATTTCTTTTTCCGCGAGAAAATCAAGCTGGTGACCTTCAGGCAGGAGGAGCCGACGTTGGAGGATGCTTTTATTGAATTAACTGGGGCAGGTGAAGGCGCATGAAGTTGACGCAGGAGCTGGACAAAATCTACTACTTCATGAAGCGAGACATCATCTCGTTCTCAACCTACAAAACAAACATTTTGCTCAGCGTCATTAGCGCCCTTTTCGGAGCGTTATCGTACGCTTTTTGGGGGGCTAACGCTTCCATGCCTAGCGTTGCGAACCTTGGTATGCCGGTTGTGACTTACCTTTTGATTGGTCTTGCCTTCAACACTTACCTCTCGCAGAGCCTCACGCTTGTTCAGCGGACGATTAATCCATGGAGTCTGGAGGAAGTATTGGTTTCCCCTACTGGGTTGGTCACCTTCATCGTGGGTAGTTCGCTTTGGGGATTTATTTGGAGCACACTTGTCATCGTTATTTATTTGGCGGTCGGCGTTTTTGCCTTCGGCGTTATCTTGAGCGTTAACATAATCGGAACAATTATTGTGGTGGGATTGGGTATTGGAACATTCATCGGGTTCAGCATGATAGGTGCAGGTGTTCTGATTTTAACCAAGCAAGGCGACCCCGTTACTACAATCATCACGTTAGCCACCAATTTGTTTGGAAACGTCCTATTCCCAATCTCAGTCATGCCGTTTCCTCTTCAGATAATTAGTTTCTTTGTGCCGCAGTACTACTTCTTCACCTGCATTCGACCCATGCTAGTCGGGCAAGCAATAGGGACAATTTTGCCCGACCTAGCCATTTTGGGTTTAATGTGTGCCATAATTCTTCCAGTCGGTTACTTAGCTTACGCTTGGTGCCTAAAAACCGCACGCAAAAACGGAACCCTCTCATGGTTCTGAACTTTCTATTCTTCGTTTTTCTGATTTATTTTTTCTTCTAAAACCCTCTGGAAATTAACTTCGAAAGCGGCTGCTGGATTCTCAAGCTTCCACGCTTCTAGCACCTGCGGATTAACTTCACCTACAACCCCCGCTTCAAAGCCACCCACCATTACCTTGCCCACTCTTCCCTCAATGAAACTAGGGTGGGCTGTTTCTCTGATTTGCCAATCCACCCCGAAGTTACTCATAAAAGAGGCTAAAGCTGATTTTATTTCGCTGAAATTAGCATTCACATGAGTAGTTACCACTGCAAGCCAATCTTCATCCCGCGTCCGAGTTTCTTTGGTTTCATCGAGCAATGTTACTTTGCCCAGTTCGAAGATTTTTTGTGGAAACTCGATGGATTGATTGACACTGAGGAATTCTATGAGACTGGGTAGGAGCCAGTTGCGTAGGCAAGTCATGGTTACGATTTTGGGGTTGGATAACTCTACAATTTTGGTTGGTTCTGTATTCATTTTTTTGAATAGGTTTTCTTGGTTTGTTAGTGTTGTGTTTAGTATTTCTTGGTAGCCTAGACCAACCATGAGTTCGCGTGCGATGTCGATGTAGCGTTGGTCAGGTTTTCCTCGTCCTGTAGTTGGGAGTTCACGCCAAGTTGGTTTAATGTTATTGTACCCGTAGGCGATAGCCACATCCTCAATGATGTCAACTTGATGCATAACGTCAACTCGGTAGCATGGAACAAGCACGGTTAACCTGTCACCTTCAACTTTTTCCACGCCAAGTCCGGCCATAAGCAGCAAATCAGAAATCTTCTCTGATGTCAACTTCAAGCCCAAAAGACGGTTTGTATCCTCAACACTTAGGTTGAAGCGTTTATTGTCAAAGTTCGGGGTAACAACTGTGCCCTCTTTGTACTTGCTGTTTTCTGGGTAATGGATAGTCGCGCTGAAGGCTTTGCCTCCGCGGTCAATCAACGCCAACGTAACCAAATTGAGCGTATTTAGAACCGTCTTATGTAACGTTCCAGTGACTTCAACGAGGAGGTTGCGTGATTCCTCGGTGATTTTGCCTAAATCATTCGAGTTGATGATTGGAGGGAACGAGAGTACTTTACCTTCGCTGTCAAATAGCATTGGGTAGAGCTGATTCTTTTTTGTTATGTGCCCGTATTCGACGCCTTTTGGGTGGCGTTCAAGAATTTCGTTTAAATCCATTTTCTCATTGAAGCCTAAGGGAACAAACTTTACCTCGCCCGGAAAGACCGCTGTATATTCGATTGGCGGCTTAATCAGGTCAAGATTGTAGATGCCTATGGAGGTTTTTTGGCGGCTTCGACCGTTGGTTTGATCCAGTTTATCTTGCAAGTGCATGATGCCCTTGATGACGTTGTCAGTGAGGTGGATGTCTTTGATTACTGAACAGCAAATGTAGGGGCGAATGCTGTATAATTGGGGGTTAACGTTGACTTCGAGGGCTGGTTTGCCAACGGCGTAGATGCGTGGTCCTTTTTCCAAGCCCAGATAGCAGCTTAAGCCCCTTGCTAAACCTTCAGCGCTCCAAAGGTCCGCACGCGCAGTATCCTTCATTTCAACGTTAAGAGCCATGTCGGTTTTGTTGTAGCCTTTGACTTCAGCCTTAACTAAAGACAAAGTGTCGTCTAAAGCTTCAAGTTGCAAATTCTGTGGATTTCCAAATAGTGCACGGCATGTGCTTCTATCAATCAGTTCTTCGAGTGCTTGGTAGTCTATGTCGATTGTTGGCATTTATGTCACCTGTTTTTTCCGTAGCCAATTGAGGTCTTGGCTAAAAATCATGCGAATATCCTCGATACCAGCACGCATCATAAACAAGCGGTCCACCCCCAAGCCCCACGCAATCACAGGCTCCTTAACGCCCAAGGGCAAAGTGACTTCGGGGCGGAAAATCCCTGAACCACCAAATTCTACCCAGCCATAGCCCTCTTTGTAGGCGGACAGTTCCACGCTGGGCTCAGTGAAGGGGAAGTAGTCGGGTTTGAAACGGATTTTGTCTGCTCCAGCAATTTCCATAGCAAACTTGCCCAAAACACCGAGAAGGTCTTTTAGGTTGAGGTCTTTGTCGATTACTATGCCTTCCACTTGGTTGAATTCGGAGAGATGGGTTTTGTCGGTGATTTCGGGACGGTAGACACGTGCGATTGAGAAATGTTTGCTTGGCACCTCGTATTTTCCAGTTTCCAATATTCGGGCGCTTAGGCATGTGCCGTGTCCACGAAGCAACAGGCGTTGGGCAGCCTGAAGCGAATATTTGTATCCCCATCCAGTGGAGCCTGTTGTCCAGCCGTTCTCATGAGTTTCTTTCACTTGCTCAAGCGCTTTAGCATGTTTTTTGGTGTCGCCGAACTGGGGGTTTTTAACGTAGTAAATATCGCTCGCTTCCCGTGCAGGATGGTCCTGAGGCACATACAACGCGTCAAAATTGAAAAACGCCGTCTCAACTGCTGTTCCCGTCATTTCCTGAAAACCCAACTGAACTAACTTAGCGCGGACTTCATCGAGGAATTGCAAATAAGGATGCTTCTTTCCGGGCCATACTTTTGCGACTGGGGCTTCAATGTTGTATTTTTGGAGTTTTGCAGTTTTCCATTTGCCCGTAATTATGAGTTCCGGGGTGAGTGAGGTGATTTCTTGTGGCGCGACCTTGTTTTCTAAAGCGGCTTTTTTGCCTTCCTCGGTGATTTGGAGAGTCCGAGAAGTTTTAGCTTCGACGGTTACAAGTTTTCTTTTTTTAAGTTGTTCGGTTGATTGTTGAAGGTCAGAGCTGAGGTCTTCTTGGGATTCCTGTTTTTTCTCGTTTAGATATTTTAGGAAGGTTTCGTCGCAGTCTTCAGAAACTTGTTGGTCAGATGGCGTTAGAGTGTTTGTTTTGGGGTTGTAAATTGCCCATTTTTTTCTAATCACCCATCCCAACGCAATCTGGATGAACTCTGGTTTGAGCCCCGCTTTTTCCGCTGCCTGTTTTAGGTCTGCCGCTCTGCCCAGTTCCAAAACAGCTTGAATTAACCTGCGTTCAGGCAAACACTCTTTCGCATATAGTTCGCCTTCCGAAGTTAATTTAACGATATTTTGGACTTTCGCGCGTATAGCAACAAAATTCTTTTCCTGCAACGTTAATGCGTTGCGCATTACGGCTGTGTCTTGGATTCCGCATGTTTGAATTAATTGTTCTACTGTTGCTGTTCCGCCGAGCGATTCGAGTGCGGAGAGTACTTGTTGTTCTTGTGTTCTAAGTTCAGCCATCCACTTGTGCCTTCGCAGCAGGGTTTTTGTTATTGGATAGTTACTGCGTCAATAAAAGCATGCTGATAAACCCAAATAGAGGGTTTATGCGATTTGGATTTTTTTGTCGATTGAACTGAGAACGTTTCGTTCGATGGTGCGTTTGAGGTTGCTGATTTTGTCCTCTGTTTCTTTGTACGCGTTTTCTTTGACTGTTTCGTGTGTTTCAACGCTTGTTTTCCGAGCTTTCAGCAGATCCACCTGTTCTTGGTATTGGGCGATACTCTGGTTTATTTCATCCATCTTTGAAGACGCCAACAAATGCGCCTTGTTCGACGCCATCTCAACACATCTTATCTGAAGCTTCGCCAAAGAATCCTTATGCAAAACATCATCAACAGTTTGCTCAGCCTTCCGAGCCTTCTCAGGCTTCAACTTCAATTTGTCTTCAGCAATTAACCCTTCAAGCTTCTGCAAAATTTCCTTAAGCATCGGGTAATTTGCCTGTTCAGACACAAACGCATCGAAGGGTGTTTCTAAGTATTGGTTTATCTTGTTTAATTCGTCGGGGGTTACTCCTCCTCCACCGCCACCCGTGGCTAAAGCTTGCATTTTGATAAACGGCTTCTGCAAGTGCCTTAAATCATGTTTTAATTCGTTGGTTAAGGATTCAATTTCGCCGTTAACCATGTTTAGTTTGTCGACGGGTCCTTTGCATTTTAACTCAGTGATTTTTTGTTCAAGAGCCGCGATTTCCTGCTCGATAGGCAAACGCTCATTCTTTATGGTTGCCTTGTCGTCGTTGAGACTTAGCAAATGTTTTTCTAAGCCTTGAAGCTCGCTGATTTCTTGGAGCGCTTCTTCCAAAGTTTTGGTTTTAACGTATTCTTTGGTGAGGTAGTCGTTTAGGGCATTGTAGGCTTGTTTTGCCCTCTCGTAAACGGCAAGGAATTTTCTTCTATCCATTATGAAGAAGGGGGAGATTCTTGGAAACCAATTTTTAATGTCTATGTCTGTGACTAAGAGGACTTTCTGTGTTTCTCCAACGTACCGGCTGAGGCTGTCGTAGGTGACTTGTTCAGGGGGATTGAGTTTTTTTAGTCGGTCGAGGAACAGGCGGGCGAGTTTGTTTAGGGCGCGTGCTCGGTTGTAGACTTTCATGTTTCTTCTTTCTATCTCTTTGGAGCTTGTGTCGAATAATTGTTTGCTGACGTCTGCGATCATTTGAAGTGAAAGGTTCATGTCGTCGCGTAGTTTTTTGGCTTGTGTGTGTACGGGGGTGAGGATGCTGCTGGTTTGGGTTTCAAGCCAACGTTTTACTTCTTCTGACGATGAGAACTGTTGGGTTTCTTCGGTCAACGCTTTTTCACTGCCTCATATTGTTGTGGGGCTTGTTTATCAATTTTAGCCCAATTCGAACACTCTTTTTTGAGTAACTACTCTTAAATAGGTAACAACGAATCTAAAAACTCAGAAATCAAAATGAACACAAAAACTCTGCACTAATCATAATTTTCGCTGCCTTAACGTTAGCTTTAAACCTGGCCGGACACAAATTCCCCGCACCATATGCACCTTTTCTATATTATGATCTATGGGAAATCCCAATTGTATTCACCTTCCTAGCATTTAGGACCATTAGCAGGGTTGACGTATCGCCGGAATAAACACGGCAATCTTGCTGGCCTTACTTCCCAGGCTTTTTACCATCCGGACCAATTTACAATCTTACTGCAGTGCTATCAATGATACTTGGAGTATTTATACCATGCCGTATTGTAACCGGTTGCAAAAAAGAGAATTTTCGTTCAATTTTCCCTGACGGCAACATATCAAAATGTTAACTATCAGGTCTAGCAACCGCTCTAGGAATCGTATTCCAGTAGTCTTTCATGTTCCGCCGACCAATTACTTCGCTGTTGCCGCAATCATCTCCAGTGGGCTTATCGTGCACACCGGAGGCAACATTGGCTTTTCTTGCCGTTTGAGCGTACTTCTTCAACGCTACAGTTGGCGCTATACACAATTACCAATGGCTTAATCGCAATAGTTTAGACATGTTCTGCAGTTAACATGCCAAGGTAAAAAATGCCCATGAAATAAAAAAGAAAAATTTAGAATCCTAAGGATTCTGCCAGTACCTTAGGGTTTATTTGTCCTGCTTTGAATGTTCGCCCTGTTTTGGCGTTGTTTATCATGAGGACGGCTGGGGCGAATAAGCCGTGGTCGATTTTGTAGAAGTCTTTGTCGGCTTCGCGGAAGATCTGTAGGAATGGTTTGCCGTAATCTTTGGATGCCATGCTTGGAGCTTGCTTAACCATAGTTTGCAAGGCGGCTTCGTCGTCGTAATCCACAGTGAGGTAAACAGTTCCGCCGTAGAGGATGGCGTCGTTTGTGCGTGCCATGGCAACTTCAAAGTCCATACCAACCGGTGGAATAGGGGCATAACCCATAGCGTAACGGATAACTTTGGGGCTTAGACCCAACGTTTTTAGCTTGTGAATGCCAACTTCGACTACTCTGCCCGCAACCTGAGTTAGACCAGCCAAGCTCGCAGTCGGAGCAACAACCACGATGAGGTTTTCAGCTTTAACATTGCTGGCCACCGTAACCTTTTCGATTAATACATCAGATGGCAAAACATTGCTCTCCAACGTGATAACTGCATTGTCGCTTACATCTTTGTAACCAATTTCTTCGAAAACGTCTTTTGGCTTAAGTGCTAATGCGCGAACTGGTCCTGAACCAATAGCAATGTTACCGTCTGGTTCCTTTATTCGCCAACCCGCAAACTGTGAGCCTAACATGGCAATCGCAGGAAAATCAGATGAAACCGTTATAGATGGAAAAGTTACGTCGCCGTAGGTTTTGAAGCCAAGCTGCGCTTTTCCAGCGCCGCCCAAGCAGAGTTCAGTTAGTTTTTTGCCTGCCTGAAAACCGCCTGGCGCTTTAACGCCTGCATCTATGATAGTGGCTCCAGCAGCCGATTTTGTGACGGTTACGCCGTAGAATTCTGGGTTATCGATGAATTTTTGGGCTATTTTCCAAGCCATCTGGTTAACGCTTAATGCATTTCCCATAATCTTTCGCCTTAGAGTACCCTATCATGATTATTTTTGTATATTAAAGTTAACCTCTCTAGCGTTTCGAAGGTTGGAAAAAAGGTCCTCTGCGATTAGGGTCGGTATAGGCGTTTTCCGGTGCCGTTAGCAAAGTTAAACCTCTGTGCTTTGGAAGGGGGTGCCAAAAAGTTCTAAAGGATTGAATTGTACTAGTAAAACTGTTTTGTTTAGGTGTTTTGATGAACTTTGAAACTAAATTTCAAGAAATAATACCTCGCACCCACGACATATCCAGCTTCCGTTTTCCCCGACCCGCAGAACTGGAATATAAACCGGGACAATTTTTCTTTGTAACCCTAAAGCAAGGCGACAAAGAACTCAAAAAACACTTCAGCTTCAGCAGCAGCCCCACAGAAAAAGACCATATAGAATTCACAAAAAAATTCACTGACCACGAATACTCCTTGGCGCTTAAAGCCTCAAAAGTCGGAGACTGGGCATTGATAGAGGCGCCGTTTGGACAATTTACTTTTGAGGGAGAATACCCAAAAATAGCGTTGCTGGGCGGGGGCATCGGAATTACGCCTTTTATAAGTTTCTGCAAAAACGCAACAGACAAAGGCTTGGGCAGTGAAATCACACTTTTCTATGGTTGCCGAACACCCGAGGACATCGCTTTCCGCAAGGAATTCGAGGAGCTGGCACAGAAAAACAGGAACCTCAAGTTAGTCTTCACTGTAAACCCGCCTGCACCACCCGATTGGACTGGAGCTACGGGCATAATAAACGATGATTTGATAAAGCAGCAACTGCCGGATTACCAAGAGTACATGTTCTACACTTGTGGTCCGCCACCCATGATTGAAGCCATGGAAAAACTCGTAGTTAGCTTGGGGTTGCCCAAAGAAAAACTGAAGACGCGAACTCTTTTCTGGCTACTAAAAAAGAGAAAGGGGTTTTAGGGGTAGAAGCGTCGGGTGGTTCTTGGGAAAGGGATGGCGTCTATGATGTTGTCTAAGTCAAGCATCCAAACCAACAGCCGTTCTAAGCCCATGCCGAAGCCGACGTGGGGTACAGTGCCATAACGTCTTAAGTCAAGGTACCATTCGTAGTCTTCAGGTTTGAGACCCTGCGCTTTCATGCGTTCGGTGAGAATATCTTTGTTTTCTTCTCTTGCTCCGCCCGTGCTGATTTCGCCGATTCTTGGCACCATCATATCCACAGACATGGCAACTTCAGGGTGGTCCTTGTAGGTTTTGCAGTAGAACGCTTTGATTTCAGTGGGGTAATCGTAGACGAAGAAGGGTTTACCGAAATCTTCAGCCAAAACTTTCTCGTCTTCGTATCCGAGGTCTAGCGCCCCAATTCAACGCTGGATTTTTTGGTTTTAGGCGTTCGATGGCTTCTTTGTAGGTTATTCTTGGAAACGGCGTTTTGACCGCTTTTAGTTTCTCGATGTCAGCGCCCAACTCTTTGAATTCAGTTTGGCAACGTTCTGCTATGGCTTGGCAAACGTATTCCATCAAACCCTCCTCAAACTTCATGAGGTCGTTCATGTCAGCAAACGGCCATTCCCCTTCCATGTGCCAGTACTCGGTAAGGTGACGGATGGTTCGGCTTTTTTCAGCGCGGAACGAGGGCGCTATGCAGTAGACGTTTTCCAGTGAGTAAATTAGGATTTCAAGGTAGAGTTGGCTGCTCTGAGTTAAGTACAGTTCTTGGTCAAAATATTTTAAGCCAAACAATGTGGAGCCGCCTTCCACTGCTGCGGAAATGAACATTGGCGGTGAAACTTCTGTGTATTTTTGTTTCTTGAAGTATTCCCTTGCAGCCTCTAAAACTTCTGCGCGGACCTTCATGACCAAGTTCATTTTTCTGCTGCGAAGCCACAGATGGCGCATGTCACGGATGAATTCTTCACTTTTATCCTTGCTGATGGGGAAGGTTTCGGCTAAGCCGATGATGGTGACGGCGTCGGCGCCGATTTCAAAGCCGCCTGGAGCCCGCTTATCCTCTTTCGCGGTGCCTTCTAAGTTGACTGAGGATTCGATTGTTAATTTTTGAGCTTCACTCCAGCCTGCGCTTGTTTTTTTGACGGTGCATTGGATTACGCCTGTTGAATCGCGGATTAAGAGGAATATGAGTTCTTTTCCTTCTCGTTTCCGGTATACCCAGCCGCGGACGGTTACTTGTTGGTCTTTTTGGGAGCCGTTTAAGATTTCGTTTATTTTAACCAAAGCCATTGGGCATCAACTATTGGCTTACTACTTGTTTTCAAACCTAAATGCCTATCGATTTAGTATTAGACTTCTTTGGTGCTTGGCTCATAGACTTTGAACAAGACAAAAATTGACAGGGGAATAGCGGTGACTGCTAATAACAGAAACGGCAATTGAGGAGAAACAAACGCGTAAAGTACGCCAACCACTATCTGCAGAACTGCCTGCATTATGAACATGAAGAATTGTAGGCACCCCGTAGCGGTTCCCCTCAAGCCTCGAGGCACCAAGTCGCCCATCAAAACCTGGTAACTGTTAAGTTGCAGAAGGTTTCCTAAACCGAAGAAAAAGAATGCAAGCAGGAGCCTGTTGAAGTCAGCGTTTACAAACAGCAGCATCCCTGGAACATACAGCAAATATCCCAAAATTAGGAAGCGTTTTCTTCCCAAGGCGTCCATACCTAAACCTGCGAGTATGCCGGGGATGGCAATGCTTAGGTACCTAAACACCGTCACGATTGCCCATTGCTCCAAGGTTATTTTGAGGATTGCCGTTGCGTAAACAACAAAGTATAGTTGGCAGCTGACGACTAAGCCATTTATGATTATGATGGCTATAAAGAGGTTGAAGGCTGATTTGGGAACTTTAGCCCAAACATGGATGCCTTCTTTGACGGCTTTAGGATAGTTACGGAGCACCTCAAGGAAGCTGGGTTTCGCTTTGCTGCTGTCTGGTGGCAGGGTTTCTTTAAGCTTCAGCCTCAACACGGCAATTACAAAATATGCTACAGCTACAATCGTGTAGGCAATGCGCATTCCCAAATCAAATTTGAAAGTAACCACCAAGTACTGGGCAATGAGGGGTGCAGGCAACAAAACCAGCGTAGTAATTACGGACTGTAAACTGAAACCTGCTCCACGGTTTTCAGGAGGCAAAGAATCAATCACCATTGCCATCAACGCAGGACCATAAATGGAAAACACGTTTTGCAGTAGCAATCCGATAAGGATGAATTGCCAAGAAGGCGCAAAAACAAAAAATAAGCTTCCTAAAGCTAATCCAAAGGTCATGGTTACTATTAGCCATCTTCTGCCATGTTTATCTGCTAAGTAGCCGCCGGGAAACTGCACAAGCGCAACTGCTATGGAGCCTGCAAACCCCATGACTGATAACAGAAACGCGTCTGCGCCTAAGTGGATATAATAGAGGCTGGCGTAAGTGTCGGGGATTGGTTGGAAAGCAAATAGGATTATCCAGCTTAAAGTTATAAGTAGAAAGTTGCCTCTTAAGACTGCTTGTTCTCCTCGGAAAAGCGCTGACAACCGCATTGAAAATAAAAATCCTAAAGGCGCTATTTAAATCAAGAACTCACATTTAGGTTAAATCAAAATAATTATTTTTTGACCCACAATTCTTAAATCGCCCCTACAATGAGCATATTCCGACTGCAAAAATGCAACTGACCATCGAAGGAAAATCCAAACTTAAAGCGCTCCAGATTTCAGCTATTGCCATCTTTAGCGTTGTAATTGTTGAAGTTACAGTCGGCTTTCTAGTTAACAGTTTAGCCATAATGAGCGATGGTTTACACGCCCTGCTTGATGCGTTATCCAGTGTTATGTTGTTCTTTGCGGTTCGAGCTGCTATGAAACCTGCCGACGAGGAGCACACTTACGGGCATGAGAAGTTTGAGACTATTGGCGGATTAATCGGTGGCATTGTCTTAATTGCCGTGGCCATCTTAATTTTCTACGAAGCCGCATTGCGACTTATAAGTCCTCCACAAATTAATGCTGGGATAGAATACGCAGGCTTTATCGCGATAGGCTACGCACTCTTCATTGCTTCACTGAGAGTTACTGTATTCAAAAAATTTCAGCATGTTCAAAGTACATCCATGAAAGCAGGTCTCTATGATGCAATTGCAGATTTAAGTTCAACACTTATTGCACTTTTAGGCTTTGGCTTAGCCATATTGGGTTTTACAGGCGGAGATGCCTTCGCATCAATCTTCCTTGGAGCCATGCTTACCTACCTGAGCTTTAAACTAGTTAAATTCAGCATAATGGAATTAAGCGACACTGCTTCCAAGGAGCTTGTTCAAAAAACAAAAAAAATAATTACGTCATGCGAAGGCGTCGTGAAAACTGATAATCTCAAAGTCCGCAAAGTTGGATCCAAAGTCTTTGTTGATGCTTCTGTTCAAGTACCCAGCCTAATGAGTTTAGAAGAAGCCCACTCATTAGCGTCAAAAATTGAGAATTGCCTAAAAGAAACATTTGGCACAGTTGATGCCACCATTCACATTGAGCCGTCGGATAATGGACTGAAAATGGATGAGCTTGTCAGCAAACTCGCGACGGTGGATGGAGTAAATGAAATCCATGAAATCTCCGCTATCTATGTCAGTGGCAAACTCTACATTACCTTGCACGCTTATGTAAATCCAGAAATGTCCGTGGAAGAAGCTCATAAAATTGCTGAAACCATCGAAAAGAGAATGCATATGGAGATTAAACCGCTTGAAAACGTAACCGTACATGTAGAACCTTCAGGTGTGGCAATTCCAGCAACACAAGTAACTGAAGCCCAAATCAGAAACATCGTTAACGACGTGGCAAAAAGTATCGCGTTAAGCTTGCGGATTAAGCGGGTAGTAACATACGATGGCCAGGGCAAACGATTCATCAATATCGATTGTTGCTTCACTAAACAGGTTCAGGTAAAGGATGCCCACCGGATAGCGTCGCTGATTGAGAAAGGAACTAAAGATAGGTTTGCGGGCTCCGTAGTGACTGTGCACATGGAACCAGAATGTACCTGATTCAAATTTAAACTCAAAGTTTACTCGATTTTACGTTTTGAGATGCTTTAAAAATAGGTTAAAAGAATAGGCCATTGATTATTCTTATTTTGCGAGAAAGTTATATGAAATTAAACTAAAAAACAAAAAAAGAAAGAAAGAGAGAATTATTTTTTCCTCATCGCGTAGACGCCAAAGCCGATCAGTATTATGATGATGACAATGACTAAGGCTATGATTATCCATGTGTCGGTTGATAGACCGCCCATTCCAGGTGCTGGTGTAGCTGTTACTCCGCCGGTTGGTGTGGGTTCAGTGCTGCCGACTGGAGTGAATACTGCTTGGTAATCGTATCGGTTTCCGTAGCCGTGATTAACATTGTAGGGGTTTTCTGTTGGAGTCGCTGTGTATGGGTATCCACCGTGGCTTAGGTTTGGACCGTAAATAATCCAGTGTGAGAATTGCCAGCCGCTTGCTGCAGTTGCTTGTAGGTTAAATGATGTGGCGTTGGTTAAGTAATAGAGTCCTGCTGGTGGATTTGTTGTTCCTCCTGCTGAAGCCAAGATTCCAATTACGGCGTCTGTGCCTGGTACGAATGGCGCATATGGTACGTTTGGAAGAAGTGAGACTGTTTGGAATATTGCTTGAATTGTGTAAGTTGTGCCTGCGGCAACGGTGATTGTTGTTGTTGCGCTGGGGTCGTTTAGGGTTGCGTCTGGAGTTGAAATGATCCAGTTTTGGAAGGCGTTACTAGCGTCAGGGGTTGCGGTTAATGTAACAACTGTGCCGTCGTTGTATTGGTATGTGCCGGGCGCTGGATCAGTTGTTCCGCCTACTGAATCTAACATGGTTACTGTTGCTTGTGTTTGCGCGTTCACACTCATCATTAAGGCTGATGCAAAAAGTAGGGTAGCTAATAGTGTCAATGCGACAAATTTACTGCTCTTTTTACTATACAATTTTTTTTTATCTCCTAAAATCGCAAATGCTTGCTTGTTTTGATTTAATAGGATTTGCTATATTTAGTTATGTGACTGTAGATGTACAGCCACAACCTAGCCCTAACCGTGTTTTTATGTTAAAATTTTTGAGGCTTATTTTAAAATTAGGCTTCATAAATAAATGGAATTAGGAAAACTGTTAGTTTGACATACTTAATGAAAAAAAGTTTTTAACATAAAGCTTTAAGGCTAACTACGAAAATATTAGATACTGTAAAGTTTGAGAGTGAAAACGATAAAATGTTGTCTCGCTCTGCAATGGTTAAACTAAAAGCCATTCTGATAATCGACATAATTATTGTAGGTGCAGCTGTCGGAGTATACTTTTATCTTCAAAACCAAGGTCTGGTTTCAGGGGGCTCACCTAAACCTGCAACGTTTGTGCTCACCGACCTTATCATTAGCCCCACTGAAGCTTATGTGGGTGAACCCGTGCAGATTTCAGTAAACGTAACAAACATTGGCGAAGTAGATGGTAACTTAACAGTGAATCTTCAAATTAACAATGCTGTGAAAGATGCCTCCAATGCTACGTTGGTTGGAAATTCTTCTGACATTGTTTCTTTTACTGACATCGAAAACGCAGTTGGAACCTACAACGTTACAATCGGAAACTTGAATGGAAACTTTACGCTTAAAGAGGCTCCTCCTCTAACCAGCAAAATAGTTTTGACCAACATGAAAGTTGATCCGTATGAAGTCTGGGCTGATGAACCAGTGAATATTACTGCAAATGCAAACAACCCAAGTAATCAACCAGACCAATTGATGGTGAAAATAACGGTTGATGATGTAGCGGCAGGATCTCAAGTTTTGAAGTTAGATGCTGGAGCAAGTCAAACTGTTCTGTTTACCGTTAACGCATCCGCCGAGGGAAAACACACGATTAAAATGAATTCTCTGAGTGGATCATTCACAATCGTTAAAACAGGGTTTCACACGCTTACCATCAGTCGCTCGGGGGGCGGGTCCAAATCTGTGCCCTTCACGTTAAACGGTCAAGGAGGCTATGGTACAACGTATACAGCGCTTCTTCCAGTTGGAGAGTATTCTATCAGTGTCCCGGATCCCTTCAATGTTGGAACAGGGGTTTTAGCGTTTACTTCCTGGAGCGATGGCTCTCATAGCTCAAGTCGAACCTTCACTTTGGACAAACGGTTAATTTTGGTTGCCACTTACAACTTGATCAGCGGGTATGCATCCTGCCCGTCTCTGTACGTTTGGAATGGAACAGGGTATTCTTATGTTACGGATGTTTCAAACCCCGGTTGGCTTGGCTACATAAGATACATCAACTCGGATGGCCAAATTGTCAATGGGGGCGGAAATCCCTGGGACTACGTGAAACTGAACAGTAATATTATTGCCACAAACAACGGGTATTTTGACATGACTCTTGCTCAGCAATGGGATGAACTCTATTATTTAGATTCAGCCTACATGCTCGTTGTTGACCACCCCGCCGGAACAGATGCCTACACATCCATGACTAACTACCTTAACAAGGGAGAAACCGGCCAAATCTACACAGTGAACAACAGCACACTTGCTTCGCCTCTTAGAGCCACAAACGAAAAGGGGCAAAATGTTCTGCCGCAAATCCTCCAAAAAGACGGAGTGTACACTCCGGGCATCAACGGAGACGACAGCAAATGGAATAACCTAATTCAAAACCAGCTAACCCTGGATTTGGGTGACTTATCAGATTCGCCAGCAGCCAAACTTGTAATTGCTGGCATGGTTGATTGGGGGTCAGCCGACACATACTACGGATGGATTAACCAGTTCAAAGAAGCCGCTGCTCAAGGAATTTTGCCCAACCACACACAAATAATGCCAGCGCCCACCTTGGAAATGAAAGATGCCAATGGCAACTGGGTACTTGTTCCACAAAGCCGACAGATACCTTTGCCATCTGACTATAACGCCCGAACCTTCACTGTAGATTTAACCGGTTTATTCCCCGCGAACATAAGCGATTGCCAAGTCAGGTTCACCAACTTCTGGAATGTCACCTACGATTACATCGGAATCGATACCACTCCACAGCAAAGCACAACTATTCAAAAACTTACCACAACCACAGCAACGCTAAGCCAAATGTGGGACACACCTTCTAACGCTTCAGGTGCCTTCACACGCTACGGCGATGTGACTCCTCTTGTGCAAAACGCCGATGACATGTTCGTAGTCGGCAGACAGGGCGACCAAGTTAACATGCAATTCTCCACCGCCAACCTAACTGCGCCAGAGCCCGGAATGGTACGCGATTACTTCTTTGTAGTTGCTTGCTGGTTTAAAGATCCGCCAGGAGCTTGGGGCTACGGATTCAACTTTACCGTTGACCCAATGCCGTTTATGGATATGAGCGGGTTCCCATATCCGTCAACGGAAAGCTACCCATTAGACGCAGCTCACATCGAATACATTCAACAGTACAACACACGAGTAATCACCGGCACGCCATAAGCCATCCCTCCTTCCCTTTTCTAATCAGCTTTTCTAAGTTATTGAGCATTTACCCCGAAAATAATGCAAGATTTAAATTGATTCACCTCGTATTTGCAGTAACTAACTCCCAAAGAGATCTTGCATGTCGCTAATACCTGAAATCTCTAATCCGTACCTTGGAGCTTTTGCAGGCGGCTTGCTATACGGACTAGCGGTTTGCACGGCATCGTGTCTGCCAATCATAACTGGTTACATCGCGGGTGTCGGCGCTGGTTTTGGCAGAGGCGTAAAGATTTCTTTGATTTTTAATTCGGGCAGAGTGTTGGCTTACGCCTTGATTGGCGCCGTAATCGGGTTGTTTAGCGGTTTGTTTAGGTATTTTGTTTCTGACGCAGCTATTTCGCCATTTCAGGTTTACTCATCCATAGCCTTCGGCATAGTCACTATAATTATTGGGGCCAGCATTTACCTGAAATCCAGAAAACCATGCGACTGCAACGTACAGGGCACCAACACTGTGGCATCGCGCAGGTTCGGGTTTGACTTCGGTGCTTTCTCACTTGGTTTAAGCAGAGGCTTAGTCGTGTGTCCGCCATTAATTGCGTTGTTGATTTACTCGTTACCCTTCGCTAGTCCTGTTGGCAGCGTTGGAATAGCGTGTGTTATTTGGTTTAGGAACCACCCTTTCGCCTCTCCTACTGCTGGGCGGAGTTACAGGTTGGCTGCTTAACAAGGCGCCGCTGTTTAGAAAGTGGATTTCCATAGCAGGCGCCGTTGTTCTGTTTGCGCTTGGAATAGTTACAATAGTGAGTTCAGTAATTCAATTACAATAATTGGGGAAAAGAGATGGATTGGGCAATAATTGGAGATGCGCTTAGGCTCATTGCGTTAGGGGGGCTTGGAGTAGCAGGGGTACTTGCTATCCTAATTTGGAAGAAAAATATGGCCACCCGCGCAACATACGTGCGACTTGTTATTCAAGCAGTAGCTTTTGCCGCAATATTCTACGTCTTCTCCTACTCAACCATTATCCCAATGCTCTATGAGTTACTTTTTATTTTTGGTATGACAATTTTCTTAGGTCGATTCTACTGCGGTTGGCTTTGCCCCTTGGGCTTGGTCATGGACTTGGAAATTTTAATTCGAAAAGCCCTCAAAATACGTCATCGTCTTCTCCCTGATAAATTTAACATAGCACTGCATAAATCCAGATATGCAATCTTGCTGTTCTTTTTGCTTTTTCCAATTGTGCTGTATGTTTTGGATCCTCAGGAAATTATGGTATCGCCATTAATGGCTCAACTGTTAGCGGGACACTATCGACCCTACAGCATCGTGCTTGACCCCATGATACCATTCATAGTACCCTGGACTAGCCAACTCATAGTGGGACCCGTTAACCTAAGTTTTCCTTACGCCCAAGAAATCACGACATATGTGGGAACAAGCCTTGGTTCATTCCTTGCCGTAGCCTTTGTCGGTGCAACTTTGGTAGGCGGATTTTTTATCCGGCGAGTTTGGTGCCGTTTCTGCCCAACGGGGGCATCGTTAGCTGTTGTAAACAGGTTTAAGGGTTGTAAATGGGCACCTTTGCTTCATTTAGAGAAAGATGAAGAAAAATGCACCAAATGCGGAGTATGCAAGCGCGTTTGCTCTGTTCAAGTTAATGAAGTGTACGAGCAGAAGGGAGGAAAAATTCAAACTTCCCAATGCATGTTATGTACAAGATGCGTCGAAATGTGTCCTTATGAGGACACCTTAAAAGTTAAATTAGGAAATAAAACGTTGTTTAAGTCAAGAAATTGGCTAGAACAACCAAACACTGAATGAGGAAAGAGAGAGAAATGACGAATGAAACCACTGTAAAAAGGTACATGCCAGAAGTATCCCGAAAAGAAATCGATGAACTAAAAAACACCATGAAAGTGGCTTCCCAAAAAGTAATTGCAGACAACATTGAACGTATGAAAAAAGCAGACCCTCACCGACCTGAAGCCATGAAGTACTTCGACGAAATCTCTGACCTCTTCGGCAAACGCCAAGAAGAAATCGCCGCTGAGAAAGCGAAAGGCAAGAAAGTTATCGGTTACATGTGCTTGTTTGCTCCAACAGAGCTCATTATGGCTGCCGACGCCATTCCTGTCCGAGTAAACTCAGGTTGGTTTGACACCTCAAAACTAGGTGACCGCGTAGTACCCGTGGAAGTTTGCCCTGTTATCCGTTCCACAATCGGCGCAAAAATGATTGAGCTCTCCCCATTCCTCGAACAAAGCGACGCATTAATCAGCGTATTAACATGCGATGGCATGACTAAACTTGGTGAAATCCTCAGCGACTATAAAACCATCTGGGGCATGAATGTACCCAGAATAAAAGACTCTACCCAATCGCTGCGTTTTTGGAATGACGAAATAAAACAGGTGAAAACTCAAATTGAGCAATTCACAGGAAACAAAATAACCAGAAAAAGCCTCAAGGAATCCATCGAATTAACTCATAAAGCAACCAAAGCGTTCCGTCGCCTCCAAGAACTCCGAAAAGGCAACCCTGTAATCATGGGCAGAGACGCCATGCTTGTCAACCAAACATACCTTTGGGATGACAAGCTGCGATGGACAGAGAAAACAGAGGCGCTGTGTGATGAGCTTGAGGTTAGGGCGCAACGCAAAGATTGGGTTTGCTCTCCAGACACGCCTCGGGTGATGGTTACTGGCACACCGATGTTCTGGCCAGACAACTGGAAGCTTCCCACGCTGGTTGAAGAAAGTAATCCACAGGGCATCATCGTTGCTGATGAGCAGTGCTCTGGTGAACGCATCCTAAACGATCCAGTCGGCGTCGACGAATGGTCAATGGATGACATGTTAAACGCCATCGGCGAACGCTATTTGATGGCTTCAACATGCCCCTGTTTCACCAGCAAAGACGGCAACGAAGACAGAATTAACTGGCTACTAAACAAAGTCAAAGAATGGAAAGTCCAAGGAGTAATCTACTATGTCGTTCGCGGCTGCATGCTCTATGCCATGGAATACACCCGAGTCAAAAAAGCACTCGACAAAATCAACGTGCCAGTCTACTACTTAGACACCGAATACACCCGTGAAGATGTTGGACAAATGAAAACACGCGTAGAAGCCTTCCTTGAAATGCTCACGGCAAGAGTCGACATTTAGGTGAACCATATGATTACTGTAGGAATGGACATTGGAACGCAGAGAGTACAAGTTATAATCTTAAAAGACGGCGCCGTTGTTGCAAGGGCTTGGGTATTCTCAGGGTTCGACCCCACCAAAGCCGCAGAACAAGCCGTGGAAGAAGCCCTAAAAATAGCCAACCTAAAACTCTCCGACGTCAACAACTTCGCCGCAACAGGCTCCTCAACCGAAATGGCGCCCTACGCATACAAGAAAGTCAGCATGATGAGTGCCGACGCAAAAGCAGCTGTTTTTCTTGTACCCAAAGCCCGAACAATCATCGATGTAGGCGCCGAAGAAGCAAGAGCAGTTAAATGCGACGAAAAAGGCGTGATGGTTGACTTCGTCGTGAACGAACGCTGCGCCGCAGGCGCAGGAGCATTCATCGAAGCCATGGCAAGAGCGCTTGAAGTTAAACCAGAAGACATGGGCCTCCTCGCACTTAAAGCCGAACGAGCCAGCCCCATCAACGCATCCTGCGTCATATTCGGCGAATCCGACGTGGTCTCACTTATCCACCGCCAAGAATCCAAACCCGAAATCGCCCGCGCAGTCTACGATGCGATGGCAGACCGCATTTCCTCCATGATTCATCGCTTAGGAATAAACCCTGAAGTAGTGCTTGTAGGCGGCGTCGCGAAAGACCCCGGGTTTGTTGCGTCGCTCAACCGCAAATTAGGATTGAGCGTAACGATTCCAGAGTTTCCCGAGTATGTTGGAGCACTGGGCGCTGCATTAATCGTTTCTGCACGTTCAAAGGAGCGTCAAAAATGACCGTGCCTACTAAAGAAGCTGAGTTTTGGCGTTGGCAAGAATACCACCGCATACTGCCCGGCAAAAAATGGGGCAATAATGACCTAATTACAGCAGGTGTAGACGTTGGTTCTGTCGGCTCTAAAGCAGCTATCATGGTGAATGGTGAAGCTTACAGCTGGGGCGTAACACGAACGGGTTCCAACAGCCCTGAAAGCGCCACAAAAGCCCTCAACTACGCCCTCGAAGGCACAGAACTCAAAACATCAGACTTAAAATACATCGTGGGTACTGGCTATGGACGCGTTAACGTGCCCATGGCAAATAAAGCTATTACAGAAATCGCCTGTCACGCAAAAGGCGCCAACTACATTTGGGGACCCACCGTCCGCACTGTTCTCGACGTTGGTGGGCAAGATATAAAAGCCATTCGCATTGACGAAACAGGCAGAGTGGTCTCGTTTTTAATGAATGACAAATGCGCGGCAGGAACAGGCAGAGGCATGGAAGTCTTCGCGGATTTGCTGCAGGTCCCCATCGAACAAATCGGCGACATATCCCTCAAAGTCGAAAAAGAACCTGAACCCGTAAGCTGCACATGCGTTGCCTTTGCGAAAACTGAGGCTATGGGTTTGCTGCGGAAGGGTTGGACTAAAGAGAAGGTTTTAGCTGCCTACACTCGGGCGATGGCTGTTCGAATGGCTAACCTAATCAACCGAGTGGGCTTAGAAAAAGAATTGGTCATAACAGGTGGGCAATCTAAAAACAAGGGCATAGTCACCCGAATCGAAACTATTCTTGGCGTAAAAACGCTTCCGACGCCTCAGTGGCGAGAAGAAGGCAGCTTAGACCCCATGGTTGCAGGCGCGTTTGGTGCAGCCCTATTAGCTAAAGCCCTCTATGAGAAAGCACAGAAGACATAGGTGAAAGCTTGATTACACATTACGGCTACACTGACGCCTCAGGTGAATACTACATCATAATCGACTCCGACAAATGCGATGGCTGCGGCAAATGCATAGAGGCATGCCCCCCAAGAGCGCTCGATTTAGTCACCGAATTTATCGATTTAGAGGATAAAACAGTGGCAACAGTAAGAGAGGAGCACCGCAAAAAAATCCGTTACACATGCGGCACCTGCAAACCTGAACAAAACCACCCTCCATGTGTCTTAGCTTGTATCTCAAAAGCGATAAAATGCATCTGGAAACCCCTCTAAAAAATTTTTCAGGTTTAGGCTTAACGTGCCGCTTTCCACAATAATATTATCACAAGGGCGAAGATAACTGCTAACACGATTAACCCAACAATCAGTATGGACCAACCTTCGATGGCGAGGGGTTGTGCTGTGGGCTTCGGAGTTGGCGAAGGACTGGGTGTAGCGGTCGGTGCTTGTGTAGGTGATGGAGTGGCTGTTGGCGTTGGGGAAGGAGTTGATGTTGGGGTCGGAGTCGGCGATGGAGATGGTGTTGGTGTGGGTGCTGGTGGAACTGCAACGGTGACCGTGAAATTCGCGGCGGCTAACGCAAAATTGGTGGCGTTGTCTTGAACTTTTATGTTCCACAGGTAGGTGCCGTTGGCTGTGAACGTATAGGCAATCCTGTTTGTGGTTGCGTTTTGTGGGGCGGACTGGTAGACGGCGTCGGTTCCATTTATGATTAGTTTTGCGCCAGACAATGAGTTATTGCCCAGCAATGTTGTCGTATAGGTGAAGTTGCCGTCAAAAGTTGTCAGAGTGCTGCCGTCCGATGGCGTGTTAAGCGTTACCGTCAACGTTTGGGTAGCATCGTTTTGACTGCTTGTTAAAGTCAAGAAGTATGTACTGACAAGTAAGAGTAGAACAAACATGACTAAATATGCTGGTTTATGCGTCATGAGTTTAAGTTACCAAGTTCATATTTATGTTTTTTCCAACGCAATCAATTCTTGAAAACCAAGTAACCCAACATTTAAGTTAAGAGCGATGTATCTCATACGAAGTTAGCCCTCGGCAATACAGCAATCTTATAAACTTAAAAAATCGATAAGAGATAAGATGAAAAGATGACAAAACAGCCCAAACAACAGAATTCATCATTACAAAACATCTTTAGCGCTCTTCCAATCGTTGGCGGATTCTCTTTTTCACAGCTCGTAAATTACCCTTACAATTTCTTACTATTTCTTATTCCATTTCTCGTGTGCGAAAGCATTTTAATCGTGTTTTTTTGGGGCAAAAAAAATAAAAAGAAACAAGCCGCCGCTTTAGTCGCTCACCCTGAGCTCCAAAAGCCAAAACACCTCAGCGTACCCGTTGGGAAACACGAAATTTTAGACAACATCCTAAAGTTTTCTGTTGAAAAGGGACTGACTAAAAAACGCTGGGTTACCCTCAAAGAAATCCCCGTTTACGAAATAGTGGGCATCGAAAGTTTAGGCAATGAATTATCGGTAACTTGGAAAGGTGCCACTGACTGGTTTATCATTAAAAAGAAGGGTGCATCATTCAATGGATTGCCTGAGCAAATTCGGAGTTTGCTCGATGAACACCAAAAAACCTTAAAAGCCACAGAAAAAGCTGCTCAACGCAAAACTGAACTAAGGGATCTGCTTAACTTTTCATTAGGCATCGTGGATTCAATGTTCGATATGCTGAGGGGGCTACAATTTAAGCCTATTAACTGGATGAAACTGGATATTTATATAGACACTTTACTCGATAAAACAGTTTTCAACGGCCAAACCGTATCCCCGTTAACGCTGAATTTTACGGGGGTTGCTAAATCAATTGAAAGTCAGCTGCCCGAAAACTCCTCAAAAGAAATCTTTGCCGTATTAAAAACGGTTTACCTATACTTTGAAGAGCTGCGGCCTGAAGAAGACATCGAACAGGCACACCCGAACTTCAAGGACGCTAAAGCCGCAATCCAAGTGTGTTTTACACTCAATGATATTTGGCTTGGCAAAATCGTCGGCGAAAAAGACCGCCAAAAAGAAACCCAAGTTCTCGAGTCTGCCCTGCAGAACTTGACCCATGGAACCGCTTTTAAAGTTGACTTCGAATATTTTAAAGAAAAATTTGATAAAACCTTTTCAGATGCTGACTTAGAAGCGGCAATTGAAGACAGCAGAGAAACCTTCAAAGCTCAACTAAGAAGCCTCGGCCAACCCTTGGAGCAAACTGCAGCCACAGCGCCTCCAACCGAACCAGCTGCTGTGCCGCCAGAACAGCCTTTGCCTGCACGCCAAGAAATCGCTCTGCCGCCTGAAGCCATAATTCCAGCACCCGAACCCGCACCGATTCCTAAACCAACTGAACCCCTGCAGCCACCAACCGTAGAACTCCCAAATGAACCAGAACAAGTCATCCAACCTTCAGCTGAACCAGAGCCGCCCGCTTTTGAGCAGCCAATCGAGCCGCCAAATGCACCTGTTCCCGTTGAGCAAACGGAGCCGCCGAAACTACAGGAACCAGTGCAATCTGCAGAGATTGAAGGGGCATCAGTGGAGCATGCTGTTGAATCGACGTTGGGTGAGCTGCAGAGTATTGAGGCGTCTTCGACTGAAGAGCCTGAAGTTCAAGTGCAGGAGCCTGTGAAAGAGGTTTTGCCACCGGGTGAAGATGTGAAGCCTTCAGTTGAGATGGTTAAGAAGAAGGGGTTGGGTCGACGCTTGCGGAAGGCAGTTATGGGGTACTAAATAAATATGTATAGAGAGATATTGAGTATTGCTAATCAATATGCCAATGCTGTCGCCCCAATATATCTTCCCAATTCGCTAGCTTTATCTACAGAAAACGAGAATGAGTGATTAACAGTGGGGGTAGAAGAACGGACAAGAATCCACAATCAAAAGATGATGCTCTGGAAGCCTTAGACTTCATAGTAAACGTTCTAAAAGAGCACGAAAAGGACTTAGACAAATTAATCAACGAACTTGCAACCGTCACCGAACAAATAGGCGATACCGGCGAATTAAGTGGTAAAGTCCAAAAAGTAGAAGAGAAAATAGACATTCTCCAAAAACAAGTAACCGGACTCATTAACTCCTTATCAGGTGCTCCAAAAGAAGCCCTGCCCGCATTGAGTGCCACGCTGCAGCCAAATGAAGCGGCGCCTGCATCCGCGTTTGCAGAGGTGGTGCGGAGTGGTCCACCGGTTGTTCTGCATTGCAGCCAATGGGAAGACTTCCAAACCTTAGCAACAAAAGCCCAAACTATATCATTCAGCTATAAAGAACAAGAAAAAATCTTCCAAGCGGACGCCCTAAAAGGCAACCAAGTAATCACTTATACTGGCTCTCTTCCAAAACTCAGCTGTATTCTAAAACAGTGGCTCTCCAAGCAGCTCGACGTACCCGATCGAAGTGTCCTAGAAGGCGTATTAGTAGTAAGCTAAATCCATATTTCCAATCCATTTTTTCACTTCATAACCCTTATAAGAATTTTAGAACAACCAATGTACCGTTAGTGATTGGAGGAATTGGTTAGGGTTGAAGGTAAACCAAATTGCCAAAGAACAATTTCCGTTTTCGAAGCCTTCTCCTTTCTCCTCGATACGGATGGCTACTTGGTAACCAACACACATAACCAACCTCCAAAGCAACACTAACAAAAATTCTCAACAACATTTTTAAAACTGGGCATGTTTGGATCCTGTTAGGATATCATAGAATTAACCTTAGTGCGCGGAAAAAAGATTAAGATATTTTCAAAATTAAGAAAAAAAGTATTAGGCAGACTCGCATTTCTGCAAGAGCCGTTTCCAGCGTTCGTCTGTGGTTTGTTGGATCTGGTCGATTACGTGTTTGTTTTGTGGGGTGAAGAGGTGTCGGAATCTGCCTTGTCCTTCCAGGTAGCTGGTGACGGGTTTCTTCTTCTGTGGTGCGAGCGAGATCAGTTTGCTGGGGGTTGAGTGCGTCTTTTGCCGTTGACTGCTTCCCAGATTGGGAACACGCAGGTTTCGACGGACAGTTTGCTGTACTCCATGGTTTTTGCTGGTTCACTTCTCCAGCCACGTGGGCAAGGAGCAAAGATATGCAGAAACGCTGGTCCTTCTACCTCTATGCCTTTGCGTACTTTGGTCATGAGGTCTTTCCAATAGTAGGGTGTTGCAGTAGCTACGTATTTCATGTCGTGGGCTAGCATGATTTCGGTGATGGGTTTTTTCTGTTCCAGTTTGCCTGGGTTAACGGAACCTGCTGGGGTTGTGGTTGTTGATGCCCCGATGGGAGTTGAGCTGCTTCTTTGGATTCCAGTGTTCATGTATCCCTCATTGTCGTAGAGGACGAAGAGAAAATCGTGTCCGCGTTCCACTGCACCAGACAACGCTTGTAAGCCGATGTCTACGGTTCCGCCGTCGCCTGCTATGGCGATGACGTCTATTTGTTCTTGTTTGATTTTGCCCTTCTTTTTCAGTATTTTCAGAGCCGCCTCGATGCCGGAAGCATTTGCTGCAGCATTCTCAAAAGCGGTGTGAAGCCAGGGTAGTGCCCAAGACGAATATGGGTATATTGAACCCACTATCTCCATGCAACCTGTTGCCTGAGTTACGATGGTTGGTCCACGAGTTGCCTTCATAATCATACGCAGCACAGCGGCTGGTCCGCATCCTGCACATGCACGGTGGCCTGAAAGGAACAGGTCTGGTTTGTTTGCGATGTCTTTAGCTGTAAATTTCCATTCTTGAATTGTCATTTTTCTCTTCTCCTACTCCCTTAATCCTAAATAATGCACTTGCTTGTCAACCTGGCCAGTTTTAGCCATTCGCAACAAGTCTTCAAAGATCCTTCGCAGGTCACGTGGGCTGCTGTCTCTGCCGCCTAAACCAAAAATATAGTTCACAATGATTGGTTGCTCTTTTAAGTCGAATAAGGCATTTCTAACTTCGCTGAAGACAGGTGCACCTAAACCTCCTGGACTCATGCTTTTATCCATAACTGCGAGGATTTTGACGTTTTTGAGGGCGTTTTTGAGGTCTTCAAAGGGGAACGGGCGGAAAGTGCGCAGCCGCAGAATACCTGCTTTGATGCCTTCTTGGCGGAGTTGGTCAACGATAACCTTCAGTGTTCCAGCAGTTGAGCCGACTACGACGACTGCTATTTCTGCGTCTTCGAGTTTGTAGGGGTCGATGAGTCCGTTGCCGTAGCTTCGGCCGCTTAGTTTTGCGTATTCAGCGTTGATTTCTTGGATTTTTTTAAGTGCGTTTCGCATGGCTTCTTCTTGTTGGCGTTTAAACTCGAAATAATAGTTGGGTGACACGTTTGGTCCCATAAGCATGGGGTTTTCAGTGTCAAGTTTGAAGGGTACTGTTTTGCCTTCGTGATTGAGGACCATTGGAAATTGGCGTTCTCCAACAAACCCTTTGACAGCATCTTCGGGTAAAATGTCTGCGCGTTCGAGTGTATGGCTGATTGTGAATCCATCTAATCCCACAATTATTGGCAGAGAAACCCCGATGTCTTCAGCTATCCTGAAGGCTTGAATGGTGGAGTCGTATGCTTCCTGAGCGTTTTCCACGTAAATCTGTATCCATCCGCTGTCACGTTCAGCCATGCTGTCCGAGTGGTCGCCATGTATGTTTAGTGGTGAGGACAATGCTCTGTTAGCCACTGCCATTACAACTGGTGCTCTTGAACCGGAAGTGACGAAGAGCATTTCATGCATTAGAGCTAAGCCTGCTGATGCGCTGGCGGTGAAAGTTCGTGCTCCTGTCGCAGATGCGGCAAGACATGCGGTCATGGCGCTGTGTTCTGATTCGGTGCAGACGAATTCTGTTGGCACTTCACCGTTTGCGACATATTCGCTAAATTTTTCAACGATGATTGTTTGTGGCGTAATTGGGTAAGCTGCAACCACATCGACGTCGCATTGTTTAACTGCGAAGGCAACTGCTTCGTCACCGTTCATCGCTGTAGTTTCTTGTTTAGGTTTTTGTGTCATTTTTATTCCTCAGGCATTTTCATTGTTATTGCTTTAGTGGGGCATTCATTTGCGCATATTCCACAGCCCTTACAAAAGCTGAAGTCGAACTCGATTTTTCCCATTTCTGGGCGCCACTTTATCGCGCCCTCGGGGCACATCATTACGCAGGTTAAGCAAGTAGTGCATTTTTCAAGGTCACGAACTGGCATGTAGGTTTTCCAGTCACCAGTCATGAATCCGATGCTTGATTTGGATGGGATAGCAGCGATAGATATTTCTTTCCAACCTTTTTCTTTGCTGCTCATATCACTTTTGCCTCCTTGTAGGCTTCTTGTATGACTGCAAAGTTTTTCTCGGCTAAGTCGGGTCTAAATCGTCCTTTCAAGGTTTTTTCGATTCCTTCTAAAGTCACGATTTCAGTTGCTTTGGCAACAACGCCTAGCAGGGCTGTATTGGTAATTGGAGCACCCAAAATTCTCAGAGCAATCTCAGTAGCCGGAACTGTCCAAACTTTGCCCTTGGTAACTCGTAGATTTTCTTTCAAAACGGCTGGTTCCTCAGCTGAATTTATAATTAAATTTGTTTCATCTCGGTTTAATCCAGCGGTTACTGGAACAGATTTTAGCAGTGTATTGTCTAAAACTACCACTACATCTGGGTCATAGATTGCACAATGTAACCTTATTGGTTCAGTGCTTATTCTGGTAAAAGCAGTTACTGGCGCACCCATTCGTTCTGGCCCAAACTCTGGGAAAGATTGAATGTATTTGCCCTCATCGAGAGCTGTTCTAGCCAAAAGTTCGCTGGCTGTCCAAGCGCCCTGTCCGCCTCTTCCATGCCATCTAAACTCTACCATAGTTTTCAAAGCAATCCCCTCACTAAGTCTTTTCTTCAGTAAATTCACGCTTACCTTGATATACATTTTTCTAGGTAAAACGCAAAAACCCCCAAAATTAATGTAAAATTAACTCACAGCAACATTTACATAAAAACAGTTAACGCTCCCCTTAATTAAAAATAAAAAATGGACGTTTTAATCTTCAAGCAAACTAACAATAAAGTTATACTTATATCCCCGAAGGCACCTCCTGCACACAACCCTTTTTTCTTTTTTGGAGGTTTCTTAGTTGGCTTCTATAGCTGTTAGCGGTTTTAGAAAGCCTGTCTGTGTTGACTGTTGCAGCCATGTTAAGAACGTAGCTGACAGTTGCCCTAGTTGCAATATGCGGTATGTGGCTAAGCATAGGGAGATAAGATGTAATGGCAGCGCAAGACGGTTATGGTTTGCTGTTTTTAGCGGTGTTTATCGGAATTATTATAATTGTTGGAATTTCGCTCATCGCTGTGTTTGCCCCTGAATACACAACTACACAACTATAGCCTTACTAATCGTTGGCGAGCTTGCATTCTCAATCTTTGCTTTAGCGTATGATCTATGAGGTGAAAGGCATTCACGCAAACAACCAGCGAGATGTTGAAGGAAGCTATGTTTGGAGCCAACAAGACGACGTATGTTTAAACTGAAGGTGACTAGAGGAACTGAAACTTATCAACAATCCACGGGCTATTGGTCCAAAGAACTTAACACATCCATGTTTTTAGGTTTTGGGGTTTAATCTAATTTTGTCAAAAATTGGATAATTGAAGCAACCTTCGATTTGTCTTGCCGACCGCAAAATCTATAAAGAAAAAACTGTCAAATATCTCATTAGATAAGAGTAAAGAAAAATGGGAACACATGCTATTAGCAACGATCAGAAGATGCAAATACCTTGTGCTAAATGCACACGAGTGTGTAACCTTAGAGATTGCCCTGATTTTGTCAGATATGAGATATATTGTTCTAAAAAGGAAAAACAGTCCTTACGAAAAAAGTATTTTGTATTTAGAATATCTGCACTCTTTTCAGTAATTAGTTTAGTATATCTTCTAGAATGAAAAGCGTAACTTGTTGTTTTAGACCGCGTTGGATATTGGTATTGCGCAAATAGGGCTGGTTTTGCTTTAACTTTGTAGTTTGTCCAGCTTCAGCAGTAACCGGCTTAGGCATACTTCTGTTAATGGCTGTAAGTGTACTGTTCATTGGTTGGGTTGCTTGGGCCTCTAACACCTCTAACTGAATGATATAATCTATTTTTATTTGTACCATAGAAACACGGCTGTAAAAATAAGCAGCGCTGAATTTCATTGTTTCCGAAAACCAAAGAGGTTCGCAAACTATGTCTAAGCAATCAGCAGAGCGCCAAAACGTAGGCAATACAAGCAGAACAATATGGATAAAGTTATATCCTCCGTTTAACTGACTAGATTGACGCTCAAAAGGCATTCTAAAAGTATGGGCTTAAGGAGGAAAGGGAATGGCAGATGTGCTTTTAACGGCTGACAGAACACTCATGAGTAATTATCACAGTAACGAATTCTTAGGGTTCGGTACTTGTGCACCTCCAAACTTTATTCCTGAATGGCTCTACAGCTACCTCTTTTTCCCTCCTCTGAAGACAAACAACGGTCAACCTTTTACAGCCCCATATGGCTTGAGAAAAACCGAAGCCCAACTTCTAAAAGAAGGCTTCAAAGTAGAAACTGTTAGCCCAAACCATCTGGAAAAGCCGCTAAAAGACGCAAAAGTGCTAGGCATCCACGCGATGGATCCTTTTGGTTTAGGTCCAGCCTCAACAACACTTGCTTATATCTTCAAAAAAGAACCCTATCTCGCAAAACATTTTCAAGCTTTACTAAAAAGTCCAGCTATCAAGAAAGCAAAACAAAACGGTTTAAAAGTTATCGTTGGCGGACCCGGTGCTTGGCAGTTCAAGTACCGAGAAAAATCAGTTAAAGACTTAGACATTGACTGTGTCTTTGAAGGGGAAGGAGAAAACGTTGTAGGAAAACTCTTTAAGGCAGCCATCGAAGGTCAAGAGCTTCCGCGTCACTACGAAGTAGGCGTTGGTGAAGTACCCAGTTTAGAAGAAATTCCTGACATCGTGCAGCCTTCCATCAACGGTTTAATCGAAATTGGAAGAGGCTGCTGCCGTGGATGCCAATTCTGCAACGTTACGTTGCGACCACTAAGATGGTATCCAATTGAAAAAATCAATCGTGAACTTGACGTTAACCTATCTTCAGGCAAGGTCACAGGCATTTGCCTTCATGCGGAAGACGTTATGCTATTTGGCTCAAATAACACTATACCAAACGAGGAAAAGCTCCTAAAACTCCATGAAACTGTGATGAAAAAAGTCGATGGCATCAGTTGGAGTCACTGTTCAGTTGCGGCGGTAGCTTCGTCACCAAAGCTTTTTTCAAAGTTGTCAGAGACTATTTTGCAGAAGCAAACTTGGTGGGGTGTAGAAGTAGGGTTAGAAACTGGTTCTTCTGAGGTTGCAAAGAAGATTATGCCTGCGAAAGCTCATCCGTTCAAGGCTGACGATTGGCATGATGTTGTCGTCGACGGCATGGGTTTAATGCATGATAACAAACTGGTTCCTGCCTGCACATTAATCGTGGGGTTACCAGACGAGAAAGAAGAAGACGTCACTAAAACAATGGATTTAATCGATGACTTAAAAGATATGCGAAGCCTTATCGTACCATTGTTCTTCGTTCCTTTAGGCAAACTGACAAATGAGGACTGGTTTACAGAAACAAAACTCAGCGCCCTCCATAAACAGCTTCTGATTCGATGCGCTGAACACGACTTCCGCTGGGTTGATAACCTACTCGACTGGAGCTTCAAGGATAAATGGTACTCACCTCTTATGAAGGAATTCTACAAAGGTTTCTCAGCGATCGCAAAGTATAAAGTCAGAAAAATCGAATAAGCTTTTTTAGTCGAAGCGTCTTGAAAAATCAACCACATTAAAATAAGGCTCAATAATAACTAACACAAAATTTCAGGGAACATACTTGAAACACCGCGTGGGTTTAGTCTATGTGCAGGGCGCATTACCTTGCTTTGAAACGTTTGGCAACTTGCCAACCGATCTTGTCCGCGAAGACGGATTAGTAGGTGGGTGCGCCGCTTCAGATGTTCTAGATATGATAATCATTCCTGGAGGCAGCATAGTAGAATCTCAAAGCATTGGGAAACCTCTTGAAACCGAAATTTTTAAGATGGCTGACCATGGAAAACTTGTCCTAGGAGTGTGTTCAGGCTTCCAAATACTTTCTAAAGGAACAGACATAGGACGATTATCGCCAACGCCAATTCGGAAGCCGGGACTGGGATTACTTGATGTTGAGTTTAAACCTTTGATTTGTACTGACCAAGTCAAAGCCACCATCGCAACAACTAATCGATTAACAGACGCTTTGGGCGCTGAAGTTTCAGGTTTCCACTGCCACACTTACGGAGAAATAACAGTACAAAAAAATGCAAAAACCTTCCTGATTTCCCATGTTAAACGGTTAAACTACGGCAGACAACAACAAGATATTGTTTCCGGCGCATCAAACTGTGGGGGTAATGTTGTGGGTGTTTTGCCGCATGCCCTTTTGGATAGAAACCCTGTTCTAATAGAGGGAATTACTAAATCGCTTGGAATAGACCGCAACAGAACTTCAAAATATTCGACTGGCAAACGTAAAATTGCAGGCATCAATGAAGGCAGAAGTGGGAATTTCAACCCAGACCTATCACAAAAGCAAAGTGGACTCTAATTTAAGAAGAAAACCCCGTTTCCTATTAATTACAGCTTTAGAGAGTGGTGGCGGAAAAACTTTCGTTGCCACGGGTTTGGCAGCCGCTTTGAAGATGAAGGGCTGGCGTGTAGGCGTCATAAAAGTAGGCGGCGACATACGTGACATCGTACCCGCTTTATACTTAACAAAAGAGCCTATGCAGGATTACTCCTCGATTATAGTTGCTGAAACAGGATGGAAAGATGCCGCCGAATCCGCTAAAGCGGCCGAAAAAGACTACGATTTTATTGTTATCGAGGGCGCCATGAACGCGTTCACAGGGCTACTATTCGATCAGCTTGAACGTCCCAGCTCCACCGCAGAAGTCGCAGCAGCTTTAGGTGTACCTACTGTAATAGTTTCTGGCTGCGATAAAGAAGGAATCGAAGGAGGCATAGTAAACGCAATCAACTATGTGCACTTCTTCAAAAAGTTAGGAATTAAAACAGTGGGAGTAATTTTGAACAAGGTTTATTTGGATTATATGAACGCGGAAACCCGACTAATCGTGAAAGAAGCGTTTGCGCGGGCTGGCGCTGAATTACTCGGCATAGTGCCTATTACTGATGCCGAAGGACGGGGCGCGATTCCTGAAGTCGAAATTAAGTACGAAAAGTTTGGGGCAAAAGCGTTGGAAACCGCTGAGAACTCTTTGAACTTAGATAGAATTGTTGAGGTTGCTGCGCCTCTATCTGTGGTTGAGTTTGATTATGGGGCGTTTGTTGAGAAATTCAAAAAAGCCCTAAAAAATTCTAAGCTTTGATTGCGGAAACGGCTAAACCCTAAATTACTTTGCCCTCAAAAGAGAAGTTGCACCTTTCAAGGAATCCCCCCTCAACTGTATGATATGTAATCATAAATGTTCTTAGATTCGAAAAAGTAACTAACCTTTAAGCGCAATTTTAGGCTTCAAATGATCTCTTTTTAAATATATTTTTTAAGGAAGTCTCGGATGAAACTACAATAATCTAATATACTTCTAGAGTAGAAACAGCATTTCTTGTGGCGAGCACTTTTTTGCTTGTCCAAAAATCAAGGAAGAGAAAGAATGAAGAAAAAATTTTCTATTTTAATTACGGCAATTCTGATATTATCAATGACTTTGACACTTGTTCCTTTAGAAACCGTTAAAGCACATTATCCGATATACACTTACCCCACATGGTGCTACAGCGTTGTCAGCAATAACATAATCGGCGTTGGCCAAACACAGAAAATTATTTTTTGGATTAACAGCGTACCACCAACCGCAAACGGACAGTATGGAGACAGATGGCAATTCACGGTAGACGTAATGCGACCTGACGGAACAAATGACACTTTAGGACCTATCGCTTCTGACCCCGTCGGCAGCGGATACACAATGTATTCACCCGACATAACTGGCAATTACACAGTCGTTGTAAAATTCCCAACAACAGTCATAACTGGGCTTCCCTTTAAACCAGGAGTACCAGACGCACAACAGCAAGGTTACGCATCAATAAACGACACCTACAAAGCGAGCATAAGTGATCCCACAACCTTCGTCGTTCAACAAGACCCCATACCTCTCTGGCCTGAAACACCCATGCCAACAGAATACTGGACTCGTCCAATCAATTGCGCAAACATATACTGGTACACACTTGCAGGAGACTGGTTGGGAGGCGCAGCTCAAAACGTCGGTCCAACAACCACCTTCGGATATGGCTCAGCGCCTGAAAGTGCACACATAATGTGGTCAGCCCCTGGATTCACTGGAGGCGTTATGGATGAGCGATTCGGAGACTACGGCTATGTAACATCACACTACGGAGGGCTATCATTCTCTCCGTACATTCTGGATGGAAAAGTCTTCTACAATGCTATCAACCCACAAATGAGTGAAGGCTGGTACTGCATGGACCTATACACTGGACAGCAACTGTACTATCGCAACACAACAGGTTCAGTAACCGGAATCGGTGGCGGCTTTGACTCAAACGGAGCTATCTCACAAGGTTCACTGTCGTTCGCCCAAATCTACGATCCAGAGTTAGCTAACCAAATGGGCGGTTACCCATATTTGTGGAGTACGACCGCAGCAACAGCCAACACTTGGATGATGTATGACGCATACACAGGCAATTACATCTGCTCTATAAACAACGTTCCAACGTGGGCTTCAGGAGGCGGAGGAGGGCCCTTCGGAGCTGCAGGCGGCACCGCAGTCTACGGAAAAGACGGAAGTATACTTAGATATTACATAGTTAACAATGGCACCACTGCAGCTCCAAGCTATTATCTGCAATGCTGGAACACAACTCAAGCCATTTGGTGGAAAGGTACCCAACAGATGTTCCAGAACGGAGACTACTCTGGCTTTTCAGGCAACAACTATGCCAGCTGGAGACCTTACCTAAACTACACCTTTGACGGCAGCCACGGCTACTCATTAAACATATCATTACCCTTCAAATCAAGCTTAGGCAACATCTATGCGGTTCGCGAAGACAAATACATGATTGGTGGAACGCCAGGCACCAATAATGAACAAGGAGTTTCACAAGGTTACCTTTGGGCCTTGAACTTAGACACTACAAAAGGCAGTATGGGATCGTTGCTATGGAACGTTACTTTTACACCTCCCTCTTCAGCAGGCAACAAAACAATAAGTATGGGAACTGTTGACCCAGAAGACGGAGTCTTCTTGTTCTCATGCACACAGACTAGGACACGTTGGGGATACAGTCTCGCAACTGGACAGCAAATCTGGCAAAGTGAACCTGAAGAACCGATGAAGTACTATGGCATGGGCAACACCAACATATACAACGGTATCCTCATATCTGGCACATACCTCAACGGCGGAATACTAGTTGGCTACAACATAACAACTGGCAAAGTTCTCTGGAAATATGAACCTCAACAAATCGGCACTGAATCACCCTTCGGCGATTTCCCTGCACAAATAGCATGCGTCGCAGACGGCAAAATCTTCATCTACTCAAGTCCACTATGGCGCACTCAACCCCTATGGCGCGGCTCTTACGTACGCTGCATCAACGCAACAGATGGAACGGAAATGTGGAAAGTGCTCCATTATGGCTCGGTAGTTGTAGCAGACGGTTACCTAATAGGCTTAAACTATTACGACAACAAAATCTACAGTTACGGCAAAGGTCCAAGCGAGTTAACTGTTGCAGCTCCTGATTCAGGCGTTGAAGTAGGAAAATCATTAGTGATCCATGGTTCAGTAACTGACATCTCGCCAGGCACAAAACAAACTGAACAAGCCGCACGTTTTCCAAATGGTGTTCCAGCAGTCTCCGATGACAGCGAAGAAGCATGGATGGAATATGTTTATTCACAGCAAGCACGCCCAACAAATGCAACTGGTGTTCCAGTTAGAATTGACGTCATCGATGGCAACGGCAACTTCCGAACAATTGGCAACACAACTAGTGACGCCTCTGGATTCTACAGTTTTGACTGGAAACCAGATGTCCCCGGCAAATACACAGTTATCGCGACATTCGAAGGGTCCGCTTCTTATTGGCCCTCAAGCTCTCAAGCAGCCTTTGTAGCTGACGAAGTATCTCCACAGCAAACACAACAACCAATAGTTGCTACCCAATCAAACGATGCCAACCTCTTCTATGCAACCGCAGCCATAATTGTAGCAATCGCAGTTGTGGGCGCAATAATACTGTTAGCCGTAAGAAAGCGAGTATAAAAACAACTTAATCAATCTCTTTTCTTTTTTTCAACCTGCCCAATCTTTTAGTGTAGCCGATTTTGTTTAGACGCCTACTGAGGATATGGCGCACTAAATTAAGAGTGCGACGAAAATGCGCTGCTATAGTTAAATCGATTGCAAAAAATAATCCATCGTCTAATCGCTGAACTCATAGTTGGAATAATGTTATTCTGCAGACTGGCATTGGAACGATTATTCGTTTGATTGATTTGTTGGCAGTAATCTATGGGCTTATGAATTGTTTTGCCCTTTGAGATGAGCTTGAATGTCTTCTTGTTCATAGGTTACGCCTACTGAGTAATTAAAAACCTCTGAATTAGGTCAATTTAGTCTGGATTTTCCAATAGTCTTTTCTGGGAGCATGGCTAAACTTAAATAGTCTTGTGAATCTGAAAGAGGAGAGAATGATGGTTTGCCGCCGTTGCACAGCCCGGTAGTGCAACTGACTGTTAATCAGTAGGTCAAAGGTTCGAGTCCTTTCGGCGGCGCC
>CAWDAV010000001.1:0-200525 GCA_963800365.1 Candidatus Bathyarchaeota archaeon | reverse complement strand
TTTTCAATGGTTATTCGTTCATCGATGCCATGCATGCGCTTTTCCAGTTCATCGTTAGGTTCGTCTGGTCGCATTGGATGGAAACCGTAGCATATGCTGCCTGTTTCTCTAAGAAACGTGAATCTGTACCGCCCGTCGTCAGGGTCGGTGTTACGCCACAGGTTGGTTCAAACTCTTTCAGAACATCTGTGATAGCGCCGTAGAGCGGGGTTTGAGTGGTTGATTCGTTGCCATCATGCATCTGAATAATCTCAAAACTCAATTTATCCATGTCCATATCTTTAAGCAGAGTCTTGATTGTGGGAAGCGCTTCTTCCACGCTTTGCCCGGGCAATACTCGGCAATCGAAAACGGTGTCGCATTCTGATGGGATAACGTTTTCTTTTATCCCGCCATGAATTATTGTTGGTGTTATGGTCATTTTGGTTGTGGCCTTATTTTTCAGCCAACGCCTTATCTGTCTTAGCTAATTCGTCAAGGATTTGTTCGCTCTGCTTTGGATTTGTGAGTAAACGTGAAAAATACGTTTCCAGGCTGGGGTTAAGTTTTGATACTTCGGTAAGAAATTGCCGAAGGGTTGGCACATACAATGTTTCTGGTTGGTAATCTCCAAGTTTAGTTATGACTTTGTTCATGCGTACGATAGCGTTGTCTGCAGTGTTTGGTGTTGAACCGTGTCCAGGGTGCCTTTGGCTTTTATTTTGAACCAAAGGATGCCTTTTTCGGCTGTTTGTACTGGGTAGATGTTGCCTTTTTTTTGTGGAATGGCTACTCCGCCCTGGTTGAGGACGTAATGGGCACCAAACCTTTTCTTTATGGTTTCTCAATAGGTAGCCTGCGCGTTCTTCGCCACCTTTTTCCTCGTCCGCGGTCGCTGCTAAAACTATGTCGCCTTTGAGCGGGACTTTGTTTCTTTTGAGGAGCAGAAGAGTTAACACTTCTACAGCCGTCATGCCTTTCATGTGTATGCCCCCCCTGCCATAGATATAGCCGTCTTTAACTGTGCCATCAAAGGGGTCAACGCTCCATTCCGCAGGGTTCGCAGCAACAACGTCTAAATGTGAAAGCAAGAGTAAGTTAGGTTTTTCACCTGAGCCCTTTAATCGAGTGATTACGCTGCCCCTGCCAGATGCCGACTCGATAATTTCGGATATTAATTCATCTTTTGCGAGGTATTCGGCTATGAAATGTGCCGCTTTTGTCTCATTTCCAGGAGGGTTAGTTGTGTTTATACGAATTAAATCGCTAAGAAAATGTGTGATTTCCTGTTCTATCTGGTTTTGTATTTGTATCGGCATATTTTTTGGGCTCCCTCATGTTTAGAACAAGTTTTTTCTCTTAAGAGTTCCTATTGCATGTCTGCATGTTATACTGGAAGTTTTTCTAGTTATCCAACATGATGTTTATATATGATGGCAAAAAATGCTATTGGATAACAAAAAGCGGTTAAGTTGATTGTAATGAAAGAATTGAAACCAATTGACTACAAGATTCTGTTTGAACTCATGAAAGACTCGCACAGAAGCGACAGGCAACTTGCAAAAGCCTTAGGTGTTTCTCAGCCGACAGTAACTCGAAGACGAGCAATGCTGGAAGAAAACTATATCGAAGGGTACACTGTGATTCCTAAATTCGGTCAAATAGGGTTTGAAATAGCTGCAATAACATTTTTGAAGAGTAAACTAAAATATGCAGCTGGCCAAGAGAAAACTCAGGCATTACATAAGATTAAAGAATGGTTCATGAAGCAAACCAACGTGATTATGGCTTTAGATGGAAGAGGCATGGGCTGGGATACAGTTTGCATTTCGCTTCATGAAAACTTCGAAAACTTTGCAGAGTTTATCAGAGCTCTTGATTCAGAAATGTCAGATTGGGTTGTTGAAAGCCAAACTTTCAATGCTGACTTGAAGGGCGGAATAGTAATCAAGCCATTCCACCTCAAATATTTGGCTTCTCAAAAACAGCCATAATCTACCCCTGAACTATTTTTAATTTCTTTATTTTTTTAGCTAAATGTTCCAGAGCACTCTAACTATTATTTATCAAAAAAGTATCATGAACAATTGAGCTGAGGCTTATTTTCGATTAACTTTCTTTAGCAACCGTTTTTTAGGCAGCTTTGGCTTTTTTGTTCGAGTTGCATCAGCGGTCAAACCAATCAACCTGATTTGTTATTGTTGAACTCTAATTATAAAGTAATTGGCTTTTTCCACCTTTCATGGTCGTTTTCAAAGGCTTGGCAACTTGTTTTCTCTGTTTTTAAGGTTCAAAGACCACATTTGAGGGTAAAAGCATATATCTGTTAACTTGTCCTCTTTATTTTTCACATTTAAGTCTAAATAGGCGAAAATATGGCTTTATCGGACAAAATCCTAAAACTCAAGAAAGAAAAGAAAGCGGTGATTCTGGCTCATAACTATCAGCGGCCAGAAATTCAGGATATTGCCGATTATGTCGGTGACAGTATAGAACTTAGTCGAAAAGCAGTTGAAGAGAAGGACGCGGAAATAATTGTTTTTTCAGCAGTAGATTTTATGGCTGAATCCGCGGCGATTTTGAACCCAAAAAAGAAGGTTCTTTTGCCTTGTTTAGGTGCTCGTTGCCCGATGGCGCAGATGCTGACGGTTGATGAGATTAAACGCGCTAAAAAGCAGTATCCGGGTGCACCAGCGGTTTTGTACGTTAATACTTTGGCTTCATGTAAGGCTGAATGCGACGTCTGCTGCACAAGCGCCAACGCAGTTGAAGTTATAAAATCTCTCGACGCAGACACAATCTTGTTTGGTCCAGATAAGAACCTAGCTGAATATGTCAGTGAAAAAACAGGCAAAAAACTAATCCCGATTCCAGCCAACGGTTTCTGCCCCACTCACCTCTTATTCCAGCCTGAAGACGTTAAAGTCCTCAAGATGCAGCATCCAGGTGCCATCGCGATGGCTCATCCTGAATGTAGCTCCGAAATGCGTAAAGCCGCAGACTTTATCGGCAGCACCTCAAAAATGTGCCGTTACGCCAGAGAATCCCATGCTAAAGACTTCATAGTCGGCACAGAAGAAGGCATCCTGCATCGATTGCGCAAAGAAAACCCACAGAAAAACTTCTATCTCGCTTACGAAGGAGCCATTTGCCCCAACATGAAATTGACAACGCTTGACAGACTATACGCTGCTTTAAAAGAGGAGAAGAATGTGGTTAAGGTTCCTCAAGCAGTCGCAAAGAAGGCTCGAACCTCATTGGAAAGGATGTTTGCAGTCAAAAGTTAAACTGAAACGATCATTGATTTGAGGATTTTTACTCCTCTTCTTGAGGCTAAATGGTCGCTTAGGTGCCTGATCTCTGAACCTTTGCCTTTTACTGCGATGACTTCTAGGCAGTCGCGTTCGCCCAAATGTATGTGCATTGTGGAAGAAATTAATTCAGTGTGTTGGTGCTGTTCTTCCGTTAGGTCGCTTTCTAAACCTTTTGTGTCATGGTCATAAACCATCAATAGGACGCCCGTTTGCTGTGAGTTTTCTTCTTTTACCCATTTGCGTTCGGAAACGTAGAGTCGGACTGCATCTTGGATGGCTTTGCTACGGCTTTCGTAGCCCATTTTTGTGGTGATTTCGTCGAAGTCTTTGAGGAGTTCAGGTGGAAATGTTACTCCTATGCGGACGATTTTAGACATAGCTATTCACGGTTAGAAACTGTTTGTTGTGCCTAAAAGCTTTTATACATACAGTAACACGTTTCACGAGTAAAGTGTTACTGAGAGTAGAAGAAAGATGGTGGACCAAGCAACAATCAACCTCTCACGCGATGAAAAAATAAAACTAGCCACAATCTTCACCGTGCTAATAGCTGTCACTGTAGTTGGTTTCTCAGCAGCATTCGTCATCGGAAAAATCGCCGTCGTTCTCGGGGGCTTAGGTATCGTTGCCTATGTTTTCGGGTTACGCCACGGAGTCGACGCAGACCACATCGCAGCCATCGACAACACTACACGCAAACTCATGCAAGAAGGGAAACGCCCTACCACGGTTGGCATGTGGTTCTCTTTGGGTCATTCAACGGTAGTTGTGGCCTTGATAATCGCTTTAATATTGGCAACAAGAGCTGTCGCAACCAACATACCTGCTCTACAAAGCACTGGCGCCATCTTAGGCACGCTGGTTTCAGGAAGTTTCCTTTGGATTATCGGCTTCATAAACGCCGTAATCGTAATTGGTATTTACAAGATTTTCCAAACCCTAAAACAAGGCAAACTCAACCAAGAAGAACTCGACAACTTGCTCGAAAATCGCGGGTTTATGAATCGCTTCTTCCGCCCACTTTTCAGAGTTATCAGCAAACCTTGGCACATATATCCCGTCGGCGTACTCTTCGGGTTAGGCTTCGACACTGCCAGCGAAGTTGCCTTAATCGCCATAAGCGTTGGCATCGGTGTTTCCACCAGCATCCCCCTCTACTATATCTTAATTTTGCCGTTGCTGTTTACCTGCGGAATGGTCACTGTTGATACTGCAGACGGTGTCGCCATGCGGGTTGCTTACGGCTGGGCGTTTCTAAACCCAATCAGAAAAATATACTACAACCTCACTGTCACAGTTATCTCCGTCCTCGTAGCTTGGGCAGTCGGCACCATAGAGCTTCTGCAAGTGCTCTCAACCGAATTAAACCTCAACGGGTTATTCTGGAGTTGGCTCAACGCAATAAACTTTGAATTGATAGGCTTCGGAATCATCGGTATATTTATCTTGTCTTGGCTGGCTTCCTTTGGCTACTGGCGATACAAAAAATACGACAAACTGGACCCGTTTAACCAAACACCGCAATCCACCCTTAAAGCCAACTAGATCCTGCAGTTGTTTTGAAAAGTTTTTATCAATGATTTAGTCAATTAAAGTTAATGTCTGGTAAAGAATTTTTCATAGACCGCTACGAACGGCTAGGCTGGCACTACAAAGAGGTCACGTTACGCCAAGTCATCCGCGTGAACAACACAAACGCGAAAGGCAAAAAACTCATCCAAAGGCTCTCAGACTTAGGCGTACACCTACAAAAAATTCCCTTCCTCGAATCAGGTTATTGGGTGCTGAACTCAAAAGTTTCTGCTGGCGCAACAGCCGAATACCTCCTCGGCATGTATTCAATTCAAGAAGCAGCTGCGCAAATCCCCGTTTCAGTTTTTACGCGCCTCAAAGGAAAAAAAGTGCTCGATATAGCGGCAGCTCCGGGCGGTAAAACCATTCATTTGGCGGATTTGATGGAGAATTTGGGTGGAATTGTGGCTTTGGATGTGGATAAGTGGCGGTTGAACGCGTTAGTTAACCACGTGGAGCGCTGCCGCGTTAGTAACGTGGTGGTTTACTTGTTGGATGCACGTCACGCTTCAACCTTGGGCTTCAAGTTTGATAGGGTGTTGGTTGATGCCCCTTGCTCAGGGAATTTTGCAGCCGACAAAAACTGGTTCTCAAATCGAACCCTAAAAGATGTTGAACGCAACGCTGGCCTGCAACGGGAAATTCTAACCGAAGCGACAGGTTGCCTAAGTGACGAGGGCGAAATGGTTTACTCGACCTGTTCTCTTGAGCCTGAAGAAAACGAGTTGAACATAGATTGGGCAATAAAAAACCTCAACTTGCAAACTGAAGAAATATACTGCAGCGGAGAAAAAGGATTAACCAACGTCTTTGGCAAACAACTAGACCCATCGATTAAAAACTGCAAACGACTGTGGCCCAAAGAAACTCAAGGCTTCTTTGTTTGCAAAATGAAAAAACGGAGCCCACAAACATGAACACCCGCACAATAACAGACTTTGCCGCACAATTCGGCGTGCAAATCGCGTTAAACTTGGATTTGGTGGTTGAGCACACTGGACGTTTTTACCTTGTAAATCCTGTTTTGAAGCCGCTGGTTCGGCAAGATTTTTTTTCCGCGGGAGTTTATTTAGGAAAAGCCAAGGAAGGAAAGTTCTTCCCAAGCTTTTATTTGCTCGGAATGCTTGCGAAAAAAGAAGCTAACCGAATTATTTTGAATACAAAGGCAAGCTGGCTCTTCATCTGCGGCAGAGATGTTTTGAGGAAAAGTATCATGCGTGCTCAGGGTCCTAGCAAGAAATATACGAATACTTTGGTGTTTAACGAATTTGGCGAATGTTTAGGTTTTGGCAGAATTGTTGAAAAATTGCGTGATTCCGCCTTTGGTAATGAAATTGTGGTGAAAAACGTATTGGATATTGGTGATTTCCTTCGTAGAGAGCGATAATGGCAGAATTTTTGGTTATTTGACTAGTTTAAAAGTGATTTTTTATCTTTTTTTACCGCGAATTAATCAATAAGTCTTGCGCACACTATTTTAGAAATTTGCTTACTTATTGAACATTTATCGATGCTATTAGAGCGATAAATTTATATATGTTTACGTTTAATCTGGTTTCCATAACATATGGAGACTAAAGCCAAACCTCACAAGGAGAATGAGAAAAATGAAAAATTTCAAAAACCCCGCGTGGAAAGAAGCAGTATCCAAAGTTATCCAACAAATTCAAGAGCAAGAAATAAAATTCGTTAGACTGCAATTCACTGACATAAACGGCATGCTAAAGAACATAGCAGTCAATTCAAAAAACATGGAGAGCATCTTCGAAAACGGCCAATCCTTCGACGGATCCTCAATCACTGGTTACCGACCAATCGAAGAATCCGACATGGTCCTCTTCCCAGACCCAACAACCTTCGCAGTTTTACCCTGGAGGCCAAAAGAGAAATCATCCTGCAGACTCCTCTGCGATATCTATACTCCTCAGAACAAACGATTCGAAGGCGACCCACGCTACGTCCTTGAACGCACCGTAGAAAAAGCAGCCAAAGCAGGTTACACCTTCATCTGCGCTCCCGAACTAGAGTTCTTTATAGTAAAAGAAAGCGAAACAGGCGGCCTACCAACACCAATCGATTTAGCAGGCTACTTTGATTTCCATCCCAGCGACTTGACAGACGATTTACGCCGTGAAATCGCAGACACAGCTGAAGCATTCGGCATTGAAATAGAGCTAAGCCACCATGAAGTCGCGTTGGGACAAAACGAAATTGACTTCAAATACGGCGAGGCTATCGAAACCGCTGACCGCGCCATAACCATGAAAATGTGCGGAAAAGTCGTTGCGGCAAGAGCAGGCTACGTCACCACCTACATGCCTAAACCCTTCCAAGGCATCAACGGCAGCGGTATGCACGTTCACCAAAGCCTTTGGAACAAAGACATAACTCAAAACATGTTCTACTCAGACGACGCCAAAAACGGTTTTCTCTCAGACATAGCCAGAAACTTCATCGGAGGACAACTCGCCCACGGACGAAAGATGGCGGCAGTCCTTGACTCATGGCCTAACAGCTACAAACGCTTAGTCCCAGGATACGAAGCACCAGTCTACCTTGCATGGGCTCACAAAAACCGTAGTCCCCTCATCCGCGTACCCAACTTCGGCGGAAGAAAAGGCGCAGCTAGATGCGAAATCCGATGCCCAGACGGCTCAGGCAACCCATACCTACAATTCGCAGTGCTTTTAGCAACAGGTTTAGACGGCATAAAGAACAAGATTGACCCCGGCGATCCAGTTGAACTCAACGTTTATCACATGACCTACGAAGAACGCAAAGCACGCGGAATCGTATCACTACCCGAATCACTGAAAGAAGCACTCGACGAACTTGAAACTAGCGACTTAATACGGGAAACCCTCGGACAAACTGCCTTCGAGAACTTCCTCAAAGAAAAACGCAACGAATGGGACCTATACCGCACCCAGGTTACCGAGTGGGAAGTCAACCGCTACATCAAACGACTCTAATCAAAAAGCCTCTTTTTTGAGGCTTCAAAATTTATTATCTTTTTAACTTTTGATTTTTTCAACCAGTTTATCGATTGCGATTGTGCTTTGTTCTCTCTTCGCTAAATCCTTAAGAACCACAGCGCCTTCTTTGAGTTCCCGCTCGCCAACGATAACTGCAAAATCTACTTCGCGTTTGTCCGCATCTTCGAGGGCTTTCGCCATCTTTCTGCCCATAACCTCAAACTCGACTCTAACACCAGCCGCACGTAGTTGCTGGGCAATTTTAAGCGCTTCAGACTTAATATTTTCGGTTATGGGTAAAACTGCAACCTTCTTCTTCGCCTTTGCAGAAAGTGCTGTTTTCTGGGTTTGCAAAGCAATAGCTATACGATCGATTCCGTGAGCGCAACCAACTGCGGGTGTGGGTTCACCACCGAATGCTTCAATTAGTTTGTCATATCGCCCTCCGCCGCCCAAAGCAATGTCCAACCCTGGGATGTAGATTTCAAAAATAATGCCTGTATAGTATTCTAAGCCTCGCGCGAATGCTGGCTCAACCGCAAGGGTTAGGTCGGTGCTTTCAGTTAAAAGTTTTAGGACTTCAGCGAGGTTTTCTACTGCAGCCTTTGCTTTCTCATAGCCTACAACTAGACTTTGAAGTTGCTCAACCACGTCAAGCCAATCGTTACCCCTAATAGTGATCAGGTCTTTTAATGTGGCTCGGCACTTCTCGGATTCTACTAGCTTAAGTGCTTCATCATACTCTTTTTTATCCATCCTCTGCAAGAATGCGTTCTGGGTTTTCTCGTCGATACCGTCTTGGCTGAGGATGCCTCGAATGACGCCTATGTGCCCTATTTTAAATGCGTAACCATGCAGCCCCAGCATTTTCATCAAGTTATTCGTCAGCAAAACTACTTCAGCGTCAGCTTCAGGTTTAGCTGAACCCATTAATTCAAAGTTTGATTGCCAAAACTCTCGGTACCGCCCACGCTGGGGTTCATCATAACGGTAAACTGTACCAACCGAGAACAATCGGAAAGGTTTAGGTTCGTTTTTGAGAGCAGTTGTGGCTAACCTTGCTATTGAAGCTGTGAACTCTGGGCGCAACGCCACTTGGCGGTCGCCGAGGTCTTTGAATATGAACATGCGCTGGCGGATTTCTTCGCCCGATTTGGCGCTTAAAAGTTCAAGCGGCTCAACATGGGGTGTTATAACTTCTTTGTAGCCGTAAAGGGAAGCGGTTTCTCTCGCTTTAGCTGTGATGTATGTGAAGGTTTGGGCTTCTTCACCGATTAGATCTCTCATTCCGCGGACAGGCTGAAAAGCTGGCATGCATATTTGCTCCTAAACAAGCTAATTGGTGCAATTATTCTATTAAACTCTCGCTCATGGCTTAATTGCTTCAACTTCCAATCTAACCATAGCCAAATGAACAATACCTTCTGCGTCAGCTGGGTGATTTGTGATATAGCCGCTAACGATTTCCTTTACGAAGCTATCTCGTAGTTGAATTGGTATCCGTTCGGTGAAAGGCAGCCATGTAGTGCGAACCCACCCAGCCAATCCCTCAGCACTTGGAAACTTCATGTCCCGAGGAAAAAGTTCAACTCTCACCGGCTTCAAACCTGCTTGCACTAGCAACTGCTTGTATTCTTGGGGGTTTGGGAAGGCGTAAGGAAACGTGAAGCCGTCAAAATAGCATCTCCACTGTGACAAAACAAGCAACTCATCGAAAAGGCTCAGTACTGCTTGTGCGTTGCCTTTGCCTGCCATCTGTAAGAGGATTCTGCCCTGTGGCTTTAGGCTTCTTTGTACACACTTCAGGACTGCTTTCTGGTCTATTATCCAGTGTAATGCAGCGTTGGAGAAGGCTATGTCAAATTCCTCTTGGAAGGGAATGTTTCGTGCATCTATTACTTTGAACGTGAAGTTGGGGCACTGCTCAATAGGAAAAGAGGTTTTTGCTAAATTTATCATTTCAGGGGAGCTGTCGATACCGACGACTTTGCCGTTTGGCAAAGCTTTTGCGATTTCTACAGTGATTTTGCCGTCGCCGCAGCCGATGTCCAACAGCGATTCAGTGCCCTGCAGTTTTAGTTTCGGAATCAGTTCTTTTGCCCATTGAAACTGATTCTGCGAGTTTTTAGCGTAGTCTTTTGCATCCCAAGCATAGTTCTTGGGTCTACTCATCTTCGTCTTGATCCTGCCCTAGTTTGTTGAAGCTTAGAGGAGAGACTGAGTAATGTACAACTTCGCCGCGGCGGTTTGTGACGGCTAGAATTAGTTCTTTCTTTTGGCTGTTGCATTTGGTTAATGCGTCTGCAAGGTCGTTTACGGGGAGGGGTTTGCCTTCTTGTGTAACCATGATCAGGTAGGGTGCGGTGTCTTTGCCGTAGGTGCCGCGTTCGTATATGCGGAAGTCGATGCTGCCGCCGAAGCCTTCGCGAACTACGTATCCGCGGCTTCGTAGATCGCGATAAACGAGATAATTGACCCAGGCGTTGTCGTTTTGAGCTTCGTAACAGTGCAAGAGGCTTTGAAAATCGATGTTTTTGCCTTTTTGGTCTTTAATCTCAAGCATACCCTTATCTAAAAGATATAATGATTCGTAAAAGGTGAGTTTGAAAACTTTATTCTCTAATGTACCGTAGCCGCGTGATGAAAGAGCATCTATGTTGCTTTGTTCGGAAACGATGACGCCCTTCTCGGCTAGAACACCGCTTGTTCGAAATTCCACTGGAGCCTTCTTGTTTTCAGTCATCGATAATCAGCATGTAATCTTTGGATTTTGCTCTTTAATGTTATGCTTTATAGTTGAATAATGGGGAAGGTGGGGTGATTTTGCTTTGAAGTCACTTTTCGATGATGTGGCGCCATGGAACCACTAATAAGTCGCCGACGATGAACGGTATGAATGTGGCTGCCAAATAGATGGCGTAAAAAGGCATTGATCCCGCGACTAATGCTGGAACTATGGCTCCTATTAACCAAACCGCTTTAGCAATGGCCTGCACCACTAGAATCATCGAGAATTTCACAGGGGAGCGAAGACCAGCAATCGCTAATAGGCCAAGTGCCACCATGTAGCTGGAACCGTAACTTGACCATATTACTTCTTGAGAAGTGTTACCGACGAAACTGTACATTTGAATTGGCATAATTAGGAGCGCTAAGCCGAAGCTTAAAGCAACAACGATGTTTAGGACAAACATGAATCTGATTCGGTTAGGATGAAAGTTGGCGTTTTCAGTTTTCAAACTCAATTTTTTTTCACCTCCAAGCTTAGGAGAAAATGAGTATTTTTCTATCTGATTAAGTTGCATTTAACACTTTGCCAACAGAAAGAACACTTGTCTAAACAGAAAACTAAACTTTTCCTTTCTTAAATTCACCAAAATTTTTGTTGTAGATAATGCGGTCTTCGGTTATGATTGCTGTGATGTATTTGAGGGGTGTGGGGTCAAAAGAAGGATTCATAACTGCTATTCCATTGGGTGCGACTTGTATGCCGCCTATATTGGTGACTTCCTCGGGCTTTCTTTCCTCTACTTCCACGTCGGCGGCTTTGCGAGTCAAATCGAAGGTTGATTTGGGCGCGGCAACATAGAAGGGAATTTTATGTTCATGCGCCAACACGGCAACGCTATAGGTGCCGATTTTGTTGAACACGGCATCCTGCACGATGCGGTCAGCGCCCACAATCACCAAGTTAACCAAACCTTGGCTCATGACATAGCCTGCCATGTTATCCGTAATCAATGTAACGGGTATCCCGTCGCGTTTAAGCTCGTATGTAGTTAGTCTTGCGCCCTGAAGAAGCGGTCTGGTTTCGTCGGCGATGACCTTGATTTTTTTGCCTTCTTCCCAAGCTGCGCGGACAACACCCAAGGCAGTTCCGTATTCGACAGTTGCCAACTCCCCAGCATTGCAATGGGTGAGGATTGTGTCGCCGTCTTTAATGAGGACTGAGCCGTTTTTGCCCATGGCGTGGTTTTGGGCGGCATCTTCGTCGGCAATTTTCTGTGCCTCCTCAATGACTGTTGCCTTGATTTCTTCAACATCGCCTAAAACGTTCTTGGCTTTGTTTAGGACGCGGTCTACGCCCCAGAACAGGTTCACGGCGGTTGGTCTTTGACGTTTAATTACTGTGCCAGCGGTTTCCAGTTCCGATAGCAATTTTTCTTTGGTTTTGGCATGTGAGTGGTAAGCTGCTAATGCTACGCCGAATCCTGCGGCTGCGCCCAAAAGTGGGGCACCTCTGACACGGAGGACTTTTATGGCTTCAGCCATCTGGTCGACTGTTCGGATTTCCAGGGTGACTTCTTGGAGGGGCAGTTTGGTTTGGTCGAGTGTGATTACTTTTCCGTTTTGCCACTTGATCATCCGCATCTTCAGTTACCTCAAAATGATAATGTAATAACGGATATTTGTGAACGGTTGTGTTAAAGATTTTCTGTCTCTAATGATTGAAGCGTTGAACCAAATCAAAGAGGTTTCCATATAAATCCTCAAAAACCACTTCAACGCCCCACTCCCGCATCTCGGGCTTACCATAAAACTTTACGCCTTTTGCCTTCATCACTTTATGATCTCTTCGGCAATCATCGGTTTCTAACGTAAGAAAAACATGGTCTCCCGCTTGCTTTCCCAAAGCCTTGCGCTTATCATCACTGTCAGCCACCACAAAAGTTAACTCAAGGTCACTTTGGCCTTTCAGCGAAACCGTTACCCACCGCATGTTTCCCCATAAAATGGTGTCTTGCCGTTTTTGGAATCCGAGTTTTTCAATATAGAATTTTAGAGCTTCGTCTTGGTCCTTGACAAGGATGGTTATGTGGCCGATTTTGCTCAATGTTCTCACTCTACTGATTAACTAAATGGAAAATGTTGCTTAAGTTTTCGCTTAAGTGGATGTGTCAAAAGGGGATTTTAGGTGAGTGACGACTTCAACAGGTGAGTCTTCTGCTGATTTTAGTCGTTTCTTCCATTCCTCGCCAACAGCAATTAGTGAGAAGATGCCTGAAACCTCAGCTTTCGACTTCTTCACAAGGTTTACTAGCGCCTCTTGTGTTTCGCCGCTCTTAATCATGTCGTCAACTATGAGCACTGAGTCACGTTTTTTGATTGACTCTTTGGGGATATAGAGTGTAACGGTGACTCCTGAGTCTCTACCGAGAATGTAGGTTTCTTCGAGGAAGGCTTTTACACCCACTTCTTTGTTACGTTTGGCAACTATGAGGTTAACGCCCAAGGAGTTGGCGACCATGGTGGCGAGCGGGATGCCGTCGACCGCTGCTGTTAGAATTTTTGTTACACGTTTGCCAGCGAAGTTGGCGAGGGCGTGGTTTGCGGCTTGTTGGAGAATGTTGTAGTCGCCGACGATTTCGGTGTTGTCAAAGTAGCCGATGTCGTCGAATTTTATTCTGCTACGCAGTTCCGCTTCTAAACCGACGAGTTTGGTTAACACGCGCCAGAGTTGTTTGGCTCTTGTCGTATTTGGAAGCACGTGGCCTTTTGCGTAGCGGCTAAGAACAGTGACGGGTAAGCCTGTTTTTGAGGCTAATTCCCGGTAAGTAATGTTTCGCTTGTACTTTGCCGTTCGTAACAGTTCGATTGTCATTAAGCGAAGTTTCAAATCTTCTGCGTGAGTGCTCATTTTCCCTTAACCCCAATTTTACATTTATAAGTTAATTATTATATGGTATTTAGTATTGTATCTTGCCAATTTATAACTTTCCGTTAAAATTAAATTGAAACCACCAAGAATTTCTCAGCCTTCAACGTTTTATCATTAACCTTTTTAGATGCAACCTCAACTGCTATACTAAAAAGGGACTTGGATGCAGAAGATTCAACGATTATTCATAGTTGCTCTCTTCGGAGCCGTAATCTTCGTCACCAACGTGTTCCTGCCGCCACCACTAAACTACCTCATCATTGTCGTCCAAGCTGTATTGCTGGCTTTAAGCTCTCTTTTCATCCCAAAAGGCGGCGCAATGTACGTCGGCGCAGTCGGTGGACTCTTAACCGCTTTAGTCAGTCCAGCCCTTGGGCCGTTCACGTTCTTCTTCGCTTTCCTCTTTGGCGTATTCGTCGACGTTTTCCTATTTGTCTTCAAAATCAAAGGTTCTCCTCAAGGCGTAAACCGCAACAGGTTAATTGCAGCCATGACTTTGGCCACATTGTTGATTGCCGTTTCTAGCTATTCTGCTTTCGCCATTTTTCCGGAGTACATTAATTCGCAGGGTTTCTCGATTGTTAGTTTGTTTGTGCAGAGAAGTACAATGCTCGATATGCTGGTCCTTTTTATGGGTCCTGTTTCAGGCGGCGTGGCGGGTTATGCGGCTTCGTACCTTTGGAACAAGTACCTGCGGCACATCAATGTCTAGAGTTGCATTTCCTTGATTTTTTGGTCAACGAGTTTGGCAATCATCAAATTGGAAACGTAAACGCATTTGACCCCAAGTAACTCTGCAAGCTCTGCAGGTTTCCGATATTGCGTAACCAAAATCAAGCCATGCTTCCCGGCGTATTCAACTATGTCGCGGTCCTTCGCAATCTTTAAACCCGCTTCTTCAGAAGTTACAGCTTCATAGCCTAAAGTTTCAAAGTATTCTTTTAAACCAGCATACATTTCATCCAGGAGTATCTTCATGCTTGCTGTGTTGGAAATCTAGATTATTTTAGCTTTTCCCTACTCAGTCTATGAGCAGTATCGCGAAGGATTCTGGGTTCTTGGCAAACGGAAAAGTAACTGGAATTCCAGCGTTAGCAGCGGTTTTCTTTACGTTCACACCAACTGCATCTTCTGACCACCTTGCCAAATTGGGGTTGCGGCAAATGCGTGTTTCGGTATTGCATTTTTCGCAGAGTTGACAATGCCCCGAAATGAACGAAATAGCTAAACTGTAGCCTTTGTTCATCGCTGCTTTTTCCAGACCCACAACACTTTCCAGCATTTTGCGTTTGTCATCTTTCCAATCTTGCCAGAATTTGGCGGCTTTTTCCTTAATTTCTTTGGAAACGGTAGTGTCGGTTTCTGCGACCATTAGTTTGGCTAAAACTTCAGGTGCGGCTTCTGCGGTTGATTTGTATTTCATGAACATGGCGTAGCTGTATTCGCTGACGATTTTTCGGAATTCCTCAGCTGAGGGCGTGTAGGGTGGGCAGGCGAGGGTTTTGCCGTAGTGGTTGCAGCCGACTTTGCATTTGAGGACCACGCGGTCTTCGACTACGACTTTGCTGGTGGAGATGATTTTTGCGTCGGTTGCCCCGTTTTCGAGGGCTAATTTGACTAGGAACTGGAATTTTTCAGAGCCGTTTTCTGACATTCTTGTCACTAACCTTTATGGCTTGATGTTTTCTTTTGATATAAACATTCTTTATTGGTCGAGATTTTTTTCGTTTCTTAAATAGCGACCTCTACCTCTATCGTTTCTCCAATGATTCGCCATTAAAATCCAAACATATTTGTAAACAACATTTCGTCTGATCGGGGTAGTTGGCGGTTTTGTTGACTTGCAAGCGCAAGAATAATATAGCTAATTCCTAAATGTTGTGAATACTGAAGGTGCGGTTGGTATCAAAAGCAAAATCAGTACCATAGGCTACGTTAACAGAATCCAAGAAAACATCATGAGTATCAAAAAAAGAGAACTTGCACCCTTATACGAAGCCCTCAATTCCGCGGACTGTGTTATCTGCGGTGGATCAGGGCGCTCATTATATTCACTTAACGCTGCTATGAGCCAGATTGCGATTAGTCAAGTGGGCTGGCGAAACAAAGTCGTCTTAACACCCGACGATCCAGGCTTCCCAGGAAAAAGCATGTACGACGCCGCACCAGACCTGGAACGCCGTTACAAAAAAACCCTGCTTCTCATGAACTCGGGCAGCGGCTACAGCGACGACCCACTTGTCATGGCACAGGACCTAGCCAAATATATTGAAGAAAAGAAAACCTCGCATTTCTCCATGGGCCTCTTCACCTCAGCGCCATCCTCGCCCTTAGCTGAAATCACCAACAAATACGGCCACAGCGTCGAGATAAAGGGACGCGGCAAATCCAAGCCCGGCGCCGAATACGCTGAAACAGGCATGATGGGCGATATATTCGAACTCGGCACTCTTGAACTTCTCAACAGTATGATAGAAGCCATATTTCGTAACCTCCCAGTCAGCGATGTCTTCCGTTTGTGCGAAGAGGAATTCGAGAAAGTCGGCGACATGATAGATGCCAACGTTAACAGCGAAACCTACACCCAACTCGTTGACTTACTTGAAAAACGAACCAACCTGTTTTTGGGCGGAAAAGGTACAGCTAACGAAATCGCAAAGATGACTGGAGTGCGATTATTCCACATTAAGAGTTTCCTTGGCGACAACGTTTACATTACAAGAGGTGTAAATACACCGCACCCAAGAGCTGGCGACCTCGAAATTCTGCTTTCATTCTCAGGCGAAACCCGTCCAGTTATTATTTGGGCGGATGTGCTCAAGAAATTCGGCGGCACCGTCTTTGCTATAACAAGCAACAAAGACTCAACTCTCGCCAAAAAAGCAGACCTTAAAATCATTTTACCCGAAGAAGTTAAGGCATCAACCCCAAGACGCTTCTACACCAGAGCAGCTTACGTGCTCAGCCCGTTACCTGTAAAACTTGCGGAACGTCTCGGCGAACGCGGACTCAACTTACCCGAGTATATTATCAGCTGGTATCACTCCGTAACACAGTAAAAGGCTATTTTCGCCCTCTTTTCTGAATCATCACAATAGATCATCACAATAGTTGCATCCATCGATCCCTCTACAGAAAATAGAGGCATAGGTAGTACAGGTCCCTTTTTGAACTTGGAGTTGGAAAAATATCTGTCGACGGCTTTCTTGGTTATCGGATTGAATTGGCCATGGGCTGACTCTGTGATTTTCCCTCGTATCAGAAGTTTGCCGCCTTTTTTTAATACTCGGTATGCTTCTGAAGCGTACTGGGGTCTGTCTGGGTTTTCGATAAGGTGGAATAATCCACGGTCAATAATCAAATCAAAAACATTCTTTTTGCAGAGGCAGCTCCAGGCTGCTTCCTCTGATCCAATTAACTTTTGTAAAAGCTTTTTTGGCTCTTTTTTCTGCGATTCTTAATGCTACAACGGAGATATCAATGTCTGTTACCTTGAAACCACATTTTGCCAGAAAGACTGCGTCTAATCCGCCGCCTGAGCCACCATCAAGAACTTTCGCGTTTTTTGGAATAACGTTAGCGGCTACTAGTGCGGTAAGTTCAGGGTAGGGATACTTGAATTCCTAGTGTTTGTATTCCCCGATTTCATAAGCTGTTTCCCAATAATCATCTGACATATTTAGGCTCTTTAATTCTTTAGCCAGAAAGGTTTGCCTAAGAGAAAATCGGTTAAGAACGCGGCGAAATCCTTGTTTTTCTGGTAAACTTCAAGCACTTCGTCGTTAACAAGGACTTTTAGGTTTTTCTGCACGGTTTTTGCGATTAAATCGGCGACACCTGCGTTTTTGCCACCATCCGCCAATTTCTGCTTCAACAGTATTTGGGCATCAGTGGTTTTACGAGGTAACTCCGCTATCCAACGTCCATCTTCTATATATGGACCAGAAATAACTAAATCGCTGTCACCATACTTGGCTAGGTATTTCTCAGATTCCGTTTCCCGTTCAAGCGGCGGCCCCAAATGCTTCTTGATGTTGGGTAACACTTGTTGTTCCAACTCAAACATGAACACGCTTTGGGTTTTTTCGTTATTCCAGACTGCATCTTTTAGAACCTTAAAATCGTTTGTTTCCAGCATGGTTCGCAGTGAACGTTTGGTGCGGTAGAGTTGTCCCCATAGAACGTCTGGGACAGCGTTTAGCTCGCCGATAACCAGAAACACTATAGATGAGCCACGTTCTCCAAGTTGATGCCTCAGGGCTCCAGCAGATAGAATCGCTTGTTTTGGGGGATAAAAGAAGTCTGCAGATGGCTTTTTCAAAAATGCCCTCGCTGCTCCAATGAACGTGAAGAGTTTTTGGGGTTGTACGGCTGATGCAACGTTTCTTCCTTTGTCAACTGGGTCAACGATTACTAATGGCTCTGGGAAGAGGAGTGAGAGTTCGTTTTCTCTATCTGCATAGAAGCCTTCTATGTCGATTACTACACGCCGATTGTATTGAGCGAAGGCATGTATAGTTCCAGCGAAAGAGCAGTACTTCATAATTAGAAGCTCACAGAGGTAACCGCTGAAACCGCCAACCTTAATCTCGGCACCATAGACATCAACTCCCTGCATGAATTTTTTGAGAAGCCGCACCTCGCCACACATCTCTTTTGACAAGTATTTCTTGATATAATCTGTATGGTAGGGTGTTCGGTCCGTGGCGCTTTGCCACTCGCCGGGCTTAGCATCATAACAGGGGACAATGTCGACGCGGTAACCGTCAACGAAAATTTGGAGGTAAGGATGCTCAGCGAAACGTTCCAACTGCTTAGCCTTGCCAGCAGCTTTTTTTGCAATTTTTAGCCCGATGTCGCCGAGGTTTTTGCGTGGAATCGAAGTTGGCAATCGCATAAAAATATCGATATCTGGGTTTTCGCTTAACCAGGTGTCTTTGGCAACAGAGCCTTCAACGCGCACAATTGCAGGGATGCCTTCTTGTTGGCAAGCCGCTTTGATTTTTTGTTCGAGTTCGCGGCTTAATGCTTCAATTTTAGTGTATTCCTCTTTTTTGGGCGTGATTTTTTTAAGAATCCGCTCGGAAAGGTGTTGTACTTCTTTTTCCATGGGTTATCATTTAGGGGCAATATTCCTTGAGGGTTGAGTAAGTTGGTCCCTTTGGTGAGAGTTGGCTTTTTTTGAGCCGTAGACAGTCTGCTCTTATGTTGCCAAAATCGTAATTTGCTTGTTTAGTGACGAGGTCAACTAAGCGTTGTTTGTTTGCACCTGAGCGTACCCGTGCGATTGTTAAGTGGGGGCTGAACCCGTTGGGGTCTGGTGCAAAACCTAATTCGTGGATTTGTGGTTCTAACTGCTCGAAGATGCTTTTGAGTTGTTCAGCGCCGTCGGTTATTCCTGCCCAGACTACCCTTGGGTAGTTGAGGGTGGGGAAAACCCCTAAGCCTGAGAGTTGGATGTTGAATGGGCTGAACTTTACGTTTTTCATAACTCCATAAACTTTTTCTACCATTTCTGGGCTGATTCCGCCAAGAAATCTTAGTGTAATGTGTATGTTTTTTGGTTCAACAAGTTTTAGGTCGGCGTTTGTTTGGATCAACATTTTTTGTGCTGCGGCAAGCCTGTTTAAAACGTTGTCGTTTTTCATGTCGAAAGCGATGAAGCTTCTAATTTGTGGTTCTGGTTCTGTCATTTTGTATCTTCACTATTTTTAACACATATCCCTCATAAATGCTTATTTGCAGGTTTCGAGGGACGTCTCTCGTGCTCATCTTACTTTTTCTTTTTGTGTGGGTGTGGGGCGCCTAACATTGCACAATACGCTTGGGGCTTTGGTTTTGTTTGCTTTTTTGTTTTAGGTTGTTTCTCTCTTGTAGTTTGTGTGTGGGCGAGGGTTTGTTTCACACTGTCATCATGGATTGTATGTTGGGCAGTGTGGGTGTAGTGTGGGAATATGTTGAAGTTTTTTTGTGTAACCACACGTTCTGGGCCATGTCTGCCGTTGTATGCACTGCTGGTGTTAAAGTTTTGCCGTGCTATGTTTGAGAATTAAGTAGACATATGGTAAGGTACGGAGGCTGTGTATTCTAAAACTTTCAATTTGGGATTAAGATATAGAGAAGAAGAAGGTGGGGGAATGTTTGTCTTCTTCTTTGTAGCAACCGATGCGCCGCCAACCATATTGTTAATGAATGGGGGCTAAAAAATTTAGGACCTCAATCATAGGCTCAAAAAGTCCAGGGTATTGGGTGCTCGAAGATTCTAATCTTTGCATTCTCTGAATTGGTTCAGCAACTATCATCAATGTCAGTGAGCTTGTAACACCTTCCACATTTCTTATTCCCAATCTTGTTATGTTCTTCAGCTCTTCAATCGATGAAGCTTTGGTTTTAACTATTAAATCGTAAACTCCGCCGTATAGCTCATGAGCTTCTTCGACACCTTCAACTATTTTTATGCTTTTTAGCACTTGTTCTTGGGATTGTGGTTCTGTGTTTACTAATATTATTGCAGAAATCATGCCTGTTCCTCTGACGAGATTCTTCTCATCAAAACTATTAAGACTGTGTTGTTGCAAACTTGAGACAACAACCGACCAAGCCAAAAGCTGATTACTAACCTTCTCTGCTGAACTATAAAGAAGTTTATTTCAAAGAGCAATAGAGTTAGGCTGTTGGCACCCATTAACTACGCACAAGATTTCAATGTTGATTGAAGCAATCAATTGTTTGTTAGAGTGGCTTAAGGGAGAGAAGCTTTCCTCAAAAAAAGTAGACTTTTGGCAAAAGAAACTATTTTTGTTAGCCACACCTTCTATAGACATCTGGATTTGGCTTCAAACAAGCCTCCGGTAAACAAAGAAAAGACGCTGAACCCATCTCAAAAATACTTCAAGAAATAGGGCAAAATTACAATCCATACAAGCACTACAAAAAAGGTTCATTAAAGATTAGGAGAAGGAATAACTAAAATGAGCAAAGATGACAAATCTTCCCAGAGCTATTTTACAACAACCAATATCAAGGCAACACTCAGACTGAAATGCGGTTGTGGAAAATGGAACAATATACGCACTCAGAAAGTTATGATTCATTTGGATAATGATGAGCCAAAGATGGAAGTTTTTGTGCCGGCTTATTTGCCGCTTACAACTCAAGTTTGCGCTAAATGCAAAAGCATGATAGCTGAACCTAAGGAATTAATAAAAATAACAAAGGATTCAAAAACCTAACAGGTACTCTATCGTGAAGATGTCCAAGTAAAGCGGGAACCCTCAGAAAGTCGTTTTGGCACCCCAAGACCAAAAAACCATATAAATAAAAATAAACATCTCTACGTTATAAGGCGACGAGCAAACGAATTTAAAACAGATTAATGACCGATGGAAAAGAAAAAAGACAAAAAAAAGTAGGTAGAAGCGCAAAAAGAGAACTTGTCGTTGCTAAAGCCAAAGGTATGCCCACTTTTCAACGTATTTTTTTAAGCTTGTATGGCGCTAAAAATCGCTCTGACTTAAGGCTTGAACAACGTAAACATCGAAAACAAGTTAAGATGAGAATAGCGGTAGGTCTGCTTGTAATAACTGTAGTTACATTAACTTCTCTTGTAGTGTTTCTTAGATCTATCTTGCATTTCTAGTCAAAAATTAGAGACAAGCAACACCTCGAATAGCGAGTAAACCGCCCGTTCTTAAGGATCCTCCCCGCGCCTAAAGAACTCTGCCATAGTTTTTAGAAAGCATCAAAAAGCCCAGCTCCCAAAAAAGTTGAATTTTTTCAATTTTACTTACCTCTCCACTGTGTGAAATAGTAGTTGGTTCGATTTCTTTTTATGTTATTTCGGTGAGGGTTGTTATTGTTTGGAGGCTTAGCAAGTTTGGGTAAGACTGTTCCTGCGTATCGTTTTGCTTTGGGAGTTTGAGATCAACACCTGGAGGGCTTTTAGGAAAGCGTTAACCAGTGATGAGGATAAGCAGGCCTTTGAGGAGATGATGGATTTATGCAGGATTTTCTCTTCGGAGAGTAGCAATGCGACAAAACCTATACTCTTTGAGCCTATGGTTCATGTCTATTCTATTGGGTCGCCAAAGGAAGTTGCGCAAACTTGAGCACAGATTTCTAGTCTCCGACAATCCCATAGACGAACCTAATAAGGAACCTCAACGATAAATGATTAAAATGATGAAAAAACAATCCACACTATTTCCTCAAGACACCGTAAAAATTATTGCTGAATTGGACCTTAAAGAAGCCGAGAAGATAGCAGCCCAGATCAAAGCAACAGTCGAAACTCTATGCGATCAAATGGAACTTGCAGGAAGCATAAGACGTCAAAAAATCAAAATACACGATATCGACTTTGTGGTCGTAGCAAAAAGTGACGCTGAATGGCAGAAAATAAATGAAAAACTCAAGCAGTTAAAAGCTAAACCTAACTGTGCAGGCAATAGCGTCATCAAAGCCTTCGTACCATGTAAACAAGGTCTTTTTCAAGTTGATTTTTACCGTGCAAAAATATCGACTTTCGGAATTCATCTGCTTGTACGCACCGGTTCAGCTGACCATAATATGTGGCTTGCAGGCCACGCGTTCTCAAAAGGAATGCGACTCAAGTACAGTGAAGGCTTAATCAGAGATGGTGTGGCAGTAGCTGGAGAAACTGAGCAAGGAGTGTTTGAAGCTTTGGATTTACCCTGCCCGTTGCCTTCTCAGAGGGAGACTGTTGATGGAAAACCCGTTTGGGTGTCTTCAAAGTAATTTGTCAATTCAATCGTTATTGACAGTAAAAAAACCAATAAAGTGAAGTGATTGGTTAGTTATTCCACGTTTTTGACCCTTACGTGTGGATCGATAGATGAAATGTGTTACAGAATCCATTACGCATTGTTACTTAATCAAATGGCAACATACTTGAGATATAAAATTATTGAAATTTTTTTAATCAAAGAACCTTGAAATTTTGTGATATAAAAAAATTTAATATACACCTAGCAAGGAAATTAATTTTTTCTAGATGAGAAAACTAAGCGCTCATCTACAACAAACAAATTTAGAGGAAAAAAAATGAAAAATACGCAAATTAAATTGCTATCTCTTCGCTTCAAGAACCACAGTCCAAAACTGAACCACCGAAAAAATAAACAGTTCTTATCGATCCTAATGCTAATACCAATGATCTTAATGATATTTCTTGCAACGCCAACAGCTGACTCACAAGTAACATCAAGACAATTTACGCTTTTTGCCGCAGCAGGCCCAAACAAAATAGGCGTCGGCCAATCAACAATGATTGTCGTTTGGGCAAATGTTAATCCAAGTACATACATTGCACAAAACTTAAGCGCAGGTGACGGGCTACTTCGATTCGCCAGATACCACAACTACGTCGTGACAGTCACCGACCCTGATGGCATAAGTGAAAACAGAACATTCACAGAAACCGATTCGTTAGGTACCGTAGCATTTAGTTACGTACCCACCAAACTGGGAACCTACACTATTAATGCTTACTACCCAGGCGAATCATTCGAAAATGTTCAATACTTCAAGACTCCCGTTTCATTCAAAGCTGCCCAAAGCAGACCCGCAACTTTCACTGCCCAGCAAGAACCAATAGCCAACTGGGTTGAAACTCCATTACCAACAGAATATTGGACACGCCCGATTGACGCTTCAAACCAACTATGGGCAGATCAAACAAGTAATTGGCTAAGGATGGGAATGGGCGGCTCACAAAACAGGTATTGGACTAACTTCCAACCATACGGAACAGCACCAAACACTGCACACATACTATGGTCAAACGTCTTTGACAACGGAGGCATTGTCGGAGGAGAAATGGGCGAGAGCGACTACTACAACGGCGAATCATACCAAAGCAAATTTGCGCCAATGATTCTCAACGGAAAACTCTACAGCAACCTAAAGATTGGGCCAGCAAACTACCGCTGGCTATGTCTGCTACGACCTTGCTACTGGAAAAGAACTATTCAGAAGAAGTGATTACACAATCACGTGTGGCTTCTCTTTTGCTAATAACTGGGAAAACGCACATGGAACAATCGACTTCCTAATACAACGCACAGGCACCAACCTCAACTTCTATGACCCCCGCACTGGCGATAACGTCTTCAACATAACCAACGCTCCAGCTAGCCGGCGCAATTATTACTAACGACACAGACGTAGGCGTAACAAACGACTTATACATATACACCCTCTCCGCAGGCTATCTAACCAAATGGAGCTTCTACCAAACAGTAAAACCGCTGGGAAGCAATACTTCATGGACCCCTTCAAGAACAATACCCTATAATGGCTTAGCCGGCTATGTATACAACGTATCTGTGCCAAGACCACATAACTCAGCAGGCCAATACCTATCAGCCGATTATGCTTTCGGCACTAACGGCGGCGAATGCGACGGAAAATGGATAATTGCTCGATCAGTAAACATCACTACATCGCCAAATACAGTCTACTTAGCAGGCATAAGAGCTAGTGACGGCAAGATAATGTGGGAAAAGAACTATCAGCTAATCGAAGACCCAAGCATATGGAGAGGCGGCGGAGGAACGCATTTAGACAGTGATTCAGGAGTCTACCTCAACTACAAGAAAGAAACCTTACAGGCTTTAGCCATTGACGTAAACACTGGAGAAGTAAAATATTATACCCCGACACGTAACGCCAGCGACTGGGCTAGTTATACTGGCGGCTGGTGCATGGAAAGCGCTTACGGAAGACTCTACATGGCAGCTTATGACGGATATATAATGGCATACGACTTAACCAACGGCGACTTACTCTGGCAATACTACGCTGGCGACTCGGGGCTAGTAACACCTTATGGAGACTATCCGTTCTTCGACTGGGATCTCCATGGGATTCGGCGTTGCTGATGGAAAAGTCTACGCAGCCACAGGCGAACACTCACCAAACGATCCGCTATACAGAGGCGAACGACTACACGTTATAAATGCAACCACCGGACAAGGAATCTGGAGTATTCAAGGCTGGTGGTGTGACTTTGCAATTGCAGACGGCCAATACACAGCATTCAACGGATACGATGGACGGGTATACTCATTCGGCAGGGGCCCAAGCGCTATGTCAACGACAACTTCACCGAAAGTCTCTCTGACTAGCAGCAGTGTCCTAATCGAAGGCACAGTGACAGACATTTCTGCTGGCTTGAGCCAAACTGAACAAGCAGCTCGCTTCCCAAACGGTGTCCCAGCAGTCTCTGACGAAAGCATGACTCCATGGATGGAATACGTGTACATGAACCAACCAAGACCAACAAACGCTACCGGAGTGAAAGTGACAATTGACGTTATCGACGCTAATGGCAACTACCGCAACATCGGCGAAACAACAAGCGACGCCAACGGATGCTTCAGTTATGAATGGCAACCAAACATCGCAGGAAAATACACGGTTATTTCAACGTTTGCGGGTTCTCAATCATATTGGCCATCACATGCAGAAACAGCCTTTGCCGTAGACGAATCTGCACCGACAGCAACTGCTCAACCACAAGTGACTCAATCTCCAACAGACATGTACATACTTGGTGCAACCATAGCAATCATCATCGCTATCGCAATAGTAGGCGCAGTTATCATAATAGTAGTTAAGAAAAGACTATAAAACCACCAATCTTTTTCTATTTTCCTTTTTTTAAAATGAGTCTAAGAAACCCTTAGCAGCTAAGCCAGCCGAAGCCTATATCGACCGACCAAGTTATCAACTGCAATACTTAGGAACCCATGTTAAATTCCGCTATGGCGAAAATGCAACTGCTCTTTGCCAACGCCCCAACCCAACAATCCCCATAACAGCGCACCATCAGCATAGTCAGCCATAAACTCCTACAATAAAATTCTGCTTTTATCGCTTATAACAGCAGAATTCTTAAGAAAATAACGTTGTGTTGGAAAACCTTGAACAAAGATGCAGTAATAAACGAAAACGCAGCGAGAGTAAATGCTTTAATCAATGATGTTGCTATACAACCAAAAAAGGGTAAGTTAACGTGAACGCTGACAAACTGGTTATTGGTTTAGCTGGGATGCCTGGGTCAGGAAAATCTTTGGTTGTTGATTCAGCACGCGAGTTGGGCTATGATGTTGTGGTTATGGGCGATGTGGTTAGGCAAGAAACAACCAAACGCGGGTTAGATTTGACGCCTCAGAATGTGGGCAAAGTCATGCTTGAACTGCGAGCAGAAGGAGGAAACTATGTGATTGCACAGAAATGCATCCCAAAAATAGCGGAACAAACTAGCCCTAAAGTCCTCGTTGATGGCTTAAGAAGTCTCTACGAAGCCGACATATTCAAGGAGAATTTTGCCAAATTCAGCCTTGTGGCTGTCCACGCTTCACCAGAAACACGTTTCAGCCGCCTCTCGAATCGACGCCGAAGCGATGACGCCTCAGAATGGAGAGTCTTCCATGAACGTGACATGCGGGAACTCGGCGTTGGTTTAGGCAACGTTATAGCGATGGCACAGCAGATAATAGTGAACGATAATAGCTTCGAGTATGTTAAAGCTAAAGTGAAGGAAGCATTGGGGACGATTGAGGAGAAATGGTTGAAGTAACAGTTTTCGTTGAAACCGAAATTTATCCAACTGAAAGCGAAGAAAACGTTAGGACAGCGGTCACCAACTTTTTGGACAACGCAACCATAACTGTCAAACCCGCCGCTAAAGGCAACACCCTAACGGCGGTGGCGAAAGGGGAAAAGTCACTCATAAAACTTCGTAATATGTTGCACAACGACCGAATCCGCGATGCAGCAAGAAGACTCCTCTTCAAATCTATCCGCGGCAACATGATTTCTTTTTGCTTAAACAAACAAGTGGCTTTTGCTGGGCACATTTCGTTTTCCGAGCAAACTGCGGAGTCACCCTTGGGTCCCATAAGAGTCAACATTGAAACTGATAATACTGAGCTGCTTATCGGTTGGTTAGCAGAAAAAACTTAACGGAAGAATCGGTTTGGCTGAGCGGGCATCGGTGACGAAGAGTGGCGCGGTTCTGTTAGGGGACAGTGTCGCTTGCGATGCCCACGACGCATCAAGACCTCTCCGCGTTGTAACCCATGCTCACGCAGACCACCTCTACGGTTTGCGAACTAGTTTGAAGGGATGCGAGAAGGTTTTGATGACAAAAGCCACCCGAGACCTCACCCAAACCCTCAATGAATCACTCAAACTAAAAGATGCCCAAACCGTAAAAACCCTCGAATATGGTAAGGTCCTCAAGTACGGCGACGAAAAAATCAGCTTCATCAAAGCAAACCACATCTTGGGTGCCTGCCAAGTTTTGGTTGAAGATGCAGGCGGTATACGTATCGTATGGACAGGCGACTTCCGATTGGACGGCACGCCAGTTGTAGATTGCGATGTTTTGGTGGTTGAAGCCACGTATGGGAGCCCATCGTGCAGGCGCAACTTCGACGTGGATGTGCGAGAACTTCTGGTTTCCATGATTGAAAAACGCCTTCGGGGTGGCACAGTTTACGTGTTTGGTTACCATGGCAAACTACAAGAAATTATGCAGATTTTGCGGAATGCAGATGTTGAAGTGCCCTTTGTTATGCCCGAACGTGTCTACGAAGTAACCAAAGTCTGTGAGAAACATGGTATGAAATTGGGTTGTCTCTCACTGTCCACCGACCATGAAGGACACGAACTCTTAGACGGCAATTTGCCCTGTGTTGCTTTCTACCATATGAATCAGCGGCAGCATGTGGGAATCAGGAACGCTCGAATCTGTGTTAGCGGCTGGGAATTTCGGAATCCTTGTAGGCAAATTGGCGACCGCGAACATTTGGTTGCGCTAAGTGACCACTCAGATTTTGACGGATTAATTGAATACGTTAAGCGCTCAAAAGCTAAGCAGGTCATCACGGACAATTTCCGCAGCAACGGCGACGCGTTAGCTCGGGAAATCCGCAAGCGCTTAGGCGTCTCTGCGGTTGCCATGCCCCGTGCAAACGGTCAAACCACCCTGTAGCCACAAGGTTTTGGTTTGTGGGTTGGTTAAAGTTTAAAAGCTAAAACCCAAACACACAACTGCACAGTGGTAATGAATGGCTAAGTCATCAACAATCTCAGGCTTCTACAAGCTTCCGCCCAAAGAGCGGCTAGCAATCATCAAAGACTTCGCAGGTTTAACCGACGAAGAAGTTCGTTTACTGGAGAACACAGGTTCGCTCCCAATGGATGTGGCGGACCATATGGTTGAAAACGTTATCGGTGTCTTCCCCGAACCTATGGGTATCGGCGTTAACTTCCAGATAAACGACAAAGACTACCTCATCCCCATGGCGACTGAAGAGCCAAGCGTAATTGCTGCAGCCAGCTACGCCGCCAAGATGGTTCGAGACGGCGGAGGATTCCACACCAGCAGCACCGCACCAGTTATGATTGGGCAAATCCAAGTGGTCAAACTAAAGGACGCCAACGTAGCCAAAAAACAAGTTTTAGGTGCCAAAGCTGAATTGCTCAAGAAAGCAAACGACCAAGACCCCGTCCTCAACTCCTTCGGCGGCGGCGCAAAAGACCTCGACGCCCGAGTCATAGACACAACCATGGGACAAATGCTCATCGTGCACCTGTTTGTTGATTGCCGAGACGCCATGGGAGCCAACGCAGTTAACACCATGGCAGAAGCCATATCCCCCATGATTGAGCAACTCACCGGTGGACACGTCTACCTCAGAATAATAAGCAACCTCGCCGTGAAACGCCTCGCCAAAGCCACCTGCACCGTTCCCAAAGAAGCAGTCGGCGGCGAAGCAGTCGTCGATGGAATTGCCTACGCCTCGGCATTCGCAGCAGCTGACCCCTATCGCGCAGCAACCCACAACAAAGGCGCCATGAACGGCATAATCGCCGTCGTCTTAGCAACCGGCAACGACCACCGCGCCATCGAAGCAGGCGGACACGCTTACGCAGCATTCAACGGACCATACACCAGCTTCTCAAAATGGGTCAAGAACAAAAACGGCGATTTAGACGGCACAATCGAATTACCAATGGCTGTGGGCTTAATAGGGGGCGCAGTAAAAACCCATCCCATCGCAAGAATTGCTATGAAAATCCTCAATGTTAAATCCGCCAACGAATTCGGAGAAGTTCTAGCGGCTGTAGGTTTAGCCCAAAACTTAGCTGCCCTTAGAGCATTGTCAAGCGAAGGCATCCAACGCGGTCACATGTCTCTGCACGCCCGAAACATTGCAGTCACCGCAGGCGCCAAAGACAACCAAATCGACGTTGTTGCGGAACGCATGGTTAAAGAACGCAAAGTCCGCGTGGACCGAGCCAAAGAAATCCTCGAAGAACTAACAAAAAAACAATAATTCCCCGATTTTTTGGTTCTTTGTTTTAAGAACTATTTTTAACAGGATAAGACTGCTTAAAAGAATAATGCGCCGCTACCGCTTATTACGGGTCGGATTTGAGGTAAAATAAGGGTTGGGTTTATTCTAGTATTATTCTTGCGTCAACTGTTTTTGCGCCTTTTGGGTATGCCATGACTGGGTTGAGGTCGAGTTCTTTGATTTCTGGGTTTTCCATGACGAGGCGTGAAACGCTGCAAAGTATGCTGATAAGTGCGTCGAGGTCTGCTGGGGGCGTGTTGCGGTAGCCGTTTAGGAGCGGGTAGGCTTTAAGTTGGGTTATCATTTCTTTGGCATCTTCAGCCGTTATGGGTGCGACACGGAAGTTTACGTCTTTTAGGAGTTCTACGAATATTCCGCCGAGTCCAAACATGATGGTTTGCCCAAACTGCGGGTCTTGGATTGCCCCAACGATGACTTCGGTGGATTGCGGCGCCATCTCCTGCACCAAGACTCCGACGATTTTGGCGTCTGCCTTGTATTTTTTGGCGTTTTCGATTATTTGTCTGTAGGCGGCGGCGACTTCTTGGGGGTTTTTTAGGTTAACTTTGACTCCGCCTGCGTCGGATTTGTGGATTATGTCTGGGGACACAATTTTTAGGACGATTGGGTAGCCTATTTCGTCGGCGTATGTTGAGGCTTCTTTTTCTGTTTTTGCGAGTTGGAATTTGTTTACTGGGATGCCGTATTCTGCGCAGATTGTTTTGGCTTCGGGTTCGAGGAGTGCTTTTCTGTTTTCTTTTTTGGCTTGGTGGATGATTTTTGCGGTTTGGTTCAAGTGTTATTCTTCCGTGCTTGGTTGTGTATGTGATGTTTTGTGGGTTTAAAAATGGTTTGTTTGTGTTGTTGTATATCTGTAGTACATATTGTTAGTACGGTATAGTGAGACATAATATTTAATAGTGGTTGGGGCTGAAATACGAACAACGACCCACTATGAGCAAACTCAATTTCAACCAAAAATTCAAAGAAAAAATCGCAGCTGCCAAAGCCAAGCTCCACCAATCAAACATCGCCTTCAAAGCACGCCTCCAAAGAATGAACCAAACCATCAAAGGCCAAAACTCAAACACAAAAGCAAAAATAAAAAACATCCATCTTCCAAAATTAAAATTCAAAATAAACCTAAACTTTTCAAAAAAACAGCCTGAGCCCGAACCAACTCCAATAGCTAAAACCGTGCAAAAGGGCATAAAAATCGTCGATAAATATCCACTCTACGAACCCTTCGCTCAAGTAGTGATAGTTCAAGACCCAAAAACGGGGGAAAACAAATACGTCCTCGACGAACTCCAGCTTGACCCCATGGAACGGGCAATTTATCAAAGAATTTTAGAAATCCTATTAGCGGAAATTGAGTCACCCAAAGAAGAAATAACTGACCCAAGAAAGTTTTTCGCTGAAGAAGCCAAAAAAATAGTTGACAAATACCGAATCAGCCTCGGCTGGCTTCCAGATGTCTCCTGGTACAAAATCCTCTACCACGCAGAGCGGGATTTGGTTGGGTTTGGAAAAATTGACCCATTGATGCGTGACCCTAACATTGAAGACATTTCCTGCGATGGTGTCCAAAAACCAGTGTATATTTGGCACCGCAACTTTGAAAGTATAGAAACTAATTTGCAATTTGAAAGTGATGAGGACCTCGACAACTTAGTCGTTAAACTTGTTCACATGGCAGGGAAACACGTTAGCAGTGCCTTCCCCATCGTGGATGCGTCTTTGCCCGGCAAACATAGATTGGCCGTGGCATATAGACGAGAAATCACACCTTTCGGTACAGCTTTTACAATCAGAAAGTTCCGTGAAGACCCCTACTCAATTATTGACTTAATCAACATCGGCACTTTCACCGAGGAAATGGCGGCTTACCTTTGGATTTGCCTTGAAAACCGTGCATCAATCATGGTTCTCGGTGGAACCGCTGCAGGTAAAACTACAGCGTTGAACGCTTTAGGCTGTCTTATTAAGCCAGGCAGCAAAATCATGACCATCGAAGAAACTGCCGAACTCAACTTGTCTCATGAAAACTGGGTTTCACTCATTGCTCGTCAGAGTTACGGTTTAGGTGGCAGCAGCGTGGGTGAAGTTGCACTTTTCGACTTAGTGAAAACTTGTATGCGGCACCGCCCCGACTTGATGATTGTAGGCGAAGTTCGAGGTCAAGAAGCATATGTTCTGTTCCAGGCTCTGGCAACAGGCCACGGTGGCATGTGTACCATGCACGCTGAAAATGTTCAATCAGCTGTTAGACGTTTAACCCAAAAACCCATGGACATTTCGCCAGCATACATTCCACTCATGAACATCGTCATGTCTGTTCAACGTGTTCACTTGGTAAAGAACGGTGAGAAGAAAGCATACCGCCGTATCCTCTCCGTCAACGAAATTGTCGATTCTGAAAAATTCATAGAATCCTTCAAATGGGATCCCATAAAAGACCAGCAAGTTACCGATATACAATCAAGCTTTTTGTTAACTAACTTTGCAGAGCGCCTCGGCATAACACGGGAACAACTCATCGAAGAAATGCAACGACGAACTAACGTATTGAAGTGGATGCGGAAGGAAAAAATACGAAGTTACAGAGAAGTTGCTTCAATAATTGCGGAGTACTACGCTAGACCAAAAGAGTTCTACCATAAAATACTGGAAAATGAGGAGGCTAAACCAGTTGCCGCTTCTAGATAAGTTTGAAGCTTTATCGTTTCGCCTCTTCGGGCGCTACGCTCCCTACGTTTTGAAGAATGTTTTTCCCCAAATTAAGACTAACTTGGAAAAAGGTCGAGTGAGAATCTACCCTGAAACCTACATTTCGCTAATGTTCTTCGTCGCAATGTTAACATTGCCAATTTCCGTTGTAGCCGCCGGGATAGCTTTGACCTTTGGGTTTTTGCCCATTCTGGCTTTGGCTTTTCTGCCGTTGTTTGTTGTTGTGGGTTTTCTGATTGTTCCAATGAACAACGCCAGCGAAAGATCCTCAGGGTTAGAACGTGAAATGCCTTTCGCCGCCGCATACATCAGCGTCATGTCGTCAGGAGGCATCGCACCCTACACCAGCTTTAAACGGTTAACTCAAGTGGACCTCATGCCCGCAATGAGTAAAGAAGCCAGAGATATCATAAAAGACGTTGAAATCTTCGGCGTTGACCCGCTCTCTGCTCTTGATCTGGCTGCAAAAAAGACTTCATTGGACATCTTCAAAGATTTCCTAAGCGGCTATGCTTCAACCGTCATCATCGGCGGTGACATCGGGCATTATCTTGAACGTAAAGCAGAAGACATCTTCAAAACCCGCGCATTACGCGTTAAAGCTGCTGCTGAACGTTTAGGTATGTTGCTTGAAACCTTCATAATCGTCATGGTTATGATGTCACTGTGCTTCTACATCTCTGTTCGCAGTTAACGGCATCCAAAATGGGTCAAACGCAAGCACTGACATCTCCCAGTACTCAGGCATACTAATGTATACCTACATTTTTACGCCCATGCTCTCAGTAATGTTCATTTACTTAGCCCACAGCATGCAGCCCAAAACACCAGTGCTAGATATGCGCCCCTACAAGGTCTTTGCAATATCCTGCGTACTGGCAATAATCGTTTTCCTATTGCTAACAAACTTCATGGGTACAATGCAACTTCCAATATTCACCCAGTTGCAATCAATAGGTGTCGACTTACCTGTAGCCTTGGCCGTCGCGTTGTTCATATCTGCGGCTCCGGCAGCCATCGTGCATATTCGATTAACAAAAATTAAAACCAGCATGGAAGCTGGAGTTTCCAATTTCCTGCGGGACCTCACGGAAGTTCGAAAAACAGGGTTATCACCCGAAAAATGTATCGAAAGCTTATCCAAACGAGACTACGGCGGGTTTACCAAGGAACTTAGAAAAATTAGCTCTGAAATTTCCTGGGGAATTCCTGCAAAAAAAGTCATGATGGATTTTCTGCATCGTACACGCAGTTGGATGGTGCAAATAGTCATGTTCCTACTCGTCGAAACCATCGACGTCGGGGGAGGAACCATCGCCATGATTGAGTCGTTGGCACGCTTCAATAATTTGACGCAGGAAGTTGAAAAAGAAAAGAAGATGTCAGTTCGACCCTACGTGATGATGCCGTACCTGGCTTCGATTCTGCTGGTGGCAACCACCATTATGATGATGGGGTTAACCACTGGAGTCGCCGTGCCGGGATCAACTGCACCACCTACCGACAACACCCTCATGCAAGTGATATTCATTTCATCCGTAATCTTCAACAGTTACCTCATCGGCATCGTCGCAGGCAAAATTAGTGAAGAATCCGTTGGAGCAGGATTCAAGCATGCAGCCATCCTCGTATTAATCTCTATAGTTGCTGCTAAAATAATTCCATCTTTCGTGAAACTTGGATAGGAAGGAAAAATATGCAAAATCACCGCACACATCTACGAAAAGATAAAAGGGCAACTAGTCCAGCAATCTCTACCGTCATTTTGACTGGCGCCGTCGTAGTCTTGATTCTAGTTGCGATGACTTTCGCAAACAACACTTTAGGCTTAAAGGTGGCAGAGCATGAATATTACACAAACCAACAATTCATGCAAACCGCTGGTCAACAAATTGATGACATTGCTTGGACTGCTGGCCGCACACAAACAATTACTTTCTCAAGCAACTATGGCAACGTAAAGTTCCAGGAAGTTGCATTAGACTATACTTTCCAAGTTCATAGCACTTCAGGATTGCAAACTTTGACTCTGTCGGGCGAAACAGGAATAATCCTCTACAACATGCCAGTGAGTTCATACTCCCTAGGCAACGGTTACTTTGCAAGGTTTCCCTTAGGCGCCGACAATTCATTTTTACAGACTGATTCTACATCGCCAATAAGCCAAGTGATTTGTGAACAGAAATTACCCATGACTGATGGCAGCTTCAATCGAATCGCTTTAGTTCCCACCATGAGAGTGCTGTCGTCGAACGTAGGATCAACAAGTTACTTTAAGTTCTATCTGCCAGATCTGGAAAACGGCACCAATCATTACAGATCTCAGTCCATCACTTTAACAGGGGAGGGCATTTCAAAAGCTACTCAAACGGGAGTAGACCAAGTTACTATTACAGTTAGTTTCCCCAAAGCTTCCCTTGGGTTTGACTCTTCCTTCTTCAACTTTAAGAATACTACAATAACTCTAGACAATCTTTCAACTCCAAAATTGCCTCCTAACTCAATTGTAGAATTCTACGTTGGCAAAGTGGTCGTCGTTATAGGACAAGTGTAGCAGATGGAGGTTAAATTGTGCCGTCAATAGCTCTCGAATACATGATTATGATTCCCGTCTTAATCGCTCAGATATTCATTTTTCCTTTCACCGCCTCAGTCATCATGAACACATGGATGGATTCCCGAATGACACTTGAGCTTCAAGAAATAGCTGGACACTTAAGCAGCTCCATTCAGCAACTATACTATACCATTAATCATGAGTCCATGGCCAGCGGCTCCATGTCAATCACCTTGGATATGCCGCCGTTAATAGAGGGACATGACTACACGACGACGTTAAGCCACGTGACACAAATTGACACAACTTACAAAATAATGAATGTCACTCTCAAGCTTTCTGACTCTAAAGACCAAACTTCAACAATTGTTACGTTGGGTCAAAATGTTGATTGGCAAAACAACTTGTCATTCATAAGCGGGAAACAACCAGTAACTTTAGTCGCAGACAAGTCATCCAACTCCATCTGGATATCCCTCGGAGGTTCTTAGGGCATGGCGAATGGCGCAATCGACCATATGGTTTCCCTAATAATATTCATGGCTGCAATCAGCATTTTCATCGGGCTCTTAGCCAAAACATGCAAACAGGAATCGCCTATGAACGCCACAACGCGTTGTCAACAAAAACCAGCGACCTCCTAGACAACATGCTGCTGAACCCCGGTATACCAAGCAACTTGGGGACAAAGTGATAGTGCCATTGTTGGTTTTGGTTTGCAGGACCCCGCTTATGCACAGATACAAATTAAGTTCTTTTTCCTGTATGCGGTTAAATTCCGCACAATCGCCTGTCTATTATCCTCGAACGGGAACATACTATAGCAACGTGTCTGCAGTTTCTGGCGGCTACTTACTTACGCCCGCAGCAGATTGCGTGAATTACTCAGTCAGTTTCCAAAATACTTGGCATTAACGGCACCTACGGATTCCAATTGACCCTGACACCTACAATAACAGTTTCAATCCACGAAAAATCGATTGCTCCACTGCAACTTTCAGTAACAGTTGACGGAACAGGTTATCCGCTTGCAAATGCTCCCATATCCTACAGCCTAATATTAGTAAATCAAAACGCAAACCTCTATCCCTCATACACTATCCTTAACGGTGTTTCCACCACGGACATGGCGGGGTATGCGCAACTGAGTTTTTCCCAAGTCACCAGCGAAACCCAGTCATATGCGCTGATAGTGTATTCTTACCTTGATGGGCTTGAAGGAATTGGCTATTCGTCCATGATTCACCGAACATGGCTAAAACTGTGGTTCCATTAGTCAATAGCTTTCAGAATAACAGCATTCTGCTTGTACATGGAGATACAATCGGTCAACAGATCCCGGGTACTCGCAGTTGTGCTATAATGCTTCATTTTACTTGTTAGCAGACGATTATACCCTGCGTCAATATATTAGATTCGCAAACTTCTTCCGGAAAATTAATTGCGGGCGGAGGAATCGGACAAGACTACGTTTCCTTAACGCTTCCTAACAGATGATGGAGTATTGATCGTAACTTACAAGGATGGTTCGGGAATTATGGGGTTGTTTTGATGCCTTGGGGATTAGGTGCATTGGCATTTCCCTTAACTTTTGGCGGAAACCCTGTGGGGCAAGAATGGGTCACAACTGACATTCGCCAAGTTATCATCGGAGGCGTCGCCTACCAAGCTCAACTTAGTCGTTTGGAATCAAGGAGTTAGCTAAATGATTCGCACAATAGAGGTTCTTTTGCAATAATAATCATAGCGGGCGCAGTAATAGCCACTTCCTACTTTACAGTTTTACCCTCGCCAAATGAAGTTTCACCCATAAACCTTCGACGTCTCCTTCACAACCCTGCAAACTCTTGATTCAAACTATGACTTAAGCCAAGCAGCTTTCGATACGGACAACGCCACAGTTTGGGGTGGATTGCAAGTTGCACTTTCCGCTTCGCTACCGCCTAATGTAGTATACAATTTAACGGTCTATAACATAACCAACGTTAACGCTCAGAATACACAACTTTATATTAAAGTTGACTTCCATCTCTAACTCTGCAAACCTTAGGAACAACCAACGATGTTTCAACATATACTGTTGCTTCTTCAAATGTAACCTTTAACGTTACACCAGAGAAAATCGGGGAAAATAACGGAGGAACAACACTCTACATTCTAAATTGCAGTGATGCTAACGGCTGGTGGATTACAGGTTATACAGCCCAAAGCTTAGCCCAAGACCTATACAATCTATTGTCACCATATTTTAGTCAGTACCGTATTGGTGCAAAACACAGCCCAGCTCAGACAACTAATGGATAACCACACAATTTCTGGTTCAACCGAGGAGAGAGTCTTAAAACGCAGTCGTTATCAATACCTTTGGCGAAAGCGTTCCTATGCCTCAGGAATACTATCAAACTGGTAATCGCTCAAGCCAAGGTTACGACCCATATGCTCCTAAAAGTAACGGATATGATTATGGTTATGTCTAAATATTGTCACACTTTAGGAAACACCATTCGATTATATAATTGGACCTGGGCCAGTATTGTTGGTTACCCATTTTATTATGTTAGCAATACTGGTGTTTTCTCAAATGGCCAAAACGGTTGGGGGATTTATGGGATGAAAATGACGAGTCAAGGTGGCTCAAGAGCATTCCTTGAAGGTTTAGATAATCAGAAATATCAATATGATGAAAATGGCGTTGCAAGTGATGTTGGAGGAGTTACCCTTACAAGCCAAGCCGTCGATTCGTGCAACTATTATGGGATTTATCCCTCATCATATCAAACATCAACAAGAGCGCTTTCTAACTCTATTTTACAAAGTTATAATCTGACAATTGGGCTTAACATTTTCAATCCTTAGGATCTAATAAGATTACTCAGCGGAGCAATCTACAATCACATATTCAAAGGTTCAACCAGCATTACAGGGTCGCTTTTGGCTTTAGGGTTAACCCGAACACCCTGACGTTCGAGTCACAGGCTTGAGTCTTCTTTCGTATTATCAACCTAGATTGTACGCTTCCGAATATACCGCTCAAGGCAATTCAAGGTTAGTTATTTTGCAGTTAGGTATGGTGGGGAGTGGATAAATGAATAATAAAGGTCAATTTTCAATCATAGCTGCTTTGCTTGTCGCAGTGGTTTTAATCGCTTCAGTATGGGAACTTACTCTGCTATACGGTACAGCATAGCACTACACAAGAGCAACCTCAAATCTTAAGTTCAGTCGATGAAACAAACCAGGCGCTCAAGCAACTTTTAGGATTCACAGTCGGCTATTATGGGTCCGTCTTAAAAGTTACTGGTAACGCGTCTTATGCTCAACAATTAGCCCACAGCTACCTTGACAGTGGTGTGGCGAATTTGGGCTCTATTAAACCAGAATGGGCTCTATCACTGAATAATACGCAAGTTCAGCTTGAAGCCAACTGGTTACCAATGACAGTTACAGCCAAGGCAGCATGAATGTCACCTACAATTTGAACGGTTTAGGCATCACGGGCGTTAGTTACTCTGCTTCAAGCCGATTAGAAGTACAAGTATCAAACATCAACTCAACTACACAAGCGCAATTTAAAATATTAACTGATTTCGGCGAACCTTTAATCAACCTAGGTGCTGAGCAACATAAAGTTTTTCCGCTACGTCTTTGGAAATTTAACCTGGGAGTATTATAGCTCCGACTAATGTGGTTTCTCATGCCGACGGAACCTACGTAGTTGACCTTCCTTCAGGAGTGCCCAGCAACGCATATGTGGTTCAAGTGGAAGATACTCGTGGGCTCTCAGTTTTAGCTGCCTCTTACAATGAATTTACTTCAGCTATAGCTTGGAATAAAACGGGGTTTAAAACTGGTTTAAATTACGTGAATAACGCCAACTTGAATGTTACTGGGACACATGGCAATTTTACTGCTCAACAATTTGGCCCAGACGGCATCTACGACACTTTGACTGAAGCAGCATCAGGAACAACATTGGTGCCAAGCTACCCAACAAACTATAACATCTTACGGATTAACCACATTGGCCAGTGGAATTACGAGTAATTTGCAAATTAACGATGGATCTTACATGAGTTTTCACTCTTACCCATCAGCTTTCTCCTCGTCAACTGACACTTTTGGATACGCAACTAAAGGCGGAACCAGCGCCATTTTGAACAACATGAAGGGTTCAAGATTTACTTGCATCTCAGGCGGACTAGCAAACAACATAAGTGCTTATCTGAGTTTTGCAGCTTCACCTGGTACTTTGGAAATACAAATTCTGGCTCATCTGGTCAATCCATAGTTGACACAATCAGGGGCCAAAGATTTAATTCTCCGTCTGCACCTGTCGTCGCACAAAATATGATGGCTTATATAGATACCTCAACGCTTTTTGGCAACACAGCAACCAGCGCAACATCTGTGATATTAAGCAATAATATTATGGGTTCAGCCTACATTGCTCCTTCAACTGGACCAGCGCAAAGCATATCTGCATATGTTGACATAACTAGCACTAACAGAAACATTAAAGCAGCAATTTACTCAGTTGCAGGCGCTTTGTTAGGTTCAACAGACGTCGTCACTGGACTAAGTGTTGTGGGGGCACAGTGGGTAACGATGCCATTTAGTTCAAAACCAAACCTCGTAGCGGGGACAACTTACATTCTTGTCGTATGGGCTGATCAAAGGAGTAATGGGAGCAATCAGGTTAGTCTTTATTATAGTGGTACGTCCGCCAATGCTGGGAAACATGTAAGTTTAGCTTTTGGTTCATGGCCAGCGTCTCCCACCTTCACCTCGGATAACAATCAGTACTGTATTTATGCAACCTGCACAACAGCTCAAACCCCTAATGGTAAAGCTGCAATCTATTCAGATTCTCCTAATACGGTATTGCCATTTCACAAGAAATTGCGGTTTCTGCAAGTGGCTGGGTAACTTTCCCATTCGCTTCCCCACCAACTTTAACGCCTTCTACCAATTATGTATTAGTTGTTTGGGCTCAATCTGGAAGCGGACACAGTAAACCTTTGTTATAGCAGTTCATCATGGGGGAAATGGTCGCTATATTAGCTCAAACTTATGGAAATTGGCCATCTACGCCGAACTTGTCATCAGATACATGTCAATATAGCATCTATTGCAATTACAACTCGACATTCAATGCTCAAGCAGCAATTTATTCCAACGATGGTAAGCACTTTAATCGGCGTGACAGAAGAAAAGACCTTATCGACTGTTAACAGTTGGGTTACCTTTAATTTTGTTACACAACCAGTACTGTTAGCAAACATCAACTATGTGCTGGTGATTTGGACATCAGATACAACCCATGTCAGCGTCTATTACGATTCTGGCGGACAAAGCCTTCAAGGCACAGGAACCTACCACACTTGGCCAGCTACTATTTCAAATCAGGGAACCTCAAAGTACAGTATTTACTGCAACTATTCAATAGGATCAGCAATACACCGCCAAAGTTGAATTCACTGGAAATTCAACTACTCCTTTCCCTTGGAACGACCTTGACTGGACAATAGATAGTTCAGCCTCCATACCAGGTGTAAACGCATACTTTCCAACTCTTTAATTCGGTGACTGGACAATACCCAGTGCAACGGGGACGGCTACATGAATGCCACTTTAGGTAGTGGCGATTAAACAAAACTGCAGGTAATATCACCACCTAACCCCGCAAACTATCTCAACAGTAGTGGATATTGGAAAGTGATGGTTACCGTCAAGTCACTTCAAGTCCTTTTGACCTAAACCTTGACTTTGTACAATACAACCCCGATGTCACCAATTATGCCCTTAATCTTCAAGAGCAATTTACAAACGTTAACGCTTCAAACCCCCGTCAAGATTTATGCATAAAAACAGGCATCATGGGCGCGGAGCCTTTGCTTGGTTCAGGTTTTGCATGGCGGTTCATGGCAAAACCTGACAACGCTTACCGCCAACTACTTCAACAACGTATCACTTGCAGGATACATTGACTCAACCAACCTTACCATCCGTTTTATGGGCAGTAACAACGATTGCCGCAGACCCAACACAGGACAGTTGGAAAATCGATTCAGTCTACCTGCAAGATGAACCCGACATCAACTTCCTTGTTAATCTGCAGCATTCCACGTTTACACTTGAAATTCTGCAAAACGGAACCATGCGTTGGCTAGGACAAAACATGCAAATAACCACCCAAACCCTGCCCATTCCGCCCATCCCCGTAAAAGCCATCCACGTAAACCAAACCATAAACGGAGTAAACCAAGAAGTTCCATTCCAAATCGAAGATTGGGCATCCAAGCTACCAAATTCCTCTTGGGCTTAACAAGCAACACTACTCTCTTTAGTAACAGACAAATGATTGTTTTCCTCTTAAACAGCCGAGTAACTGACTTCACGGTTTGGTGGAATGGCAGCGACGTAGCAACCCAAACACCGATTCGCATTTACTAACAGATACTTCACTAATGACAACACCAATGCACAAACTCTAACAAATGGCAACGTTACGCTCTTAATTCGGAAGCTTTAACGCTAAAGCAACTGTGGCTGGGTCAGGCAACATCTAGCACAGCAACTTTTATGCGCATAAATCAGCAAATACTAGTACTTACGGAGCAGGAGCAGCATATGTTATTCATCATGGCATAGTGCGAGATATCGTTCAGCAAGAAGCTGAATTGGCAACGGCGCTGGAATTTTGCCAAATGGTACCGTAACCTGCCCCAACCTCTACGCAAACATAGTTCTAACACTATCCGGCAAACGCAACATACTACACCTACCAACTAAGAATAATGTTCATCAATTCAACCCAAGCACGCGCAATACACAGACCTCTGCCCAATTCAGCTAACAACATCACTCTGCTTCACTACAGATCCAAACAGAAAACGGTACCCTCGCAGGCTCCCCAATCATCCAGAATGGAACCGGAACATTCGTCAACGCGACAAGCGGCGGCTGGACAGCACATCACTTTAGCCAATTTATCTCAAACGATGGGAAAGGCGCAGGTTTGATGTATACTGATTTAACTAACCAGAATCTCTACGCTTTTGATTCTTTCTCCGCAAGCACCTCTAAAGGCGCGATAAAAGCTAGCAGTGGATTGCTTGAGTTGTTGCCTGTGAGTTCATCTCAAGTTCAATTCAAATTTGCGTACGATATCACTTGGTCAGGAGCAGTTGTAACATTTGATAAGTACCACACCCATATGCAATCTTGTATCATGGAACAACACCTATGGGTCTTTGGATATTGGCCGAATATCCGCCCACTTTAACTGTGACTCCAAAATGCTAAGGCAGCCGAAAATGGATTACGCTTCATTGTGCGATGCAACATTTACCGACAAAATCTTATTAGCCTAAACCCCATCACTACCCAATGCCAAAGGTGTACCATCAATCCAAACATTACAGAATGTCTTAATCGCTGCAAACGTAGCAGTTACCTTAGTCTTTCTGCTTTATGCTTCATGGCGAGACCACAAAACAAGGGAAGTCAGCAACCGCGTCTGGGTTGTTTACGGTCCAATAGCACTCGCCCTTATCCCTCTCCGAACTGCTTCTCTTTGAGCCATCTCAGCTGCCCTTTTACGGTTTAAGCGTTGGTGTAACCGTTGGCTTTGCATTCCTTTTATTCTATGCCGGTGGCTTCGGTGGCGCAGACTCAAAAGCTCTCATGTGCATTGCCCTCTCATTACCCTTCGCCCCTATAGCCCTTTCATTACCCATCTTAACCGAGGGGCTATCACCAATCGCACAGTACATTTATCCCATAACAATACTGGGCAACTCTGTTTTCTTCGCTGCAGCAACCGTCTTATACATGGTTCTGCGCAATATTTTTTGGCACAAAAAAAATGGTGCCACAATGTTCCCGGGGAATCTCGCATCTGAATCCTCAGGAAAAAAGTTCCTCGCAGTCATAACCGGCTATCATATCCCAGTTGACACAATTAAGAAAAGGCATATGCTCCCGATGGAAGACTTTGAGGAGCAAACAGAAAACTTGGGCAAGCGCAAGCTTGTGGTGTTTCCTCAGGATGAGGAAGCTCAGGAAAAAACTATTGAACGTCTATCTAACGCTGTGAAATCTGGAAAAATTGATGCTTACGTTTGGGCGACACCGGGCTTACCAATGTTGATATTTGTTACTTTAGGTTTAATCGTCGCATTAACTTTCGGCGATATTGTATGGTTGCTAATTAAATTTGTTTTAGGGTAAAAGCCAAAAAGTCGAAAGTTAACCCAAGAGGTTTTTGCTTCGCTTAGAGTAAGAAATCGACGCTGTAACCATCGATATGGAGCCGAACCCGACGAATGCCAAAGCGATGCCTCTGTATGGGAATGCTAAACTGTAGCTTAAAGTGGCGTTGTTGCTTGCGCCGTTTTGATATGAGTAGAAGAACATAGCTACCGCAAATAATGTAATTGATATTAGTAGTAAACTGGCCTCTGTTTTAAATTTCATTTCCCTTACTCCCCGTTAAGTAGTATGAATTCATATCCTTAATCAAAAGGTTATTTTAGCTTTTTGGAAATAACTCTTATAGGAGCCTTTCTTTGTCCTCAACCTCATGTAAAAAAGAACTTCAGCGATTCCTTCAGCAACCGCTTAAAGAAAGCAAAGTCGTAGTCATGCCTGACTTCTTTTTGGACCGACTTATAAACCTAAAATGGAGTCCCACAGAATTTTCTAATCTAATTGAGGATATAGTAAAGCATAAAGGCGGCAGCTTAGACGGAATTCCCCAAACTGACCTGAGGGGAGGAAACGCCATCAACGTCGCCTCAGCCCTCGCCAATTTAGGCGTCACGGTTACGCCGATTGTTTGCACGAGCGAGTTTGGGCTGCAACAAATAAAATACATTTTCCAAAATACCCCGCTCGACATTTCACACATTAAAACTCAGGGCAAAGCGTCAATCACAACAGCCTTGGAATTTCAAAACCAAAACAGCAAAACCAATGTTATGATCCGAGATTTAGGTGCATTGGCTAATTTCGGACCTGCGAACCTTGATAAAACCGATTTTGGGTTGATTGAGGATGCGGATTATGTTTGCCTGTTTAATTGGGCAGGAACCTTGAGGTTTGGAACGGAGTTGGCTCAAGCTGTTTTTGAGTGGACCAAACGGCTTGGCAAAGGCAAAACTTACTACGACACGGCTGACCCAACTCCAAATGTGAAGGAAATTCCTGAGTTGACGAATAAAGTTCTGAAATCCAATAAAGTTGATATTTTGAGTTTAAACGAAAACGAAGCAGTTACATACGCAAGCCAACTCGATGAGACCTTGGAACAGAAAAAAGGTATTGTGAAGTTTGCGGAGTTGGCGATGGAAGCCGCAAGAGTTTTGGCAAACCATTTCTCTGCAAGAATTGATTTGCATACATCAGATTTCTCTGCGACGCTAAAGGGCAAAGTCGAGGTTGTGGTTCCAACGTTCAAGGTATACGCTTTGCGTGCTACGGGCGCTGGAGATGCTTGGTGTGCAGGAAATATATTGGGTGATCACAATGCGCTTTCAGACGAGTGTCGCTTGATGTTGGCAAACGCCGTTGCCGCCTGCTACTTATCCGACCCAGAAGGACAACATCCGACCAAACAAAAACTTGAATCTTTTCTTGACAAAGCTGCTTAGCGCTGTGCCAAATTCTTTTTTAAGCTAACCAACACACTACCATGCATTAACAGGTGCAGATTAATGGGTAAACTGTTCGGAAGCTCAGGCGTGCGAGGCTTAGCAAACGTTGACTTAACTCCAATTTTAGCTTGTAAGGTTGCTTCAGCGGTTGCAACGCATGAAAACGCAAAGAGGGCAGTGGTTGCCCGTGACACCAGAGTTACAGGCAATATGCTTGAGGAAGCGTTGGTTTCAGGGCTGGTTTCGACTGGTACGGATGTTTTGCGTTTAGGTATGGTTCCCACGCCTGTTCTAGCATATGTTACCAAAGCTTTGGATGCAAATGTCGGTTTTATGTTGACAGCTTCACATAATCCGCCCCAGTACAACGGCATTAAAGTGTTCAAATCTGACCTATCCTACACCGACGCAGACCAGGAAGCCGTAGAAAAAATCGTTGCCGAAGGAACCTTCGTCTTAGCAGATTGGCGGGACCTCGGCAAAGCCTCATCCGCAAACGCAGAGCAAATTTACCAAAATATGGTTCGACAAGCAGTTTGTCTCCAAAAGCAATGGAAAGTTGTGGTTGACCCAGGCTGCGGCGCAGCGTTTAATGTTGCTTCCCAGATGTTTCAAGCTTTAGGATGCAAAGTAACCGCATTAAACTCTCAGCCTGACGGTTTTTTCCCAGCAAGAAAATCTGAACCCACAGCTGAATCCCTCCAAGACCTCGCAAAAACCGTGAAAGCCCTCGGCGCCGACATCGGCATTGCCTTCGATGGTGATGCGGACCGCGTCGCATTCGTTGATGAAAACGGGATTTTCGTTAATTTTGACCGTTCGCTGGCAGCTTATGGAGCCTTTGCCCTAAAACACGTTAGTGGCGGAACCATCGTAACCACCATTGAGGCATCGATGTGTGTGGAAAGGATGGCGGAGAAATACGGCGGCAAAGTCACACGAACGAAGGTGGGGGACATTTACGTTTCTGAAGCAATAAACCGGGAGGGCGCTGTTTTCGGCGGCGAACCCTGTGGTGCATGGATTCATCCACATTTGCATTTGTGTCCCGATGGTCCTCTTTCTGCAGCTTTGTTCTTGACAGCTTTAGAGAATGAGGGTAAAACTGTTTCCGAGTTTATTGGTGAAGTTCCTGAATATATCACACAAAGAGTCAACGTAGTCTGCATAAACGAACAAAAATACAAGTTAGTTGAGCAGTTGGGCGATGTTCTGAAAGAAGAGTTTCCCTCCTACATAAATTTTAGTACGGTTGACGGCGCTAGATTAGCACTCAAAAACGGATGGCTTCTTGTCCGAGCGTCAGGGACCGAACCCCTCATTCGCTTAACCGTCGAAGGCGAATCAGAGCAATCGGCAAAAGATATAACCTCAAAGGCAACAGCACTTATACACAAACAAATCGAGGCAAACCCCCAATGAAAGCTGTCCTCTTAGCGGCTGGCGCCGGCGAAAGACTCATGCCCCTAACGGCAACACGTCCAAAACACCTCATTAAAGTTGGCGGGAAACCGATTCTCCAGTTTTGCTTGGAAGCCGTAAAGAGAGCTGGCATTACTGAAGCCATAATCGTTACACACTATATGGGTGAAGCCATCAAAAGCTACTTTGGCGACGGGGAAAAACTCGGTTTAAAGCTAAGTTATGTGGAGCAAAAAGCGATTTTGGGCACAGGCAACGCTGTTGAAGTTGCCGAGCCATATGTGGACGGTGACTTCGTTTTAATCTATGGCGATTTGCTTTTTGGTCAAGACGCAGTAAAAGAAGTGTTAGCTCAATTCAAGAAAGGAAAAACTGCTGCGGTCATGGCCGTGGTACCAGTTGACAGACCAGAAAACTACGGAATAATCGAGCAGGACACCAGCGGTAATGTAAAGCGCCTAGTTGAAAAACCAGCTGTAGGAAAAGCACCGTCCAATCTGGCAAACGCAGGAATCTACGTTTTCTCAAAAGAGGTCTTCGACAAACTAAAACAAACCAAATCTTCCGTTCGAGGCGAATGGGAACTTACTGACGCCATAACCATGCTAGCCGAAGAGGGCAAGACAGTTTTGGCAGTGCAACTTAGCAAGAACGACTGGTTTGATATAGGTCGACCTTGGGACTTGCTCGATGCCAATAACTGGGCTTTGAAACGAATGGAACACAAAGTTTTGGGAACTGTTGAGCAAGGTGCACATTTGATTGGTCCAGTCACAGTTGCAGAATCCGCTCGAATCCGTTCGGGAGCCTACATCGAAGGACCCGTCTTCATCGACGAAGAAGCAGACATTGGACCCAATTGCTACATCCGCTCAGGCACTAGCGTAGGCAAAAAAACGCGGGTTGGAAATGGTTGTGAAATCAAAAACAGCATCCTCATGGACGGCACCCATGCTGGGCACCTCTCCTACGTCGGTGACAGTATCCTCGGAGAAAAATGCAACCTTGGCGCAGGCACCATAATGGCGAACTTGCGCTTCGACGACCGACAAATCAAGATGATGGTTAAAGATAAGATTGTGAACACTGGACGGCGAAAACTCGGCGCAATTCTAGGCGACAATGTCAAAACAGGGATCAAATCTCTGTTTATGCCGGGTGTTAAAGTCGGGGCGAACAGTTGGGTTGGAGCCAACTTTATGGTAGAACGAGACATACCAGCTAACTCAATCGTGACGCTCAAACAGAACAGTGAAATAAGACAAAGGAATTAACGACATCTCAAACTTAAAATGCAATTTTGCCTTTTTAACAATTTATTAGGCTTATTATCTCTGTGTTTTTTGGTTTCTATTTAAATCAAAGACAAATAGCATGTTCCACCGATTAAGCTAATGCTCGATTTCATAGGTCGTCATTACTACTCAACTCTATGAAGGCGTTCACTCAAAAACTCTTCGATTACAGTTAAGAAATAGAAAAATCCTCAATGTTGCTACACCTCAAGTAGCGAGTACACCTCCCTAAAGCGTAAACTCCTCACACCTAAAGACTCTGTTTTGGCGGTTAAATCACATTCTTGCATTTGATCATATTTACATGTAGTTGAAATGTTTTTTCAGAGTAACTTTTAAGCAAGTACCGCTAATTAACGTTGGAGAAGGTGTGCAGTTTTGAAGAGAATATGGACTGCTTTTTTAGCAGTACTTTTGTTTAGTTCTTTAGCATTCATATTAACTACACAAACAGGAATGGGAGAAAACCAATATACAATTTTGTGGACTAACATTTATGGCACCCCCGTAAACCAAACCTGCTATGACCTATTACAAACTAGCGATGGAGGCTACGTTTTGCAGTCATTGAATAACTCATTTCTTTATGGCCAACCAGTTTCCACACTACAAGCGTTAGCTCTTAAGACTGATTCTTCAGGAAATTTGCTTTGGACCAAGAGTCTCCCTGCGGGTAATTGGCGAGGATTAGATGGTTTTGGCATAATTCAGACGTCAGATGATGGGTTAGTTTTTGGTTATAATTCTGGCGCACCCCAAACGGTCATGTGTTCTGTAATAAAAACAGACGGTGATGGAAACCTAATTAGGCAAAATACTACTGCTTATTGTGCTGCTAATTTTCTTAGTCAATCGGTTGATGGTGGAATAATTTATGGAGGTTACTTTTGGATTTCTGGGATGGTAAGTTATCCTTGGCTGAACAAGACTGATTCTTCGGGCAATCCAATATGGGAAAAAACATACACAAGCTACAATACATCATCAGACGGTTCACGGCTTAACAGCATATCTCAATTTAATGACGGAGGGTATGCTTTATTTGGTCAAAACGCAGGGCCGAATGGGTTACTTATTAAAATAGATTCCAACGGGAATGAACTCTGGCATAAAATATACACAATTTTCAAGAACTTCGGCTCATCCATTGCCACCACTGATGGTGGTTTCTTAGTTTCCAACGGACTAGGTCTAACTATTTCAAGCGGGCTTCAGGGACTTGTTAAGCTTGATTCTTCTGGAAACATTCAATGGAACCAAACATATGGAATTAATATTTCTTCATTTGTTCAGACAGATGATGACGGCTATCTTGTGATAGGAGGTAACACCATATTGAAGTTGGATTCTTCAGGAAACAGTCAGTGGTCTAACTCATTTACGGGCTCAAGCCTTTCAAGCATAATTAAAAGTAATGACGGAAATTACGCGATCGCAGGAAGCTACTCGATTGGAGCAAACAGTTACTCGTGGCTAACAAAGATTTCTTTGACGCCAACTCCTACACTTTCGCCCAGTCCCACACCACCACCTTCACCAACTCCATCTCCCACCGCAACCTTCCAACCCACTTCTTCACCTACAACAAATCCAACTCCAACGCCAACCCCAACAACCTCTCTAACTCCTGCAATTAACCCAACAGCAACTCCCATAACAACCTCAACACCAACAACCAATCCAACCCCCACCACAACCCCAACATCTACGGCAAGCCCCTCACCAACTCCAACAACCCCGGCGCCTGCCCCAAGTCAGGTTGTTACGGATACACCAACTCTAACCGAGACAGAATCTGGAGTATCTCTAATATACGTCGGCGCGGTAGTGGCAATTGTTGCAAGTAGCGACAATCGGAATCTTGTTTGGACTCACTATTCTTCGGAAGCGAAAAAGGCTTAATGCAACGTAATGTTAACTGGGAAATCATTAGTTTGTAGTTTGCTGACCAAAAGAAAATAGCAATAATTGCAAAAACGGGTACTCTCATAGAAACGCCAGCTAAAATTACTAAATAAAAAAGTTATAGTGTTTATCTTACTGACCGAATCAATTGTTGATAAATGTAAATAAAGTAAATTAGTGCGAAACCTGTGAGAACTATTTCAAATGATAATACTGTTGGGTTTGCTTCTACTGCTTTAAAATACCCTTTGTAGAGTATGCTTGAAAACGTTAATATTTGAAGGAATATTGCGCCGCTTATGCAGCTTAAGCCTAAGCAGTGAAAGGCAATGCGGATTCTTCGGGTAAGGGGTTCATCAGTTGTCATTGAAGTTCCTGTGAAATTCGGTTTTTTGAGGCTTATGCTTTATGAATCTCTAATCATTATTTCAGCTAACTCAGGAATTTTTTATAGAAGAATATGTTTTAGAAGACTCCAAACTTTATAGGACTAATAATGCAGACTTCAAGTATATTTTACTTGACAAATGGTTTTTTTGCTTTTGATATGTATTTGTGTTGTTTTGCAGATATGTTGTATTGACATTAAAATGATGTTTATTGAGACTTAATATAACAAGTTTGTTTGATGAACAACATAAATGTCTATCCCAAAAATTCCATTATCAATAATCGCCCTAATACTAGTAGCCATAGCATTGTCCGTCACAACCTACGGAGCAATCTCAGTCAACACACGTTTACTTGCTAAAAACCATTAGATTGCTTTGTCCCTTTGGTAAGCCATTGCTTCTTTCATTTCTATGATGTCTTGGAGTTTTGGAGTTCGCTTTTATGGTTCAGAGGAAGTGAAAGATTCTTGCCTACGTTGCTGTTTAATTCACGCCAATTAGCTTTGTAAAAACTTTTCACTGCACAAAGAATTGAAACTTTAATGTGGTCAGTTACGTTAGGTGTGTTGTATAAGTAGCTATCAAGCAAATCCTCTGCTTGAAACTCTTTTTCTGTTGCCACATTGCGTAGCCCTTCAACTTTAAGTGCTAAAAGTTCAGTGGGATTTTTACCAACTGCATCACAGTATTGCTTCATGTCGTGAGAGTACATTTCTTTAGTTCTTTTTGCTGTGATTGTATTAAACCACTTCTTGCCACTATCAAAGCTAAGTAACCAAATTCAATATCCTCTGTCATCTTATTCAAACATCACACCTCCTAGCGTTAAAAACTTTTGATGTGGGTTTTTGGTAGTTTTTCTATTAGTTGCTTCAGTGGGGCGTGCTAAAGATAAATAGTGGTAGTGCAATTTCGTTACACTATTGGAGAAATAAAAGTTGTCTGTAGCGCAAAGAAAGTACTTTACTGATGTGGCAGCGTTGGCAGATAAGAACGTCGCTGTCGTCACCACTAACGGAAAAACCTATAACGGTGTCCTCGTCGGCATAAACCCTGACAACCTAAGCCTAAGCTTAACTGATGTAAAAGACGAGTCTGGAAGACTTCTCAACCGCCTAGTCATCAACGGATCAGTCGTCATGTCCATATCCAGCGCAGATAAACCCTTCGACCTCAAATCACTAGCAAACAGGCTAGAAAAGGTATTCCCAACTCTTGTCGAACTAAACGAGAACGCAGGCTATATCATTGTCATGCGCAAAGTCAAACTCACAGAAAAAGGCATCTTGGAAGGCGCTGGCAGCCCAGCCGCGGACCGTGTTCAGAAAGTTTACGACACATTCATGAGCGAAGCAAAAGCCTAACTTAGATAAACCAGCGCAGTTGCTGCTCCTCTTTCTTCTTTTCTTCTGTTATACTTCGAATTACTCCGAATGATTCGAGCATTTTTTTGATTTCTTCACCACTAGCTTCCAACCCAGACAAATCAACATCCAAATACAAGAATTTACCTAAAGTTAGTAGTGCATAGCGTGCGGCGTTTATGTCAGGGTTCATTCCAGGCGTATCGATCAAAAGCGAGAAACCCTTCATGTCTCGAATGCGTGCCATGCCAACAGATAGTCCTGCGATGCCGAAGACGTGGCCAACCATGACTTTCGTGCCTAAATCCAATGCCTGCTGCATTGTATCCATATCCGTGGCAGTCGTGTAGATTCCGGGGACCTGTGCTGCTTCGTCTTTTTTGAAGCCGCCGATTGAAATTACAAATCGGCAACCAAACTGCTGGGCTATATCTAAGACCTTGCCGACCAACTCGTATTGTCCAACCGTGGTTAAGGCTTGGGTGTTGCCGTACCAAATGATTAAGTCGCGTTCGCCATCCCGTTTGGCATAATAAAGTTCGTTTATTGGAGTGCGGGCTCCGCCATCGTCCGTGGTTATCGCGAAGTCTTGGAAGGACGAAGAGAAAATCTGGACAAACAACTTTGCCTTGAGTTCTTTAATGAGGTGTAGAGCTGCAATGTTGGCTACGAAGCCGATGCCGGGTAACCCTTCGATTAGGATTGGGTCGTTTAAGACTGGTTTTTCAGAGATGTCGATTGAGCAAACCATACTGGTGCACTTCGTTGGGGTAATAGGATGAACTATGCGATATAAGGTTGCCTAACAAAAACGACGGCGACGCTTAGTCGCTGGGCTTACATGGATGTTTTTGCCTTGGAGTTTGCGGGCTTCTTGGCGTGCACGAAAAAGAATTAACGCTGATGTGCCAGCAAAGAAACTGATGCTAAGAATCAACATTACGTATGCGAAACACATTCTAAGTCCTTCTCTCCGGCAACATTTCAATCGGGTTAGCCATGATTTGTTTGGGGTAGGTTCTGTTTATAAGGCTTTCAATTTTGGGCTCAATATTTAGAATAAAGAACTTATTGATCAATTTTTTTTGAGGCAATTTTTCGAGTGACATATCCCAAAATGAAGCCTGTGCTAACCACATTAGCGTTGAAGGCAGCAGAACTAAAAACAAGCGTCTGTACCGAGTTCGTGGCTCCCAAGGCCAAGTTGCTTATGGAAACGCCCGTTAAAACAATCAAGGCTAGGGGTGGCAATAGGGCCGTCCAGATTCTTCGGTCCACCCATTCCTTGCTAACAACCATGAGTGAGGAGAAACCGAAGAGGATGCTGGCGATGAAGAGTAAGCCGTTGGTGAAGTCGAAGGAAACCTGTATATCAGAAGCTACATGTTTAACGACATAGGCGTCAAAGAAGGGGTAAATGATGGCGAATGGGAAACCGACGCCTAAGAGAATACTCCAGATCAGCCTAATTCTACGAGTCTTTCTTTGTTCAGCCACTTGAACCCCAATCAGCTAAAATGGATGCCAAGCAAAATAAGCTTTTGCGGGGTTTTAAGAGCTAATGTTTTTTATAAGGGCGCAGCGTTTGATGTGTGGGTTTCACTTTGAGTTTCGAAATTAAAGAAAAAGATTTGCTGGGCAGAATCGGCAAACTAAAAACCAAAAGCGGCACAGTAGAAACGCCGCTCCTATTCCCAGTCATCAACCCCAGCATCCAACCCATCCCACCCCAAAAACTCAAGGATCACTTCGGATTCCAAGCTGTAATAACCAACTCTTACATCATCAAGAAACGCTACGACAACAAACCCGTCGAGTTGGGTTTGCACAAGTTTCTAGGCTTCGACGGCGCTGTTATGACGGATTCGGGCGCCTATCAAATCCTTGTTTACGGCGACATCGATGTTACCCAAAAAGAAATCGTTGCCTACCAAGAAGGCATCGGCAGCGATATCGCCACCATCCTAGACATTCCCACTGGCTGGAAAGTCACCAAAGAACAAGCCGACGTCACCGTTGCAGAAACCTTGCGAAGAGCAAAAGCTTTTTTCAAAGAAAAAACTCGCGATGACATCCTCTGGGTTGGACCCGTTCAGGGCGGCAAACACCTTGACCTCGTCGCCAACTCCGCCGTCGAAATGGGTAAGTTGCCCTTCCAAATTCACGCTCTCGGAAGTCCAACCGAAGTCATGGAAAGTTACCGATACGATGTCCTAGCCGACATGATATTAACCGCCAAAAAAGGCTTACCTCTGGAGCGCCCCCTGCACCTCTTCGGCGCTGGACACCCATCCATGTTCGCTTTGGCAGTCGCATTGGGCTGTGACCTATTCGACTCAGCGGCTTACGCATTGTACGCTCGAGAGAACCGTTACATGACCGAAAACGGCACATGGCGACTAAACGAACTAGACTATTTCCCCTGTAGCTGTCCCAGATGCAGCACAGAGACGCCAAGGGGTTTAGAGAAAAAATCACCCAAAGAACGCGAAGTTTTTCTCGCCGAACACAACCTCTACGTCTGCTCAGCAGAAATAAAACGCATCAAACAAGCAATACGCGACGGCAGACTGTGGGAACACACCGAAATGCGCGTTCACGCCCACCCCGCCCTGCTCTCAGCCCTAAAACACCTCCGCAACCACGCCGACTACCTCGAAAAATACAGCCCAACCGCAAAAACCAGCGGCTTCTTCTACTTCGACTCCGTCGGCTTAGAGCGTCCAGAAATCACCCATTACCGCAACCGCCTCAGCGAACGGTACACTCCGCCCCAAGGAGCGAAGGTGCTTTTGCTTGTGCCCCAAACCCGCAACAAACCCTTCCACAAAGCGCCAGAATTCAAAAAAATTCGCCAGCTCTTCAGAAGCCTCGGCAAAGACCTCGCTGAGCAAATCCATGTCTGCGTCTACTCGGCGCCGTTCGGCATAGTTCCATTGGAATTGGACGAGGTTTATCCCTTGTCTCAGCATGAAGCCGCCCATCCCCACGACCAAGAAACCATACATTACGTTGCAGAACAAACCGCTGAATACATCAAACGCACAAACTATCAAAGCATCACGCTGCTCAACGACCCAAAACACTGGAGCAACACAATCAAAAAAGTCACTGAAAAAGCCTGCAAAACCAAAAACTTACTCTTCGGGTTCGTTGACGCCAATGTGCATGGCACCAAAGAAACCTTCAGTTATTTAGAAAGCATTCTAAGGGAACAGCTAAAAGAAAAAACTCGTGAATAAGACTAAATGGTGCTGTGGCAAACTATTTTTACCCCTAGCTGATTATAAAGCATTGAGACTTATGAAGTAGCTTAGTAGGAGATTATTTGATGGGAAAAATCACCGTTACTCTAACATCTATAACTGAAAAAGAACTGCGCGCCTTCGTTGCAAATAAATCTGATTGCACGCTCGACGATGTTGTCGAGGAAAGCATAAAAGAGTACATTGAAAAGAAAAATAACGAGCACATCGGCAGCAACGAAGTTTTCTATTCATCGCCTTAAACGGGGAAATAACAAATAGAACCGCTCTACGCCGATTTTCATCTTCATACGATTTATTCGGCAGACTCCGTTATCCAACCTAAAACCCTCGTTGACATGTTGGCGGCGCACAGTTTTATCAAGGTGGCAGCCGTCACAGACCATGACAGCATTCGAGGTTGCAAGGCGACAGTGGAGTTGGCGAAGGCTTACACCGACGTTTTGATTATTCCTGGTGTGGAAATCAGTACAGCGGAGGGCGACGTGGTGGTTTTGGGGACATATGAGTTGCCGCCTAAGCCATGGACGCCCGAAGTGGTATCAGATTTTGCCCGCACCGTCGGCGGCGTATCCATCGTGGCTCATCCCTTCAGAACCTACGGAATGGGAGAACGCGCCAGAAACTACAAAGTCGACGCCATCGAAGTCCTCAACGGCGGGTCCAACCAAGCAGCGAACAACGAGGCGAAAGAGCTGGCGAAGAGTTTGGGTTTGCCGGGCACCGCAGGCAGCGATGCCCACCAAGTGTCCGAGTTATTCAGTGTCTACAACAAAGTTGATGCTGCGTTGGATGTGGATTCGGTTTTGAAAGCGATTAGGCGGGGAGCTGTTTCAGCTCAGTCTTCGCCTCGCCCAAAATAACGCATAAAATTGGTTTTTTGCAAGATTATATAAGCAACGTTAAGTCTAACAGTTTGTGAGTATTCGATGAACAGAATTGCTGTAGTTGTGGCGATTGTTCTTGTATGTGTGGTTCTGGTTTCTGGGTCGGTTGTGTTGGTTGTTTATTATCCTCTAACGGCTCAGCAAGCTTCGTCGACTAACGTATTCGATGTTGATTTTCCATATGCTTTTACCGGTTTAACAAACGCTACTGGGGAAGGTCACGATCACTTTGGTTGGGGCATCGAAACTTTCCCGTCAGACTACTACCCCGTAACCGCCATACTCAAATTAACCTACCTGGGCAACCCCCAAAACCAGCCCTATGACGTAATATGCGAAGGATACTGCGTGAATTTTACCGCTGATACAGGCGCTTCGGTTTCGTGTTTAGGTTGGCTGGGCACGAATTTTAACGTAAGCACTCAAGGTCCACCTATGTTCTCCTCTGAGAGACACCTTGGGGTAATTTTCCCAGAATGTTCTATAGATTCAACATGACGGTTGGGGATTCTTATCTACTGAGAGTCACTGATACTGGAATGTTTACGAGCGTCAACGGTACATCAGGTTTATGGAGTAATGGAGCCCCAAACACAATCACCGTTACAGTCCAAAGGGTCGGATGGCTCACCGCCCAAGGCAACCAGACCGCAAGCATTGTCAATCCTGCTGCAAACGAAATCATCCAGCAAATCCAACTTCAAAGAGTCGGCGAAGACTTCAGCTTTGGAACTTACCCAACCGAAAAAGTATACTAGAAACCATAACGCACGTTGACCATGTTATTTCCGTGGTTACTAGTATAAATAAGGGGGTTGAGTTTTTCAGAGCGCTTGATAGCTGGGCTTCTGGGTCAATACATTTTTAAAATAGATAAGTCCCATTTTAATCGTTAACTGTCAAAGTATATGGATTGGTCCTGTTTGCAGATTGGATTTTTAGGTGGAGCACGGGAAGTCGGCAGAATTGGAGTTACAGTGAAGACTGAGAAGACTCAGGTTGTCTGCGACTATGGTGTTATGCTAGACAATGAACCAGGGTTCCCAATGCATGTTCCACCCAAAGACGTTGACGCAGTGATTTTAACTCATAGCCACCTGGACCATTCAGGCGCCATCCCAATTTTCTACATTAACGATAAAATGCCCCTTTATACCAACAAACTCAATTTGGAATTGACGCAGCTTCTTGTGCAGGACTTTATCCACTTATCAGGATATTATTTGCCATTCGAATATCTTGAACTTAAAACCATGATGAAGAATAATCATCACCTCGAATTCGGCGAGGAACAAGCCATCGGCGACGATATGAAATTAAAACTATTCAACGCAGGTCACACCCCAGGAAGCGCAAGCGTACTGTTGGAAGCCGAAGGCAAGCGCTTTTTGTACACGGGCGATTTTAACTTGGAAGAAAGCAAACTTCTGCCGGCAGCCTACATGGACTATGGTAACTTAGACGCCGTGGTCATGGAAAGCACCTATGCTGATGCAGACCACACCCCAAGACCAGAATTGGAAAAACAGTTCGTGGAAGCGTGCACCGACGTGGTTGAAACAGGCGGAACCGTCCTTGTCCCAGCGTTCGGCGTTGGCCGATCACAAGAAATGGCAACGATTTTAGCTGCTCACCACTTCGAATACCCAGTAACCTTAGATGGGATGGCGCGGGAAGCTAGCCGAGTAATCATGAACTACAAGGAATTTCTCAGAGACCCCAAACTCTTCATGAACGCCATGCACTCCGCCGAATGGGTAGAGGGCTGGCGAGACAGACGCAAAGCACTCAAAACGCCCGGGGTAATTATTTCGACGGCAGGCATGCTTAAAGGTGGACCTGCCGCTTTCTACGTTTCTAAATTGGGCAAGAAGGCCAACAACGCTGTCTTCTTAGTCAGCTACCAAATACCAGGCACTCCAGGACGAGAACTCATGGAGAAAGGTGTCTGCACTATCGATGGGCAAGTCCGCAAGATTAAGGCGCAGTACCGCCATTTCGATTTTTCATCACACTGTGGCGCAAGCCTACTCAAAGAAGCCCTAAAGCGAATCGGCGGTAACCCCAAAGTCTTCGTTGTCCACGGAGCAGAAGGCAACTGTGAGCTCTTCGCGAATTGGGCAAAAACCGAGTTGGGATTAGATGCAGTGGCTCCAAGAACTGGCGAAACCTACCAAATTTAGGTTTTTAATATGAGGGTTGGGATTTTACCGGTTGGACAAGTTGCCCTCGAAATTCTAAGTGGGATTCAGGATGGGTTAGGGAAAATTTTCCCTGACACAACCTCCACAATAGTCAAGGATGTTTTGCCTGTTTCCCAATCTGCATTCGATAAGAAACGCAGACAACACAACTCCAACCTGATTCTCAGCGAAGTAAGGGCTTATGCATCAAAAAAACCCGAGTTCCACCGAATTTTAGGTGTAATTGACTTTGATCTTTTCACTTCAGGCTTAAACTATGTTTTCGGCGAAGCATACGTTCCAGGCAACGCCGCGTTGATTTCGCTTTGGAGGCTAAAACCCGAATTCTACAAGGACAAACCCGACTTGGCATTCTACGTGCTAAGGACGCTGAAAGAGGCAGTTCACGAGTTAGGCCACACTTTAGGCGTTCAGCATTGTCCACGTTCCATGTGCGTAATGCACTTTTCTAACTCGATTTTTGACACTGATCGGAAGCAAAACTTATTGTGTGACGAATGTTACTTGCAAGCAGCTATAGCCATCAGCAATTTAGGGTAAGCACTGTGACTGAGCAACCAAAAACTGAACCGCCAAAGCCTGAAGTGAAGGAACAGGACAAATTCAAATTCGAAATCATTTACTTAGTTCCCATTCTTGCCAGCCTCTTGTTCGGCTTAGGTTGCGCTTATTTGTTGGCGCCACAGACCACCGGCGGCATCTCAGCCACACCCTTCACTGGAAACACGCCAAGTGCATCCATTGGGAACGCATTCTACTTCGTAATCCTTGTCGCAGTAGCCGCTACCGTCTTCTATTTCCTCATTAAACGCAAAAACCAACGTTTAATCAAAGGCATAGTTGTGCTTGCCATGACGACTGCGTCGCTACTGCTTTCCATAATTTATTTGTTCGCTCTTTTTCCACAGTTCAACGGCGTCGACTACGCAGTCATCGCCACGGCCATAGCAATAACAGTCCTCTTTGATTTGGCAATTTTCAGGTTCGGCAGCACTCCAAGAAACGTCGCAGTAATCGTTGTGGGCGGAGCACTTGGAATCTTCTTCGCCAAATTCATCCTACTGCCCAGTGCAGTTTTGATTTTGGCTTTCCTGGCGATCTACGATGTGATTGCTGTTTACAAGGGTCCTGTTGGCAAAATCGCGCAGTCGTCAGGGCTGGACATGCTTCAGGGCCTAAGTTTCTCCTTCAAAGATATCCAGATGGGCTTAGGGGACTTGGTCTTCTACTCCATGTTGATGGGTGTAATGTTTTTTAGTTTCCCACAAAGCCTACTGCCCACCTCGCTGGCTTTAGTCGGTATTGTGGTGGGTTCCATCTTAACGTTCTTTATGCTTGAGAGAAAAGGCATTTTCCCTGGTTTGCCGTTTCCAATCTTCTTCGGGTTGGCTGCTGGATTAATAGCTGCTTTGCTGCTGGGGTTGCCTTTTCCAACAGCGTTGGTTTAACCTAATTCATAAAAGTTTAAACCATCCGCTCAGCCATAAAATGCAGGTGTCTTTACGGAAAAATCGACTGTAGCAATCGTTAAGGGTGAACGTGGGCTTGACCCTGTTTTTAAAGCGTTAGATTTAATTGATTATGAATCGGCGTTGGCTGGTTTTAAGAAGGTTCTAATTAAAGTAAACTTCATCACAACTATGACGTGGGATACGGGTGCAACAACCGACCCCATTGTTGTTGAAGCCTTAATTCAGCGTCTTAAGAATTTGCCCGTTGAAATCTATGTTGTGGAATCCGATGCAACCATGACAAATGCGGATAAAGCTTTTGAAGCCACTGGCATGGCAGAGATGTGCAAGCAATACGGCGTTGAATGCTTGAATTTGCGTCATGTGAAAGATAAAGTAAAAATCCCAATCCCAAAGGGCGAATGCCTAAAAAACATAACTGTCCCACGTATCGTCACGGAATCTGCTATAATTAGCGCCGCCAAAATGAAAACTCATATGGCAACCAAAGTCACTTTGGGAATGAAAAACATGTTCGGTATGCTGCCTGACAAAATGAAATTCAAGTATCACGCCAAAGGCATAAGCAAAGTCATAGTCGACATAAACACCGTCATAAAGCCTCACCTCACCGTAATCGACGGCTTCGTGGCTATGGAAGGACGCGGACCAACCGACGGCTCACCAGTAAAAATGGACCTTATACTCGCTGGCAAAGACCCGGTAGCCACTGATGCCACATGTGCCCGCATAATGGGATTAAACCCTCATGAAATCAGCCACATCCGTACCGCAACTCAGAAAGGCATAGGTAACATCGACGAAATCGATGTGGTGGGTTCAAGTATTGAAGAGGTAAAACGTCCTTTCAAGAAAGGCTGGTAAAGAACATTTCTCTCTTGAATAGACTCATTTTTTTATCCCTTCAATCGAGTAGGCAGTTGCCAGTTAGCGTAAAATGACTTTTCCTAACTCTATGGGGCTAAGCCGACACAATACAATTGCCCAAAAAATATTTAGGATTAAGCATATAATCATTAAAGGTATGTTAATTATAAGCAAGCTTTCAAAGTACACTAAAATTGGTATCTTGCTTGCACTTATGGGTTTATTGGTTCTAGGAATTGAGGATATTCTTTTAGATGAAAGTACGTTACTGACAACTCTGTATCTTCTTCCGATTGGATGCTTCTTTTCTAGCTTTGTAGCATTCATATTTGCTGCAAAAAACACTTCAAATAATTAGCGGTTGAATTGTGGTATTAAAAGTTAGAAATAGCGTTATAGTTCCTGTTTAAAATAATGCTCAAGCAACCTACGTGTTCCCCGCCTAATAATCTCTGAGAGCGTTGCTGCGCTTATTCCAAGTTTCGCTGCCAACTCTGCCATCCCGACTTGTCGTGGATAATCAAAGAACCCGCTTTTCAGTGCTAACCAAAAAATCCTCTCTTGATTCTCGGTTAATACGTCGATTTGTGCCTCGAACTTGCCGACTTTGCGAACGACAACTTTGTGACCAGTTTTTTCGAGGTCGTTGATTATACCTCTGAAGGCTTCGTGGGTTGGAACCATGAAACTGTAGGTTATGATGTTGTCCTGCATGCTTTTGCCCGAAACCAAAAAGGCATCGTGCGCAAGGATAGTGTTGCAGACTTCGCATCCTTCACTCTCCAGCCAAACTGCCGATTTGCCTTCGACGTGTCCTTTAGCAGCGAGTTCTTTGGGAACTTTTTGTGCTTGGTCTTCTCCCATGTCCATTAGGTGGCGGACGGACCCACTTGTTGAGCTTCGCACGTCAACAACTTTCAGGTGCTTAAACCCCAGCGACGCAAGTTTTCCAACCATCTTGCACTGTTTGTTTTCAACTTCAATTACTACCTGGTATGGTTCGCGCCAAATGTCAACCAAATCAAACACCCTTTAATTAGTAGAAAAAAATTGGGTGTTTTAAACATATTGTTGGAAAAAATAGGAAAAAAGGAGAAAAAGAGAAAAAACTAGGGTTAGATTTTGTAGTATTTGGCGTACAGCACTATGCCGACTGCTAATACGGCGACGCATGAAACCGCAACTACTGCTAAATCCAATAGCACCGTTATGCTTCCAAGTGAAGCGCCCCTGAGAAACACTGAAGTCAATGCGTCTGTGACGTAGTAGCTTGGGATGAATTGCCCTGCAACTTTTGCTCCGCCTGAGAGTGAAGCGCCGACGAATGTGCCTAAGAACAGTTGGGGAAGCACGAAGATGAAGGCTAAGCCTGTAGCTGCGCTTGAAGTTTTTGCGATGGTTGCTGTGATTAAGCCGAAGCCCACGTTGGACACGGAGAACACCAACACTAAGATGAACGCGAATGCGTAAGCTGGGATGCCGACCGCTGGTTTGAATCCCATTGCGTAGGTCATTGCGAAGACTAAGGCTGCTTGGATTAAGGCGATGCTCATGTATGAGATGACTTGGCTTGCCATGAATTCAGTAGGAGTTGTGGGTGAGATGCGGATGCGTTTCATCATGCCGTTTTCGCGGTCTTGTGTGAAGGATTGGGCAACCATCATGATTAGGAATATCGAGGCGAAGGTGAACATGCCTGGCGCTATGAAGTCAAGTGCTGAGGATTGTTTTACTTCTACGAGTGATGCGGTCTGCAGTTGGATGGGGCTTGCGAGTGTTTGTTGGTTTTGGTTTAGTATGTTTCCGAGGACGTGCTGGAATATTGGTGGGATTGCTTGGGTTGCAACTAGGGAGCCTTTGTCGAGGTATAGTGGCACGGTGGCGTTAATCCATTGATTAGGCTGGTTTGGTGCGGTGTTGTAGGAGGTTATGCTGTCACCGAAGCTACTCGGTATTAGTACTACGGCTTGGATTTTGCCCTGGCTCAAATCGGATTGGGCAGACTGGTTATCTGTATAGAAGCTAACTTTTAGCATCGTTAGGTTGGATAAGTCGTTAGTGAATACATGTGACCACTGCTGATTAGCTCCTGCGTCTAAGTTGACTATGCCCACTTGATAGGTTGCGTTTTGGCTGCTGCCGAAACCGCCAAAGGAAGCTCCGAAAGCAAACACGAACACGATTGGAAACAGGAAAATCATGAACAGTACAGCGGGTTCACGTATTGTTTTCTTCATTTCTTTTTTTGTCAGCGCGAGGACTCTTTGCGTGTTCATCTACATTTCCTCCCTCATGTTTCTGCCTGTGAGTTGGATGAAGACTTCTTCGAGGTTTTTAACGTGGTTTTTAGCGATTAGGTCTTTTGGTGTCCCAAGTGCGATGAGTTTGCCATGGTCGATTATACCGATTCGGTCGCAGAGTTCCTCCGCTTCCTCCATGTAGTGGGTGGTTAAGATGATGGTTTTGCCTCGCGTCTTCTGGTCTTTTATGAAGTCCCAAACAGCGTGGCGCGACTGCGGATCCATAGCTACGGTGGGTTCGTCGAGAAAAGCGATTTGTGGGATCATGAATCAAGGCGAGGGCTAAGCTTAATCGGCGTTTCATCCCCCCGCTATATTTCGCCGTTAATCTTTTTGCGTCTTCGGTTAGCGCCATTTTTGTTAGCAGCATGGTGCTTCTTTCTTTGATGGTTTTTTTGTTCATGCCGTAGAGTTTTCCGAAGAGCTCAAGGTTTTCTTTGCCAGTTAAGTATGGGTAAATGGCTGTTTCTTGAATGCAGACGCCGATTTGCTCCTTAACTTTCTGCGTTTCCTTTATGATATCGTAGCCCATGACTTTGGCTGAGCCGCTGGTTGGTTTGACTAGTCCACAGAGTACGTTTATTGTGGTGGTTTTTCCTGCGCCGTTAGGTCCCAAAAGCCCAAAGAGTTCGCCTTTATCAACTTGCAGACTGAGGTCTTCCACTGCAGTTTTATCCTCATATTTTTTGGTTAAATTTTCTATTGTTATTGCCGATTCATTCATTTTAATCCCTAAGTCTTAAGTGGGGTTTTAGAATTTAGTTTCATGTTTATGGGTTGCTTAAAGAAAATGACCTTTAGAGTGGCAAAAAGAGCTTTTTTGACTAAGAGTGATTAAAGAAATGGACATTTCTTTTTTACAGCTTTCAATAACTGAAGAAACATGTGTGCAGTAATGACCTAAACCGGTAGTTGTTTATACAGATTGTTTATACAATTTGTAAATACAGCCGAATTATTCTTTGGCTAATTTCGTTTTCTTCTTGCGTGGTTTGGGTTGATTGTTGCAACCGGTGTGCAGAATGCATTTGCAGCAGCACACGACAACTTCTACCACCGTTCCGGCTGTCCATAAACTCAATTGGTGTAGAATTAGGGGATTTCATCTCGCCAATTCTTGAATATATAGCCCAGTGTAAGATCATGTTTGGAGCCACCGACCTTACGGCGGGTTCCTGCTCTATGCTTTCCCGAATATCCTTCAACTCCTTAGTGGTTGGAGTCCAAACCATGAAGACATAGGAGCCCGGGATGTTCGTGAAGCTCCAGTAGAAGATGGTGTGGGGATAGTGTTTCTGTAAAATTATGTTAGCTGCGTTGGGGTTGGCGTTGTCTTTTATGTTGACGTGGAAGATGCTCATGATATCGTTTGAAGCGTCAGGGTACCATTCTATAGAGAATTGAATTAAATAATTGTTTATCATGCGTGTAAGTCTGCGCCGAACTGTTTTAGTTGAAACCTCTAACTCTTCAGCCACTACAGAGGTGGCTTTTCGGGAATCATTTTGAAGGGACCGAATGATTTTGTAGTCAAGCTCGCACAGTTTATTGTCTCGGTCTAATTTTGGCGTTTTTTAGAAACGCAGGCACAGGCGAACCCGTTAAACCCACGGTTGGTTCAGGCATTTCTGCCTCTTCTTTAACAAAGCGGATCAGGGACTCCAAATCGCCTAAACTTTTCAAGTAAGCGCCGACGTAAAGGACGTTTCCGCCGCCTACTGCCAACCAATAAATGGACCCCTGCTTTTCCAGCTTGGATTTCAAGTTTGAAACAGAAAGGGTTTTGGAGTTCCCAAAGATAAAGACGTGGATGGCATTTTGAGCAAAAGCGCTCAAGCCCGCGGTAAACTTGCGGATTATTCCTATGTCGATTAGGGATTGAATTCGATTATGCACAGCTGTTACCGAGAGGTCAAGTTTTTCTGCCTAGTTCACGATACGAGAGTCGGGAGTTAGCTAGCAAAAGCTGACATAGGATTACATCTGTTTTATCCACTGTTCCACCGTATGCTCGCTAATTACGTGTAAAGAGTTTAAAGCCTTTGAGGAAGGGCAATAAAGAAACTCAGTTGTCTCATGCATAAAAAACACGGGCTAAGTGGCAAAGTGTTCTGAAAACAAAAATAAGGACAAATCAGACAACAGCAACGAGCCAAGCAAAAACGGTCAGGGTGGCATATTTTTGGCCAAAACGGCGATTTCTTCCACAACCAATTCTCTTTTTTCCTTGAACGCTGTAGATTGGCGAGAAGTCAAAAAGTGACATATGAATTGAAGCAGAAAATCGCAAATTTGCCCTCATTGCGGCAGGATACTATCGGCGGACGCTTGGCAGGAAAGGATTAACCGAAGGTTAAGTGCCCCCGATGTGACAGTTAAAGGTCATTCAAGGATGGGATACGGCAAACACCTCTCGGAAAAACTCAACGTTACCTATGCCGTGACTGCGGCTACAGGTCTTCTTGATGCGGAGGAATTCAAATCCTTCTATCTTAGAGGAGTTGCTCGCAAACTCCTCTTTTTTGTCTTTTTTGTGAACGGTGAAAACGCTTCTACTATTTGATTTCTAAGAGTTATTTAATTGTATAAATTATGAAGTGAACTTCTATTCTAACCTGAAAACTATTGCCAACTTTTTCTTGTTAAAGTCTTCAAGAATTCTAACCCATTCTGCAGGCATGTCTTCTTTTTCTTCGTCCGTTATTTTTCTAACAGTTAAATCGTTGTTGATATGAAAAGGACGCTTGCATGATTGACAAGCATCATATGGGAACAGTTCGTCCAGCGGTTTTTCTATTTTCTGAATTACACCACAGTAGGGGCAAGATGCTTCTTTTGATATCGTTTTTGTCCCTTTTTCTTTTACCATTATTTCCAAATTAGCTTCCAACTCTTCCCAAGAAGGATAAATTCGACGAAGAGGCGAGTCTCCTTTCCTCCAAATAACTCGAAGCATATTCAATAACTCTTTTCTTTCACTCAAAGAGGCTTTAACTCCTTTCAGCGTTTGAATTATTCTCTAGCGCGCTGGTGTACCGGTCATTTGCCATTCGAGCGTGTCGCCACTTTCTGGCAATTTAAAGAATTGACTAGAAACCGATTGCTTTCCCCATAATTCAATTCCTAAGTTAACTTTTCTTGGCTTCTTGTTACTTTAGATATTCCACTTTTCGTTTGTGGTATCGCTTGCATTCTTTAACCACTTGGGTCACGAAAGGAGGCGGGTATATCGTAACCATCCCAGCAAGCCAGGTGTATTGGCTTAACGGCTCTACCTTTGTTTCGCTGTAATCTGGGCATCCTAGGCATTGATCGGGGAAATCATTGAAGCACGCATGTTGTACTTGCAACACTACTCCCCAATACTATGTATTAGAGTTTAAGTATTTAAGATAGGCTAAAGCAAAAAAGCTTAATTGGAATGGCCTATTCGAGAATAATAGTTCTGCATTTGCGGTTTTTTTGGATGTTTGTTAGGCTTTTCGGACGGTGTCTCTGCGTCCGATGGGAATATTTTTCAATATACTCAAAGAGCCGAAATATCGCTTAATATGAATCGAGTCTTGAGGTGTGGTGAGTTAGGCGTTTGAGCGAACAAGAATTCATTAAAATGTTAGTTGAGGCTGGGTATTCAAAGTAGATTGCACACACAATCGTTAAGTGGTGCAATTCGCATTAAGGACTTCAATTTTCTGGGGGTATAGTGAGAAAGGCCTGAACGGTTTTATTTTGTCATCAGAACATTTAAAATACAAATAATACATTTTGATTTGATTTATCTTATGGCGCCCTGTTTACGAAAGGCCTTTTGCGACCGGAATTAGCGGGATTTCGAGGATAAACCAAGCGATAAGCTTAGTCTAATCCAACCAAGAATAATGATAAATACAACTTAATCTATAGAAGAAATTGGTGATTTGTTTTGGGAAGTTATTCTGAAATTGCAAGTGATGCATACATTCTCCGGGAAGTTGGAGACGCAAAAAACATCACAATATTTGAATGCCCTTACTGTGCCAACCAGAGCGTCGGATATTCAAAGAACGTACCAGAAATCGGGAAGGTATCGCTTTTTGGTTTCCGTTTTGAACCCTACCCGATGGGTCAAGAGGCTAATCGCCTAAAGGAATTGTTTGAAAGCAAAGGAAAAACTGCAAACATAAAGTACTTCAACCTTCCACAACCGCCCTACTGCCAACTAGATCAGAAAGCCAGAAGCCGCATTGCTAAGGCTTACCAAGGTTCTGATGCAGCAATCGCTTTGAGCTGCATGGCGGGGTTTGGAGGAATAAAAAGTGCACTGCCAAACGCAAAGGTGGTTCATGGGATGGCTACGCTAGGTACACTTGCCTCTTACCTGACAGTTGAGAATGGAAAAATGTTTTTGGACAAAGACAAAAGCACCTTGGTTCTCTTCAGAAAAATGGGACAGACAACATAGAATCAAGACTGCTAACATTTCAAGAGCGCTTCTTTCAAATACCGATATGTATTCGCTTTTCCTTCTTTTCAGCATTGAAAATTAGGCGGTCAGTGTACTCTGCTTTTTGGTTAGGTAAGGCCTTCCGAAATCTGGGCCCCATAGAGGGAAAGAGGTCTTTCAGGATTTGCCTTTTATCCATCAGAACATACAAAACAACAAAATAAACTATCAAACAATCTATCTCTATGCCCGCCCACTGGTGGAAGACATTGCCGCAACTATAACTCCGCTATATTTACGGCGAAAATCGCTTGTGTCTGTGTGCTCAGCGCAATTTGGTGATGGACCGATAGACTGTCAGAAAACAACCTTTCAAAAAACTCGAAAGACCCTCGCAATAAAACTCGCCAAAACAACGTCTACTCAAAATCAGCTTTCACACATTTAGACATTGGAAAGCGACCAAGCTCTACCGTGAAACAAAAGAACCCTATTACATCAAAGACTTCTTAGGTCACAAAGAACTCAGGAATACTGAAATCTGCATCAACATAGAACATACAATCTTAGAAGCTTCTGGAGACGGCTTTACAGTCAAGATGGAATTTTTTAAAAAAAAGAACCCACCCACAAATTAACCTCCAAATACAGCGGTGCAACAACGCTATGTGGAAAAGTTTTCGGCAATATCACTATCTAAACGGAAAACTCGGCGCCGGAGTACGATGCTACGTTGCCGTCTACAACGAGAAACCTGTGGGTTTTGTTGCGATAGTCCATACACGGATGAAAGCCAATTATTTCCGAGTGAGCCGCCTTGTGGTTTTGCCCGATTACCAAGGCATAGGCTTAGGCAAACGGCTACTCAACTTCATCGCTGAGCTCTACACTTCCCAAAACAAACTATCATTTTATCTGGTTACTTCGAATCCTCAGCTTGTTCGAGGCAACTTGGGGAACTGGCGTGTGAAGCGTGTTGGGCATGGCACAGCGGGGAGTGAAGATACTAGAATCAACTCAGAACTCACCAAGAGCAACAGCAAACGACGCCTAAGCGTAACCCTACAGTACATACCTAAGCTGAAATCAGGAGGTTTGTAGTGCCAAAATACTGCAAAGGCAAATGCGGCCGAAAAATTTCCTACCAAAACAAAACCGGTTATTGCAAAGAATGCTTTGGCCGTTTCATTCTTAGCCCTAAGGGTGCTAATGCAAGTAGGCGAGATGCTTCAAAACAAAAATAATTTAGCGCTCAAGCTTTAGCTAATTTTGTTTTAAACAAAAATTTTAATGGATTAGAAAAGTTTGTTTTCAAAAAACAGGGTGCTGAAGAGGGAAAAAACTTGATGTACTCATTCTTAACTGTTTTAAGAGAGCCACTTTCAGAGAGGATAGTGCAAAAGTCTTAAGTACGTTCTAATCTAATGATTTGGCTATGTCCAGCAAGCGAAAACTTGAAGTTACTTCCTCAAAAATCTTTTGCAAAAACTCCATCTGGGATCCGTGGGTTAGATGAGATAACTTTTGGCGGATTGCCCAAAGGGCGCCCAACCTTAATTGCTGGTGGTCCTGGAAGCGGCAAAACTTTGATGTCTATGGAGTTTCTTGTTCGTGGCGCCATTGATTATAATGAACCTGGACTTTTTATGGCGTTTGAAGAAACTGCCGAGGAACTCGCTCAAAACGTTGCTTCTTTAGGATTTGATTTAAAAGACCTCATTGCTGAGAAGAAGCTTCTTGTTGATTATGTTCGTGTCGAACGTAGCGAAATTGAGGAGACAGGTGAATATGACCTGGAAGGATTGTTTGTTCGCCTAAACTATGCAATCGATAGTATTGGCGCTAAACGTGTTGTGCTTGACACGATTGAATCTTTGTTTGCTGGGTTAGGTAATGAATCTATTTTGCGTGCTGAACTCCGCAGGTTGTTCCGTTGGCTGAAAGATAAAGGCGTTACTGCAATAATTACTGCTGAACGCGGGGAAACGACTCTGACTCGGTATGGATTGGAGGAGTATGTTTCTGACTGCGTTATAGTTCTTGACCATAGAGTCCAAAACCAAATTTCCACAAGGCGAATACGCGTTGTTAAGTATCGTGGCTCAGTGCACGGCACTAATGAGTATCCATTCTTGATTGATGAAAAGGGCATTTCAATATTGCCGATCACTTCGCTTACGCTGAATTACCAGATTTCTACAAAACGTGTCTCAAGCGGCATCCCCAGGTTGGATGCTATGCTTGAGGGAAAAGGCTTCTACGACGGCAGCACCATTCTAATTTCAGGAACAGCTGGAACAGGCAAATCCAGTATTTCCGCCAGCTTCGCAAATGCAACCTGCCAGAGAAACGAACGTTGTCTGTACTTTGCGTTTGAAGAGTCTCCGAACCAAATAATGCGAAACATGAAATCCATAGGTATCGACCTTGAACCATGCGTGAAAAAAGGATTACTCAAATTCCATGCTGTGCGTTCCACGTTTTATGGTTTAGAAACGCATTTAGTGCAGATGCAAAAATTGATAGATGAATTCAAACCTGCCACCGTAATAGTTGACCCAATCACTAACCTTATCACTGCAGGAGACCAAAACGACGTAAAATCTATGCTTACACGCTTAATTGACTACTTGAAAGCTAAACAAATTACCGCCCTTTTCACAAACTTGACACATATGGCTGGTCTTGAGTCAACAGAATCTGAGGTTTCATCCATAATGGATACTTGGATATTACTCAGGGATATTGAATTGGGCGGAGAACGTAACAGAGGAATTTATATTCTGAAATCCCGAGGCATGGCTCACTCAAACCAAATCCGCGAGTTCCTCATAACAAGCAAAGGCGTAGACATAGTAGACGTTTACACTGGACCCGCAGGCGTACTTACTGGCTCAGCAAGGCTTTCTCAAGAAATAAAAGACAAGGAAACAGAAGATTCACGCAAAGAAGAAATCGAAAAACTTCAACGTGACCTTGAACGCAAACGCAAACTAACGGATGCTCAGGTTACTGCTTTGCAAGCAGAATTTACAGCAAAAGAAGAAGAAGTCAAACAACTGATTAATCAAGAAAAACGACGAGAAAAAACAGTTACTGAAAATCGAAAAGAAATGGGTCGTATGCGCAAAGAAGACAACGAGTAAAAAAAATCGTGAATGAGGAAGAATGTTAAATGACCGATATAAAAGCACAAGAAAACAACTGACTCGGAAGTTTGGGAACTGCGACTGTATGTTGCTGGGCAAACCCCAAACTCTACTCGAGCCTTTGCTAATCTGAAGAAAATCTGCGAAGAACATCTCAAAGGTAAATACACAATAGAAGTTATCGACCTTTGTAAAAATCCTCAACTTGCGGCAGGCGACCAAATTTTAGCTATTCCAACATTAGTAAGAAAGCTTCCTGAACCAATCAAAAAAATAATCGGCGACCTTTCCAACACTGAAAGAGTTCTTGTTGGTCTTGATATCCGTTCAAAGTCACAATCTTAAATGATTAACCAAGAGGAATGATTAACAATGAAAGAAACTAACATAGATTCCAAAGCCGAATTCGAAAAATCATTGCAAGCAAACCCTACCGAAAAATATGTTTTACGTTTATACGTTACAGGCATGACTCCCAAATCAATTAACGCCATTGAGAACATTAGGAAAATCTGCGAAGAAAACCTTCAAGGCAGATACGAACTTGAAGTCATTGATATCTATCAACAACCGCAATACGCCAAGCAAGAGCAAATTCTCGCCGCACCAACTCTCATTAAGAAGCTGCCTTTGCCTTTGAGAAAATTCATCGGTGATATGTCAGATAAAGAAAAGATTCTTATTGGATTAAACTTGGTTCCTAAGAAAGATAACAAAAAAGAATAGCCCAGACGGTTTCTCTATGCAAAAAAAAGCCAATGAAGATTTAGTCGCCGAAGTTCAAGAGCTACGTGCTCAGTTAGAAGAAGCTCAAGAAACTCTAAATGCCATTAGGCGGGGGAAGTTGATGGGTTAGTCGTTTCCACTCCAAAGGGCGAGCAAGTTTACACTATTAGTGGAGCTGAAAGACCTTATCGTGCTCTTATCGAGGATATGCGGGAAGGCGCAGTTATGCTCTCAGATGACAATACTGTTTTGTATTGCAACAGTGGCTTTGCAAAAATGATGAAACGCTCCTGTGAAAAAATTGTTGGTGTCAAAATCGAAAGCATGGTTTGCCCAACCTACTATTCCAGCTCTAACGGAACTATTGACTCTATCAAGAGCACATAAGGGCGCAGTAACCAAGGAAGTAACCCTCCAAGCAAAAGACGATATTTTAGTTCCAACATTAATGTCAGTTAACTCTTTGCAATCAGATACCCTAAAAAATACTTTCCTAGTTGTGACTGATTTATCTGAACATATGGAAGAAGAAGTGAAACGGTATACACAACGGAATTAGAGTTGGCTCAAATAGCATTGTCGGAAAGTGAACAACGCTGGGCAACCACTTTAGCAAGCATCGGCGACGCAGTTATTGCAACCGATATACTCGGTAATATCAAATTTATGAATGGAGTAGCTGAGGAATTAACCGGTTGGACTCTAAGTGAAGCTTCAGAAAAGACCTGTTCAAGAGATATTTAAAATTGTTAATGAGTTTAGTCGCAAAACTGTTGATGATCCTGTATCCAAAGTTTTAAAGAAGGGAACGATTGTTGGTTTAGCAAACCACACTATACTTATTCGGAAAGATAAAAGCGAAATCGCTATTGACGATAGCGGTGCACCTATAAAAGATAAAGAAGGCAAAACCAATGGAGTTGTTCTAATATTCAGAGACATTACTGAACGAGAAAAGCTGAGGAAGCGCTAAAGTGATGTGAGAGAATTCTTAAGTCGTTGTAACAAATGGATGCTCCAGACGTAATTTATGCGTTTAATCCAGACTTGTCAGTGTCGATACTATTTGCAATCCCAGGTTAGAAAAAATTGCTAACAGGTCTTCTGCTGAGTTGTTTTTGGGAAAGAAACGATGCAGAAATAGGTATGCAACGAGAGCAAGTTGAAGCGATTATGGAAAACGACATGTCGCAATAATGGATCTGGACAAACTCAGACAGCGTGGAGTTTGAATGTCTACACCCGATGGGCTTAAAACATTTGATTTGCGTGTAGTGCCCGAGTTTGACGAAAAGGACAAGTTAATTGGTCTTTAGGTATTTCGCATGATGTTACTGAACGTAAAAAAGCCGAAGAAAAGCTTGAAGAATATGCAAGTCAAATGGAGCGACTTGCCAATGAACGAGCGGCCAAGTTAAATGATGCCGAACGTTTAGCAGCTATCGGTGCCACGGCAGGTATGGTTGGACATGATATTCGTAATCCATTGCAGGCTATTGTTGGAGATTTGTACCTTGCTAAAGAAGAAGCAAAAGAGATCCCAAATGTTGAGGGTAAGCAAGCAATGTTAGAGACCATGGGGGAAATTGAAAAGAACATTGATTACATTAACAAGATTGTAGCGACCTGCAAGACTTTGCAAGACCTCTTAACCCTAATCCGGGGAAGCTGACTTAAAACGCATTATTGAAAAGTTGCTTGCAAAGAACGGGTTGCCGGAGAATGTTAAAGTAAGTGTTGAGATTGATGTTGAAGCTAGGAAATTCGTTGCTGACTCTGACTATCTTAATCGCATTTTCAACAATTTGGTTACTAATGCTGTTCAAGCGATGCCAAAAGAGGAAAACTAACCATAAAAGCTTACAAAGAAAAAAAGACGTCGTGATATGTGTGAAGGATACTGGCGTGGGTATCCCTAAAGAAATACAAGGTAAAATGTTTACTCCAATGTTCACGACTAAAGCCAAGGGTCAGGGTTTTGGTTTGCCAGTGGTCAAGCGGATGACTGAATCATTAGGCGGTACAGTTACTTTTGAGAGTGAAGAAGGTAAAGGAACAACTTTTGAAGTGCGTTTGCCGTCACAAAATGTTAAGTCTTAACACAGATCAATTTTTACGATTAAAAGCATGAAGATCGTTTTGGACGTATAACTCCTATCACTTTAAAAAAATAAACGTTTTCTCCTTAATTTTTCATTTATTTTTAAAATCATCCTTATCTCTTTGTCCGCTATTGTATATGTATCCAGATTTGGTTCGTTGAGCAGAAAGCTTTTCTCTTTTTGAAGGTCAGATTTGGAAAGTATGTGAATCAAATTTGGATATTATGCAAGCGATAAACTTGAGGAAAGAACTTCAAATCACGAATTTTCCGCGTATGCAACTTCTTGGCACTGGTAAAGAAGGTTATTTGCTGTGTATAAGCGCAATCTTAGTTACTTCTTTACTTCTTAGGCAAATAGAACTGGTTGCTAAAGAAAACAAGTTATCCTTGATTTTTGAACAGGGTTACTGGATGCTTATTGGTCAAAGCAAATAGCGATTACTTCGCACTGCCGCGTACATGGATTCATGAACTCTTCCATTTAGAGCATAATTATCAGGGGATTTACCAACATAATTCTTAATTATCCTTGCAAAAAATTTTTGAAAGCAGATTGTCCGTTAGAGTTAGCATGTCTCCAACTTCTGAGGAAGATCGTTATCTTAACGAGAAGTCGCAACGGTTTTGGAAGCTTCGCTCAATCTTTGAACAGGACCTCATCAGTATCCCGAACAATCCACACCTGATTAGTCAACTATCGCAAATGCGCTATGAGTTTACGTCGGCTGGCAAAATCCGAATTGTTGACGCCGAGGGTAAGAGCCCAGATTTCGCGGATAGTTTGATGTTAACACTTCTAGATTCTAGGAAGCGGCCTAAGGCGATTCACGGATAATACATACATCAATTAATGCAAAATTTTATAACAGGTCAGTCGCTAACTATTTGGAATAATGAATAAGGGCAAAGTTAAAACTAAAAAATTTTTTCTTTTGGTTTGTCTGTTGATTTTTTTAGTATTCAACACTGACGGCGCTCTATTGGCATCCGCTACCCAGTCTGCATCAGCGCTTTGGAGTTTAACCGAGAGCCACACCAACTATAACGCTACAGTCTATTGGTCTGTTACCACCATACAGGACCGAATCTATGCAGTGGAAAGTGAATACTACAATATCCCTGGGGAAGCAAACATACCATTCGTTCCATACGGTCACTCGATAGAGACACTTTACACATTTACCAGCAACGGTGTTAGCCTATGGAACTTTACAGATACCGCTATTGCTCGTCCAACTATCGTTGATAAGACAGCATATGTTGCTGCACGAACTTCAACGCCTAGTGGAGGATCGAATAAACTCTACGCTCTGGATGCTAATAGTGGCACTCAAAAATGGTCATTTACAGTTCCAGGTAACCTCAAATGGTACCAATACGCCGATAACACGGTGTATTTAGGCGTCGCCCATATTGTAACAGGAGAAGGTTACTTCATATATGCAGTAAATGCAACAACTGGACTGCAAATTTGGAGACAAACGTTCCGTTGGGGAGACGACTATCCGGAAGACGTGATACTTGATAATGGAATAATGTATTTCGGTCATTCGCGTCTCTCTAACCCCGAAGGGAGTAGCGAGTATGAGAATGAGTATTATGCGATAAATGCTACTGATGGTAACAATGTTTGGAAAGTTATTCTCAACGGAAGCGTCAATGGACCTTCTGCCCTCATCTCTGGCTTGATCTGTTTTAGCACAAGTGATGCGGTATGCGCACTGAATGCCACCAATGGCTCAATCATCTGGAGTACCCCTCGCGAGCAGGGCTACTACTTCAGCCCTACATTTGGACACAAACGAGACATCGTCTACGCCGTTGGGTATCAAGAATATGCCCAGCCATCAGACGCACACAAAGGATACCCAAAGATATATGCCCTCAACGCTTTAACCGGCAACATACTCTGGACTTATATAACCAAAGGCCATGCTGTGGATTCAATGAGCGGCGACTTATACTCATTAGACATTGTTGGAGAAACGCTTTACCTCATGATGGACTATACTTCCCTTTATGCTTTGAATGCTGCCAACGGACAGGAACTATGGAGCCATAGCGGAAGACCGTTCGTCGTTGACAGCAATGTCGTTTACTTTTTCGCAGATAACTATCACGAAGACAAAAAGCTTGAGGCTGTCGACGCCTCAAATGGTCAAAGCCTATGGAATTGCACAACCCCGGCACATTTCATCACTGCAGCAAATAATGTTGAGTACTTCTACGAGGAATCGACGCTTTATGCCCTAAATATAAACGCAGACTCATCATTTGCACCCCCAACCTCGGGTAATAATCCGACTTCAAAACCCACCATAACTAACCCGCCTGCCCAAACTCCAAGCGCTTCCCCAACGCCAACTATCCCCGAATTTTCAGGATCGATAATTCTAGCAGTTGCGGGAATGACTGTTGTAATCGCGTTTGCAGTATTCAAGCGTAAAAAATAAGCGCTTCACGATGACAAGTAAAGGCAAATTCCTATTTAGCAAGCCCGAAACACATGTACCCACTTTGGGCTGATCGAATTAGAACACCCTCGCTGAGTGTACGAACTAAGGCGGCCTGTGAATTATGAAAAAACCCAAGATCTTTGCAGGCAAAAATAGAGCTGAGGGCGCGGATCGCTTTGCTGAGTTTGATCCAGAGTTTAAGGACCTGCAGAAGCAGGGTGCAATTAGGGTTTTGAGTACTGCATCGGATCGGTAGAGAATCTTGAGTGAGAAAAAATCTTCCTAGAAGGGTTTGTCGCATTACGCTAAAGTGTTAGTTTACGGCAGCGCAGCGAATTCTCCCAAGATAGGTAAAGGCGATTTTGGTAACAACCAATACGCCGACGGAGAGCGAGAATTATGCAAGTATGGATAAGGATTATCGTTGGTTTCGCCAAGATGAGCTAGTCCGCAGATGCACGATCATTAATGCTTGTTTCACTGGTTTGGCAGCTGGTTTTGAGACCACTCTTGAGCCAACAAAGCCCTTAGCTGATGAAAACGAAAAGAAAAGCTTCTTAGAGAAATATCAGTACATCAAGATTTATGTGGATGCAGTTAACAAGGTGGTAAACTTTGATCAGGTTCTTTTTGTAGCCCAAATAAAACGTAGCATCTTTGGGAAATGCGGGTTTGAGATCGTCTTTAAAACCGACGGCAAAACCCCTGCATATCTCATAGCCTTCAGAGCCCAAAGTTAACTCCCAAGAAAAACAAGGATTGGGAATTAATTGGCTTCAAATACACCGGCATCAAAGAGGGCTACACTGTCGATGAAGTTTTATATTTTGTTAACACTCAACTCGAGAACGATTTTTTGGGTTTAAGCGATGTTGAACCGATCCGTTCAACCTGCAAAGCCCGCAACTACTTGCTTGATAAGGATTTCCCCGAGATTACCCGTCGGCTTTGGGCACCCTAGCACTTTGCTTGAAGCCGATACCGCCGATATGCCCGATGACGACGAAACTGCTTTTTTAAAGGATCTGGCAAAGATCGCCGAGGCGGGCAAGAGCACTGCGATCAACAAGTCCGTGACTGCCCAGGTGGTTGAGTTCCGCATTAATTTGGGCGGGCTTGTGCAGTTGATGGATAAGCTTGAGGAAGGCGTTATCCGAGCATATGGCACGCCGCGTTTTCTAATTAACAAGACTCCGGAGAACAGAGCAACTGCATATGTTGAGTTTGAAGCCTATGTTGAGGGGGTTATCAAACCTAATCAGCGTTACTTCAAGCGTGTTTTGGAGTCGGAGATGTGGTATGATCGGCTAGCGAGGCTTGCCATGGAAGAGCATGGGGAGAAAATTGCTGAAGGGGTTGTTCTTCCGGTTAAGGTTAAGCAAAATTTCAAGCCAGTTAAGGCCTCGGATATCTATGCGATGGCAGCAGCGGTTGCAAGTCTGTATGGTAACGGTAGCGGCGTTTTAGCTGAATTCCCCGAGATTGCTTTTGAGATGATGAATTGGGACCAAGAGATGCTAAAGGCAAAAGACTCTGCTTCGTCTCCCGGTAAAGCCGCGGTTGTTAAAGGCGAAGATAAGGAGGGCAAATATGAGGAGTACATTATCCGTCGCCGATTGCCTGCAGATACAATAAAATTTTCAAAAAAATAAAACGGGTTATTTTAGCCGATCAATACAGGGGTGGACTTGGTAGTATCTGTCCTGTTGAAACATCAATTGCGCTAAAGCCAATTGGCGGATGAATGTTCGGCTGGCTTGCGTTTTGAACGATTATTTCCCATACGTATCTGTAAATAATTCCATCCCCGTAGACATCTGAGTAATCTGATGGAGGGGTTGTTGGTGGAAGAATTGATATTGATGTAGGTGAAATTGATTTCCAAATGGTATAGTCGGTTATTGTCTGCCAAGTGTGGAAATACGCTCCAACGGTCATTCCATTTAGCGATGTTTTATTCCAGCCATCGGCCTCCAGTGCTATTTGCAAGGCACGATACATTGAAACGGGTGGTGCAAATGAAGAGTTGACGTTTGTGGCAGGGATTAAACCGAACTCATCATAGTATGCCATAGCATCAAAATTCAATCCATTAATACGGTTATTGTCATTTTGAAGTGTGGCAATTTGATTGTATTCAAAGACTGCATACGCTGAACTTGCGAGCAGGAGAGTCTGTAAGCAGGATAGCAACCGACTTTAAGCCTATTTTGCCTTTTGAGCGATGCATTCCGTAAGGAGCTTCTTTGGTTGTGGACGCATGTTCAACGGTTTGCACTGTCACTAAGGCGTCTTTGCCTTGGTCAGACAGGCAGTATTTTCCGTATTCGTCTGTTTTTATCAATCCGTCAAGCTTGTTTAAGTGATGTTGAAGGTGACCGCTACTTTCAATAGTAGTTTTTTTCTTTAAATCGGCAAAGCCCACAGGGCCTTCGTTTAGAGCCTTCAAGATAGCGATTCGCGTAGGGTGCCCGAGAGCATCAAATACTTCGGCACGTTGACGGTCGTTCTCGATTTCTTTTCCCTCTTCCATGTTTCTGAACCTCAAGCTGTTCATATCTACTTTGCTATTTAATCCCTCGTTTGTAGACATGCATTTTAGGGGAAAAAGAAATTAGTCCAGTTTTCTGGACTTAGTAAACGAATACCAAGTAGGAGAAATTACTGACTTCCTATGCATTGGAAAAGCTCGTCGTCGTTTGATGGCGATGCAGAACTTGAACCAACTATTTGCTAAGTTGCTTGTACCTTACTTTTTGAGGTCGGCAACCGCCTAACCACATATAAAAACGGCTCTTTTTCCTGGTAAAGCCGCTGTTGTTGAGGGTAAAGATAAGTGGGGAAAGTATGAGGAGTTTATTATCTGTTGCCGGTTGCCTACAGCTCATCAACACAGTTGATGCCCATAGATGTCCTTGAGGCTTTCAAGCGGATCCCCGAAGAATTAAGGGGGTTTACCTTCTTTGGCTCTGATGATCGCTGGCTCTACATTAAATCTGGCAATCCGAAGCTTTGCGAGAATTGTTTGGGCTATGATGGTGAAGTCTTCTATGGAGATAGCCTAAGAGGCGAGTTTCCGTATCTTCGAATTATTGATGAGAACACGATTAACCCCAATGTCCATCCGCATTGTGAGTGCCTTCTGATTCGGGTTCAGCTTAAAGGGTGAGCTTGCTTGCGAGCGCTATTGGCGTTTCTTATGGTAGAGAAATAAGCCAGTAACCGCAATAACGATGGTTATAATAATGGCTACAAGTATAGCTATAAAAGATCCGTTTTGTGGTAATACGACAACTTCATTTTCAAAGTCGTAAGGAGCCATAAGCGGGTAATTGTCTTGGCCGGCAGGAGCACTTACAAACCCTTCAGCCTTCTGATCCCATATGTATCCCTCCAGCTTGTAGGGTGTGTCTCCTATGCCGTCCCCGTTGCTGTCTACACCATGATAGTTACCCCAATAGTTGCCTATGGTTCCGTTATCCCAAAAAGTGCTTTGCGCCTCAGATATGGAAACGTTGGAGGAGTCAGCGGCGAAGGAGTTGCCGTAAAACCTATTATTAATAGCTCTTTCTTGGATAACAACGGCAAATCCGTTATCAGCAAAGTAATTTCCATATACCGTATTGTTTTCAGCATTAAAAACAAAGCGGATGGCTTGATTGACAAAACCAGTTATGGTATTTGCAGTGATCAGATTATTTGAGCAGTCGGCGAATAATGCTATGCCCTCGTTTCCTTTCCAATCTTGAGTTGATAGACCAGATATTTTGTTTTCAGCGATGGTATTGAATTGTGCCCTATCCAGTATTAATGGAAGCACTGATTCGATTTTATTATCCACAATTTGATTTGAAGAACCAGTGACTTGTATGCCATATGTGCTACCAGTCAGGGTGTTGTTTCTGACTATGTTACGTGTCCCGTTTACATAGATTGCTGGGGCGTTAAGGTCTGTATGTAAAGCTGTGAAAGTGTTCTGTGCAACCAGACAAAGCGTGGAATCTTGGGTTACTACACCCTTAGTATTGCTGTTTGAGAATGAATTACCAACAACGTTGATCCCTGAGGAGCTTATAATTCTGACGCCTGCGTAGCACCCTTCAAAGTTTATGTTTGTTACGTTGACGTTTTTGCGTCCGGTTATAATTACGCCGTTGTTTCCAGCGTCATAACCCATCCAGCTTGCGTTACCCTGGATAGTATGACCTGCACCGTCTAGAACGATGTCGTCGTGTTGGATTTCTATTGTGTATAGATCCACATTATCGGTAAGTTTGTAAATGTGACCTGTTCCTTCGATGGGTGCTGTTGTTGGTTCAACGCTTCCATCGTTTCTTATGTAAATTCTTGGCAAGTCAGGGCCAGGATTGGGAAAGGGATAGAAATTTGCCGATGCAAGACTATTAAGTTGAACTCCAGATACCAACGTTAGCGCTACTATAAGGATTATTGCGACTGCTTTCTTACCCATAGCTCATCCAATATGCCCATAAGATAAGGCAGTTATAATGTGTTTTCGTCAAAAAACCTTGACTAAGCATTTTTTGAAATGAGCAGTAATCGATATTGCAAGTCAGTTCTCGCATGCTCCCATGTTCACCCATATTTTGAGTGCTGATTCGGGTTCCAGCTTAACAAATTTCATTCACAAGAGGTAAAATTGTTTGTCAAAACAGATTAGCCATGAACTAGTCTTCATTGCAGGTTTGCATAGGCTTGATGCTGCCAACAAGAAGGCAGTGTTCTACTTGATGAATACTAGCCGGAACCGTAATCGCTGGGGAGTCACCCAAAAAGCGCTCGATGAGGCTTTGCCGTCGCTGCTAAAGAAGCCCTTGGGCATGGGTAAAGACTATCAGCTGGGGCATTTTCCCGATGAGGAAAGCATCAATGTTGGGTTGTTCTCGGCTTTTGAGAACAAAGGCAACTACGCATTGGGCACCGTCGACATAACCGACGATAAAGCCTTAGCGATGCTTGAAGCTGACGAGTTGGGACCAATTAGTTCTGTCATCCTTCCCTACTATGATACTTGCAGCGTTTGCGGTGAAGTTTTAGATGCCAACTGGGAAAATCACCCTTGCATAGCCGAAAACAAGGCATTCTCAGAAGTGCAATCCTTCGAGTTTCACCGTTTCGATTTTGTGGATGTGCCAGCGTATCCGCAGGCGGGCTTCATGAATTTTGCCTCTAAACGAGAGGATAAGAGTGTGCCTCTTTCGCTTTTGGCAAGTGTCTACAACAATTCAGAGTCTCCAATCTTACAGGAGCAAAACAAAGTGTCCGAAAAACAAGAAAATGAAAAAATAGCGGCACTTGAGCAGAGGGCAACCAAAGCCGAAGCTGACCTCAAGAAAGCACAAGACGACGCATCAGCCAACGCGACTAAAGTCAATGAGCTCAGTGCAGAACTCAAAGCAATCAAAGATGAAAAACACGCTGGCCTGGTAGAGCAAGCCTACCGTGCACGTGTCGAAGCTGGCATTGCAGGCGAAGAGAAAGCAGACAGAGAGATGCTTGTTGCATTAGACGACAAAAACCTAAAACTTTTCTTTGTTGAGGCTCAGAAAATCGCTAAAGTTGTTTCTACTCAAGGGCATCAATCCCCCAAAAACAAGTATCAAGCGGGTGAGGAAGATGAGCTTGCAGCTGCAGTCGCAGCCAAAAGAGCAGAGCTCGGCTTGCCCGAAATAAAAAAACAGGAGAAAAAATAAATGACGTTAGGAGATTATGGACTCAAATCCGCCCTTCTTGTCGTTGAAAAAATGACAATGAAGAGCAACACCGACGCAGTAAAGGGCAAACTCTACGCTGACGACGGCGCAGGCTTAGTTCTCGCAACCGCAGCCTTAGCTGCAGTAGCAAAGGTTGTTATGGCAAACGAAGATCACGACTACAGCGAAGAAACAGATCACGACATCAGCGTAACCGTCATGGGCTTGGTTGAATGCGCAAAAGTTGCAGGCTCAGGTTTAGCACGCAAGGGCGATAAAATCATGATTTCTGCAACAGCAGGAGAATGCACCAAATTCGTCAAGGGCACAGTCTCTCAAGCAAACACTTTCGCTACCGCGACCGATCAAGCAGCCATAGACACTAACTTGGGCAAGATCGGAACAGCCTACGACACCTCAGCTGACGCAGATACCACACAGAAGATGTGGTTAGGAGTCTTCTAGTATGTCTCATCCAATCAGGGTCTTTAAATCCGCTGTTGACGGCAAATTCTACAAAGCAAACTACACTGAACGAGGAAGAAACGCAAGCTTAACTGCAGGCGGAATCGTTTCCCCAAGCGATGTTGAAGCAGTCGAAGCCGTAACAATCCTGGAACAAGTCTTAGGCTACGCATGGCCCAACTACAACCTGCGATCAATCTGCCGCACAATCCAGATGGATAATCTGCAGGAACGCATCGACATCGCAACCAAATCAACAGGTCAACGCAAAGTTAAACCAATGCAGGAAGCCGAAATCAGCAAAGACGCATTCGCACCAATCAACTTTGATTTGTGGAAGAACGTTGTTCATGTTGCAGTCGCCGATGAGGCAGGCATGAAATCAGCGCATAACATCCTGCAGCTCCAAACTGAAGCCGCTGGCAGAGATCTAGGCCGCATGGAAAACCTCGACATCAAAGACATCGCAGAAGCCTGCACAGAAAAAACAGATAGTACACCATACGTGGATTGGGCAGCAAAATCAAGCGGTATAAGCACGAACGATCCATTCGACGATATAATTCCCGCAATCGATTACATCCAGGGCAAAGGCTGGCCAGTTGACTTCATGGCATTGCACCAAACGATCTACAGCAAATTCATCCGCAACACACACGTCAGAGAATTAGTTCATGCGGGCATTGCGAGTTTGGGTCCAAACGGTGGCGCTTTCACATTGCCAGGTTACCCAACTGTTAAGGTTGTCACTGACTTTGCATTGACAGAAACTCCGGATGGCACTCATGGTCCACTTATTGGCAGTTCAGTTGCTCCAGGCTTAGTTTTCGGTGAAGGTCCAACGATGGCGGCGCAGTACAGAGATGAAGCCAAGGGCTTTGATGGCTATATTATCCGTAAATGGCAAGAGCCCAAAGTCGTTATTCAAGACGCTATAACCAAAATCTGCACCTAACTTTTTTTCTTTCAAAACTCGTCAGTCGAAACTCGTTCAATTTCCGCAGTACGTACCAACAATGGCAAACACACACAGTAATAATAACTCTGAATAACTAAAACCTAACCGCTTTCTGTTGGACCTTGTTACTTAGCGTTTTTTAAGCAAATAGCGTCGTGTAGAGAACCGTATATAACACTATACCCATTAAAAACGCTATAATCCAAGAGATCGACGTTATCTGCCAAGCCCTTTTGCTCTTGACCGCAAATTCAGTTGACCGAGGGCGCCAAATGCTACAAGCCATATTCCTGAGGCAAGAGCTAGTACTCCAAAAAAGCCATGCACACCAAACAGAACTGGACTCGTGAGTGCCACTATGGCATTACCATTGATAGCTGCCAAAACAAATACGGCAGTAAACCCGGTTAAAACTACAGCGACTGCTACCATCATTATAATTGCATGCACAGTATACTTGCCTTTTATTCTAAAACCCATACTCACAAAAAGCAAAACTACAAACACAGTTTGTAGTGCAAGAACCATTTCAGGAGCGATAACAGCCATAGAATATCTTCTCCAACAATGCGTATGTTGCCTTTTAGTATTTAATATTTTTCTTGTGTGTGCACCAACAATGCGTAAAATCTAAATCATTTATTGGGTGAATCATGCGATGTATGGCCATTTGGTTAAGCTTCAGATTATGACAGGTGTCACTGTAAATGATGGCGTTAGCGCTGCCGATGCGGAGTTAACTATGTACTTGGGTAAGGCCTGTGATTTCATTAACGACTCACTCAAGGGGATTGTGTCGGTGCAATTGGATCCTGTGCCTGTAGTTATGGATACGATTGAAGAGTTCTACGCAGTCAATTAACTTTTTTTGGCACTCACGATACGTGAGTCAGGCTTATAATTTCAAGAGACTGACTTGCAAGCACAACAAGAGGAAAGAAAAAATGAAATTGCTTAACATAAGAACCAAAAAATTTTCAATCGCATTGCTGTTGATATTAACTATTACAGCCACATTATTGACGTTTCCTACCGCTAATGCTGCTGTCGTTAACCATAACTCGTTCATTTATGTCTTCACAAGCCCCAGCACTATCGGAGTGGGTCAACAAGTCTTGCTTGTTTGCTGGACCGCTGACATGCCTCCAGACATCGGAGAAACTGCCGGCTTAGTCCAAAGCCCAACATCTAGAGCTGCATGGTATGGCATAACTTTCAATGTTACAGCGCCTGATGGGACTACCGAAACTTTTCCAGTATCGGTGACGGATCCTGTAGGCGGAGGATATGTTGGTTACACCCCTACTATGTCCGGCACCTACACGGTCACAGCAGTTTTCCCAGCTGTATGGAAAAACAGCACTAACCCAACAGTCTCCACGGAAGCTGGTTATCCGAGCCTATACCAACAATACTACACCGACGCCGTCAGTGCACCAGCAACTTTCATAGTGCAAGAGTCATCTATCGCGGAATGGGCAGAGGCTCCTCTTCCAACAGATTATTGGACACGACCAATAAGCGACTTAAACAGAGGATGGAATGTGTTGGCAGGCAACTGGTTGGGCGGTGCAGCACAAAACGTCGGTCCAACCACAAACTTCGGTTATGGCATCGGACCTGAAAGTGCCCATGTTATGTGGACTAAACCGTTTTACGCAGGGGGTATAATGGATGAAAGGTACGGCGATACAGGCTATGAGACCTACTTCTACCAAGGACTCATGTTCGCTGACAACGCACAGGAAGGTATTGGACCAATAATTCTCAATGGGCAACTCTTTTACGACTACCGAGTAAACGCACACCAATGGCAAGGCTACAAATGTGTTGACTTATACACCGGAAAAACAATTTTCTATGACAACGAAACGACCCCTTCATTTGCGCAGATATACAACTACGAATCGCCTAATCAGCATGGAGGCTTCCCGTATCTTTGGCGAACATCTGGAGTAAACTTGCCATCCAATATTACAAGCAGTCTAACTTGGGAAATGGTTGATGGATATACAGGCAATTCTATATGTGACATAGCTAACGTGTCCTCTGCTGGCACAGCGGTCTATGGGCAAGATGGAAGCATACTAAGATACAACCTAGTCAACAAAGGAACAACCGCAGCGCCCAACTACTACTTAACCGTGTGGAATACCTCAGCAATTCCTTCGATGCTTTCTGGAACTTCAGGAACCAATTACTGGTCGTGGAGACCCGCAGCCACAGGCGAAAGCAGACAATCCCAACGCGGCGCAGTATACCAACAAATGTACGTTCATGATGGAAACAAAGGCTGGTCTTTAAACATCTCTATACCCAGCGTAATGGGTCCAACAAATACAGTACTCAATGAAACAGGGACCATCCGCGCAGTTCGCGAAGGACAATTTGTTATTATCGGTACACCGGGTCAAAACAATGAAGTTGGAGTCGCTCCAACCTGGCTAATGTGTCTTAGTCTAGAACCTGGAAAAGAAGGCACAAAACTTTGGACATCAGCAATAACACCACCTTATTCATCAACAGTCTCTAATGCAACCATCACACTAGGAACTATAGACCCAGAAGATGGAGTAGTCCTCTATAAATCAACCAAACTCCTAACACGCTGGGCCTATGACATGAAGACCGGACAGCTTTTATGGACAAGCCAACCTGAACCAGCAGGCAACTACTACGGCATGACTGATAACATCTATGAAGGCAAACTGCTAACATGCGGCTACGGCGGCGTGCTTCTTGCATACAACATAACCACAGGACAAATCCTATGGAACTATACCGCTAAATCTGAGGGCTTTGAATCACCGTACGGCGGCAACTATCCCATGGGTATAAGCAATATAGTTGACGGAAAAATATACATTGGCGCTGGTGAACACTCATGGACACAGCCACCCTGGCGAGGCTCAATTCTTCAATGTATCAATGCAACCAACGGAGCGTTAATATGGAACTTCCCAATTGCAGGTGTCTCCATGCCATCGGGCAACGCAGGGAACTACTTCTCAATCTCAGACGGATACTTAGTCGCTCTCAACGGCTATGACGGACAAATATACTGCATAGGCAAGGGGCCAAGCGCCACCACTGTATCCGCGCCTCAACTAAACCCAACGCTTGGATCAAGTGTAACAATAACGGGTACAGTCACTGATCAATCAACATCAGGCAAAAGAAATATCGAAGATGAGCTAGTCTTCGCACTGAAAGGCACACCGGCAATTTCTGATGCAGATCAAAATGCTTGGATGCAATATCTCTTCGAGCAACAACCACTGCCAGCAAACGCTACTGGAGTTCCAGTATCTATAGATGCTTTTGACCCCAATGGCAATTATATCCATATTGGCGACGTCACGAGCGACATAACAGGCGCATATGGCTGCAACTGGACGCCACAAATTCCAGGAACCTACCAGATCACAGCTACCTTCAAGGGATCTGCATCATATGGCGGCTCATTAGGTCAGACATACATGGGTGTCTCAGACGCAGCACCGACGGCATCACCTTACCCAGTAACAGTTCTGCCATCAACAGAAATGTACTTCGCCATTTCAACAATAGCCATCGTAATCGCAATAGCGATTGTAGGCACAATCCTGTTCCTTGCAATCAAGAAACGACCATAAAAGATAAGCAATCACAGCATTCCTTTCTTTTTTTAATTTTGCCAGATGCTCAAAACCCCATCAGTGCCTATTTACCCTTGAAGTATACTTTCAAAAATCTTAAACTAACTTTCAGATATATCATTGAATTTAAAAATTTAATCCAGCTACTGCCCTGTGGCATCCACGATCAACTTTAATGCAGCATGATGTTTCGTAACTATTGTTGACGAGCCCTCTTGCTCTTTGGGTAAATTTTAACTTTTTTTGCAACTCACGATAAGTGAGTGTAGTTTATTACGAACCAAAACTGCATAAAGAAGACAACAAAGGAGAATAGAAGTTGGTTAACGAAGGCAGAGGGCGCTTATTTAAACAGAAGAATGGCAAGTTTCTTATCTATTTGCCAATGGATCTTGTGCGGGACAGCATGTTTCCACTTAAGACTCTGTCCACTGTGTCTGTTAAAGTTAGTTTTCAGACAGGCGAAAAAAAATTGCTCATTGAACAATTAGAAGAAGACAAGTCAAAGGTAGCAATGGACCAACTACACTCCAATTGAGAAATCAAAAAGGTTGATGCGTACTCTTTGGTTTTTCTAAAGGCGGAGGTGCAGAGGAATCAACGTTGATAGCCTAAGGACCTATAAGGACCCAATAGAATGTGCTGCTGACCAAATCGAAGCAAGGGGAAATGTTTTAGCGAACAAAAATGAAGAGAAGGAGTGGCTAACAAAAATAGATTGTTTTGCCAAAGGATCGCTATTTTTGCGAGAGGGGAATCTCCCATTAGCCACCAACAAGTTAGCGATTAGTTCGTAACTGAATTAAAAATTTGTGTATCAAAGCTCTATTCCATAGTCCAAAAACCCAATCTTATTCATAAAATAGGTTAACCCGAACGCCTATGTCGATTCTAACAGCATACCAACATTTGTTGCGTTTCTAAGCCGTCGATTTGGGTTGGCAGACCTTTAAGTACCACTTGTTTTTCAGTAGTTATAACGCAATCTGTGACAGCCCATTCAGGCAGTGAAGTAACGCATTTTTCAAGAGTTTCGCCTGGAGTTAGGTTTCTAACTTGGAATACTAAAGGTTGAACGGAAACCGAAGTTTTCACGTAGAAGAAACCTACAATAAGTAAGAAAAGTTGGAGCCGGTATGAGTTACCTATGGCCGAGCTGGGGCTACTAAAAAATGTATCACTGAAAGATTCAATATTTTTAACAATTAAGTTGAAGGCGATCTTAAGGGAAATAGAAAAAGAACTCAGTTAATTTAACCTGCAAAAACGTACTCTAACAAGCTTATTTAAACCAAAAATACCGGTACCAACACGTTTTAGCGACCATTTAAGAATCGATTAATATAACCCAATGATGGGCAACAATTTTTTCTAATTTGCGAAGATTTTAAATATTTCTTGGGTAAATAGCAGTGAATTGTTAGCAGGGCGGTTATCAAAAGCTCGCCTTGTTAAACAAGAATTATAGGAAAGGAAAAAAATGAAAAATTCTAGGAAAATTATGAATACTTTGATTACTATGCTTCTGACGTTGACTATTACAGCTACATCAATTTTAACTGCTTTGCCGTCGACTACTGCGCACAGTCCTGCTTGGGATATACCTACATATCTCTATATCACGACAGCCCCCAACCCAATAGGCGTTGGTCAACAAATCACTATTGTATTCTGGGTTAACTGGCTACCACCTACGGCCGCAGGCAGCGCTGGAGATAGATGGTACTACTTCTTAGACATCACAAAACCTGACAATAGCAAACAAACAGTAGGTCCATTAACGTCTGACCCAGTAGGAGGCAGCTATTATGTATTTACACCTGACGCCATTGGCAATTATTCTGTTACTGCGCGTTTTGGTCCACAAGTACTAACCGGTAGCAATGGAACAGGGATTCCTGGTACGACGTCCTCTCTCTATGTGAACGACACTTATCTTGCATCCAGTGCTTCAACGACATTTTTAGTTCAGCAACAGCAATTACCTAATCCGCCGGTCTATGCACTACCAACAGATTACTGGACGCGCCCAATGGACGGACAGAATGAAAACTGGTACATCCTTGCATCAAATTGGCTGGGTCCTCAGCAAGCTTTAAGGTTCCAACCTGATGGCACGGCCCCTAACAGCGCCCACGTGATGTGGACTAAACCACTTGAGGACGGAGGCGTTGTAGGAGGAACAAACACTGGTGGGGATGGCATGACATACTACGACGGAACTGCGTATGAAGGCCGATTCGGTGCTCCGCTAGTTATGTACGGTCGATTATATTATGGTGTTCCAAAGAGTGACCAACCAGCTACAGGGGGTTACGCTTGTGTGGATTTAAGAACTGGTGAAAACATATACTGGCAAAATATGACGCTGCCAACATTCGGGCAACTCTACGATTACGAGTCATTCAATCAACACGGAGTCGTCGGGAACGGATACTTATGGAGTGTTTCTGGAACCAATTGGACAGCTTACGATGCTTCAACTGGAAACTGGCTGTTTAATTTCTATAACGTTCCAAGTGGTGCAGGATCTTCGGCTTCATGGGGAGTTTCATCCATATATGGCTCCAACGGGGAAATAGTATACTACCAACTTAATGCAACAGCGAAATGGCTTGCTTTATGGAATAATACTGCAGCTCAAGCATTAACAGGATCAAACAATCCAACTGATTATACTAGTACCAGCTACAACCAGTGGAGACCTATCGGAAAGACTGTGGACATGAGCAAATCGTATTCGTGGAATGTGACAATACCTACTTTGCCTGGAACAACACCGACAATTGTTAGGGTTATCCCTGACGACATAATGTTGGGCACAAGCACATCTTTCGCAGGTATAACTTCATTCGGAACCCCCGATCCATGGATTATGTGGGCTATTAGTCTGAAACCAGAGAGTCGAGGCCAACTGTTGTGGAGCAATAGCTACCCAGCCCCATCAGGTAACCAAACTGTATTGCTGGGACCGGTTGATCCAACAACTCGTGTTTTTACCACCTGGTTAAGAGATGGCTTAACCTTTACTGGCTATAGTCTTGATACTGGAAAACAGTTGTGGACGTCGCAACGTGAAGATGACTGGACCTTCTACAGCAGTGGATGGGCAGTTGCATATGGGAAACTCTACCATAGCGGCTATGGAACAGTCTACTGCTATGACCTCACAGACGGAACCACTCTTTGGGATTTTAGCGTAAATGGCGGTCTATCGATACCCTACACCAATTACCCTCTTGGCATTAATGCTGTTGCTGACGGAAAAGTCTTCTTAGGAACCAATGAGCACTCTCGTAATCAACCATATTGGAAGGGTTCACAAGCATATTGTCTCAACGCTACCACTGGAAAATTAATATGGTCTTTAGATGCAGCTACACCTTCCTCTGCTGGCGGTATCGGTCAAGTAACAAACGGTTTTGCAATTGCAGACGGCTACTTCACATATCTCAACTTATACGATCACCAGATTTACACAATAGGCAAAGGACCCAGCGCAACTACAGTAGATGCACCAATGACGGCAATTACCCAAGGGTCAAGTCTAGTAATTCGTGGAACCGTTACTGACATCTCAGCAGGCACAAAGCAAGATGAACAATCAGCTATTTTCCCCTATGGTGTTCCGGCTGTTTCAGATGATAGCATGAGTGCATGGATGGAATATGTTTACATGCAAAAGCCTCGGCCTAACAACGCAACAGGAGTAGCAGTTTCCATAGACGTCATTGACGGCAACGGTAATTACCGAAACATTGGCGCAACGACCAGTGATGCAAATGGATTATACAGTTTACAATGGACCCCTGATATTCCAGGCAAATACACAGTAATCGCTAGTTTCCAAGGGTCTGAGTCATATTGGCCATCGCACGCAGAAACCGCCGTGGCAGTAGATGAAGCAGCACCAACGCAAACCCCAGCAACAACACCAGCACCACAATCCGTAGCTGACACATACTTACTACCGGGAATCATCGCAATTATCCTTGCGATCGTAATCGGATTTGCAGCGACGATATTCATACTCAAAAAACGACCATAAAATAACTAATCAAAAAATTCCTACCTTTTTTTGTTTCGCAAATTTTATCCAATCGGTCGAGTTTGTTTCACTGACTGAGAATTAAATTGATGAACCACGCTAGAACTTTCTATAAACCGATGCTTGCCAATCTGTTTCTAACCTTTTTCTGGCAAGGATTGGATTTTTGAGATTAAGTGGATGGTTTTCGATCGAAGCCATAAAGATCCTTGGAAAGACGTTGACCTCGAACGCCGAATCATAATGTGCAACTGCCCAGAAAAAGGAAGCAACCCAAGAATATTCAGCGAACTAAGCGGAAAACTCCTCAACATACTAAACAACCTACCACGAGAAAACGAACTACTATTTGGAAGCACCACCGAGAACCAACTGAAAAACCAACTTTGCAGAGTCAGAAAACGCTTAGCTTTCAAACTTGGAAACCCACGCCTAAACGAAATCCACTTCCACACTCTAAGACATTGGAAAGCAACCATGTACTACCACTAGAAACCAGACATACTATTGGTCGCAGAGTTTCTAGGTCACCGAGCACTAGAAAACACACGCCTTTACATACAGCTATAAAAGAACCTTTTCAAGAACTTGTCAAACGACCAATTCATAATTAAAGTTGCACAAAACACAGAAGAAGTCTGCAAATTGCTTGAGGTAGGCTTTGAATATATAGCCGGAGAGTACAATGATGGCGGAAAAATCTTCCGAAAGCGAAAATAAGGTGTTTGTCATGACTCTATCGAAGCCAAGCATTTGGCCGAGAAAAAGTAAAAACGGCTGAAATCACAGAAACCAACATGCAAAGTGGCCGGGGTGGTGTAGCTTGGTAGCATAGAGGCCTGTGGAGCCTTTCGCCCGAGTTCAAATCTCGGCCCCGGCCCCACCAATTGCATGCTCACTATTAGAAGGATATTTTTGTTTGGGACTTGTATTGTTTGGCGATGAAGTTTGGGTATGGTTTGCCGTCGCTTATTCTCTAATAGTCAGGTAATACTTCGTGCCTGCTTAGGCGATAATTCTTGTTAAGAAAGCAAAATGGGTAATTAAATTATCATCATTGTCTGCGTAGCTGTAACATAGTCCAGCTTTCTTATTTTCCAAGTAACAGTTCGTTTAAGTTCATCCATTGTGCTTGCTGAAATACGCAATACAATGTCATACGCACCGTAAACTAGTAATGCTTCTTCGATAAGGGACATTTTTCTCAATTCCCTCATAACATTTCCCTCGGAACCAATCGCCGTGTTCAAGAACACGAAGGCATTAGGCATTAAAACAATCCTCTATCTACTTAAAAGGAAGAAAAGGGAAGTTACCAGTCAAGGATTTTTTTGACTGCGTCGTTTTCAACTTCATGCGCCAATGGGATGCCTGTCACTTGCTGGGCAATGTTGCTTAAACTCATGAGGTCGCCTCGGTTTAGCAAGCTCAGGTTCCATTTTCGATTGCCTGCCATTAACTGTTTTAAGCCAACCCCAATTCTGTCAGCCAAGTACGTATATACTCCAATGCTCTCCAATGGGATCTCGCTGAAACGTAGACCATATTTTGATTTAAGTTCTGGCGTTGCAATAAAGAACTTCTCCGGCGTGGCACCATATTTGGCGGCAAAATTACTCGGTAACTTGCCTTCAGCCGCGAGTTGTTTGAAGTAGCTCGACTTCATAGCTGCGGTAATCGGTGAGCGACCCATCAATACAGCTTTAACAAGTGGTCCCTCTCCAAAGTTACTGAGGGCAATCGTCTTGAAAATACTTGTTTCTTCTATGAAACCGCCTGCCATAACTAAGTCTGGAACATATTTTCCTTTGGCCTTGAGAATCTGTGCGCATTGTAAAACCAGTGCCTGTAAATACAATGTCGGAATGCTCATCTCATCCATCATTGGGACTGGACTCATTCCTGTTCCTCCGCCTGCACCATCAAAGCTTAAAGCATCAATTTTTGCTTCAGAAGCAAACTTCATTGTATAGGCAACCGCTGATGGTCTGTATGCGCCTGTTTTTAGAAATACTTTTTTAGCGCCCTGTTCCCGCAGCCACTCAATGTCTTCTATGAAGGACTTCTCTTTTGGTATACCGACCCTGCTATGACGTTCAAAAGTGTTAAACACTCCCTCACGGAACGCTTGCTGTACCACTGGATCCTCTGGATCTGGGATCACAATGTAGCCACGTTTCTTTAGCAGAATAGCTTTTGATAGATCTCTAAGACGAACTTCACCGCCTATAGCTTTAGCACCTTGACCCCATTTGCGCTCAATAATATTAACTTCCAACTTTGACAGAGCATAAGCATCTATGCCCAGTCTTTGGTCTTCAACGTTCGTCTGAACGATGACATCGCCGTATTCTTTGTCCCAGAACTTTCTAAAAGAATCAACCCTTCGTTTAAGCTCTGGCGAATGAGTTATTTTTCCATCGGTAAAGGTAGCAGCAACGTCCATGCCAGCAATGTTTTCACCTATTGTCACTGATACACCTGCGAGTGCTGCTCCAATCGCCAATCCATCCCAATTTGCACGAGCAACTTCAGTTGAGCCGAAAGCGCCTGTTAATATTGGGAGTCTAAGTTTCATTCCCCCTACCACTGTTTCCGTGTTTGCATTTGGAAAAATAGCTGCTTCTGAGGTTTCTGGTACCCCTTGTGCGTCAAAAAGTCCCGCTTGTATATTGAAATGAGACCAGTCTAGACCAAAATTCTTGAGCGCTCCTGCGGTACTTGTTCCAAATTGTGCTGGCTCTGGGTAGAGTGTTTCTCTTCCCCTAAACGCTGATAGGCTGATTTCACAAACTACTGGGCAATCGCGTATGCATATGGGGCACATGCCGCTGATTGTACTTGTGTCTTTAACTCGTGTGTTTGTTCCAACCGTTGATTTTCCATTTAGATATGAGCTATTTTTGTTTGTACGTTCACTCATTTCTTATCCCTGCTCTCTTTCTTATTTTTAGGTTGATTAGTTTATTCTAAAAGTATGATTATATAACGTTTTTCAATCCTGAGTAGTACTTAGTCGTATAAACATTTAAGTGCTTTCTCTTGAAATACTGTAATTTGACCGTTAATGGCAAAGAAGAAAATTGCAATCAGTATAGACCAAGAGCTCTATGACTGGCTTAAGAATGAAGTGGACTCTGAAGAGCGAACATTCGCTTCTATTAGCCATGCCGTTGAATACTGCATCGCTTATTTGAAGAAAGATAAAGAGTTTGAGCTTCCTAAGAAGCAAAAAAAGTAACAACGAAATTAATTCGTTTTATCGACTTAATGATTCTTTAAAGAGTTAAGCGGTCTTTTTCAGCCAGTTAGCCAGATTTTTGTTAGATTTCAGCACAGATCAATTATTCCAGTCCTTGTCAGATATTATTAGAAACTGTAATCCGTTCTCTACTTAGGCTGGCTCCAAACCCATTGTTAATTCTTGTGTTGTCTCTTCCTTTAATTGCATGGTCCGAATCGATTTATTTTCCAATGATTAATGCCCCTTCGGATAATCTGGGTTGATTAGTAGTGCTTTTCTATTCCACCAAACCCAAACTGCTTGTTTTTCTCCGTCATTTTAATGAAGTAATTGAGCCGTTTTTTGAATTCGTCGGGTCTGTTTCTTGCGCCTTCGATGAATGCCACTCGAATTCTCTGGTAGTCACAAGAAAACTGTTGGAAATTACTCCATGCTTCCTTATTCGCTTTTAGAGCCTCCAAAATGTCAGGAGGCACAACAAACTCCTCTTCAAGAATACCTGCGATTGTGGCTTTGACTGATGGTATAACTAATCCTTGTTTGACCAGCACTCTTAACCGCTGCTTATTTGATTCAGAATAAGGACTCTTTGGGTTCCGTGGTGAGAAGCGTTGGGCATAACTGGTTTCGTCGATTCTTTTGGTGGTGCTGTCAATCCAGCCAAAACACAGAGCCTCTTCAACAGCGTCGTTATAGAGTATGCGGGGTTTGCCGCTTGCTTTTTTGGGGTACATTAGCCAGATTTCTTTTTCTTTGTCATAGTGTTCTTCCAGCCACCTTCGCCATATCTGCCTATCAAACACATAGAGCGTCTTGCCAATGTCCATCGAATCATCCTCTGCTTTTTAGTTAGGTTGGATTTGCCTAATAACGATGCGGGATGCCCAAAAAAACGGATTTTCTGGAACTTAACAACTTTGGTTACAACAACCTTTAATCAACAGCCTTAATCTTATTTATCTGCCTCACCGAAATTGAGCACCCATGACGACGGACTCAACAGAGGAACGTAAGAAACACAAATCTTGCACCTATGACGATCGAGTTCTACCCAATCATGGAACAGGTGAGGCAGCGGGCAAAAGTCCCACGCCGAGAGAGCTTAGCCAAGCTAAAAGCGACGCTCAGCTATGAGGTTAAGTGTTAGGTTACGTTGGGAGACAATAGCCCGCAAAAACTGTGGTGAAGTAATGTTGGAATCGGTGACTTTTGAGCCAAAGAACGTTTCCTAGCTCGGGCGTTTTTTTGAGGAAAACAAAGAGAAGTATCATGAAATCTGGATAGTATTAACAAAAAAGAAGGTAGCTAACCTGCAGCCCGTTTCATTTATCCAAGCATTAAATGAAGCAAAAAAGCAAGGGCTCATAGATAGCCGCAAAAAAACCCTCGACGAGAAAAAATACGCTATCCGTTTTACAAAAAGAATAAAAAAACCCTTACTTTAATTCTGTAATATTATTCAACAGGTTACGTGGATCAACGCAACCATTCTTCTTTTTTCTTGCTCTATTTTTTCAGTGATCTCTCCTGTTGGCAAAATAACAGTTTCGTATTCCTTTAGGACGGCTAATGCTTCGGGAGTTATCGGGAGGGCTGATTCATGACCGATCCCAACATAGACAACTTCAGGTTTTTCCTTCGCCAAAAAATCAAGTTCACGCTCTGAGATGGGAGTATGACCGTATTTTTCTTTCAAGTCCCTGGATTTTTTCTTCTCTCTCTTTGTGATTGTGCCGTCAGCGTGAATTATGATGTCTTTTTTGTATTTGTCACCGTTTATTTTTATCCAGCCAAATTCGGATTTCATTTTTATCCTCCTTATGTATGTAGAGGCACATAAACTGCATATCCTCTAGGCGGAGCGTAGAATTCTCCCCAACCATTGTCCTGCGTCCATTTTTCCATAGGTTCTTGGATACCACTTATGTTGGTTCCCCAAGCAACAGGAGAGAGTTTTGTGTTTTTCCACTTTGTGGGGACAGGTTGTCCCTTCCAGCTGTCGCCGCGGTTGTTGAGGACAAAGATTAAGCCTTCTTGGTCTCCTGACCCGTTTCTCTGCATGATATATAGGTCGTCGTCAACATAGAGCACTGTGGTTGTCCCTCCTGCATATGTTTCATGAGCTCTGATTAGTGCATCTATCCCGTTTTTGGTTCCCTCTTTTGCAAGTTGATAGGTGAAGTAGTCTTGCCATAGTATGCATGGATAGCCTTCATGTGTTAAGATGAAAGCGTAAGCCAGCATCTTGTCGTTTATGATTGGTTCCTGATGTGCAGTATCGTGGTCATCGACGAAGGTTACAGCGTTTTGAGGATAATCTTTTAACAGTGTTCCAGATTGGGCGAGGTTTTTTAGGCTGAAGGCATAGGTATCGCATAAATCTTTGAGTTTGTAGTGGAGTGGGAAGTCGAATGCGCTTGCAGGGTTATCTGACAACTCGTTGGTTTCGGTGAGCCATTCTTTTATAACATCGTATTCAGCCCAGCATTCACCTACGCCAAAGGGGTCGATGAATTTGCCGTTTTTTCTTACTCGGAGGTCTTGAATGGAAGTTGCCATCCAACTGCCGTAACCTTCAACGAAGTCGTAGCGGTAACCATCAAACCCAATCTCTTCGATTAGCCATCTCACATATTTGAGCAAATTCCAAAGAACGTATAGGGTTACGATGACACAAATCGGGCATTGCACCAAAAGTTTTGTTATCCCATCTTTCATACGGTGAAGGATGGAAGCACTTCCAGTTTCGTGCGAACTCCTCGCTTTTGTGGATTAAACTTTGTCCATCGCTTCGTTTTGTCTATGGGGTTTAATTCTTCTTCGTCGCCACCGCTGTTGTGGTTCAAAACGACATCGGCGTAAACCTGTAATCCGTTGTCGTGGGCGGCTTTGATGAGTGTGATTAATTCGTCTTTTGAGCCAAACCATGTCTTCACGGACCCTTTCTGGTTGAATTCTCCCAAATCAAAGTAGTCATATATGTCATATCCCATCGAGGGGTTGCTAGATGCTTTGCTTGGCGGGGGCAGCCATAAAGCCGTGAATCCTGCTTTCTTCAAAATGGGAAGTTTACTTTGAACGGCGCTCCACCAATTGTACTCTTTATTTTCTAACTTGGGACAATCCCAGTAGAAAGCTTGCATTAAAACACCCATAAATTACACATCCAAACAAGACTTTTCAGGTTTCTGTGAAGCAGTTACTCCACAATAGTGCCCATACACTAACTGTATTCGCAAGTATTATTGTTTCCGTTATCAACGCTTTGAAGAAAAAGTTCCCTTACGCCTTCTCAAAATGCTTATTTGCTCAGTCGCCGTAAACTTGTTAGTGACAATTTTGGCTAACGATACTTCGAAGACTACTTATGTCTCCGCCAGCCGCTCGACTTTTGGCGTTTTGTTCTCCGTGGTTTTCCTCGATAACTTGGGTTTCGCGATCGTCGTACCCTACTTGTACTTCTTTGTGCGTTCACTCGGCGGATCCACCCTACTCTACGGAATCCTCTTGGCTTCCTACAGCCTCATGTCATTTATTTTTACACCTTTGGTTGCAAGGTTCAGCGACCGTTATGGTCGAAGAAAAATCTTGCTTGCCGCTTTGGCTGTCGCGAGCTTTGCCTACTTCATTTTTGGCGTGTCCCAGGTGATTTGGCTGCTGTTTTTGGGCAGGATGCTGTCTGGAACGACCGCTGCCACGGTGCCTGTTGCGCAAGCCTACGTTGCAGACGTTACCACCAAAAACGAAAGACTAAGGTACTTGGGGTTACTTGGGGCCGCTGCGGGGATTGCATTCATTCTGGGTCCGGCCATCGGCGGAACCCTTAGCAGTCTCTTCGGCTACGCTGTCCCATCTTTTCTTGCGTCTTCCTTGGCTTTAATAAACTTGGTTTCAGCGTATTTTTTGTTGCCCGAACCGGCAAGCTTCAACATAAAAAGAACCGTGCTCTCGTTCAGGGCACTTTTGAATGTTCTTAGGAAACGCAAAATCGCTCTGCTGCTTTCGATTTACTTCTTGTTTTTTGTTTCATTTGTTTTTCTACAGGCATCGCTTTCGCCTTGGCTGCAGGCGGTTTTTGGGTTTGAAGCGTTGCAAACTGGGTTAATTTTCTTCTTTTTCGGCGCCATATCCGTGTTCACCCAAGCGGTTCTGTTGCCAGCGCTGAGCAAGAAGCTTAGTCGATTGAACCTGACTTTGCTTGGCGTCGCCTTTTTAGCTCTTGGACTTTTAGCTTTGTCGGTATCGCCTAACCTTGCGGTTATGTTAGTGGTTGCAGCGGTGTTGTCTTTCGGATTTGGAATCCAAATCGTTACGTTAAACACTTTGATTTCGACGAACACGCCAGAGAATGCGCAGGGCGGCGCGTTGGGGGTTGCTTGGGCGATTGCGGGGTTAGCGCAGACTGCGGCACCGGTTTTAGCTGCGACTGCGTTTTCTTTTGGGGTTTCAGCAGGATTTGCTGGATTATCTTTTGTAGTTTCAGCATTAATTTCTGTTGTAACGATACCTCTAATTTTGGCTTTCAAAAAGGTTGAACAAAAATAGTTCTGCATACGTCTTACGGAATAATTTCGATAGTTTTTTAGGCGTAAAACTCACAATTAGTTAGCGGTGCTCGTTTGGCAAAATATATCCCCGTTAGCTTTTTCATATTGATTGTTTTTATTGGATTCACAGCTTTTAGTATCAATAATGTTTCTTCAGTTACAGCCGAAACGTACGGACAAGCCTCAATGGGCAGTTCCTATCTTGGCGGTGGATTAGATGACGGAGGTTACAGCATAAAACTCACAAGTGAAAACGGGTTGATCATGGCTGGCTACACCAAGTCCCTTGGGTCGGGCGGGTCAGATTTGTGGCTGATCAATACAGCTCCTGAAACATACACTATGAACGGTAGCATTACGGGGTCTTTTCAAAAGGAGCAATGGAATGTTACGTTTGGCGGAGCAAAAGATGATGGTGCCTACAGTGTAATTCAAGCAACTGATAGCGGATATGCTGCAGCAGGATTCACAAATTCTTTTGGGGCAGGTGGGAGCGATATGTGGCTGGTCAAAACAAACGATAGTGGCGCACTGCAGTGGAAAATGACTTATGGAGGAAACAAAGATGACGCTGCAAAATGCCTTCTACAAACCAGCGACGGCGGATACCTATTGACAGGATACACAAATTCAGGTGTTCAGTCACAGACAACATGGATAATAAAAACAGATCCCTCAGGCAACAGTGAATGGAACAAAACCTATTCGGGGAATGCTGCAAACTCGGTTATTGCGACAGGTGACGGCGGATACGCTTTAGCCGTAGAATATTCAGATTCGTTTGGGTTTATCAAAATAGATTCTTTAGGCAATCAACTATTAAATCAAAAGTACGTTGCGCCTAGCAACCAGGCATCTGCTCAAGCAATTGTTCAAAACGACGACGGCGGTTTTGCAATCGCTGGGTGGATAATTGACGGTACCACAAGTGTTCACAGCACATGGTTAGTTAAGACAGATGCGTCAGGGCAACTACAATGGAGCAAAACGTACAATGGACTTGGGGGTTACGCTTTAATCAAAACAACGTCTGGCGGCTATGCAATGACTGGCGATCGTGCCTTCCTAATTATTACAGACTCATCTGGCAATGAAGAATGGAATAAAGTTTACGATGGGTTAACAGCAAACGACAGCCAAACTCGTATGCAATCGCTACAGGAAGTTACCCCTAACCACTTTGTAATGGTAGGCGTTGATGATGGCGGTCGATATATCAGTTTGCAGTTGAATTGGATTCAAGTCGCCCTTAAATCCGGCGCCCAAACAATCCCTCCACAAACCACAATTCTCTCGCCCACTAACACCACATACAGCGAAAGAAATGTACCTCTAACGTTCTACATTAACCAACCAACAAGATATCTCCTATGTTCGGTAAACGGTGTTTTCAACATGACAATAAATGGAAATACAACTCTTACAAACCTGTCTAACGGGTCTTACAAAGTCACGGTTGTTTCCACAGATAACGATTACAATTCAGCGGCTTCGCAAACTGTATCTTTCAGCGTTATGAGCACTGATCCTTTGGTGCTTCCAAAAGTTGTTATTCAATCGCCAACAAGCCAAATTTATAATAGATCTCAGGTAAGTTTGATTTTCTCTGTAAATCAAATGGTCCTCTGGTCTGCATATTCTTTAGATGGCGGAGATAACAGAACAGCATTTCCTAACACTAACATGTTTTTATCACTTAGCCCTGGACCGCACACAATAACGGTTTATGCCGCACAAAATCCTGTTGGTCCCGCGGCCTCAGCTACGGTTGCCTTCACAGTTTCCGCACCTACCTATTCAACACCTTTTTCGTATGCTGACACTCGAGCAATTCAACAAGTTAATCAGCTGTTTCGAGAGGTTTTGGGCTTTTTTACTTCCCAAGCATTTTTGATATTAGCGGCTTTGATTATTGCTGTTGCTATAGGAATAGTTGTTACCGTGCTCATTATTTCCAGAAGAACTGCCGCAGAGAAACAAGTCATGCTTTAGTAATGACTTACCCCTCTATCTTTTCTGCAAAGAATATGATATCTGGATTCTGAACTTTTAACAACCAACATTACAAAAACTACGAGTTTCTGAGCAAAAGTTTTTTTTAAGCCCATGCTTTAGAACGGATGCGTCCACATCGAGAACAGCAGTTTAGAATTTCTCCATTTTCGCTTACTTTGACCTCAACATGCTTTTCACTGCATTTAGGGCAAACATCAAATTTCATCATATTTTATTTCACTCCGATTTAATTTTTGAACATGTTAAAAAGTAACTTGAAAACTTCATGGAACTTGGCTTATTTTTTTAGGGAATAAGAACTTAGCATGTTCTAAGCTATCTATTCTGCGCTGTCTTTTATTGATGTTTCGGTTCTCCTATTCAAAAATTCTGTTTTTCATTATCTAAGGTGCCATATAGGCGCCTTCTGCCAATTCAATTACTGTTACGTAGTGTGTTCTTATTGAACCAATAAATTCGGGGTCGCCATAAACTATGTCGACGCGATCACCGTACTGATTGATATATTGATTGGCGCTAACCCAAACCGCCTGCGATGTCGCATCGCCATTACTTCCCCAAACAGTATCGCCTGCACTCCTAAAGCCAAAACCAAGGTACTGCGGAACCGCCAAAGCCACATCCGCCACCTCACTGCCATGTTTATCAGGGTTCTGTTGCACGTACGTCCAGAAATTCTTTAGCGCCTCAAAATGATCCTCCCGTAGAATCCCATATTCTGTAGGTTGATAAGGCACCATTTCTTGACTCGAATCCAAAACGGTAAGCGCATAATCAAAAACCACTGCATATTTGGCGCCTGAATCGTAGCCTAAAACCATGTCGCCAAAGAGTTCAGGACCTGACTCCAAAATCCGCCCATCATAAAACCTCGTTGTAATCATAACACCCCAATCTTTGCCTTGCGAGGTAGCGGCTCCTCGGCATAGCGAAATCGGCAACTGCCTGCTACCGTTGTTTCCTCCCAACTCCGTTAAAACCGTGGAGTAACCTGATTTGTAGTCAAACCAGAACAATCCATAATCCGAAGTAAAGGTTTTCACGCCGATGTTTTGGTAGGATTGGATTCTGGTGCTTATGTTGGCAATGTAATATTCTGTTTGATTCTCGTAGGCAGTTGTAGATAACGTGGTATTTTTAAGTGCTGTGCCGTCAAGTTGGTTTCCGCCTGGCTCATCGTTAACGTAGGCACCTAAAAAGTGGTCACCATACATTGAAGTCGCGTTTCTGAGCCAACCTGATGGCAAAGTTGATTGGACAAAGGTGGTGTTTTGGTCTGCCAGCCCCGAATAATTTTGGATGCTGGAGAAATAAACTGATATGTACATTCCCGCTTGGTAGGCGTAGTTGCATACGTCGTTTAGCTGGGAGACGTTTTTGGCTATGTCTGTTGAACCAACAATAAACAGGTTCGTGTAATCCTTAACTTCATCAATGAGCGTTTTGCAGAGTGTAACGTTATTGTATCCGCATTCAACACCTACATAAAAGTCAGGTTTTCCAGAGGTCTTATTGGAAACCAAAAAGTCTTGGACTGCAAAGAAAAATGAAAAAGTCAGAAGCAGGATTATGGCAATTGCGAGTGCAGCATTTCTTCTTCTCACCTTTTCTTCTCCCTCTTGCAGCCAACTTGGGCTACTGACTTGTAATCAAATAAGTTATGTAGCATGATGTCTTGCTCTTTTATTTGAAATGCCCGCAGGAGATTAATGAAGCTTTTTTATTTTGATTTTAGAAAGTTAATTGAGCAATACTGCAAATCAAGAATATTTATGTCCGCAGGATTTGGAATTTAGATCCGTAGTGTCCTTCATTTTTAGTTCGAGATAATTCGCCTTTTCCAGTGCTGAAATGGCTGAGTTGGCGGGTCACTCTTAAACAAATCCTTCTGAAACAGAATCTTCCATCTCTAAATATCGAATTAAGATACAGAGAACATTACGCTTAGCTGCAAGCTTAAGAAAACGACCACAACATACGCAGAACAATAGAGTTAATGCTTAGAGAATGCAAGGCGCTCAGAAACAGTTCAAATAGGGTGAATACAAAATGCCAAAAACTGTAGTCACCTTTATTTTAAATGAAAAGAAGTTGGTAGCGCGGATGTTAGGTTTATATACACTTTTAAATTCCATGAGAAAAGCACTAAGCAAGTTCAATGTAACACTATGAAAATGTTGAATCCAAGATAGATATTACCAGTAAAACGCAAACTACCGTTTTAGAGCTACACGCATTTAAGGTAATTAGTCAGCTTCTGAAATTCTCCGGTTTTTTTCATTTGTTTATTTTGAAGCATTTCCTCTATGTTAGACTTGATATAGAGCCCGCCAGGAGGGTACAGCTGACGTGCTACGAGGGTAAAGACTTTGCAGTTTTCTTTGCCTATTACTTCTTCTTTGAATCGCCATTTGTAAGGAGTTCTCGGCGGAAGCAACGTTTCAGAAAGAACGACAACAGCAAAATTCTTCACGTTGGTTGTGCTTTCGAGCTCATTGAATTTAAATCGCAGCATCTTGTTGGGGTCTTCACGCTTTCCGTTTTCCAAAGTTTTGGCGCCGACACCGTTGTTCCTTACTTCTATCACCATTTTCACATTGTCAACCGGGAAAGTTTCTTGGTTTGGGTTCACGCCGCTCTTCAGTAGGAGTAAATCATTTTTGATCTTTGATCCTTGAAATGTTACTTCTGGAACCTTTGAAAGGTTTAGATTTCTTCTCAGGAGGTGATCTCGTATGATTATTTCTGTTGGATTTCCAAATTTCTCGCGAGCAGTTTTGTCGATTTTCTGTTTCTCAAATTCTTCGGAGACCTCAATAAGCATCGTGTATTCTTCATCGATAGTTGTCAGGAATGGTTGCTTGGAATAATTGGGCATGAATAGAGTATGTTCCATTGACCTAAAAGAACTAACCTAACGCTTCACTTCAAATTCCGCAACAATGTTGCGGGAGTTTGCCTTTCAGCTTTTCTCTTTCATAAGAGATACGGGTTTGAGCAAGAGTCTCGACGAAGAATACCCAAAAATAACCGCAGAAATGACGCGAAAATGGAAATGGTGCGCGATGTTAGATTTACACCCACGTTTAAATCCCATACGAAAAAGTATTTGAAATGTTAGCGAGGCATACTGTTTGAAAGCACGTTTCTACGCAGCGGTAGGTCGGACCAGACTTTCCCCTGAATCAGGCTGCGTAAAAACGCTCTCCTTAATTTGAAGGGTTAAAAGCTTTACAGTTAACTCCTTAGCTGAAGTGGATATCTAATTTTCTTTTAGCGTGTCTTTTGGATAAAGCGTGCGCTGGAAAAACCTTAAATAGAAAATAAGGTGATAGGCGGTAACCCGGGGAAGGGGTAGCAATGAAGGTTTACGAGAAGTACGCCTGGGTGATATTACTAGCCGTAGGGCTGCTTTGGTTGGTTGTTGGATTCGTTGCTGTTTTCCAGCCTGAAGGAATATTTGAGGGGGACGCCCAATCTGTCACAAACATGCCATGGAGTGAGCTCAAAGCTTCGAGCCCAATGGCCGCTAACTTTGTCATCTTCGTTTATGGACAAATGGGTCTGCTCAAGATAAGTTGGTCATTGTTCATATTAGCCATAACTCTAACGGGTTATCGTAGGGGAGAAAAATGGGCTTGGAAAATAATGTTATTAGCTCCTATCCTTCTGGTAAGCGATGCAGTTTTCAGCGTCGTCTTCATCGGCGACATATCTCAAACGCTGCAGTTTATCCCGATTACGGCGATAACGATGCTTGGGCTACTTCTGCCCTACAGGATATTCTTTCCAAAGAAACCATCGGATGTGCAACAATGAACATAAAACTGGTACTGAGTGCAGCGTTTGCAGTTGCAGCTTACTTTTTAGGCATTATAGCCGACGCGAACCATAATACGGATAGCGTGATTTACCCTGCCGCATGCTTTTCTAAGATATTTCTTTTCTTAGCGGCTATTCCACTTGCTAACTCGGCTGGTAAAAGCATCAGAAAACAGTTTGGCACAGCGGGGATTCCGGGTTTAAGACTCACAGGTTGGCTCCTATATTGTGTTGCGATTGTTCATTTTGCCTTTTTCTTTATGTGGCCTACTATTGCAAGCGGTAATACCCAGCTCCCAGACGGAACGATAACGGTGGATGCCACGATTTTTCTTATGGCGTCGATGTTCATGATTGCGGACGCTTGGAATTCAATTAAAAGCAAAACTGGAGTGTAAGTATTAAAATGAAAGCAGCCCTTTACGAGAAATATGGACCACCCGAGGTTCTAAGCCTCAAAGAAATAGAAAAACCAGCTCCAAAAGACAACGAAGTACTGATAAAAATATACGCCACGACCGTAGCGGCAGGAGACATAAGAATGCGCGGTTACATAGTCCCAGCGAAATTTTGGCTCCCTATGCGATTTGCTTTAGGTTTAATGGGTCCAAAAAATAAAGTCCTTGGGATGGAAGTGTCTGGGGTAGTCGAGTCAGTAGGTAAAAGTGTAGAAAAATTTAGGGTTGGCGATGAGGTCTTGGCTGCAACCGGATTTGGTGGGGGATATGCCGAGTATATTTGTCTTCCAGCGACAGACTCGGTGGGAAGAGTAGTTATCCAGGTCGCAAAGAAACCTGCAAATTTGACTTTTGAGGAAGCTGCTGCTGTTCCCATTGGCGCAATGACTGCGCTGGCTTTTCTAAGGAAAGCCAAGGTCAAGAACGGGAGTAAAGTTCTTGTTTATGGCGCTTCGGGAAGCGTTGGCACTTACACGGTTCAGCTTGCTAAATATTACGGGGCAGAAGTCACCGCTGTTTGTGGCGCATCAAATTTGGAGTTAGTCAAATCTTTAGGGGCGGACACTGTGATTGATTACGCCAAAGAAGACTTTGCCAAAAACGGTCAGAAATATGACTTGGTTTTTGACGCTGTAGGCAAAATTTCGCGTTCAAAAGCAAAGGGATCGCTGACAGAAAACGGCGTTTTTTTCTCCACTTGGGGGTCCGGGAGCATGGAGCCAAATGATTTGTCAACACTTAGCGGTCTAATTGAAGCTGGCAAACTAAAAGCAGTCATCGATAAAACGTACCCCTTGGAGCAGATTGTCGAAGCCCACCGCTACGTAGAAGCTGGGCACAAGAAGGGAAACGTCGTCATAACTTTGCAGCATAGCTTTCCCGCTTAGTTGAATGATTGGCGAAATAGTCAACTAAGAGGCGGTTCAGATACTCTCCCCAAACAGGGAGCGCCTCCAAAAGTTAAATTACGTTTTGCGCCAAAGATACCCAGCTAAAGCTATTATGACAAGTTTCCATGCTGACCAGATTAGGAAGGCAACGTTTGGCTCAAAAATAACCCCCAGAGCAAGCACGCGATTCACTACCGAAACGGCAATAACCAGAGGCGGTGCCCACTTTAATTTACTTAACAACCCAAAGACAGAAACAGCGTAAACCACCGCGTAGCCTAAAAGAATGGCGCTTGTTATCATAACGGCGCCATTTTTTCCCGCAAAACTTGCAATCAAACCGCCGTATACTGACAACTCTCCTAAGGAAGGGTCCCACAGAAAAAACGCCGCAGCTAAAACGTCCCCAGCAATGTTGAGTATGACCAGAACTATCAGAATTTTGGTAATTAAGCTAGCATAATTTGGCTTTGAAGTTTTGGCGCCCATGGCTTGCCTTTATGTCCCTTTTCTTTATTTAACATTTGTCTTTACTTAAGCCACCGTGTTCTCAGAACCTACTGCCCCCAGCCGAGCAAGCGGTGGAATATGTTAAATACTCCACTCACAACATAAAGAAAATGGGCAGAGAGGGGTAAAATGAATTCATGCAGAAATAACGCAATAGTTGCTGGAGTATTATTTATAGTTGCAGATCTTGTAGGTTTTATGAGCTTACCATTTATAGCACCTTTGAATGCTACGAATTATCTTGTTAGTGTTTCTACAAATGCAAATATGGTAACTACAGCAGCGCTTCTTTTGTTCATCGGAGGTGCTGCCGCAATCGGTATTGGCATTTCGCTTTATCCAGTGCTAAAAAAATTCAAGGAGGGTCTAGCTCTTGGAGCTGTTGGTTTTAGGATTGCTGAGGGAATGCTAGATTTTGTTGCCGTAATAAGTCTGCTGGTGCTAATAACACTAAGCCAGCAATTTGCAAACGCTGGAGCTCCGGATTCATCGTATTTCCAAACCTTAGGCACATTGGTAGATGGAGGATACCATTGGACATCCAATATTGTGAAACTAATGGCCTTTTCAATAGGTGCAATGCTATATTATATCATATTTTATCGAACAAAACTAGTTCCTCGATGGCTATCAGGCTGGGGTATTGTCGCTGCCATATTCACCATGGTATCAGCTCTATTAACGATGTACGGTCTTATCGCTCCATTTTCTACAGCGCAAGTCATTTTGAATCTTCCAATATTGCCCCAAGAGTTAGTTCTTGCAGGATGGCTGATAGTTAAAGGATTCAATCCATCCGTAATTGCTTCCAAATCTCCGAATGTGGAGTAGTTGAACAACCATGGAAACGGACAGTTCAAGACAAGCAACAGACGTCAGGCAAGTTCTACAAGAAGCTGCTCAAACTGACCATCGGTGGAGGCATAACATTCTGGGCAACTGCAATCGCATTTTCCTTGCTTCCCATCGCCGGGGAGTTCAGAGCTGAAGTTTCAATTTCCTATATTCAAGTGGTTCTTGTTCAATCTTTGATTTTTGGCCTGATTATCGAATTCCTTGTCAGTTATGTCTTGCTTCGTTTCTTTGACAAGATTCCAACAAAGAATCCAATTCTAAAATCCGAGATACTAAGCTTGGTCGCCCTAGTCATTGCACTATTCGTGCTCCAAGTTGCCGCAAGTCGGACTAGTGATGCCTTGCAGGTCTTCCTCATAGGCGCAATGCTTAATGTACCAAGGTTTCTCATTCCCGGAATAATTGTTGGCTATCTATACAAAAGGCTGCACGGACTAACCTAATTTTCGTCTAATTTTTAACCCGCTCAGCCCGCCGGCCTAAACAGTAGCAGTCAAAACCGTTTAGCATTCTGCTTGAAACACAAACTCTAAATTAACAAACTATTACAATATTTTTTTGATAATCAAATGATAGAAGTTTCCTAAAGTATCTGTTCTACTGTTTGGAACGTCATGTTCTAAAAATTCTGTCGTTGTGTTCTGATGCATGGTGCTAAATTCAACAGTTTACCACATAGATGCACAGGTGGTAAAAAATGGAAAATATATCACAAAGTAAAAGAAAAAAATTTTTAACCGTTACAGTTTTGACTTTATTTTTGTTAGCTGCAACGGCGATCTCAAGTGCAAGTGCACAACTTGACCCAACTCGAACTCCAGATCAAACCCCAACCGACGAGAGCGGATTAATTAGTGAAAATCCAAACTTGTATACTGCTCAAGACAACAGTACAGCCTCGACAGACGATAATCCAACTTTAGATAGAGCCCAAGACAACAGTACAACTTCTGGTGAAGATTCAACTTTGTATGATCATTCAAGTAGTGAATCAGATAATCCGAATCTTGTTGCAACTCAAGCACAATCTGACGACCCCACATGCATTATAGTCCTTGTAGCTGGCGTTGCAGCAATCGCTGGTCTGGCCATATTTGTTAGTCGACGGCAAACAAAGAATCCAAAATAAACAAATGGAAAAATATTATTTTACCTCTTTTTTCCACTTTTATCTTTTTTCATGTAATCAGAGATTGGTCAATGTTGAATGTGCGCTTACTGATTACCTTCGGAAAAATACCTATATTTCTATTATAGGTTTGAGAAAATTCCAATGAAGATAGGTATGTCGGTTCCTGCGTGTATTAAAATTGGTCCGACTATGCTGTCGGTTTTTTGCATAATATAACCTAAAACCAGACCTAAAAGAAATGTAGCGACTACAAGAACTGAGATGTAAGGCGTGTACTGCATTATGCCTATTCCAGCTACAGAATGGCTGAGAGAAAAAATCAGCGCTTGCAAAAGAATAGACGGGCCATTTCCAAATAAACCCTCGAACTTTCTTAAAAAAAGCCCTCGATACAACAATTCCTCTCTCAAACCGTTAGCTAAAACAATTGGTAGTATCCACGGCATCCAGGAAACCAATTTTGATATTGTGAGGTTTTGGCCTTGAAACAGATAATTGGCTCCTGGAATAGATAAGGCAACAAACACAAGAAAACCGATTAAACCAACGAGAAGCCCCAATTTCATTTTCCCCTTAGTCAAAAAAATCGAGTACATACTGCCGCCTGAAATTCGCGTCAGTATGATAATTGAGACAACTACTAACGCTGTGCTGGATAGCATAGCTAAAACTAGTCCATTCATTGTGGTAGTTTGAAAACCTAGCCAACCGCTAATTGATTGCAAATTGATGGCGAAAGAGGCGATGAAAAAAGCTAGCAAGATTTGCCAATATTTCTTGTATTGCTCGTTTCTACGAAAAAGTATTGTTAATGTTAGGAAGAATATTGAGAGAATTATTGAGTAAATTTGCCATAGACTATTAGGTATTAACGAGAAGGGAAAAATCAGCAAACCAGAGAGTGCAGGAAGACTTAGACCAAATACTAAAAAGATCACAAACAAAACGATGCGGTAAGCTGAAATGTGAGGGTTTTTCAAATGCTTTACCCAATCAACAATAACTTCTCAGAGTGCATATAAAATTAACCACCTCAGAGCTTGGGCTAATTTACTGCAGAATTACACTTATGCTTCTTTTTGTCTGACTTTCCGATCGGTGTAAGTTCTAAACGTAAGTCTAAACTAGCCGGCCCCACACCATATAAACAAAAAGTAATCTAATTGGTATGAAATGAATTAGCGAAGAACAAAATTAGTTTTATCTATCATGTTAGTAACCAATTTTTTTGATTCACAGATTGTACAGGAGTTTAAATCTTACAGACTCAAAAAACACAAGAAGCGCTTTACCGAAAATATATCCGTACACTAATTCTGATAAAACATAAATACGGTTGAGAACTAGTTTTCTGAGGAGTTGTAGTCAAATTGAGATTTAAGCAAATAATAAGAGAACAATCTGATTTTGTTGAAGTTGCTAAAACAGGTGAAATAGAGCACGGAAAAATGAAAAGGGTGGAGGTGCAGGGTGTGGACATTTTAATAGCTAATGTTGATGGCAGGTTCTATGCCTTAGATGATAGGTGTGGTCACATGAATGCTATGCTATCGATGGGAACTTTAACGGGAAATATTGTTACTTGTCCATTTCATTTCGCCGAGTTTGATGTGACTACAGGAAAGAGAACTAAAGATCCTCATGAAGAATCGTTTGGAAACTTGGATAAGCTTCCTGAAGAGATGCAGAAATTCCTCATTTATGCCAAAAAACTTGTAGACCCAGTGAAAAGCTACGATATACAGACACACGAAGTAAGAGTAGAAGAAAACAAAATCTTCATAAAACTTTGAAAACTTGGAATTTGAAGTTCCATAAAACCGTCGACAGAGCGCTATAGAAATACCCTTATTTAGTCAATTTTGAGATAAGAACACAATAACCCATATGAGGTTAACCCGGTCCGGCTCATGTGTTGATAGACTATCGATGCACGATGGCACTCTATTGTCGAGATATTTTCGCGTGAAATTTAAAAGTGAATGTAAACCTAACATCCAGCGCCAAGTTTCTTTTCCCTATTAATCTTAAATGTGGTTTATTTTTCTAAAAAGGCTGAATTTTACCATACACCGGGTTTCCACTTAGGGTTTAAATTGCATGCGAATTTCGAGAGGTAGTCGCACATGTTTTTGGGATAGCTCAATCCGCGCAAAGTTCTGGTCCGACGGTTATCGCCCCTGTACATGCGCCTTTTGTACTAATTTTTCCTTTTTTGATTTAGAAACTGGCGGTCACCGTTTTAGCGGCAAAATTGTTTATTTGTTATTCTTTTTTAGGGTCTGGGCAAACTCTTCTGCATTTTTGAGGTCTTCTTCGTTGGGTCTGCCCTTGTTCATTCCTCCAAAGTACTTAAGGAAAAGATTTGTGTTGAAACCTTTGCATTGGAATTCATCAACTATCCTGTAACCTTTAGATTCCAATTTTACCCTAAGCGTTGAATGGTCCTTGGCGAGTTTCTTCTCCCCTGTCACTCCAGCAGTTGAAAAAATGAATGCATTCTTGTTATCTACATGAAGCAGTTTATCGGCGAAATCAAGCAAAACCTTGTAATGTTTCCCGCTATCTATCCCTGCACCAAAACCAACTAAGTCACATTTTTGCAGTTCTTCTGGGTTAGTCTGTTGAGGCGTTTTAATTTCTGCATCAAGCACCTTTGCGAAAACTTCCGCTACTTTTTGGGTATTATTGTGATGATAAGAATATACAACTAACAAACACTTCAATGGAGACACTTCTTTACTCACTCATTCCTTTGCTACTCCTAAACTATACAGCCTTTTGTATAGATAGCCAATAACTACTCCAACAAAGAGAAACCTTGGTACGTTAAGCATTGTTCCGAAGAGGAAGTAATAAAGGGCATCACTCGTCCCAAAACTTGAGGGGGCTTCCAGTAGGATTGCGCCAATGACTAGGGCAATGATGCTTAGTATTACAGATTTTAGAATTGGATTCTTTGTCGGAATCTTGTCAAAGAAACGAAACAGGAAAAAGCTCATTAAGAATCCGATAAGCAGACCAGCAGGCAAAGAACCGACCCAAACCGTTTCCGCGCTCCATCGCGCAGCTCTATAATCCACTGTAATGGGAACCAGGGAAGTTGCGATGGAAATTGCCCAGAAGGCTAATCCACCCACGACCGCCAGTACTACTATCTTTCTCCAGATATCTCGTGATTGGACCATCTTTTTTCTCCCTCTTTACTTAATCATAGTCATTCTATTTCTGTTCCTTAACCGCCATAATCAAAAGCCATGCAGTAAGAGCAATTTCCGCAATGAAGCTAATTGCATTTCCTGGATAGGCTAATATTTTGTAGTCGGGGAGAAGGAAACCCTGTAAAAACCAACTCATATTGCCAAAGAAATCAAGGATCAACAATAAGCCCAAAAGCCTAGGAAGGGAGCGGGATTTGTAAACTAAGTAACCAAGAGGAAGTAGCCAAACGCTGAAAAATATCTGTGCGATTAGGAACCCATTTGTGTATAGATTAAGAGATGACATTGCCATTGCTTGCAGCTGACCAGTTTGAAATATGCTTAGGTAATTAGCGCCGCTCAAAAACTGAAGGGCAGCAAATAGATTTAGCGCATTAAGGCACTCTACAGCGACACCGCCCAAGTTTAATAACAATAACAGCAAAGCTAGGTTTTTGTTAACAGGTTTTAACAACACATAAAGCGCCCATGCGGCTAAAACGAAAAACGTTGCAGAGACTAGTTCGGTTACAAAACCGACTCGGAATAGCCCCTGAGAAGAAATAATGTTATTGGCTGTGGCGGCTGCATCTCCTGATACAATAAATCTATCGCGGATAGACGTGGCTAAGACGGTAGTTAATATGAAAATGAGGTAAAACAGCCCCGCCATTCTTGCGGTCTTGCGTGGCGATAAATCTGCGATCTTCTGGCGGATAGAATTTTCTTCTTCAATAGGCATAATAATCCTCGATCTTTCTATTTACGCTACTTAGCGCTAATAAGACTTTTCATAAGTCTGGCAATCGTAAGACAAATGAACTTGGCAGAGCCGCCTTCTGCCCAATTAATTCGCGTGGAATTTAAACGCTAAGGGGAAACCGGTGCATGGTAAAATTCAGGGCTAAAAAATTCAGCTTATTTAGAAAAATAAACCATATTTAAGCTTTAATTGTGAAAAGAAGCTTGGCGCGGGATGTGGGAATTGAACCCACGCGGCCTTTCGACCACAGACTTAGCAGGCCTGCCCCATACCAGGCTTGGGGAATCCCGCACGCCGTCTAGTTCAGCCAAACCATTATACTGTATTTCAATTAAACCTTTCTGGAAATAAAAACTAGTGCCTTGATGATCTTTGCATTAAGATAACGGATGGCATGCGAAAACTTTCTGGTTTTCTCTGCTTTTAGTTTTTTGATGGAGAAGGTATCAACATGGTTTAAAAGGTTGACTTTGTTAAGTATTCTTTGCAGGGTTTTCCTGCGTTATGTAATTGATTGGTGGTTGAATGGGGATTAAGCTTTCAAAATCTGATATAGCGTTCATTAAGCAGTTACCAGTTTGCCGTCTAGCTACAGCAACGGAGGAATGTGAACCTGTTGTTAGGCCTGTTTGGGCTATTTTTGATGGGGCAAACATCTACTTTGCATCGGACCCGGACACCCCTAAACTGGAGCATATCGAGGCAAACCCGCAAGTATCGCTGGTTTTTGATGATTATGACGAGAAGAACTGGTCCACCATCAAAGGCATCCGCGTGCAAGGTGAAGCAGAGATTATGTTGAATGGCAAAGAATACCGCTACGCACACGACCTGCTCAAAGAAAAGTACCCTGAGTATGCTAGTCCTGAAGGCAGCTGGAAAGAAGGCGACGTACCAATAATCAAGGTTACGCCGATATCTTACAATAAATGGTCTTCGGGGCAATGGAAAAAATAGTTTACAACCATTTCTTACTCTTCAACCAAGTTATATGGGCTTTAGGACTATCTAAAACCTGAAACTTAACCAAATAAAAATTTGTGTAATACAAAATATGAATTATTTGCTCCATTGGTAGTTTGAAAATTCAATGGCGTCAAGGATTATCTGGGAAAAATCGGTGTTTTCACATTGGTCGCTGTACATTACAAACCCGTCGTAGGCAAAGAAATACATGTTTCTGCGGCGGTAGATAATTTTTGGCTTAGCTATACGGACTAGCTCCAGAAAGTTTTGTTTATCGAATTTCACACGGTAGGAGCTTGCGTTCATTTCGTTTCCTGTAGTTGCAGCTTCCAATATATCAACCTCAACTGCAAATGGGGCTAAAGGGAATTTAATATTTGCCTAACAACACTATATAGAGCTTTATAGTTAGGCTTGTTTTGCCATCGAAAACCTTATCCTTGAACCGCCATAATAGAGTTTTGAGGGGCTCAATATGTCGTTAGAATCAGGCAGAAAACTAGGATTAATTTCAAGTTTACTATTAATCATACTGCCAATCGCTTCAATAGCGGTGTTCGCAGGTTTTTTTCTCGCATTAGTCTCAGCTATTCAAACCAGAACCATCACAGGCGCGCTTCCCTTAGGAACTTTTGCGTTAATGTCTTTCGGAATATCCACCCTCGTCATAGCCGTTCTATCTGTAATCGGGCTAATTCTATTCATTTTGGCAATGTTTTACCTCTCAAAATATTATGGTGAACCCGCCATCTTCAAAAACATAGTCTACGCCCTAGTCATGGCAATCGCCACTGGTGTAGGTGTTATAGCGTCATATGTTGCCCTCATAATTCCAGTTGCTCGAACCGTTACTCAAGCCAGCACACCCTCATCGCCTACACAATTTTTCGGGCCATTTCTAATAGGCATCATAATAATCCTTTTAGGTGCCGTCGTAATGGGCATTATCTCCTCAATACTAATCATGCGTGCCTTCAACAAGCTAGGCGAAAAATCTGGTGTAGACAGTTTCAAGACTGCAGGATTGCTCTACCTACTGGGTATGCTCTTATCCATAGTTGGCATCGGTGCAATATTGTCTTGGATAGCGTTCATCTTTGCAGCAATCGGATTCTACAGGCTTAAACCAACCGCGGCTACGCCAGCCGTAACTTACCCAACTGAATCTCCACTTATATCGCTGCAAGCTAAACGCTGCCCTTACTGCTCCACAGAAAACAAACTTGATGCAGCCTACTGTAGATTCTGCGGAAAACCCCTATAGTGAAACCCCGCTGATCAAGCAAGCAAGGACTTTTTTAAGCTCCGAATTACAGTTTTACAAAAAATCTTATATCTCAGAGCTTTCTCCTTTTAAATACAAGTTGTGATTATATGGCAGTCAAAATTTCCCCAGACTATATTGACCTTTTAAACAAGGCCGTCGAACGCGAAATTCAAGTTTCTCTCCAGTATATTCTTCAGCATGCAAAAATGGAGAAGTTGGTCCGTAGAACCATCCCTGAAAACATCCTTTTAGATAAAACAACATATGACGCAGTTGGAAAATTCCTTAAAGAAATCTCCATCCAAGAAATGAAGCATGCCGCCTCGATAATTGAGCGCATCTACTACCTGGGTGGACAAGCATCGACTAAATCGGCTAAAGTCACCATTGGCGATAGCTTAAGCGAATTCGCTAAACTTGGTGTAAAAGCAGAGGAAGAAGCCTTAACCCTTTACCGCGAAATTATCGAAACCGCAGGGAAAATGGGTGATTGGGAAACTCGGGAAGTCTTCGAAAAAATTTATGGCGAAGAAGAAAACCATCTGTTCAAATTCCAAGAATACACAAAATTCCAAGACGAAAAAGACACTGAAAGCAAGATTCCTCTTCCAGAATGGCGCAAAATCTACACCCCCGACTACTTTACCCTTCTAAACAAGGCTGTTTCAGCAGAAATCACAGGAATTATCCAGTACACTAACCAGCATGAGAAAATGGCGTTGCTTGAACTCAGGATGAAGAACACAGCGCTTGAAACAATCGCGGAATGCAACAAAGCAGCAGTCGTGAGCAAGATCCTTAAAGAAGTCTTCATGCAAGAAATGGATCACCTCGAAAAAATCAGCGAACGCATATACCTGCTCGAAGGCGAAGCCGTCTGGAAACCAGATCCATTGCCAGTCGTTGGCAACACCGCACAGGAATTCCTTGTCTTAGACCACGCATTGGAAAGTAGCGCAATAACGCTCTACCGCCAAATCATCGCGGAAGCACTCAAACGCGGCGACACATTGACAAGGCGCATGTTCGAAGACATCATAATCCAAGAAGAAAACCACTTCTGGACCTTCGACGACTTCGTAAGATAAACACAAATTCCTTCCCTACTTTTTTAGGGCTTTTTTTCATTTTTTAACAAGCTTTCGACATGTTACTAGCTCAAAATGACGCCAACTACAAACCTACTCCTCTTAGGATTTTGGGAAAACTTAAAATCTCTTCGACCCTACACAGTAGGGTAGCAGAGGCGAAGTGGATTGAGTAAAGAAGATCTGCCTCGTTGCTTAAACTGCGGAAACTTTATCGATGACTGCAACTGCGTTTGCCCGTACTGTGGCGAAACCGCGAAATGCACTTGCTGTATAGGACACGATAAAGCAACTGGCGGCGGATAGTTCAGAAAACAAAAATTTTCAGTGTGAGACAGAATGGTAGTTGAAAGTATAAATTGGATGGCAGGCGGCCCACAGGGTAGCGGCGTTGATTCAGCGTCCACTATATTTGGCAGAGCCTGCGGCTACGGCGGCTTGTATGTTTTTGGCCGAAGAGAATATCACTCAAACATCAAAACCATGCACAGCTACTTCCTACAACGGATATCTAAAGAGCCGACGCTAGCGAACATTAGCGATGTGAATTTGCTTGCGGCTTTCGATGCGGAGACGGTAGTGCGTCACGTCGGCGAAGTCGTGAGTGAAGGCGGCATAATCGTTGATTCACGCGACCTGGTTGTTAACGTTTTAAAAGATATAACCACTTTCGGTGAAGATTATAAAGCTCAGATTCACGATTTCATGAAAGAAAATAATGTTGGCGAAACCATCAACGACTTCCTCAACTACGCCAAACAGAAAAACATTCAGGTTTTTGCTGTTCCATATATGGATTTGCTCAACCAAATCGGCAAAAAGCTAAACATACCTCAAGTAAGTACGCTCCAAAAAATGATAAATGTCTTAACAATCGGCGTATCTTTTGCATTGTTAAAGTATGACCGAAAGCTCGTAGAAGACGCAATCAAAGCTACCTTCCACGAGAAAATTGCCGACATGAACGTTGTGGCAGTGGATACGGCTTTCGATTATGCTGAACAGAACTTTAACATAAACAATTTCAAGCATAAACTTGAAAAAACAGAAATTAAGGAACCAAGAATTTTCCTAACAGGAAACCAAGCAGTCGCAATGGGCAAAGTTCTCGGCGGATGTAGAGTCCAAACATACTACCCCATTACCCCAGCTGCTGATGAGAGCGAATACTTGGAAGCCCACGAAATCCTTAAGACCAAAAATGGTAGTCAAGAAGCCATAATTGTCCTGCAAACCGAAGATGAAATCGCCGCAGTAAACTCGGCTTCAGGTGCATGCTTGGCAGGTGCACGAGCAGCAACCAGTACATCGGGTCCGGGTTTTTCTTTGATGGCTGAGGGATTAGGGTGGGCAGGCAATAATGAAGTTCCATTGGTTATAACGTATTATCAGCGCGGTGGACCTGCAACGGGGCAGCCCACAAGGCACAGCCAGCAAGATTTGCGGTTTGCTATGCATGCAGCACACGGAGAATTCGGAAGAATAATTCTTGCTTCAGGCGACATTGAGGAATGCTTCTTTGACGCCGCTGAAGTCTTCAACTTAGCTGAGAAATACCAGATGCCGGTTATTCATTTGCTCGATAAGGGCATGGCTAACTCATCACAAACATATCCAATATTCAATTACGGTAAAGTGAAGATAGACCGAGGCTTAATCGTCGGCGAAAAAGAGCTTGAAGGCAAAGTGTACAAACGATTCCAATTCACCGAAACAGGCGTCTCTCCTAGAGCGTTTTTGGGAACTAAAAATGCTGTTCAATGGTGCTCTGGCGATGAGCATAATGAATCAGGAAACATCAACGAAGAACCCATTAACCGAAGAAAAATGATGGATAAACGCCTTAAAAAACTCGAATTAGTCGATAAGGAAGTGCCCATTGAAATGAAAGTGAACTTTTTTGGCGATAAAGACTCAGAGAACATTGTGGTCAGTTGGGGGTCACCTAAAGGAGCCATAATCGAAGCAATAAACCAGCTGAAAGACGAAGGCTTCAACGTAGGCTTTATTCAGGTACGCATGATTCATCCGTTTCCCTCTGCACAAATAAAACAAATGCTCCAGAGTAAAAAACGAGTAATAGACATTGAAGATAATGCGACGGCACAACTCGGAGGCGTAATCACCGAGCGCACACTGGTCAAACCAACCCATTACATTCTCAAGTACACGGGGCGACCCATGATGACAACAGAAGTTTATGAATCAATCAAGTTAATTTTAATGGATAAAGCAGCCGAGAGGCAGGTGCTGATACTTGGCGCATAAAGCTTCAGAATACAAAACCGACGTCTATGTTGACTGGTGTCCTGGTTGCGGAGACTATGGAATCTTAAGCGCCTTGCAGATGGCTTTGGCAGAACTGAATCTTGAACCCCACAACGTTGTAGTTGTCTCAGGCGTTGGCAACGCAGCAAAAACGCCGCATTTTGTCAAAGTTAACGGTGTCCATACGCTTCATGGGCGTCTTTTGCCTTTTGCAATGGGAATTAAGGTTGCCAACCCAAATCTCGAAGTCATCGGTGTCGGCGGAGACGGCGACGGATTGGGAATTGGAGCAGGGCATTTTGTTAATGCTGGACGCCGAAACATCGACATGGCATATCTTGTCTACAACAACGGGGTTTACGGTTTAACCAAAGGGCAAGCTTCTCCCACATTAAGGCTGGGGATGCAAACAAAATCTCTTCCGAAACCCAATATTAACGAAGCAATCATACCGGTTGCACTTTCAATAACCGCAGGATACACATTTGTTGCAAGGTCCTATGCTTTCGATGTTATGCATCTCAAAAACACAATCGTACAAGCAATCCAGCACAAAGGTTTAGCACTCGTCGATTGTCTGCAGCCGTGCCCAGTCTACAATGACATAAACACCAAGGACTGGTACGCTGGCGAAGACCGCAAAGACGCCTCAGGCAAGCCACAATCAAGACTCTACAAACTCGAAGAGGCAGGCTTTGACCCAGTTGTGCATGATGCAAGCGAGGAATTCAAGAAAAAAGTAGCAGGATTAGAAAAAGCGCAGGAATGGGGTGACAAAATTCCAATCGGCGTCTTCTACAAAAACGAGTTAGAGCCCACCTTCCAAGAACGCTTTGCCCAAAGAATACCATTCTACCCCCAGAATCCGCCAGCGAAACAACAGCTAAAAGACGAGAATGGCGTGTCAACCCTTGACCTTGCTGAGTTCATGGATGACCTAAAAACAAGTTAACATTTCTTTTTTTAGAAACGTAAGGAGCTTCTCCTTTCTCCTCAACGTACAGATCATCAGCTCAGCTTATAACCGCTATTTCAACAATCGACATATATCGCTAAAGTTTTTCGGGTTCGTCGTCAAAGTAGCGGGCTTCAGTAAACCGTGGAGTGCACACGCAGTAGAAAATGAGATCTGTTTGGCCTGTGTTGGTTATTTTTTGCGATGCCTCAGCGGGAATAACGATAACGTCGCCAACACTTACCTTAGTTGGTTCTAAACCGCTAAAAGCTACCTTTCCCTCTCCAGCAGTTATGATGTAGATTTCTTGGATGCCTTTTAGATGGTGTGCTTTAGTTGTGACGCCTGGTTTTACTTTGGCGACCGCTATTGAGACATCTTTGTCGCTGTAGTTTTCGGCTATGTGGCAGCGTTCGGGGGTTAAATAGGGGTTTAGGGTGTTGGATTTTACGATTTTTGGCTGCAATTTTTCACCGTTTTAACATGTTTAATGTAGTAAGATATAAGGTAACTGTTGTTTTTGGGGTTTTTTAGTTATATTGCTTGCGCAAGCCTTAACCAAAGCTGTGTTTGCTTGAAAACGGGGTTTTTCGGTGAATTGGGCTTATTTTGGTTTTTTTTATTTTGTGTTTTTTGTTTAAACCTTATGGTCTTGCATGTGGGTTTAGTCGTTGTATTGTATGTTTAATGTAAAAATACCTTATATAGGCGCTAAATATAGTGTGTAGATTAACTCGCAAACACTATACCTATAAGAAAGTATGAGTCTGTTAACACTATGAGATGCCCCTACTGCAACTCCGAAAATTCAAAAACCCTTGAAACACGCGATTCCCCAGAGAACACTACACGCAGACGCAGAGAATGCATCAACTGCGGCAAACGCTACACCACCTACGAATACCTTGAAACCGTCGAACTCATGGTGAGAAAAAAAGACGGTGAACTCCAACGTTTCGACGTCAACAAAATAATACGCGGCTTACAGAAAGCGTGTGAAAAAAGACCGGTAGACATGAGCCAAATCAATGAGTTAGCAGATAAAGTACGCCAAGACCTCATGCTAAAAGGCACTGAGGAAATTACATCTGGAGAAATCGGCGACTTAATCATGAAATACCTCAAAAACGTGGACCGTATCGCATACATTCGGTTCGCTTCAGTTTACAAGCAATTTGAAGAGCCTGAAGATTTCAGGAAAGTACTCTTGGAAGTGAAAAAACAATGAAGTTCGTATTAAAACGTGATAGTAAATTAGAACCCTTCGATCAAGAACGAATTACAGTTGCTATTTGGAAAGCTGCCAAAGCAGTAGGCGGCAAAGACAAGGAGCAAGCTAAACGCATCAGCGATGAAGTCGTAGTCCTACTAAACAAGCAGTATGGTGATGATGGTGTCCCCACTGTTGAGGAAATCCAAGATCTCGTTGAAAAACGCTTAATTGAAAATGGTCATGCCTCCACGGCCAAAGCCTACATCCTCTACCGCAAACAACACACTGACATGCGTGAGTTAGCTTCGCTTTTGAGTTCTTCAGACATGGTGGACCAGTATCTTGAAGTTGAGGACTGGCGTGTAAAAGAAAACAGCAACATGAGTTACTCACTGCAAGGCTTAAACAATTATCTCTCGTCCACAGTCATCGCCAAATACTGGATAGCCCGCATTTATCCACAGAACATTGCTGAAGCGCACTTTTCTGGCGATATTCACATCCATGATCTTGGCGTTTTGGGACCTTACTGTGTCGGCTGGGACGTAAGTGACCTGTTACTTTCAGGCTTCGGCGGAGTCTCAGGCAAAATCGAGAGTAAGCCAGCAAAACACTTCCGAACGGCACTCGGCCAAGTCGTAAACTTCTTCTACACCTTGCAGGGAGAAGCGGCAGGTGCACAGGCTTTCAGCAACTTTGACACCTACCTTGCCCCGTTCATACGCTATGACCACTTAAACCAGAAAGATGTGGAGCAGGCGCTGCAGGAATTCTTCTTCAACATGAACGTGCCCACCCGCGTCGGGTTCCAGACACCGTTCACCAACTTAACTTTGGATTTGACGGTTCCGGACTTCATGAAGAACGAAGCGGTTCTCTACAACGGAAAAGTCACCCAAGATACCTACGGCGACATGACTAAAGAGATGGAGATGTTCAACTTAGCCTTCGCTGAAGGCATGCGCCAAGGTGATTCCAAAGGCAGAGTCTTCACATTCCCAATTCCAACCTACAACATCACCAAAGACTTCGACTGGGATTCGCCAGTTTCTCAGGCAATCTTTGAAGTCACCGCCAAATACGGTGTCCCCTACTTCAGCAACTTCGTTAACAGCGATATGAAGCCTGAAGATGTCCGCAGTATGTGCTGCCGCTTACGCATCGACAACCGTGAACTTCGCAAGCGAGGCGGAGGCTTCTTCGGCGCCAACCCCTTAACAGGAAGCATAGGCGTCGTTACCCTAAACATTCCAAGAATCGGCTACCTATCCAAAGACGAAGATGAATTCTTCGAACGCTTGGAGAAGTTGATGGAGACTGCTAAATCCAGCTTAGAGATTAAGCGTAAAGTGCTCGAAGCCTTCACCGACAACGGCTTATACCCGTATTCACGCCGCTATTTGCGCCATGTTAAAGATGGCTATGACAAGTACTGGAAGAACCACTTCTCTACTATAGGCATAGTAGGCGTTAACGAAGCAATCATTAACCTGCTGGGAACAAACATTGCTTCCAAAGATGGACAAGCCTTCGCCCAAAAAATGCTTACGTTTATGCGTAGCCGTTTAGCGGATTATCAAGAGGAAACAGGCTGTATCTACAACTTAGAAGCCACTCCAGCAGAAGGTACCTCTTATCGGCTTGCACGCATAGACAAAAAACGTTACCGCGACATCATCTTCGCTAACCAAAAACAAATCGCTTCAAACCACGCTGAACCCTTCTACACCAACTCATCCCAGTTGCCAGTAGACTTTTCAGGCGACCTCTTCGATGCACTTGAGCACCAAGAAACTTTGCAGTCACTCTACACAGGCGGCACAGTGTTCCATATATTCCTTGGCGAACGTATGCAATCCTGGAAGTCAGCGGCAGAACTTATCAAGAAAGTCGCTTGGAACTCAAAGCTGCCCTACTTCACCTTGACACCAACGTTTAGCATTTGCCCAACCCATGGCTACACAACCGGTGAACACAAACAATGCCCAGTCTGCGGAGCACCCAGTGAAGTCTACTCACGAGTCGTTGGGTACCTGCGGCCAGTTGACCAATGGAACGATGGTAAACAAGCAGAATTTGATATACGCAAAACCTTCGACCGCTCAACCGTCATATCTTCAGCCCCACTAACAAGCTAAGGAGAAACATTTGAAATGAAGTTTAGTGGATTACAAAAAATCAGTTTAGTGGATTACCCCGATAGGATAGCGTCAGTTCTGTTTACGCCAGGCTGCAATCTCCGTTGTCCATTCTGCCACAACTGGCGCATCGCCGTTGACCCGCAACCGCCGTTTCTACAGGAAGGCATCGCATTGGAGATTTTGGAGAGCCGCAAAAAATACGTCGACGCAGTAGTGGTCACGGGCGGCGAGCCATGTATGCATAAGGAGTTGCCGAAGTTTTTGGCTAAACTCAAAGAACGAGGGTTTTCGGTAAAGTTGGATACAAACGGTTTCTTTCCCGATACACTCGAGGAGTGCTTAGGCTACGTGGATTATGTAGCCATGGATGTGAAGACCTGCACTGACAAATACAAGTTGCTTGGTGCCAAAGACACAGCTGGCTTCATACGTACCCTGGAAATCCTGAAAACAGGCAAAGTGCCATACGAATTCCGCACAACCGCCGTTCCAGAACTTGTTACAGCCCAAGATGCAACATGCATCGGCGAGTTGGTGAAGGGTTCAAAAACTCATGCTCTTCAACAATTCGTACCGACGGATACTCTTGACAAAAAATATCAGGCGCTCAAGCCCTATGCTCCAGAAACAATTGATGAATTCGCAAAAATAATTCAGCCTTTCACGGAGAAAATTGTTTTTAGAATCTAATTTTCTTTTTTTGTATCATGCTTTAGGACTGCAAACTGTCTCCATTTTAATCGATAAGTTGCTAATTAAAACTTAAACCGATGTGATTGTAAATCGACAATAATAAACAGCCAAAAAAGCGATTGTAATCTTAACGCTTTAAATAACTAATTATGGCTAAAATTGATACAAGTGAAGAACTTTATGAGTCAGCGTCTACTGATTTATTCTGATGGCGGTGCGAGAGGTAACCCTGGACCGGCAGCCATTGCTTTCGTAGCCTTAAATGAGAGAAATGAAACTGTGAAAGCGGATTCTTGCTTCATAGGAGTTCGTACAAATAATCAAGCGGAGTACGAAGCGTTGCTGTTCGCGTTAAACTTTGCCATAGCTGAAAAAATAGAGATAGTAGTTTGCCATTTGGACAGTGAATTAGTTGCAAGGCAAATCAATGGAGAATACGCAGTTAAAAACGATCTGTTGTGGCAGTTGTGGCGGAAGGTGCAGAAGTTGAAGGTGTGTTTTAAGAAAATCATTTTTGTTAATGTTCCAAGAAGCAACCTTCAAATTGTGAGGGCAGATGCGCTCGTAAACAAAACGCTCGATGAACAAGCCAAGAAAAGCATAAGCTAAACAATTATAACAGGCAACACCAGAAATATTAAGGTGAAAAAATGTTTGTCCACACAAGCATACGCACAAGCAACATGGAGCGCTCCATCGATTTCTATTCACGTTTCTTCGGTTTAAAACTGCAACGCCGCAGCGAAATCAAACAAACTAACGCTGAAATCGCTTTTCTACAAGACGTTGACCGAAAGGGCAGCATACTTGAATTAACCTACTATCACAGCCAAAACAAGTTTCTTCAACCCCAATACGAAGAGAGATTGTTTGACCATTTGGGATTTGAAGTTGCCGACATAAACAAAACCATTGCAGAATTAAAAAAAGAGAACGTAACCGTGACAGATGAACCCTTCCAGTTAAATGAGCATACAACGATCGCTTTTGTCGAAGACCCTGACGGAACCTTAATCGAGCTAATAGAACGTAAATAAAAGTTTACTCGTAGAATTTTGGTCTGCCGCGTTTAGTGTATTCTTCGATGGCTTTGGATCTTTCTTCTTCCTCTTGGTCTCTCTCCTCAGCCTCTTTCTCAGCCGGTTGAGCTACCGTTTTGTCAAAGTCACCGTCAACACTCTTGTAGGACCCTTCCAAGGCTTTAATGTAAATCTTGAAGTCATCAATTGAGCTTTCTGCTTGCCGATGAGATGCATGAACCTGGTCAGATAGAAGAATTATCAAATCGAGCATGCTTCTGAGAGTTTGTTTTTCGCTGTCTGGTGCCTGATCATAGTGCCGTTGGAACACGCCTAGAAGATCCATGAACATGTCGTCTACTTCTTTGGTTTCCCGTTTGAAGAGGTTCTCAGAAACTAGCGATTTCGTTTTAAGGATAAGCATAAGATTTTTCAAAATGGCCGTATCAGAATGTGACAAAACAAAAACCTAATTTTACTATTCGTGCTGGCTCAGTTATATTTTTTGGTTAAAGGCAAACAGCTAAAACAAATCGATGAAAAAGCACTTCCATGTAGCAAAAATTATCCTCAAATTAGCTCTAATTGCTCCACCTATGCGAGGTTTACCGCGTCTGGGCGGAGGCTCGTATGTTATTTCACCAATCTTAAAACCTCTCTTCTTGGCGGTAACTAAGAGTTCTCCGCCGAAGGTTTCGCCGCCCTTGAGGTCATTGGCAAGGGTTTCTTTTTTGTAAGCCCTAAAATTGGAGTAGAAATCTGAAACACCGAACTTTTTGCCTAAGGTTTTTGCAGCCCACCGCTCAGAAAACCTTGGAAGGACTTTGCGTGATGCGACCACTAAATCATAAATTTTCATTTTCTCGATGATTGCTGGGATCAGTTCTGGAGGATTCTCTAAGTCGGAGTCGATAGTCACAATCAAAGGAAACTTGGCAAGTTTTGCTCCGAATAATAGTCCCTTTGTTTGTCCTTCCCGAACCTTTCCTACTGCTACATCAGCAATGGATTTGGCGGCTTCGAGGGTTCCATCTGAAGAGTTATCATCGACTACGATTATTTCGTGTGCAGTGTTCTCCAGAGTTGTCCTGATTCTTCGGATTAGTTCTTCTATGTTTTCTTTTTCATTCCAAGTGGTTGTAACCACCGATATACCCTGAACTGTTCCCGTGCTGGGACTCATGAGTAGGCAATAACTTCTATGGGTTATAAGCTGTTTTGCCTTCTTGGACCAAACTAAAACACGTTTTTGCTGTAGGCACCTGTTTTTTCTCTGTGTTAGGGGTTTTTTTCGTCATATTTCAAACAAAAACAACATCGCAATATTAAAATAAAGGGAAGGACTGATGTGTTAACGAATTTCAAAAATTAGGATAAACTAATAGAGGATATGAAAAATGAGCAAACAAGAAGGAAAACCCCACCTAAACATTATCATCATGGGGCACGTTGACAACGGAAAATCCACAACTACAGGGCACTTACTGTACCTTGCAGGCGTAATTGACCAACGAACAATCGACGCTTACAAAGAAGAAGCCGAAAAGATGGGTAAAGCGACCTTCCACTTTGCCTGGGTTCTAGACAACCTAAAAGAAGAACGAGAACGAGGAGTCACAATTGACCTTCGATTCCTGCAATTCCCAACCAAGAAATACAACATGACCGTTATTGATGCGCCAGGCCACAGAGACTTCATCAAAAACATGATTACTGGAGCAAGCCAAGCAGACGCAGCAGTTCTCTTCAGCTCAGCCAAGAAAGGCGAGTTCGAAGCAGGCATAGGCGCAGGCGGTCAAACTCGTGAACACGCATTCTTAGCATTCACCCTAGGTATACGCCAACTAATCGTTGCCATCAACAAGATGGATGACGCTTCAGTTAACTGGAGTAAAGACAGATACGACGAAATGAAGAATGAAATCACAAGAATGCTAAAGATGGTCGGCTACAAGATCGAGAAAGTTAACTTTATACCGGTTTCAGGCTGGACAGGCGATAACTTGATCAAGAAGAGTGAAAAGATGCCATGGTACACTGGTCCAACCTTGATGGAAGCATTCGACCTTCTAGAGATTCCAGCAAAACCAACCAACAAACCACTTCGTATTCCAATCCAGGACGTTTACAGCATCACAGGCATTGGCACAGTTCCAGTCGGCAGAGTAGAAACAGGTATTCTAAAACCAGGCGCAAACCTCATCTTCATGCCATCCAACAAGACCGCCGAAGTTAAATCCATCGAAATGCACCACACCCAAATCCCAATGGCAGAGCCAGGCGACAACATCGGAATGAACATCAGAGGCATCGCAAAAACCGACATTCACCGAGGAGACGTCGCAGGCCCAGTTGACAACCCACCAACCGTAGCAAAAGAATTCATCGGACAAATCATTGTAATCTATCATCCAACAGCAATCGCAGCAGGATACACGCCAGTACTCCACTACCACACAGGACAAATTGCAGTCAAATTCACTGAACTTATAAAGAAAATCGACCCACGCACAGGCCAAGTATCAGAAGAGCACCCAAGCTACCTAAAAACAGGAGACGCTGCCTGGGTACGCATGGAGCCGCTCCACCCGATCGCAGTCGAAGCATTCATTGACTTCCCAGAACTCGGCAGATTCGCAATCCGAGACATGGGCACCACTGTTGCAGCAGGCGCAATTAAAGAAGTAACCAAAAAGGGACCATAAACTCCCTAACTTCATTTTTTGTTTCTTTTAACTTAAACAATATTTTAAACAGTATACTTATTCAATATCTCAGTGTAAACTGTATTGAATTTGACGATTGTGCTCTGGTTTAACAGTATTTTTGTGTAGCTTGTTGTTGTAGTGAGGCAGTCACAAGTATTTTTATCACATGGACGGAAGTTCTAACATGAAGCTGGGTGGAATTATGGATTATAGAAATGGAAAATTCGTTTACCTCAAGAAAAGACATGTTAAAATTGAGGAAAGTTTGGCTCAGGTGGCTCTCAAAGATGTCCCCTTGGAAGTTAGGCGAAAAGAAGCCAAAAAACCTCTTTTCCTAATAAGATATGAATAAAAAGAAAATTATCCAATGTCGTTAGTAGAGTAGATATTTTCGTAATCTTTAGGCGGAGGGTAATGTGCGTCTTCATAGGCTATGTCAAAGTTGAAACCGTGTTGGCTCATTGTTGTCTGCATTAACTCCCAAATTTGATGTGTTTTAGCATCAGCCAAAAAAATTCCCCAAATCTTGTCTCCATCCCATCTTGTTCCCCAACCATAATTTTGAGGCAAAACCAAAACCGAATCAGCCTTAATTGACCCTTGAACAACTCCAGGGTTATTGACCACATCCTTCCAGAAAGATTGTAACGCTTGAAAATGCTCATCCGTCATTGTGCCATAGGAGTTGTTGTCTGAATCTACATAATAATCGAACAAGACAAAATATTTGGCTCCGCATTTATAGGCTGTGCGCATCTGGTCCAGAATTTCGCTTCCATTAGCAAGATAAGGTGGCTGCTGATATTTCCAAGTAATCACTATACCCCAACTCTTATTCTGAAAGTCGGCGGCCCCACGCATAAGCGCGATCTGCTGATTCAAAGTTAAATTCCATCCAACCTGACCCAAAACCACATCATAACCAGCTAAATAATCAAACCAGTAAAGCGCATAATCAGAAGTAAAAACTTTGGTTGAGTTTGCTTTTAAAAATTCTATGTTGTTTTTGTCACGTGCGTTGAATCTTTGGGCAGTGTCGTTTAGGTCTGTGAAAGGTTTAATGTTGATGAGTTGTTGGTAGCTGTTGAAGGTAAAACTGGTTGCCGCAGGTTTGACGACTTGGACTGTGCCGTTCGGGTAAAAGGTTTCTTCGCTCATATCTGAGTTGCCGTTTGGTTCGTAGAGATGAATTGTTCCCCCGAGCTGATAGTTAATTACTATGCCGTTAGATTTTTGGACTGCGATGTCTCCATACGTGGTTTTAGTTATTGCGTCTCCAGTTAATGCATCTTTGAATTCAACATTGCCGTCAAGCATTCTTCCCCCAGGTTCATCGGCATAATAAACGCCTATCAGGTGGGTTCCCCATTTTTGTTTAGCTGACTCAAGCCAAACTGAAAAGGAAGATTGAACAATGGTGCCAAAATAGGGCAGGAAGTACATACCCGCAGATACGGCGTAGTCGCCTAATTCATCGACGCTTTTTAGATCTCGTTGCAAAAGGCCTGACTGTAAAACGAAGAGGTTTGTGTAGCCTTTTATCTTATCTATCATCATTTTGCCGTCAGATACTGTGTTTCCACAGTATGCTACTCCAACGTATGCTTGAGGATTTTCTGAATTTTTGAGAGAATTGTTTTGAGCTAGCAATATGCCAATGAATAATGTTATTACAATTATAAGAATAAGTAAAGACAGCCGTAAATGCCCTGTTCATCTAATACTCCGACGTTACTGTCTATTTCGTCTAGCTTAAGATAAGATTTTCTAAAATTTTCCCATATTGCTCTCTTGCTTTGTTATGAAAAATTTTTGATTACGTAATGTTTATTCATGTTTAAAAAACAGAGTAAAAGAGTATTCAAGAAGAACATGACACCGCTTTTTATGACTATATAGTAAGTGTTAATAAGCGCTTATAACCTATACCATTTTGGGGTATTCGGTTGTTAAAGCGTAAACTAGGTGCCTTTGTAATAGCTTTTCTTATAGTGGCGTTGATTGTTCCAACTTATCTTTCTTTTGTCTCATCTTCAATTGGAAGTATTAGAATAAATAGTACATCTTCAAGCACGGTTGGTCAGCAGGTGCCGGCTGGAGGTAATTTAAACCTCTATTTTGGGGGCATAACTTGGTCTAGCTCTTCATTTTATTTATTCTGGAGTCAAGACGGTTTAGCACAGGTATCATCCGGTGACTCTGTTTATACTCCTGCCATTTCAATCTACGATGTTATTGATCCAACAACAGTTCACCACTACTCTCAAGATACTTCAAGTTGGAATGTGGGAAATAACTGGATAAACGGGAGCATACCGAACCTCCTTGCTCTAGGAAACTATTACATAAAATCAGTTGACCAAATATTTTCTTCAATCGCAGCAACTGACACATACTTTACAATAAGTTCAATATTCTATAATTCAACACTAAACATTTCACCTCCCTCTGGACCAGGAGGTATTGACATCGTATTTTCAGGCTCAAAATACCCTGCTGGATCCAATGTTGATATTTCATATTACGACCCTTCATTTGGCACGTGGAATTTATTGACTTCAACCTTAGCTAATGCATCAGGTCAGATCCAAGCCACTTCCCAAGTACCTGATCTAAAAAAATCGCTCGGTGTCGGTGATTGCCTTGAAGCCCCCAACACAATCTCCTATAAAGCATCAATAACCGGAATTACTTACAGCAATACTGTTTACAATGAATATTTAAGAGGATTAAAAACCGTTGGAAATCAAACTGCTCATGGGTTATACGGAAATGGCACTAACCTGGTTTCAAGCATTAGAGCTATGGCTAGTGATACTATTTCGATCTCAGGTAAATGGTTCCACCCGGGAATTATATACGTAAGATGGGACAGCGCAAGCGTAGTTGGCACAGTAACCAGCAGCCAATGGCAAAACGCAAACATCATCGGCAGCACAGCTACAAATTCGGATGGTTCCTTCAGCACAACAGCGACCATACCACAAAGTGTCGAAGCCGGCGAACACTATCTTGCAGTTGAAGATTCCCAAAGTGCTCGCGTAATCGTTAAAATTTTCGTATCGACTGCATCGTTGCAGCTTTCTCCAGCTTCAGGTCCCGGCGGAGCGGATGTTCAATTTACTGGTTCAGGTTACCCCGCTTCAACATCGGTGGGTATCTATTACTTAGATCCCAGTTTTGGAACCTGGAATTATTGGACCTCTGCCACATCTGATTCGTCAGGAACGCTTTCTTTGAATGCACAAATCCCTGACCTACAGAAATCAGCAAGCACAAGTTATTACGGTAACAGCTCAACGATTTCCTTTAGAACCCAAATAGGAAGCGTTTCTTACTCCTACGCAGATTATACCCAATTCTGGCGAGGACTAACACAGGTTGGTACTCAATTTTCCCCCGGACTCTTCAACAACGGTACGAATTTAGCTTCCAGTGTCAGTGTTAAGCCTGGAGATGGTTTGTTAATTGCAGGTAAATGGTTCCATCCCGGCATTGTATACATTAGATTCGACGGTGTCGCTGTAGTTGGCACTGTAACTTCCAACGAATGGAAAAATGCCCAAATCATAGGAACAACATCGGCAAGCTCAACGGGCTATTTCTCAACAATCGTTACTATTCCAACTGCCAGTGGAGGCGACCATTACTTGTCCATCGAAGATTCTCAAACCCACATTATTACAAAAATAAACGTTAATGCACCAGTTATTTCTACCGCAACTCCAACGCCTGCGCCGATAACAAATCCAACACCAACGCCCGTGCCCACACCTAACCCGTCCTTGCCAACACCAATAATTGACCTTTCCTGCAAAAGCACCACTACTGTATCGGGCTTCAAAGTTGAAATTAACGGCAACGTATCTCTAAGCGGAAATCCCCTTACTGACCAACCTGTCTTAATCTCTTACAGTGTTACGGGCGGCAGAACATGGCAAAGCCTAACTCTGGTTAAGACTTTATCTGAAGGTCGATTTGTAGCAGTTTGGACTCCTTCAGTAACAGGAAACTACCTGGTAAACGCAACAGTTGAAAAGTCAGCCACGATGAATGATGCAGCCAAAATAGTCAATTTAGCTTTAACCCCTGATGCGGAGCAAAACGTGTTCACTTTAACTTCAAACTCAACGATAACGCAGTTCGCCTACAACTCCACAACTCAAGAACTAACTTTCATGGCTTCAGGACCATCGGGCACTCAAGGATACGTTGACCTCTACATTCCAAAAACACTCCTAAGCGACATTTCACAGCTTAAAGCCTACGTCGACGGCAACGAAGTATCTTATACAAGCGAATCTCAAGCGGACTCATGGCTCATATCCTTCACTTACCATCATAGTCAACACACAATAACGATGGCGATCGGAAGTCCCCCAAAACCAATCACGGATACATCCCCGCAGTGGATAATCTATGTTGCAATAGCCGTTATAGCTGCAGTCGTTGCGGTCACCGCTTTGGTCTTAAAACAAAGAAGCCGAAAAACAGATTTGAACTTGGGAACCCATTGAAAACATTCTTCCCCCTTTTCTTAAATTAAATAATTCTCAATAGAAGTTTTTCTACGTCATCTATGAGTTTTATAGAAAACGAAATTAACCGCTTCAACATAACCGCGCCTCTAAAGAGTTGACTGTATGTCTGGTACGGAAACCTTGGTTCCTTTCATCAGCGAAAAAAAGAAACCTGGCGAAGAACTAACCATCATTATGGATAGCCGCGAAGCAAGCAGCGCTAAAAAAATTGCAGCGGGGTTAATTGAGAAGGGCGTCACCGTTAAAACGGAGATGCTGGAAAAAGGTGACTACATTCTCAGCGACCAATGTGCTGTGGAACGTAAAACAGTCAATGACTTCGTCTACACCTTGACGAGGCGTTATCTTTTCGAGCAACTTTTTCGATTAAAGGATGTTTACCCAAAATCTCTCATCGTACTCGAAGGCTACATGCCCATAATCTACAAGTACAGCAGCATTAACCCGGCTTCCGTTTGGGGCGCTATCTTTAACCTCGCCAAAAACGGCATAGCAATCGTCAACACTGCCTCCCAGAAAGAAACCGTAGATTTCCTCTATACTGCCGCACGGCAGGAACAAATCGTTGAAAAGCGCAGTGCCGTGGTGCATGCCTTCAAAAAATGCGATACCCTGTCGGATGCCCAGGTGTATTTTGTGGCAAGTTTGCCCAGCATTGGGCGGGAAAAGGCGACGGCGATTTTGGATTCTTATCAGACGCCGCTTAATGCGTTGATTAATGTGGATGATTGGGAGAAAGCGGTTCATGGGTTGGGTCCGGTAATTACGAATCGGGTGAAGGATGTTTTGAGTACGCCGTATAAGGATAAAAAATGTGAAGAAAAGTCGCCTTAACTCCCTCTACCATTTCAACGAGAACCACTATTAGGCTCCAAATAGATCCTCCGTTTCTCTGGTTAACCCATTTCAATGAAAACCCTAACCGCTAAAGTTTAAAGCCAAGCCAACATTAATCATAGAAACCACCCAAACACAACAAAAACCGTTGCTGTGGGGCCGTCGGCTAGTTTGGTCCAGGCTTGTAGCCTCGGGCGCTATAGACCCCGGTTCAAATCCGGGCGGCCCCACCAAGTTACTTTTATTTTTTGATTTTTGAAGAATAACTTAAATTTTCTAAATTTCTCATTTTTTAGAGTAATATCAATATTATTCGAAAAAGCTATGAACTTCTATTGTGAATTAGATGTAGAGGAACTTCTTTGATAACAAAAATTCTTGTGGGCGTCGACGGTTCTAAAAACTCGGAAAAAGCTTTGGATTATGCTCTTGAAGTTGCTGAAAAGTTTTCTGCATCTGTTTTAATCCTTAACGTTTTTCAGCCGCCGCCAGAATTTGGATATCAGGCAAACACGTTTTCGCAGTTTCCAATGTCTGGATATCCTCAAGATACAATTGGTAACCAGTCGAACAATTCCGCATTCATAAAAGACCTTCGAAAAGCGCATGAAGCAGTTTTGTCCAAAGCCGCTGAAAAGGCGATTAAACTAAAACCGATTCTTAAAATCACCGCTGAACTAAAAGAAGGAAACATACCATCTCAGATAGTTGAAACTGCTGCAAATGGTCAGGTTGATTTAATAGTCGTGGGTCATTTTGGGGAAAGTGAAATCAAGGAATTCCTTCTTGGTAGCACAAGCGAAAGAGTCGTCCATCAAGCAAGATGCCCCGTGCTAATTGTGAAATGATTCGAGAAATAAGGTTTTCCATTTTTCTAATTTCTCGAAATAACGTATGAAGTATAAATTTTAAAATGGTGTGCAAAAAAAGAAAGCAGAGTTAGATAGCTGTCGCTTGTTTATTTATGTAAGTTTGGTGCCGCATTCGCCGCTAAGATTAGTTGTAGTTTTGTTGTTTACATCGGTTATGTAAGACAATGTGGAAAGCGGATGTGCTAGCTCTTTGAGGTAGAGATATCCCTAAGTTTTGAATCCTCTTCTTAGCTACTCGAGTTGGAGATTGAATTGAAAACTTAAGAGATATGGGCATTAGCCGAATGTTGGCTCTCCTTCAATCTCTTTGTTGAAGTGTCCCCTGCATTATAGCTTTTTTATATCCTCGAATCTGGGCGGTCACCAAAAAAATCCAGTGTAATTTTTGTACTGTATTTGTGTTGTACTGTTGTTTCGTTGGTTTGTTGTATTGTTGAATAAGTTGGTGTGGTTGATTGTTTCAATGTTGACTTATATATTACGATTCATTATTTGATGCATTAAAGGGGCAAAAGGGAATAAAATGAAAACATCCAAGACCGCGACGTTAATCACCCTATTGGCAATAATCGCCTTATCAGCATTCTGCTCAACAACCTACGCTATAACAGGAAACAATCAACCTGACTCAACCCCGTACGTCTGCGTCGTGGTGCTTTTCAGCGATCCAGCCATGACCCATCCAATCAGCATAAGCAGTGGCGTCCTCATTTCGCCAACCGTTGTATTAACCGCCGGCCACAGCGTCATAGGTGGAGTAGCGGCAGGCGTCTGCTTTGAACAAGGGCCAATAACTTACTCAATCGACGAAACAGGCAAAATTCATTACAACACCAACCAACCGATTTACTCCGGCGCTCCAATACCCTACCCAGCATATCTTGCAAGCATAATAGCTGGGGCAAAAGATAGCAAGCTCCTCCAAACAAGCGACGTTGGCATAATCACTCTAAACACGCCCGTTCAAGAGGTACAAAGTTATCCCGCGCTTCCCACCCCTGGATTAGCAGATACTTTACCCGGAAAAACTTCTTTGCAAGTGATTGGTTACGGAGTCCAAAATCCATCCAAAGGAAATAATCTCCCACCATTAGCTGGAAGTATTTCCCGCAACTCAGCCACCGTAAACTTGCTGTCAACTAACTTCCAAGGAAGCGACAACTACCTCAAATGCTCTGCAAATGCTGCTCAGGGCAAAGGTGGAGTTGCGTACGGCGACTCAGGTGGACCAGTAATATACAACAACGGCCAAACCACCGTTTTGGCTGTAAACGCATACGTTAACAACGGGAATTGTGCAGGCGTTACTTTCCACACAAGAATTGACAACCCAGCCGTCCTCGATTGGATCAAGGGTTACATATAAATTAACATTATACTGCTTGAAAAAAATAGAGGTGAAACAAATGAACCAAAAACGAGCAATCAAAGCAAAAGCTCCGGCGAATTGGGGCGGCTGGTAAATAAATTCGGGTAAGGTGCCGATGTTAGCACCAATCTTTTAATTTTAAATCTTAATCTGGGATTCTTAATTTACTAATACTTTGGATTCTGGTTCTTTATTGTATGAATGCCACTTCACTTACACAGAATGCCTTGGACATTATTTGTCGAAACGGGCAATTTGGCTTTGGCTCAAGCCCGCGAAAAAATACTAACAAACCAATATGACGACGGAATCATACGTGAAGCACTGCACTATTATTCCAAAAATGTACTTCCAAAGTGTTTGCCGATTTTTCCTGCGCTAATTATCTATCCAGCAAAGCTGTTGGCGCTATCCCCAAAAACTTGCAATCAGTAGCCACTGCGATGTTACTAATAACATCATCAGGCGATATCCACGATGACATAGTTGACAATTCATCCCGAAAATTTTCCAGAAAAACGGTTGTTGGTAAATACGGCAAAGAAATTGCCCTTTTGGCAGGCGATATGCTGCTAATTCAAGGAATGACCTTACTTCAAAACGAATGCAATCTTGTCGAGTAAGCAAAGAAAAATAATCGTCTGATTCAGTTGCTGCAGCAATGGTTGAAATCGTAAAAGCTGAAGCCATCGAGACATCGCTGTGGCACAAGTCAAACGTTTCGCCGAAAGAATATTTTGAAGTAATCGAGTTGAAGGGCGGTGTGGCAGAGCTTCACTGCAGAATCGGCGGGATAATCGGTGGCGGAGACGAAGAAACCATCGACGCTTTGGCGCGTTATGGTAGGGTAATCGGAATATTGTCTACCCTAAAAGAAGAATTTGTGGATATGTCAAGTTCTGTCGAGCTTGAGTCACCGAATTAAACATGAATTGCCACCTTATCCAATGCTATGTGCGCTGCAAAATAAAGCATTCAAGATTAAAATGCTCGCTTCTCCAAAAAAGCAAAAGTTTTCACCGATGGAACTTTGCAAAGGATTACGGAGAATGGTGCTGAGTTCATTGGAGGTTGAAGAGTTAAACATTGAGTTCAGGGAATTTGGAAGAAAAGAATTAGCCGATAACCCGTTGTTAAAGGGCAATGAGCAGGCGAGGGAGTTAGTGGTGTTGCTTGAGGCTTTAACGGAAGAATTGGCTATGGTTTAGTTGCTGAATTGGGAATATGTATTCATTGTATTATGTATTACTTCTTTAGATTTATTATTTATCAGGGATATCTGTTAAATCAGCCTGCCCAAAATGCTAAACAACCCACTCACTAAAACTAGCGTCACTCCCAAAGGAAGCGTTAGTAAGCACCTTTTTGGTAGCGAACGCCTTTGTTTGGTATCTCAGCGGGTTCAGCTAACTGCAGGATGCCACAAACTCAAGCATTCGGCGAACAATTCCCTGTTATTAATTGCTACTGCCAATTTCGCAAGCCTTAGTTTTATCCGCTTTTACAGTTTCGTCATTAACAAGCAAATTAAAGAGTCGATCTGATTTTTCTCAAATACTGGGTCTATCGCAGGCGCTTTACTTTCCGTCTTATTTGCGGTCATGAATTTAGCAGACTTTGCCAGCTTACTAGTTTTGGCAATCATAATTGGTGTTTACTTCGGTATAGGCATGCCAATTTGCATGGGCTATTACGCTAAAACCACTGCTCCACAAAACCGTGCCAAATTAAGTGGAATTATAATTCTGTTAATTGGCTTAGGCTATACGCTAATTTCGATAATAGGAAGCCACGAAGCCATCCTTTTAGCCGCTTCTTTAGGTGTTTGTCAAATCCTCGGCTTGATTTCTGTATTATCGATTAAATCTGTCGAACCGAACATGTGGAGCAAAAGGAACGCGTGTCATACCGTTCAATAATTTCAAACAAAACCTTTCTTCTCTATGCTGCTCCCTGGCTGATGTTTTCTCTAATCAACCAGTTAACAATGGAGTTGAACACTCATTATTTTAGCAGCAGCATATTTCCACAGTGTTTGGGCAAAACTTCCTGCTTATCGAAAATGTTTTGGCTGGTGCCTCTGCGATTATCTGCGGGTTTTTAGCTGATAAGAAGGGTCGAAAACGTTTAGCGTTGGTAGGCTTTGTTCTTCTAGGAGTTGGCTATGCATCTTTAGGGCTTTTCAGCGACAACTATTTTGCAGCCTGGTTCTACGTTTGCGTCGACGGCGTTGCCTGGGGTGCTTTCTCCATGCTGTTTTTAGTTACAATTTGGGGTGACATTGCACAGGAAAAAAGCGGCGAAAAATACTATTTTCTTGGGGTGCTGCCGTACTTATTCTCTAATTTGGCGGGCGTGTTAACAGGAACATACGTTTTAGCCAATGTTCAAGAACGTACGGTTTTCTCGTTTGCAAGCTTCTTCCTTTTCGTGGCAGTATTGCCGCTGGTTTATGCACCAGAAACCTTGCCCGATAGAATACTAAAAAATCTTGACCTAAACAGCTATGTGAATAAGGCTTTGGAAAAAGTGAAGAAAAGTAACGTAAAAGCTTGAGAATCTTGATTAGACTGATGTGAGTGTTGGTTAACAGTCACAACAGCTTATATGTGCTCTAACGACACTGGAATATATGTTTTAGAATCGCTCGCTTAAAGGAGGAAAAATTTATATCAAAAATGCAAACGACTGAAGCACATCATGAAGAACTAGTCAACGGACTCTACGAACAAATGAAGCCAATCCTTGACAAATCTGAACAGCCCATATTTATCTACCTTGACGATAACCATAAAGCCTGCAACCAAAAATTTTCTTCCATGTTAGGATTCAAGTCGCCACAGGAATGGGCTGAAAAACAAGGTTTTCTTGAAGTCTATGTAACTGAGAAAAGCCGAGAAACCCTATCGACAGCTTATTGGAATGCCATGCAGAAAATGATCGCGTCAACAATTCCGATGACTTTTATGAAAAAAGACGGCGCATCAATCGATTCAACGATGATATTGGTTCCTATGTTTTTCGAAGGGCACATGTTCTCTGTTCACTTCGTGACAAGTACTGCAAACAAGTAAAATCGGGTAATTTCGAAAAACCGATTTTTTGTTTTTTCACTTTTCAATAGGAAATCCAAAGAGTTGGTTTAGTTTTCCCAAACGGTTAAACTGGATGGCTTTAATGCATCTGTAGAAATAAAATAGCAATCGCTGTCCAACAACAAACTGAGTTTATGTTGATTAACAAAATTCTTTATGAAATCAAGATGCGCGCCGTTAACTAAATTTTGCTCAATACTTAAAACGATGCCATCTTTTAGGGTATCAAGCATCTTTACATTTAAACTGCAGCTTGCGCCAATTTCCCGTTTAAACACCATAGCCTCAAATATCTTCATTTTTCCTTTCCCCATCCAAATTTAGCTGCTCACTACGCCAAAAATATCTGGACAGGTGACTGGCAAACTTGGGATATTTAATATATGTGAATTTAGGCTCTTAAGGGTTCGCATAAATAAACGGATTTTTGCCTCCACATTTTTAAACGCGCACTTTAATTACTTTAAACTGCATAAAATTACCATTGTTTTTTAATTCATGCGAAGGAGGTGCAAACGTGAAAAAAATAATAGTAGCCTATTATTCTAGAACTGGAAACACAGAAAAGATTGCCTGCTTAATCGTTGAAGGCGTCCAAAAAATTCCTGGTGTTACAGCCGAATTAAGGCATGTTGAAACCATAGATGCCAAAGAAGCTTCAGAAGCCGACGGATTCGTTTTCGGTTCGCCTTCATACTTTAGTATGATGGCTGGGCCAATGTTGACTTTGCTTACAGAATTTTATTTTGTGCGTGACAAATTAGTAGGGAAATCCATGGCGGTATTTGCAACTGGCGGCGGAAGTCAAACAAAAACCATAGCGAATATTGAGAGCGTTCTTAAAGCGTTTAACCCCAAATTGATCCAGCCGGGTCTAGCTGTTGGTCCTGCTATTTCTGAGACAGATGAACAGCAAGCGAGGACATTCGGAGAAACCTTTGCCAAAGCCGTTAAAGAGTCAAAAACAAGTAACTTAAAAGAAAAATAGGTACCTCAAGGATTACCAACCCCTTCTTTTATTGTCTTAGAGTGTTATGCCTAAGCCATTCTTACCTATTGACCAAGTTAATGTTCTTAAAAATTCGAATTAAAAGACGCCAAGTACCTTAACTAACATGACTGCAACCGAAGCTATCGTAATCAGAAACATGATTTTTCCTTTAGATTTACCTAAACCGCCCGATTCCGCTTCGCTCTGCTGGAACTCGTACTCTTTTATTTCTTTAGATTTAGAATTTATCTGAACTTTCGTCGACAATTTCTGGAAAGTCATTTCCACAACATAGAGTTCTCCATCTAAAGAAACTTTCATCGGCACCCAAGTGCCTTTGTAGCCCAACCGTTTTAGGAAGTCTGCTGTCAAAGCCGTGGCGTTTTCGGCGTCGAACCGTGAAATCTCTGGGGAAACCTCCGTTTGGGCCGTCGACATGAATCTTCCCTTTGGATTATGGTGTTCTCTATTTTAGGGGTTATGACGCCAAAAACAATATTTGTAATCACCAAAGCATCTCAAATAGAGAAAGCTCGATTAAATGTGAAAAATCGGGTTGGAAAATGGCTTTTATGGATTCGGCGGCGGAGTTGGCGACGGTAGATCTGGTTGAGTTTGATTGTATATGCCGTATGTTTGGTTTTGAATTCCGTTTTCTATGGCTCTTAGTTTGGCAAGTTGAGGAATATTTTCGGTATTAAGGGTTGTTTGGACAATGCCCACGGCGTAATCTATGACTACACAGGCAAGAATAACCGTGGATGTAACCAAAAGTAACGTAGCTACTGTTGACTGCAAATCTTCTCTCCTTCTCCAACAATTAGTCACTGAAAAATTGTTTAATAGGTTGTTCTTGTTTTGGAAATATGTCCTGAAAAGAACTACTCTTTTCTTGTGAAATGTCAAAAAACGTTTAGTAGGCTATTTTTTCTCTGCAGTTGGTGCTGATGGAGCCGTAGTAGGCTTGAGCAGGAGATGCAGAAGGTGTTGCTTCCGTTTTCTCCGTTGTTGGCTGGTTTGTTGATGCATTGGATAGTATCTGTATCTTCTCCGCCATTGGGTGAAGTAAGTCAGGCGGTGGATAGGGCGTGTTCAGATTTGACGAGAGTATGTAGATTGAGTTGAAAACGTGCTGGTAGATGGTGAAGAGGATTTGGGGAATTTTGGTTTTAGGGTTAACTTCAAGTTTTTTCTTGATATCATCGGGTTTTCCTGACATAGTGACGATGCCCGAAGTTGAATATTTCACGACGTTTGGTTTAGTAGAAATTAAGAGGTTAAAAGAAAGCGTTACTTGGTTGTTCTCTTTTTTCTGCTCTTCAATCTTCGCGTTAATGTCGAAGAACAATTCCTCTGCCGCAGAGTAAACTACCTGTTCGTTCAGCCTGTAAACTATTCAGATTGACGGAAACTATGACTCCTGAGACAGAATACTGCGGACTTACGGCTAATTCCTCTCTAATGCTACCTCATTTCTGTTATTTTCATATTTAACTTTTGTATTCTACTAATCCATATAATCGTCATAAAAACCGATTGTTTTCGCTTTATGGGTTATCTGAGCTGCTGTAGTAGGCTGGCACGGAAAGCTCAGCCATAAATTTGAATGCTTCGTCTCCTTTTGCATTGGCTTTTTGCTTTAGAACAATTTTTTTGGGAACATCCTCTTCGATGTACACTATGTAGTTAACGGTTGTTCCTAATCCCAACCGGGCCAACTGTTGCACGGTTCCCTTGAATTTTTCGAATTCCTGGATTTTTGTGTTGATTTTCTCGATGGCCAAAAACAAGATTTCGGTTTGTCCCTGCTCTGTAAAAGAGATAGATATGTCGCCTGATTGAATCCAGCATGATTCCTCATCTTTGCCTTTTCCACCTTTGCCGCCTTTCTTCGACTTATCAGTTTCAACTGGTTTTTTGGCAGTTGCTTTAAGAGTTTTTTGTAGGGCAGCTGATTTTTGGAACCACTCGTCGTTCTTGTGGGTGCTCTCAGCGTCTCTTAGGACTGTGCCTAACCATTGGCTGTAATCTTCGAAGGTTGCTTTGTACTGGCTTGTTTGGACTGCTAAGTATTCGGTTAGGTCTTTAAGAGACGTGAAAGTATGTATTTCTGTGCCCAAGATGTTCACTTCATCAGCCATTAACAGATAATCTTGTTATGAATACCAATGTCTGGTTTTTGAGATAATAGGGTTTGTCTATCACAGAAATTACATACTGTTTGGGAATTCAGTTTACCTTTGTGTTGGTTACTGGCTTTTTGATTTCTCGTACGCATTAGCGATGGCTTCACTAGTTAAGACACCCACTATCTTCGTTGGGTTTTCTTTATCAACGACTGGAATGAGGTCAATTTTCTCTGTAGACATTATTTTGTTTGCTTCAAGAATCGATTCATCTTCATAGACGGATATGTTCTTGAGGGGCATCTGTTCAACCCTGAGTGCGCTGCGTTCTTCAGATTTAATCTTCATAAGCTCAGACCATGTAATTATGCCTTGAAACACGCCTTCTTTTTCGACTAAAGCGTCGTGGTATCGGTTTTTAAACATCACTTCCAACGCTTCAGTGAGGTTTTGCTGGGGATTGACGGAGCCGATTTCGGATTGCATTACATCCTTCACCCGCACACCTGCCAGTGTGGTGGAAACAATGGTTTGTTCGGCTTCTTCGCTGGCTCCTATGTAAACAAAAATTCCCACTAGAATAAGCAGGAAATTAAACAGAAATCCTATGAGAACCATGGCTATACCGAATATTTTTCCCAAATAAACAGCATACCTTGTTGCATCAGAATATTTTAAGCGTTCAGCCAATAGCGCCCTGAAGACTCTTCCGCCGTCCATGGGGAAAGCTGGGATTAGGTTGAATGCGCCGAGGAGTATGTTTAGGGTGGCAAGGTCGGTTACAAAGTTGCCGGTTATGGTTGTGAACGTGTAGATAGTGAATGTTTGTTGGAGGACAACTAAGCTTACTCCAAGGAGGACCGCTCCTAAAACTACGCTCGTGAGTGGTCCCGCAATCGCCATTCGCCATTCCTGCGAAGGGTTATCTGGGATTTCTTCTATTTCGGAGACTCCGCCTATGGGGTAGAGTATTATTTTACGAACCTTTATCCCATAATGCCGCGCCACGATGGAGTGGGCGAGTTCATGGAAAACCACGAAAATGAACAGGAATAGAACGATGAAGAAGGTGTAAAACTGCATCGTCGGTATGGACAGGATGAGAACTGCTATGATTAAAAGTATGAATGTTATGTGCAGTTCGATGGGAATGCCCCATGCCGAGGCTATCTTAAAAGAATATCTCATAGATTAAAGTTGGAAAGGTCGGCTTTTTAAAGTTTCGACGACCATAAATTTTGACTTCTGGAAGCGCTTGTCCCCATACAAGAATGAAGAGATTTTTCCAAAAATTATAATAGCCTACCTTGCATGAACGCTGGATAGCAATGGCTTGTTTAATGGTGAGTAGATATGAATAAAAAAGTTTTAGCTCTAATCGTCGTTGTCCTCGTCGTCTTCGCTTCAGTTGCAGCCTTTATGGTTGTATCTTCAACAGCTCCAGCCCAGCATCCTACAGGGCCACTTGATTTTACCGTCAGTGGAACCAGCGACTGCCTAAGATTCCTGAACAGTTCAGTGCCAGCAGTCTATGTGCCCTTCACCATAGCCGCAAACGAGCATTGGCAATTAACCATAAACTGCACCAAAATGTCAGGCGGTCCCCAAGGCTATACTGACGTCTACATCTACAAAGACTATTGGAACAGCGGAGCCAACCACACCTGCACCTCAGCCGAGCTATACCCAATCTTAAACAACATCCAAAGCACAGGCCAAGAAATACGCCAAGGCACCCCCTTCACAGAAACTTTCGGCGGCATAACGCAACACAGCTACACCATATTCTTCGTGCTTCCACCTGGCGGACAACAATCAACCTTCCACGTTACACTAAAGCAAGTGTAACGATGTACGTATAATAGACAAATTGTTTAACAGTCTAAATTTATTAGTAGTTTGGTTATAATCAGATTAGAATTGACAAAGATTGAATTTAGATTTTTGAAAATATTGTTTTGCACTATTGTTATATAATTGCTTAAAGATAGGTTATTTGTGGTTTGTCGGCTTGTCTGAATTTGTTTGGAATAAACCCGTTCTGAGTTTATACAGAGAGAATAATGAGCAGCCTGAAACGGAAGCTTTCGTTGTCATTAAAGCTAAAAAATTGGTTGTTTCCACAAATGAAAATGGGGGATTCGTTGGGAAGATTGAAGATTTCTTCTGTTTAATGGGTGACATAGACGAAGTTCAGTCTGAGCGTAAATATGTTGTATGCTGGTTTGACGATTCCGTAGCAGATTTCTATGCGGGTTTCAGACGCCTTTCTGGAGTAACTTTTCCTGCAAAGCTAAGTTATACCATGGATAAACGGAATAAGCGAACCTACAACACGGATTTGGAAGCTAAACACGCTAAACTAAAATAGCCTCTTGGGTTTTTAGCCCAAAATCCTCCTTTTAAAAGATAATTTTTATGTTCTGAGTTCATGCTTTAACCTTGAATTTTACGGGTTTTTTAAACTCACTCTTAAATATAACTCCATAAACTACAATTGTAAGGTCATAGTCATGGTTGAGCAAAAGTTAAACGTAACTTTGCTTACAGGTCGCACAATTGAGCAAGGCGTCGGCAAAGAGAAAGGTAAAGCCTCCAAAGAATATTTTGATGCTTGTTCCATGTGCTACATGGATGCAGACGACATGAAGAAACTTGGCGTTAAAAATAACACTAACATTTTAGTATCCACTCCCGACGGCGCCGTCGTTTTAAAAGCCGTCAAATATCCGCGTTCTGCAACTCCTGGCTTAATCTACATTCCTTATGGGCCCTGGGCGAACGCAATTTGCAGCAATAGAACAACCAGTATCGGCATGCCTTCGTTTAAAGGCACTCCAGCTGAAGTTGAACCGGCGCCTAGCCTGCCCGTTTTAACCATAGAAGAGCTCTTAAAAGAAGAATTTGGGAGATAAGAAAATGACCGTAATTAATTCTGTTACTTGTCCAATCTGCGGTTGCCTATGCGATGACATCGAAGTCACCGTTGAAAACAATGAAGTCGTCAAAATCAAAAACGGATGTGCCATCTGCGAATCTAAATTCATTGGTTACCGCGGCGAACACAGAATCAAAACGCCCCTGATGAGAAAGGACGGCAAACTCGTACCCGTCTCTATGGACGAAGCAGTTCATGCAGCTGCGGAAGTTTTGGCTAACGCAACTTACCCGATACTCTACGGTTGGAGCTCCACAAGCTCCGAAGCTCAACGTGTCGGTGTAGAATTAACTGAGGAAGTCGGTGGCATCATGGATAATACAGCCGTCGTATGCCATGGACCTTCCATCTTAGGTGTCCAAGAAGTCGGTATACCCACATGCACTCTTGGGCAGATACGCCACAGAGCAGACCTAATTATCTACTGGGGCTGTGATCCATGGAGTGCACACCCACGCCACCTTGAAAGGTATACGAGCTTTACTGAAGGCCGCTTTGAGAAAAGCGAGTGGAAAGCCTACATCCAGAAGTTGAAGTCTCAAGCTGGACAAAAGAAGATGCAGAGTGCCATGAGGATTGAAGCTGCAAACCCCAAGATGAGACCCCAAACATGCGCTGTCCCGGGCATGCCTCAAACGATGAGTGGAGCTGGACGAAAACTAATCGTCATCGACGTACGAAAAACCATGACGGCGGAAATGGCAGATTACTTTATCCAAGTTCAACCCAACAAGGACTACGAGTTAATGCAGGCGCTACGTGTCTTAGTCACAGATGGAGAACTCGATGTTGACACAGTGGCGGGTGTTCCAGTTGAATACCTCAAACAAGTCGCCGATGCCCTTGTAAACTGCGAGTTTGGTGTTATCTTCTTCGGTATGGGTTTGACTCAAACCGCAGGCAAATTCCGCAACATCGAAGTCGCAATCCAACTGGTTCGCGACTTAAACACAAAAACAAAATTCACAATCATGCCTATGAGAGGCCACTTCAACGTAACAGGCGCAGACGTGGTTTCCGCTTGGCAAAGCGGCTATCCATACGGCGTTGACTTCTCCTTGGGTTATCCACGATACAACCCAGGCGAAACCACCTGCACGGATGTGCTTTTGCGTGAAGAAAACGATGCTTCATTGGTTATAGCAGCGGATCCAGGTTCAAACTTCCCCAAAAAAGCTGTCCAAAACATGGTTAAACACCCATTAATCGTCATTGACCCACACATGAACGCAACTTCAATGCTCGGCGACATAGTGTTTCCATGCGCGTTCGTTGGCATTGAAGTCGAGGGAACAGCCTACCGAATGGACCACGTACCCTTGCCATTAAAGAAAGTAGTTGAGCCGCCAAAGGGTGTATTCTCAGACGAGGAAATTCTGACAAGAATCCTGAAGGAAGTTAAGGAAATTAAGGCTAAAAAAACCAAGAAAACCGGAAAGAAAATGGAGGCTTAAAAAATGACTGAACTAATCATAAAAAACGGTTTCGTCTTTGACCCCATAAACAAGGTTAATGGCGAAAAGATGGATATAGCCATCAAAAATGGGAAAATCGTTGAAAAAGTCTCTCGCAAAGCCCAAGTGATAGATGCAACTGGCTTAACAGTTTTTCCCGGCGGCGTTGATATTCACACGCATATTGCAGGCGGAGAAGTTAACACTGGGCGAATGGTGCGACCCGAAGACCACATTAAAGATGTTGTAAATAAAACTGCAATCACTCGTTCTGGAACTGGCTATTCGATTCCATCCACATTTGTCACAGGTTACCGCTACTCAAAGATGGGTTACACCACAGTGATGAACCCTTCGATGGCGCCGCTTGAAGCAAAACACACTCATGAAGAATTAAACGACATACCCCTCCTAGACAAAGCAACATACCCCTTGCTGGGTGACTGGTGGTTTGTTCTGGAAAACCTTGCTAAAGGCAACATCGAAGAATGCGCAAGGCACGTAGCGTGGATGATGGATATAACTAAAGGTTATGCCATAAAAATTGTTAATCCGGGCGGTTTGGAATCTTGGGGTTTTGGACACAACGTTCACAGCATCGACGATCAAGTACCAAACTTCTGTATTACCCCACGCGAAATCGTATGTGGCTTAGCTAAAGTTAATGCACTGCTTAACTTGCCTCACTCGATTCATCTTCATACAAACAACCTTGGACTACCGGGCAATTATACAACAACACTGGAAACGATGAAGGCGCTAGAAAGCGTTCCGCTTCAAAACGGCAGACCCGTTGGCCACATTACTCATTTACAATTCGCCAGTTTCGGCGGCGACGGCTGGGGCAACATGAAATCGGCTGCAGAAGAAGTCTCAAGTTACATTAATGCCCATAACCATATGACTTTTGACATGGGACAAGTCATTTTCACAGACACCACAACCATGACAGCCGACGGACCCTTCGAGTTTACTCTCTACCAGCTCAGCGGACACAAATGGGTAAACAGCGACGTCGAAACCGAAACCAGCGGCGGAATCATACCCTTCCACTACAAAAAGAACAACGCCGTAAACGCAAAACAATGGTCAATCGGTTTAGAATTAGCCCTCCTAATCAAAGACCCCTGGAAAATGTTCCTGTCAACCGATCACCCCAACGGCGGACCATTTTTCGCTTACCCAAGAGTTCTCGCCTGGCTATACAGCAAGAATGCGCGTGCAGCAACTCTCAACCATTGCCACAAGAAAGCTCAAAGAGCAAGCCTACTCCCCTCAATCGACCGCGAGCTTTCACTTTACGAGTTAGCCATAATGACCCGCGCTGGACAAGCCAAAGCTTTAGGTCTCAAAAACAAAGGTCACCTTGGCGTAGGCGCAGACGCAGATGTTGCAATTTACGCAATTAACCCTGAAACAACTGACATAGCCCGCAAGTACAAGACTGTGCGAAGAGCGTTCAAACATGCGGCTTATACAATTAAAGACGGACAAGTCGTCGTTAAAGATGGCGAAGTAGTTGGGCAAGCTGACGGTAGAACCATGTGGCTAGACGTCCAAACAAAAGAACCGTGCATAATTGATGACCAGATGAAGAGTAAATTCAGACAATACTGGACCGTTGACTATGAAAACTACCCAGTAAGCGACCACTACGTAAAAGTTAAAGACCCAATAATCATCAAGGCGAGCGTCTAAAATGATAGTATTAACTCCACTCAAAAAATTCACTTTCCCAATTACTGCTGAATGCATAAACCCAGACATATTCCAGGGCAAAGACACCGCTGAAATAGCCAACCTAACAGTTTTCGAGGGCAATAAACAAAGAAAGCTAAGTGACCTCTTCAAAATCGAAGAAGACAACGTTGAAGCAACTATCACCATAAACGGCGACGTTAGCGAGGTCCGGAAGATTGGTGCAGGAATGAAAAACGGCGAAATCATAATCAATGGCAATGTCGGCATGCACCTGGGTGAAAAGATGGCAGGTGGCAAAATTACAGTTAACGGCGACACATGCCAATGGGCAGGCGCATCAATGAAGAAAGGCTTAATCGAAATCCACGGCAACGCAGGAGACTATTTAGCTTCTCCATATCGAGGAAGCACCGAAGGTATGAAAGGCGGCAAAATAGTTGTCGATGGCGATGTTGGAAGCGATTCAGGCGCTTATCTTCATGGAGGATTAATCAAAATTAAAGGCAACAACGTGGGTCAGTTTTTAGGGTACCACATGAGCGATGGAACTATCCATGTTGAAAAGAACGCCACTACCCGAGTAGGTGCAAACATGACTGGTGGAAAAATCATCGTTTCAGGTTACGTGGAGGAAGTCATGCCGAGCTTTACTATCGACAGTGTAAAGGCAAAAGTCAAGGTTGACGACACCGAATCTGCAGCTGGACCCTTCTACGTGTTCTTCGGCGATCTCGCAGAAAAAGGCACAGGCAAACTCTTCGTTTCAAAAACCAACAACCCACAAATGAAATCGTATGAAAAATACTTATAATTTCTTTTTTGTTTGTTTTTGAAAGCTCTTTAAAATTTTTCTTTTATCCAAATAGCTTATGAGAAGCACTATTAGGAATGCAAGCAAGATTACGGTTCCAATGGTTGAAATAATTGCGAGGTATAAATCGATGTATATTTTTAAAAATATGTATCCATAAAAATTGCTAGTGGCACCAAAAATAAAGAATGCTTCTAAAGCTAAAAGTCCTATGACAGCTAAGCGGTCTTTAGTTTTTTGACTTTGTGATGATATTTTTCTTTGCTCCTCTGCGAACTTGGATTTTTGAGTTCAAGGATGAGGCATATATGCAAAGGTAGAGTTTTAAATTTTGCCTTATAAGGAAAAGTCAAAGTCTTGTTTATAATTCCAGAAGGTATTTCTCTTTGACGATTTCATTATCGGTTATTGCAGAGAATTAAGTAAATGTGATTTTGAATTTAAGACCGAGAAGCGTGCTAATCTAAAAGCTAAAACGGCAATATTTGAAAAACGAATTAGCTAATGAGTTTACAAATAGATTGAACGAGTATTTTTTATCAGAAGTAAATATTCCGAGAATGAACGTGGGATGCAAACAAGAAATAGAGACATTGATTAGCGAAGAAGCCTTGCTATTCGCTAAGTATTTGAGGGGAGAAATAAAAGTATGGACCCCCCGAATAGTAAGTCTATTTTAACTACTTCTTGGTCGAATTTTGCAATCTTTACTTTAGCAACGATATTCTAACTATAGAATATTGTTAAGAAGGCAATTGATAACAAAATGAGACCCAACGTTATTAGAACCAGCATTTGATTAATACCTTTTTCTTTTGAATTAATTAAGTCTTGATTATCATTTACAATGTCAGCCCACGATACTGCTGATAAGTTGATAACATTAACGAGTGCCTCATCTTTGTACTTTTGAATTATTTTTAAGACATCGGGATAAAAGAATTGTTTTGGTTTAAGTAAGGAAATCCCCCTTGCTATTGATAAAGTGAATAAAATTAGGCTAAGAAATATTGGTATTACCGTTAATTGTTGTTTTGTTTGAGAAAGAACGAAATAGCCCAATCCGAAAACAACGGGAACCAAAGTGGAAGCAAGTGTTAATACACCATGTATTTTCTTAAGGACACGTTCATTCGCTTGCTCAGTTATGTGGTCAGCTTTTGCTACAAAATCAAAAAAGAATTGGGCTTTTTGTAGTTCTTCGTTGCTCATTTGTTGTTCTTCTCAGGTTTATCGGCTTTTTCTATACAGACTCTTCTCAAGGTTTTGTCTGGAACGTATTGGCTTTGTGAATTTAATAGAGGTTGAGTTTTTGTAGCTTGAGTAATAGTCTGTTTTCCTTTTGTTTCAGTCACATTATCACCTCATATTTTGTTATGGATTATTTCTATCTGAAGTTTTAAGGTTTTTCACTATATTGAACCTACCTTTGCTTTAATCGCTTTAACGTCTTTCTCGATTCTCTGTATGTAATCCCAAATATTAATGAGCAAAACATCACGTTCTCTTTCGTTCATCTTATTTTCCACCTCAAAAAGCCTTATCTTTTGTTTAGGATATTTAAAACAAATGACTAAAAGTATAATTTGCTAAGGGGAGACTTGAGTGAAAGTGAACGTCATTCAATAGCTATTTTTATCGAAAATGCCCTCAGGAGCATGAAAACTGTACATACATCCGTACGTTTTACTAATACTCCTTCGGAGCTATAGGGTAGCTACTGAGCAGTCTTTGTACCCTTTCTCTAGTGATATTAGTCTGCTATCGCATGCTCTCTTTAGGAATGGACGTAATTTTATACTGAAAAGCGTTCTGAACCGCTGATTTAACCAAGTAATAAAAATGGGGGGATTAATTTTTAATCCACAAAACCCAAACCCGAAAGAGTTTTCTTAACCTGCCGTCTTTCCCGACTGAGTCGAAACTGCCCAGACTTTGAAAACGTCGTTATTGGTTTGTGAGTGGCGGAGGTAAAGAGCTTGTTTTCTTTCTGGATTCCTCCAGGTAGCGAATGCCTTATCAACAGGGATGAGTTCAAAACACAACAACGCAAGAGGGACAACATTATGTGTCAAGTTGACATAGTTAAAATTGATTTGTCCAGTGGAAAAGCTCAAAAAATAGTTGATTACGTCGCAGAAGAATTTCCGCTCCAATTATTTGTTAACAAAACTTTTTGGGCAACCATCCTTTGTTCACCAACCAACCTTAAGGAACTTGCAGTGGGGCACCTGCTTTCAGAAGGTATAGTGAAGTCGATAGATGAAATAGAGGAAGTGTCCCTCAACGAAAAAGAGCAATCCTGCACTGTTAAACTCAGGCCTACGATCAAGGTAGAAGACAGAATCCAGATTTCAAGGCTCCATGCCCGCGTTATTCTGTCTGCATGCGGCAGCGGTTCACCCTACCAGTTCAAAGGCAAAATCCCGAAAGTAGAATCAACCTTGACAGTTAAAGCTCAAGTAGTTTTCGACAGCGTTAACCAACTGAACTTTAAAGCTGAAGGCTTTAGGAAAACAGGAGGATTGCATGTTGCAGCGATCTACAAGAGTGATGGCACACTCGTTTCTTTAGCTGAAGATGTTGGCAGACACAACGCTGTGGATAAGGTGATCGGGATGGCTGCTTTGGAAAAGGTGGATTTTGGCGGCTGTTTTGTTGCTTTGAGCGGGCGCATTTCGGGCGATGTTGCGTTCAAGGCGGCCAAGGTTGGTCTACCCATTGTAGCTTCTTTATCGGCTGCGCTTTCCTCAGGAATTACTACTGCAATAGAATCAAACGTTACTTTAGCTGGGTTCGTCCGTGGAAAACGCCTAAATGTTTACACTAGTCCTGAACGAATAATTATTTAGCACCTAACTTTTCAATTTGCATTTCGCACCATGACTTATCTGATCTCGCCCTTTCAGCCAACAAGTAACAGCGGTTTTCCTCGTAGATTTTAGCTTCTGAATTGTAGTTTTGGGCAGCCTTAAAGAAAATTTCTTTGATTTCCTCGATTAATTCGTGCCTGCCACATTTCTCAAGAGTACTTAACAGGCTTTTTGCTTCGTACTCACGGCTAACTGCAGCCCAAAATACTGCGTCTTCATTTTCAAACCGAACGGCACATTCTAAAAACTCCTTTGTTGCTCCCAAAAAATCAGAATTGTCTCGTTTCAGGGATGCTTCAGCTAGGCGCTGAATTTCCCCAGTGGCTAGGGCCCCAAGGTTTAATGTTACATTTTCGCCAAGTGCTCCTTGCCCTTGATGGGGAATCAGTCGACTTAGATCTTCTTGGCAGTTTATGTTTATGAAACTTTTGAGTTCGGGGTCCATGTTTTTGATTTCGCCAAGAGGAGATACGAGCAAAGTTTTCATAGCGCCTCTAATGATGTCGTCTGGGTGTGAGCGTCCCAGCAGGCAGAGAACAGTTGTGATCTCTAAAGCGCTTTTTCGTTCTAAAACCATGAGTAGTGTTTCGAGTCTTCCGTTTGGCCACATTGGAACTGCAACAATAGAACCGTCGATTTCGTTAAACAAGTATTCAGCGACTTTTGGGTTAAGCTTGGGGACATCACATGGAATTGTGATGCAGTGATCCGCGGTAGTTGCCCTTAAACCTGTCAAAATCGCAATTAAGGGTCCGCTTAGGTCCTTGATTTTTAGGTCAGTTACAATTCTTGCTTTTTGTATATTGTACTTTTCTAAAACGTCCCGATACTGAGATATTCTTGTTTCATTCTCATTAACTACCACGACTATCTCGTCAACGGTACCTTGAATGTTTTCGATGGCATGAACTAAAAGGGGTTTGCTATCCAGTTCTGCGAGTGCTTTATCCTGCCACTTGTCATTTGTGGTTTGGAATCTTTTGGCTTTTCCACCCGCAAGGATGATTGCTGCCCGCTTCGTCATATAACTATCTTGATAGTAGAAATCGAGGGCACTTTATCTAATTTTCTTGCATAACCCTACTTTTGTCATGTTTTCAAATGAGTTTTTAATATTTCTAAGAGCTTTGGTCCTTCGTCTGGCAGGTCAATATAGGGTATGCTGCTTAGGGGTTGCTTAGTTTTAGCTATTAATCCAGTAATTGCAAGTATCGGAGGAACAGCCATTTTTAGTGTAGTCTGGAGATCTTGAGGAGTTTTTGCGGTGATAATTTTTAGGATTTCTGGTCTTTTGGAAATTTCTTCCTTGAAACCTTCGACAAAAATTATGTTAAGTTTTTCGTTTTCCAGCAATTTTACAACCTTGTCGAAATTGTCGAGGGAAGCTTTTGTTTTTTCTATTATTGCTGTTTCTTCAGGCGAAATAGCTACTGTAATTTTCGATCCGGCTTTGCTGAATCTCCAAGTGTTTGTGCCTTCTTTATCTATGGTGAAGCCTTCACGGTGAATATGCTTTATTGCACCAATTCGGTAACCCTCGCTGCTAAGATGGGAAATTAGATATTCTAGTGTGGTTGTTTTTCCTGAACCACTTATTCCGATAGCAGCAATAATAACCATTTGGCGGTTACCTCTTCTGGAAAACTATTTGTTGCGCTTTAATAAACTCGGCGATTTAGCTCTCTGCAAACAATTTATGTCTCATCTTCTTTGAGTTTTATCCCTTTCTTCTCTGACTTTTTCTTCCAATTAGCCTTCGTTGTTTCTACAACCACCCATTTCAAAGGTTTCCAGAACACATTGCTTAACCACCCGGATTGATGAAGAGAACGGATTAATGTAAGCACGGAAGAAGTTGTTGATGATGCTATTGCAATTGGTTTTTTCCACATTGACCGTTGCATCTTTCAGGAACTAAGCCAAAATTGCAGTGTTTAGTCTTCTGAAGGTTTATTTGGTTTGAGTCAGATTGGAGCCAGAGAAGTTGTTGTTGTTGCTGCTGCTGCTGCAACTGCATTCTGCACAACGGTTGCAACAACAATCAAAGACAAACCCAATTGCAAAATCTGACCAAATGAAAGAACAACAACCAAAAAATTCAACGTGTTGTTGTTCTACCCAAGACTTGGCCTGCATTCGCAAATAATAAAAATACTCATCAACAAGGAACGACAGAACCAACTAAAGCTACGTCTTCCGCCGTTTATGGACTGCGTCCCATCCGTATTTTGTGGAAATTCTATCTATATTTATCCCACTTTTTTGAATATCAAAGAAGAGCCATAACAAATGAGGAGAAGATTACTTTCATTTAAAAAATGTGATTCAAAACTAGCTATCGAATGCTCTATTGATTAAGCCTACTCTGTATCTTCTTCAAGTTTTACCCATATTTTGCCAGACTTAATCTTCAAGTTGTACTTGGTTAATCTGAATCCTGGTCCCTCTTCATATTCACCAGTTTCTAAATCAAATCGCCAATCGTGGCAAGGACAAACGATGACTGATCCGTCGAGTTTGCCGCCTGAGAACCCGCATGCCATATGTGGGCAACGGTTGTTTATGGCATAGATTTCGTCCTGTTGTTTAATGAATAAAATAGGTGTGCTTTCAACTGTGACAAGTTTCATTTTTCCTTCTTGCAATTCTCTTTCGTCTAATGCAGGCACAAAACCGTCAGAGTCTTCCATTTTAGATTTCCTACGCCCTCTGATTAATAATTCATATGGCGGGGGCATTTAGAACTTGCGTTAACACTTTTAACGCAAATTAGATTTCCTAAGGGGAGGCGATACCTGCGTTTTGAGGTCAAAAGAATGTTGATTACTTGTCGCGGAACTTCAAAAACCACACAACGCCGCCAACCGCCGAGACTGCAACCAAACCGATTATGATGTAAAGAGAATATTTTATGTAAATCGGCGGTTCATTAACCATTACCGTTAAGGGTTCGCTATCGCATCTCCATGAACTTTGTGTTTCAGGAACGGTTGCGCTGACACACCAAGGGCCCGAAGAATCTGGCTTAAAGTTGGCTGTAAAATTGCCATTCTGGGATATTGTGGCATTTACTGTTTGGGTGGAGTTGCTTGTGGAAAACTGTACCTTGACCTTTGAGTTGTTATCGATGGGTATAATGTTCCCTGTTATAGTGATGTTTTCGCCAAGACGAATGGGATCTTTGACAGCCATGATGTTTAGAGTCGGCTGTGCCTTCACCGTGTAGTTGCCTGTTGCCGTCATATTATTGTTTAAGACGTCGCATGCATCTATTCGGTACTGCACCAGTGAACCCGCCGTTTGTCCTGGAAGTGTGGCGTTGCATGTTTGGTTGCTGATTGCCATGTTAACGTTGGTGGTGCTGTTCCAGTTATTGGTGGTGTAAGATAGTTGAGCTGTTTGTAAGCTGGCATTATTGGATAGGTAGGAGATTTTTGCTGGGGTGTCGGGGTAAACTCTTGTTAGAGTAACCAGTGGTGTCATCGATGTGTTCCCAAACTGGGTTTTAAGCATGAATTGGATATTTCCGCTGCCTACTTCGCCGATGAGAACTAATTGGTAGAGGTTTGCGCCTGTGTTGGGTGATGTGTAGTTTAGAAACATTGATTTTCCCATGTATTCGCAGCTTGCATAAGCCACGCCTCGGTATCCGTTGCTTTCAAAATTGTAGCCACCCACCGAACCCGTCAAGTTACCGTACAATCCGGATTCCAGGGGCAATGGAAAAGAGTTTAAAGTGGGTGATTTAGCGTTGTTCATCAGGTAAAGTCTTGCTTCATACATATCCAGCGTTTGAGGAACATTGACGTATAACTCAACTTTGGATGCGTTGGTGGCGAATTCATAGGCCCAGTTTGTGTAGAAACTTGAGTCAGTGCCGCTGGCTCCTTCCATTTGTGTTGTGTACCATTGGTCAGTTTCAAGATTTTCAATAATCATAAATGTTGCTTGCTGAGCACTTTCGCTGTCGTTGGGGTTATTTACGATGACAAAAGAGTAGTCCCCCGTTTGGGTGGGCGTAAAAAGCGCATCGTTAACGGTTGTGCCTAAATGCTCGGGGAGCCCTGCTGCTTCGGTGTGTGTGCTCTCCAAGTTTCCAGATGGATCATAAATGTAGATGTCGTAGTCTGTTTTTGCTTGGGCGGATGTGTTTATGTAGGCTCCGTAAAAGTACACGTGGTAGTTGTGGTTTGCTTTTAGGGGGCAGATGATTGTCCAGTTTGCGCCGATTTGTATTTGGGAATTGTTTATCATAACGGGGAAGATGGGTTTTTCAACGTAGGTGTAGTTTCCAGAGGCAGAGTTGACGTAGGTGTGAACGTAGTTGGTGTATTCTGAGGTGGTGGTTAACTGCAGAACTGAAGCTTGCGCCAGAAATATGGGGCTAATAGCTAACACTAAGACTGTAATCAACGATAGGATTTTTGTTTGCGAGTGGGTTTTTGGAGGCATGGATTGCTCAGCTTGCAAGTACAATGAAAATAAGTGAGCCGTGCTAAACAATAATAGTTATGAAGACTGAATCAATATTTTCAAGAAGTAACATCTACCTGCCAGCTTTGAGGTTTTTGCAGACCCTTGGTGACTTTAAACATTTTAATTTATGTGATTTGGTGATTATTGGACCTTATCTTTGATTTAGATTGGTGAAGTGGCTTTGTCTTATGTAGTAGAAAGCAGAAGAGGTTGTATTGAATCTTGCTACGGAAGACATTAATAAGGAATTGTCCGTCTTAACTGCTACAGGTGAAAATAAGCAAATGAATCGTCTATTGAAAAACCGCCTCGCACTAAGCACAGTAATAACAACACTCATCATCCTAGTAGTGTCCATCTTACTCGCAAGCGTCCTGACATTTTTCGCAATAAACGTTGTCAGCACAAGAGTCCAAGAAGAAAGCCTACATGTCTCCAAGCAACACATCTGGGTTGATGGAGATGGTGGTGGCACTGAAGCAGCAATAATGGTAACCAACAATGGAGGACGTGACGTAGTCATCAACAAAATCTCCGTTCGAGGGCAAACATCTGATTGGGCCAACGTTTTCTACGCAAACGCAGCAACAGGAGAAGATTTAACTCCAGATCTAGTATATGTAGCAACTCCAGTCGCAGCAACTAACGATATCGGATTGACAGATACCGCACACTTAGCAACAACAAACCTAATCTTACCATCAGGCTCAACAATGGTCATCTATGTCAACAACCCCGACAGCATAGGCTTAACCGACATTGGCTTAACAGTTAGCATAGGCATCTACAGCGCACAAGCAGTCTATTACAGCGAGACAAACATCCAAGCATCACCAGCGGCTTAAACTAAACTTTAAGTTGCAAATTTTTCTTTTTATTTTTACTTTATTCTTTTTCAGAGTGTAATTTTTTTTACGCACAAGGTTACTTATCCAAAAATCGTGTAATTGCTCTTTCAAGGAGTTAAAAAATAAATGAAAAACATATTGAAGAATCGTTTGGCTCTAAGTACAGTCGTAACCACATTGATCATCCTCGTTGTTTCAGTGCTGCTCGCAGGTGTCGTTACATACTTTGCAATCAACGTAACAAGCACCCGAGTGCAGGAAGAAGCTCTTACGCTTTCTTACCAACACCTTTGGGTTAACAACGCCGGTGACGCAGTAGGTGCAATCATGATAACTAACACTGGCGGACGCGACGTTGTCATAAATAAAATCACTGTACGTGGACAAGAATGCACTACATCTGTTCGCTGACCCAGCACAAGACCCGACCACTGATATTGCATACGCAGCAGCACCAGCAGACCCATACGTAGCAGTCGCAGCCGGAGATTCCATAGTATTGCAATCAGGTAGTAACAGTAGGCGTATATGATGACTTCACCAGATAGCGTCGGCCTCAACGACATCGGCTTAACAGTTGCGTTCACTGTCTTCACATCACAAGCGATGTACTACAAAGAGACAAACGTCCAAGCATACATAGCCCAGCAGCAACATAATCATAGGTTAAAATATTTAACCTAAGAAAAATCCCCCCCACCTTCTTTTCTCTTTTTAAAAAACTTTTCACAACAATTAACTATAATTTTGAGTTAATGTGCCGTTTTTCCTCGGTTTTTGCAAAACAATCTGTCAATTGTTTTACGCACAAATGGCTTAATCCAAATTTTCCCATGTTCTACAAAATAAGGCTTATGTGTGAGAGGATAGCATGAAGGTAAGTTTACACTATTTCAAGAAATTTGCCCGTTCCAAGTATGCGGTGGCCTTACCTGTAACTTTCCTGATATCTGTTTGTTTCTACCCTCTGCATCGTCTCATTCACATACTATTTTTCGGTTGAAAAAGTAAATTCACAAGGGCAAACCCTCAAAGTTTCAACATCCAAAGAAAGCCTCATTTCGCTGAACGATGAAATTATTTCGACTTTGGGGCAGCCTGGGTCCTCAACCACGTATGATTTGAGTGATTCAGGCGGTTTACTGAAAATCCAACCCAACAGCAACGTTCTAACCCTAAGCATCAACGATAACTTAGAGGTTCAAGAAACCATCTTTACCTCTTCAATCGGCAAAATAACCTATGAACTACCATACTCAAGCACTTCAGAAACTGGACTGTATCTCGCTGGTGACAGCCGAACAATAACCAACCAAAGTGGCTCCTCAACAAGCCAACTTTGCATAGCTCAGGGGGCTGAACACCCAGAAATCCAACTGAAATACCGACCAACAGTGACATATACAGTTGCGGGCGAAGAAGGCGGCAAAGTAGTCAACAACATACGAATCTACATCGTTAATCTCAACTCTTCGATGGAGATTGCGTTGCAGGGTGAGCTTCCCCTGCAAATATCCTGCACAAGCACGCAACTTGAATCGCAAAATTATGAGTTTTCCTCTGCAGTAGGAAACTTTGTGTTAACTTCAGTCTTAAACGGTGTAGGCGGCAGCGTTTCTGTTCCAATTTCAAGTACAAGCGGAGGCGCAATTATCCATATCGAAACAGTCGTTTCCAATGTTTCAATCCAGAGGTGGATTCGCTAAGTGCCGTCGATAATTCCTGGCTATGTATATTCGATTTTCGCTGCCCTCATAGTTGGAGCAATTATAGTTTACGCCTGCAGCATCGCTACTTTAAACGTTAAAAACCAAGCAAGTACTCAGCAGCTCAAGAACATCGATGAGTACGTAGCAACCCAAAGCCTAACATTGCTTTCACAAACCACCATTAACAACCAGAATACAACTCAGTTTCTTGATATCCCATCGTCGATTGGAAACCAACGCTTCTGGATACAAATAACCAACGACTCGTCATGTGCCTGGGTTGAATCAGGCTTTGGAACGACCGTTAGTTCAAACAACTTTCAGATGAGCATACCCGCCAATGTTGCGGCGTCAGGCTCCTTTATCAGTGGTTCAGGCAGGGCAAGACTGCAATGTACATTCGAAAATCAAATTGCAACTTTAACATTAACCAGCGAGTGATAAGATGAAGTTAGGGAAAAAGAACAAAGAAGAATTCAAAGAAAAACAAGAAACCCCCGATGAAGAAATGATAGCTTACCTGGGAATTCAAGGCTATCAGGTACCGGAAGGTTATACCCAGATTGAAAGTTACCCTCTCAATCCCCCCTTCTCTTACGCTTGGATTTTTCAAGACGACGCAGAAGGAAGCTACTTCTACGTTGTCGACGACCTACCCATGTCACGGAAGGAAAGAGATGCCTACAAACGCTTAAAGAACATCCTTGAATACGAACTAAAAGCTCCCAGGATAGATGAAACACTGGTTGATTCTTTCCGCCGACAGCTCCCAGTCATACTTGAAGACCACAAGGAAGCTTTCGGCGACACCAACCAAGTTGGCTTAAGAAAAATCGTATATTACCTCGAAAAAGACTTGATTGGATACGGAAAAATCGACGGGCTTATCAGCGACCCATACATCGAAGACATAAGTTGCTTAGGAATAAACAAACCAGTCTACATTTACCACAGAAAATACGCAAGCACACGTACCAACATCATTTTTAGCGATGAAGAAGAACTTGACGATTTCATAACCCGCGTAGTGCACAGGCAAGGCAAACACGTCAGCATCGCCCACCCGATAGTTGATTTAACATTGCCTGGAAAACACAGGCTCGCTGTATCTTTCGGAAAAGAGACCACCCCTGCAGGAACAAGCTTCACCATAAGAAAATTCCGCGACGACCCCCTCACAATCGTGGATTTGATAATGAACGAAACCATCGATGAATCGATCGCTGCTTACCTTTGGATGCTGATGGAGAACAAAATGTCCGTTATGGTTGTGGGACCGACAGGCGCAGGAAAAACGACAGCGTTAAACGCCATTGCATGTTTGGTGCGTCCGGATTTTAAGATGATTTCTGTGGAGGAAGTGCAGGAAATCAACTTGCCACAGGAAAACTGGGTCTCAACGATTGCACGAACGGGTTTTGGTGGAGATAGCGACGGTGAAGTCACCCTCTACGACTTAATCAAGTCAGCTGTCCGGCACAGACCCGCCTTGATTCTTGTAGGCGAAATCAGGGGTGAAGAGGCGTACGTGTTATTCCAAGCATTAGCTACAGGTCACGGTGGCTTATGCACTATGCACGCCGATGACGTGGAAACCGTCATAAAACGGTTAACTCAGCCGCCCATGAACATTCCCCAGAACATTTTGTCCCTGATGAACTGCGTTATAGTAGTTAAACAAGTTAACACTGCTAGCATCAACCTTCTAGAACGAAAAAAATCCCTGAGGAAATTCGTTAAAGTCTCAGAAATCGACAGCAACGGCACTCCTCATGAAGTATTCAACTGGAACCTATCCTCCGACACCTTCCACCAAGACCTGGAAAAAAGCTACCTACTCAACAAAATCGCCCAAAACCTAGATGCTCCTTTAAGCGTTGTCCAGCAAGAGTTTGAACGCCGAAAACAAATCCTTCTAAGGATGGTTGAACAAAACCTACGCGATTTCCGTAGCGTCCACAAAGCACTAAACAGCTCTCTCAACTTGCAAGCTTTAGCGGCAGCAAACGAAAAATCAAAGGTGCAATAAAAATGAAGGCTCCTGGTGGTTTTCTAGGTAAAATCTTCGGTTTCCTAGATAAAGCCACGAGTGAGGAACGTGAGAAAACTGAGCAGGAACTGCCCTTTGCAGTGATGATTTTTACTCTTATGGCTGCAAGCGGGATCTCTCCTTATGAAAGCTGGAAAAAGATGCGGCGACTTAGTTTTCTTCCAGCTTTCAAGAAAGAAGCAGACGAGGTTGTTCGTCAAGTTGAGGTGTTGGGTAAAGATCCACTAACCGTCATGCAACAACGTGGGGAACAGACTCAATCGAAACTCTATCGAAATTTCCTCGGGGGCTTTGTTTCCTCTATCAGGAGCGGCGGAAAACTGCCGGATTACATGAAAAGCCAGCTTAAATCGATTTTCGAACTAAGATACATTAATTTGAACCGTTCCATTGAAAGGATAGCTGCGTTAGTTGAAGCTTACTCGGTCATGTTAATCGTTGTTTTATGCACGTACATTCTCTTCGTTGTTTTCTCCTCATCCAGCGTTATGGATTTGATGTCAAGCAGTTCAATCTCGATTTCCCCAGTCATTTCTTACCTGATAGCATTCGTTGCTATGCCAGTTATGTCGGGAATTTTCATATTAATGGCGCATAACATGCAGAGAAGCGCATTCCCTGACCTTAAAGACTTATACAAAAAAGCGTTAATCTTCATAATTCCAGTTTTCGCCGTCATAGGTGTTTTCGGAATGATTGGCACAGACTTCATTAAACCTATTGGACTACCAGAAATCGCAACCATCGGATTAGTTGCTGCCTCTATGCCGCTTGCCTACCAATATTATCGCATCTCGAAAATCAACTACAACGCCGAAGAATCCATTCCCAGCTTCATCCGAGACATTACAGAATCGCAGAAAACTGGTCTTTCACCAGAAAAAAGTATAGTGCAAGCAACAAAACGCAAAGATTATGGTCCATTCTCCAAATTCTTGGATTTAATTCGTAGCCAGATCGAATGGGGTATACCTCTTAGACGAACCTTCGATAACATGCGTAAGGAAATCCGAAGCTGGTTTGTCATCGTAAACTTTGCCATGATGGTGGAAACAATTGAGGTCGGCGGCAACTCAATTCAATCATTGGAAATTCTCTCGGAGTACAGCGAGAAGGAAAGGGAGATGCAGGTTAACCGTCGTGCTCTTTTGAAGCCATACATTCTGTTGGCTTTTATGTGGAGTGCCTTAATCGCTGTTACAACGACTATTGTAGCTCTGACAACATCTATGATGACAGGTGTTGTCAGTTCAGACCTTTCTTCAGTTGCCCAGATTGCAATGCAAGGGCAACTCAACGTTTTCTCCGTAGGCATAATTATTCAATGCTGGATTTCCGGGTTCTTCATTGGAAAAATCAGCGAAGGCAATTTTGGTGCGGGATTCAAACACTCCGCTTTGCTGGCAGCAACCGCTTACCTATCCTTGGTTGTATCTCAAATCTTGCTTTCGGGTATCTTCTCAATGAGTTCAATAAAACCGATGACTTAAGGAGAACAACAGTTGCCGACGAGCTCTTTTGATACCTTCTTCGCGTGCACAATCATTGTAGCAGTGGCGCTGATAAGTATGGCTTTTTTGGGCTCAACGATGCAAACCAGAATAGCCAGTACCCAAGACATCAACAAAGACAGTTACCTAAAAGCCATAGCTGACCACATCTTAACAAACCCAGGGTCGCCAGCAGATTGGGGAACCAATTATGCCTTGTCCTTTGACTTCGGATTAGCTAAAAGCAACTCCAACACCGCCTACGAATTAGATATAGACAAAATCTCTAGATTAAACAGCCTCAACAATTTCTCGTTATCTTATCCTGAGCTATCAAACGCTGCAAAACTGAACATAGCGTTAGGCATCAAGGTTTCCCAACTCATGAAAATAAATGTTGCGCAATCAAGCAACTCTACATCTGGAAGCGACACGTCTTTCACGTTCCAAGTTTCAGCAAACATCGACTCAAAGCCGACGAGTGCAAACTTACACTGCTATGTTGCCGCAAACACTTATCTAACTGCGGTTAACGCCTCAATTCCCGACACCGGTACCTGCCAAGTTACCCTCCAAATTCCAACAGCAGAAACCGACAACGCACTACTCATTACCTTTGCTCGAGCGTCAATCGATGACCGAATAACATCATACGCAATCTACAATTTCGCCAACTCAGCAGAGGAGTCGATCCCCCATAGCACAGAGTTGGCTTTAAGCCCTCTTGATTACACCTTAAGCCTTAACGATAGCGTACCAGGTTTGTCAGTTCAAAATGGTTATGCCTTCTCCTACTCATACCAGCAACATCTCCCATCCACAGGGGCGTCAGAAATATCTATTCCAATATTACTGGACAAAAGCCCAATTGTTCTGGTTGTCGGAGGACTCAATGGCACAAACAATTTTCAGGAATGGACTGCTTACCCCCAGGTTCCTTTGAAGGCAGGCGCAAACTTTGGCGGGTCAGAACAGAACGTCTTTAGTTACATAGTCACAGTCAACAGCGTTCTCTATAGACTTGATTTAAGTTTAGGAGACCTCCCTCAATGAGGTTGCTTAGCAACAAGAAGGGGCAAGTAAGGGTTATAGAGGCGTTTTTTGCTTCTATGCTTATTTTGTCCTGCCTAGCACTTATTCCTGCGCAAGCCACGCCGAAAAGCTCGCAGGTTAACCTTGCCTGGAAAGCCCAAAATATCCTGTTAGCTTTGGACAGCGACGGTCAGCTTGCAAGTTTAGTCGACAACCATGAATGGACAAAACTTGGCGAATGCATCGAATCTGCCCTGCCGCTTACAACATGGTTTAACTTAACAGTCTACGATAAAAACCAAAACGTTCTAAATGATTTCCCTATTTCCAACGGCGGCACTGTCAGCGACAGAATCACTTCAGTAAACTATGTTTGCGTTAGCCAAAACAGCACTTACTCAATCTATATTTTGCAGTTGCAGTTGGCGGTGATGGATTAGGCATGGGGAAACGCAACTTTAATTCTGATTGCGGGGGTCAAGTGATAATTGTTACTGCTTTACTCGTGTCCGCGCTTTTGCTATCAACGGCGCTTTACGTGATTGAAGTTGGGAAAGAAGTGCCAACTATTGATGCAAGCCACAACGCTGTTTTCTCAGTTTACAAGCAGTCAACGACGAGTACCCTGATTAGTGCATTAGCGAACGCATCTGGCGGCGGCAATTTAAATGTTTTACGTGTAGATTTGGATGCCTTGAAAACAGTGATTCTCTCCAATTCATACCAAGCCCTTCTGACCATGGATTACAACACCCCGAACTCGAACGGTTATCAGAATGGACTATTGATTTCTTGGGGTGCCAACGGCTTTGGAATCTCAGGCGCTAGTGCCTCTTTTGCTTTTGCTTCATCCAGCCCCACTGCCACATCTAATATTGAATACGCATTAAACGTGACTTCAACAGTTAACTTGAGCGGAAACTACCAGCAAATCGACGATACCACAAAACAGGTCACACTAACATTTACCGTTCAAAACGAAGATAAAGCAGCGTTAACCCAAAACTTCAACGTTTCGTATCGAAATGGAACCGACTGGATACAAGTCAATCCATCAAACACAACAGATTTTGGTAACGGAACATACACCGTAACTTTTAACGCTGAACAATCGCAATCCAGCGACCCGATGGTTGTTTCTTTAATATGTCAGGATCAGCGAGGAATACTTGTAGGAGCAAACATTACATGCACAAGCACATAACACGCAATAGAGCGTCAAAAAGGAGGAGCGCGGAGTGAATCAATTTAAAACCGTGAAAATAATCGTGACGCTACTCACAATCGTAATTATTTTAACCATAAGTTTTAGTGCAGCTCAAACCCCCGTCCCCCTAAAAGTCAGTGACGGCACCGAAGCGAGCGTATTACCTGCCAACCTAATTTGGAACAAAACCATTGGCGGCCCATCTGACGACCGGGCATTCTTTGCTGTGCCTGCTGGAGACGGGTATTTGATTGTTGGGTCATCAAGGTCGATTGTGGCAAACACTACTGTCGGCTGGGTTTTAAAGCTCGACGAAAACGGCAACGAGGTGTGGAACAAAACCTTCCTCGAAGGCTTTGGCATGGAAATCCGGTGCGTTGTAAATTTAACTGATGGTTTCCTGCTTGTAGGCAACCAGTTCTTGTCGTCGGGTGACGTCAACGGCTATGTTGCAAAAATAGGTGACGAAGGTAACTTGTTATGGCAGACTTTCTTGGATGGGGGAAGCCTCAACAAACTCTTCTCGGGGATCGCCACAACTGACGGATTTGCAGTTTTTGGGCTAACCCAGTTGAATGACACTGCCCAATCGGCTGGTTGGGTGGTTAAATTAAACGGCGAAGGAAACGTTGTCTGGAACGAAACGTATGGGCAACCTAACGAAACCGCCCTAAGATCAGGAGTTTTAGCTCAAGACGGCGATTACATTATAGCAGGATACACCGATTTACCTAGCGTTAACAACTATGACTTCTACCTATTGAAAATTCGCCCCGACGGCAGTTTAGTTTGGAATAAAACTTACGGCGGAGTACAGAGCGAAAAAGCCTATTCGATGACTAAGGATGCTACTGCTGATGGATATGTTTTAGTTGGTGAGGTTGAATCTCAAACCACGTCAACCGATGCTTGGGTTTTAAAAGTTGACGAGAACGGAAATAAAATTTGGGATAGAACTGTGGGCGGCAAAGAAGCAGATTCTCCTGCATACGTAACTCAGTCGAAAGATGGCGGCTATTTGGTTGCTGGTTTCACTTTCTCTTTTGGAGCAGGAAACCGCGATTTTTGGCTATTCAAAATAAACGACCAAGGACAAGTCCTCTTTAGTTGTACTCAAGGCGACGCAGGTTACCAAGAAGCTTACTGCGTCATCGAAGCAAAGCGCAATTCATATGTCATGGCAGGCTGGACGGATCCGCTTGGTCATTCTGCTTTAATCGGCAAAAAAATGTATGATTTCTACATAACAGAACTCACACCACAGAACAGTGCAGGACCTTTGGGTCTACCTTTGACAGATTATGCGGTAATCATTATTTCCATTTTGGCTGCAATTTCACTTTTGACCTTTAAGCTTCGCACAAAAGTGAAAAAATAGTTAAAAATTTTTTAGAAAAAAAGTTGCCTAATTTTATACCAATTTCGAGAAAAGCATCTGCAGAGTGTTAACAAGCGCACTATAGTTCGTCCAGATTGCAGCTGTCCTATATTTCTTTTTTACGTCGTTTTCGCTGTCGTTGTCCTTTTCGTGGAAGGCAATTAGAACTTCTTTGTTGTCTGAAATCATGAAACATGGCAAGTTTTGTTCGTCAGTTATTTTATGCGATTCACTAAGCCACTTCATTTGGCCGATAAAATAAGCGCTCTTCAACGAATCATCAGTTACCAAAGTTACTTCAACTTTGTCAGCTTGACTTTTCAAGTTGTCAGAGAAGTCGTTGTAGAATAGTTCTGAGAGGTAGTCTGCTGAAGCGAATATGTGGAATTTTTCTTCGGTTTTATCGAGCAGTTCGTTGGCTTTCATGAGTACTTGTTGTTCGCCCTCGAGCATTTGAAAGAGTTCTTTTTTGGAGGTCTCAACTTTTGGTTGAGGCATCGATCGCCAGAGTTCAACGAGGCTTGTTTTTTCTTGTTCTAAGAGTTTAATCTTGATTTTCTGAGCATCCACGAGCAAATCTATTGCTTTGTCGAGGGGGACTGCTGTGAATTTCAGTGGTTTCTCGAAAATTGAGAAAACGATTCCTTTCTTTTCCAGATCACGCAGGATTCGGTAGGTTTCTGTGCGATGAAGCGAGATTGCTTCTGCTATTTCTCCCGCTTTCTTTTCTCCTGCTCGCGCAAGGTACATGTAAACTCTGATTTCGTTCTTGAGTAATCCGAACCTTGCAAGGGTTTCTTCTATGGTTGAGAGTTGCTTGTTGTAATTTTGGTCTTTTTTAGCAACCTTCCATGCGTCAGTTTGTTTATCATAGATTTTCATCAGTTCGTCGTTTTCCATTGCGAGTGCCATTTGGGTTTCATCCTTTCCTGTATTTTGGGTATTGCTACCCAATTCTTACTAATTATATATAATATCGTTACGACTTGAGAATCTGAATTCAGAATTCATGTTTGCTGAACTGCTTATTTTGATTCAAAATCAACACGGGTTATTCATAGTAAGCAACGATTTTTGATTCTTTGATGGATGGCCAAAGGTAGTTTGAATTTTACGCGGCTTTAATGGTAGCATATTTGCGCTTTTCAAGCACATTAGCATGTTGAATTCAATGCCATTATAATTATTGCTTTTTAGCTTTCATTTTACGTTTATTTTCTGTTTTCTTTGTGGGTTCATCCCAGTACTTATCAAATTCTTCTGGCAACATAAGGTTCAGACTCCTAAGCTGCTGGCTAAACGCATCCAACGCGCAGGGGTTATTGAGGTGGGCACGGTAAATCTCCATAAGCAAATCAACAGCCATCGAAGTAGAAATTGGCTTTTTAGCCATCAAGGAAAGTTCCTCAGAAACCTTAACTAAATCCTCATGAACACGCAGAGGCAAAACAACGGTCTTAGTCAATCCAACACTTCCTTTACACGCTCTCAGCTATTTGCTGAGCATCCTTTTTAATTTTCGCCAACTCGTCCGCAGTCGGTTTCCCACGTATGTCGCCAAGTTTGCCTTGTGTGCTCAAATCTTCTCGACCATGAAACTCGCTTGGAACGTACCACTCGCCAAGTATGTTGAAGCCGAAATGCTCAAAGTACTGCCTCATAGTTTTTCCCGCTGGAATAGCTTCATCGATCCCCGTGTGTGGTCCGGAGTAGGTGCAGAAAATCAAAGCGTTTTTGCCCGCCACTTTTGGGGCGCATGGCTTAATTTTTCCTTGATTGCGGTTTAGGGTCAATTTAGCTTTCAGTAAATCAGCTATGGGTTTTGCTGGTTGCCACTCAATCGAGGGCGAACCCACGCAAACCAAATCATAATCGTAAAAATCAATATTGGCAGCTTCTTGAGGCTTCTTCAGTTCTACATGTAAACCTCCCGCTTTCAAACCCGCACAGATTGCAAGCGCAACTTTCTGAGTGTTCCCCGTACTCGAAAAATAAGTTATTAACGCTTTCTTGAACATGATCATTATTTTATCTTTCTTAAAATAAAAGCATTTAACTAAAGGCAAAAAATTTTGATGAATTCAAAATCAGTAGTTCACCGCTTTAAAGTATAAATAACATTCAAGCAATAGATAAATTCAAGTTACAGGTGACTTTTTTGAGAATAGGCTTCTTTGTTTACGAATATCCACCTCAACTAGTCGGCGGCTTAGGAACATACGCCGAATATATCACTCAACAATACGTTGACCTTGGACATGACGTTTCAGTTTTCACATTAAACAATAATGGACTAAAAACAAGAGAAATAATGAGGGGCGTTGAAGTTCACAGACCCTTAATAGCGGACGCAAGCAACGTATGGCCGTTCTTTGTTGCTGACGACCTTAAAAAATGGGGCACCAACATCAAATTCTTCAACGACATATTCATCTATAACATTTTGAGCGCCACTAAATTCATCAACGGCTTAATTAAAAAAGAAGGCTACAAATTTGACGTGGTTTGCTGTCACGATTGGTTAAGCAGTATCGCAGGCTTAGTTATCAAGAACGAAACCAAAATCCCAGTTGTCTTCCATACTCACAGCACTGAATGGGGTAGAAGCGGGGGTCAAGGATCCGAAACAGTTTCCCACTTTGAAAGTGCTATGGCTCAGAATGCTGACAAAATAATAACTGTAAGCTACGCTATGCAAGAAGACCTTATAAAACATGGGTGGCAACCCTCAAAAATTAGTGTGGTCTGGAATGGTGTGGATGCTGACCGTTACGACCCAGTGAATGTTCAAAAGCAAGCGGTTACTGCAATCAGAAAAAAATATGGTATTCCAGACAATTGGAATATGCTGCTTTTTGTTGGGAGACTTACTTGGGTTAAAGGCGTACGCAGCCTTCTTCAGGCTATGCCTCTTGTTCTTAAAGAATACCCCAACACTACACTGGTCATTTTAGGTAAGGGAGACGAACAAAACGACATCGTAGAAACAGCAGAAAGACTAAACATAAAAAACAACATTGTTTACAGATTTGACTTTGTTTCAGAAGAAGAAAGAATAATTCATTACGCCGCCTCAGACGTTTGCATTTTCCCTTCTATATATGAGCCATTCGGAATTGTCAGTTTGGAAGCGATGGCTATGGAGAAACCTGTCGTGGTGGGCGCCCGCGGAGTAGTTGGCTTTAAGGAGCAAATTATCAACGGGGGGACTGACCAAACAGGCGTACACATTAATGGTGAAGACCCCGCTGACATCGCTTGGGGCATAAAAGAAACTTTGCGTGACCCTGAAAAAGCAAAGAATTGGGGCGAAAACGGCAGGCGAAGAGTACTGGAATATTTCACTTGGCAAAAAGTAGCTGAACAAACTGCCAAAATCTATGAATCACTGTCGTAGAAAAACAAAGGAAATTATGGATTTAGGTAGATAGCATTTCAGCCACTTTAAGCAGCCTTAAATCCAACGTTTTCTTCTTTGTAGCTGCTTCTTCAAGATTAATACTGTTAACTGCACCTTTCTGCAATCCCACAGCCATGTTGCCCTTTCCTTCACAAATCAACTCAACAGCTCTCTCCGCAAACAAACTAGCCAGCAGTCTGCTGCGTGCTGTTGGGCTTCCTCCTCGTTGGGCATAGCCGAGTATTGATAATCTTACTTCGGAGTCTGTTTGCCGCTGTATGTCCTGTGCCAATTTGCTTGAGTCGCCAAAACCTTCCGCTGTAACGATTATTCCTGCTCTTTTGCCCTTTTTTGCGTTATCATCCATGATATTGCATACATCCGCGGACGATAACGGTTTTTCAGGAATCAAAATAACCTCTGCACCGACGCACATTCCCACTTCCAGGGCTAAGAAACCTCTTTTGCGACCCATAACCTCCACAATAAAAATTCGTTCGTGGGAAATAGCTGTGTCCCTGATTTTGTCGATGGTGCTTACCGCTGTGTTTACTGCCGTGTCAAAGCCGATGGTTTCGTCGGTGCCGAAGACATCATTGTCGATGGTGGCTGGGATTCCAACCATCAAAGCGTCGCTTTTCTTGCCCAAAGCTAAGGCTCCGCGGAATGAGCCATCTCCACCAATAACGACTAAACTGTCAACGGAGTTAATTTTCAGGGTTTCAGCGCCTGTTTCAACGCCGCCGGGCTGCTCAAATGCGGGGCAACGTAACGTGTGAAGAATGGTGCCGCCAACCTGGATTATGCCGCCGACGCTGCGGGGCGTCAACTTCTTGCAAGTGTTAGACAATAACCCATCCCACCCGCGTTCAAACCCAACAACTTGGAAACCCATTGAGTGACCGACACGGGTGACTGCGCGGATAGCTGCGTTCATGCCAGGGGCGTCTCCTCCAGAAGTTACTATGCCAATGGTTTTTGTCATTCTCTACGCCTCTGCAAGAAACATATTTTTAAAAGATTAAAACGTTTAGTACGTTATAGAACTGCACGCAATTCCAAAACACATAAATTCTTTTGGTTTGTCTTTATGGTCTTTGTCGGGAGGTAGCTCAGCCTGGCAGAGCTCTCGAGCTGGCTAACATGCTTAGCTGGTGGAGAAGCTGTAGAGGTCTACCCATGGTGGGCTTCATTCTAGCCTGTCTAGGCCACAGATACCGAGCTGTCGCAGGTTCAAATCCTGCTCTCCCGACCAAACTTGATAATTTCTAAAAAAGAATAATTTCTTAAGAAAGAAAATTGAGTTTTTTTAAAGAACATAGGGTTTTGCCCTTCTTCTTATGGTCCCGGTGCCGCCGATAGTGTGGCTTGAACCAGTGTTTGAGTGAAGTACGTTGCTTGGCTTGTGGATATTATGATGGTTACGGGGCGTCCTATGTCGTCGATTGTGATTAAGTCGTCTGTGAACATTATGGTTAAGGTTGTTTCCGCTCCTTTTGCAAGTCCGGTTGCGCTTATGTCGGGGTCGCTTGTGTAATCGACTTTTTCTCCTTTGATTACTACCTGGTTAACCATGATGGATGTTGGGCCTGTGTTCTTGATTTTTATTGTGGCTTGGGTTGTATCCATTGTTGTTTCTGAAATGTATAAGCTTTCTTTTTGGACTTGGTTGGCGGTTACGGTTGTGGCATAGAGTACCACCGTTGTCGACAGGATGACGGCTGCCAACAAAATGATAAGATTGCCTACGGGCGCGCCTAACCCACGTTTATTCTTTCGGAATCTTATCATTGTACTTTCCCTCGGGGGTCAGCTTCAATCGCAAAGTTAGGGGTTTCAACGGCGAATTTTACGCCTTCATTTTTCTCTACATGCAAGTAAGTGAGTGACTTGCACTGATAAATCACCTTTGAACCGTTGCGCTTGTTCACGTACTTTAGCAAGTTCACGTACTGTTTTTCTGAACCCTTCAAAACCAACGCTATGTAGTAGAATGGCTCAGCAGATTTGGATTCGGTTTCTTTGTTTATCATTCTTTCAATTCCCTCGTTCCCTCGTTTTCAAAACGAAGTATTGTGTAGTGAGTATTACTATATAATAAGTATTTTGACTAAAGATACAAAATACACAAAAACCAAAAAACTAAATGTGCATTAAAACAACTTCACCTGGAGCAAACCAAATATCACTATAAAAACTAAAAACACGCCAACCAAACATCCGCCACAACCCCAAAAAACCCACCCGCACAAACCCTGCCCTGCCCAAAGTTGCCAAAGCAGCCTTATTTCCTCTTTGGGTAGAAGCAAAAACCGCATGTGACCCATCTTTATTTAGGGAATCTACACCTGCTTTTGTTAAGCTGAGAGCAATTCCACGGCGTCGATGTGAAGGGTGAACTGCAATCCAAAGAATACAGCCGTATTTGGCTGCGCCGATGTTGAATTCAATGAGTTTAGCAAATCCAGAGATTGTACCTTGCGTTTCGGCAACGATGACTTTTCCTTCTTCGGAGTTTACGCTGTGGCTGGCGAAGAATCGGAAGAACCTTGGAAAAGATAAATCGCTTATTTCTTTAATTTTTGCGTTGTCATCTGTTGTGGCTTCCATTATAGTTGGTTCATTGTACACTTTGGCCACTCCAAATTCCAACTTGTGCGATGTAAAGAATAAAGCTGTCTCAGAATTCAGGGCTTAAAGCGGCGTTGCGGGCGGTGGTAGTGTTGTTGTTTCAGCTGGTTTTTTGCGAGTGAAGATTAGGCTCGTGGATTTCACTATCTGAGGTACTCCTGCAAGATCCTCCACTATCAACAGACCTCGTGCTAAGATTGCGAATGCCAAGATAGCGCCGGTGTTTGGATTAACAAAAAGTAAACTCATAATCCCAACAATCCCAAATTCTTGAACACCTGCTCCTGCTGGAGTAATTGGAACAAACGCCAACGCAGTTACTAATGGATGGATCAAGAAGAACCCCAGCCATGCGATTGCAAAGTTGCTGTTGAGAGTTATTCCTAATGCGGCTCCTAAGAAGTACCATTCAAATCCTTTTAGAACCCAGCAAATCATGGTTAACCCAAATATTTCTGGAATTGCCGACCTAGTTTTCTGAGAGCTGTCTTTGTATTCTTCAAGTTTGCCCAGTAATCCTCCGGTAAATCTTTTAAGATATCTGGAATTAGCTATCCGGTCAAAAATGGATATGGCTCTCTCTGACCAGGAAAATGCAGCTAGCAAAAGTGCACCAGTTAACATTAGGGCGATGCCCAAACCTATAACGAAGAAGGTTACATTAATTCCCAAGATAGTGGTTGAAGGCCAGTTGCCTGCTGGAACCATGTAGATGAGGAAAATGGCTGCGCCGATTCCCCCGATAACTTTGACTAGAAATTCTATTGTTTGTATGCCTAAGATACTGGATAATCCTTTTGAAGCGGGCACGTTTTGGTCTCGAAGGTAGACTGGCGTTAAGATGTAGCCTGAGCGTCCAGGGGTAACGTCGCTTGTTAACATTCCTGCATATTGAGCAAGAAGTGTTTTGCCAAAGGATGTTTTTACCCCTCCTTTTGCAAGAACTCTCCTAAGTCTTACAGTGAAGAAGATGTTTATTCCAAAATACATTAGAAAAGCAAGAGCCAAATATTCTACTTTTATGGTAAGTAGGGCGTTATAGAGAGAACCAATTCCTATATACCAAAACAAAGCCGCGAAAATAGCCACCATAACCACTACTTGAATGAGAATTCTGAGGATTTTTTTCGAGGAGCTTTGAGGTTTAGGAACAGGGCTGGCTTGGGGATTTGTCATGTTAGTTTAGGAAATCGCCTATGAAGGTTAAATGGATTGTGGAAATATCCGTTGAATTATTCCATTCATTTTTTTGATGAGATTTACTCTCTAAATGGTTCTCCAAACAACATTTATGGTCTCACGCATTCAGCTTTAGGTCTATAGGAGCGTTTTGAGGTTCTTCTGCGTTTGTGGTAACCGCATTCATTTACTCTGGTAAGCATCCAACCTTTGTCCTGGTATACGCAGCCGCATGGCAAATGTATTTCTTTTAAAGCGACGTTTTTTTCGTTGCTTTTTTGGGTTTCAGCCAATTGTCTCCCTCAAAGGCTTCTAAGATTAATCACAGTATTAACTTAACGTTGACTGTTTGGTTTTAGAATGATGGACAAAAAGAAGAAGAGCAGTTGTTTTAGCTTTTTTACAAGTTAGATGCGGCTGTTGAGAGGTCCGCTATGTCTATTTTGTAGTGACCGCAGAAATCCATTCTGGCGTCATAGTTGCCCCAGTCTGGTGCTTGTGTGCCATCGGTGACTTTGAACGGGTTGAATTGGATTGTCTTTGAATTGATTGGAATACTGACACTGTCTATAGGAAAAAACTAACTAAAGTTCCATTCGTTCTTCCATTTTTGGCGGGTTGCTACTTTTATATAGTCTTTTAGCGTATTTTGCGTTACGGTAATGAATTTGAATGCTCAATCTGAAGCTGACCAAAACCAGAGTTTGCCGACAAATTATTCTCCGCTTGTGCTTGAAGCTGAAATGCGTGAATTCTGGATAAAAAATGACATCCGCAATAAATTGGAGCTTTTGGAAAAAGACGCTAAGGGATTGTTGGGCTATGTGGAAGGTCCACCCACACTTAACGGCATCCCGCATATTGGGCATGCACGCGGCAGAATCATGAAGGATATACGTTACCGCTGGAAGACTATGGAAGGTTATTACATGCCGTTTTGGGCAGGATGGGATTGCCAAGGTTTACCTGTGGAACTTGAAGTTGAAAAGCTCCTCGGAGTCCGCAACAAACGCGAATCTATCGAGAAATTCGGCATGGAACGCTTCATTGAGGAATGCAAGAAAGCCATTATGCGTTATCATCAGATGTGGCTTGAAGCTGACAGCCGATTGGGCATATCGATTAATCAGGATAAGGCGTATTGGACCTACAAGGACAGTTACATTGAACGGGAATGGTTTTATCTTAAGCGGGCTTGGGAACAAAACCTTCTCGAAGAAGGCCACTATGTGGTTGCTTATTGTCCGGGATGCCAAACCAGCTTGAGTAGTGCCGAAGTTGGGTACGAAGGTAGCTATAAAGAAGTCGAAGACCCATCAGTTTACTTCAAATTCAAAGTCACAGGAACACCAAACGAGTTTTTCTTAGTTTGGACCACTATGCCCTTTACAATTATTACTGACACAATGCTGGCGGTTCAGCCAAAAGCCGAGTATGTGAAAGTCAAGGTTGGCGAAGAAGTATGGATAATGATGCGTCAACGAGTCGAACCAGTCATGGCAGAACTAGAAATCACCAATTACCAAATCACTGAATCCATGACAGGCAAAAGCTTGGAAGGAACAGCCTACGATTATCCCTTAAAAGACATCATACCCCAGCAAGCAGAACTCGAAACTAAACATCCCTTAGTACACAAAGTCATCGCTGAAGACTTCGTAGATGTAGAAACCGCCTCTGGTGTGGTGCATCTTTCACCCGGTAACGGCGAAGACGATTTTTGGGCAGCAAACCGCAGAGGAGTCCCAATCTTTGTTCCTTTCGATGACGAAGTCAAGTTCACGAACGACGCAGGCATCTTCACAGGTGTATTTGCTCGCGACGCAGACATGTTAGTGGTAGAGGAACTACGCAACCACAATGCTTTCGTTAAAGTTAAAAAAATCAAGCATGAGTACCCAACTTGCTGGCGTAGTCACCACAAACTGGTCTGGCTTGCACGCAAAGAATATTTCCTGCGAACTGACAAGATAAACAGCAAAGTACTTGAAGCAGCTGAGAAAATCGAGTATTTTTACGATGAACCCAAAAACCGTTTCTTAGGCTTTCTAAAAGAGGGCAAACCCTGGTGCATCAGCCGCGAACGCATTTGGGGCACACCATTGCCAATGTGGACTTGTGAAAAATGCGGCAACAAACGCTTAGTCGTGAGCAAAAAAGAACTCATCCTAAACGCCCAAGAACCTATTCCAGAAAACTTTGAGTTGCACAAGCCTTGGGTTGACCGAATCACACTCAAATGCGATAAATGTGGCGGCAATATGCTGCGGGAAGACTTCGTTTTGGATACTTGGCACAATAGCGGAGCTTCGCCATACGCACGTTTCACTGACGAGGAGTTTGAGAAGTTTGTGCCGACTGCTTTTTTGACTGAAGGCATTGATCAAACTCGCGGTTGGGCAAATTCCTTGCTCCTAGAATATGTTATTTTGACAGGGAAACCTGTTGCTCCGTACAAGGCTTTTCTATTTCAAGGTTTAACGCAGGATGCGAAGGGCAGAAAAATGAGCAAAAGCCTCGGCAACGTCATCGAAACTAATAAACTCCTCGAAAAGAACAGCGCAGACCTTTGCCGATTTTACATGACACGCAAATGCAGCCCAGTTGACTTCATGAGCTTTGACATGCAGGAACTAACACGCAGACCCTACCAGGTACTCTCAACACTCTACCACCTAAGCCGCTTTTTCTTGCAGAATGCAACTTTTGACGAGTTTAACCCTGAAAAATACAGTTTGGATTGGGCTTTTAAGGGAGGTAAACTTCAAGCTGCCGACCTATGGCTTCTGTCTAAGTTGCAGCAGAAAATCGAGGAATACACCCAAAAACTCGAAGCATGCGAATTCAACGTTGCATTAGCGGTTTTGGAGGATTTCGTGATTGAAACCCTAAGCAGACTCTATGTTCCAATGATTCGCAAGGAACTTTGGACTGATGAACCTGAAACGTTTGAGCGACGGCAAACCGTCTACGCACTACTGCACCACACCTTAAAGACTGTCACGTTGCTGTTCAACCCAATTACACCATTCCTTAGCGAAGCACTCTACCAAAAAATCTATCGCCAATTGGAAACAGACTTGCCTGAATCCGTCAATTTTGCAGCTTGGCCAATTCCGAACGAAAAAATGCGCAACAAACCGCTGGAAGAAGATTTTGATATGCTTCTTAAAGTTGTTTCAATTTCATATGCTGCAAGAGGACAGGGAAAACTCAAGCGTCGCTGGCCACTATCCAAAACAATCGTGGTTGCACCAGAAAGAACTCTGCAAGCCCTCAAAAGCCTCGAAGCACTGCTTCTGGAACAAACCAACGTTAAATCTGTCGAATATGTAACGGGTGTTCCTGAATATGTTGGGGGCGAAAATTGGGTTTTCAGCCAACAAGACGAAGTCACCGTGTTCCTCAGTGGACAACGTGACGACAAACTGCTGGGCGAAGGCATTATGCGGGACTTGGCAAGGCGTGTGCAAGCCTTGCGTAAGGAGATGGGGTTTGTGCCGACGGAAACCTTGGAGTCTGTTCATATTGCTGATTTGGACAACGAAAGCATGGGGCTTTTGGAGCCTTATTTGGAGGAGATGGCAGGGTTAGTTCGAACGCGGAAAGTCTATTTACACAGCAGCTGCCGCGAAGTTGAAGCACAATGGAATGAATCCGAATTAGATGGCAAAAAAATCAACATAAACATTCACTGAGGCAAGCAGATGACGACCCAAGAAACCAACCAAAACAAACACTACAAATGCCCAAACTGCGCCTGCATCTTTCTAACCCAAGCAGACCTTCAAAAACACATGACCATCTTCGGCACCTCAAAAGAACAACATGAATTCGCCTACAAAAAAACTCATGGCCGAATGGAACATGGATACGGCGAAGAATAATCCTTCCTAACAGTTATTTTGTTTTACGGCTGCTTTTGGGGTCTGTCATTTTAATTATAAAAGATAGCCCTTATATGCAAACCATTTTACATAGTTAAAAGTGAAAGGTACAAAAAATGGGAAAATTCCATTTAGCCGTCTTTAACACGCAACCGCCTTACCTGTACTTTGGGGGAGTTGAACGGCGCATAATGGAAACGACAAAGCGGCTGCAAACCGAAGCAGATATAACAGTTTACAGTGGAACCAAAGCAGGCTTCAAAGAACCCACAGCCATAGATGGCGTAAACTTTGTTCCCTGCTACTCAACAGACAGGCTCTTTCCATTGGATAATTGGTTTTTTAATCGAAGCCTTACCAGAAAAGCAAGCGAGGTCGACGCCGAAGTCTACGAAGCCCATGCGGTAAGCGGGTATGGTTTTCCAAAAGCGCTCAAAAAACGAGGAATACAAAAACCTTTCATACACACCATACACGGCGTCTTAGCCGATGAGTATGAGCAAGCAAAGAAAAGCGGATATGAATCGTTTAGGGGCAGAATAGCAAATAGTTTCATGTATAGACTTGCCAAATTGGAAAAGCAAATGGCCCATGACGCAACATTAATTGTGACGATAAGCAACTATTCGGTCGAAAAAATCCAAAGACATTACGGTATCGAGCCACAAAAAATAAGGATTGTTCCAAACGGCGTGGATGTAGAAAAATTCAAACCAATCCAGAACTCCAATGAACTCAGGCACCAATTCGGATTGGGCAACGGTCCCGTTGTGCTATTTGTAGGCAGTTTGATTCCCCGAAAAGGGTTACCTTATCTGGTTGAAGCAGCCAAAAAAATAGTCAAAGAACAACCAGACATCACTTTTTTGATTGTTGGAGAAGGACCACTAAAACAACAAACAACTGCCTCCATAGAAGCTGCAAATCTTTCAGTCAACTTCAAATTTTTGGGCGCTCTCAAAGACGACACCCTTAATGCTGCCTATAATTGTACTGACATGTTTGTTTTACCGTCCATTCAAGAGGGACAAGGCATTGTACTGCTTGAAGCCCAAGCGTCAGGTAAGCCGATTGTGGCTTTTGACATCGGCGGAGTAAACGAAGCAGTCCGCAACAATGAAACAGGCTTGCTGGTTAAGCGGGGCAACACGGATGAACTGGCGGATGCCTTACTTCGATTTCTTTCTGATGACGCTTTGAGGGAGAAAATGGGAGCTAATGGCCGCAAGTTTGTTAGTGAAAACTTTACTTGGGATATATGCGCTCAAAAAATGCTTAAAGTCTATCATGAAGCGTTAGGCAACTGAGACGTTAACTGACTTGGCCAACCGCTTAAAGTCATCTTCGCCCATCCACTCTGTCCAAAGGTAACAGCGAATTCGCTCCTCACTTAAACCCAGTCGCCTAGCTTCTTTAATGCAGTAACGGTATGCTTCAATCTCTGTGGGGCGGTCAACATAGTCGTAGCGGGGGTCGAAGAGTTCTTTCCCTTCCATGAACTGTTTAACATGGCAAAGCTCGTGGATAATGTCCAGGTAAATGTCGGTTTTGTCGCCGTTGTTTAGGTAGCCTTTACTTATCACAAGGTGCCCATCTGAGCCGTCAACGTACATGTAACCCATAACCCAGCTAATCTCCACAGTAAGATTACTCAGAATTTCAGCGGTTTTTTCACCAAAAATACCTTTTACCGCATCAACTTTTTCGAAGCCTTTGAAAAACTCAGTGAAAATTACCTTCTTGTTTCCAACACCAAGAATGTTGACTGGGAGTTTCCTAAATAAACGCAAGATTCTAAACAGGGTGAATTCTATAGCCGTCAAATCGCAAGCCTGCTATTACTTGAAAGTTGGAAGGTACTCAAGCCTCATACCTCGATGTGCCAAGTCAGGTAGGTCTTCTACGCTGCCGATGCTAGCGTCGATGTTGCGGTGGATTGGGTGGCTCCATATGCCTTCGGGTGCAAGATTAAACTGTAGAGGTACATTCACTTTGATGTTGTATTTTTCGTTTAAATTCTTAATTAATCTTCCCTCTTTGCAGGCTATTCGGCCAGAACGGTAGCTCTGGAGCAGTTGCGGTGACGCGAAAGCTCCTATTCCATGCCAAAGCGTTGCGTCTTCGGGGGACCCAATCGAGTACAAGAAAAATTGGGGTGAAGATGGCGTTTCTGCATAACTGTAGTCCGAAAGTTTCTCGCCGGGAACAGTAAAGTCATCTTCGCATACCGCGACTGCTATGTCTTCAGGGTCCATGGCGTTGGGGTAGAGTGGCGTGGTCTTGTATTTGACGACGGCGTCGAGTAGTTTGCCGTCTTCAAAGTGGAGTTTACCTCGGGCGGCACGTTTAGAGCCAAAGCCTTTTTTGGAATGTGGTATCGTTAAGAGGGTGGTTCGGTTTTTCATGCTGCGTCCCATGCAGGTGTAGGCTTCCTCGACAGATGCGTAGTCGCGGTTGCTCTCTTGAATAATGTAGTGGAGCAAGCCGTCTTTATTCTCGGTTTTCAAAGTTGAAAGTGGCATACGCAGCGTATAGAGCGAAAGATCCATCCCAAAGAACGCTGACAACTCCACCAATTGCGCATACTTGATTGAATCAACCAAATCAAGGTATGAACCATTGCTGGCTTGCAAGCTTTCAGTGATTAGTTCGGTTTCTTTTTTAGAAATCATACTGCCATCGTATTTTTTGCAGTAGGCGTTATCGATTTTAAGACCGTCAGTTTTGACGCTGGCAGCTGGAAATGCACTTTGTCCGCTGTCCACTATTGATTGTTTTAGGGGGTTCATTGAGTAGCGGTCTGCTTCAACATCATCGGTGTTTAGCAGAAAAGGCACGATGTAGCCTTGCGTGGGTTTCTTAAGCGACTCTGCCAATGCAACTACGTCACCGTCGTCTGGCTGACGTAAACCATACTCGTAGAAGTAGTTGGCGCAGGTTTCAAGCAGCCGTGTGCCAACGATGCCTTGGACTTCTTCAACGGTTAACTGGGGATTAGTATATTCAACTGAGCCTCGCAGATAAAACCGCTCATCTGTGAAAGGGATCGATATTTTTTTCCCGTTTACATAACGGAACAGCGTAACCTTGCGGTTGCTATTTTGGCCCTTCGAAGCCGTGGCACCTTCAACTAGGACCTTCACGGTTGAAAACGAGGTCTTCAAAAAATCCTCGAGCAAAAGTCTACAATAATCTTCCATAAACTATCCTCTTTCTAAAGATTCAGCCAAGTATATACAATTTCTTGCAACACTTGGCCCAAAATACATGCGGGTTACAGAGAATTCTTCCTTAAACCCCAAGCCAGACAGCACACCAAGGATTACTGACTCATTTTTTGGCAGGCACAAATAGACATCTAAACCGTCTAGCTTGGCTAAAATAGAATTCAGAAGCCTAAATGCAACGTCATAACGTTTTTCTTCACATGACAGTGGTGAAACTTCAGCCATGCGCTCATAAACGTTAGCTAATGCAAAACCCACAACCTGCCCCTTCTCAGATACATAGTAGCCCAAGTTGCTCTCGTCTCCAATGATTGATTCAAGTAGTTTGCTTCTGTTTCCTCCAAAACATTCGCTGTCAAACTCAACAACCGCTGCCACTTCTTGCGCAGTTATTTTCTTTGCAGGTTTCGCTTCGATAACGGGGAGGTTCTGGATGTGTAGGTATGTGTAGTCTATGTCAGCTTTGAAACCGAGTTTGCCATAGAAATCTACGAGATGGGGGTAAGCGTATAGCCCAATGGTTTCGGCTTCTTTACTCTGTAGATATTTGATGGCATGGTTCACAAGTAAGCATCCGGCGCCCTTGTGTCGTACTTCTGGCTTCACGATGAGATTGCCAAACCAGCCGACTTTGCCATAACTGATACAAGTAGCTATGCCCACTGGGGTTGAGTCATCAAAGAGTACCAAGCATCCTTCTTGCTCAAGCTTAGAATTGTACAGAAAATCTTCAGGCGCCATGTTCCAATCCATGGTGTTAGCTAGTTCTGTGGCGAACATGAAGTCTTCGGGACGCATCGTTTTTACTTTGAACATTACTAAATTGTAGGATTGCCTTGCAATTAAGGTTGTTTGCGGATAATTCTAGGGTTTTTCGCGAGCTATCTAAAAAATAGTTTAGGGGGCGACGGAAGACATCGCCGCTGAGAGTGCTTCGGAGCTTTTCTGTATTTCTTTGGTTATGCTCGAGAGCAGTTTTATGCGGGTTTCAAGCTTGTGTTTCTGTTGGCTGGTTAAATTTTTAAATTTTGGAACGACGTCACTGACGACTGCCATCATTAAGTCTCGGTTTTTTTCTTCGCTTAAGTCTTGGAGTTCTACGTGGTCATCTTCAAACTGCAGCACCAAGTGCCCTGTTGGGTCGATGTGGGCTTGTACGACTTCGCCGACTTGGGCAGGGAGTGCCAGATGGTTTACGGCGATGGATGGGGCTAAAGGCTGCATAAGCTTAAACAATGAGATGAAGAATTGTGAAACGAGGATTTTTTCTTCGGAGCTAAGTTCGCTGATTTGTCCGATGTCGTCTGCTGTGCTTTTGAGGGATTCTACGAGTTCTTGGATGGAAACCTGCTTTTTTCTTTCTGCCTGTTTTAGTGTTTGTGAAGCAGAGAGTTCTGCGGTTTCAGGTTTGATTACGGCTTCTTGAGTCAATTTGCATCAAGGGGTAGTGGCGTCTTAGTTGAAAAAATGCTTGTGTGTCTCAAAAATTATGCACAAAACTCAGCTTCCAGCAATTCTATTCCGCCAACAGTGATACTGCTTGCGCGATTGTTTAAAAAATGATTCCGCTTTTCAACTGTTTGCACCCGATTTAATTCTTTAGTTTAGAAGATGTTTATTGTTGATGGAAAAGGTTCGCATGGAAAGGCTGAAATGAATGCATCGGTGAGCTTACCCCCCCCCACTAAGCCCGGATTCAACAGCTAATTTGCCGCTGAATTCAACACTCTTCTTTTGCTCACAACGGCTTCCACTTTGCCATATCCACTTGAACCTCTTCCATCGGTTGTGGACATGTGTGTATTTCTTTTGTTCTTGTTATGTTAAATCGTACGATAACAGTATAAAAGCATTGTGAACACATGTTAAGTAGTGCTGTACAGTATTTTGAAGCGTTAAAAACGCAGATTTTTACTCATTTGATTAAAACATCGGCAAGTTTTCAATCGTGCGTTATTTTTTGCAGTTATTTGTAAGCGTTATTGTTTGGTTTTGGGTTTATTCTATGTTGAAGTCAATGTGGATTTCCTATATGGAGTAGTGCTCAATAATACTTATTTATTCAGTCCAAGCACTTAAACGCCTTAGAGGAGGCGCCAAAATGAGCTACGGCCACCAAGGTCTAAAAGAAAAAGAAGCCGCCAGTAGAATCCAAGAGGTATCCTCGCTCAAACAAGACAAATTCAAAGTCACCGTCTCCCTCGAGAAAGAACGCCCCATGTCCACCTCACCCCTCTACAACAAATACAACATACAACGCTTCGACCTTCACCCAAACTTCAACTTCGGCCACCTAGACAGCATGATACCCAAGGGCACACCCGAATATCTCGACCACGGATTAAACTATGTCGAACGCATCGTCCGAGCACTTTATTATTTTAAACAGTGCAGTTTGATTGGTCCTTCGGGCACGGGTAAAACCCACATCGTCTACCTCGTCGCCGAATTAACCGGGTTGCCAATTTGGGAAGTCAACTGCGGATTATCCACTTCATCCTTCGACTTAATCGGTCGATTCATCGGCCTAGGTAAAGAAAACTGGGTCGACGGCTTGTTAACGCAGTGGCTACGCAAAGGTGGCATAATGTACCTTGACGAAGCCAACATGATGAAACAAGACGTTGCGACGCGACTCAACCCCGTCCTTGACACAAGAGGGCACCTTGTCCTAAACGAAAAAGACAGCGAAGTCATAGAACGCCACAAATACGGCTACATGATAATCAGCATGAACCCAGCTACCGCCGAATTCTCAGGTACCAAACCCCTCAACGCAGCCATGAGACGACGCATGGCCGTCTGGATCAATTTTGACTTCCTCAGTGTAGGCGAAAAAATCTCACCCGATGAAGTAGACATGCTCCGAAAAAGAACAAAAATCGACCAAGATACCGCGTATAAGATTATTCAGGCAGGCGCCGAGTTGCGAAGACAATACAAAGCCGGCGACTTGCCTTATGGTCCTTCGTTAGGTGACCTCATCAACTGGGCAACATTGGTTAAAGATGGGAACACGCCGATGGATGCCGCCGAAGAAACGCTCATCGGATTAACCAGCGACAACGTTGAAGTCCAATCAGATGTGCGGAGAATTCTTGAAGCAGTCTTCAACAAATCGCAGTAATGGAGCTGTGTAGTTTGGGGTTTATTGATTATGCTTGGGCTGTTTCTCTACAAAAGGATGAAACCAAAGTAAAGATACTTCAAGACCCCGCCCTTACGCAGCCCGTTTTGCTAAAAGACAATTTTGGTTTCACAATCAAGTTTCCAACTGTACACGTTTTGGAAAACGGTGGCATTTCTTTTCTAGGCCACAATTTTCCCGCCAACGCCGCTGGGAAAGCAAAGATTGGACGGTTGTATAGAGCATCGGTTATGCATTTGACTGCTCACACCTTAGCACCTTTTTCCAAAGAAAAAATCGTCCCCTGCCTAAAAGAATCAATCGTGGAAGTATACGCCAAATCACTAATCAATGACACATACGTTAACGCCTACATTCAAAACTGGTATCCAGACAGACTAATCGACATGGCATACGCGAATGCGTTGGCTTACCAAAAAATAAAAGCTTCAGATAGAATCTTCACCGATTCCACAAAGCTTATGTCTGCTCTACTGACCAAACTTAACGTTGGATTAATCAAGAATTCTCCCGGCTTAAATGAAGGTGTAACTGTGGATTTAATTTTTAACACTTTGAGTGCGCTTAAAGAAACTTTCATATCAGCTATGCCGGATGAAAAGAGCAATTTTGATGTGTTATACGATGAAAAACTAAAATTCATAACTAGTTTACTCGAGCCCTATGGACCCTTTTTGGAAGCGCCTTCACTTAGACATACAGAGAGCATCGGGCGTTGCAGTATTTACAGTGAAGCTGAAACGTCAGACAAGGGTTTTGAAAGTTCGTTTAAGCAGTCAATAGCAGCACTAGGCGGCAAGGCTTTAACAGAAAACATGGAAGAGTGTTGGCGGCCTGAACAAGAAGCAGAAGCCCAACAAGCATTCAACTCTGATCAATACCAAAAACAAAGAGAAGAAAAAACAATCGCAAAAATAACGCCATATATCGCCTTAACCAGCTTCAAGTCAGTTTCCATTCCAGAAGAAGATTATACCCAGTATCTTAGGGCAAGGAATTTGGCGCAGGGCGCAAGCCGTCGTCTACTCGATATTTTGCGTTCAGCATTCAACTATCTTGATGAAGATCCTCGTCAGGAGATGGGGCAGCTTGATTTATCTGCTGTCATCCAATCTTTAGCTAGCAATAAACCTGCAACAGACGTGTTTGTCCTCGATGAGTATCTTAAGCCGAGTTTTGCTTGGTCAATACTTTTTGATGTTAGCAGCAGCATGCAGGTGAAAGGTGAGTATGGGCGGGCATTGGCGATTGCAGTGGCTGAGGCCGCCAAAGAGTTGATGACTGACCCCACTTCTTGGACTTTTTTCGCTTTCAGCGACAGATTTTACGTACTAAAAGATAGCAACGAATCCTATTCAAAGAGGGTTAGGGCAAGAATTGGAGGATTAAAATTTGAGGGACTCACCTACATCCCAGACGCTATTACGATGGCTGGTAAAATGCTGGCTAAACGATTCGAGGAACAACGCTGTTTAATCGTTATTTCGGATGGTTGGCCATACGGTTATCCTGACATGCCTGAAGCGTTGAAGAAGGTTGTGGAAGATTTGATAAGAAAAAACGTTCTGGTTCTCGGCATCGGCGTCGAAACAGACAGGATGAATAAATTCTTCCATTTGCATGCATCAGTTTTCTCTCAGAAAGATTTGATTAAAAAATTCGGGAACGTGTACTCTGAGGCTTCAGCAAAAGCGCTGGAAACATAATTACATAAATCTCGAGAGCACAAATAGCGACCTGCTCCGTAGTAGGGTTCTGCAGTGAATTATTTTTTGGAATCCAAATATGCTGTTCTGGACTCGTTTAAATTGTATTCAGAGCTTTTCTAATTAATTGGTCAGCAAGTTTTTCCCTATTAGAGAAAGTTACGTTAAATATCTCTGCGTCAACTCTCCGTTTAATCTGTGTTACTATCGGGTCTTTGGCTTTTCCATGAACAACCGCCACTACCAGCTTTTTGCTCTCCAACGCCTGTGCTAAGGCTTGCTTGAATTTTTGCGAGTAAAGTTCCATGGGGCCAATTTCGTCGATGGCGATGACGCTGCATTTTTCAACGGCTTGAGTGATGGCCGTGGTCCCGAAGTAATCGAGGTCGTTGAGGTTAACATGGTACTTTCCTACCTGCGGACCAAGCCCATTTACGTGAGCCAGCCACCCATGTTTGCTGTTGGTTAAATCCACAATTTCAAAGCCCACCCGTACCTTGTTTTCGCGTACTTCGCGGCTAATCATGCCACCGACGCTTGCACCATTCGCTTTTAAGGCATCCACCGTTTTAGTAAGCACCGTGGTTTTTCCAACTCCCGGTGCTCCAGTTAAAATTAAAACCCTTGTCGTTGCCATCTTTTTCATCAACTCTACCATAAGTCTAATATGCTGATTAAATTCTTTTCATACAAATACCTCTGGAGCAGACCCAATGGCAGATAAAGAAGGCTATGTTGCTGATTTTCCAAGTGAAATAATCAAGGAAGGCAAAGTCCAGATCTTAGTTCCAAAACTGGCAGCATATGGCGTTGTGCCATCGGATTATGCACCTTCTAAAGCTCCAGTCTTCTACAATCCCGTCATGGAGTTCAACCGTGACTTAACCGTTTTAGCGTTCAAAGCATACCAACACACAGTAAACCATGAAATTAGCATCTGCGAACCCTTTACAAGCCAGGGTATCCGCGGAATCCGTTTTGCAGCTGAAGTTGAGGGAGTGACGCGGGTGTTGCTAAGCGACATCAACACTTCCGCCTTCGAGTTGGCAAAACACAATATTCACTTAAACAATGTTCAAAACAAAATCACAATTGAAAACAAAGATGCCAACTGCGTCTTAAGCTGCAATGCGTCGCCCAAAAAACGCTTCGACATAGTGGACATCGACCCCTTCGGCACCCCCGTGCCCTACTTGGATTCGGCTGTTCGCGCATTAAAGAACAAAGGATTGATGGCGGTTACTGCCACAGATTTAGCGCCGCTCTGCGGGGTTCATGCGAAGGCGTGTGTGCGAAAGTACGGGGGTAGGCCGTTGCGAACAGAGTATTGTCATGAGTTGGCGGTGAGGCTTTTAGCTGGATACATGGCGTCAACAGCAGCAAAACAAGATATCGGGGTTCGCATCCTCTTTAGTCACAGTAGCAACCACTACATCCGTGTCTACGCCAAAATTGGCTACGGCTGCCTAAAAGCTGATGAAAGCCTCAAACAAATCGGCTTCATCTTACACTGCTTTAATTGTATGCATCGAGAACCGGTAACAAAAATTTTTGGGAAGAGTGATGAATGTCCTGAGTGCGGGGGCAAAATGGATTATTCAGGACCTTTGTGGATAGGCGCTATTTCTGACCCAGCCTTTATTGAACAAATCCAAAAGGAAAACCAGAATACAGCATTCAAAAACAGCGCAAGAATAGCCAAAATCCTGAACCTAACAAAAAACGAAGCCATAGCACCTGCCACCTACTATGTGATTGACAAGTTAAGCGGGAAACTCAACTTGCCCGCGCCTTCCAACGAAAGCTTCCTATCGGCTCTCCAACGAAACGGTTTCCAAGCGGTGCCAGTCCATTTTAACACTCGCGGCATAAAAACTGACGCCTCAGCATTAACCATGCACAAACTGCTCAGAGAAATTCTGGCAACCAGATAGAATAGGGCTTTTCTTGGCAACAAAAGTTTAAAGGCAAAACTAATGATTCTAGCAGGTAAGTGAGCACCCATGAATGACAGAATCACAGTTATAGGCGCAGGCATGATGGGCAGCGCCATAATCAAAAGCCTCATCAAAGGCAAGTACGCAGGGAAAATAACGGCGGTTGACATTGCCTCTGAAAAACTGGGCGATTTGGAAAAGTTAGGTGTTAAGGTTTCTTCGGATAACTGCAAATCCGCCGCCGACGCAGACATCGTTTTCATAATTGTTAAGCCCGGCGACGTCGAGAAGGTTCTCAAAGAAATTAATAAGGAAATTAAGGGAAAACTCCTCATCTCCGTTGCCGCAACAGTGCCTCTTGCATTTCTGCGTAAGAATGCGCCTGAAGCAAAGATTGTTCGGATTATGCCAAATTTAGGTGCCTTGGTGCAGGCAGCTTATACGGCTTATTGCTGCGAACCAAACGTTACCGTTGAAGACAAAGAAAAAGTCAAGATTCTCTTGAACATGTTTGGCGTTTGTGATGAGATGGATGAAAAGTACATGGATGCAATCACAGCGGTAAGCGGCAGCGGACCTGGCTACATGTCCATCATAGTTGAAGCACTAACGTATGCGGGGTTAAAAGTTGGCTTGCCGCGCAACATAGCTCTAAAAGCAGCCGCCCAAACTCTAATGGGTACCGGCAAACTCATAATTGACCTCAACGAGGACCCAGCAAAAATAAAAGACATGACCACCACACCTGGCGGAACAACCATCGAAGCCATCTACCAAATCGAACAAAGCCAAATCCGACCTGCAATGATACGCGCTATCGAAGAAGCCACCAAAAAAAGCCAAGCTATCCGCGAAAAACTCAACCTCACCTAGCGAAAAAAACATGTTTGAAGCCGTAATCTTCGATTGGGATGGAACCCTCGCCGACACACGAAACGCCATCGTTATCTCATTCCAAAAAGCCCTTAAGGAAATCAACCTTGAAGTTCCCACCCAATACATTGAACGTCGAATAGGCATTGGCGCATCTGAAACTTTCCGAGAAATCCTCGCCGCCGCTAACAGGAAAGTCGACGAGAAAGTTGTGAAGCAGTTAGTTGAGCGGAAGAGTCAAGTGCAAATTGAATTAGCCGATGAGGTTGTGTTGTTTGGGGGTGTTCGGGAGCTTTTGGAAGTATTGCAGGATAAGGTAAAGGTGGGTTTGGCGTCTATGAATAGCCGTTCCGTCATCATGCATTTGCTTCAAATCAACGGTTTGAAAGATTGCTTTAAAACAGTTTTAACGGTTGAAGCTGTTTCTCACTCGAAACCTGATCCAGAAATCTTCCTTAAAACTGCCGCTCAATTAAAAGCCGTTCCCGCGAAATGTGCGGTTTTGGAGGATTCAATCTTCGGCGTAAAAGCAGCTAAAGCCGGCAACATGAGTTGTATCGGAGTCACAACAGGAGTCTATACCTCGCAAGAACTCGCTAAAGAGAAACCTGATTTAATCGTTAAAACTCTAAAGGACCCACGAGTTCTCCGGTTTATTTTGCAATGATAAGAACTTGTTGTTGTGCAACAACAATCACATAGCTTTAAACATTTTTTGTAGAGATTAGTGTTAGTCTCAACTGAAAGGAAGAATCATTCGTGACTGCGGTGATAAAGAAAAAATCTAAGCCATCGGTTTTTCAAGTGTTATTGCTTGATAACGAATCTAACGAAGACGTCGAGGTTCAGGAATCAAAACAAGTAGATTTTTGCCAAGTTAAAGCGCACCTCAAAAACGGCGGTTCCGTCTTCATAACCAGCAAAGGCTCACAAAAACTCAGCTACCCCAAAGCCAAAGCCCAACAAAACTACGGCCGTTCTAGACGAACTTGTGGTTTTCTCTTCCGTCAGCACCTGAGAAGCTAAACTGTGTGACGTGCATCAAGTTTTCCTTACCCCTCTCTCTTCCACATGTTTTTGTGGTGCACGTCACTCCCAATTACACTTATTTTGTGTTGAGTGCGTGCGAACAATCTGGGGTGTTAGGTTGATAGCTTATACATTTTGTATATACAGTTTGTTTATACAATAATCTTCTTTGGGGGGGGCGGAAGATTAATTCGGTTTTTTCTTTCTAATAGCAGCCGGAATGTAGCCACATCTTAGGTCAGAGCCGAGTATGTCGCCGGTGTAGAACAGTGCTGCGCTTCGGCATCCTCCGCAGAGATTTTTGTATTCGCAGACGCCGCATTTGCCCTTAATGTTGGCTTTGTCTTTGACTTGGTTGAAGAACTTGCTGTTCTGCATATCCTCCCAAATCTGTTTTATAGGTTTGTTTTTGATGTTTCCGACTCGGTAGGTGTCGTTGTAGCTGCAGGGGATGGCGTCGCCGTTTTCTGCGATGCTCATGAATTTGCCGAAGAAGCATCTGCCCAAGAAGAAGTTGTTGTACCAGTTGTCGAAGTCTGGCATGCCGCGTTGTTTTGCGACTCGGGCATAGAAGGGAATGTAAACGTTGATGGCTGGTTTTCCATTGTACTCGGGGGTGAGGTCGTATAGTTTGTTGCATACCCACTCGTATTGGGCGGGGGTTAAGTCGGCTTTGAGACTGTCTTTGTCGCTACTGTAGGGTATCATGCCATGGAAGACTACCCAGCGTGCATCGTACTTTTTGGCTAAGTCCAACACGTGACGAATGTCGGCTTCGTTTGCGTTGGTGTCTTCGCCTGCGTTTGCGAAGGTGTAGACCAGGCAGTTGAGGAGTTTTTCTTTGGAAAACCTCTCGATGGCTGAGACTGCTGCTTTGTAGGCGCCAATGCCGCGGATGGCATCGTCGGTTTTTTCTGCCCCGTCGATACTTACGGAGATTTTGGTTTGGTTCTTAACTATTTTTTTGAAGATTTCCTCATCGAGGAGTCGTCCATCTGTTATGATGCTGGTGCACAGCCCTTTTTCTGTGGCATAATCCAGCACTTCGAACAGGTCTTTTCGGAGAAACGGTTGTCCACCTGTGATGCCAAAGAAGGTTGCGCCGAAATCGGCTGCTTGGTCAACGATTTTTTTTGCATCTTCTGTGCCTATTTCGTCTGGGACGGCTTTTTTTCCTGCTGAAATGCAGTGTACACATTGGCTGTCGCAGGCGTAGGTGCATCGCCAGGGAACAATGAAAACTGGGCCTTTCACGGTCAAGCTTGAATTTCTCCAAGAGGTTTGTGTATTTCAAACGGGCTTTTTGGTATTTAATGCTTCACTTTAAAACTATGGATACGACTGATGACGCTGGGGAACAGAATTCTTAAATTGAAATCGTCATAATTCTTTATTCTGTGAATTTTATGGCTAAATTAGAAGGAAACGCAAAACTTCTAGAAAACGTTCGTTTAGAAACCGACAATGGCAGAGGACACAAAGTTATCTGCGACTTATCTGAAGCATCAGGCGGAACAAACGCTGGACCAACCCCATTAGAGTTGGCAGTTATGGCGTTAGCTGGATGCGGAGTCATAATCTACGCTGACGTCTGCAAAAACAGCAAAATCGAACCGGGAAAAATTGAGATTAAAGTGGAAGCTGAAAAATCAGCAAGTTCTCCAACGCTAAATGGAGTAACGATGAAGGTAAACATTGATTCGCCTGCAAGAAAGGGGTTAGTTGAAGCGGCTTGGCGTCGAACAGAGGCTAATTGCCCTGTAATGTTTGTTTACAAGGAATCGGTGCCTGTCAAAGTCGAAGCAAATATAAAAGGCGTTTAGCGCCCGCCTTCTTGTATTGTCTTTGCCTATTTGAAAATTTTTTTAAGCAACCATCTTTTTACCTTTAAGTGAGAAGGAGAAGGCAAATGGAAGAAGATATACTGTTTATTACGCGTCAGCTAAATTGTAACCATCAAAAAGAGGAATTGTACACTCAAAGACGCTTCGACATCCTAAACGGCTTCGAATTTAACTTGACCCGATGCCTTAACTGCCACAAAATCGTGGAGTTAGATGCAAAAAAGTTCTCTAAGTAATCCCTACCTGTCTTTTGAGGTCAGATAGAGCTGTCCCTGTTTTAGCTGGTCTAAAGCATTCTGTGTTTCCAAGTGATGTTAGCTTGCAGGTTTTGGGGTTTTTTAGGAATTCCAGTTTTTCTGGGGCATCTTGAAGCAAATGCAAGTCTTCCCATGTTACCTTAAGGTCCTCGGAGGGTATGTGCTCATCAACATCCATCGCCCATGCGCCTGCGTCCAACTCGTCGCCTTCAGCCAACGCTGTGAAGGGACCAAGCAAGCTTTTATCGTCCAGGTTAAACAGGAAAATGATCGAGCCCACCTTGATTTCTTCTTCTTTTGGCCTGGTTTTTTCGTCAGCGCATGTGTAGCGTTTGTTGCTTAAACACTGTTGCTGGGATTCTTTTGTGCAGAAAAATACGTATCCGTCATACATGAGTCAATAAAACCTTCTTGCATAGTTTGAAGCGTGTCGGCGTTTATTTCCTTTTCTTTTTTTAGATTGGACTGTTGGTTCATTTATGATCCTTAGAAAATTTTATTAAACCAGCCCGTATGTTGCTAATTCGTATAGGTGGAATGCGCTTTCAAAACTGTCTCAGTTGCAAAATTCGGTGGCAGCCTCCTTGACGTGGAAGGCAAGGGAATTCCCAAAATCGTTAAGCGGATCAAAGAAACCAGGGAGAAAGATGGCTGTGGACCATTCGCTGTGTTCTCTGCACCGATGGGCGTTACTGATGCACTCATAAAGATAGGTGAATCCTACGCGCAAGAATGCCGGTTGCCTCTTGGGCCGGTTTTTGAATTATACGAGCATTTAGCAAAGCAGTATGTTAAGGGCAAATGGCTAAAACAAGCCCAAAACGAAATAGCCAACTACAAAAAAATAACCCAAACAACCCTCAACTCTGTGAACAAACGTTTCAGCGGGCATATCAAAGCCAAAACCCTTACACTGGGTGGCGAACTCGCTATGTCTACGCTCATGGATTACATCCTAAAAAGCAATGACGTTGACTCCTGCGCACTATCCATGGAAGAGTGGCCAATCGTCACTGACGACAACTTCGAAGACGCCCTACCCAACTACGAACAAAGCAAAAAAAGACTTCACACCCTAATCGAACCCCTTGAAGATGGCAAAGTCGTTTCCATGGCTGGCTTCTTGGGTGTCACTGCCGACGGACTCGAAACTATCCTCGGCAGAGGCGGCTCAGACTTGACAGCAGTTTTCGTTTCCTGCCTCCTAAAAGACATTTACTCAACCCAATCACTCCTTTACAAGGATGTTCCAATGCAAAGTGCAGACCCCAAAGTTGTGAAGGGACAGAAAACCGAACATGTAAACGCTTTAACCTACAACGAAGCACATAAAGCTTCAATGATGGGCATGAAAATTGTTCAGAGCCCTGCAATCGCCATGGCAAGACGTTTTGGTCAACCGCTTAATGGTGGTGCCCATCGATGACCCCAAAATGTTCTCCGTTATCGAAGCAGAAGTAAGCGGCGGCGAAGTCGTCAAATGCTTAACAGGCAAAAAAGGCTGCGCCATCCTCTCGATGAATGACGAAAAAAGCCGCTCACTCGAAGATTCTCTGCGCATTTGGGAACGCAGAAACGACTTCATGGATCTCGGCGCTGAAACCATGGAGACAGGTGAGCGGATCCGAGACTTCCTCTTTTTAGACGCAGATTATCTGAAGAAAAACGAGGAAAAACTCAAGGGCTTCGACGAAAACCTAAAAATCGACTACGGCTTAGGCGTGGTCACCCTTATTGGCGACCGAATGAAAGATTCCCCAGGTGTCGCATCACTTGCAATCGGCGCCATCTCAGGCATCAATATCAAACGAGGCATCTTCGCACCTCACACCTCACAAATCATACTTGTCGTTGAAGAAAAAAACATAAACCCAACCGTCGCAGCCATCCACCAGAAAAAACAAGACCTAAACAAGCAACCGCCAAACTGGCCCATGGGCTTCCAATCAACAGCCTAACAACATTTCCTTATTTTTCAAACAACGTTCTAAGCATCTGACAATTTCTTGCTGTGTAAGCGTTGATGTCGTTGTTGAAGTAGCAGAAAACGCGGTCAGGTACCTATTTGTTTTTGGGAACTCTTTGCATACTAAACCCTCTGGCAACAGACACAAAAAAATATAACCTAGAATGTTTAGTTATACTGAGAATTTTACTGTTAAATTTGTGTGAACCTCTTGTCTAATCCTTCAAAGTACTTGTCTATTAGACGCTCCATTCTAGTTATGGTTGTTGGGTTAGTCGTTTTCATTGTTTACCTGTACTTCTACATTGGGATACCCCGAATTTTAGAGGTGTTAGGCGGAATAAACACCATGCAATATGCATTCTATTACAGTCTAGCGTTAATTGCAGTGCTTGCATCAGTTTTTTTTTGGTCAGTAGCCTGGAACAGCATACTTAGGTCGCTTTCCATCAAGATTTCCTATTGGCATGCTTACCTATACTATTGGGTTGGCTACTTCAGCGATTTAGTTTTACCCTGCGCAACAGTATGCGGGGAACTAACCAGACTGTATCTGGTACAAAGGGAAACAAAAAAAGACTACGGCATCCTCGCAGCTTCAGCCATAACCAACCGCATAGTCGCCTACACCATAGTCACAATTGGATTATTCGGCGGAGCCAGCATAATCTTCCTAAAACCTGGGATTTCACCCATCATCTTCAACGTCTTCATTGTTTTCTTGGTTGGATTATCAATTTACATGGCTTTTCTGCTGTATCTAGCCTTTAATAATGGAGCAGCAAAAAACTTTTCCAAATTGTATTCAAAAATCCTCAAGACGTTAAGACCCAAAAAGTTCCAGCGAGAAAACGAAGCCCAACGAGAACGGTCGTTGGCAAGCTATTACACAGGGTTCCAAAAATTCAGGGAGTCCCCACGATTGCTGGTGAAACCTTTTGTTTTCCACGCAATTTCGTACTTGTCGGGGCTATCTGCTTACATACTTATTTTTTACGCTTTAGGTATTCCAGCATCGCCAGAGTTTTATGTGGTGATTTACTTTATTGCGACTGCTGTCCAAGATGCGGCGGCAAGTTTTTCGGTGGGTTCACTTGAAATTGTTTTAACAAGCATCTTTGTGCTTTATGGGTTAAACGCTGGGTACAGTGCAATAACGGCGCTTTTGGTGCGGAGCATTGGTTTTTGGTTTCCGTTGTTTGTAGGTTTTTTGGCGGTTCAATATTTGGGGACTAAAAATTTGGTTTCTCAAACTCCCGATCTGAAGAAAACGTCAAATACAAAAACGGCTGGTTCTGTGGCTGAGGCGTCGAAGGATTACGTTAAAACTGCGACTTGACACTTTCAGTGACCTCTCCACCGCTCGGCAGTGTCGCCTCTGCACCCGGCTTTTAAGCATTATCCACAATATCGGTGGCTCAGTGAAAAACCGTGACTCAAACCGAAATTGCAACCGAAAAAGACCTCCTCATATCCCTAACACTGCACAACTTCTCCGCTGAAATGCTAAAAGAATTCGCCCAAACAATCGTTAAACCCTACTTTGGCGGCAACCTAAACCAAGCCATAAGAAGCCTGATGGAAAAAGCCATAGATGAAGAAACAATGGTCAACCAATCTCTAAAGCGAAAGAGCAAGTTGGAGTTAAGGAAGATTCTCAGGTGGGTTTGAAGCAGTTTCGCCATAGTCATTGGAAACCCGATTTCTATCTTTTCGATATCTCAAAACAACAATCAAAACCACTCCAACAATAACTATGAGTAAAATTGCCAGCCAGTAGGTGAGGGGTATTCCAGTGGAATTGTCGTTTGAGGTAACGTCTGGATTTGTAGTGTAGGAGAAGGTTACTTGAACGGGGTTGGCGTATGGTAGTCCATTCTCAAAGTTCATTGTGTAGTTTCCGTCTTCTTGCGCTTCAAAACTGAACATCTCGGATTGGTCGATTAAACCCAGGTTAACGATTTGGTTACCGCTTGGAGCATTTACCCAGAATCTCAACGTGCCGGAGACAGAGATTGAACCGTTAAAAGTGGTTCCAGCCGGCAGCAGAAACTGGATTTGTGAGGACTGAGAAACGGTGAAAGTTGAAACGGTCGTTGCGGATGCTGAAAAAACCGTAAAAGGCAGCACCAAGAGCAACACTAATACGGCAAACACCGGAAGTTTATATTTTTGCATTTTATCCACTTTGAATATGTTATGAGAAATGCTGGTTCGCCCTATTAATAATCATGCTAAAAAAGAAAAATTGCTTTGATAAAAAACGAATTTAACTAGGCATCTTACGTATTCATTTTTGAAGTGCCAGAAGTTGATCGAATCCAAAAAATACGTGACTACCACTGCAATAAAAACAACCGAATAAACCAAATGGAAGTGGACCGGGCGTGATTTGAACCCAACTATGTGTAAATCAAAAATAGCTGGTAGGTTAAAAATATGCAAACAATTTAGCGGCAATTAATAATATATGGATTTATACCTTAAAGCCTGTTTTGAATCGACCCAACGTCAGGATATTTGTCTTTCTTGAAGCCTCATCCTAACAGAACGACAATTCGAATACATGGCGAAGCAAAAAATCTCCAGACAGCGTCTTAAGTTCACAATGCTCCGAATGTTATTTTGTGGCAACTTCTTATTTGGGTTGACCTATCAATGCTGAGTCAATCTCGAAGATTTCGCTGTATATGATGCGGTTGGGCGGCTCAAATTTGGGTTCCACTGATCCGCCGGTGCTGCCACTGATAAATTCTACCTCAGTTATTACAAGTCTGAATTCACCTGGCGTGGGCGGATTGGCGAAATGAACTCTGCCAGCCCAAAGGACTAGTTCGGGGTAGGCTGCAATGTCAGGTTTGACGGTTGCAACATTTGTTGCGGTGTCAGTCCATGCTAAATCGCTTTTTATGTTGGAGATGCGTTGTTGGACGCGCACGTTAATCTGCGTTGGTCTTGGGTTTTGCTCTTGGGTTGTCATTTGGGGACCTTTTGGTGCAACGCCGCTGACTGCTACTCGTAGTGTTCTTGGATGGTAAGGATCAGATGTAACCATGGCTGAACGGTCGGGGGCGAGTTGTGCGAAGTCTGCTATAACCACTCGTGATATTTTGGCGTCTGCAAGTGCGTGGGGTTGATATCGGACTAGGGCCAGCCTGACAAACGGTGCGTATACCTCGTTTGACATGTTGATGGTGAGGTCGGCGTACCACAATCCTCGGGTTTGGTCGAATTCTGGTTTGAAGCCGACCACGTTTACGAGCCCAGGTCTGTTGCTTGTGACCATGGCCGATGATTCTTCAAGTGTTACGGCAATATCTTGTTCGGTTTTGTCTGGGAAGTTTTGCATGGTTGGTGCTCCTGTGAGGCTGTCTGTTTCCCATATTGGATCCATGCCCCATTGGGTAAAGTATGGTTTGAATTTGTCGCGTGTTTCTTGATCCAAGGTTCCGTTTAAATCGCTCCAGAGTGCGATGCCTAAGAGTTCTTCTGCTCCTGATGAGAACCATGGTCTGTGAAGGTATACTCTTAGGCCTCCTCCGAAGCGTACGCTTCGTTTTATGTTGGTGTCTGTTTGACGTTCCCAACCGAAGGTTGGAATTACGTATGCTACTTCGGGGGCTAATGGTCTTGCCGAGGAGGGTACGTCAACCTTTACTGGTTTGCTTGAGCGGGTGAAATCCATTTCTGGATCTTGTTTGAAGTATTCTCTATATCGTGATGTTGCGATGGCTGTGTAGTTTACTAAATGGTGCTTGGTGTCGTTGAATAGGTGACGCGGGGCGGCGTCCGTAAAGTGCTGAGGGAAGGGGGATTTGTAGCCTGTCCAGTCGCCTTGGCGCACAAACGCGATTTGGTCATGCTCTGGATCGTAGTAGCCTACGTTTCGAATTTCAGAGCCTGCTGCGCGTAGGTATTGTTCGTTTAGGGTTTTTAGGGGTAACTCATCAACCGTGGCGGCATGAGTCATGGTTGCCCATGTTTTTTGTGAGATGTCATCAACTGGGTCACTCCATGTTGCTTTCAAGTCGACCTTCGCTGTGCTAGCGCCGTGAACTTGTAGTGAGCCCAGGATGTAGGCAGAAGTTTCTCCTAGTCGTCTGTAAGCCATTATTGGGGCCAATTCTGCTGGGTCATTTTTGCCTCGAGCAGGCGCTGTTTCCAACGTTTCCCCTTGTTCACGGGAGTGCTCTACATTTAAGGCTGTAAACTCTGGACGTCCGAGCGGTTGCTGGACTGCATGAACTAGGGTTAACAGGCGAGGGGGCGTGAGCATCCAATGTCCACCTTCTACTGCTCGCTGGAGGATGTGTGCAATTTTGTCAATGGATGTGCCGGGCATTAGAATTGGCTGGTCTGGGTCGGTGACCGTTATGCGCTCGATGTATTCGCGTAGCCACTTCCAAACGCCCATCAGATGCATGTCCTGAGTTGTCATGTAGCTGGAAAGAGGGACGACTTTGGTTTGGCCTTTGGGGAGATATACAAAAAGGACTCGTTTTGTGGGGTCCCATTGAGGGCTAAGGTCTTGCTGGTCCGCCTTGGGTTCAGTCAGGTCGAGGCGGAAGCCAACTGTTTTTTGCCAGTCGTCGGCTCCACCAAAGTCTATTAGAGTCACTGATCCTGGACGGGGATTTGGGTCGGTCAGCGGGTTGTAGGGTATTTTGTCGGATGCTTCTGTTCCTATTTTAGCTTTGCCTATTGTGTAGTTGGGTGTGCCAGGTAAATCGCGGATGGCTGCTCCGCGGGAGAGTGGGTCTGGTAGGTAAGGCAATTGGTCTATCTTGTCGCTTGATTCAACGGGGTATTCGTCTCCTTTGTCTGGTGTGTGTCCTTTGATTGTGAGTTGGATTTTATTGAATTCGCCTACTTCGCGTTTTGCGATGAGTTGCCAGGTGGCGGGGTCTGCTTTGATTTTGCCTTGGGGGTCGTCGAACATTCCTAGTCGTTCCGCCATTTCGACGCTTGTTCGTGGTGGTACAATGTGTCGGTCGGCGGCTGTGGTGTCGGCTACGTTTTTATCTTTGGTTATGTCGTCGTTGAATGTGCGGATGACTATTCTGTCGAGGGCAGATCCTAGGTCGTAGACTCCAGATGGGTCCGATATTGCTTGTGAGTTTCTCAGAATGACTATTGGTGCTCCTACTGGTTCGAAGCGTAGGTATGGGAAGCCCACTGGGTCGAGGGGTAGTGCAAAAACGGGTGAAAAGGTTTTAGCAAATTCGTCCTCGATTTTCAAACTGTTTCCTGCCAAATCAACTGCACGTGCTCGGAATCGGTATCGTATGCCAAATTTTAGACGTGGCAAAGACTTGGGGGTAACTGTGAATTTTGTTGCCAGTTTGAAGGGTGTATCTGGTTGATTTTCGTAGTATTCTGGATCGTTGTCTTTGGGAATTGCTTTGCTTGGGTCGGCGTAGCGGCTTAAGTGTTTGGAAGGCATGGGTGCGCTTAGGCTCCAACCGTCCCAGCGTGCCATGGCTTCGTGCAGGTAGAGGTCGTTGGTTATTGGTGTTGCGCCGTCGGCTGGTTGTGTTATGGCCAACTGGATGAATCCCTCTTCAGTTTTGCTTTTGGGTTTGAACGGTTTTTGTTTTTCACCGATTAGGTATTCTCCTTGGCGCATATGGAGTGAGTGCCACGCGTCGGTGGATGAGTCCCAGACGTCCAGTCGGTAGCCTCGGATTAGGTCTTCTTCGAAGAAGGGACGTTGTTGGGGTGTTTTGCCTTCGACTGCGTCGTTGAAGGCTTTGGATTGTGATATAGTGGTGAGGAGTTGCTGTGCTCTTCTGTCTGCGTAAAGGGAAAATCCTCCAGATCGCAGAGAAGGAAGCGTAGCTTCTGGGTCAAAGACTTCGGGATTGGGGGCTTCGAGCGGTTGTACATAGAGACCTATGTTTGTTTCAGGAGACGGATGAAGCGTTTCTGCCAAGTTTATAGTTTTGTGCATGCCCCCGTCCACGTCTAGTTGGGCGAGGCCGAAGTCGTCCGGGTTTAACCGCAATAAACCAATGACTGCAATGGGAAACGTTGGGTCGTCCAGGTAGCGAGGCGCATTGCAGAACAAGTTTTTACCACCGATTTTTTTCAAAACGTAGGCTGTTTTCAGTTGTGGAGTCTCAGGTATAACTGACCAGGACCAACCCGCAATTGCTTTGCTTACCCATAGCGTGCCGTATTTGCCCGCCGGTATTTGAACAAAGTTTGGAGGCAATTCGAGGTCAAAAACCAAGCCTAAAGCTCGAAGCAAATCGGGGTAAGAGTTTAATGAAGAAAGGACTTTGTGGAAATCTAGCAGGTTTTTCGTGTCAAGTGCAAGATTGTCGTTTGCGTCGCGGTTATGTTTGTATTCTGGAGTAGGCATGTGGTGGAAAACGGAAAACGGCAAGGCTATTTTGTTTAGTGCTTCTGCGTTGGGCTCTGCTACTATGGCGCCTTCGCTGTCGAGGGGTCCGCTTAATGGTGGAGTGTTTTGATATTTGAGTGTATCCTTTGTTGGTTGTCTGATTCGGACCATGGCACGCCACTTTGGAGCGAGTCGGCCATCCCAATGTACGTCTAGTCCGTTGATCATCTCTGTTAATTTTTGACGGTTACTTTTCCTTCTTTCGGACGGGTCACGTTCAAGGTAGTCTGGTAGTCCAAGGTCCAAACTGGCTTTCTGGTAAGTTGCTTTTAAGGCGCTGAATGTTTGTCTGACTGAGTAGGAGAGGACATCGCGGTTTGAGTAGTCGGGGAAATCGAATGGACGAACTAAGGTATCATCTTTGAAAAGTTCTTCCCAAAGTTCGGGCTGAAGGAGATCTCTGTTAATTTGTATGGCTGTTATTTGGGTGCCGCATTGCACTTCGATGGTGAAACCTTTTTCTTTGAGAAGTTTTGTCCAGTGCAGCCAGTCTGGGTATGCACCTAGCATATGTGCACCAAAAAGTCTTGGGGACACGTAGACGGAAACGGGGGAAGTGTCGGTGTTCAGGGTGACGCCACGTGCCATAATGGTGAACATTACTGTTTGTTTTGTTAGAATATGTGGGGTTTGCTGGCTTGGTTTTGGTGCCGTGTTCTGTTGTTGTAGTTTTGAAACTATTACGGGTTGTTTGGATATGGTTTTGGCTTTTGTTTCGAGTGTCATCTTGTATTTCTCCTCTATGCGAAAGCTCGCGCGTAGTCGTTCCACACTTCTGGTTTGGTAAATGTTTCATTGAAGTGCGGGTCTCCGCTGCCTCCAAATGCGCGTTCTACTGTTAGTTCGACTGAGGCGCTGAAGAAGAGGACTTCAACTTCGACGGTTAAGGTCGCTCGTCCGAATGCTTTATCGCGGCCTGAATCATATGTGAAACTCAAATTGAATTCGACGGAAATGTAGATTATTCCAAGGACGTTGAGGGACCCTCCGAGCCGCAGGTAACCTGAAAGGGTGGCTGAAAACTCTAGGGCGTCTTCTTGTCGTTGTAGGGAGAAGTAGATGCCTGCCATTATGTGTACTTCGCCGCTGGCAACTCCGATGTCCAGTGCAGCGGTTGCGCCAAATTCGAGGGCCGCCTCTAATTCTTTCATACCCAGGGTATCTAGTTGTAGGCGGAAGAAGCCTGTGCCGCCGAAGAAGGATACGCTTAGCAGAAACGGATGTTCTCTTTCGGAAACGTTGAAGTCAAAGGTTGGTTTGCCATCGAGGAACGGCAGCGTCACAGCTGCACCTAGGCTGATGTCTTTGAGCGCGAATACCCCCACGGAAATGGGTGGCAAGGCAAAGGCGAATCCTGCTCTAATTCCCGTTGGACTGATGTCTATGCTGAGGCCTGAACCGAACAGGTCAGGCGGGATTGCTTTTCGAAGTTCTTCCACAAACTCTAAATCGCCGATAAATTGAACCGGCGTTGCAGGGTCCAACTTCACGTTAACGTCGGGTTTCTTGCCATCTTGGGTTACAAAGCTGAACTCGGTGAAGTTAATTTTGACGCAATCCAGGATTGTGACGATGAAGTCGGTTAGCTTTCCATTGAGGTCAAAAGTCGGAGGCGAAGCCATGTTGTCAAAACTTACGGTTTTCTTTGCTACGCCATGAACGTTAAGTTTGCTTGGAGTCGAATCTATGTCCGTGATCGATGAATTCCACAACGCCTATGTTGACGCCTGTTAGGTCGGGGTTCCAGTCTAAGATCGCCTGAATCAGTTTTCCTCCGCCCGCAACGTCTTCGGTTTTGGTCTGGAGCTTTGGCGCGTTTTTGCCAAGGCTTGTGGGTAAGAGCAAGTTAACTAGATCGAAAGCGCCAAACAGTTGTGCGGTGACTCCCGAAAAGAACGACGTTGGGATCGAAATTGTCTGTTAGCGCATCGACTGCGTTGCCTGCTATTGGTCCTAGCTTTCGGGTTAAAGTAGACAGGTTCATGTTGGGTGTCGCGAAGCCGCCTGCCTTGTCGGAGCTGAACCCTAAACCGAATGTCTCGGTTTGCAAACCTTGGATTGGATCGTTAAGTGGGAAGTTTTGGGTGAGGTTTTCGGAAACTATTTGCGCGAAGACTCCGTTTACGTCGTCGAAGCCCGCTGCAACGTAATCTTTGTAGTAGGCTATTGTGGTTGATGTGTCTTTACCGAGGAGATCTTGGACTTGTGGGATTTTTACTGTGGCAAAAAGCATCTTGGCAGGATTGCCTGATTGGTCGACGACAAAGTTAAGGGTTTCCGTGACGAGTTGTGTGTTGTCGTTTTTGTTTGCGGGGTCTGAGTCCTGCTCTGCGAATGTGACTTTGTTTCCGAACAGTTTGGCGCCTCGGGTTTTGATTTTGTCTTGTGCGTTGTATGCTTCCACTATAAGTTTTGTTTTGGTTGGTGCAACGTCAGGGAGGTCGCTAATGGAAACAAACATCTCGGGGATGGTGAAGTCTATTAGGTTGCCTGACCAGTCTTTACCGACGGCGTGGAATTGGAACATTTCGCGTGGGCTGGCGGTTGTTGTGACTTCGACCCAGAATGAGCGGGTGGTGCTGTTGATTACGTTTGGGTCTGCTATATCGGGTGTGACTGTGGTCGTTAGCCGGACCATTTGGAAGGGGCTTGCGCGTTCTGTGAATTGTTTTTCGGGCTCGCGGACGACGATATACATGCGCTGCATCAAATATGCGCCCACGATTCCCGCGGTTTCCTTGAATTTGCGTTCTGTCACTTTGATTAGGGCGGCTCTGTGCCGGAAAGGCCAAAGTTCGCCTTCGTAGACTATTCGAACGTAGTGGTCGCGCCCCTGCGTGGCCACATGAACCCATTCTGACAGATCCAGTTGGGGGGAACTGGTTGGCGTAACGAGCATCATGGGAGTCATCGTTGGTGATGTGTCCCCACCCGAAACTTCCTCTTCGGCTTCTTTCATTGAAAGCAGAGTTGAAGGTTTCTTTTCGAGGACGTTCACGATTTGTTCGAAGTTGGGTGCAGCCTCAAGAGGTTTTGTCTTGACCCTTTTGGGGGGAGTCCAGTTTCCGCGTGAACGCAGCCAGCCTCCCAAAGAAGAAAGGATCAACTGCTCTGCGTAAAACGGCTTGGGAACGTATTGCCCCGTTAGACGGAAATGACCTGCCTGTAAACTGTCGCTGATGACGCCCAGACTTTGGTTTTCAGCTTCAGTGACGATTAAAGCTGATTGCGGGGTTTCTTTTACCTTGGCGGTCTCAGTTTTCGCTGATTTGAAGACTGGAGTTGCAGCTTCACACTGTGGCATGGTGTAAATGACTTTGCCTTCGTAACCATGGAATGCAGAGGTTAAGATGACGATTTGCCAACGATCGTCCGTACTCATTGCGGTGCGGCCAAGATCTGGGTCGGGTGCGAAAGCGTTTGTGGGTCTTTTGTCAGGATCGTAGTTTGGGTAGTTTGACCAAATAGCCCTCATCGTTGCGCGGTTACTTCGTGAGAGTTCCATAGGGCCAGCTTTTGTTTTGAGTTGGAGTCTCGTGTGCCATAGTTTGTTCGTCCTTTGGTTGTGAAGGGTTTTGGTCTGTGGTCCCATGTTACGTCGTTTGTTGGGGAGATTATTAGTTGGTAGGGGAGTTCGAGGGCGGTTTCTGTGGGTTTTGGCGCTTGGATTGGGGGTGCGTTGTCGATTTGGGCTTGTGTAGGGTGGTCTCCTATGGTGGCGATTGGGTTAACTTGCAGTTCCAGGTTTGACCAGTCTATTAAGCCTTGGATTGTGTAAGGAATTTGGGCGTTAGGCGGTACTTTGAAGACGAGTTTGCTGGGGTTTGCGGGTTTGGCTGTTGCCGTTCTATTTGGTCCTATAACTCCGGGTGGGTCCAAAGTTTCGCTTGTGGTCTTGTTTGTGTCGGTGAGTGCGCGGTTCGTTTCTGGGTCTGTCTTGGTTTTGTCTATTCCCGGTTGAACCGGTACATTCTGGTTTGGGTTTTGTGCTGACGGAACGACTGAGTTTTCGAAGTATGCGGTCTCTTCGATACTTTGGGTTGGGAACAAAACAACGAGGAATGCTGGCTTTTTGGGGTTATCTACGACCAAGACCGGCTTTTGATGGTCCTTAAGGTTGAGGCCCTTGTTTTCAAGGCGTAGGTTGATTGTTTCAACTTTCAAGTTGAGTAAATCGTCTGGACGAATGACGTTTATCTTCATTTATATTTTGTCAATCCTCTTGTTTGGTTCGGTTTTTTGTTAGTGTTTCCCAAAGTGGGAAATCAAAATGAGCGTTGGGATAGTTTTTGCTGAAGTGCTGCCTGAATCTTACGGGTAACATGCTTGCTGGTTTGGCTGTCCGCTTAGAACAAGCAAAAAATGCTTCTTTTTTATTCTATTTGGACGTGGGCTCTGGTTTTTTGAAATTGTCAAGCTTTGCCGCCACCGACGATTAATGTATTGCATCTTAATATTTACTGTTACTGACAAATAGCGTTAAAATAATGCAGATACAATCGGAAAAATATGAATTTCTATTGATAAAAGGAATGGTTCCTGAATTATTAAATATATTACTCCCTTTATACATTAAAATTGTCATCATTTGAT